>JACRDT010000046.1 GCA_016212795.1 Elusimicrobiota bacterium | reverse complement strand
GTCTGCATCCGACTTGAATGGAGGTCTGACTCTCCCTCTCCTCCACTCAGTGGAATCCCTGCGGCTCAGGGCTTCCTGCGCTACCTTCTTCCTGATCTGCCGCACCTGTTCTTCGGACAGCCGCATCTTCGGACAACTCTTGTCGGGATTCAGCGAGAGGGTTGTGTCGGCAAAACAGCACGTCTTCGTAGAATCGAATGCCTTGCCGTCGCAACTCGGCTTACATGCGTTCCCGACCACAATCTGTCCCTTTCCGCAAGGAGCGCATTTCCCATCCTTGACTACCTGCCCCTTGGGACAAGAGACGCAGCCGCCTTTTCCGTCTGACACCTTATCGCCCGTGCATTTTGTCGGGGCCTTGCACGCATTTCCGACCTTTTCCTGTCCCTTGGGGCATGCCTGGCATTTGCCACCGACAACAATCTCATTCCGGAGGCAGGATTTGCACTCCTTCCCAACCACGACCTGATGAACCCCAAGCAAAAAGACGCCCGCGCAAAGGCCTGTCAGGGCCAGTGCAACCCAAAAGGCTGAGCGTTTGTGCGGCTTTAAGTTCATTTCAAATATCTACCACCGGTAATGCGCGAACGCGCGGTTGGCCTCGGCCATCTTGTGCGTGTCTTCGCGCTTCTTCATGGCCGCGCCCTCTTTCTTCATCGCGAGCCCGATCTCGTCGGCGAGCCGCTGGGCCATGGACCGGCCGCCCTTCTCCCGCGCCGCGTTGATCAGCCAGCGCATGGCGACGGAGTATGACCGGACGGGCCGGACTTCGCTCGGGACCTGGTAGGTCGCGCCGCCGACGCGCCGGGAACGAACCTCCAAAAGCGGCCGGATATTCTCGATCGCCTGCGTGAAGGCGGAGAGGGGGTCCTCATTGCCGCGCTCCTTCAGGAGGTCCATCGCGCCGTAGAACACCTTCTCGGCCGTCAGCTTCTGCCCCCGGAAATTCAGCTTGTTGACGAATCTGGAGATGAGCACGGAGTTGTATTTATGGTCGGGCGGGGGGAATCCCCTGCGATCCCTGGGCCTGAGTCCTTTTCTCGGCATGTTATGATTTCACCTCGGTGACCTTGGGCCGCTTAGCCCCGTATTTCGAGCGCCCCTGCTTGCGGCCGTCGACGCCGGCCGTGTCCAGCACCCCGCGGATGATGTGATAGCGCACGCCGGGCAGGTCCTTTACGCGGCCGCCCCGGATCAGCACGATCGAGTGCTCCTGCAGGTTGTGCCCAACCCCGGGGATGTAGCCCGTGATCTCCTGGCCCGCGGTGAGCTTGACTCGGGCGACCTTCCGCAGCGCGGAGTTCGGCTTCTTCGGCGTCGTCGTGTAGACGCGGGTGCAGACCCCTCGGCGCTGCGGACACGACCGCAAAGCGGGGGCCTTCGTTCGGTTCGCAAGCGCTCTGCGCCCGATGCGTATAAGCTGGTTGATCGTCGGCATAGGTTCCTATTTCTCGCTCGTTTTGGCCTTCGATTCCCTCAGCCGGGCCTGCAGGCCCGTGCCGGCCGGGATCATGTGGCCGATGATGACGTTTTCTTTGAGGCCTTTGAGGTAATCGACCTTCGACGTAGTGGCGGCTTCGGTCAGTACGCGCGTCGTCTCCTGGAAGCTCGCCGCCGAGATGAAGGAGCTCGAGGCGAGGGCCGCCTTGGTGATGCCCAGCAGGATCGGCTCCGCCTGGGCCTCTTGGCCGCCTTTCTTGGCGATCTGGGCGTTCTCCCGGGAGAAGACGAAGCGGTTGACGATCTCTCCCTTCAAGAAGCCCGTGTCGCCCGAGTCGATGATCTTGACGTTCTGCAGCATCTGGCGCACGATGCATTCGATGTGCCTATCCGAGACCGTCACGCCCTGCAGACGGTAGACCTCCTGGATGGCGTTGAGCAGATATTCCTGCACATCTTTGACGCCCTTGATGTGCAGGATGTCGTGCGGGTTGATGGCGCCGTCGGTCAGCGGCTCGCCGACCCCCACGCGGTCGCCCTCATAGACGACGAGGTGCTTGCCCTGCGGGATGAGATAATCCCGGGAAATGTCGGTCTCCTCGTCCCTGACCGTGATCTTGCTGGCCCCTTTCTGGGTGGTTTCCAGGGAGACGGTCCCCTCGATCTCGGAGATGATCGCGCCGGACTTGGGCTTGCGGGCCTCGAAGAGCTCGGAAACCCGCGGAAGGCCTCCCGTGATGTCCTTGGTCTTCGTAATCTCCTGGGGGATCTTCGCGAGGACGTCGCCGGGCCGCACTTCCTGCTCGTTGTCCACATGCAGGGTCGTGTCGATCGGCAGCGGGTAGGAGGCGACCTCCTTGCCGTGCTTCTCGACGATGATGCGCGGGTTGACCTTCTCCACCCGGTGCTCGATGATCTTCCGCTCGATGATGCCGGTGACCCGGTTGCGTTCCTCGTGCAGAGTCACGCCTTCCTTGACGTCCCGAAGCGAGATTTTCCCCTCGTGCTCGGTGATGATCGGCAGCGCGTAGGGGTCCCACTCGGCGAGGGCCTGGCCCTGCTTCTTCTCCCTCTGCTCCGGCGTCACATGGAGGATCTCCCCTTCCTTGACCTTCAGCCGGCTGCCGAAGGGGATCTCGTATTCTCCCAGGATCTTCCTTTCGTCTTTCGCGTCCGCAACGTGGATGACGCCGTTGCGCGAGACGCAGATGATCTCGCCGGAGCGGTTCTTCAGGGTCTTGAATTCGTAGTTCTTGGGCTTCTTCTTCGCGTCCTCCGAATCCCAGCCGCTCACCCGGAAGACGATCTTGCCGGAAAAGTCGGAGAGCGCGTGTGAGCGCTTGACGACGCGCGAGGCGGTGCCGCCGATATGGAAGGTGCGCAGGGTCAGCTGCGTTCCCGGCTCGCCGATCGACTGCGCCGCGATGATGCCGACGGCCTCCCCCTCCTCCACCATCCGTCCGGTGGCGTTGTTCATCCCGTAGCATTGCGCGCAGACGCCGTTGGAGGTCTCGCAGGTCAGGACAGAGCGCACGCGGACGTGCTCCGGGCCGCTCTTCTTGATCCTCGCCACGTGCTCGGCGGTGAGGATATCGCCGGGCTTGGCCACGACCTCCTCGATGAGCTTTCCCTTCGGGCACGGCAGCAGGCAGACGACCTCGTCTAAGACCACGCGGCCCAGCAGGCGCTCCTCGATGGGCTCGATCACCTCGTCGCCGGAAGTCAGGGCGCCGACCCGGATGCCGTTGATCGTTCCGCAGTCGATTTCCGTGACGACCAGGTCGTGCGCCACGTCGACCAGGCGCCGGGTCAGGTATCCGGCGTCCGCGGTCTTCAAGGCGGTATCGGCCAGGCCTTTGCGGCCGCCGTGGGTCGAGATGAAATACTCCAGCACGGTCAGGCCTTCCCGGAAGTTCGACAAGATCGGGTTTTCGATGATCTCGCCGACTCCGCCGGTCAGCTTCTTCTGCGGTTTCGCCATGAGGCCGCGCATGCCGGCGAGCTGCCTCACCTGCTGGCGGCTGCCGCGGGCGCCGGACATCGCCATCAGGTAGATCGAGTTGAAGCGGGAATGGCCCGGCTTGTAGTCCAGCTTTTCCTCCTTCTTCATCTCGTCGAACATCACGTCCGAGATCCGGTCAGTCACGTGCGTCCAGATGTCGATGATCTTGTTGTATCGCTCCGATTCGGTGATGACCCCGATCTTCGACTGCTTCTCGATCTCCTTGACCTCCTGCCGGGCCTTGGCGATCTCCCTCTCCTTGATCGGCGGGATTTTCATGTCCGAGACCGAGATGGACAGGCCGGCCAGAGTCGCCATCTTGAATCCCAAACTCTTGAGCGAATCGAGCACCTTCACGGTCTCGAAATGGCCCAGCTCCTTGTAGCAGCGCTCAACGAGCTGCTGGAGCTCCTTCTTGCCCATCGGCTTGTTGAAGTAGCCGAGCTTCGGCTGTCCCTTCTCGTCCGTCGGCATGATCTCGTTGAAGATCACCCTTCCGACCGTGGTGCAGTCATCGGGGGCCCAGACGAATTTACCGGCGCCCCCCTCCTTCTTGAAGGCGGGGCCTTCGATGAGCCCGATGCGCTTGAGCTCGCTGCCGAAGCCCTCGAACTCCTGGATCTTGATGCGCGCATGAATATCGATCTTGCCGCATTGCCAGGCGGTGATCACCTCGCCGCGGTCCGTGAAGACCTTCCCCTCCCCGACGGCCCCCGGCTTCTCCTTGGTGAGATAGTGAATCCCCAGGACCATGTCGTGCGACGGGGTCGCGATGGGCTTGCCGGAAGCCGGAGACATGATGTTGTTGGATGCCATCATCAAGAGCCGGGCCTCCAGCTGGGCCTCCTGCGACAGGGGAACGTGCACGGCCATCTGGTCGCCGTCGAAGTCCGCGTTGAAGGCCGCGCAGGTGAGCGGGTGCAGCTGGATGCTCTTGCCCTCGATGAGCACGGGCTCGAAAGCCTGGATGCCGAGCCGGTGCAGGGTCGGCGCGCGGTTGAGCATGACCGGATGCTTCCTGGTGACCTGCTCGAGGATGTCCCAGATTTCCGGCTTGACGCGCTCGAACATCCTCTTGGCGGCTTTCAGCGTCAGGTTGTCGTGCTTCATCAACTCGCGGATGATGAACGGCTTGAACAGCTCGAGCGCCATCTCCTTCGGCAGCCCGCACTGGTGCAGCTTCAGGTTCGGCCCGACCACGATGACGGAGCGGCCGGAGTAGTCCACGCGCTTGCCGAGCAGGTTCTGCCGGAAGCGGCCCTGCTTGCCCTTGAGGATGTCCGAAAGCGACTTCAGCGGCCGGTTCCCGGCGCCGATGACCACCTTGCCTCTCGCCCCGTTCTCAATGAGCGCATCCACCGCTTCCTGGAGCAGCCTCTTCTCGTTGTAGATCATCACTTCCGGCGCACGGAGGGCCTCGATGTGCTTGAGGCGGTTGTTTCGGTTGATGATCCGGCGGTAGAGATCGTTCAAGTCCGAGGTCGCGAAGCGGCCTCCCTCCAGCGGGACGAGCGGCCGAAGCTCGGGAGGGATGACCGGCAGCACGGTCATGACCATCCACTCCGGCTGGGTCCTGGATTCCGCGAAGCTCTCCAAGAGACGCAGGCGCCTGACCAGACGCGCCCGCTCGGCCTCGGAGTGTGTGGTCGCGATCTGCTTGTGCATCGCCGCGGTCTCCTTCTTGGTGTCGATCTTCTTAAGAAGGTCGCGGATCGCGCCGGCGCCGATGCCGAGCTTGAGCTTCGAGCCGTACTCCGTCCGAGCCTTCTGCATCTCCTCCTCGCTGAGGAGATCGGTCTGGCGCAACACGGCGCGGCCGTTCGCGTCGGCGAGCTCATCGAGGACCACGTACATCGCGTAGTAGATCACCCGCTCGAGGTCCGCCGTCTTCATGTTCAGGACGATGCCGATGCGGGAGGGGGTCTTCTTGAGGAACCAAATATGGGCGACCGGAACGGCCAGCTCGATATGGCCCATCCGCTCGCGCCGGACCTTCGACTCGGTCACCTCGACCCCGCAGCGGTCGCAGACGATGCCCTTGAATTTTATCCAGCGGTACTTGCCGCACGCGCACTCGAAGTCCCGCGCGGGCCCGAAGATCCGCTCGCAGAAGAGGCCGTCGCGCTCGGGCTTCAGGGTCCGGTAGTTGATCGTCTCCGGCTTCTTGACCTCGCCGAAGGACCAGTTGCGGATCTGCTCGGGGCTGGCCAAGGAAAGCCGGATGGCGTCGAAATTCTGGAAGTCGAGCCCGACATCCTTCTTCTTCTTTCCGCCGCCGAAAAGCTTGCGTTCCGCGATCGCCAGGTTGTGGGTGGTCATCCAGCCGCCTCCACCTTCTCGACCGACTTCGTCTCGCTCGCGGCGGCCTTTCCTTCCCGCCCGAGCTTGAGCAGTTCGACGTTCATCCCAAGGGCCTGCAGCTCCTTGATCAGCACTTTAAACGACTCCGGCGTGCCCGGAGCCTGCGGCGGCTCGCCCTTGATGATCGCCTCGTACATTTTCGTCCGCCCCGTCACGTCGTCCGACTTCACCGTCAAGAACTCCTGCAGCGCGTAGGCCGCCCCGTAGCCCTCGACGGCCCACACTTCCATTTCGCCGAAGCGCTGTCCGCCGAACTGGGCCTTGCCCCCCAGAGGCTGCCGGGTGATCAGGCTGTAGGGGCCGGTCGAGCGGGCGTGGATCTTGTCCTCGACTAAGTGGATCAGCTTCATGATGTACATATAGCCGACGGAAACCTTCTCGGCGAACGGCTGCCCGGTGCGCCCGTCGAAGAGCGTGATGCGGCAATCGTCGGTGGGCATGTACTTCTCCGGGATGCCCCGCTCCCGCAGCTTGGCCTTGGCCTTCTTGATGCGGTCGTAGATCTCGAGTTCCTTGGCGCCGTCGAACACGGGGCAGACGGCCTGCACCTCCAGGGTGTGCGAGGCCCAGCCCAGCATCATCTCGAGCAGCTGCCCGACGTTCATGCGCGAGGGGACCCCGAGCGGCGAGAGCACGAGGTCTAAGGGCGTGCCGCCCGGCAGGAAGGGCATGTCCTCCACGGGCAGGATCTTCGCCACGACGCCCTTGTTGCCGTGCCGGCCGGCCAGCTTGTCGCCGGCCTGGAGCTTCCTCTTGGAGGCGACGTAGGCCTTGACGACCTTGTTCACGGTCACCGGCAGTTCGTCGCCCTGCTTCAGGTTCTCCTTCTCGCGCGCGGCGTCCTCGCGCAGCTTCCTCTCCATCAGCTTGAAAAAGTGCGAGAGCCGCTCCTCCTCCTTGCGGCGGCCCTTCGACTCGACGTCCTGCTCCGCCTTGTACTGCTTGAGGGCCTTCAGCGCGCTCTCGAGCTTGTCCTCGACATCCTGCGCGCGCTTCTTCTCGTCCGCCTTCGAGAGCTTCTCTCGGCGCACGAAGATGCGGACCCCGATGACCTTGCCGGTCACCCCGGGCGGGACCCGCAGGGAGGCGTCCTGGACGTCTTCGGCCTTCTTGCCGAAGATGACTTTCAGCAGCCGCTCCTCGGGGGTCAGCTGCTGCTCGCCCTTCGGTGCGACCTTGCCCACGAGGATATCGCCCGGCCGCACGTTCGTGGACGGTATGACGATGCCGTTCTCGTCGAGGTATTCCAGCGCGTCGGCGCTGACGTTGGGGATATCCCTCGTGATCTCCTCCGGGCCGAGCTTGGTGTCGCGGGCCTCGATTGCGAATTCGGAGATGTGGATGGAGGTGAAGACGTCGTTCTGGACGACCTTCTCCGATACGAGTATGGCGTCCTCGAAATTGTACCCCTCCCAAGGCATGAAGCCCACGAGCAGGTTCTTGCCGAGCGCGAGCTGGCCCTGGTTCGTCGCGGGCCCGTCCGCGAGCACGTCGCCCTTTAAGACGTGCTGCCCGTTGCTGACCATGGGCACCTGCGTGACGCAGGTGTCCTGGTTCGAGCGCTGGTACTTCTTGAGCGGATAGATGTCGGTCTCGTCTTTGGCGCCGTCCGCCACGACGGCGATGATGTCGCCGGTCGAGAAGATGACGCGGCACGGCCGGCTCGCCTTCAGGCAGGCCCCGGAGTCCTGAGCGACGCGGCCCTCGATGCCGGTCGCGACCAGCGGCGGCTCCGTGACGAGCAGAGGAACGGACTGGCGCTGCATGTTCGAGCCCATCAGGGCCCGGTTGGCGTCGTCGTGCTCCAGGAAGGGGATCAGGGCCGCGGACACCGACACGATCTGCAGCGGCGAGACGTCCATGTAGTCGACCTTCTGCGGCTCCGACTGCGGGAAATCCCCCCGGCGGCGGCAGGCGACCAGATCGGCGACGATCTTGTCGCCTTCCAGGGGCGTGTTCGCCTGCGCGATCATGTGCTCGTCCTCGATGTCGGCCGCCAGGTATTCGACGTCCCCGGTCATCTTCCCCTTGTGCGCCTTGCGATAGGGCGATTCGATGAGGCCGTAGCGGTTGACGCGGGCGAGGCACGCGAGCGAAGTGATGAGGCCGATGTTCGGCCCCTCCGGCGTCTCGATCGGGCAGATGCGGCCGTAATGGGTGTGGTGGACGTCGCGCACCTCGAAGCCGGCCCTCTTGCGGTTGAGGCCCCCGGGGCCCAGGGCGGAGAGGCGCCTCTTGTGCGTCAGCTCCGCCAGGGGGTTGATCTGGTCCATGAACTGGGAGAGCTGGGAGGTGCCGAAGAATTTGCGCAGGATGCCCACCAGCGGCGCCGTGTTCATCAGCTGCCTCGGGGTGATGCCAGACTTATCCTGCACGCTCATCCTGTCCCGGATGACCCGGGACATCTGGGAGAGGCCGACTCGGATCTGGTTCTCCAGCAGCTCGCCCACGCCCCGGACGCGTCGGTTGCCGAGATGGTCGATGTCGTCGATCTCGATCTTGATCGTCCTGTCGCCGTAGGAATAGGACGTGTCCCCGCTGTTGAGCAGGATGATGTACTGCATCGTGACGACCAGGTCCTCAACCGTCAATGTCCGGCGCCGCTCGGAGGGGACCTCGAAGTGCATGTCCTTGCGGTCCGCCATCCGGCTGAAGAGGGGCCCCAATTTCTTCTGGATCTTGTAGCGCCCGACGTGGGAGAGGTCGTACTTGCGGAGGTTCTTGAAGAGGAGGTTGTCGAGGTACTGCTCCGCCTGGCCCGGCACGATGAACTCCTGCCCGCGCAGCTTCTTGTAGATCTCCTGCTGCGCCTCTTTCGCGCTCTTGTAGGGGTCCTTGCGCAGGGTCTCCCAGACCGACGGGTTGTCCTTCTCGGGGTTGCCGACGATCAGCTTGACCTTCGCGATCCCCTTCTCCAGCATCCTCTTGATCGACTCATGGGTGACGGGGTGCTTGGTCTCGAGCAGGACCTCCCCGCTTCCCTTGTCAACCACGTCCTCGGCGCAGATGCGCCGCAGGAGCTGGTCCGCCGTCTCGGGCGAGACTTTCGCGTCCTCGCAGGGGTAGAAGATCTGCAGCAGCTCGGCGTCGGTCTCGATCCCGCAGGCGCGCAGGAACGAGGTCGCGGGGAACTTCTTCTTGCGGTCCACGCGGACGTAAAGGGCGTTGTTGAGGTCGAACTCGAACTCGACCCAGGCCCCGCGGTAGGGGATGATGCGGGCGAAGTAAAGCCTGCGGCCGATGGAGGAGATCTTCTTTTCCTCGTCTTCCTCGAAGACGATGCCTGGGGAGCGGTGCAGCTGGCTGACGACGACGCGCTCGGCCCCGTTGATGATGAAGGAGGCGTTCTCCGTCATCAGCGGGATGTCGCAAAGGTTGACCTCCTGCTCGACGATCTGCTTGAGCTTGCCGGAGGGCTGGCGGGAGGAGAGCCGGAGGATGGCCTTCAGCGAGGTCGCGTAGGTCGCGTCGTGCGCGCGCGCCTCCTCGGCCGTGGCGTAGCGGGTCGGGCAGAGCCTGTAGCGGACGAAGTCGAGCACCATGCTGCAGTCCGCGGACTCGATCGGGAAGACGTCCATGAACGCCGCCTGGATGCCCATCAGCTTGCGCTCGGCCGGCGCAACGTCCTCCTGCAGGAAGTCTTTGAACGAACGCTTCTGCATCTCGAGCAGGTCCGGCATCTCCAGGGCCTGCGGAATCTTCGAGAATTTGATCTGATTCATTCGTCCCTCTGCCCTACCGGTTTCCTCACAGCCTTCCGTATCCCGGCTCCATCCCTCGAAACACCCGCACTCATGCCCGGCCTTCGCGCCGGGCATGAGTGTCTGGTTCGGCGCGCGGCTACTTCAATTCGACGCTCGCCCCTTGGTCGATGAGCTTTTTCTTCCACTCCTCCGCCTGCGCTTTCGGAACGCCTTCCTTGACGGTCTTCGGCGCGCCCTCGACGAGGTCCTTGGCTTCCTTCAGGCCCAGTCCCGTCAGCTCGCGCACCACCTTGATGACCTGGATCTTCTTGTCGCCGGCGGCGGCCAGCACCACAGCGTACTCCAGCTTCTCCTCGGCCTCGGCCGCGGGGGCCGCTCCGGCAGGGGCGCCCGCCATGGCCATCGGCATAGCCGCGGCCGCTTTCACGCCGAACTTCTCCTCGATCGCCTTCACGAGGTCGGAAAGTTCGAGAACGGTCATGCCGGAGATCATCTCCACGATCTCCTCTTTGCTCAGCTTCGTCGCAGTCGCCATCCTTGTCTCCTTTTTGTGGTAGCCCCCCGGTCTCCCGGGGGTTTATCCCCTTGCTGGGACTACCGGCGGCTTTACGCGGCCGCCTGCGCGGACTTCTTCTTTTCCTCCAACGCCTTGAGGACCAGCGCAAAATCCCTGATCGGCGCGGCCAGCACCGCGGCGCTCTGGCTCAATGTCGAATAGAGCACGCAGGCGACCCTGCCCACGAGCTCCTGCTTGGTGCCGAGCTTCGAGAGCCTCTCGCAGTCGGCCGGCGCCAGCCACTGCGCATCCACGAAGCCGGCCTTGATCTTGAGCGCCGGGAACTCCTTCGCGAACTGCGCAAGGACCTTGGCGGGCCCGACCGGGTCGTCCCCTCTCGCGAGGAGGACCGCGTTCGGCCCGTCCAGGAGCTTGGCGTCCACGCCCTCGATGCCGGCCTGCTTGAGGGCGTGGGCGAGCTGGGAATTCTTGACGATCTTGTAGCTGCACCGGTGGCTCTTGAGCTTCGAGCGCAGGCTGGCCAGCTCCTGGAACTTCAGGCCCTTGTAGGCGGTGAAATAAATAAAGGGAGACCCCCGGAGGGTTTCCGACAGCTTCTTGGAATCTTCTTTCTTCTCGTCTTTAGTTAGTTTCATGACGTTATTTGAATCGGACGATCAATCCCGCTCCATACTGCCAGCCGTTGATGAACGATGCCTCCGCGAACAGACCCTCCTTCTCGTACACCTGCAGGTGGACGCCCAAAAACGGCGTCACCGTATCCTTGATGCCGCCCGCCCGTCCCCCTCCCTGGCGATCTTTGAGCCAAGACTGCAGACGCAGCCACTTCACTCCTCCATACGGCTCCACGCCCACCCGCCAATCCTTCGGCTTGAAGAGATGCCCCGTCTCCACGGCCAGCTGGGTCTGCAGGATATTGAGCTGCCCGTCTATCTGGCCTTCAGCGGAATCGCGCGCGGGCCGGGACTCGTTGAACCAGTACTTCTGCCAGCCGAAGCTGAGGTCCGTGGCCAGCCCAGGGGCCGCCACGGTATCGGGCCAAAGCACGGCTTTGAGGCCGAGCTGGTAGAGCTGGCCGAGCTGCTCGCCCGTCAGCACGTTGGTCCGGCTGACGGAGTCCACGCTGAGGGTGTAGTCCCCGAGGCCGAAAGCCGCGTAATACTGCACGCTCTCATACGGCTGATAAACGAGCTTGACCATCCCTGCCCCGCCCTTGCCCTCTCCGGCCACGTTTCCCGCGCCCGCCAACGCGAAATTCAGGCCCTGCGCCTGGACGCCCTGATAGTAGGCCTGGACGTCACAGGTCTTCTCGGACATCTGGCGCGGCGAACCGACCAAGTTCGCCCGCGCCGGCGCGATAGACAAAAAGAATACGCCCAGGGAAAAGAGTCCCCGCTTCATGAAATCACCACCGTATGACAGTTTTTTCTGCGCGCTCAAGGAGTCAATGAGGCCGGCAACGACCTACTCTCCCAACGCCGAATTGGGCGTTAGTACCATCGGCCCTGACAGGCTTAACTGCCGTGTTCGGAATGGGAACGGGTGTTTCCCTGCCGGAATTATCACCGGCCTCATTGACTCCTCAAGCGCTTCCAGTCCTTGTTCAGGAGGGAGTATGGCTGGATGGGCCCGTATTGACCGGCTCCATCATCGTCGCGGCAATACCGCGGCGAACTCCGATCGCTCCCGACCCGCTATCCTAGCACAAATAACGGTTGCGCTGCAAGAACAAATCACGCGTCGAAGATTGAAGAATATGGCCAAGCCGCACGGACGATTAGTACCGGTTCGCTGAACCTGTTGCCAGGCTTACACTCCCGGCCTATCAACCCGGTAGTCTTCCGGGGTCCTTTAGCGCCCTTACGGGCGGGGAAGCCTTATCTTGAGGCGGGTTTCACGCTTAGATGCTTTCAGCGTTTATCCCTACCGAACACCGCTACCCAGCGCTGCCCTTGGCAGGACAACTGGGACACAGGAGGTTCGTTCAGCCAGGTCCTCTCGTACTGTGGCCAACTCCTCTCAAGCTTCCTGCGCGCATGGTAGATAGAGACCGTCATTCTGTTGCTTCCCAAACGCACTCTGCGTTCGGTACTGACCCTTTCGGGCGTCCCGGGCGTTTCCGCCGGGCTCTGCACGTCGCCATGCAGCTCGGACTATATCTTCACCCGGCCTTCGCCGGGGCTTGGCGTATAGTCTCTGAGGTTCCCGATTTCAACTCTGCAATCCTGCGCCGGTCTTCCACGGTCAGATGCGCCTTCGACCGTTGAATTTCCACGGCTTCCGCGAATCTCTGGAACTGGTCTTTCTTGACCATCAGAGGGTGTTCCCTGAAAAAGGGGACCACCTTTTCGGCGAGGTCTCGTACGCTCTTGACCAGATACACATAAGTTCCGGCCTTGTCGTACTTGGGCTTCACGTATCCGCATCCGAAGGTGTCGCGCATCTCCTCCAGGATCAGCCGATTCTTCTGACTTGCCTGGAACTCGCACGCGACGCGCTTCGAGTTGAGGATGTAGAAGCACCCCTCTCCGTCCACGAAGCCTCTAACATAGTCGGCGCTCAGCATCGTCTTCCTCGGTTACCTGCTGGTTGTCTGCACCCTTAAGATTATTACGATTGGAACCCAAAAAAGTTCCATCGTACTTTGGGATACTCAGATTTTCCAGCATACAGCCAAGTTTATAGACAGCAGATCTCTACTGTCTCACGACGTACTGAACCCAGCTCACGTACCACTTTAATGGGCGAACAGCCCAACCCTTCCCACCTGCTCCAGCGGGAGGATGTGATGAGCCGACATCGCGGATTCCTCAGACTCTTCGCCTGAGACCAGACTATACCTTCACCCTGCCATTGGCAGGGGCCGGCGTGTTATGGCGTCTTGCGGACCGCCATCTCTCCCTTTCGGGATCAGTCGTTACGGGGTCATCCCGGGAACTTGTACATCAACGGCGCAAGCATGAAGGGCTCGACGAGTTGCCTGAACCGCGCGACGCTCTCCACCGCGATCCTGATGCGGAGATACTGCTTGTCGCGATTCAACGCACTTTGAATGCCCCACTGCTCCCTGAGCAGTCCGATGAGCCTTTCCTGTTCGACTCGCTCGAACTGCTGCGTGTTGAGATACAGAGCCCTATGGCTCTTGCTGCCATCATCCATCCTCGATGATAGCCTCTTGTTCCTCGGTTAGACTTCCCACGGTATTACCCTCGTCTTTACGTTTGGGCTCCACCGTTATGAGCCGGTACTCGGTCATACATTGCTGTAGACCCACCCCATATGTTGAGGTGCCAAACCGCATCGTCGATGTGAACTCTTGGATGCGATCAGCCTGTTATCCCCGGGGTAGCTTTTATCCGTTGAGCGATGGCCCTCCCACGAGGTACCACCGGATCACTAGGCCCGACTTTCGTCCCTGTTCGGCTTGTAGGCCTCACAATCGAGCTCCCTTCTGCCCTTGCACTCGTTAGGCGATTGCTATTCGCCCTGAGGGAACCTTTGGACGCCTCCGTTACTCTTTAGGAGGCGACCGCCCCAGTCAAACTGCCCGCCTGGCAATGTCCACCGGCCGGATTACGGCCAAGTGTTAGGGTCACGGTCCCGAAAGGGTGGTATTTCACTGTTGCCTCCCCCCGGCCCACAAGCCGAGGCTCAAAGGCTCCCACCTATCCTACGCATTCAGAGCCATAACACAATACCAAGTTGCAGTAAAGCTCCACGGGGTCTTTTCGTCTAACCACGCGCAGCCAGCGTCTTCACTGGCACCACAATTTCGCCGAGCACTAGGTCGAGACAGCGGCACCTTTGTTACTCCATTCGTGCAGGTCGGAACTTACCCGACAAGGAATTTCGCTACCTTAGGACGGTTATAGTTACCGCCGCCGTTTACTGGGGCTTGAGTTCAAGGCTTCGCCTTGCGGCTAACCTCTCCCCTTGACCTTCCAGCACCGGGCAGGAGTCAGACCCTATGCATCATCTTGCGATTTCAGCAGAGTCCTGTGTTTTTGTTAAACAGTCACGGTGCCCATTTCACTGCGGCCCCCGGGTCTCCCCGGGGGCACCCCTTCTTCCGAAGTTACGGGGTTGTTTTGCCTAGTTCCTTGACCTAGTCTCACTCGCGCGCCTTAGCATTCTCTGCCCGCCCACCTGTGTCGGATTACGGTACGGTTGGCATCGCCCCAATCTACGGGGGTTTTCTTGGCAGCGGAGTTGGGCCACTTCCCACGGGTCTCCCCGCAGTCGCGTTCGGCTTTCGGGTTAACGCCCCTCCGGATTTTCCTGGAGGAGCACCCCTACGACCTTAGCCCGGGACAACCTTTACCCGGTAGGCTTACCTTTCTGCGTCACCCCTTAGGTTAACGGAACGACGCCAGTTCCGGAATTTTAACCGGATGCCCTTTCACCTACGCCTTTCGGCCTCGGCTTAGGACCGACTAACCCTGAGCCGACGAACGTTGCTCAAGGAACCCTTAGGCTTTCGGCGACGAGGATTCTCACCTCGTTTATCGCTACTTATTCCGACATTCTCACTTCATAGCGCTCCAGCACTCCTTACGGTATGCCTTCATTGCACTATGAACGCTCCCCTACCCCGCACCCCTCCCGAAGGAGAGGCGCAGCCGCGAATTCGGTGGCGTGCTTAGCCCCGCGTCATTTTCGGCGCGGATCCACTAGACTAGTGAGCTGTTACGCACTCTTTGAAGGATGGCTGCTTCTAAGCCAACCTCCTAGCTGTTTATGTAGATCCACATCCTTTGCCACTTAGCACGCACTTTGGGACCTTAATCGACGGTCCGGGCTGTTTCCCTTTTGCACGTGAAGCTTATCCCTCACGAACTGACTGCCGGGCAATTCACAACGGTATTCGGAGTTTGACAGATTTCGGAAGAGGGGTTGCCTCCCCTACATCTACCAGTGCTCTACCCCCGCTGTTTAACGCCCGACGCTAGCCCTAAAGCTATTTCGGGGAGAACCAGCTATCACCAAGTTCGATTAGCCTTTCACCCCTATACCCAGCTCATGTAGAACCTTTTCAACGGTTAACACTTCGGGCCTTCAGTGGGTTTTACCCCACCTTCACCCTGGCCAGGGTTAGATCACTTGGCTTCGGGTCTAATGGATCGAACTAATCGCCCTTTCGGACTCGCTTTCGCTCCGGCTCCGAACCTTGCGTTAACAAGGCTCTTAACCTCGCTCGACCCATTAAGTCGCCGGATCATTCTCCAAGAGGCACATGGTCAGCCGTTGCGCGGCCGCCTTGCGGCGGCCTCGCCATAGGCCTTCCACAGCTTGTATGCATGCGGTTTCAGGTTCTTTTCACTCCCCGTCAGGGGTTCTTTTCGCCTTTCCCTCGCGGTACTGGTTCACTATCGGTCGTCGGAGAGTATTTAGCCTTGGAGGGTGGTCCCCCCAGATTCCCACCAGCTATCACGTGACCGGTGGTACTCAGGAACCCATCAGGAGTCGGCCGGATTTCGCTTACGGGACTTTCACCCTCTATGGTCGGCCTTTCCAGGCGCGTTCTGCTATCCGCCGATTTGTAACTCCTCGGCTCTGAACCGGATGGGCCCTACAACCCCGAAACGACAGGTCGCTTCGGTTTGGGCTATTCCCCGTTCGCTCGCCACTACTAGGGGAATCTCGGTTGATTTCTTCTCCTCCAGGTACTGAGATGTTTCACTTCCCTGGGTTGTCTCCGGCGGACTATCTCCTGACCCGAAGGCCAGGCCTTTATCCGTCGGTACTTGCGGTTTCCCGATTCGGAGATCCCCGGATCAAAGCTTATTTGCAGCTCCCCGGGGCTTATCGCAGCTTGTCACGTCCTTCTTCGGCTTCCGACGCCAAGGCATCCACCACATGCACTTCGTAGCTTGACCATATTCTTCAATCCAACCCGAGCCTTAACGGCCCGGATTTCACATGGTCTATTTGCCTTTACAACTTTGTGAGACGCTTGACTTGTTCTTAACTTACTTCCGTGTCTTGGTGGGTCCGACCCGCGGGCCCGCCCCCCCTTCGGGACTTACGCGGACCGTGTGAGTCAAGACCTCTAATTGTCAAAGAACCAAAATCGGTTCGCTCGCCGTGGACCCTGGCGGGGTCGAACCGCCGACCTCCTGCTTGCAAAGCAGGCGCTCTGCCAGCTGAGCTAAGGGCCCATCCGTACGGCGCGTCTAAAAGATCCGGTGCGGCAAACTCGCTTGGGCCCGGGAGGTCTCGAACCTCCGACCCCACGCTTATCAAGCGTGTGCTCTACCCCTGAGCTACGAGCCCGCTACGGCTCGCGTGACTTCCTTTGTCGGGACGGCCCCTGCTTGCGTCGGGAACAACCCGGCGGGTTCAGGCGCGGCGCTAAAGTCCCGGACGGTTATACGAGCCAATGGGCATCCCAGTGAGGGTTCGACTCTTCCTCTCTCGTGAGAAAGGGGAAATATAAGGAGGTGATCCAGCCGCACGTTCCCGTACGGCTACCTTGTTACGACTTCACCCCAATCACCCATCACAACTTGGGCCCGGCAAGCCGGGACTTCTGTTGCAATGAGCTTTCGTGGTGTGACGGGCGGTGTGTACAAGGCCCGGGAACGTATTCACCGCAGCTTGCTGATCTGCGATTACTAGCGATTCCACCTTCACGTGGGCGAATTGCAGCCCACGATCTGAACTGAGGCGCATTTTAGGGATTTGCTCCACCTTGCGGTCTTGCCTCCCTCTGTATGCGCCATTGTGGCACGTGTGTAGCCCTGGACATAAAGGCCATGATGACTTGACGTCGTCCCCACCTTCCTCCACGTTATCCGCGGCAGTCTCCCAAGAGTCCTCCCTTGCGGGTAGCAACATGGGACAGGGGTTGCGCTCGTTGCGGGACTTAACCCAACATCTCACGACACGAGCTGACGACAGCCATGCAGCACCTATGCTGGCAACCTTGCGGTTCCCCGGCGCTTTCACGCCGGGTACAACTCCAGCACTTCGAGCCCAGGTAAGGTTCTTCGCGTAGCGTCGAATTGAACCACATGCTCCACCGCTTGTGCGGGCCCCCGTCAATTCCTTTGAGTTTTAACCTTGCGGCCGTACTCCCCAGGCGGCTGACTTAATGCGTTAGCGGCGGCACAGGAGGGGTCGATACCTCCTACACCTAGTCAGCATCGTTTACGGCTAGGACTACCAGGGTATCTAATCCTGTTTGCTCCCCTAGCTTTCGAGCCTCAGCGTCAGTAAGGGCCCAGGCAGCTGCTTTCGCCATAGGTGTTCCTCCCGATATCTACGCATTTCACCGCTACACCGGGAATTCCACTGCCCCCTACCCTACTCTAGGCGCCCAGTATCCATCGACCCCTCCCAGTTGGGCCGGGAGATTTCACGACGGACTTAAGCACCCGCCTACACTCGCTTTACGCCTAGTAATTCCGAATAACGCTCGCCACCTACGTCTTACCGCGGCTGCTGGCACGTAGTTAGCCGTGGCTTATTCGCCTGGTACCGTCAAACCCTTGCGGGCTTTCGTCCCAGACAAAAGAGGTTTACATCCCGAAGGACTTCGTCCCTCACGCAGAGTTGCTGGATCAGGCTTTCGCCCATTGTCCAAAATTCCCCACTGCTGCCTCCCGTAGGAGTAAGGCCCGTGTCTCAGTGCCTTCGTGCCCGGTCGCCCTTTCAGGCCGGGTATCCGTCATAGCCTTGGTGGGCCGTTACCCCGCCAACTAGCTGATGGACCGCAAGACCCTCTCCGAGCGACCCTTGCGGGCCTTTCGTCCCCCGACGATGCCGTCAGGAGACCGTACGATGTATTAGCGCGCCTTTCGGCACGTTATTCACCGCTCGGAGGCAGGTTTCTTACGTGTTACTCACTCGTCTGCCGCTAAACACCTACTGTATTGCTACAACAAGTGTCCCGCTCGACTTGCATGTGTTATGCACTCTGCCAGCGTTAATTCTGAGCCAGGATCAAACTCTCCATTAAAGGGTTGGTCGTTTTCCCCGCCTTAAGAAGCAGGTACTTCCGATTTGCTCCCAAATGGATGAATTGACCTAATCTCGAACTATACTTCGACATCACACCGATGTCCTTAAACACCCTCTCCGCGTTCCGCGCCGCTTGCGGCCTGCGCCTCACTGCGGGCAGGGTGCTCGTTCGCACGCAAATATTTTCAAAGAGCGAAAGTTCCCTCTTGCTCCCCTCCCTTCCGGGAGCAATCAGACAACTTGTTGTTGCCGCAGGCCTTTCGGCCTGACCTGTACATAATATCACAACGCGCGAAATCTTGTCAAGCGAAATCTTCGGGATATTTGTTCGCGAGACAACGGGCCGTTTCTCGACGGAGAATCCCCCCCGGACGGATCTTCGCGCCAGCGCGAGCCGTTGGGCCATGCGCGCCGCGACGGCGCGATGTTTCATTCCAGGCGCAAATCATCTCCCCCGGAAAAGAGGATCCGGCATGCGCGACATTCCCATCTCTCCGTACGCGCGCGCGTACTGAGCCAGGCACCCCGCGCCTCCGGACTTCCTGCGCGCCCTGCGGCACGCGCTGATCAGATCGCGTGGTGCAGGAGTATCTCGTTGATGACCGTTTGGTAGCCGATCCCGCGCTGCTTGGCCTGGGCGCGCGCCCATAGCAGGGCTTTGGGGTGCAGCCGGATGTGGACATCCCGGTATTTTTCCGGGCCCTTTGGCGGACGCCCCCTCAAAGGGCGCTTCACATGGAAAGTCTCCTCGATGGCCTTTCGGAAAGATGCGGTCTCCTGGGGCGTCACCCGGCGCGCTCTGGAAAAATCAAACTCCTTTTCTCTCTTCATACATGCTCCTTTCACGGCGATTCGCTCGACGCGCGCTGACAATCCGGATGGTTCCTCCCGGCGGGCGGATGGTGAAGACGACGATCAAAACGCCATCGCCGGAGTCGCCAATAAGCCATTGCCTGCGCTCATGGGCGGAATGCTTCTCGTCCTCCAGCACCAAAGCGTAAGGATCATCGAAAGCGAACGCCGCCATCCTGAAGCTGACGCCATGCTTGGCGGCGTTACGTTCCGCCTTATTGCCATCCCATTCGAACGTCACATTTATAGTGTACACTGTAAATAACGGCCGGTCAATAGGGACCACGGGCCAGCGTCCTTATCAGACGGCCGCGAGCCGCGCCCGCTGATTGTTAGGGCTACGGCACGTGGCCCGGCCGCTGCGTCCTCGCGCCCGAGGGCCTGCGCAGGCCGGCCACCTTGAGTCGCACCTGAGCGCGGCGCATGGCGGCCTCGGCCTCGGCCAGCGTCAGGGAATCGGCGCCGCGGCGCTGCGCCTGGGCCTTGGCCTTCTCGAGGGACTGCTGGGCGCGCTCCGAGTCGATCGCGTCGGCCATCTCGGCCGTCTCGACGAAGATGGCGACCCGGTCCCCCCGGATCTCGCCGAAGCCCCCAGACACGGCGAAGAAGACGACGTCGCCGTTGACGGTGGCGCGGACGCCCCCCGCGGCGAGCTGGACGAGGAACGGCGCGTGGCCGGGGAGCACGCCCATCTCGCCTTCGTGCGCCGGCAGCGCCACGAACTCGGCGTCGCACTCGATCACCGGGCCCTCCGGCGTGACCATCTCGAAGCGCAGTTTCTTCATGTCGTGAGCCTCCCCCGGGGGGAGGCGCGCCTTTCGGGGGGCAAGCGCCTTTTCATCAGAGCTTTTCGGCTTTCGCCACGGCCTCGTCGATGTCCCCGACCATGTGGAACGCCTGCTCCGGCAGGTGGTCGAACTTGCCCTCGGTCAGCGCCTTGAACCCGGCGATCGTGTCCTTGAGCGCGACGTACTTGCCGGGCGTGCCCGTGAACTGCTGCGCGACGAAGAACGGCTGCGACAGGAACTTCTGGATGCGGCGGGCGCGCGAGACGACCCGCTTGTCGTCGTCGGAGAGCTCGTCGATCCCGAGGATGGCGATGATGTCCTGGAGGTCGCGGTAGCGCTGCAGGATCTTCTGCACCGTGCGCGCGACCCCGTAGTGCTCGTCGCCGACGATCTTGGGGTCGAGGATGCGCGACGTCGAGTCCAGGGGGTCCACCGCCGGGTAGATGCCGATCTCGACGAGCTGGCGCGAGAGCACGGTGGTGGCGTCGAGGTGGGTGAAGGTCGTGGCCACGCCGGGGTCCGTCAGGTCGTCGGCCGGGACGTAGATGGCCTGGATCGACGTGATCGAGCCCTTCTTCGTCGAGGTGATGCGCTCCTGCAGGGCGCCGATCTCGGTGGTCAGCGTCGGCTGGTAGCCCACGGCCGAGGGCATGCGCCCGAGCAGGGCCGAGACCTCGCAGTTGGCCAGCACGTAGCGGAAGACGTTGTCGATGAAGAGCAGGACGTCCTGCCCTTCGACGTCCCGGAAGTACTCGGCCTGGGTCAGGGCGGAGAGCCCGACGCGCGCCCGGGCTCCGGGCGGCTCGTTCATCTGCCCGTAGACCAGCGCCGTCCGGGACAAGACGGGGCTGCCGTCGGAGAGCTTGGAGTGCTGCATCTCGAGCCACAGGTCGTTGCCCTCGCGGCTGCGCTCGCCGACGCCCCCGAAGACGGAGACGCCGCCGTGCTGCTTGGCCACGTTGTTGATGAGCTCCATGATGATGACGGTCTTGCCCACCCCGGCCCCGCCGAACAGGCCGACCTTGCCGCCCTTCATGTAGGGCTCGAGGAGGTCCACCACCTTGATGCCGGTCTCGAAGATCTGCGGCGTGGTCACCTGGTCCGCCAGCGCGGGCGGGGACCGGTGGATGGGCATGCGCATCTTGGCCTCGATCGGGCCGCGGTAGTCCTTGGGCTGCCCCAGGACGTCGATGAGGCGACCCAGGCAGGCGGGCCCCACGGGAACGGTGATCGGGGCCCCGGTGTCCTCCACCGCCATCCCCCGGGTCAGGCCCTCCGTCGTCCCCATGGCGACGGCCCGGACCGCGTTGTCGCCCAGGTGGGAGGCCACCTCGCAGACCAGCACCTCCTCCTCGCCCTGGCCCTGCCCGCCGCTGCCCCCGGAGGCGCCGGCCCCCTGGCCGCCGCCGCTCAGCTTGATCCGGAGCGCGTTGTAGATCGCCGGCAGGTGCCCGGACGGGAACTCGACGTCGAGCACCGCGCCCATCACTTGAACGATTCGTCCTGTTGACATGACCGTCTCCCCTGTCCCCGCCTTGCGGGTCTCTATTTTTGGAATTTGGCCGCGATGAAATGCTCCGGCTTGTTCGTGTCCGGGGTCATGAAGCCGATCTTGTGGAACCGCACCCCGTAGCGGTGCATCCCGCCCGTCAGCGAGCCCTTCGAGTGTCTGACCTCGCCGCGGATCTCCAGGGGGATGTTGATCTTGAGGTAGATCGTCATCCCCTGCTCGAGGGCCGCGTTGGTCTTGAAGGCCATGCCGCCCACGGAAAGGTCCATGATGCTCCCCCGGCAGGTGTCGACGGTCTGCCCATGGGCCCGGATGTCCATCGTGATGCCCACGGGGAACCGCGGGTGTTTGCGCTTCTCCTTCATCGTCTTCGTCATATTCCCTCCGTTCATGAGACCAGCGCCTCGGCTCCCCCCACGAGCTCGGCGATCTCGCTCGTGATGCCGGCTTGCCGCCGGCGGTTGAGATCAAGCTTGAGCGTCTCGCGCAGCTCCTTGGCGTTCTTCGACGCCGCGTCCATGGCGTTCATCCGGGCCGCGAGCTCCGCGGCCTGGGACTCCAGGAGGATGCGATAGAGCTGGCCCTTGACGTACCGCGGCAGCAGCGCGCCCAGCAGCTCCCGGCGGCCCGGCTCGTACGAGAAATCCTGGAAGCGCCGCTGGGGCCCGGGCTCCAGCGGCGGGATGGGCAGGAGCCCGCATTGGACCACCTGCTGCTGGGCGACGCTCTTGAACTCGTTGTAGATCACGGTCACGTCGGAGAGCCCCCGCTCCAGGAACGCGTCCATCAGGACCTTCCCCAGGAGCTCCGCGTGAGCGTAGTTCACGCGGGGGAATATGCCCACCAGCTCCGTGAGCGTCTCGATGTCGCTCCCCTTGATCCTCCTCACGAAATCCCGGCCCTTGCGCCCCACCACCGCCAGGAAGACCGTGCTCCCCGAACGGGCCCTGAGCCACTCGATGGCGCGGCGCACGAGGTTGGCGTTGAAGGCCCCGCAGAGGCCCTTGTCCCCGGTCACCAGCGCCAGCGCGTGCCGGCCGGCCGGGCGCCGGCCGCCCAGGAAAGGATGGACCTCGCTGAGATCCTGGTCCACGCTCTCCTCCTGGATGTCCGCCAGATGCCTGACCAGCTCCTCCATCTTCACCGCGAACGGGCGCGCCGAGAGGATCGCCGACTGGGACCGGCGCATGCGCGCCGCGGCCACCATCTGCATGGCCTTGGTGATCTGCTCGGTCGCCTTGACCGACTTGATCTTGCGCCGGATGTCCACCAGCGATGGCATAGATTAGCGGCCCCCCCCGCGGGGGGCCTGCTTCCGTTCGGGGGGGCAAATCCGTTTCATGAAGCGCTCCTCATGTAGTCCTCTATCCCCTCGCCCGACCCGAACGCCGCCTTGAACCCGAGCCCCCGCTGGGCCGCCGCGGGGTCCCCCAGCGTCTCGTTCTGGTAGAAGGAATAGGGGTTCTTGAAATAGTCCGGCGCCAGGCGCGTCCCCAGCGCCTTGTTGAGGGACTCGACGACCTGGTTGAAGGTCGTCTTGAGCCCGGTGCAGACGTTGTAGACCCCGCTGCGCCCTCTCGTCAGGGCCGCGCGGTTGGCGGCCACCACATCCTTGACGTAGACGAAGTCGCGGTACTGGTCGCCGAACTCGAAGATGCGCGGGCGCAAGCCCGCGCACATCTGCTGATGAAGCTGCCATATCATGCTGGCAGCTTTTCCCTTGAACGACTCCCCCGGCCCATAGACGTTGAAGTACCTCAGCCCGATGATGCGCATCCTCGGATGCCGCTTCTGCGCCCCGGCCGCGACCGCCTCCATGGCCCGCTTCGAGAAGGCGTAGATGTTGAGCGGGTTGAGCCGGGCGCCCTCCCTCATCGGGACCGCGCCGTCGCCGTACAGGGCCGCGCTCGAGGCGTAGACGACCGTCTTGACCCTCGCCTGCGCCGCCCACTCCAGGAGGTCGCGGAAGGATTCCACGTTGACCCGCATCATCCTCAGCTGGTCGGTCACGGTCGTGTCCGTGATGGCGGCCTCGTGGAAGACGGCGTCCACCTTGCCCGCGCGCCTCCCCCACCCGGCGACGTCGCAGACGTCGGCCGCGACCACGTCCCCCGCGAAGCCCCTCAGGTTCTCGAAATTCCCGACGGAAAAGTCGTCCAGCCCGACGACCGAGGCCCCCTCCCGCGCCAGCGCCGCGACCAGGTTCGAACCGATGAACCCCGCGGCCCCGGTGACCAGCGCCCTCATCCGCCCTTCCTCCTCATCGACAGCTCGCCCAGCGACATGGTGGGCGCCAGGCTCAGCGTCCCGAGCCTCTCCCGGACGGACGAGTCCGGCTTGCCCACGGCCTCGGCCAGCGGGGAGCCGTAGAGCTCGAGGGCCTTCATGACCACCTCGTGGTCCCACTCCGAGATCCCCTTGGCCGCGCGATAATCCCTCGAGAGCTTGCCCAGGTACCTCTTCATGGCCGCCTTGTTGCGCACGATGATGTCGGCGAAGGCGGTGGGGCTGTCTTTCTCCGGCACGAACGAGAACACGCCGGCCAGCCAATCGGCGTCGATGGCCACGAGCGCCTCGATGCAGCTCAGGTTCATGAGCGCGCCCCCGCCTCCCTCCTGCGCCGGGCTTGCGGCGGCCGCCAACGCCATCACGAGCAGCGCCAGAAGATACCTCATCAGCGAACCTCCATTCACTGGCCTCCATTCACTCGCCTCCCCCGCGGGGAGGCGAGTAGTTGTGGGGGCATATTCTGTTTTATAAGGAACTCCCCAATGAAACGACATCTGCCCCCCGCTACTCGCCCCCCGTGGGGGGGGCGAGTGACTTGCCCGCGGCGAACCGCGCCTTGAACGCGTCGACCGCCGCCACGAGCCGCGCCTTCAGGGCGTCGTCCACGACCTTCTTCTCGGCGATCTCGGCGACGATGGCCGGATGGCTGGCGCGCACGTGGGCCGAGAGCTCGGCCTCGAACCGCCGCACCGCGTCCACCGGCAGGTCGTCGAGGTACCCGTTGACCCCCACGAAGATCGAGACCACCTGGTCCGCCAGGGCCAGCGGCCGGAACTGGTCCTGCTTGAGGAGCTCGACCAGGCGCTCGCCCCTCGCCAGCTGGGTCTGGGAAGCCTTGTCCATCTCGGAGCCGAACTGGGCGAACGCCGCCAGCTCGTTGAACTGGGCCAGGTCGATGCGCAGCTTCCCCGCGACCTGCTTCATCGCCTTGGTCTGGGCCGCGCCTCCCACCCTCGAGACGGAGAGGCCGACGTTGACCGCCGGGCGCACCCCCGCGTAGAAGAGGCCCGACTCGAGGTAGATCTGCCCGTCCGTGATCGAGATGACGTTGGTGGGGATGTAGGCGGAGACGTCCCCGGCCTGGGTCTCGATGATGGGCAGGGCCGTCAGCGAGCCGCCCCCGTTCTTGGCGCTCAGCTTGCAGGCGCGCTCCAGGAGCCTGGAGTGCAGGTAGAAGACGTCCCCGGGGTAGGCTTCCCGGCCCGGGGGCCGGCGCAGGAGGAGCGAGAGCTGGCGGTAGGCCTGGGCGTGCTTGGAGAGGTCGTCGTAGAAGACGACGACGTCCTTCCCCTTCCACAGGAACTCCTCGCCGATCGCGCACCCGGCGTAGGGGGCGATGTAGAGCAGGGGCGCGGGGTCCGCGGCCGCGGCGCACACGATGACGGAGTACTCCATGGCGCCCGCGTCTTCGAGGGTCTTGGCCACGGCGGCGACGGTGGACTGCTTCTGCCCGATGGCGACGTAGATGCAGATCGGCCGGTTGGGCTGGCTCTTCTGGTTGATGATGGTGTCGATGACGATGGCGGTCTTGCCGGTCTGCCGGTCGCCGATGATGAGCTCGCGCTGCCCGCGCCCGATCGGGATCATCGCGTCGATGGCCTTGATGCCGGTCTGGAGCGGCACGGTCACGGGCTCGCGCTCCACCACGCCGGGCGCCACGACCTCGATGAGCCTCGTCGCGCTGGTCTCGATGGGGCCCTTGCCGTCGAGGGGCTGCCCCAGGGGGTTGACGACCCGGCCGATCATGGCGTCCCCGACCGGGACCTCCATGACGCGGCCCGTGCGCTTGACGGGGTCTCCCTCGTGGATGAGCTCTCCCGGGCCGAGCAGGACGCACCCCACGTTCTCCTTCTCGAGGTTCAGGACCATCCCGCGCACCCCGTGCGGCAGCTCCAGCAGCTCGCCAGCCATGGCCCGCTCCAGGCCGAAGACCCGCGCGATGCCGTCCCCGACCTGCAGGACGGTCCCCTCCTCGCGCAGCTCGGTCCCGCCGCGGAACCCCTCCAACTGCTTGCGGATGACTCCCGTTATCTCTTCCGGTCGAATCGTCATGGCACCCTCTCGGTCAATCCCCGGCCAGCGCTCGCTCGATGCGCCCGAGCTCGCCGCGCAGGCTCGCGTCCATCACCCAATCGCCCAGCCTCACGACCACGCCCCCGAGCAGGCCCGGGTCCTCCTTCACGTCCAACTCGACCTTGTCGCCGGAGAAAGCGTCCAGCATCGCCTTGATCCCGGCCCGCGCCCCGGGCTCCAGCGCCCGGGCGCAGCGCACCTCGGCCCGGCTCACCTTGCGCTTGCGGGCGAGCAGCTTCCCGTAGAAGTCGGCGGCGGCCGGCAGCAGGTCCAGGCGCTTCCTGTCCACCAGCAGGTCCAGGAACCGCAAGCCGAGCTCCGCGCAACGGCCCTCCAGGACCCCCTTGAGCAGCTTCTTCTTGTCCGCGACGCCGACCCGCGGGGTCTTCAAGGCCACGGCGGCCTCCGGGTGGGAGACCACCTCCCCGCTCGATGCCAGGTCCTGCGCCACCCGCTCCTCGCTGCCCGCCGCCACGGCGGCGTCGAACAGCGCCGTCGCGTAGCGCGCGGCGAGGATCCGGTCGGAAGCGTTCAACAGGACCCCCCGCGGGGGTCCTGATTCTCCATATCCTTGAGGAACGACTCCAGCACCGTCTTCTCCACCCCGGGATCGACGGACCGGCGCAGCAGCTTCTCCGCGGCCAGCACGGAAAGCCCGGCCACCTCGGCGCGAAGCTCGCGGATGAGCCGGCGTTTCTCGTCCTCGAGGTCGGCCAGGGCGCGGTCTTTCGACGCGCGAGCCTGGGCCTCGGCATCGGCCTTGATCCTCGCCGAGACCGCCTCCCCCTCCTTCATCGCCGCGGCCAGGAGCTCCCTGCCCTTGGCGTCGAGCTTGGACAGCTGGCCCTCCAGCTCAGCCTTGATCCTCTCCGCCCCCTCGCGGGCCTCCTGGGCGCCCTCGAGGTCGGCCTTCATCCTGGCCTCCTGGGCGTCCAGCGCCGAAATGAGCGGACGCCAGCCGTACCTGGCCAGCACGGCCAGCAGCAGCAGGAACGTCAGCACCGTCCAGGCCATCAGCCCGGGGTCAACGGCGAAGAGCTTGTCCATAGGTCAGCAGCCCCCCCGCGGGGGGGGCTGCTTCTGTTCGGGGGGGCAAGTCCGTTTCATGAAGCGCTCCTCAGTGCGGCAGCCCTTTGAGCCCCAGGTTGAGGGCGACGACGTAAGCCACGCCCAACCCGATGATCCCGAGCCCTTCGATGAGGAAGATGAAGAGCTGCATGTTGTTCCTGATCTTCTCGTCGGCCTCGGGCTGGCGCGCGATGCCTTCCACGGCCGCCGCGACGACCCTGCCGATCCCGCTCGCCGCGCCCATGACGACCAAGCCGGCGCCGACGCCCGCTCCCAGATACCCGATTCCCAAGTACAGATGCTCGCCCATTGTGCCTCCTAGATGAGACTCCTTGACCGACCCGAAGACCCCCGCGGCCTCGCGGGCGCCCTTGCGTCAATGATCCGGATGCAATGCTCCGCCCACGAAGATGGCGGTCAGCATCGTGAACACGTAGGCCTGGATCAGCGCCACGATCAGCTCCAGGGCGTAAAGGCCCACCGCCAGGCCGACCGCGATCGACGCGACCCCGAAGCCCGCCACGAGGCTGGCCTGCCCGCCCAGCAGGATCAGCCCCAGGAACAGCAGGATGACCATGTGGCCCGCCGTCATGTTCGCGAAAAGCCGGATGCACAGGGCGATGCACTTCGTGAGGTAGCCCATCGCCTCGATGGCCCAGACGAGCGGCACCGCCCACCAGGGCACGCCGTGCGGGATGAAATTCTTCAGGTGCCGGGCCAGACCGTGGCGCACGACCCCCGAGGCGTGGATCAGGACGAAGGTCAGCGCGCTCAAGGTCATGGTCACCGAGAGGTTGCCCGTGGGCGTCGCGCCGGTCGGGATCAGCCCGAGGAGGTTCATGACCAGGATGAAGACGAACAGCGTCAGCAGGTAGGGGAGGTAGAACGCGGCGTCGTCTCCCAGGGCGGGCTCGGCGATGTCCTTGCGGATGAACAGGATGAAGGCCTCCACCGCGGTCCGCAGCCGGCCCCTGGTCCGGGCCGCGGCGATGACGACGACGGCGGCGATGACGGCCGCGATCGCGATCATCAGCATGTGCTTGGTCAGCCCGATCGACGCGATCTTGTGGTCGACCAGGTGATGCCCGAGCAGCTCGGTGAAATCGAGCGGCCCGCCGTGCCCGCCTTCGCTCAATGCGATACCCTCTCGCGGCGCGCGGTCAGCCAGATCTGCCCGGCCATCTGCAGCAGCGCCGCCATGATGATGAAGGATACGACATCCAGGGGCCGCCCCCCCATGACGAAAATCATGTGGGCCGTCAGGAACAGGAGCCCCGCGCGCCCCAGGAACCCGGCCGCCTGGACCACGCCTTGGCGCCAACCCAAGCCGCCGCGCAGCCACGCGAACGAGCCAAGTCCAAGCCGCCAGCCGAGCGCCACGTTGGCCGCCGCGACGCCGGCCGCCAACGCCAGGACCCTCGTCATCTCATCTCCCTGACCATGATGTACATCCCCAAGACCGCGCCCAAGAACAACCCGCCGAGCGTGCCCAGGGGAGACGGCAGGCACCGTTGGTCGAGCCAATACCCGACCGCCAGCCCCCCGATGGCCGTGACCGCGAACTGCAGGCCGTGGTAGAGCCCCCCCATATGCCGAGATGCTTTGGCGTACGGTTTGAGGCGGTCCCGGGGCTTATCCAAAAGCGCTTGTCCTGCAATCGCAATCGCGTCTTCGGCCGAACGGCCAGCAATATTAGCAAATTGGGGAGGCATCCTGATGAAACGGCATCAGCCCCACCCGCTACTCGACCCTCCCGTCGGGAGGGTCGAGTGACTACTACTAGACAGCCGCCGCCGCAAATAGCTATCTTGACGCCGTGACCGCGGACCTCCCAGGGCACCAACCGACCCGGATCATCGTCGCCGACGACGAGCCGGACCTGCTCGAGCTCCTGCGATCGGCGCTGGAAAAAGAGGGGTTCCAGGTCGACGCGGCCACCAACGGCAGGGAGGCCCTCGACGCCATCCGCGCCAACCCGCCCGACATCGTCGTGCTCGACCTGTCGATGCCGCTGATGTCGGGCTTCGAGGTGTGCTCGGCGGTGCGCCAGGACCCCCTGCTGGAGCACCTCCCCATCATCATCCTGTCGGCGACCTCGGGCGGCTCGACCAAGGTCGAGGGCCTCAACCTGGGGGCCGACGACTTCATCACCAAGCCGGTGGACCTCTCCGAGCTCCTGGCCCGCATCCGGATGATCATCCGCCGTTCCCGCCAGGGCCTGGACGCCAACCCGCTCACCCACCTGCCGGGCAACGTGTCCATCGAGCGGCACATCGAGGAGGCCGTGGCGGGCCAGCGGCCGCTGGCGGTGCTCTACCTCGACATCAACCAGTTCAAGGCCTACAACGACGCCTACGGCTACGACTCCGGGGACAACGTCATCAAGGAGTCCGGCAAGCTCTTCATCCGCGTCGCCACCACGGCCTCCCCCCCCTGCTTCATCGGCCACATCGGCGGGGACGACTTCATCATGATCGCGACCCCGGACCAGATGGAAGGCCTCGCCCAGCGCATCGTGCGGGAATTCGACGAGATGTCCCTTTCCTTCTACAACGAGGTCGACCGCAAGAAGCGGCGGATCGTCTCGACCGACCGCCGCGGGCTGAAGAAGGAATACCCCCTGCTGTCCATCGCCATCGGGATCTGCCACAACCAGCACAAGCCCCTGACCTCCTACGCCCAGATCTCCCAGTACGGCGCGGAGCTCAAGAAGCACGCCAAGCGCCAGGAAGGAAGCTCCTACGTCATCGACCGCCGCAAGGACCCCGGCGCCCCCCTGCCGGAGCCGCTCTAGGAGCCTGAGCAAGTAGCCGCTTTCAAGGCGAAATCGCGGATTTCGAGCCGAAGCGATGCGAAACGAGCATACCTGAACGGTATGCGAGTTGAGCAGCGCAAAGGCACAGGCCGAAAGCCGAGATTGCAGCCGAAATGGACTACCTGCTCAGGCTCCTAGACCGCTTCCCAGAGGGTGGCCAGGCCCTGGCCGACCCCCACGCACAGGGTGGCCAGGCCCCGCTTGGCGCCGCGGCGCTTCATCTCGTGGAGCAGGGTCGTGGTGATCCTGGCGCCGCTGGCGCCCAGGGGGTGGCCCAGGGCGATGGCGCCGCCGTTGACGTTGAGCCGCTCCGCGTCCAGGTCCAGCTCGCGCACGCAGGCCAGCGCCTGGGCGGCGAAGGCCTCGTTGATCTCGACGAGGTCCACCTCGGAGAGCCCGACGCCCGCCCGGACCAGCAGTTTCCTCACGGCCGGGACCGGGCCGATGCCCATGAAGCTGGGGTCCACGCCCGCGGCGGCGCTCCCGGCCCAGCGCGCCAGGGGCTCGAGGCCCAGGGACTTGGCGCGCATGGCCTCCATGAGGAGCACGGCCGCCGCGCCGTCGTTGAGGCTGGAGGAGTTCCCCGCCGTCACGGTGCCGCCTTCCTTGCGGAAGGCGGGCTTGAGCTTGGCGAGCCGTTCCAGGGTGGCGTCGGGCCGGATGCCCTCGTCCACCGCGACCTCCCTCGGCCCGTCCTTGGCGGGGACCACGATGGGGACGATCTCGTCCTTGAAGCGCTCGCGGGCGGCCGCCGCGCGCTGATGGCTGCGCAGGGCGAAGGCGTCCTGCTCCTCCCGCGCGATGGAATGCTTCTGGGCGAGGTTCTCGGCCGTCTCGCCCATGCTCAGGAGGGGGAAGAGCTTGGACATCCTCGGGTTGGGGAACCTCCAGCCCAGGGCCGTATCGTAGGCCGTCAGGTTGCCGAAAGGATAGCCAGCCTCCGCCTTGGCGATCGCGTAGGGCGCCCGGCTCATGCACTCGACCCCGCCGGCGATGTAGACGTCCCCCTCCCCGGCCAGGATGGCGCGGGCCGCGGCGTTGACCGCCTCGAGCCCCGAGGCGCAGAGACGGTTGACCGTGCAGCCCGGCACCGCCTGGGGCAGGCCCGCGAGCAGCGCCGCCATGCGCGCCACGTTGCGGTTGTCCTCGCCAGCCTGGTTGGCGCACCCGAAATAGACGTCCGATATCTCCGCCGGGTCCAACGCGGGCACCCGCTTAAGGAGCCCCGCGATGACGTAGCCCGCCAGGTCGTCCGCCCGGACCGGGGCCAACCCTCCCCCCAGCTTGCCCACGGGCGAACGGACCGCCGCCACCGCCACCGGCTCACGCATTGCCATATTGCCTCCGCTAATGAAACGACATCCGCCCCCTCAATGCTCGCCTCCCCGCAGGGGAGGCTCACAATATGCCCCCTCGCTACTTTCCTCCCCGCGGGGGAGGAAAGTGAATCCATTCCTCCTTCAGCAGCCCCCAGCACTCCTGGTCGACCCACCGGCCGTTGAGCCGCTTCTCGCGCCGCAAGCACCCCTCATAGCGGAACCCGAGCTTCTGGAGGACCCTGCGGCCGTCGCGGTTGGCCGGGTCGATCCTCGCATAAAGGCGGCGCAACCCCCATTTCCTGAAGGCCTGGCCGACCAGCGCCTTGCCCGCCTCGCAGGCGTAACCGCGCCCCCGCCGCTCGACGCCGATCCAGCCTCCGAGCTCCGCGACCTGCCCGCCCTCGGCCAGCCCCTGCAGCGCCGCCACGCCCACGCACCGCCCGGCCTTCGCCTCGAAGACCCCCAGGACCAGGGCCCCGCCGGAGGACGTCGCCGCGGCGCGGCCCACGAAGCCCTTGACGTCCGCGATGGCATGGACGTCGTCGACCCATCTGAGCCGGCGCCTCAAGGCCGACCGGGACGCATCGATCAGGGCGTAGAGCGTCAGGGCATCCCCGGCTTCCAACGGCCGGAGCACGAGCCGGCGCCCCGCCAGACCGCCGGCCGGCACGTCCGGCAGGCCCATCACCCGCCCTCCATCAGGTCGAGGGCGCAGGCAAGGACCTTCTGGGCGGTCTTCGAGAAGGACATGCGCTCCGCGGCCGTCTTGGCCGCCGCGCCCATCGCCTGGAGCCTGGCCCGGTCCAGGAGCAGCTCCTTGAGGGCCTCGGCCAGGCGGCCCGGGGCCTTGGCCGGGCTCGGGTAGTGCGCCATCCGGCCGAAGCTCGGCTCCATGATGTCGCGCACGCCGTAGTGGTCGCTGGCCAGGATCGCGACCCCGGCCTGCATCGCCTCCACGATGTTGAGCCCGTAGCTCTCGTGCACGGACGGCGAGATGAAGAGGTCGGCCAGCCCGAAGAACGCGGCTTTCTCGGGCGGGGCGAGGTACCCGGGGAAGAACACGCGGACCTTCCCCAACTGGGCGGCGCACGTCTCGACCCGGCGCATGTAGGCGGCCCCCTGCATGAAGGCCGGCTCCCCGCAGAGGAAGAGGCAGAGGTCCCTCCCGGCGAACCGCTCGTCCGCCTCCACGAGCTTGAGCGCCTGCAGGAGCAGGTGCAGCCCCTTCTCCGGGGCGATGCGGCTGAGCGTCATCAGGACCATGGTCTCCGGGCCGACCTGGAAATGCTTCCTCAAGGACTCCGTCTGGGCCCGGGCCGCCTCGGCCGGGACCGTGGATTCCCACATCCCCCACGGCACGATCACCATCCGTTTGCCCCAGTCCTCCCCGTTCCTCAGGAGATGCCTGTAGCACCGGCCCACGGTCTCGGCCATCATGCTGGACGGCAGGATCATCCTGGTGGAGTGCTGCACCGTGTTGCGCTGCTTCTCGAAGATGATCTGGAGCATGTCCGGCATCACCCACTTCATCCCCATGCGCCGCGAGCGTTCGTAGAGCCGGGTCAGGCGTTCCGGCAGGACCAGGTTGCGCAGGTAGAGCTTGTTGAAGTAGTCCACCACATCCACATGCCACAGCGACACGATGGGGTAGCCCGCGGCGGCGAGCCGCTCCATGTCCGGCCCCTCCGCGATGTCGTTGACCATCACGCAGGTCCGGGCCGGGGGGTAGTCGGCGGTCCTGTCCAGCAGCCAGGCCGTGGTGGCCGCCTCGAATCGCCTGCTGAACCGGGCGTATTCGAGCTCGGAGAGCTGGACCGGCGCCGCGTGCTCACCGGCCAGAGGGAGCTGGACGTACTCGATGCCGGCGTCCGGCGGCACCGGCCCCGAGCCCAGCACGGTCAGGCCGAACTCCCCGGTCTTGGGCCAGTGCCGCACCAACTGCAGCCCCACCATGGCTCCCCCGCCCAAGGGGGTCTTCTCCATGGCGTATCCCAGGTGGCTGCCGATGAACACCAGCCTCTTCATGCAGGACACCTATTATACACGACCGCCAGCCCTCCCGGCATTTGATAAGATACGCCCATGCTGCGGCGCGGCCTTGTCCTTCCCGGCCTGTCACTGCTGCTTTGCGCCGCCTGCCAGCGGCAGGCCCCCCCCGAGGTCTCCCGCCGGACGGTGCTCGCCGGCATCGAGAAGGCCAACGCCGGGGACGCCGGGGGCCTGAAGATGCTCTATGAGGTCTTCGTCGATGAGCGCCGCCACGACGCCGAGCATCGCAGCGCCGCCAAGGTCGCCTTGGACAACTTCCTGTACCTGCGGACCCAGCTGTGGGTCGACGCTTTCGCCGATTCGGACCCGAAGACGTTCGACTGGCCCAGGCTCTCCCTCGTCGACATGCCCCCGGGGGTCGAGGACCTGGCGGACCTCCGGGCGAAGATCAAGGACAACCTCCTCAAGCTCGACGCGGCCGGCAGGAAGAAGGAATTCGTCGACCTGCTCTTGGAACGCCTCCAGCCGACCGGGATCGAGACATCGTCGCCAGCCCCATCGAAGAGACCGGACGCCGCCCCGAAGCGGGCCGGATCACCCAACACGCCATGAAAGGAGCAACCCATGTTCTCTGAACCGAAGAAGATCGTCCTCTGCGCCGGCAGCCGCACCCCCATCGGCCACATCTCCCGCTCCCTCTCCACCCTCAAGCCCGAGGACCTCCTGGCCATGTCGGTGGAATCCCTGGTCAAGCGCTCGGGACTCCCCAAGGAGGCGGTCGACGGCCTGATCGCCGGCTGGGTCGGGCAGTCCTTCTCCGCCCCCAACCTCGCCCGCGTCACCGTCACCAAGACCGGGCTCCCGGAGAAGGCCCAGTCCGTCACGGTGCAGAACAACTGCATCTCATCCATCGAGGCCATCGCGGCCGCGGGACGCGCCATCCTGGCGGGCGAGGGGGAGCTGTACCTGGCCGGCGGCACGGAGTGCATGTCGCGCATGCCCTACACCATCGAGGGCAGCCGCGCGGCCAAGGAGCTGCGCAGCCTCGACGTGGTCAAGGCCAAGTGGGCCGCCATGCTCGAGAGCCCCCAGGTTCGCGTCGTCGATTCCATGGAGGAGGGGCTCACCGACCCGGTCAAGAAGATCAACATGGCCGCCACCGCCGAGGTCTGCGCCCAGATGCACGGCATCACCCGCGACGAGCAGGACCGGTACGCCCACGAGAGCTTCCGGCGCTCGGTCGAGGCCTGGAACAAGGGCTTCTACGCCTCCCACGTCGAGCCCGTCAAGGTCGACGGCGGCGCAACCAATGGCTGCGCCACCTTGGAGAAGGACGAGTACCCCTTCCTGCGGGAGGACCTCATCGCCAAGCCCCAGATGTTCGCCAAGGCCCCCATCCTCTTCGACAACTCGATCTACCCGATCAAGAATTTCTACCGGGACTTCGGGAGCCTCATCGAAGGGCGGACCTACCAGGAAGGCCTCTCCACGGGAAGCGTGACGCTCTTCAACTCCTGCGGCCGGTCCGACGGGGCGGCCGTCATCATCGTCGCCACGGAGCCACGGGCCAAGGCCCTCAACCTCGACATCCTCGCCGAGATCAAGGGCTGGGGGTTCTACGGCAACAACCCGGCCTACATGGGCCTGGCCCCCGCCCTGGCCGCCCCCCTGGCGCTCAAGCGGGCCGGCGTCTCGTTCGACCAGCTCGACCGCATCGAGCTGCACGAGCCTTTCGCGGCCACGGTCCTGGGCATCTTCAAAGTAGGCAAGGAGCGCTTCGGCCACGATTGGCATTCGAAGTACGTCTCGGGCGCCCTCAACCAGAACGGCGGCTCGATCGCCCTCGGCCACCCCCTGGGCGCCACCGGCGCCCGGCTGATGCTCAACCTGCTCTACGGGATGAAGCAGGACGCCTCGGCGCGCCTGGGCATGATCGCCGCCTGCGCCGGCGGCGGGATGGGCGGCGCCGTCGTCGTCGAGAGGGTCTGACCCTAACGGCGCTCTAGGACCATTCCTCTTCGGGGGAGACGACCGTCTTCCTGCCCGACCGCCGTCCGCCACGACGGTCGTCCTGGGCGAAGACGCCAGCGGAGGGGGCAAAGCCCCCTCCATGGAGAGCCCCCCGCCCGGAGCAGCTTCCTTCGGAGGGCGGGCATCAGCCCGAGCGCGCGGCGCGAGGGGGGCGACAGGCGCGCCGGCGGCGGGATGGGCGGCGCCGTCGTCGTCGAGAGGGTCTGACAATGAATCGGCCGGTCCCCGTGGGGACCGGCCGTTGCGCTCCGCCGTCGCGAAGCGGAAGAGGTGATCTTCCTACCAGCGGTTGTAGCCGCCGCCACCGCCGCCGCGTCCGCCGTGGCCGCCCCGCCCGCCATGGCCGCCCCGCCCGCCGTGGCCGCCGCGTCCCCCTCCTCCCCCGCCGCCGCCGAACCCGCCGCCATGCCCGCCGCCGCCAGGGCCCCGGGCTTCCATGGGCTTGGCCTCGTTGACCACGATCTTGCGGGTCCCCACCGTCGTGCCGTGCATCTTCTGGATGGCCGCCAGCGCCTCGGCGTCATCGGCCATCTCGACGAACCCGAATCCTCGGGACTGGCCGCTGTACTTGTCCGAAATCAGCTTCGTGCTCACGACTTGGCCGCAAGCCGTGAACAGGGCGTGGAGCTGGTCCTCCGTCACGTCGAACGGCAGGCTTCCTACGTAGAGTTTCTTTGCCACTGGGTCTCCTCCGTACCCGACACGGCCCGAGCTGACCTGGCGCCCTGGGGGTTCACAGCATTATGTCTTATTTTCGACGTCAAGTATACGGCCGTCGGGGCCGTCAGCCCCGGGGGTGGGACTTCTCGTGCGCCTTCTTGAGGCCCGCCTTCTCGAGGTGGGTGTAGATCTGGGTCGTCGCGAGGCTGGAGTGGCCGAGCATCTCCTGGACGCACCGCAGGTCCGCGCCATGCGAGAGCAGGTGCGACGCGAAGCTATGGCGCAGCAGGTGCGGGTGGAGCGGGACCTTGATCTGCGCCCTGCGCCCCAGCGCCTTCAGGTCCCGCCAGAACTGCACGCGGGAAAGCCTCCTGCCGCGCCGGCCGATGAAGATCTCGGCGTCGGTCGCCCGGCCCGAGAACCGCCGCTGGCGCAGCCCGAGGTAGGCCCTGAGCGCGGCCTTGGCGCGCTCGTGGATGGGCACCAGGCGCTCCTTGGCGCCCTTGCCCAGCACGCGGATCCAGCCGTCGTCCAGGTTGACGTACTCCGCCTTCAGGGCCACCACCTCGGAGGCCCGCATGCCGGTGGCGTAGAGGAGCTCGAGCATCGCGCGCGTCCGGCTGGACTCGAACGTGTCGCGGGTCGGGGCGCGGAAGAGGCTGGCCACCTCCTCCTCGCTGAGGCACTTGGGCAGGCGCTCCTGGAGCTTGGGCGAGCGGAACGTGGCCAGGGGGCTCGCCCCGACGCGGCCCTCGGCCGCCAGGAACGCGTAGAAGGACTTGAGCGCCTCGGTCTTGCGGAACATCGAGGCGGCGGACAGCCCGTCCGACTTCAGCTTCCAGAGGTAGTCCGCGACGTGGTCCCGCGTGGCCGCCAGGGGGTCCACGCCGCCCCGTTCCAGGTAGCCGAGCCACTGCTTGAGGTCCGAGGCATAGCTGGAGACCGTGTTGCGCGCCAGGCCCCGCTCGAGCGCGAGGTGCTTGAGGTACTCCTCCGGCAGGCCGCCCCGCTGATCCGGCAAGAGCAGCGCTACTTCGGCCTTCCCGCGACCGCGGGGGCCTTGCCCGCCGCGACGGCCGGGACCTTCGCCTGTTCGGCGGCCTTGGCGGCCCCGGCGTCCTCGGCCCCGCCCACCAGGAACTTGGCGCGCAGCGTCTTCTCGATCTCGCCGGCCGTCTCAGGGGTGCCCTTGAGCCAGGTCTTGGCCGCCTCCCTCCCCTGCCCCAGGCGCGTGCCCTTGTAGAGGAACCACGAGCCGGACTTCTCGACGATCTGGTTCTCGACGGCCATGTCCAGCAGGCACGCCTCGCGGGACACCCCGAAGCCGTGGATCATCTCGAACTCGGCGGACCGGTACGGCGGGGCGACCTTGTTCTTGACGACCTTGACGCGCACGCGCGCCCCGATGACGGCGTCCCCCTCCTTGATGTTCTCGATGCGGCGGATGTCGAGCCGCATGCTCGCGTAGAACTTGAGCGCCAGGCCCCCGGTCGTCGTCTCGGGGTTGCCGAACATGACGCCGATCTTGTGGCGGATCTGATTGATGAAGATGAGGCTCGTCTTGGACCTGGAGATCGACGACGTGAGCTTCCGGAGGGCCTGGCTCATGAGCCTGGCCTGGAGCCCCATGTGGCTGTCGCCCATCTCGCCCTCGATCTCGGCCTTCGGGACCAGGGCGGCCACCGAGTCGACCACGATGACGTCGATCGCGCTCGAGCGGACCAGCTTCTCCGTGATCTCCAGGGCCTCCTCGGCCGAGTCCGGCTGCGCGATCAGGAGGTTCTCGACGTCGACGCCGATCTTGCGGGCGTAGTCCGGGTCCATGGCGTGCTCGGCGTCGATGTAGGCGGCGGTGCCGCCGAGGCGCTGGGCCTGGGCCGCCACCTGCAGCGCGAGCGTGGTCTTGCCCGACGATTCCGGCCCGAAGATCTCGACGACGCGGCCCCGGGGGATGCCGCCCACCCCGAGCGCCAGGTCCAGCGAGAGCACGCCGGTCGGGATGACCTCGACCTTGATCTTGGCGGCGCGGTCGCCCAGCTTCATGATGGCGTCGCGGCCGAAGGCTTTCTCTATCTGGGACAAGGCCAGCTCCAGCGCCTTCCCTTTGGCTTGCGTCTCGGCGTGCGTGTTCATGAGATATCTCCTTTCCTCCCGGCGTTCCCGGCGACATTGTACCATATCGCCCCTGCTCGCCCCCGTGGGGGATGCATCCCGATGAAACGGCTTTGGCCCCCCCGCTACTCGCCCCCCCGTGGGGAGGGGCGAGTGACCACCAGATCGGCGGTCATGAGCTGCAGGCTGGTGCGCAGCTCCACCGCCCGCTCCCCGTCCCTGAGCACGGGCACCTGGGCGTTGAACACCCTCAGGACCCGCGCCCCGTCCGTCCAATAGAACTTGCCCGTCCCCGACAGCTTCGCCTCCCCGTAGATCAGCGACAGCTCGTTGGCCAGGCCCTCGACCGTGGTCTCGCTCGAGTAGTCGGCGTCGTAGACCAGCTGGATCTCGACGACGCGGTCGTGGCGCAGCCCGACCCACATGATGTCGACGTTGGCCGGGAAGTGCCGCGCCGAGACCCTCTGCAGCTTCATACGAGTGACCCTGCCTTTTGGTTCCACGTACGACGGCCAATCCCGCAGCGGGGGGTAGATGCTCTGGACGGTCTCCAGCGGGTCTCCGAGGTAGAGATGGACGAGGTACTTCTGGATGGCGACGTCCTCGTCGCCGGCCGCCGCGACGGCGCCCCCGCACCACGCCCCGGCCAACAGGGCGGCCAGCGCCAAGGAGGCCCTCAAGGGACCGCCAGCGTCCCCCTGCGTGCCGAGGCTTTGGCCAGCAGGTGGCCGCGGGTCTCGTAGTACTTGAACGTGACCTTGCCGAGCCGCGAGATGAAGTCCTTGGCGGTCCCGTAGGAGTTGTTGTGCCCGGTCAGCACCGTCAGCACATAGTCCCCGTGGGGGGTCAGGACCACCGCGACGTCATGGCAGGCCTGCCGGAGCAGGCCCGTCTTGTGGGCGAGTTCCCAGCCCCGGGGCAGCCCCTTGGCGAGGCGCGAGCGCGTGGCCCGCCGGTGCCGGAGGATGTCCATCATGAGCTCGCTCGACGCCCGGTTGACGACCTCTCCCCGATAGATCCGCTCCAGCAGCATGGTCATCTCGCGGGCCGTCGTGTAGTTCTCGCGCGGGACCCGGCCGCTCTTGATGCTCAGCCCCTCGGCGTTCACCTCCGTGTAGAAGAGGCCGACCTTGGGGAGCTGCTCCTGCACGAACCGGAAGCTGATCGTGTCGAGGAGCATGGCCGTGGCCGTGTTGTCGGACTCGTTGATCATGCGGTAGAGGAGCTCGCGCACCGTGAAGCGCGTCCCATCGTGGAGCCACTTGACCGAGCCCGAGCCCCCCGTCCGGTGCTGCCGGCGCAGGGCGATCTTGTCGCTCAACGCGAGCTTCCCGTCGTTGATCGCCGCGAAGACGCAGATCATGACCGGCACCTTGATGAGGCTCGCCGCCGGGAACAGGTCGTCCTGGTGGTACGTCCACGTGTTGCCGGTCGAGAGGTCCTTGAGCACGATGGCCACGCGGCCGCGGTAGGACGCCGCCAGGCGGAAGAGGTCCTCCGTCATCCGCTCCCAGGCCGCCGCCGCGGGGTCCGGCGCCCAAGCCTGCGGGGCGGCGGGCGCCCGGGGGGGCTCGACGGGCTTGGGCGCCGCGACGGGCGCGGGGCGCGGGGCGACGGCGTCGGGCGACGGCGCGGGCGCCTCGGGGGGCGACGGCGCCTCCGGGGCGTCCTCGATCACGGGCGCGTCGATGCGCTCGCTCCAGTCCAGGCCGAACCCCAGCGGGTAGGCCACCGCCACGGCGAAGAGCACGGCGCCCACCAGGATGTCCTGGGCGCGCAGGCCGCTCCCGGGACGGTTCGGCGCGATGCGCCCCGAAGCCGCGAGCTCCCCCCCGCGGGGGGAGCGAGCATTAGGGGGGGCAGGCTGCCGTTCTTCCATGCCCCTTTCTCTTTACGGCGTCGTCTTGGCCGCCGCTTGGCCCGTGAAGACGAGCTTGTCGGCGTCCTCGGGGCTCACGTCGGCGAAGATCGTCCCGCCCTGCGGGAACTTCTTGAGCAGGATGTCCTCGGACAACGGGTCCTCGATGAGCCGCTGGATGGTGCGCAGCAGGGGCCGGGCGCCGTAGTTCGGGTCGAAGCCGGTCTTGATGAGGAGCTTCTCGGCCGCGGCCGTGATCTCGATCTTGAAGCCCTGGGCCTCCACCTTGGCGCTCACGCGCTTCATCTGCAGCTTGAGGATGTGCCCCATCTCCTCCTCGGTGAGCGGCTTGAAGACCACGATCTCGTTGACCCGGTTGATGAACTCCGGGTTGAAGACCCGGCGGACCTCGTCCATCACGGTGGTCTTCATCTTGTCGTAGTCGCGCACGGAGGCCTCCTCCGCGGCTACGAACCCGAGGGACTTGCCGCGCGAGATGAGCCGCGCGCCCACGTTGGAGGTCATGATGAACACCGTGTTCTTGAAGCTGACCTTGTGGCCGAGGTTGTCGCTGAGGACGCCGTCGTCCATGACCTGCAGGAGGATGTTGAAGATGTCCGGGTGCGCCTTCTCGATCTCGTCCATGAGGACCACGGAGTAGGGCTTGCGGCGCACCGCCTCGGTGAGTTGGCCGCCTTCCTCGTAGCCGACGTAGCCCGGGGGCGCGCCGATCAGGCGCGAGACCGAGAACTTCTCCATGTACTCGCTCATGTCGATGCGGATGAGGGAGTCCTCGTTGCCGAAGAGGAACTCCGCCAGGGTCCGGGCGAGCTCCGTCTTGCCCACGCCCGTGGGCCCCAGGAACAGGAACGAGCCGATGGGCTTCTTGGCGTCCTTCAAGCCCGCGCGGGACCGGCGGATGGCCTGGGAAATGAGCTTGAGGGCCTCGTGCTGGCCGATGACACGCTCGTGGAGGCTCCCCTCCATGTGCACGAGCTTCTCGGTCTCCGATTCGGTGAGGCTCGTCACCGGGATGCCGGTCCACTTCGACACGACGGTCGCGATCTCCTCGGTCCCGATGGTGGGGACAGTGAGGTCGCGTTTCTCGCGCCACTTCTTCTTGGCCTCCTCCAGCGCCTTGCGGAGCTCCTTCTCCTTGTCGCGCAGGCGGGCGGCCTTCTCGTACTCCTGGCCCGAGATGGCCCCGGACTTCTCCTTGACGACCTTGTCGATCTCGGCCTCCTTCTCCTTGAACTGGATCGGGGTCTCCGAGCTCTGCAGCCTCGCCCGGGAGCCGGCCTCGTCGATGAGGTCGATCGCCTTGTCGGGCAGGAACCGCTCCGAGATGTAGCGGTCGGCGAGCTCGGCGGCGGCCTTGAGGGCGCCGTCGTCGTACTTCACCTTGTGGTGCGCCTCGTACTTGTCGCGCAGGCCCTTGAGGATGAGGACGGTCTCCTCGACCGACGGCGGGTCGACCAGGATCGGCTGGAACCGGCGCTCGAGGGCCGCGTCGTGCTCGATGTGCTTGCGGAACTCGTCCATCGTGGTCGCGCCGATGCACTGGAGCTCCCCGCGCGCCAGCGCGGGCTTCAGCATGTTCGAAGCGTCGATCGCCCCCTCCGCCGCTCCAGCCCCGATGACCGTATGCAATTCGTCGACGAACAGGATGACCGAGTTCTTGGACTTGCGGATCTCCTCGATGATGTTCTTGAGCCGTTGCTCGAACTCGCCGCGGTACTTGGTGCCGGCCACGACCAGGGCCAGGTCCAGGGTCATCACCCGCTTGCCCGCGAGGATCTCCGGGATGTCGCCGGACGCGATCTTCTGCGCCAGCCCCTCGACGATCGCGGTCTTGCCCACGCCGGGGTCGCCGATCAGGACCGGGTTGTTCTTGGTCCGCCGGGCCAGGATCTGGATGAGCCGCTCGATCTCGTCCATGCGGCCGATGACGGGGTCGAGCTTGCCCTCGCGCGCCAGGACCGTGAGGTCCCGGCCGAACTCGTCGAGGGTCGGGGTCTTGGACTTCGAGCGGCCGCCCGGGCCGGCCTGGGGCTGACCGCCCGCGCCGCCCTGCTGGGGCTGCTGCCCCTCCCCGAGGAGGTTCAGGACCTCCTCGCGCACCACCTCGAGCCGCAGCCCCAGGTTCTCGAGGACCCGCGCGGCCACGCCCTCCTCCTCGCGGATGAGGCCCAGGAGCAGGTGCTCCGTGCCCACGTAGGAATGGCCCATGTGCTGGGCCTCCTCGACGGCGTACTCGAGCACCTTCTTGGCCCGCGGGGTGAACGGGATCTCGCCGAGCAGCATCACGTTGTCGCCCGTGCCGACGATCTTCTCGATCTCCGCCCGGACCCGCCGCAGGTCCACCCCGAGGTTGGCCAGCACCTGCGCGGCCACGCCCTCGCCCAGCGCGATCAGCCCCAGCAGGATGTGCTCGGTGCCCACGTAGTCGTGGTTGAGCCGCTTGGCCTCCTCCTGGGCGATGAGGATGACCCGCTGCGCGCGTTCCGTAAAACGGTTGGACATGTCTGTCTCCTAGGTTGACCCCAATACCCGACGCGGCGGCGCCTTCGAACGGCGCCGCCCGGACCCGGTCAATCTCGTAATATTAACATTTTTTCACGCCCCGCAAGGTCGCTGGCGGCCGCGCCGCGTTCTTGCGTCCCCCCGCCCCAATTCGTATCATCAACGCCGTGAACCTCCCGCTCCTAGCGGCCGTCTGCCTGGCCTGGAGCGCCGGCCCGTCCTGGGCGGGGCCCGCGCCCCGGACCGCGACAGCCGACGCCAAGCCGCCGGTCCAGGCGGACCCCGGCGCCGAGCCCTCGGCAGGCGCGGCCTTGGGCTACCTCGAAGGGATGTTCGACCCCGGCGTCGGCCTGCTCCGGCAGCTCAAAGGCTCCAACGACTATTGGCTGTTCCAGGACAACTACCTGGCCGCCCGCGTGCTGGCCGCCGACCGCCCCAAGCTCGCCGAGAAGATCAGGACAGCCCTGGCCCGCCACCCCGCCGCCGGTGGCGGGAGGATCGAGATCGTCTTCGACGAGATCGACAAGCCCATGATCTTCCGCGAGTCCGAGCTGGTGACGGTGTCCAAGATCGGCGAGAAGCGGGTCAGGACCGAGCGCCTCACGGACCGGAAGGTCGACCGCTGGGAAGAGAACGCGGACCTCCTCTTCCTGGCCGCCATCGCCCGGAGGAAGACCGCCCCCGCGACCGCGCTCGCGCACTACAGGAAAGCCGTCATGATGTGGGACGGGCAGGGCTTCCTCGACAAGGAGTCGTTCCACACCCAGCTCTACAGCACCCGCAAGCTCGGGCTCGCCCTCCTGGCCGCGCGCAAGCTGGGCGAGAAGCTCCCCCAGCGCCGGCAGATCATCGGCCGGCTGGCGCTGCAGCAGGATTCCTCGGGCGGGTTCGTCGCCGACTACGACAGGGACGGCCGCCCCGTGGGGGTCCCCACCGTGGAGACGACCTGCCTGGTCCTCCTGGGCCTGCGGGGCGGGCGCTGAACGGTCCTGTGCGGCCGCGGCGCGTCATCTCGGGCGGGCAGACGGGCGTCGACCGGGCCGCGCTCGACGCGGCGCTCGAGCTCGGCATCCCCTGCGGCGGGACCGTCCCCAAGGGACGCCTGGCCGAGGACGGCCCGGTCCCGGCGCGCTATCCTATGAAGGAAAGCCCGTCGCCGGACTACCCCGCCCGGACCGAGGCCAACGTCCAAGACTCGGACGCCACCCTCATCCTCGCCTGGGCGGCGCCCCTGACCGGCGGGACGCTGAGGACCCTCGAGTTCGCCCGCCGGCACGGCAAGCCGGCGGCCGTCGTGTCCCTCGGGGAGGGCGACCCGGTCGCCGAGATACGCGCGTTCCTGTCCCGCGTCAAGCCGGCGACGCTCAACGTCGCGGGCCCGCGGGAATCCTCGTGCCCCGGCATCGGCGCCAAGGCGCGCCGGGCCCTGCTCTTAGCGCTCGCGTAACATCCCCGTCCGCCTAATAGAACGGCATTTGCCCCCCCGCTACTCGCCCCCCCGTACTCGATCCTCCTATGCGGGGGGGGACGAGTGATTGCCAAGGAACGCGGTTTCGTTATATCATGGCCTCAGGATGCCCAACCCGGAGGTCGTCGCCTATCTGCGCTCCCTCATCAACAAGCACCCGGTCGACGAGTTGCGCAAGCAGCTCGCCAAGGACGGCATCTCCGACGCCGATTTCGACGAGGCCCTCAAGTTCGTGCTGCGGACCCCGCTGCCCAAGGAGCGCAAGCCGAGCCCCGCGGGCAAGATATTCCTGTTCTGCGGGCTGGCCATCGTGCTCGGAACGGCCGGCGTCGCCCTGTTCAACCAGCCATCGCCCAAGGACCCCCAGCCCAGGCCCCAGGGACCGGAGGGCGCCTTCCTGGGCAAGACCGGCTACGTCATCCGCCTGCCGGAGGGCTACGAGGCGACCATCAGCGCCAAGGACTTCCAGCAGGCCCTCGAGTTGGTCCATTTCTGCAAGCGGGGCACCGATCCCACCAATTTCGTCCACGAGGGCCTCTTCGGCCAGCTCGGCATCGTGCGTCTCGAGGTGGAGACGAACCGCTTCGCGGACAGCCCCGCGGCCTTCGACCAGCTCGGCCGGTTCCTCGACAACCTGCTGTCCCAGCGCGGCGACAAGTACTCGAAAAAGCCCCTCCAGGTCTCCACGCTCAAGGCCTACCAGGTGACCATCGAGACGCCTTTCCAGAGGACCGAAGCCTATGTCCTGGGAGAGAAGGTCCTCTACGTCTTCACCGCAGGGCAAGACGACGAGATCTTCCGGGAGATCGTCATGAGCCTGCGAGAGACCGAAACCGAGATGTAGGGCCCGCCCGGCTCCGGCCATCACCGTGAAGAAACGAATCCACACCCACGACGTGTTCATCGCGGCGGCCTGCGTCGCCCTGCTGGCCGCCCTGGGCGTCTACGCCTCCTGGATCTGGAGCTGGTTCAACCCCAAGCACCCCGCCCCCCCGCCGGCCCTGGCCGCTCCCAGCCCGAGGACGCCCGCGGACCTCGCCCTCGCCCGCCGAGCCTATCGGGACCGCTACCTCGACCCGAAGACCCACCTGCAGCTGGCCGACGCGCTGTACCGCGCGGGGCTCTTCGTCGACGCCTTCTACGTGATGAGCTCGGCGCGCTCCTTCTTCGGCGAGGAGGCCTTCAGCCGCGCCCACACCCTCGTCATCGCCCATCGAGGCGCCCATTTCCTCGACGGCGAGCCCTTCGACCCTTCGCCGCAGAGCTCGGCGCGGCTGAACGCCCGCCTGGCGGCCAGCCCGAACCACCCCGGCGTGCTGAACTACCTCGCCCACATCGCCGCGGCCCGCGGCGACGTCCAGGAGGCGTTGAGGATCGTCGACAAGGCCCTCGCCGCCAACCCGCGCGACAAGGCGCTCCGGCTCTACGGCGCGGAGCTCTTCGGCAAGACCCTGGGGGACATCGGGACCGCCGTCACCTGGTATGGGAAGCTGGCCGCGCTGGAGCCCGATTCCCGCGAGGGCCGGCTGGCCCTAAACGAACTGGGCCGGATCGCCCAGATGCGCCTCTCCGGCAGGGACAGCCCGGCCCCCGCCGCGAGCCAGCAGCTCCTCAAGGACATCGTCGCCGCCCACCCCGACAGCCCCGCCGCCTTCTCCGCCATGGCGCTCTCGGCGTTGGCCCGCGGCGAGACGGACTCGGTGCGCGCCATCGTCATCGAGACGCTCAGCCGCAACCCCAGCCACGCCGGCGCGCGGCAGGCCGACGGGGCGCTGGCCCTGCTCGACCACGCTCCCGAGGCCGCCCTCCAGGCGCTGGCCGCGGCCTGGAAGCTCTCCCCCGACGACCTCTACACCGCCGAGAAGCTGGCCCAGCTCAACATCAAGCACCGCGCCGACCCCGAGGCCGCGCTCCCCTACTGCGTCGCGATCTACCTGCAGCGGCCCTCCTGGGAGGACGGCGAGCCCCTCGAGCTCGTCATCCGCCGGATCCTCGACACCAGGCGCGAGGAGGCCCTGCGGGGCGTGCAACCCCCCCTCCTGGGCCGGTTCCTCAAGGCCGAGGACGCCTCCCTGCGCGCCCAGGCCTGCGAGCGCGCCGCGCAGGCGCTGGACCCCCGCTGGATCGAGGAGCTCGGAGAGCTCCTCGACGACGACACCGAGATCGTCCGCCACAACGCGGACTACGCCCTCTTCCAGCTCGCCAAGGCGCACCGCGAGGCCATCCTGGTCCGCCGGGGAGACTGGCTGGACTCCAAGAGCCCCTTCGTGCGGGCGCGGGCGCTCAACCTGTTGGCGGACATCGACGCCGTCAACGCCTACCCGCCGGCGGAGAAAGCCCTCTTCGACCCGAACCCCGCCCTGCGGTTCCTCACCAAGGTCATGGTCATCGACCATTACTACGCGGGCTTCGAGCGCGCCGAGAAGACCGTCAAGGAGTACCTGGCCTGGGAGAAGGACCCCGCGGTGCTGGCCTTCTACGCCAGGATGCCGGCCCCGCCCCCCAAAGGGGCCGACCAACCGGCCCAGGAGAAGCCCGTGAAGAAGAAAGCCCGCAAGAAGGGCGGGCTCCGGCGCTGATGGAGCTCATCGACACCCACGCGCACCTCACGGACCCGGGCTTCGACGCCGACCGTTCGGCCGTCATCGAGCGGGCCCGGGCCGCGGGCGTGGGCCGGATCATCGAGATCGCCGATTCCCCGGCGGACTGGCCCAAGGCCGTCGCGCTCTGCCGCGCCCGGCCCGCCATCCGCTGCAGCCTGGGCCTCCACCCGTACTACGCGGCGCAATACTCCGAGGGCCTGCTCGCCGAACTCGGGAGCAAGGCCAGGCTGCCCGAGGTCGTCGCGGTCGGCGAGACCGGCCTCGACTACGCCAAGACCGACCTCGCCCCCGCGGTCCAGCGCCGGGCCTTCGAGGCCGTGCTCGCCGCGGCCAGGTCCTGGGACATGCCCGTCGTCATCCACTGCCGCTCGGCCTACCCCGACCTCCTCGCCATCCTGGCCGAACGGTTCCCGGCGCCCCCCGCGGCCCGCCGCTTCTGGGGGGTCGTGCACTGCTTCTCCGGGACGCCCGACCAGGCCGTGGCCTGCGCCCGCCTGGGGTTCGCCATCGGGGCGGACGGCCCCGTCACCTACCCCAAGAACGACCCGCTGCGGGAGGCCTTCCGCCGGGTAGGCCCTGACGCCACCGTGCTCGAGACGGACAGCCCCTACCTCCCCCCGCAGAGCATCCGCGGCAAGCGCAACGAGCCCGCCTCGGTCCCGGAGCTCGCGCGGCGCCTGGCCGAGGTCTGGGGGCTGGACGTTTCGGAGGCGGCCCGGCGCACCACCGGCAACGCCCTCTCCCTCTTCGGCCTGCCCGACGCCGCCTGACCGCCGTCCCCCGGAATCCTTCCTGCCGGCGACGACATCTAATAATCGGACACTCTGGTTTACTATAATGATCATCGGAGCAACTCAGCCCCCTCGGCGACTCACCTCCCCGTGAGGGTGGAGAGTGGTTGCCCACCGGAGCGCCGCCATGAAAAGGATCTACCTGGACAACAACGCCACGACCATCGTGGACCCCCTGGTGCGCCAGGCCATGGACCCGTTCTTCTGCGAGCGGTACGGCAACCCCAACTCCCTGCACCAGTTCGGCACCGAGGTCCACCCCGACCTGCGGGTGGCCATGAACAGGCTCTACGCCGGCATCAACGCCGGCGACGCCGACGACATCCTCCTCAACGGCTGCGCCACGGAGGGCAACAACACGGTCCTCAAGGGCGTCTGGTTCGACCACATCCGCAACGGCGCCAAGGACCACATCATCACGACCTCCGTGGAGCACCCCTGCGTGGGCAACACCGCGCGCTTCCTGCAGACCCTGGGCGTGAAGGTGACCTTCCTGCCCGTCAACAGGGACGCCCGCGTGGAGGCCGACGCCGTCCGGGACGCCATCACCTCGCGCACCGCGCTGGTCTCGGTCATGTGGGCCAACAACGAGACCGGCATCGTCTTCCCCGTCAAGGAGATCGCCGAGGTCTGCCGGCAGAAGGGCGTCCTGTTCCACACGGACGCGGTCCAGGCCATCGGCAAGGTGAAGGTCGACGTCCAGGAGGTCCCGGTGGACTTCCTGACCTTCAGCGCCCACAAGTTCCACGGCCCCAAGGGCGCCGGCGGGCTCTTCATCCGCAAGGGCCTGCGGCTGCCCCCCCTGCTCCACGGCGGCGAGCAGATGGCGGGCAAGCGCGCCGGCACCCTCAACGTGGCCTCCGTCGTGGGCATGGGCCTGGCCATGGAGCTGGCCGTGCGCAACCTCCCCTTCGAGGACGCCGAGGTGCGCCGCCTGCGCGACCGGCTCGAGGATGCCCTGGCCAAGATCCCGGACACCATGGTCATCGGCCGGCGTGAGTTGCGCGTGCCCAACACGACCTTCCTGAGCGTGCGCGGCGTGGAGGGCGAGGCCCTGCTCTGGGACCTCAACAAGAACGGCATCGCGGCCTCGACCGGCTCGGCCTGCGCCTCGGAGTCGCTCGAGGCCAGCCCCATCATCTCGGCCATCGGCGCGGGGCCCGAGCTCTCCCACACCGGGATCCGCCTGAGCCTTTCGCGCTTCACGACCCAGGACGAGGTCGACACCGCCGTCGACGTCTTCGCGCAGGCCGTGGGGCGCCTGCGGGCCATCTCATCGACCTACTAGGAGCGACGCCATGGGCAAAGACGACCTGATCGGCGGGGCCCTCTGGGAGAACTACTCCCGCAAGGTGTCCCAGCGCATGGACAACCCCGCGCACCGCGGCGAGCTCACCGAGGCCGACGCGCGGAGGCTCGGCGGCAGGCTCGTCGTCGCGGACCACGGGGCCGAGGCCTGCGGCGACGCCGTGCGCCTCTACTGGGTGGTGGACCCCGCGACCCACGTCATCAAGGCCGCCAAGTTCAAGAGCTTCGGCTGCGGCACGGCCATCGCCTCCTCCGACATGATGGCCGAGCTCTGCATGGGCCATACCGTCGACGAGGCCTCCCGCATCACCAACCTGGACGTCGAGAAGGCCCTGCGCGACGACTCCGCCGTCCCCGCCGTGCCGCCCCAGAAGATGCACTGCAGCGTCATGGCCTACGACGTCATCAAGAAGGCCGTCGCCCTCTACAAGGGCGTGGACCTCGCCTCGCTCGAGACCGAGACCATCGTGTGCGAGTGCGGCCGGGTGTCGCTGGGCACCGTCAAGGACGCCATCCGCCTCAACGACCTCCGGACGGTAGAGGACATCACCCACTACACCAAGGCCGGCGGCTTCTGCAAGTCCTGCATCCAGCCCGGCGGCCACGAGAAGCGCCGCCACTACCTGGTCGACATCCTGGCCGAGACCCGCGCCGAGATGGCCAAGGAGAAGCTGCGCGCCGGGTCCGGCTCGGACGACTTCGCGTCCATGACCTCGGTGCGCAAGATGAAGGCCGTGGAGAAGGTCCTCGAGGAGTCCGTGCGCGCCATGCTGGCCGCCGACGGCGGCGACGTGGAGCTCGTGGACCTCAAGGACACCCCGGAGGGCGTGGAGATCTACATCGCCTACCACGGCGCCTGCCGGGGCTGCCCGAGCGCCGGGGCCGGCACCCTCGCCGCCATCGAGGGCGTGCTCAAGCAGAAGCTGCGCCACCCCATCAAGGTCGTCCCGGTGTAGTGCTCCGACTGGTCCTCCTGCCCTTCCTCCTCTTCCCCGGCCAGGCCGCGGGGCGACCCGCCTCCTCCCCCGAGCCAGCCGGCATGACCGCGGACCAGGCCCGCCGGGAGATCGAGGCGTCGCCCGCCGGGACCGGCCTGGCCTCCCGGCGGGCACGCGTGGAGGCGCTGGCAGCCGGGTTCCCGGAAAACCCTGAGGTTCAGACGAGCGCGGCGAGGTTCTCCCTGCAAGACGGGGACGCCGGCCTGGCCCTGGCGCGAGCGGAGCGGGCGATGGCGCTGCTCGACGCACGGGAAAGCCGGGCCGACGCCTCGGCGCTGGTCAGGGCGCTCTACGCCAGGTCGCTCGGCGGGTTCCTCCTCGGGGATCACCCGCGTGCCAACCGGGACGCCCAACGCCTGCTCAGGCTCGACCCGGGCAACCGGGGAGCCTTCGAGCTCGAGCGATTCACGCGCGGCCGGCCGAAAGACGACGCTCGGCCCGGGGCGCCGGCCTCGGAGACGGTCTCGCGGGCCTTCGCGCTCGAACGGGCGGATGCCCCTCTCGACCCGCGGCAGTGGATGGCGCGGCAGAAGAAGTCCCCCACCCGAGCCGGCAAGCTCGCGCTCCAGGCCCTGCAGGACCTCAGGAACGGCGACTGGGCGCAGGCCCTCAAGCTCGCCGACGCGGCGGTCCAGGCGGACCCCGCCGACCCCATGGCCAGGTTCCAGCGAGGCTGGCTCAGAGGCAGGCTCAAGGACCACGACGGGGCCGCGGCCGACCTTTCCCGCGCCATCGCCGGCGGCTGGCAGGAGGAGGCGCTGTTCGTCCAGCGCGCGGACGCCCTGCTCAAGGCGGGCCGCCACCGGGAGGCGCTCGCCGACGCCGACCGAGCCGTGGCTCTCGACCCGAAGAACGCGCCGGCCTATTTCCTGCGGGCCATGGCCGAGCTGGGCCTGGGTCACAACGGCCTGGCCGTCCTGGCCGACCTCGAGGCTGCCGCGCGGATCAAGCCGGACCCCTACGCGACATTCTTCGAGAAGGCCAAGGACGAGCGGCGGTCTCCCTGGGCCGGCGCCGTCCACGAACCCGCCCGCCGCAGCGCCGGCCCTCTCCCGGGAAGAGGATGGGCCGGCCTCGCCTCGTACGTCTCCGCGCTAGGCGCGGGGATCATCCTGCTGGTGAGCGCGATCCTCCTGCTCCTCGCGGTCGCCGTCTGGCTGCGGGTCCTCCGCCCCCGCATCCCCGTCGCCGGGCGTCGAGCCTCCCCCTCGGGCCGTCCCGGGCGGACTCCGCGCGTCAAGGAAGGCGACGTCTTGGGCGGCCACTACAGGCTGGGCAAAGTCCTCGGGAAAGGCGCCACGGGCGTGGTCTACGATGCCTGGGACCTGGACCTCGACAGGCGGATGGCGGTCAAGCTGCTCTGCGGCAAGCCGCTCGACGACCTCGGCGGCCGGGACCGGGCGCTCCTGGAGGCGCGGGCCGCGGCCAAGCTCAAGCACCCCAACATCGCCGCCATCCACCAGGTGCTCGAGCTCGACGGCGGCGTCGGCCTGGTCTTCGAGTTCCTCGACGGCCGCGCCCTCGACGCCCTGCTGGCCGAGAGCCCCGGCCAGGGGCTCCCCCTCTCCCAGGCCCTTCCCCTCATCAAGCAGGTCTGCGACGCGCTGGGCTTCGCCCACGCACGCCGCGCCTTCCACCGCGGTCTGAGGCCCTCCGACATCGTGGTCCACGACGGCGTCGCCAAAGTGACGGGCTTCGGCCCGGCCGGCGCGGCGGCCGACGCGCCGGACTACGCGCCGCCCCAGCCCCAGTTGGGCCCGGCCGGCAAGAAGGCCGACCTCTACTCCCTCGGCGTCTGCGCCTACGAGATGTTGGCGGGCGCCCGGCCGTTCAGCGGGGAGCAGGGCCGGCAGGACAAGCGCCTGGGCCGGGTCCGTGGCCTGGCGGCGTCGGGCGTCGCCGTCCCGCCAGGGGTGGACGCGTTCTTCAAGAAGGCCCTGAGCCCCGACCCCGAAAGCGGCTTCCACAGCGCCGCGGAGTTCTACGCCGCCCTCAGCGCTAGCGTTGAGGGAACGCCGGCTGGATGAGCCAGCCCCTTTCCGCGGCGGCCTTGCGGAGCGACGGGTCCCCCCCGTCGAGGAGCAGCCTCAGCCCGCGGCCGTAGCCCAGGAAGTCGAGGTCCTCGGCGTGTCGGGCCACCGAAAAGGCCGGGGACTTGCCGATGATGGCTGAGACCGCCTCGACCTTGCCGCTGCCGAACGGCAGGGGATGCTTGAGCACGCCCGACATGACCTTGGTGTCCGAGCTGACCTCGACCTCGATGCCGATGCCCCGCTCGGGGTCGAGGCCCAACTCCTTGGCCATCTGCCCCACCGCGAACTGGGGGTCTTCCGAGACGATCCAGACCTCGAAGCCCTCATTGCCCAGCACCTCGATGAGCTCGGCCATCTCGGGGACCTTGCGCAGCCCCGTCCGGATGGAGGCCGGGCTGGGGTCGTCGTCCGACTCCGAGATCAACCCCGGCCCCACCGGCGCCAAGAACGCCGTCTGGATGGCCTCGCCGGCATAGGTCACGGCGTCCGGCTGCTTGAACCCCTGGAAGAGCTGCGCGACCCACCCCCGGCAGTCCCTCCTGCCGTACTTGTCGCAGAGCCCCCTGTAGGCGGCCAGAAACCCCTTGCGCAGGCGGCGGTAGGCCGGCTGGCTCGGCCAGATGCTGACCGGCGAGGCCAGCAGCTGCTCGTAATCGGCCTTGAGCCGGGCCCGGCCGAAGGCCGGGGGCACCAGGGGCCAGAACTTGTCGTCCATCTTGAAATCGAGCCGCAGCGCCACCCGCTGGAGCACGGCCTCGCCCAGGTCGTTGACGATGGCCACGCCGTTGAGCGAGAAGACGGCCACGGGCAGGTCGGACGGGTTGTAATCAGGGTTGTCCTTGCCCTGCGCCCGGATGAAATCCTCGAGCCGCCCCTTGACCTTCGGGTCCCACCGGCCGTCGGCGAGCAACGGCGGGGGCAAGGAAGGCTCCACCGGGCCGGCGGGCGCGGCGGCCGTCGCCCGCTTCTTCTTGTGGTGGTATTTCGGGTTCTTGCCCTTCCGGTAGGGCATGGCGGCCTCGCAGACGAAGCCCAACAGCGCCGCCCCCACAAGCGCCGCGCCAATGACCCGCCGGGCCCTCCCCTGGAGGGAACGGGCGCCGACGACGCCGTCCGTTGCGATCATCATAATCCGCCGGAGTAGTGTTATAATATATTTTTGCTACGAAAACTTTGCCGACCAGGGAGCGAACCATGCCTACCCCCACCCCCGCCGGGCCCGTCGTCCCCGGCCAGTTCCTCGGGGTGAAGGCGCCGCTGGAACCGGCCCGGTTCGCCGTGCTCCTTCTTCCGTTCGAGAAGACGACCTCTTATCGCAAGGGGACCGCCCAGGGCCCGGCGCGCTTCATCGAGGGCTCGTTGGGGCTCGAGCTCTGGGACGAGGAGCTGCGCCGGCGGACTTACCGGGCGGGCATCCACACCCTGCGCCTCCCCACCCGCGGGCAGGGAGCCGCGGCGTACTTCCCCAGGGTCCAGGCCGCCGCGGCCGGCCTCCTCGACCGCGGCAAGACGGTCTTCTCCATCGGCGGGGAGCACTCGCTCTCCCAGGCCCTCATCCCCGCGTTCCTCCGCCGGCATCCCGGCCTGTCCGTCCTGCATTTCGACGCCCACGCGGACCTGCGGCCCAGCTACGCGGGGTCTCCCTTCAGCCACGCCTGCGCCCTGTACCCGGCGTCCCGGCGATGCCCCGTCGTCCAGGTCGGGATCCGCTCCATCGGGGAGGATGAGGCGCACCTGGTCAACGCCGGGAACGTGGTCACCTTCCCCATGCACGAGCACCGGGACCTCCGGTCCCTCCTGCCCAAGGTGCTCCGCGCGCTCACCGACACGGTGTACCTTTCGATCGACCTCGACGGGTTCGACCCGTCCGTCATCCCGGGCGTCGGCACGCCGCAGCCCGGGGGGTTCTCCTGGTACGAGGGTCTCGACATCCTTCGGGGCGTCATCAAGGGCAAGCGCGTCGTCGGCGTCGACGTGATGGAGCTCTGCCCCATCGACGGCGACGTCTCCTCCGAGCTCGCGGCCGCCAAGCTCGTGTACCGGCTCATGGGCTACCTTTGAGCCGGGTCTTCTGCGACCCGGCCTGCGTCCGCTACCACACCCCGGGGCACCCCGAGTCGCCTGAACGCGTCGAGGGCGCGCGCGCCTGGCTCGAGCGGTCGGGCTGGCGCCTGCTCCCGCCCGACTGCCAGGCCGCCGCCGAGGAAGTCTCCCTGGCGCACGACCCGGGCCACCTCGCCCGGGTGCGCGACGGCAGCTATTGCGACCCCGACACCCCGCACTACGACGGCATCGACGCCTTCGCCCTGGCGAGCGCCTCGTGCGCCGTCTCGGCCGCGCGCTCGGCACTGGCCGGCGAGCCCGCCTTCTCCCTGATGCGTCCGCCGGGCCACCACGCGGGCAAAGCCCGCGTCGCGGGATTCTGCTACCTCAACAGCGTCGCCATCGCGACCGCGTCCCTCGCCGCGCGCTCGCCGGGCATCCGCCTCGGCATCCTCGACATCGACGTCCACCATGGCGACGGAACGCAGGACATCGTGCTCGGCCTCCCAGGCGTTTGCTTCGCCTCCCTCCACCAAGTCCCGCTCTACCCCGGCACGGGGCTTCGCTCCGTCGACAACTGCCTCAATTTCCCCCTCCCGCCCGGCACGGGCGAAGCCGTCTACCTGCGCACGCTCGAGTCGGCCCTCGCCGCCCTGATCGATTCCGGCGCCGAGGTGCTGGCGGTATCCGCGGGCTTCGACACTTACAAGAGGGACCCCATCGCGCAGCTCAAGCTCGAGAAGACGACCTACGGCAGGGTTGCGCGACTCATCTCGCAGACGGGGCTCAAGCGCTTCGCGGTGCTGGAGGGGGGATACGCCGCCGACCTGCCGGTCCTCATCGAGAGCTTCCTCGGTTCGTTCTTCTGACGCGGCCCGCCGGACGCCGACCTACTCCTCGAAGAGCCGGACCAGCCGCTTGCAGGCGACCCGCTTGACCCAGCGGGAGAAGTTCTTGTGCTTGCCCAGCAGCACGGTCAACTCGGCGGCTGGGATGCGGAAGAGCCGGCACTCCAGGTCGGTCCTCACGGTCGCCGACCGCGCGGACTTCATCAGGAACCCGATCTCGCCGAAGAAGTCGCCGCGCTTGAGCACGCCGACCCTGCGCTGCCTGCGAGGAACCTCGTCTCCCGCGCGCAAGACGGAGAGCCGGCCGGCATAGACCACGAAGAAATCGTCGCCGAATTCTCCCTCGCACAGCACTTCCTCTCCGGCGGGCCAGACCTCGAGGGTGATGGCGGGGAAGCTCTCCATGGCTTGCTCCAGCGCCGACTTGTCGGAGAAGACCTCCCTGAGCTTGAGCACCTCGCCAAGCCAATCGAGCGACGCCGGCCTGATCGGCAGCTTCTTTCCTCCCGCTCCCATGACAGGCCAATCATACAAATTCGCGCGGGCCAGGCAACAGGAGAAAAGATGACACTATATGCAATCCAACACTCTGTAATAGATTAATACAGTGCGCAATGATAATACATGATACGTAATGGCACTACAATTAGGATTCCCACTTGACTCCAGCTGAACATTGTTGTAATCTGTCTGCGCCAGTCAAGAAATGCCTTCTATCACGACCAAAAGACCTTAGAATCGAGTTCAAACGTGAAAACGCCACAATTGGAAACTTGACGAGTGACACAACAATCAAACCAGCCAACATCGCCGGATAACGGCCTCGACCCAAATTATGTGACGGGACTCTGTGAAGGCCTGGCATCATTCACATACGCAAGGAACGGCAATGGCATAAACCTCCGTTTCGCCATCAGGGTTCAAGAGCAAGACCGGGCCCTGCTGTTCTCTTTGATGCGCTTCTTCGGCGTTGGCAACATCTACCACTCAACCCAGCGCCAGGAGGCTCCATCTGGTCGGGGGGGGATCTGGTATTACTGCGTCACGAAGACCAGCGAGCTCGACACCATCGCAAAGCATTTCGAGAGGTATCCCCTGGCCGGGAGCAGGACCGCCGTATTCCTCGTCTGGAGGAATATGTTGGACTTGAAGCGCATCCCGCGGAAAGCAGATCCCGACACCCTGTCGCTCCTGGCGACCAGACTGTCGGAGCTGTCCCGCCGACGACCATCCGCCAACACAGCGAGAACGGTCAATCAATGATGGTAGAAACAATAGTAGTAGCCAACCAAAAGGGCGGCGTTGGGAAGACGACGACCGCCATCAACCTGTCCGCTGCGCTGGCCAACCTTGGCTTCTCCACGCTCCTCATAGACATGGATCCGCAAGGCAACGCCACATCCGGTTTGGGCTTTGACAAGAGCCAGTTCTCTCCAAACATCTACAATGTCGTGGTAGAACTGATGCCGCTAGAAAAGACCATCAAAGATACAGCCGTTCCCAATCTAAGGGTCTCCGGGGCGAATCCAGACCTTCTCGGCGCGGAATTGGCCCTGGCAAGCGCCCTTGGGAGGGAAAGTCGCCTTCGCGGGGCGATCTCGAGCGTCAAAGGGACTTACAAGTTCATTTTGATCGATTGCCCGCCATCGCTCGGCATCCTCACCATCAACGCGCTCAACGCCGCCGACAAGGTCATCATTCCGATCCAGGGAGAATATTACGCGCTGGAAGGGCTGGCTCAATTCGTGGAGGCTGTCACCAGAGTCAAAGAAACCCTCAACCCGAAGTTGTCCTTGGAGGGGGGACTCCTCACGATGTTCGATTCCAGGATGCTCCTCTCCAACCAAGTGAAGGATGAGGTATCGAAATTCTTCGGCCCTTCCCTGTTCTCGACCATCATCCCACGGAACATCCGCCTGGCCGAAGCTCCTGGCTTTGGCCAGTCGATCATGCAATACGACGCAAAATCACGCGGCGCCAGCGCCTACCTCGCTCTCGCCAACGAATTCCTCGCCCGCCGCGGAGTCCAGACCGCCCCCGCGGCACAGCAATCTCAGCCGGAGCCACAACCCACGGAGAGTGAACTATGAGACAGGCGCTTGGAAAAGGTTTGGACGCATTGCTTCCCAAGGCAGTCCCTTCGCAAGAACAATCGGCAAAGCCGTTCAAGGTCCCAATTGAGAAGATCCGGCCGAACCATCTCCAGCCGAGAAAGAACTTCGACCCCGAATCCCTCTCAGAGCTGTCATCATCGATCAGGGAACACGGCCTGACTCAACCGATCGTCGTCTCCTACGATGATGCCAGCAAGACCTATGAACTCATCGCCGGCGAGCGGCGCCTTCGCGCGACGGAGTTGGCCGGCCTCAAGGAGATCGAGGTCACTGTCAGGAACCCGCAGAACGACAAGCAGCGCCTCACCCTTGCTTTGATCGAGAACATCCAGCGCGAAGACCTCAATCCCATAGAGCTGGCCAACGGCTACCTTCGCCTCATGAAAGAGGCCCAGATCAGTCAGACACAACTGACCCAACTCGTCGGAAAATCCAAGTCCGCCATCTCGAATACCATCAGACTGCTCGACCTTCCAGAGGACATGCAGAAAGCCCTCCAGTTCGGACAGATGACGGAAGGGCATGCTCGCGCCTTGCTGATGATTGAAAATCCACTTGAAAGGCAACGCCTTTTCAGTGTCATCATCGAGCAGAAGGTCTCCGTGCGCGAGTTGGAAGACCTTGCCAGGAGGATACTGAATGCTCCCTCCGAACAGGCCCAGGAGCCTCGCAGGACAACGATACCAGCGCCCAGAGACAAGGCCCCTGAAATCAAGGACATGGAGACCGCCCTGCAGCATGCTATCGGCACCAAAGTCGAGATCAAGACGCGCAAAGACCCCTCCACTGGAACGATCACCATCCACTTCTATTCGAATTCAGACTTCGATAGGATAGTAGACATTCTCAATAAATGATTATAATAACAGCAATATTCACAGCAATAACAGCGTTTGCCCAGGCGCCGGTAACAACGCCGGCTGTTGCAATTGCGACGAATCCGTTCCTGCCGACCCATGTCGCCCTCTCGCCGAACATCAACGACTTCAACAGGTTCGCAGACGGCGGGCCTGACGCCAACTGGTACATCGGCTACAACAACGCTTGGATCGTGAAGCTCCCCCCCGCGCCGGCGGGCGATTTCAGCAAGGCCTTCATCGGCGCCAGGATCGGCCGGGCGAAGACGCGCCCGAACGAGAACAGGCCTTGGGTCCGGGACTCCATCCCTGGGAAGATCTACATCGCCGTGTCGCCGATGCCGTCCTTCAAGTCGCAGCAGAGCTTCTTCCTGACGGACACATCCGACATCCCCGTCGAGCCCGACAGCCAGGCCCACGTCGAGGGCATCGGCGCCTCCGAGTGGTTCTGGGCCGAGGTGCCGCTGCCGCTCGTCAGCTTCGACGGCCCCAACTACCTCATCGTCTGGTCGCCCACCAACTATTTCCTCACCGCGTCCAGTTCCCCCATCCTCGCTGCGGCCTCGGTGGACGCCTCGACCGCTCGAGAGACCAGCGCGTGGAACAACCGTTCCATCGCCGGCGTGCCGCCCAGGAAGGGCTCCTATGCCCTGCAGACTCCCATCAACAATATCATCCCGGCCCTTGCCATCAAGCTCGTGCCTCCCGTCGCCAGCGAGATCTCCGTGACCGACATGGCGGCGCGATCGGTGGGCGGCAGGCTCGTCGTCCAGTTCTCGGCGGGGGGGGAGAACATCGCCGAATCCTGGGTCGAGAGCTCGCAGGACCAGTTGGATTGGCAGCGCGCCAGCCGCATCATGCGCAAGCCTCCCTTCATCTTCACCCTCACGGCTTCCCAACTGCTCCCGGCCGGCGGGTATCTGCGCGGCGTCAGCCGCGACATCTGCGGCAACATCGGCCACAGCACCCCCTATCCGATGCCTTACATCAACCCGAATGCTCAAAGGTGAACATGTCTTCGAAGGCCCGCCGCCTCTAACCACGCGTTTTTGCCGGTATTCCGACGAAATAGTATGAAATGCTGATATTACGCCATGAAACACTCTGCCGACAGATCGAGCTGCTTAAAAAAGGCGCCTTCGCTGCGCGTCGGCGTTATCGGGGCCACCGGGATGGTGGGCCAGGAACTCGTCCGCCTGCTGGAACGGCGGGGTTCTTTTCCCGTCGGAGAGCTGGTCCCCTTCTCTTCCGGGTCGCAGAGAAGGACGGTCTCCTTCAGGGGCCGTCGGCTGGCGGCGGGGCCCGTGGACCAGGCGGCGCTCGCCTCCTGCTCTCTCGTGTTCTTCGTCAGCTCGGACGAGGTCTCCCGCCGCCTCGCCCCTGGCCTGGCCGGCCGGGGCATCTGGACCATCGACGACAGCTCGGCTTTCAGGCTCGACCCGGGCGTGCCCTTGGTCATCCCGGAAGTCAACGCCCATGTCCTCAAGCGCTCCTCCAGGCTCATCGCCGGCCCGAACTGCACCATGACCCCGCTGGCGGTCGCCGCGGTCGCGCTCCATCGCGGCGCGGGCATCAAGGAAGTGCGGCTCGCCACCTACCAGTCCGTCTCCGGCGCGGGGCGCTCGGCGCTCGAGGAATTCTTCCTGCAGGTCCACGAGAAGGGCCGCCTCCGGGTGGAAGGCCGGGCTCCCGTCCTCGGCGGATCCGCCCATAGCGCCCTTCCCGGGCCCATCGCCTACAATGTCATCCCCCAGGTGGGGGGGTTCGACGCCGAAGGCCGCTCCGTGGAAGAGAACAAGGTCGCCGGAGAGCTGCGCAAAGTCTGGGAGGCGCCGAGCCTCAAGGTCAGCGTCACGGCCGTCCGCGTCCCCGTGGTCCGGGGCCATGCCATGGCCGCCTGGCTGACCCTCGGCCGCCCACTTTCACCGGCAGCCGCCCGCGCCGCCATCTCCAGGACGCCGGGCCTCAAGCTGTTCCCCGACGGGGATTATCCGACGCCGCTGGCCGTGGCCGACACCGAGCCCGTCTGCGTCGGCCGCATCCGCAAGGGCGCGACCAGCCGGGAGCTGTGCTTGTGGCTGGCCTACGACAACCTCCTCAAGGGCGCGGCGCTCAACTCGGTCCAGATCGCCGAGGAGCTGCTGCGCCGCGGCTGGCTGGCCTGAGAACTCGCGCCGGCGCGAGTTAGACCCAGCGCATCAGCCAGTAGGCCGCGCTCGAGATCGCCGCGGAGGCCGGGACCGTCATGAACCAGGCCAGCACGATCTCCCCGCCCACGCCCCAGCGCACCGCCGTGAACCGCCGCAAGGCCCCGACGCCCATGATGGCGCCGGTGATGGTGTGGGTCGTGCTCACCGGCACGCCCAGGGCCGTGGCCAGGTACAGGGTCATGGCCCCGCCCGTCTCCGCGCAGAACCCGTCCACGGGGCGGAGCTTGGCCACCTTCTGCCCCATGGTCTTGACGATGCGCCAGCCCCCGAACAGGGTCCCGAGCCCCATGGCGGCATGGCAGGAGAGGACCACCCAGGTCGGGACGTGAAATTTCGGCCCCAGGACCCCGGCGGAGAACAGCAGGACCGCGATGATGCCCATGGTCTTCTGCGCGTCGTTGCCGCCGTGCCCGAGGCTGTAGAGGGCCGCCGAGACCAGCTGCCCCTTGCGGAAGATGCCGTCCACCTTGCCGGGCGTGGCCCGGCGGAAGCCCCAATAGACCGCCACGCCGAACGCCAGCCCCAAGGTCAATCCAAGGACGGGCGCCAGGATCATGAACGCGAGGGTCTTGATGATGCCTTTCCAGACCAGCGCCGTCGTGCCCACCTTGACCAGGGCCGCCCCGATGAACCCGCCCATCAGGGCGTGGGACGAGCTCGTCGGCAGGCCCCAGTACCAGGTCAGGAGGTCCCAGATCGACGCGCCCAGCAGCGTCGCCACGATGATGCGGCGGTCCACGATGGACGGATCGATGATGCCCTTGCCGATGGTGTTGGCGACCTTGAGCTCGAAGAACAGGAACGCGACGAAGTTGAAGAAGGCGGCCCAGAGGACAGCCTGCCTGGGCGAGAGCACCCGGGTCGAGACGACCGTGGCGATGGAGTTGGCCGAATCGTGGAACCCGTTGATGAAGTCGAAGGCCAGCGCCAGCGCGATGATGAGGATGAGCCCGAGGTCCATGTTCAGCCCTCCTTGGCCTTGATCCCCTCGATGGTGTGCGCCACCTCCTCGCACTTGTCGACGGCGCGCTCGATGGCCTCGAAGCTCCGGTCCCACTTGATGACCTCGATGGGGTCCGTGGCGGCGGAGAAGAGCCCCTCGAGGGCTTTGCAGAGAAGGGCGTCGCCCTCGTTCTCGAGGCGGTTGATCTCGATGCAATGGTCCAGCAGGCGGCGGGTCTTGTCCTTGGCGCCGAGGCAGGAGACGGCCTTGCGCACGGCCTCCGCGGCCTGGAAGAGCACGTCCGCCAGGGCCTCGATCTCGGGCCGGCAGGCCTTGATGCGGTAGAGCCTCATCCTGTTGACCGTGCTCTGGATGATGTCCACCACGTCGTCGAGCTCGCTGGCCAGGGCGTGGATGTCCTCGCGGTCGAAGGGGGTCACGAAGGTGCGGTTGAGCTTGTCCTTGATCTCGTGGGTGGTGATGTCCGCCTCGTGCTCGAGGTCGCGCAGCTTGTCGAAGAGGGGGGAGTCGAGGTCCCAGGCCCGCACCAGGTCCCGGAACATGCCCGCGGCCTTCACGCCGGCCTCGGCCTGCACGACGAACAGCTCGTAGAACTTCTCTTCCTTAGGGAGCAGCGTCAGCGCCATGGACTCCTCCGTGACATCGGGATGGGGAGAGTGTAGCAGGCCGCGGCCTGGGGAGTATGTAGGTCCGGGGCAAATCCTGCGTGACAGCCGCGTGACGGCCTCCGGGCCGGAGCCGCGGCCCGCTCAGGCCGGCAGGGGCAGGGAGAAGCGGAAGGTCGAACCCCGCCCCGGCTCGCTCTCGACGGCCACGGCTCCGCCGTGGGCCTCGACGATGTGCTTGACGATGGCCAGGCCCAGTCCCGTGCCGCCCAGCTCCCGGGAGCGCGCCTTGTCCACGCGGTAGAAGCGCTCGAAGATGCGGGGGATGTGCTCGGCCGGGATGCCGGCCCCGGTGTCCTCCACCGAGAGGCGGACCTCCCGGCCCGCCACCGCGGCCCCGACCCGCACGACCCCGGCCTCGGGCGTGTACTTGACCGCGTTGTCGATGAGGTTGGTGAACACCTGCTTGAGCTGGCCCCGGTCCGCCTGCACCGAGGGCATGTCCGGGAACGGGTCGAGCCGGAGCACGATGCGCTTGCGCTGCGCCAGTGGCATCAGGGCGGCCACGACCTCGGCCGCGACGCGCATCACCGACACCGGCTCCTTGGCCGGCGAACGGGCGCCGGACTCAAGGGCCGAGAGGGTCAGCAGGTCGTCGACGAGCCTGGCCATGCGGTCCGCGCTCCCCTCGATCTCCCGGCAGAACTCGGCGCGGGTCGCGGCGTCTCGCGGCTCCCCCGAGACCAGGGTCTCGGCGTAGGCCTTCACCGCGGCGAGCGGCGTGCGCAGCTCGTGCGAGACGTTGGCCACGAAATCCCGGCGCATCCTCTCCATGCTCTCGAGCCGGGCGAGGTCGTCCTGGATGCGCGCGGCCATCTTGTCCAGCGCGGCCGCGAGCTGGCGGTGCTCGTCGCCCGGCACCGGGCCCACCCGCGCGGAGAAGTCCCCGGCCGCGATCTTCTCGGCGGCCTCGCGGATGTCGTGCAAGGGCCTGCCCAGGGACCCTCCGAGCCAGCGCGCCGCCGGCAAGGCGGCGGCCAGGAGGAGGACCGTGGCCGCGGCCGCCCACGCCGGCAGGCTCGCCGCGCCCGCCCCGGCGAGGACCGCGCCGGCCAGCGCCAGGAACAGCGTCGCCGTCGTGGTCATCAGTGCTCCGACCGGCACATGATCGGGCCTTGGGAGGCCTGGATTTGAGCCGGCTGCAAGGAGCGAGGAGCGCGCATGCTGGAGCATGTAAGCGACGAGCGACGCCGCGGGCGGCCAAAGACCGGCCTCCGCGCTATTGAGAGGTAACGCGTGGTCGTCATCGGAGCACTAGTCGCGCTTGAGCCGGTAGCCCACGTTCTTGACGGTCACGACCCGGCGCGCCTCGTCCCCGAGCTTGTCGCGCAGGCGGGCCACGTGCTGGTCCACGGTCCGGGTATCGATCTCCAGGGCCCGGTCGTAGCCCCAGACCTTCTCCATGATCTCGTCGCGGGACAGCGCCTTGCCCTCGGCGGCGAGCAGGCACCGGAGCAGCTCGAACTCCTTGGTGCTCAGGACCGCGGTCTTCCCCGCGACCGTCACCTCGTAGCGCTCGAGGTCGACCTCGAGGGCCCCGGCCCGCACGGGCCCGCCGCCGCCCGACGGCGCGCGGGTGCGGCGCAGGATCGCCTTGACCCTGGCCAGGACCTCGCGCACGCTGAAGGGCTTGGTCACGTAGTCGTCGGCCCCGAGCTCGAGCCCGAGGACGCGGTCGACCTCCTCCTTGCGGGCGGTGAGCATGAGGATGGGGGTGCGCGAGCCCTTGCGGACGGCCTTGCAGAACTCGAAGCCGTCGAGCTTGGGCAGCATCAGGTCGAGGATGACGAGGTCGGGCTTCTCGGCCGCGAAGGCCTCCAGGCCGGCCTCGCCGTCCTCGGCCGAGGCCACCGCGTAGCCCTCCCTCTCCAGGTTGAACCTGAGGACCTTCGCCAGGGCCCGCTCGTCCTCGACGATCAAGACCTTGGGCAGGGCCATGGCTCAGCGCAGGGGCCGGGGGTCGGTCGCGCGGCGCATGGCTACTCCGCCGACTTCGAGGCCTTCTTGAGCTTTTCGACCAACCCGCCCCGCTGGAACAGGGCCCGGTAGTTCCCCTTGTGCTTCTCCAGGTTGTCCTTGAGGTAGCGGATGTGCTGGGCCATGATGTCGGCGTAGACGTCGCGGTCCACGCCCCAGCGCGCCTTGAAGTGCGGCCGCATGAACCGGTGGACCGCGCCGAGCTCCTTCGAGAGCCGCTCCTGGGCGGTGTCGTGGAAATCGATGGTCTTGGCCAGCATGTCGAACTCGTCCTTGAACCCCGGCACGCGGCCTTCCTCGTACTCGTAGAACAGGAACAGGAGCTTCTCCAGGTAGCAGCGGTCGGCCATCTGCCCCAGGAGGTCGCCGGCCCCCAGCATCTTGCCCAGCGTCTCCAGGTTGGACGAGCCGAACTGCAGGGAGCCCAGGTCGACGTGCAGCCCGGTGCACAGCAGGATGCTCTCGCAGGCGGCCGTGAGCTCCTCGGGGAAGCATTTCGCCAGGAAATACTCCCTCATGAACTCCACGCTCCTCTCCACGTGAAGGGCCGTGTGCTTGGCCCCGGTGCCCTCGAGGTCCGCGGACTCCTGGATGTACCCGGTGTCGTGCATCATCGCGGCGAGCGTCCCGACCGCCAGTTCCCGGTCGGTGAACCTCACTCCCTCCGCCGTGGCGCCGTGCATGAGCCGGGCCATGGCCAGCATCGTGTCGGTCGTGTGCTGGAGGTCGTGGTACATCGTGTTGCAGGCCCGGTAGCCGGGGAATCGGCCGGCGAAGAGCCTCTTGACGTCCTTGAAGGCCTTGGCCACGAACGGGATGTCGACCGTGCCCGACATGAGCCGCAGGAGGTGGACCGTCTCCCGCCACACGGCGAGCGAGGACTCCATCTTCACGAAGTCCGACAGGTGGCGTTTGATCATCCCGGCGCGATGGTTGCCGCCCCGAAGTGCCCGACCAGGGCCTCGGGGATCCTCACCGAGCCGTCCGCCTGCTGGCCGTTCTCGAGGATCGTGGCCAGGAGCCTGCCCACGGCGACGCCGCTGCCGTTGAGGGTGTGCACGAACTCCGGGTCGCCCTTGGGCCCGCGCCGGAACTTGGCCTCCATGCGCCGCGCCTGGAAGTCCCCGCAGTCCGAGCAGGAGGAGATCTCCCGGTACTTGCCCTCTCCTGGCATCCAGACCTCGAGGTCGTACGTCTTGCGCGACGCGAAGCCCATGTCCCCCGTGCACAGGGCGACCACGCGGTGGGGGATCGCCAGGGCTTTGAGCACGTCCTCGGCGTCCGCGGTCAGGGACTCGAGCGCCGCGAGGGAATCCTCGGGCCTCGTGACCCAGACCAGCTCCACCTTGTCGAACTGGTGGTTCCTGATGAGGCCGCGCACGTCCTTCCCGTAGGAGCCGGCCTCCAGCCTGAAGCACGGCGTGTACGCCACGAACTTCAGGGGCAGGCGCGCCTCGGGCAGGATGGCCTCGCGCACGAGGTTCGTCAGCGGGACCTCGGCGGTCGGGATGAGGAAGAGGTCGTGTCCTCCCTCCTCCTCGCCCGAGCTGGTCTTGTAGAGGTCCGGCTCGAACTTCGGGAGCTGGCCCGTCCCCTCGGCCGCCTCTCGCTTGACCAGGTAGGGAGGCCAGATCTCCTCGTAGCCGCGGGCCAGGTGCCGCTCGAGCATGAAGGCGATGAGCGCCCGCTCCAGCCTGGCCCCGGCGCCGCGCAGCAGCGCGAACCGCGACCCGGAGAGCTTCGCGCCGGCCGTGAAATCGATGATCCCCAGCTTCTCCCCGATGGCCTGGTGGTCTCGGGGCTTGAAGGCGGGCGCCGCGGGCTCGCTGCCCCGCCGCACGACCGGGTTGTCCAAGGGCCCCTTGCCCAGGGGGACGGACTCGTGCGGCAGGTTGGGCAGGCCCATGCTCGCCGACCGCGCGGCGGCGCTCAGCGGCTTGAAGGCCTCTTCCGCGCGCTCGAGCTCCGTCTTGAGCTGGGCGACCTCGCCCTTGAGCCGGGCGGCCGCGCCCTCGTCCTTGGCCGCCATGGCCGAGCCGATCTGCTTGGAGACGGCGTTGCGCCGCCCCCGCAGCTCCTCCACCTGGGCGAGGCGCTGGCGGAACTCGGCGTCCGTCTTGATGAACTCCTCGAGGGCCGGCAGGTGGCGCCCCCCCCTGTTCTTCAGCCCGGCGCGCACGCGCTCCGGGTCCTGACGGATCAATCTTATGTCGATCATTATTTCAGCACCTTCAGCACGGCTTGCGTCACCTGGACCGCGCCTTGCTGCCCGGGCCGCGGCTCCACCATGACCTGGATCATCAGCTCCTGGAGCCGGTAGCCCGCGCGGGCCATCCTCGTGACGTAGCGCTTCACCATCTCCCGGGTCGGCTCCACCCTGGTCTCGATGCTCTGGCGCGCCCCGATCCTGGGGATGCGCTTCTCCTCGACGATGAAAGGCACGGCCCACACGCTCTCGGCCCCCTCCCGCGCGGGGACCAGCTTCGCGCAGAGGGCGTAGCGCAGGAGGATGCCCTCCGCCAGCTTCACGTCGTCGTTGGTCACGCGCAGCCTCGCCAGGAGCCTCACTTTGAAGGCCCCGTCGGGGAGGCTGACCTCCGCGACGTCCTTGAACTGCCGGCCGGAGGGGCCGGCCGCCATCTGCCAGCGCATCCCCTCGAGCTTGACGGCGGCCAGCGCCGGCCGCAGTGACGCGGCCAGCAGCCCGGCCACGAGCGCCCGGCGCCAGCGATCCTTAGTGGGCATCGGGCGGCAGGGGGAGCGGCGGGGCGATCTCGGGCTCGACGGCGACAGGGCAGACGCGCGCCACCTGGTCGCCCTCCTCGAGCCTCACGAGCCTCACGCCCTGGGTGTTGCGGGAGATGGTCTTGATGTCCTTGCAGCGCAGCCTGATGGTCTTGCCTTTCTCCGTCATCACCATGAGGTCGTCGTCGTTGGTGACCAGCTTCACCCCGTTGACGACGCCGTTGCGGTCCGTCGCCTTGATGGTGATGACGCCTCCCCCGCCGCGGTGCTGGCCGCGGTACTCCGCGAGGTCGGTCCTCTTGCCGTAGCCCCATTGGCAGACGGTCAGGAGCGACTGCTTGGTGTCCGGCGGGAACGCCACCATCCCGATCACCTGGTCGTCATCCTCGAGCCGGATGCCGCGCACGCCCACGGCGTTCCTGCCCATGGCGCGGACGTCCGTCTCCTTGAACCGTATCGACATGCCGTCCTTCGTGGCGAGAAGGAGCTCGTCGGCGCCGCTCGTGTGCTGGGCCTCGACGAGAACGTCGCCCTCCTCCAGCCCGATGGCGATGATTCCGCTCCGGCGGATGTTCTCGAACTCGGCCAGCGGGGTCTTCTTGATGGTCCCCGCCCGGGTGCACATGACGAGGAAGGTCTCCTTGCCCTTCTTCTCGGCGAACGAGCGGATCGCGATGGTCTCGGTGATCTTCTCCTCCCCCGAGATGGCCAGCAGGTTGACGGCGGCCCGGCCGCGCGAGGAGCGGGCGGCCTCGGGCACCTCGTAGGCCCGCAGCGCGAAGACCCGCCCGCGGGAGGTGAAGAAGAGGAGCGTGGCGTGCGTGTCGGTCACGAAGAAGTGCTCGATGAAGTCCTCCTCCTTGACCTCCGCGCCCATGATGCCCTTGCCGCCGCGGCCCTGGGCCTGGTACGTCGCCACGGGGATGCGCTTGATGTACCCCTGGTTGGAGATGGAGATCACCACCTCCTCCTTGGTGATCAGGTCCTCGAGCGTCATCTCGGCCGCCTCGGTCGTGATCTGGGTCTGGCGGGCCTTGCCGAACTGCGCCCGCACGGTCTCGAGCTCCTTGACGACGATCGCCATGACCTTCCGGACGTCCGCCAGGATGCCCTTGAGCTCGGCGATGCGCTTGAGGAGGCCCGCGTGCTCCTCCTCGATCTCGCCGGCGGAGAGCCTGGTCAGCTGGTGCAGCCGCATGTCCAGGATCGCCTGGGCCTGCGTCCTGCTCAGCGAGAGCTCCGCGATCAGCTTGGCGCGCGCCGAATCGGTGTCCTCCGCGCCCCGGATGATCTTGATGACCTTGTCGATGTTCCTGAGCGCGATGAGCAGGCCGTCCAGGATGTGGCAGCGGTCCAGGGCCTTCTTGAGCTCGTACTTGGTCCGCCGGACGACCACGGTCTTGCGGTGCTGGACGTAGTGGCCGAGCATCTCCCGCACCGGCAGGATCCTCGGCCGGCCGTCCACGAGCGAGAGGAGGATGACCCCCATCGAGGTCTCCATCGTCGTGTGCTTGAAGAGCTGGTTGAGGACGACGTTGGCGTTGGCGTCGCGCTTGACCTCGATGACGACCCGCATCCCCTTGCGGTCGCTCTCGTCGCGGATATCGGAGATGTCCGGGATCTTCTTGTCCCGGACGAGGCCGGCGATGGTCTCGAGGAGCGTGGCTTTGTTGACCTGGTACGGCAGCTCCGTGACGATGATGGCTTGCCTGTTCCCCTTGATGTCCTCGATGTCCGTCTTGGCCTGGATCCGGACCGACCCGCGGCCCGTCTCGTAGTAGTCGCGGATGCCCGTCTTGCCCCGCACGATGCCCCCGGTGGGGAAGTCCGGGCCCCTCATGATCTTCATGAGCTCCCGGGATTCCATCTTCGGGTCCTTGATCAGCGCCATCGCGGCCTCGCAGACCTCCGCGAGGTTGTGCGGCGGGACGTTCGTGGCCATGCCGACCGCGATGCCCGAGGACCCGTTGACCAGCAGGTTCGGGAAGCGGGCGGGCAGCAGCGTGGGCTCGGTCGTGGTGCCGTCGAAGTTCGCGGCGAAATCGACCGTCTCGGCCTCGATGTCCGCGAGCATCTCCTCGGCGATCTTCGAGAGCCGGCATTCGGTGTACCGGTAGGCCGCGGCGGGGTCTCCGTCCACGGACCCAAAGTTTCCCTGTCCGTCGATGAGGGGGTGGAGCAGCGAGAAGTCCTGCACCATGCGCACCATCGCGTCGTAGACCGCGGAATCGCCGTGCGGGTGGTACTTCTTGAGCACCTCGCCCACCACGCCCGCGCATTTCGAGTACTTCCTGTTGGAGGCCAGGCCCTCGGTGTGCATCGCGTAGAGGATGCGCCGGTGCACGGGCTTGAGGCCGTCGCGGATGTCGGGCAGGGCCCGCCCCACGATGACCGACATCGAGTAGTCGATGTAGGAGGACCGCATCTCCGCGCCGATGTCGCGGGGCAGGGTGTTGCCCACGCCGTCCGGCAGAAGGCTCGTCTGATCTGGTTTGCCGCTCATAGGTTAGATGTCCAGGTTCTTGACTTCCTTGGCGTGGCGCTCGATGAATTCGCGCCGGGGCTCGACCTTGTCGCCCATCAGGGTCGTGAAGGCGTTCTCGGCGTCCGCGGGGTCGGCCAGGGTCACCTGCAGCAGGTGGCGGTGCTTCGGGTCCATGGTCGTCTCCCAGAGCTGCTCCGGGTTCATCTCGCCGAGGCCTTTGTAGCGCTGGATCATCGCCCCGGCCCGGCCCGCGTTGCGCACCGCCTCCAGCAGGTCGCGGAGGTTGTACCCGTCCCACTCGGTGCGGTCGGTCTTCGCCTTGAAGAGGGGCTTGGAGCGCTCGTCGCGCTCCTGGTCGTACCACTTGAGCTCCAGCCCGTCGTTCCTGAGCTCGGCGCTCATCTTGGCCAGCTTGGCGACCTCCCAGAGCTCGACCGTGTCGGGCTCCAGGGCCTCCTCGTCGGCGTCCGTCGGCGTCTCCGCGGCCTCGGCCGCCCCGCCCGTCGCCGGGACCGCCGGGGGCGCGGCGGCCTGGCGTTCCAGGGCGCGCTTCTCCTTCTGCTCGGCGACGTACCGGTCGCGGTACTCGTGCCATTCCTTCTCGGAGTAGAAATATCGGTGCTCGCCCGGGCTGGTCTCCACGCGGAACAGCGGCAGCTTGCCCTGCGCCTGGTGGTCCAGGAAATCCGCCAACTGCAGGCCCTTGCGCTCCATGTGCCGCAGGAGGCTCTCGATCTCGGCGATGGAACGGATGAGGTGGCGGACCTCGTCTTTGTCGAGCCTCTTGGTCTTGCCGTTGGCCGGGTTGATGGCCGTGATCTCGACCGTGTTGAGGCCCTCGCTGAGGAGCCATTCCTCCATCTTGGGGTCGGTGTCGATGTACATCTCGGTCTTGCCCTTCTTGACCTTGTAGAGCGGCGGCTGGGCGATGTAGATGTGCCCCTTCTCCACCAGCGGCTTCATCTGGCGGTAGAAGAAGGTCAGCAGCAGGGTCCGGATGTGCTGGCCGTCCACGTCGGCGTCCGCCATGATGATCAGCTTGTGGTAGCGCAGCTTGTCGAGCTTGAGGCCGTCTTCCTCCCCCTCGTTGCCGATGCCGGTCCCGATGGCCGCGATCAGGGTCCGGACCTCCTCGTTGGAGAGCACCTTGACCAGCCTGGCCTTCTCCACGTTCAAGATCTTGCCCTTGATGGGCAGGACCGCCTGGAACTTACGGTCCCGGCCGGCCTTGGCGCTCCCTCCGGCGGAGTCTCCCTCGACGATGAAGAGCTCGGAGCGCTCGGGGTCGCGCTCCTGGCAGTCGGCCAGCTTGCCGGGCAGCGACGAGCCGTCGAGCACGCCCTTGCGCCGGGTGAGCTCCTTGGCCTTGCGCGCCGCCTCCCGGGCCTCGGCCGCGCCGATGGCCTTGCCGCAGATGGCCTTGGCCTTGGCCGGGTTCTCCTCGAAGAACACCACGAGCGACTCGCCCACGATCGACTTGACGACGCCCTCGACCTCGGCGTTGCCGAGCTTGCCCTTGGTCTGCCCCTCGAACTGCGGGTTGGGGATCTTCACCGATAGGACCGCGGTCAGGCCCTCGCGGACGTCGTCGCCGCCGATGGAGAAGTTCCTGCCCTTGAGAAGGTCGAACCGCTTGATGTAGTCGTTGATGACGCGCGTGAGCGCCGACCGGAAGCCCGCCAGGTGGGTGCCCCCGTCGATCGTGTTGATGTTGTTGACGAAGGAGTACACGTTCTCGGAGTAGTCCTCGTTGTAGAGGATGGCCGAGTCCACGGTGACCTCGTCCTTCGACTTGGTGAAGGCGATGGGGTCGGGGAAGACAGTCTTCTTGTTGGCGTTGAGGAACTTGACGAACTGGGAGATGCCTCCCTCGTAATGGAAGGTGTGCTTCTTGTCCTCGCGCTCGTCGATGATGGTGATCCTGGCGCCGGCGTTGAGGAAGGCGAGCTCCCGGAGCCGGTTCGAGAGGACGTCGTAGGAGAACTGGTGTCCGTCGAAGATGTCCGGGTCGGGCTTGAAGGTCACGCGGGTGCCGTGGTCGTCGGACTTGCCCACCACGTCGACGCCGGTCTTCGGCTTGCCCCGCTCGTAGCGCTGCTTGTAGGTCTTGCCGTCCCGGTAGACCTCGACCTCCAGCCACTCCGAAAGGGCGTTGACCACCGAGATGCCGACGCCGTGGAGCCCGCCGGATATCTTATAGGCCCCCTTGTCGAACTTACCGCCCGCGTGCAGGACGGTCATCACCACCTCGAGGGCCGACTTGCCGCGGATGTTCGGCGGCAGCTTGGGGTCCCGCATGGCGTCGACGGGGATGCCAGACCCGTTGTCCAACACCGTGACGAGGTTGCCCTGGTGCAGGATGACGTCCACGGTGGTGCAGCGCCCGGCCAGGATCTCGTCGACGGAATTATCCACCGCCTCGTACACCAGGTGGTGCAGCCCGCCGGGCCCCGTGCTCCCGATGTACATGGCGGGGCGCTTGCGGACCGCCTCCAGGCCCTCCAGGACCTGGATCTTCGACGAATCGTAGTCGCTGCCGCCTTTGGGCGCCTTGGACGGGACCTCCTTGGCCTGGGTCTCTTCCGTCTTGGTCTCCGGCATGTCTCCACCCCTGTTCGCACTATCCACTGGTCTATCCTCTGGCCCTGGGTTCGATCGCTCGCGCGGCTTGCGCCCTTTCACCTGACCGTCGCCTTCAACGCCTTGATCCACTGCCTCGTGAAGTACTTGTTGAGCGCCCGCAGCAGCGACGAGGAACGCAGCCGCAACTCCTGCGCGGCGGCCGCCGAGGCCGGCCGCACGTAGAGCGTGCCCTTCCTCACGCCGGCCAGCTCCAGGTGCTTGGCAAGGGGCCCCAGCTCCCTCTCCCAGACGTCGTTCAGGATCGACAGCTTGTCCGGCTGGAGTTGGAGGCGCCTCTTGAAATCCTGAACGAGGTCGTTGGCCGTCGCCCACCGCTTGCGCATCGGTAGCGCCTAGGCCCTCATGGGCATCACGACGAAGAGGTAATCGTCGCCGCCCGCCGGCTCGAACAGCGCCGGGTTGACGGGGCTGGTCATGGAGATCTGCGTCTTGTCGGTCTCGATGTGCTTGAGCGCCTCCATGACGAACGCCGGGTTGAAGGCCGTCTGGAACTCCGCGCCGTCGTAATCGAGAGGGAGTTCGTCGTTGAACTCAAGGTTCTGGCTCGAGGCGGCCACGACGAGCGCGCCACGGCGGAGGGTGTACTTCACCGCGCCGCCCCTCTCCCCGACGCACAACGACGCCCTCTTCGTCACGGCGAGCAGGTCCTTGGTGGCGATGGTCACGACGATGTCCTTCTTCTGCGGGATGACCTGGTGATAGTTTGGGAAGCTCCCGGCCAGCAGGCGGGAGATCATCGTGGTGGCCCCGATCTGGAACCATATCTGGCTGTCGGTCACGGCGATGTTGACCGCCTCGTCGCCCTTGCCCTTCCCATCCCCCTTGACGGCCTTCTGCATCTCGCCGAGTATCTTCGTCGGCACGATGATTTCGAAGGCCTTGTCGTCCGACAGGAGCTTCTTCTTCTTGATCGCGGAGAGACGCCGCCCGTCCGTCGAGACCATCTCGAGGTCGCCCTTCTTGGCCGACCAAAAGACCCCGTTAAGGACGTGGCGCGTCTCGTCGGACGAGACGGAGAAGATCGTCTTGTCGATCATCTTCTCGAGCACGACGGCCGGGATCTCGAAGGCGTTGTTCTTGTTGACCTCGGGGAGTACCGGGTATTCGGATTTCGGGGCCCCGATGATGCCGAAGTGCGAGCGCCCGCACTTGAGCTGCACCTTGCTGCCGGCGTCGACGTGGAGCTCCACGTCCTTGCCCTCCGGCAGCGTCCGGAGGATGTCGCTGAACTTCCTGGCCGGCAGCGTGATGCTGCCGTCGTTCTCGATCTCCCCGTTGACGTAGTGCTTGATGCCCATCTCCAGGTCGGTCGAGACGACCTTGATCTTCCTGTTCTCGGTCTCCATGAGGAAGTTCAGGAGGATCGGGAGCGTGGTCCGGCTCGAGAGGGCGGACTGGATGGTCTCTACGGCCTGAATCAGCGTTTCTTTATTACATGCTATTTTCATAATCATCCTATTTAACGATGTGTATGGAGTGGATTTCGTTGGTTTGAATCGGGGCGGCGGCGCCCGCGGGCGTGGATAACTCGGCGGCGCCGCGCGCCTTATGCACCGCGGACCCGGTTATCCACAGAAAAGAGAGGTTGTTCACGTTGATTCCACAGAGGTGATCTCGGATTTAAGGGTGTTGACCCGCTCCAGCGTGATCAGGTCCGCTTCCAGCAGGTTCTGGATCTTCTTCTTGGCGTGGAGGACCGTCGTGTGGTCTTTGCCGCCGAAATGCCTGCCGATCTCGGTATAGGACAAGTCGGTCATGCTGCAAGCCAGGAACATCGCGATCTGGCGGGGCAGGACCACCGAGCCTGCCCGGGAATGGCCCTTGAGGTCCTTGATGTCGACGGAGTAACGCTGGGCCACGACCTTGATGATGGTCTCGATGTTGATCGGCGGGGAGACCTCGTGGCTCAGGGAATCCCGGAGTATCTCCTTGGCCGTGTCCACCGTGAGGCTGCTGCCGGTCATGGAGGAGTAGGCCTTGAGCCGGATCAACGACCCCTCCAGAGCGCGGATGTTGGACTTGACCGCGGTGGCGACGAAGACGACGACGTCGTCCGGGACGTCGATCTGTTCGGCCTCGGCTTTCTGCCTCAGGATGGCGATGCGGGTCTCCAGGTCGGGGGGCTTGATGTCGGCGACGACGCCCCACTCGAACCTGGAGATGATGCGTTGCTCGCTCGGGGACATGTCCTTCGGGGAGCGGTCGGAGGTCAGGACGATCTGCTTGCGGATGTCGAAGAGGGAGTTGAAGGTATGGAAGAACTCCTGCTCGCTGCGCTCGCGGCCGATGAGGAACTGGACGTCGTCGATGAGCAGGCAGTCGAGGCTCCTGTACTTGGCCCGGAAGTCGTCGATCTTGTTGTGCTGGATGGCGGTGACGAACTCGTTGACGAACCGCTCGGACGTCGTGTAGAGGACGCGCGAGCGGCTGTGCTGGCTGCGCATCGCCTGGCCGATGGCGTGCATCAGATGGGTCTTGCCCAGGCCCACGCCCCCGTAGATGAAGAACGGGTTGTACTGGGTGCCGGGCGTCCGCGCGACGGCTTCCGCGGTCGCGTGGGCGAACCTGTTGGACGCCCCGATGACGAAGGAGGCGAAGGTGTAGCGAGGGTTGAGTTCGCCGAGGGTGAAGCCCGTCTGGCCGCTGGGCTGGGAGATCGGGTCGGTAGCCGGCAGGACGTTCTTGAGGTCCTTGGCGATCTCGTAATCAAGGGAGACCTCGCCGCCAGCGATGTGCTGGATGATGGCGCAGAGCTTCTTCTGGAAGCGGTCCCTGATGCCGTCGCAGAAGAAGCGGTTCGGGACGCGCAGCAGCAGGACGTTGTTGTCGAGCCGACTGGCTTCGACCGGCTTGAGCCAGAGGTCGACGTTCTCGTCGCCGATGTCAGGCCTGATCTTGTCGATCGCCTGGGTCCAAAGCTGCTGAGGGGTCAGTTCGTTGTGCACAGGTTATCCACAAGTGTTCATAACTCGAGAACAAGTAAAAAACGACGTAAAAACAAGCATTAGCCGATAGGACGCCCAGTGAATATCAAATATTAGCTTATTATTATCGTCCGGTCAACGACGAATTTTCTAATAAAGGGTAATGAACACAGCAGAGCCTTTATGAATATGGATGTCCGATTGACAGGGCAGCATGAAAGTGATTTAATGTACTGCTATTTTTTGAGAGGAACACCGGCTATGAAAATCAATCTGACAGCCAGACGACTCAAAATCACTGACGCCATCGACAGCTACGTCCGGCAGAAGGTCGGGAAGGCCGAACGGTATTTCGACCACCTTGTCTGGGCGCAAGTGGTATTGTTCATCGAGAAGAGGGCCCACAAAGCGGAGATCGTTATCCACGGCTCGCGCCAGACGTTTCGGGCGCTGGCCTCGGCCGGGGACCTGTATTCCGCCATCGACCTGGCGACCGACAAGATCGACGGCCAGATTAAGAAATACAAGGAGCGGCTGCGCGACCACCATAAGACGCCGGATGACTCCTCGAGGGAGGGGCAGCCGGCTCCGGCGGCGGCGCTGCAGTTCGCCGTCGTCAAGACGGCGGTATCCCCGATCACCCCGCAGGAGGCGGCGGTCCGCATGGACGAGGCGGGGCACGCCTTCATGCTCTTCGAGGACCGCGACTCCAAGCAGCTGCAGGTGATCTACCGGCGCGACGACGAGTCCTACTGCATCATCCAGCCTGTTAGAAAGCGCTGACGGGAAGGAACGGGCCATGATAACGGCGGTTAGCCCTGGCTACTCGCCTCCCCGCGGGGGAGGCGAGTGATATGAACGTGACCGTCGGCGACCTGCTCAAAGAGGAGAAAGACGAGCTCGGCCTTGAGCTGATCGCCGGCGAGAAATCCCTGGGCCGCAAGATCACGGTCTCCGACCTCAACCGGCCCGGCCTGGCGCTCATCGGCTCGCAGGACCATTTCCGGCCGGAGCGCATCCAGATCATCGGCAACGGCGAGCAGTCCTTCTGCATGAAGGCGCCGCAGAAGGCGCTGCAGGGCGCGCTCAGCGCGATGCTCGCCCACCCGCAGCTGCCGTGCCTCATCCTGACCCACAACTTGAAGGCGCCGCCCATCCTGGTGCAGGCCTGCCGGAAGAGCGGCGTGCCGCTCTTGCGCTCGAGGCTCGACACGGCGCTCCTGGTCGGCGACCTGAGCGCGTTCCTGGAGGAACGCCTCGCCCCCAGGACGGTCATCCACGGCGTCCTGGTCGAGGTCTACGGCCTGGGCTTGCTCATCCAGGGGGAGCCGGGGATCGGGAAGTCGGAATGCGCGCTGGAGCTGCTCAAGCGGGGCCACATCCTGGTGGCCGACGACGCCATCGAGGTGCAGCACCGCAGGGGCGGGGTCCTTTGGGGCATGTGCCCCGAGCCGCTCAGGCATTACATCGAGGTCCGCGGCCTGGGCATCATCGACGTCAAGCAGCTCTTCGGCGTGGGGGCCATCCTGGACCGCGTGCCCGTCGAGCTTGCCGTCCAGTTGGAGCCGTGGGACGCCCAGGCCAAGTACGACCGCAGCGGCCTGGAATCCTTGAACACCTCCATCGTGGGTATCCGCATCCCGCTCATCAGGATCGCCGTCAGCCCCGGCCGGAATCTGGCGATCCTCATCGAAGTCGCGGCGCTCAACCAGCGGTTGCGCGGCCAGGGGTACTTTGCCGCGGAAACCTTCAACCGGAGGCTCATCGAGAAGATGCGTGCCGCCCCGAGGGGCGGGAAGCCAGGGGCATGAGGGCCCGCGCGCGCGGCGGCCAGGCCAAGGCCGACAAGGGCCGCAAGTTCTTCATCATCACGGGGATCTCCGGCGCGGGCAAGAGCCAGGCGCTGAAGGCGTTCGAGGACCTTGGTTTCTTCTGCGTCGACAACCTCCCCATCTCACTGCTGGACCAGTTCGCGGCCCAGGTCTACCAAGCTCGCAAGCTCTCTCGGGTCGCGCTGGGGATGGACATCCGGGAGGGCCGCTGGCTCGCCGGGCTGCCCGGCATCCTCAAGAGGTTCAAGACCAAGGGGATCGACCACAGGATCATCTTCCTTGAGGCCGCCGATCCCACCGTGATCCAGCGGTTCTCCGAGACGCGCCACCGCCACCCCCTGGGCAGGAAGCTCTCGGACGCCATCCGAGAGGAGCGCAACAGGCTGCTCCCGCTCCGGGAGATAGCGGACAAGGTCATCGACACGACGACCATGACCCTGGGGGAGCTCAAGGAGACCCTGTCCGAGACCCTGGGGCTGACCCGGACCCGGGAGATGACGCTCTCCGTGGTCTCATTCGGCTACAAATACGGGCTGCCCATGGACGCCGACATCGTCATGGACGTCCGCTTCCTGCCGAACCCCAACTACGTCGGCCGCCTGCGGCGGCTCACCGGGCTCTATCCCGGCGTCCAGCGCTACATCCTCGCGGAGGCCCAGGCTAAGAGGTTCCTGGACGACTACCTGGAATTCATCTTGAAGCTCCTGCCCTTCTACGTGCGGGAGGGTAAATCCTATCTGACCATCGCCGTCGGCTGCACGGGCGGGCGCCACCGCAGCGTGTTCATCACGCATTACCTGGCGAAGAGGCTCCGGCGCAGCGGGCATCCGATACAGGAATTTCATCGGGACATCCACCGGGCGGGGTGAGGGAGTTCCTTTGAAACAGAATATGCCCCCCCGCTACTCTCCCCCCCGTACTCGATCCTCCCAAGCGGGGGGAGGGCGAGTGATATGATCAACTGCATCGTCGTCACGCACGGGGAGTTCGGCGCCTACCTGGTGGAGGCGGCGGAAGCCATCGTCGGCAGCCAGACGGCGGGGGTCCAGGTCGTTTCCCTGTCGGTCCGGCAGAGCCTGGGCGAGATGCGCGAGAAGATGAAGGCGGTCGTCGAGCGCCTGAGCGGCGAGGACGGCCTCATCGTGTTCACGGACATGCCCGCCGGGACCCCGGTCAACCTGGCGTTCCCCGCGGTCAAGGACAAGAGCGGGACGGAGCTGGTCAGCGGGGTCAATCTGGCGATGCTGGTGACGGCCTTCAGCCACCGCGGAGACCTGCCGCTGGGGGAGCTGCTGGAGAAGGTCTTGAAGAACGGGCGCAGCGCGGTGTGCGACATCCGCCAGATGGTGCGGGCGAGGACCCGGTAATCATATGCCTATCGTCTTGGTGCGCATCGACGACCGGCTCGTGCACGGGCAGGTCGTGGAGGGCTGGGTCCCGCAGCTGGGCGCCCAGGAGGTGGTGGTCGTGTCTGACGGCGCAGCGCAAGACGAGACGCAGGCGCTGCTCATGAGGATGGCCCTGCCTGAGTCGGTGGGGCTGCAGATCCTGCGCGTGAGCGAGGCGCCGGCGCGCCTGGCGGTCTGCGCCGGCAAGCCGGAGAAGGCGCTGGTCCTGGCGCCCGGGCCGCAAGAGGTCCTCGAGCTCCTCAAGCAGGGCGTGAGGCTCGAGCGGGTGAACGTGGGCGGGCTCCACTACTCCGCGGGGCGGGTGCAGCTGGGGAAGGCCATCTTCCTGAGCCGGGCGGACCGCGAGGCCATCCTGGAGATCGGCAGGCGGGGGGTGCGGGTGGAGGGGCGCGCCGTTCCCGGCGACGCCGAGGTCGACATCGTCGCGCTCATCGGCTCGGGGGGGCCTGGGCAGCCGTGACCGGCAGCCTGGGGCTCGCGGTCGGGGCGGCCGCCGTGGCCGCGGCCGAGCTGGACGCCACGCTGGCGCTGCAGATCATGGTGTCCCGGGCCATCGTGATCGGGCCGCTCCTGGGGCTGGCGTTCGGGGACCTGACGACGGGCGTGCTGGTCGGGCTGGTCGTCGAGTTGTTGAGCCACGACAAGCTGCCGGTGGGGGGGCAGATCCCGGCCAACGCCACCGTCTCCGCCGGGGCCGGGGTCCTCCTGGCGATCGGGCCCCAGCCCCTCCCGGTGTCGTTGGCCGTCCCGGCCGGGCTCTTCCTGGGCTGGCTGCACGAGCGGCTGGTGGACAACCCCCTGCGGCGGCGGCGCGGGCGGATGTCGCGCGTCGTAGGGGCGGGCATCAGGCGGGGAGCGGAGGTCAGCCTGGGCGGGCTGGTCGCGCGGGAGTTGGTCATCGAGTTCGGCGCCACGCTGGCGCTGCTGCTGGCGGCGCTGCTGGCGTTGAAGCCGTTGGGCGTCCAGCCCTGGGCGGCCGAAGCGCGGACGGTGCTCGGGGCGGGGCTGTGGACCGCCCTGTCCTTGGCGCCCTGGTTCGGCGCGGGCATGCTGGCCCACAGCCTGAGGGTCAAGCGATGACGACGCCTGGGACCCCCGCGGAGCCCGCCGTCATGAAAGGGCGCCGCCCCCGGATGGGCCCCGGGATGAGATGGAGGCTGTTCGCGCGGTCCTTCTTCATCCAATCCCTTTGGAGCTTCGAGAACATGCAAGGGCTGGCGTTCGGCTACTGCATGGAGCCGTGGCTCCGCCGCTGCTACGGGGGGTCGCGCGAGAGGGGCCGGCAGGCTCTCTCGAGGCACTGCGTCTTCTACAACACGCAGCCGTACATGGTGGGGCTGGGGTTGGGCATGGCGTGCGCCCTGGAGGCCAGGATCGCCGAGAGCGCCGAGGAGGAGAGGGCCCCGCTGGAGGAAAGGCTGGAGGCGCTCAAGAAGGCCTCGTCAGGCGCCTTGGCGGCGATCGGGGATTCGCTGTTCTGGGGGGCCTGGCGGCCGTTCTGCGCCGCCCTGGCGCTGGCCGTGGCGACCGCGGGGTTGGCGATGGGGGCGGGCGAACGGGCGGTCGCGGCGGCGTGCGTGGGGGGCTATCTCGTCGCCTACAACGTCCCGGTCCTGCTCTTGCGCTGGAGAGGCCTGGGGATCGGCTACGAATGGGGCGACCGGATCGCGCAGGGGATCGGCGACATCCCCTGGCAGCCGTGCATCAAGCTGGTCCGGCTGGGAGGGATGGGACTCACTTTCGGGTGCGCGGCAGCGGTACTATTCTCTATAATGGGGGGCTCCCTTGGACAGGCGGGGGGGTTCGCCCTGGCTTTCGCGGCGGGCTGGGCGGCGCGGGCGCGCAGCGTGACGTCCCGCAAGATGTACGCCGCGGCGGCGTTGGTCGGGGTCGTCGCGGCGTCCCTGGGGACGGCGGTCCGGCCATGGTGACCAAGACCATCACGGTCAGCACCAGGCTCGGCCTGCACGCCAGGCCCGCGGCGATGTTCGTGCAGGAGGCGAGCCGCTTCAAGAGCAAGATCGTCGTGTGCAAGGAAGGCGTCGAGGTGAACGGCAAGAGCGTGATGGGCATCATGCTTCTGGCCGCCGAGCACGGAGCCCGGGTCACCCTCACGGCCACGGGGCCCGACGAGGCGGAGGCGCTGAAGGCGCTGGAGAGGCTGTTTCAGAGGAAGTTTGACGAGGAATGAACCAAGGAGAACGGCGAGTCGGCCCCCTCGGCTACTCGCCTCCCCGCGGGGGAGAGGCAGACTGATGAAACGGCATATGCCCCCACGCTACTCGCCTCCCCGCGGGGGAGGCGAGTGATATGATCGTCATCAAGGGGGTCGCGGCCAGCCCGGGCATCTCGATCGGCAAGGCCTATGTCCTGGAGGACGAGGAGATCGTCATCAACAGGATCGAGATCGACCGGGACAAGCTCCGGGCCGAGGTGAAGCGCTTCAAGGCGGCGCTCAAGGCGACGCACCGCGACCTCGACGTGGCCGAGGCCAAGGTCCTCAGGGTCCTGGGCAAGAAGCACGCCAAGCTCATCGACGCCCACCGCCTGATCCTGCGCGACAGCCTCATCACCCACGACGTCCCCCAGCGGATCGTGAAGGAGGGGGTCAACGCCGAGTTCGCCTTGTCCGAGTCGCTGGAGGCCGTCAACAAGCAGTTCGAGAAGATGGAGGACGAGTTCTTCCGGGAGCGGCGCCACGACCTCTTCGACGTGGGCAAGAGGCTCATCTCCCACCTGCTCAAGCAGACCCGGCGCAGCCTGGCGGACATCTCGGAGAACTGCATCCTGATCGCCCGCAACCTCCTCCCCTCGGACACCATCGGGCTGCAGGAGACGAAGATCCTCGGCTTCGCCACGGACCTCGGCGGCAAGACCAGCCACACGGCCATCCTGGCGCAGACCATGGAGATTCCCGCGGTGGTGGGGCTCTCCGACGTGAGCCATCGCGTCAAGACGGGCGAGACGGTCATCCTCGACGGCGAGCAGGGGCTCGTCATCATCAACCCGGGGCCCGAGACCCTCGATAAGTACCACCATGCCCAGCACAAGGCCCTGGAGGAGGAGAAGGCGCTCACCTCCCTGAAGGGCCTGCCGACGATGACCCTCGACTCCAAGGTCTTCGAGTTCCACGCGAACCTCGACACGCCCGACGAGTTCAAGGCGCTCCTGAACCTGCAGGCCGACGGCATCGGCCTCTTCCGGACCGAGTTCCTCTTCTTCAACCGCGCCACGCCGCCCTCGGAGGAGGAGCAGGCCAAGGCCTACTCGGCGGTGGTCAAGGCCTTCGCGCCCAGGCCCGTCGTGATCCGCACCGCGGACCTGGGGGGCGACCGCCTGGTGCAGCTGGGCATCGACGCCCCCAAGAACGAGGTCAACCCCTTCATGGGGCTCAGGGGCATCCGCCTCTTCATGAGGCACCTCGACCTCTTCAAGACTCAGCTGCGGGCGATCCTGCGGGCCTCGGCCAAGGGCAACGTCCGCATCCTCATCCCGATGGTGTCCTCGGTCGGCGAGGTGCACTCCGTCCGGCGCCTGATCAACCTCGCGCTGGCCGAGCTGCACGCCGAGGGCGTGGAGACGGCCGAGAAGATCGAGCTCGGGGCCATGATCGAGATCCCGTCGGCCGCGATCATGCTCGACGCCTTCCTGCCGATGCTGGACTTCATCTCGATCGGGACCAACGACCTGATCCAGTACGTGCTGGCCGTCGACCGCCTCAACGAGCACGTCTCCCACCTCTACGACCCGTTCCACCCCGCGCTGGTGCGGCTCATGGACCACATCGTCCAGACGGCGCGCAAGAAGGGCCGGTGGGTGAGCGTGTGCGGGGAGATGGCCTCGGATTGGCAGGCGATCCCGCTGCTCGTCGGGATGGGCGTCGACAGCCTCTCGGTGACGCCCAGGATGTTCTTCCGGGTCAAGCAGGCGATCCGCTCCCTGCGCTACGACGCCATGGCCAAGCTGGTGGGCCAGGCCCTGAGCTGCGCCGAGTCCGAGGAGATCAAGCGGCTCCTGCGCGACCAGGCGGGCGGCCCGCCGGACAGGGCGACGTGACCGCCGCATGAGCGCCATCGTGCCGACCAGGCTCATCAGGAATTTCTCCATCATCGCGCACATCGACCACGGCAAGTCGACCCTCGCCGACAGGCTGCTCGAGGCGACGGGCACCATCTCGTCGCGCCAGATGCAGGCCCAGGTCATGGACTCGATGGAGCTCGAGCGCGAGCGCGGCATCACCATCAAGTCCAAGGCGGTCCGGATGCGGTACGGCGAGTACGTCCTGAACCTCATCGACACGCCGGGGCACGTCGACTTCTCCTACGAGGTCTCCCGGGCGCTGGCCTCCTGCGAGGGCGCGCTCCTCGTCGTGGACGCCTCGCAGGGCGTGGAGGCCCAGACCCTGGCCAACGCCGGCCTGGCCCAGAGCATCGGGCTCAAGATCGTCCCGGTGATCAACAAGGTGGACCTGCCGGCGGCCGACGTCGAGAAGACCACGGAGCAGATCGCGGGCATCATCCACCTGGCGCAGGACCCGATCCTGGTGAGCGCCAAGGAGGGCCGGGGCACCGAAGAGGTGCTCCAGGCCATCGTGCGCGACATCCCGCCGCCCAAGGGCGACCCGTCCAAGCCGCTGGCGGTCCTGATTTTCGATTCGAGCTATTCGGTGTATCGCGGCGTCGTGCTCCTGGTGCGCGTGGTGGACGGTTCGGTCCACAAGGGCATGAAGATCATGTTCCATTCAAGCAAGCAGGTCTTCACGGTGGAGGAGCTCGGCCACCTGACCCCCAAGCAGGTCCCGGCCGAACGGCTCTCGGCCGGCGAGGTGGGCTACCTCATCTGCGGCATCAAGGACATCCACGAGGTGCGCGTCGGCGACACCGTGATGGACGCGGCCCACCCGCTCAAAGATCCCGTCCCGGGGTACAAGGAGGCCAAGCCCGTGGTCTTCGCCGGGGTCTTCCCCATCAATCCCGCCGATTACCCCAGCCTGGCCGCCAGCCTCGAGAAGCTCAACCTCGAGGACAGCTCGTTCAGCTACCAGCAGGAGTCGTCAGAGGCCCTGGGGTTCGGGTTCCGGCTGGGCTTCCTGGGCCTGCTGCACATGGACATCGTCAAGGAGCGCCTCGAGCGCGAGTTCAACCTGAGCCTGATCGTGACGAGCCCGAACGTCGTCTACCGGATCAAGGCCAAGGGCGGCTGGAAGGTCGTCGACAACCCCGCCAAGTTCCCGGCCCACGGCGACATCGAGGCCATCGAGGAGCCGTTCGTGCGGATGACGATCCTCCTGCCCTATCAGTACCAGGACGGGGTGTTGACGCTCCTCAAGGACCGGCGCGGGGAGCACGACCGCATCGAGTACGTGGCCGGCGGCAGGATGATCATCGTCTACGACCTGCCGCTCGCGGAGATGGTGGTGAACTTCTACGACCGGCTCAAGTCGGTCTCGAAGGGCTACGCGTCCATGGACTACACCCCCATGGGGTACAAGGGCACGGACGTCGTGCGGCTCGAGGTCCTCATCCACGGCGAGCCCGTGGACGCCCTCAGCCAGATCGTCCACCGCGACAAGGCCTTCACGGTCGGCAAGGCCATGTGCGAGAAGCTCAAGGAACTCATCAACCGGCAGATGTTCGAGGTCTCCATCCAGGCCCGCATCGGCGGCCGCATCATCGCGCGCGAGACCATCAGCGCCCGCCGCAAGGACGTCCTGGCCAAGTGCTATGGCGGCGACATCACGCGCAAGCGCAAGCTCCTGGCCAAGCAGAAGGAAGGGAAGAAGCGGGCAAAAATGCTTGGCACCGTGGAAATACCGCAGGAAGCATTTTTGGCCGCTTTGAAGATAACGGAATAGGAAGAAAATGGAAACTCGCTTGTTCTGGATCGGCGTCGCGATGGGCGCCTACGCGTGGCTGTCCAACCGCTGGAGGGAGAGCGGCGCCATCGACACCCCCCTCAAGAGCGGGCTCTGGCACGGGACGTTCCTCGGGCTGGCCGGGTTTTCGATCGTCATGGTGCTGGCCATGTCGATGGAGGGGCGCCTGGGCCGGATCGCCGTCGCGGCGGAGGCTACGACGAGCAGGGAACTCTACCCGAGCCTCTTCATCGGGCTCATCTGCGGCGCCGCGGGCTTCTGGCGCGCCTACATGGGCGGGGACAAGGCGGAGAAGAGGAAGTACTACCTGGCCGAGGACTGGGAGTGGGCCGAGACCGTCTTCTCGGCCGTGATCCTGGCGTCCGTCCTGATGTACTGCGTGGTCCAGGCTTTCAAGATCCCCTCGGGCTCGATGCGCAACACCTTCATCGAGGGGGACCACCTCTTCGTGAACAAGTTCATCTACGGCCTGCGGGTGCCGTTCTCCGGCAAGAGGGTGCTGGCCCTGCGCGGCATCAGGCGGGGGGACATCGTGGTCTTCCGGTTCCCCTCCGACGACCCCAGGGAGCTGCACTGCGGCTCCATCCAGTACGGGAAGGACTTCATCAAGCGGGTGGTCGGCATCCCCGGCGACACGATCGAGGTGGCCGACGGGCAGGTCAAGATCAACGGCCAATCCCCGGTCGAGCCGTACGTCAACCAGGACAGCCGGGACCCGGACCGCCAGCCTGGGTCCCCCAAGGCCAAGCTCCTGACCAGGGAGAAGTACCAGGAGCTCTGGCAGACGCACGCCCTGGACCGCGCGCTCGAGGGGACCATGAGGGACCAGTTCGGGCCGGTGACCGTCCCCAAGGGAAGCTTCATGGTGATGGGCGACAACAGGGACCATTCGTGCGATTCCCGCTACTGGGGGCCGGTGGAGCTCAAGTATCTCAAGGGGCGCGCCTGGTTCATCTACTGGCCGCCGTCAAGGATGGGCGTGGCGCGATGACCGTCCGGCGGGCGGCCGCGGCCCTGCTGGCCCTGCTGCCGGTGGCCGCTTTCGGGGCCAAGGCCGCGTCCGGCCCGTCGCGGCCCGAGCCGCGCGTGCTGGTCGCGTCCTACAGCGGCATCATCAGCCCGGCGGCCGCCGAGTACATGAAAGGCGCCGTCGCCAAGGCGGAGCAGGGGAAATACGACGCCTTGGTGGTGGAGCTGGACACGCCGGGCGGCTTGGACCTGCCCATGCGCGAGATCGTCAAGGACTTCTTCGGCGCCCAGGTGCCGGTGGTCGTCTACGTGGCGCCCGCGGGGGCCAGGGCCGCCTCGGCCGGCGTCTTCATCACGATGGCCGCCCATGTGGCGGCCATGGCGCCCGGGACCAACATCGGCGCGGCCCATCCGGTCGCGCTGGGGCGGGATTTCGACGCGCCGCGGTTCGGGAAGGAGAAGGACAAGGACAAAGAGAAGGAAAAGACGGGCGACGTCATGGAGGCGAAGCTCACCCAGGACGCCGGGGCCTACCTGCAGGCCATCGCGACGCGCCGGGGCCGCAACGCGGGGCTGGCCTACGAGATGGTCAGCAAGAGCACCTCCATCATCTCCGGCCAGGCCGTGGCGCTGCGCATCGTCGATCTGGAGGCGGCCGGCCTCGACGAGCTCCTCCGCCTCGTGGAGGGGAGGAAGCTCGCCGATTTCCAGGCGCCGCTGTCCACCAAGGGCGCCCGGGTCGAGCGCCTGCCCATGACGGCCCGGCAGCGGCTCCTGGCGACCGTGGCGGACCCCAACATCGCGATGCTCCTCATGAGCCTGGGAGGCGCGGGGCTCCTCATCGAGCTCTACAGCCCCGGGCTCGTCCTCCCTGGCGTGGTCGGCGCGGTGTCGCTGGTCCTGGCCTTCTACTCGTTCCAGACGCTCTCCGCGAGCTACGCGGGCGTGCTGCTCATCATGCTGGGGGTCGTGTTCCTCCTGCTCGAGCTCAAGATCACGAGCTACGGCCTCCTGGCGCTCAGCGGCTCCGCTTCCGTCATCTTCGGGTCCATGATGCTGTTCAAGGACAGCGGCGGGGGCCTGGCCGTCTCCTACGGCGCCCTGGCGAGCTCGCTGGGGACCTTGCTGGCCATCTTCGCCGGCTTGCTGGCCGTCAGCAGGACGGCCCTCGGCCGCAAGACCGACATCGGCCTGGAGGACATCGGCGGGGAGACGGCCGTCGCCAAGACGGCGCTGACGCCGACCGGGACCGTCTTCTGGCACGGGGAGCTCTGGAAGGCGCGCAGCCTCGGAGGGGACATCGCCGAGGGAGCCGAGGTCGTCGTGGACTCGGCGGACGGCTTGACCTTGAAGGTGCGGGGGATGCCATGAAATGCCCGAATTGCGCGTCCGAGCAGCCCGACGGCGCGGCGTCGTGCGGCCTATGCGGGTTCACGATGAACCCGCCCAGCGGGGTGCCGGCGCTGTCCATCCCGCCGGTCGGCGCCTCGATCCCGGCCGCGGGCCCTGACCTCCCGGCCGGCCCGCAGGCCGGGGGAGCCCAGGGCGGCAAGCCCGCGGCCGGGCGGCGTGAGCTGGTCATCGAGCCCATCACCGTCCGCAAGAGGAACCCGTTCGTGTCGCTCGTCCCGGGCGTCCTCCTGCTCGTCGGCGGCTGGTACTTCATGCAGCAGAGCAAGAAGAGGAAGCCCATCGAGCTGGGCAAGCCCGTGGCGGTCAAGGACATCACGCTGGAGGGGGAGGGCGCGGCGCCGGTCGCGGCGCCCGACCCCGCGATCCTCGAATGCAGGAAGGCCCTGGTCGGGCAGGGGGCGACGCAGAGCCAGTCCGAAGCGCACTGCTCGGGCGGGCCGGGAGTGTGGGCCAAGATGGAGGAGCTCTCCAAGCTGCCGATGGACAACATCACGCAGGCGGCCACCGATGCCGTCACCGACCTGGAGGTCCTGCCGGTGAAGGGCGGGGCGGGCGCGGAGGGGAGGCAGCGGGCGTTCTTCTACGTGGTCCTCTACGACGCCCAGGGGCTGCACTGCGCCGCGAAAGGGAGGATCGAGCTCTCGACGTCGCTGCCCGGGGTCGGCGGGTTCCTGGACATGACGCTCCAGCCCGCCAGCTTCCGGCGCGGGGTCATCCCGGGCGAGACCCGCGAGACCGTCCACGCCATCGTCAGCCCCATCGAGTTCGAGCCCGCCGCCGTGGCGGGCAAGAAGGTCGTGTTCAAGGCCAGGTTCGACGGCCGCGTCGAGGCCGAGAAAGACCTGACGTTCTGACCCCAAGAGCGTGAAGGGAGAGCGTCCTTGAACCGGCTGATCCGGCCCGTGATCCCCGGTCTTGCCGCCGGCCTGCTAGCCGTTCCCTGGCACGCCTGGCCGTCGGCTGTCGCGGAGGAAGGCGTGCCCACGGTCGTCCTCATCAAGAAGCAGCCGACCGTGGGGGACCTGTTCGCGAAAGGGGCCTTGGGGGAGGGCTGGACGCGCCGGTCCGACCCGGCCGACGCGAGCTACGACAATGAGACGTTCAACCTCCACCTGGCGGCCGAGGCCAGGATTCTGTTCCACAACGCGGAGAGCGTCGTCGTCTTCGACGAAGGGCCCGCCGGGACCCCGGCGCTGCTGAGCTATCGCGCGGCCGGCAAGAAGAGCCCCTCGGCGGTCGTCCGCTTCGAGGACGGCCGCGTGGCGGATGTCCGCGCTTCTTACAGCCAAGACCCGGACGCCCAGGCCGAAGGGATCTCCCCGGTCTCGGTCGCGGTCCTGCTCAGCCAGGAAGGCGTGCCGTTCCAGGGCTACCTCATGAAGAAACTGGGGCTATCGGCCCCCAGCCTGGAGGAGATCGCCGGGCAGCGCGAGCTCGACCGGCGGCTGGAGCGGCGCGGGCGCGCGCTGCGGGAGATGGTCCGCCGCACGCGGGCCTACCGGGAGGCGCACCCGCGGCCCGCGATGCGCGCCCTCTCGACGGACGTCGTCGACGTCATGCAAAACCAGGCGGGCATCACCCGCGACCAGGCGGGGCTGGAACGCTACGTTCAGACCTTCGGCGCCGGACCCTGCATCATCGTCACGGTCTACGAGCGGCCCAGCCGGACGGCGGCCCTGGCCCACATCCAGCCGGGGACGAGCATCGGGCCCTCGATCGACGCGATGATCTCCAGGATGGGCCCGGCCGGGGCGGGCGTGGAGGCCCGGATCATCGGCGGCGGCGAGGGGGCGGCCAGCGCCCAGCAAGCGGGCGACATGATCGAGGCCTTCAGGCGCCACGGGGCCAGCGTCGTCGAGGTCGACCTGACGAGGTCGTTCGGCGCGAAGAGCGCGCCGGCCGAGGGGGGAGCGCCCCCTCCGCCGCAGGACGACAGCGACGCGATCGTCATCGACGCGAGGACGGGCGAGGTGTACAACATGGTCGGGACGCCCGCGGTGGACGCCGGGCGGGTCCGCCGCAACGCCATGCTCGCCGAGCTGGCCATGTTCCAGAAGACGCCCGTGGAGTTCGTGCGAGCCGGGCTCCTGCGCGCGGCCGCCGCGCCTTGATATGACCAAGACTTACCGCCAGCTGTTCGTGGACCTGGTCAGCAACGTCAACCCCATGATCGTGGTGTTCGGGATGTGCGTCTTGTTCTCGGTCCTGACGTTCATCATCCCGGGGGGCGAATTCGAGCGCAAGCTCATCGACGTCATGGGCGTGCCGCGCGAGATCGTGGTGCCAGGATCGTTCCACGCGGTCCCTTCCGTCCCGCAGGGCTTCGCCGCGACGTGGACCTTGTTCATGCGCGGCGCGCTGGATGGGGCGGAGCGCTCGTTCTTGATCATGCTGGCCGCCGGGGCGATCACCGCCATCATCGCGACGAACGCCATCGCCGCCGGGCTGCACCTGCTGATCACCAGGACCCAACGGCTGGGCCTCTTCTTCATCCCGATCACCGTGTTCGCCTTCGGGCTGTGCGGCGCCACCTTCGGCATGTACGAGGAGGGGATCCCCTTCATCCTGGTGCTGACGCCGCTGATGCTGTCGCTCGGGTTCGATTCGATGGTGGCGGTGCTCATCCTGTATTGGAGCGTGCCGATCGGCTTCGCCGCCGGCATCACCAATCCCTACAACGTCCTGATCGGCCAGGCCCTCGCCGGGCTGCCGGCGTATTCCGGGTCATGGTTCCGGGTGATCTCCTTCGTCGTCTTCATGTCGGCCGTGAGCATCGCGATCATGCATTACGCCTACGCGGTCAAGAAAGACCCCCGCAAGTCCCTTTCCTATGACGAGGACAAGCGCAAGCGCCAAGAGCAGGACAAGCACGACAAGAACCCGGCGGACTACGAGCTGACCGGCAGGAGGGCGGCGGCCTTGGCGTTGCTGGCGGCCGGCTTCGGGATCCTCCTCGTCGGCCTGATCAGGCACGACTGGGGGTTCCGGGAGATCGCGTCGGTGTACTTCTGGATGGGGATCGTGATCCCGCTGGCGGGCGGCCTGTCGGTCACGGCCATGATCGAGAAGAACATCGAGGGCATGCGCAGCGTCATGATCGCCGTGGTCATGATGAGCGCCGCCTGCGCGATGGGGTTCATCCTGAAGGACGGCAAGATCCTGGACACGATGCTGAATTTCTTCGCCGGCTATCTCGCCGGGGCTCCGCACATCGTGATCGCGTTCGTCATGTTCGGCATCAGCGCCTTGTCGGCGGCGGTGATCTCCAGCGCGACCGGAACGGCGGTGGTGGTGATGCCGATCCTGGCGCCGCTGGCCGACGTCCTGGGGTTCTCCAAGCAGGTCGTCGTGCTGGCCTTCCAGTACGCCACCGGCGCGTTCAACTTCTGGATGCCGTGGGACGGGATCGCCTTCACGGTGTGCACCATGGCCGGGGTCGGGTTCTTCAAGTACATCCGGCACACGGTCAAGTTCGCCGTGTTCGTCTATTTCCCGGTGGCGCTGGCGTTGCTGGCCATCGCCGTCGCGATCGATTACCGCTGAACGACAGGCGTGCCGGTCGTCCGGCTCACTTCCTGAGGAGGAAGCGGCCCTCGGCCGGGGAGGGCGTCAGCTCCGGGGTCTGCTCGGCGTTGAGCGCCTTGGCTTCGTCCTCCACGGCCGGTCGGACGTAGGCGAACGCCTCGGCGAGGCTCCTCTTGCCGTCGGAAAGCGCCTTGAGGAAATGGTAGGTCATCAGGCCGTGCCGGCGCTCCGGGGACGAGGTCGAGATCTGGCCCGCCTTGGTCGCGGTGAGCACCGCCAGGGAGGGGGCTAGGTTGGCAGGCGCGGCCATGGTGACCAGGGGCCTCGCGCCCTTGGCCAACAGGGACCTGAAGCCCGCCCCCGAGTAGCACGAGTCCAGCACGACCATGACCTCGGAGGCCGGGAGGTTGCCGAGCTTCTCGTAGAGGCGCTTGAGCGGGTAGCCCGTGTCGGACAGGTAGTTGGGGTCGCCGTCCGACGGCACCATGTAGGCGTCGCCCGAGGCGGGATCGGGGGCGCCGTGGCCGGAGTAGTAGACGAACACCCTGCTCCCTTTCTTGATCCGGCCCGGGAGCCAGGATTCGATCGTCTTTCGGATGCCCCCGTAGCTGGCCTTGGCGTCCGTGAGCAGCTGGAGGTTGGCCTGGCGGATCCCCAGGGCCAGGAGGTACTTGGCCACGAGCTGGGCGTCGGAGCCGGAGAACTCGGACGGCGGCAGGTCCGGGTATCGCTCGATCCCGATCACCACCGCCGCGTCGTTGTCGCCGAAGGCCTTCTGCTCCGCGGTCAAGGCCGGCGCGGCGAGCGCCGCGCCCTCCGTCGTCACCGCGCCGTCCACGTCGAGCCCCGGCCAGAGCAGGCGCTCAGGGTTCTCCACCGAGACCACGGCCTCGGCGTCTTCGACCCTGGAGACCGTGCCGTTGAAGACCCGGCTGCGCTGGCCCGAGGTCCGAAGCCACGCCTTCTGGCCGACCGAGACCTTGGCGGCCGACTCCCTGTCGAGCCTCAAGGTCAGCTTCATCCTGGTCGGATCCGGCGTGACCCGGAAAGGTGCGTCCGGGCCTCCCGGGGCCACCGCCTCCCCCACCGAGACCGCCCGCTCGATCACGGTCCCCGCGATGGGCGAGGCGATCGCCGCCTGGGGCGCGCCCGCTCCCGCCTGCCGCTTGCCCTTGCGGGCGGATTCCAGCTTGCGTTTGGCGGACGCGTCGTCCGCCTGGGCCAGCTTGTAGGCGCTCTCGATGGCGTCGAACTCCGCGTTGCTGATGAGCATCGCCTCGCGCAGCTGTCGGGCGCGGTCGTAGTCCTTCTTCGCCGATTCCAGCCTGACGATCGCGGCGGCCGCCGACGCCTCGGCCTCCGCGAGCGGGGTGTCGTCCCCGCGGGTCTCCTGCCCCCCGATGTCGAGCCGCGCCAGCACCTGCCCTTCCTTAACGTCGGCCCCGACCCCGGCTTCCAAGGAGACGACCCGCCCGGCCGCCGGCGCGTGCGCCGGGACCGACGTTTCCGCCTCGATCACCACCCCGAAGAAGGGCACATCCGCCCGGGCCGTGGACGCGGCCGCGAGCAAAAAGGCGAGCATCGCCGCCGGCTGGGGCACGCGGGTAGGAGGCATCCCGGGCTATCGCTCCCGGCTGTCGACGAGGCTGAAGGTCGCGTCCTGGCGGAACAGCTCGTCGGAGCCTTTCTCGATGAACAGCTGGAAATCCCGGTGCCGGATGAAATGGCCGGGGTAATTGAAGGACTCGAAGGAGACCGCCGCGGCGTCGGCCAGGCCGGGGACCGTCTTGAAGGTGGCGTCTTCCTTGAAGAGCCTGTCGCCGCTATCCTGGTGGAGCTTCAGGCGGCCGCCCTGATGCCGGAGGAAGTGCCCGGGACGGCTGGCCGACTCGAAGGAGAGCGCGGAGGGGTCCGCCAGGCCCGGGACCTTCTTGAAGGACGCCTCCTCGGTCTCCACGTCGGAGAGCACCGCCAGGAAGTCGCGGAGCCTGATGAGCCGGGCGGGATAGTTGACCGAACGTACGGAGATCGCCCGGTCGGCGAACTCGCCGGCTCCCGGGAGGCGGACGGTCCCGTGGAGGTAGGCGAACCTCTCGGAGGGGGCCGACCAGATGGAGGAGGCCTTGTTGCCGTGCTGGCCGTTGAGCGTCGTCTGGGGACCCCAGGGGCTGGGCTGCACCGTGACCGGCTCGGACTCGCACGACCGGGCCGTCTCCGGCTTGAACCAATCCTCGCGTTCCCCCGGCTTGTAGACCTTCCAGGCCCGCTGGTCGGTCATGAAAACGACGGCGCCCGAGGCGTCGGTCGCGATGAGCATGAAGCCGAAGCTCCCGCCCCGGCGGCCGCCGACCGTGAACACGTCCCCGTCGGCGAGCTCGGCCTTGGCGGAGAAGGCGGGGAGGGGCGCTTCGTCGGGCCGCGTCTTGAAGGAGGGCGAGTAGGGGCGCAAGGGGGAGCCGTTGAGGTAGACGTCGGCGTCGTCGGCCATGTGCCAATAGAGGGTGACGGGGACCGCGCGCCTCTTGGGGGGCGCGGGCGGCGGGTCCCGCCGGGGAGCGGGCTCCGGGGCCGGCTCGGGCTTGACGGCCGGCCGGGGCTTGGCGGGAGGCTCGGCCGGCTTGGGAGCGACCTCGGGCGGCGCGGCCGGTTTGGATTTGACCACAGGCGGCGCGACGGGCTTGGCCTCGGGCCGCGCCGGAGCGGCCGGCTCTTCTTCGTTGACGCACCGGCCGGCCTCGCAATCCAGCTCCCGGTGGGCCTTGTCCGAGCGGGCCCGGACGGCCTCTTTCGTGGTCTGCGCCGCCGCCGGCCGCGGCGGAGCGGCGGCCAGGGCGACGAAGAGGGCCGGCAGAAGATAGCTGGATGTTCGAGAGGCAGGGTGGCGCATGGTCGTTTCTCCCAGGAGGATGTGCCGCCGCCGTGATGATACCAAAGAGGCCGGGGTCCTCGCTATTCCACGCTCATGGCCCGTGACGTCAATGACGTCAGAGCGTGACCAGCGCGCTCTGAAGGTGGTAGTAGGGCGGCCGCTCGCGGTAGCGGCTGACGGCCTCCTTCAGGATCTCCTCGATGAAGTCCTCGTAGGACAGCCCGATCATCTCGGCGCAGTTGGGCACGCAGTCCCCGCGGTTGATGGAGGGGTTCGGGTTGATCTCGATGATGTAGGGGTTGCCGAGCTTGTCGATGCGCACCTCGATGCGCGCGTAGTCGTGGCAGTCGAAGATGTTGTAGGCGTCGAGGCAGATCTCCGAGATGAGGGCCGTGAGCTTCTGCGAGTACTTGGCCGGCCGCTCGACCCTGATCTTCTCGTAGACGTCGTTCTTGGACCACTTGGCCTGGAAGGGGTAGATGTGCCAGACCCCGGGCGGCATGTCCTCGAAGATGGACCGCGAGAGCGGCAGGACCTTCACGCGCTCCTCGTTGCCCATGATGGAGACGTCCACCTCGTCGCCCTCGATGTACTCCTCGATGAGGACGGGCCGGTTGTATTTCTCGAAGAGCCAGGCGACCTGGTCCTTGAGGTCCTTGAGGCTGGTCACGACCGACTTGTTCGACAGCCCGATCGAGTTGTCGGTGTTGGCGAGCTTGACGATGAGGGGGTAGCGGAGGTCCTCCCGGATCTCGTCGTCCTTGGCGAAGACGTAGTCGAACTTCGGGGTGGGCAGGCCGTGGTACTCCAGGATCTTCTTGACCTTGATCTTGTCGATGCACAAGGCCAGGGAGAGGGGGTTGGAGCCCGTGTAGGGGGTGCCCAGGCAGTCGAGGATGGCGGCCGCGTGGGGCTCGAGGAGGCTCGAGTTGTTGATCCGCTCGCACACGTTGAAGACCAGGTCCACGTTGGCCTCGGCGATCTTCTCGAAGGGCAGCGGCGTCTCGTTCATGTCGAAGAAGGTGACGCGGTGGCCCTTCTTCTCGATGGCCTTCTGGATGTTGAGGCCCACGGAGGTGAGGTCCTGGTGCACGGCGGCCTCGCTCTCCTTGGCGCCCTCGGGCACCGTCTCCTCGTACTTGTTGCACAGGATGCCCACGTGCAGGGGCTTCTGCGCGGCGATGTCCAGGCCGCGGATCTTCTCCATGCGGGCGGACTGGATGATCCGGCGCCGGGCCACGTGGGCGGCGTTGAAGCGGTTCTTGCGCCTGGTCTTGCCGATGGTCGAGGTCGAGTCGAACGCCACGATCTTGGCGAGGACGCCGCGCATGGCCGTCTCGAGGTTCTCCTCCGCCTCGGCGTAGGTCCCGCCCTTGCCCACCACCCAGCCGATGGTCTCGAACCCTTCGGGCGGGACGAGCACCGGGTCGCCCGGCTCCTTGAGCAGGGTGATGTCGTGGATGCGCGCGGGGTCCTTCTCGGGCGTGGCCAGGCCGCTGATGACGCCGGAGGACGGCGGGATGATGTAGTTGCCGACGAGGTGAACCAGCGGCTCCTTGGGCCGCTTGATCCTGCAGGGGATGCCCGCCGCGATCTTGGCCGACTCTTCGATGAGGTCCACCCCCCACACGGTGTTGATCCAGTCGTAGAGGTAGTCGCCGCCCATCCGGGCGTTGATCTCGAGCAGCTTGGGGCCCTCCGCGCAGATCTTGGCCTCCACGTGGATCGCGCCGTTCTTGAGGCCCAGCGCGGGGATGGCCTTCTTGGCCATCTCGAGGACGGCCTGGAGGTCGCTGTCCTCGTGCCGGGAGGGCATGGCGTCGCCGGTCTCGATGAAGAAGGGCTCCTTGGTCGGGAAGTTGTCGTTGAAGGCGTAGAACCGGATCTCCCCGTCCTGCAGGACGACGTCGAGGTCCACCTCGGCGCCCGAGAGGTAGCCCTCGGCCAGGATCTCGGTGCCGTAGCTGTAGATGTGGTCGAAGACGGGGGTCATGTTGGCGCGGATGTATTCGAAGGCGTTCTTGGCCTCCTGGAGGTCGTCGAGCCGCACCACGAACTGGCTGCGCTCGCCCCAGGCGGGCTTGAGGACGAGCGGGAAGCCTATGCGCTTGGTCTCGCGCTCGAGGTCCTTGAGGTTCTTGATCTGCGCCCAGTCGGGCGAGTAGCGCGAGAGCCCCGCCGCCTCGAGGCACTTGCGCGTCAGGAGCTTGTTGCGCGCGTTGAGCGCGGCCTGCTGGGTGTTGCCGTGCCAGCCGAACTTCTCGCACAGCGCCCCGGCGAGCGGGACCGCCTCCTCCCAGAAGGTCAGGCAGCCGTCGACGGGATGCTCCTTGAGCGCGCCCTCGACCGTGGCCAGGCACTCGGTCAGGTCGAGGGTGTCGGCGGTGATGAGGAGGTCCGCGTAGCGCGAGACCCAGGTGGACTCCGGGGCCAGCAGCAGGATGCGCACGCCGAGGGCCTTCAAGCGCTGGTAGATGAAGCGCTTGGTGGGGTTCTGGGAGCTGATCAGGAGCAGGGAGGAGCCCTTCAGCTCTCGCGGAGATTCGGCGACGGCGGCATCCTGAGGGTTGATCATGGAAATATTATACCTAAACTCGCAGACCCGCTCAGACCAGCCCGCGCAGCAGGGCCTCGCCGTTCCGCCAGGCTTCCCGGGCCAGCTCCTCGGGACGGCGGCCGAGGACCTTCGCGGCCAGGTCCACCACCCGCACGACGCCGGCCGGCTCGGCGTACCAGTCGGCGCAGCCGTCCTCCTCGGGGGGGGCGTCGGTCTCGAAGAGCAAGCGGTCGACCGGCACGGCGGCCAAGGCCTTGCGCAGCTTGATCCGCCCGGGATCGGCCGCGTCGCCCCCGAACGAGAAGAACGCCCCGAGGCCGGCGAGTTCGGGTACCAACTCGGCCGGCCCGCTGTAGGCGTGCAGGAGGAAGGGGCGGCCGGGCGGGGCGCGGCGCAGACGGGCCATCATGAGGTCCCAGGCGCGCACGCAGTGGAGCATCATGGGCCGCCCGAGCCGTTCGGCCAGGTCGGCCTGCAGCGAGAAGACCCGCTCCTGCCGCGGGAGGTCCGCGCCCTCGACGGCGCGGTCGAGGCCGATCTCCCCGAGGCAGGAGGGCGTCGCCAGCAGGCGGCTCTCGAGCTCGCGCAGCCACTCGCCCGCGGCCGTCTTGGCGTACCAGGGGTGGATGCCGAAGCAGGCGTGGACGGACGGGTGGCGCCGGGAGAGGTCGGCCACCAGGGGCCAGTCTTTCTGCTCGACGCTGTTGCAGGCCATGCGGGAGACCCCGGCCTGCCGGGCGCGGCCCAGCATGCCGCTCAGGCGAGGCCCGTCGCCGGCGAGGTGGACGTGGTTGTGCGCGTCGAAGAAGGGCATGGGCGCCACGGGCCGCGGCGCGGGCCCGTGCCGAGGATTCTACGATTTTCGGGGGTCTCTATTCCCCGGGGAGCGTGGTGTCGGTGCGCTGGGAGAAGGCGTTGCCGCCGGTGCTGCCGCCGCTGCCGCCGGTCAGCATCCAGAAGTCCTTCTTCCCGGGGCCCTGGACGCCGATCCCGTCGGTCGACACCCCGCCCCAGTTCGTCTCGTTGACGAAGCTCGAGCCGCCGTCGACGGCGTGGACGGACGAGGGTTCGACCGGGCCGACGCTGTAGCCCATGCCGGCGGTGCGGATCAACGCCCCCGGGACGGCCTGCTGCGCCGGCGGGTCGTCGGCCTGGCGCCTGCCGTTGAAGCCCCGGAAGCCCTTGTGGTAGCTTCCCGGCGAGAAGGAGCGGAAGTCGGACGCGGCGATGTTGGTGTTCGAGGAATGCGAGTGGGACGGCGAGGCCGCGGCGCCGGACGAGGACCTCTTGCCGGCGGGCCGAGGGGAGACGGCTGTCCCCTGGGCCGAGATCCGGACGGGGTTGCGGCCGGAGGAATGGGTCACGACCGCGGAAACCGAGGCCGGCCTGGATGGCCGCGCCGGTCGGGAGGAGGTCCTGGACGGGCGGTCGCCCGCGCCGGCGGACTGCGCCGCCAGGGACACCAGGATGCAGGCCGCCAAGGTCTTGATCGTCATAAAACCACCTCCATTAATAGCATAGCCCTTCGACGGGGAAAATCAACCGCGGCGATGTTAATGGAAGGTAAATTATCGGTAAAGGGGCCTTCTGGACACCCGCCCCTTGATGCGCTATCCTCTTGCTGCAGATGATCGCGACACTCTGGGTGGTCCTGTCGATCGCGGCGAGAGCGTCAGCGGCGGCGCCAGGCCCGGGCCTGGAGCAGGGCTGGATCGACCTGGCCAAGCCTCCCGAGGTCCGCCGGGAGGGCGGCGAGAGGATCGTTTATCTCGACGGCTTCAAGCTCAACGACCTGGTCGGGGAGCTCTCCTCGGGCCTGCGCGACATGGAGAGCCGGATGAGGGAGCTCCAGCAGGATCCCGGGGCCAGCCGCGTCGAGCTCGAGCAGCTGCGCCAGGAGCACCAGACGACCCGGGAGTACTATCAGAAGTTCAACGCGATCATGGACCGCGCCTTGGCGGAGGCCCCCGAGGGCGTGCCGGGCGGAAGCCGCGGCCAGGGGGAGGGGTCGGCCGCGGCGGCGCTGGCGGGGGCGGACGCGGGCCCGACCAGGACGGGAGACGACGGGGGAGCGGGACGCGCCGGCGCGGACCGGCCAGGCGGCGCGAGCCGTGGCTCCGGCGGCGGCCGCGGCGTGGAGATGCTGTCCCAGGGCCGGGTGAAGGGAGCGGGTATGGCCCGAGCCATGGGGTCCGCCGAGCGGATGCGCGGCGCGCTCGGCGCTTTCGGCGGGATGCCGGGCGGGACCGCGGCCGGCGGGGTGTCGGCCCAGGGTGCGGGCGTCCCCGCCGGCGGGCCGCGCCGCGGGCCGGAGGACGAGTTGGCCCTCGCTGCCCTGCCGGCTTACCGGGGCGCGCTCGAGCGGGTCGGTCTTTCCGTCGGTGCCGGACCCGGCGGCGGCCGTGCCATCGTCAGGAAGGACGGCTCCCCCGCGTCCCAAGTCGAGCTCGCGGCCCTGCGCGCTGGCCTGGCCGCCCAGCCGCAAGCGCTTCTGAAGCGGGTGGATTTCTTCGACGTCATCAAGCGGGAGGATTTCGATCGGCTTAAGCGGGTCCACCAGGAACGGCCCGAGCTCGGGCGGACCGTGCTGCGGGACATGGGGGTCTCGGAGAGCGGCAACGACCTCGTCTGGACCCGGTCCTGCGCCATGGTGTCGGGGGAGTGCAACCCGGCGGCTGGCGGCATGTCGTACCGGAAGGGGGAGTTCGTCCAGCCCGAGGACCTCCAAGCCGCGGCCGAAGAGGTCGCCCGAGAGATGGGTGCCGAGGCAGGTTCGGGGGAGGAGGAGAGCGCCGAGGAGCCGCCGGGATTCAAGGAGCTGATGGCGGCCATCGACGAGTCGGCGGCCGCCGTCTTCGACAAGGCGGTCGCGGAGACCGAGGCGTCTTCCTCCGGGGCGCCCGCGGGCATCGGTGGGCTGCTCGCCCGCGCCGGGAAGAGGGTCGCCGGCAGCCTGCTGGCCGGGGCCAGGTCCTTGCTGGGCCAGGAGGCAGACTCGGCGGGACCGCGGGTGGAGACGGCGCGCGCGGGCGGCGCCGCAGCCGGCCCCGGCCCGAGAGGAGCGCGGGCCAAAGCCGCTGCCGACGCTATCCGCCGCTGGGACACGGGCGCCGTCGCGGGAGGGCGTTCCAGGAGGCGGCTGGCGATCTGGCTGCCCATCGTTGCCGTGGCGGCGGCGCTCATCATCATCGGTCTGAGAGGCAAAGCGTCATGACGGCACACCTGCTCGTCGTCTCGTGGCTGGCCGCGTCCGGGGCCCAGGCGGCCCCTTCGTGCCAGCTGTTCCGGTTCCAGACGAAGCCGACGGCCGTCTCGGCCCGATGCGCGGCCGTGGTCGAGGCCGCGGCGGAGCGGCTCAAGGCCCTCCTGGCCGTCCCCGACGCCGAGCGCACGTTCGCCAACACGGTGCGGGAACTCGACCTCCTCTTGGCCGACATGGAGGAGGAGGCCGCTCCCCTGACGGTGCTGAGGGAGGTCTCGCCCTCCCTGCCGCTTCGGGCGGCCGCCGAGGCCTGCAACGCCCGCGTGTCCAAGCTCGCCCTGGAGACGCTCAGCCGCGACGACGTCTACCGCGCCCTCCGCTCGACCGCGGACCGCCGGGAGGCGCTCGACGCCGAGGACGCCCGGCTGCTCGGCCGCCTCCTGGACGAGTTCCGGCGCAACGGGGTGCTTCTCTCCGAGGAGGACCGGGCCCGCGTCAGGATCCTGAAGAAGGCGCTCATCGACTACGAGCTGGCCTACAACCGCAACCAGATCGAATCGGACGACTACGTCGTGTTCGAGCGCGCCGAGCTGGAGGGGGTGCCCGAGGACCAATGGTCCCTCTTCGAGCGCCTCCCGGACGGCCGGTTCAAGGTGTACGCGGACTACGCCCCCTATATTGCCGTCATGGCGGACTGCAAGGTCCCGGCGACCAGGAAGAAGCTCGAATCCGTCAACAACAACCGCACCTACCCCGACAACCTGGTCATCCAGGAGGAGATCTTCGGCCTGCGGCGCAGGGTCGGGCGGCTGCTGGGCTACACCGACTTCGCGGCGTTCGTGCTGGAGGACAGGATGGCCAGGACGCCGGAGCGGGTGCGCGCTTTCAACGAGCGGCTCAGGGAGCGGCTCGCGGCCACGGCCGCCAGGCAGGCGGCGGCCTTGCTGGCCCTCAAGCGCGAAGACGAGCCGGGCGCGGAGAAGGTCTACGCCTGGGATATCAGGTATTACGAAAAGAAGCTGCGCCAGCGCGGCCGCGTGGCCGACCCTGCCGCGGTCGCCGCGTACTTCCCGCTCGAGCGCGTCCTCGAGCGCCTGCTGGTTGCAGCCGGGGAGGCCTTCGGGCTCCGGTTCCAAGAAGTGCGCCCCGCCGACGCCTGGCACCCGGACGTCCGGCTCTTCGAGGGTCGCGACGCTGCGACGGGCGCCCTCCTTGGCCGCTTCTATCTGGACCTCTTCAACCGCGAAGGGAAGGTCAAGAGCAACCCCGACTACCCGCTGATGAGCAACCGCGCCGGCGGGGAGCCGTGCCGGATGGCGATGACCGTGCTGGTCACGAACTTCCGCAAGCCCAAGGGCGGCCCGATGCTCCTGCAGCAGGGCGACCTGGTCAACCTCCTGCACGGCTTCGGCCACGTCCTCCACCAGCTCGTCTCCAGGCCGCGGCACGCCCGCTTCGCGGGCCGGCGCGTCGAGGAGGATTTCGTGGACGTCCCGGCCAAGGTCATGGAGAACTGGGCTTGGGACCAGGAGGTCCTCCGGCGGCTCTCCGGGCACGTCAAGGACGGCCGGCCCGTCCCCGAGGAGATGGTCGACGGCGTGGTCCGGTCCCGGGCGGCCTACGCGAGCCTCGCCTACCACGCGGGGACGGCCCCGCCGCTCTGGGACCTGGACGTGCATTCCAGGGACATCCAGGACATCAGCGGCCGCAACCGCAGGCTCTACGACGAAGCCTCCCTCATCCCGCAGTCCCCCGGCACCCACCCGGAGCTGAAGTACAACGTCATTAAGGGAGGCGCGGGCGTCGGGCTCTACATCTACCGCTGGTCCGAGGCCATCGCCATGGACGTCCTCACGCGCTTTCGCTCCACGAGCCTGCTCGACCCGGCCGTGGGCCTGGAGTACCGCCGTCGCATCCTCGAGCCAGGGGGCTCGGTCCCGCCGGAGGAGCTGCTCCGGGGATTCCTGGGGCGCGACACCAACGAGGACGCCCTGGTGCGGCTGTTCGACTGATCGCCATGGCGCGGGCCGCGCCGTAATTGTATCATCCGTGGGAGAGGGCCGGCGGAGCCCGCCGAGGGAACCGCGGACCCTCGGCGGTGTCGAACAGGCCATGACGGGAACGGGCGCGACCAACGGGAGGCGGAACATGAACCTCAGGACGATCTTCACCATCGCTTTGCTGGCGGCCTTCGGGGCCGTCGAGGCCCAGGCCCAGCGGCTCATCGCCTGGCCCATCGGCCGGCCGCCGCCCATCTTCATGCCGCCGCCCACCCGGCCGTTCCCCATGCCCATCCCCCTGCCGCGGCCGGACGTCATCCCCCTGCCGCTGAGGGAGCAGAAGGTCGAGGGCCAGGTGAAGATGCAGGTGGCCGAGCTCTGGATCGAGACGGTGTTCCGCAACGAGGGGTCGGGCCGGCTCGAGGGCGAGATCCTCATGCCCATCCCGGGCGACGCGGTCATCAACAAGATGGAGATGAAGGTCGGCGACAAGCTCCTCAAGGCCGAGCTCCTGGACGCCAACACGGCCCGGACCACCTACGAGAACATCGTCCGGCAGATGCGCGACCCCGCGCTCCTCGAGCTCCAGGGCGAGCGCATGGTGCGCGCCCGGGTCTTCCCCATCGAGCCCAACTCGAGCGTGACGCTCCGGTTCAACTACACCCAGATCCTGCCCAAGGCCGGCGCCCTGTACTCGCTCAAGCTGCCGCTGGCCAAGATCGACGGGTCCGGCGGCCGGACCGTGAAGATCGGCCTCGAGAGCCAGGCGCCCATCCGCCTCCTTTATTCCCCGACGCACACGGCGGACATCGACCGGCAGGGCGACAAGAAGGCCTCGGTCAGCTACAAGACCGGCGGCGAGGGCGGGGAGATGGTCGTCCTCTACTCCCTCGACGAGGGCAAGATGGGCTCCTCGCTCATCAGCCACCGCGAGGCCGGGGAGGACGGCTTCTTCATGATGAGCCTCACGCCCACGGTCAAGACCGACGCCAAGAGCGACCCCAAGGACGTGGTGTTCGTCGTCGACCGCTCGGGCAGCATGGACGAGGACGGCAAGATGGAGCAGGCCCGCAAGGCCCTCAAATCCTGCCTCAACAAGCTCTCCGGCGACGACCGGTTCGGCATCGTGGACTTCGCCACCGGCGTCGAATCCATGGCGCAGTCGCTCATCGCGGCCACGGAGGAAGGCAAGGGCCGCGGCCGGCGCTACGCCGACAAGATCGAGGCCTCGGGCGGGACCAACATCAAGGACGCCCTCGATGCCGCCATGGGGCTCCTGGAGTCCGGCAAGTCCAAGGAGCGCCTGCCCATGCTGGTCTTCCTGACGGACGGCCTGCCCACGGTGGGCGAGACCAACACCGACGAGCTGCTCCGGAGCATCCACGAGCGCAACAAGGGCCTGCGCGCCCGCTTCTTCCTCCTGGGCGCGGGCAAGGACGTCAACAGCCTCTTCATCGACAAGCTGGCCGAGGGACAGAAGGGCAGCCGCGACTACGTGCTGCCGGGCGAGGATATCGAGGTGAAGGTCGGGCAGATGGTCGACCGCATCTCCAAGCCCGCCATCACGGACGCCAAGTTCGAGTGGAACGGGGTGGAGGTCGCCCAGGTCTACCCGAAGGACGTCTCCGACATCTACCACGGCGACCCCGTGGTCCTCATCGGCCGCTACGGCAAGGAAGGCAAGGGCAGCATGGTGCTCACCGGCCGGGCCGCGGGCGCGCCCACGCGCCAGGAGTTCGCCCTGAACCTGCCCAAGGAGAAGACGGAGGACGACTACCTGCCGAGGCTCTGGGCCCACCGCAAGGTGGCGCATCTGCTCGACGAGGTCCGGCTGGCCGGGGCGGGCAGGAACCAGGAGGTCATCGACGAGGTGACCAAGCTCGCCAAGCGCTACGGCATCGTGACGCCCTACACCTCGCTCCTCATCGTGGAGGAGGCGGACATGGTCCAGCTGCGCAACCGCAGCCGGCAGGCTTTCAACGTGATGGCGGCCGATGCCCAGGGCATGCCCGCGCCGGGCGTCGCCATGGGCGGGGGCGGCGGGGGCGTCGTCAGCGCCCTCCGCGGCCAGGCCTTCAGCCGCAGGCTGACGGAGGAGAAGTCCGCGGTGGCCGCGCCCATGGCGGCGGAGGCGCTCGCCATGGCCCCGGCCGCGGGGAAGCGGTGGGACACGGCCGGCGGGGCTGGCGGGACCGTCTATGACGGCGAGTCCAGAGACGAGATGCGCAAGAAGGCCGAGACCCTGCGCACCGAGATGCGCCAGGTCGGCGGCAAGACCTTCTACAAGCGGGGCGACCAGTGGGTCGACGGCGCCTACGAGCTCGACAAGTCGCTGCCGGTGACCGAGATCGAATTCCTGAGCGACAAGTACTTCGAGCTGACCCGCAAGCACCCGCAGGCGAGCCAGTGGCTCTCGCTGGGCCGCCGGGTGACCTTCGTGCTCGGCGGCAAGGCCTACCGGATCGTGGAGAAGTAGGGCGGAGCGGCCGGGGCCGGGCCGCTTCTAGACGGCGCAGGCGTCCCCCGCGAGGGGGGCGCCTGTCGCGTTTGAGCGGCCTCGCGCCAGGGTGCTGGGAACCATCCCTGCCTTCCCTTCGTCTACATGGCTTGAACGGCGCTGACCGCAAGACCTACAATCTCGGCAGCGTGTGGCAGGTGGACCCGAAGGTCCTACGGGGGCTGGGCCCGCTGGACCGGTGCGCCGCGCCTCGCGACAGGCGCAGATTCGTGGCCTCCCGTCCATCAGGCCTGAGCCCGTCGGGGCCGGGCTGGCGCCTTTAGGCCTTTGGGCCCACTCCGGGGTAGGACCAAAGTCTGGAACGCCGGGGCCATGGTGCCTAGACGGGAGCCTCTTGGCGCGTGATAGAATCTCTCTCAGGATCTGCAGGGAGGTGGGGGAATGAAGAGGATTTCGTACGTCTTGGGCCTGGCGGTGGTGCTCTTGGCCGCCTGCGGCGAGGAAACGCGCGACGGGCAGTTGACCCTGGCGGGATCGGCCCCGCTCAGGATCGTGGACCAGAGCGGCAAGACCGTGGAGTTCCCGGCCGGACCGACCAAGGTCGAGTTCTCGGCCGACCGCTCCCGCAAGTTCACCGTGACCGTCAGCCAGGGCAAGGACAAGCAGGCCGTGTTCTCTGGGCAGGCTCCCGCCAGCAACGGCTGGAACTTCACGCTCCGCGGCAAGGACATCGGCCAGCCCTTCGACCTGACCAGCGACCGCAAGGTCGAATACGTGGGCCGGCCCTGGCGGAGGATCCGCGACGGGGCGCCCTGCGGCTTCAACGGGCGCATGGTGGTCGAGGACGTCTATCAGGCCTGCAACGAGGATTGGCGCGCGGACTTCGCCGACGCCTCGAACGCGCAAGCGATCGGCTCGTTCCTGTCGCGGCTGCGCGACGAGACCTGCCTCATCGGCTCGCGCGACCTCTACTGCCGCGACTTCGGGCCCAACCCGCATTTCCCTCCGCATCATCGCCGCCTGGAGGGGATGGAGAGGTCCATCAAGAAGCTCAACGACCTGGGCGCCGACGGCATCAAGTTCGACTAAGGCGCAACGCCCGGAGGTCCGACGGCCACCGCAAGCACGCGGTGGCCGTCGCTTTTTGAGGCGTCTATCGAGGGAGCATTTCCAGCACCATCGCCAGCGCCGGGAGCAGGATCGAGCCCACCATCGCCTCCCCCGCCACCAACCCCGAGGCCAGGGGCGTCGCATACGACTCGAAGGACCCCCCTTCAGCCGGGGAAAAGCGATGCCAGATGGCCGAGAGCACGCTCCCCACGGCGATGCCGATGTTCAAAGAGGCCGGCAGGATCAGCGCGAAGCCGAGCGCCGCGGGGATCGGGACCCACCAGAAGCGGCTCGCGTCGTTGCCGCGGGCATCGCGTCTTCGGACGGCGAGGAGGAGCTCGAAGAGGACCCCGATCGCGATCGCGACGATGGAGGCGTGGAGGGCGCCTCGCGGCAGGAAGGACAGCCCTTTCTCCATCACGATGGCCAGCGTGGCGATCTTGAGTCCCGTGGGGGCGGAAAGCTGGCCCGGATTGAGCCCGATGCCGTAGGTGTGCTCGAGCATGTTGAACATGAGGGGAGTCAACAGCGCGCCGATCGGGATCACGATCAACTGGGCCAGGATGAGGGTCTTGAACCGCCCCCCCAGGCGCTGGGCCACCCAGAACGACGGCACCACGTTCTCCGACGAGGCCTGCGGGTTGGCGCTGATGTACGCCGCTGCAAGGTTGGACCGGATCTGCGCGGGCCAGATCAGCCCGAACAGGAACTGCGTGGCGTTGGCCATCAGGGAGACGGGCCCTGACCCGGTGATCCCCAGCACCCTCAGGCCGGCCACGATCAGGACGGGCTGGATGGCGACCGCCAGCAGCACCTCCGTCCAGGACATCGAGAACCACGAGCTCGTCAGCCAGACGAGGAGCGCCACGCAGACGGAGATGCCGGTCGCGGTCCACCAGAGGGGGATCTCCTCGTCGGCCAGGGAACGGACCTCTTCCTCTGCCGGCCCCTTCCCGCGGCTCAAGAAGTTCTGGACGAGCGGGATGATCACGCTCGTGAGCGCGGCGGCGACCATCATGGCCGTGGCCGGCCACATCATCCACTGCACCACGTATTTGAAGTGGGAGGAGGCGCCGGCGAATTCCGCGGCCTTGCCGCAGCCCGCGGCCAGGAAGTCGAGGGCTTTCGCCTTCTCCGCGCCGTCGAGACCGGACACCTTGCCCAGAACGTCGAGGCAGGCGTCGAAGCCCTGCGGCGCGACGCCCGAGAGCGCCGCGTACTTCGCCGCCGTCTCGCCGAAAGCGCTGACGATCCACGTCCCCAGCAGGCCCGAGAGCCCCACGGACAAAGGCACCAGCATGCCGATGCCGAACGCCGCGAACTCGGGCCCCAGCGAGATGTTCAGGGCGGCGTTGCCGACGATGGGCGTGATGACGCCGAGCCCGTCGCGCAGGAACGTCAGGAACCCCGCCGTTGCGGTGCTGACCATCAGGACGTCGCGTCTGGCCTTGGTGGCGGCCGTCGCCTTGGGATCGGTCAGCGTCTGGGCGACGCTCAGGGTCGCCTTGCTGGCCGGCCAGGGGAGCGAGCGGTCCTTCAGGATCGAGCGCCTCGGGATGATGCCCATGAACACGCCGAGGTTCGCGGAGATGAGCAGCCAGAGGAACATCTGCCAGGTCGTCGGGTTGAAGCCGATGTCCCGCCCGAAGACGTTCTGGATGTAGAAGAACGCCGCGAGGATGACGACCATGAAGGCGATGCCGGACACGACGCCGATCATGGTCTGGATGATGTTGAGCTGGATGGCGAGCGCCTGGCCGCCCACCCGCCCGCCCAGGACATAGGCGGCCAGGAACATCCCGCCCATCGTCAGGTCGACGCTCTGCCCCAGCTTCAACGTCACATAAGGTGTCGCGGCGGCGGCCACGGCGCACAACAAGCCTCCCAGAAGCACCAAGCGCCAGTTCAGTTCCTTCACGCGGTCACCTCCCAAGAATACATCCATGCTACCATATGCGTATGCCAGGGCCGAGGGGGGGGCTGAGGGCCGCGCTTGCGGTCTTCTGCCTGTCCTGGCGGGCCCAGGCGGCCGGACAGGCGTCGGACCCCGCCTCGGCCGGCCCCAGGCCGGAGTTGACCGTCCAGACCGGGCACCAGCAATGCGTCGTCACGCTCTCCGTCAGCCCGGACGGCAGGCTCTTGGCCACGGGGAGCAAGGACATGACGGCCAAGGTCTGGGACCTGGCCACGGGCGCCGAGCTGAGGACGTTCAAGCAGTCCGGGGTGGACCTCCGGCTCGCCGGCTTGATGCCGGACGGCAAGCGCCTGGTCACGGCGGGCTCCGACGGCGCGGCCAAGCTCTGGGACGTCGCCACGGGCGAGGAGCTCAAGGCCTTCCAGGGGCCCCGGCGGACGTTGATGAGCGCCGGCGTCAGCCCGGATGGCAGGCTCCTGGCCACGGCGGACGTGGAAGACACCATCCGGGTCCTGGACCTGGAGACGGGCGCCGAGCTCTCGGCCATCCGCTCCAGGGGCTGGGCGTTCGGTCCGGGCAGCTTCAGCCCTGACGGCAAGCTCCTGGCCGTGGCGGGGCCCGGCTCCGCGGCCACGCTCTGGGACACCTCCACCGGCGCGCAGGTCAGGACTTTCCAGGGTCACGCCAAAAGCGTCGTGACGGCCGTCATCAGCCCGGACGGCAGGCTTTTGGCCACGGGGAGCTATGACAAGACGGCCAAGCTCTGGGACCTCGCCTCCGGAGCCCTGCTCAAGACCTTCGCGGGGCATGGCGAGGGGATCGATTCTTTGGCCTTCGCCCCGGATGGGAGGACCCTGGTCACCGGGAGCAACGACAACTCCGCCAAGCTCTGGGACCTCGCCACCGGAGCGGCGCTCAAGACCATCCGCACCGAGATGGGCCCGGTCATGGCGGCCGCGTTCAGCCCCGACGGCAGCCGACTGGTCACGAGCAGCTGCTTCGCGCTCAAGCTCTGGCGCCTCTCGACCGGCAAGGAGGTCCGCTCCTTCTCCCACGACTGGACGGCGGTCCGCCACCTCTCGGTCAGTCCGGATGGCGGGTTCCTGGCGGTCGTCAGCATGGACGGGCTGACCGTGTGGGACCTCGCCGCGGGGCGGAGGCTGCCGTCCTTCCCCGGCGATGGCCGGTCCGCGGAGCCCGCCGAGGTCATCGCTGGCGGCGCAGGCATGTTCGTGGCGACGCCGGACAGCATCAAGGTCTACGGCCTGCCGCCGAAGGAAGAACGGCGGAGCATCCCCGGCCACTCGCCCTTCGCGCTCTCCTCCGATGGGAAGGTCCTCGCCTTGACCAAGAACAAGGAAGACGCGGTCGTCCTTTGGGATGTCGCGGCGAGCGCCCCGGTCAGGACCTTCGCGGACACCGCGGACTCCTACTACGGTCGTGTCGCGCTCGGTCCGGACGGCAGGTTCCTGGCCACCGCGAGGTCGAAGGAGGCCGGCGTCAAGCTCTGGGACGCCTTGAGCGGGGAGCGGCTCCGGACCCTGGAGGACGGCCAATGGGTGTCGGGCATGGGCTTCAGCCCGGACGGCCGGACGCTGGCCACCGGGAACACCGAGGGGACCGTCAAGCTCTGGGACGTCTCTTCGGGGGTCATGGCCAGGTCCTTCAAGGCCCACCCTGCGGCGATCAGCCTCTTGACGTTCAGCCGGGACGGCGCGCGCCTCGCCACGGCCGACAGGGAGGGGGCCGTCAAGCTGTGGGACCCCGGGACGGGCAGCCTGACGGCGGACCTGCAGGGGCATGCCGACACGATGAGGGCGCTCGCCTTCGGCCCGGACGGGAAGAAGCTCTTCAGCGGAGGGGCGGACGGCACGGTCAGGATCTGGGAGGCCGTCTCCGGCAAGGAACTCTGCCGCGTCGTGCGCACGAACCATGGCTGGGTCGCGGTCACGCCGGACGGCTTCTTCGACGGCTCGCGGGAAGGCGTGAAGTCCATCCGATGGACCGTGGGGCTAGAGTCCTACCCGCTCGAGGCGTTCTCCGAAGGCTACTATGTCCCCGGCCTCCTGGCCCGCGTCCTGGCCGGAGCCCCGCTCTCCGCCGAGAGCCTTCCCGGGCTCAGCCGCGGGTTCGCCCCGCCTCCCCGGGTGCGCATCGTCTCGCCCAAGGACGGCTCCGAGCCGCCTGGCGAGACCGCGGAGGTGGCCGTGGAGGTCGAGGACCGCGGCGGCGGCGTGGACGAGCTTCGCCTCTATCACAACGGGAAGGTGGTCGAGGGCGAGGGCCGGGACATCAAGGTCACGGGCCCGGGATCCCGGGCGTCCACGCGCGTCTTCCATGTCGCCATGCTCGAAGGCGAGAACACCCTGCGGGCCGTGGCCTTGAGCCGGGACCGCATCGAGGGCAACCCGGACGAGGTCGTGGTGACGCGGGCAGGCCCGGCCAAACGGGCCGTCCTGCACGTGCTCGCGGTGGGCATCAACAAGTACAAGAACCCAGCGCTCGACCTCAATTACGCCCGCGCCGACGCGCAGGGGCTCCTCGATTTCTTCGGCTCCTCCGGGGCAGGGCTCTTCCAAGACGTGCGGCGCGCGGCCGTCTTCGACCGGGAGGCGACCAAAGCGGGCATCCTCGCCGGGCTCGAGTCGCTCAAGGACGCCGCCCCCCAGGACGTGGTGGTGGTCTACCTGGCCGGGCACGGTGAGGGCGTGGGGAACGCCTGGTACTTCGTGCCGCATGAGCTGACGTTCCCGGAACGGGAGGAGGAGCTCAGGGCCAACGCCCTGTCCTCCGCCGACCTTCAGGCCGCGGTCGCGGCCCTGGGAGCCAGGAAGGTGCTGCTCTTGATGGACGCCTGCAAGTCCGGCGGCGCCCTGCTCGCCTTCGCCGGGCGGGGGTTCGAGGAGCGCAAGGCCCTGGCCACGCTGGCGCGGGCCGCGGGAGTCCATGTGGTGGCGGCTTCCACCCAGGACCAGATCGCGGCCGAGGTCAAGGCCCTGGGGCACGGGGTCTTCACCCATACCCTGCTGGAAGGCCTGTCGGGCCGGGCGGACGGGAGCCCCAAAGACGGCGCCGTCACGGTCCGGGAGCTCTTGAGCTTCGTGGAATCGCGCTTGCCCGAGGTCTCGCAGAAGTACAGGGCCCAGGCCCAATACCCCGTGGTGGACAGCCGCGGCATGGATTTTCCCATCTCCGCGGTCCGCGGCGGGCCCGCGCCAGCTCGCGCCCCGACCCGCCGCCGCTGAACCCGGGCGTCGGGGCTGAAAATGATAAAATCACAGACATGTTCGGAAGCTCCAGCTCCCCCAGCTCGTTCCACAACCCCATCCGCCTGAGGCGGGCCTTCGGCGAGGAGAAGCAGGCCAAGCGCGTGTTCGAGCGCTTCCCGTGCGACCTGCCGGTCACCGTGTGGGCCCAGGACGGCAAGACCAGGGCCGCCGAAGGGCGCCTGAGGAACCTCAGCATGGGCGGGGGGCTCGTGGAGTGCGGGTCGAACCTCCAGCGGGCCGCGCTCTATTTCTTCCGGATCGGGCAGGGCGCGGCGGCCGCCACGCTGTCGGGTCGGGTCGCGCGCGTGATCCGGGAAGGGAGCGTGCGCTCCAACCAGTACGGCATCACGTTCACCCTGGGCGCCAAGCAGCAGGGGTGGATCAAGGCGACCATCGACCAGCTCCGCACGCGCAACGCCAAGGCGCCGATCGCCGACAATAAAATCAAGTGGTATTGGGGAGTCTGACCTCATGGCTGCCAAGAAGAAGGGCGTTGCCGCGGACCGCGGACGGGAAGAAGAGCTCAAGGAGCTCCTCAAGCACAGCATCCTCGTGCTCGACGGCGCCATGGGGACCGAGCTCCAGGCCAGGGGGCTCAAGCCCCAGGATTTCGGCGGCCCCGAGTACGAGGGCTGCAACGAGCACCTGGTCCTGACCCGGCGGGACCTGATCACCTCGGTCCACGACGCCTATTTCGCGGCGGGCGCGGACATCGTGGAGACCTGCACCTTCGGCGCGGTCCCCTACGTCCTCGAGGAATACGGCCTGGCGGCCAAGGCCTCGGCAATCAACCGCGCCGCGGTGGAGCTGGCCCTGCGCGCCGCCAAGAAGCACTCGACGCCCAGGAAGCCCCGGTTCGTGGCCGGCGCCATGGGCCCGGGGACCAAGACCATCATGGTCACGGGCGGCATCTCCTACGACGAGGTCAAAAGCGCGGGCGAGGCCTGGGCGCTGGACCTGGTGGACGCCGGGTGCGACCTCCTGCTCGTCGAGACCCAGCAGGACCCCCTGAACATCAAGGCCACCCTGGCCGGGGTCGACGCCGCCTTCAAGCGCCTGGGCCGCGGGGTCCCGGTCGTCGTCTCGGCCTCGATCGAGCCCTCGGGCACGATGCTGGCCGGGCAGACCGTCGAGGCCCTCTACGCCTCCCTCGCCCACCGCGAGCTCTTCGCGCTCGGCATGAACTGCGCCACGGGCGCCGATGCCATGGCCGACCACCTGCGCACCCTGGCGGCCCTGTCGCGCTTCCCGGTCATCTGCTACCCGAACGCGGGGATGCCCGACGAGAACGGCCGCTACGGCGACACCCCGGCGGCCATGGCCAAGATGGTGGAGCGCTTCTGCTCCCAAGGGTGGGTCAACATCGTGGGCGGCTGCTGCGGCACGACCCCGGCCCACATCCGCCTCGTCGCGGCCATGACGGCGGGCGTGCCCCCGAGGCAGGCGAGCCGCAGGCGCCCCTCCATGGTCGCCGGCCTCGAGGCCCTGACCGTCGAGGAGGGCAACCGCCCGGTCCTGGTCGGTGAGCGCGCCAACGCGCTGGGCTCCAAGGCCTTCAGGGAGCTCATCGCCAAGGGCGCCTACGAGGAGGCCTCCGAGGTCGGCCGCCGGCAGGTCAAGGCGGGCGCGCAGGTGCTCGACGTGTGCCTGTCGAACCCGGAGCGCGACGAGAAGGCCGACATGGCGGCCTTCCTGGGGCAGCTCGTCAGGAAGGTGCGCTCCCCCATCATGATCGACGCGACCGACCCGGCCGTCGTGGAGGCGGGGCTCGCGCTCTGCCCCGGCAAATCCCTGGTCAACTCGGTCAACCTCGAGGACGGCGAGGAGAAGCTCGGCCGGGTCGCGGCCATCGCCCGCGTCCACGGCGCCGCGCTGGTGGTCGGCCTCATCGACGAGGACAAGGCCGCGGGCATGGCCCTGACGCGCGAGCGCAAGCTCGCCGTCGCCGCGCGAGCCTTCGAGCTCCTGACCAAGAAGCACGGCTTCGCGCCGGAGGACCTCTATTTCGACGCCCTGGTCTTCCCGGCCGCGTCGGGCGACAAGAACTACTGGGGGACCGCCCGCGAGACCATCGAGGGCGTCCGGCTCATCAAGAAGGCCCTGCCCCGGTCGAAGACCATCCTCGGCGTCTCGAACGTGTCCTTCGGCCTGCCGCCGGCCGGCCGCGAGGTGCTCAACGCGGTCTTCCTCTACCACTGCGTGCAGGCCGGCCTGGACCTGGCCATCGTCAACACGGAGAAGCTCGCCCGCTACGCCGCCGTCCCCGAGGCCGACAGGAAGCTGGCCGAGGGCCTGCTCTTCTGGAAGGGGCCGGGCGACCCCGCCCTGCCGACCGGCGCCGACCCCCTGGCCGAGTTCGCCGCCCGGTTCAAGGCCGCGCCGGCCGCCGGCGCGCCGTTGGAGTCCCGGGCAGACCTGCCCCCGGAGGAGCGCGTCGCGCGCTGCGTGCTGGAGGGCTCCAAGGACGGGCTCGTGGAGGCGCTCGCGGCGCTGCTGACGACGCTCCCGGCCCTGAAGATCGTCAACGGGCCGCTGATGAAGGGCATGGCCGAGGTGGGGCGGCTCTTCGCGGCCAACGAGCTCATCGTGGCGGAGGTGCTGCAGTCCGCCGAGGTCATGAAGGCGGCCGTCGAGTACCTCGAGCCGCACATGGGCGCCGGCGGGGCCGTCTCCCGGGGCAAGCTCGTGCTGGCCACGGTCAAGGGCGACGTCCACGAGATCGGCAAGAACCTGGTCCACATCATCCTCAAGAACAACGGCTTCCAGGTCATCGACCTGGGCATCAAGGTGGCGCCGGACGCCATCATCGACGCGATCAAGAAGAACAAGCCGGACGCGGTCGGCCTCTCGGGGCTCCTGGTGAAGTCGGCCGAGCAGATGGCGGTCACGGCCCAGGACCTCGCCCACGCCGGCATCACGATCCCCTTCATCGTGGGGGGCGCCGCGCTGTCGGCGAAGTTCACCTCGAGCAAGATCGCCCCGCAGTACAAGGGCCAGGTGCTCTACGCCAGGGACGCGATGAAGGGGCTCGAACTCATGAACGTACTGGTCGACCCCGGGGCCAGCGGTCCCGGCAAGGCGCCGTCGGCCCCCGAGGCCCGGCCGGCCGGGCCGCCGGTTGACGCGTCCCCCGGGGCCGCGGCCCCGGGCCCCTCGGCCGATCCCGCGCCCGCGGCGCCCGCCGCGTCCCAGGCCGCGCCGCGCCAGCCCGCCCCCGCGATCCCGGCGCCGCCGGACCTGGCCCTCCACGCCGTCAGCGACGTCGAGATCGGGCAGGTCTTCCCGTACATCAACCCGATCATGCTCTACGGCAAGCACCTGGGCCTCAAGAACGTCGAGAAGTCGCTGCAGGAGGGCGAGCCCAGGGCCGCGGAGCTCCAGCGGAAGGTCAAGCAGCTCCAGGCCGACATCATCTCGAAGGGCCTCATCCGTCCTCGCGGGGTGTACCGCTTCTTCGCCGCCCAGTCCGAGGGAGACGCCGTCGTGCTCTACGACTCGGCGTCCGGCGGCAAGGCCGTCGAGACCTTCTCCTTCCCGCGGCAGGCCTTCGGGGAGAAGCTCTGCATCGCCGACTGGGTGTCGCCCAAGTCCTCCGGCGCGATGGACTGCCTCGCGCTGTTCGCCGTCTCCTGCGGGCACGGCGTCGCGGCCCTGGCCGAGCAATGGCGCGCCGCCGGCGACTACCTCATGTCCCACGCCCTGCAGGCCGTGGCCATCGAGAGCGCCGAGGCCTTCGCCGAGCTCCTGCACGAGCGGCTGCGCGCCCAGTGGGGCTTCCCGGACCCCGCCGGCATGACTCTGCGCGAGAAGTTCCAGGCCAAGTACCGCGGCAAGCGGGTGAGCTTCGGCTACCCGGCCTGCCCCGAGCTGGAAGACCAGCGCAAGCTCTTCAGGCTCATCGACCCGGCCAAGCACGCGGGCATCGCCCTCACCGAGGGGTGCATGATGGAGCCCGAGGCGAGCGTCTCGGCCCTGGTGTTCCACCATCCCCAGGCGAGGTACTTCTCGGCCGGGCCGCAGGAGACGTCGGCGGTCGGAGGCTGATTGGCGTCGACCGCGGCGAGACTGGCAACGCTGCTGCTCTGCGCGGGCTTCATCGCTGCGGAGGCGCCCACGGAGTGGCACCGCTACAAGCGGCCGAAGAACCCCAAGCGCAAGGCCGCCGCCAGTCCCGCGGCCGCCGCGACCGCGGCCCAGGCCGGGGGCTTGAAGCCCTCGCCCGCCTCCCTCACGGTGCCGCCGGCCCCGAAGAAGGGGACCCTCGACGAGCGGGACCTGCCGCCGGGCAGGACGGCGTGCGACAACGTCAACAGGATCTTCCTCCGGATCGACCGCCTCGTGCTGGAATCTGACAAGCGGGACGTGCGCACCGTGTCGAGCCTCGACAAGCGCATCCAGGAGTACCGGCACCCCGTCGCCGCGCAGGGCAAGGCCGCGGTCCCGTGCCTGGCCGCCGTGGCCATGGACCCGGACAAGCCGTTGAAGAGCAGGCTCTGGGCGCTCTCGTTCGCGGCCGCGATCAAGGACTACTCGGTCTTCATGCCGCTCAAGGCCGTCCTCAACGACGCCGGGGCGCCAGGGGAGCTGCGCTCGACCGCGGCGTCCTACATGCTCCTGATGAAGGGCGTCTGCCAGGCCGCCTCCGAGCAGGGCGGCCCGCCCCAGTGCATCGGCCAGGAGGAGGTCCGCCGGGAGTTCTGCGCGAGCCTGGAGGACAAGGCTCTGCCGCCGCCGGCTTTGCGCGAGGTGCTGGCGCACGCGTCGGTCTACGGGTGCGACGACGCCGGGCCCCTGGAGCACTGGATCAAGAGCTTCGGCGTCGCGCCCACGGAGCACGACTGGCAGAACGCGAACTTCGCCATCCTCGCCCTGGCCAGGGCCAGGTCGCCGGTGTCGACGCGCGTGCTCCTGCGGCTCTTCAAGCACTACCCCGTCGGCTCCCGCGGCCGCAAGCTCGTCTACAAGGCCCTCCTGCTCAAGGACAAGGACCTCTCGGCCATGAAGGAGACGGTCTCGCCGCAGCTGGCCTGGGAGCTCGAAGCCGAGCCGGGGCCGGTCGGCCAGACCATGGTCCTCCAGCTCCTGGCCATGGTCAACGACCCGGCGAGCGCCGGCGTCTTCGTCAAATTCCTGGGGAAGGAGGACCCCGGGGTGGTGGGCGAGGCCGCCTCGGGCCTGGCCGCCATCGGCGCCAAGCAGGCCATCCCCGAGCTGGAGAAGCTCCTGGCCGGCGTGGAGAAGGATTCCCGGTTCGCGGGGACGAAGGGCCGCCCTCGCCCCCGCGAGGCGATCGACCGGATCCGCGACGCGTTGGACGCCCTCTGGGCGCGTTAATATTGTAGATTAGGGACATGGGCAACAGGCCGTCGTCGGGAGGCCGCGGGCTGGCCATCTACCCGGGCAGCTTCGACCCGCTGACCCGGGGGCACCTCGACATCATCCAGCGCACCAGCCGCATCTTCGACGCCGTGATCGTGGCCGTGGCCCACAACCCGGCCAAGAAGCACACCTTCAGCGTGTCCGAGAGGCTCAGGATGGCCGAGGATGCCATCCGGCGCATCCCGAACGCGCAGGCCGACACCTATTCGGGGCTTCTCGTCGACTACATCAAGGCCAGGAAAGGCAAGGTCCTCATCCGCGGGCTGCGCGTCGTCTCGGACATGGACTACGAATTCCAGCTCGCCGCGATGAACAGGCGGCTGTGGAGCGCCGTGGAGACCGTCTTCCTCATGCCGGACGAGAAGTACGCGTACCTCTCCTCTTCCATGGTCAAAGAGGTCGCGAGGCTGGGCGCTTCGGTCGACGAGTTCGTCACGCCTTTCGTGGCCCGGGAACTCGCCAGGAAATTCGCGGCGTAGGCCGCGGGCCATGGACCAACCGCGAAACGGCAAGGGCCTGACGGCCCTGTGGAACGACCCGGCCTACCGCCGGGCGGGCATCGGGCTGGTCTCGGCGCTGGCCGGTCTGGCGTTGATGCTCGCGGCCGGCCGCCTGCTTCGCCCCGCGGCCAGCCCCCCTGCTCCCGCTGCGCAGCGCTCCGACGCGGACCCGTCCGGCGCACCGCTGGGGGGGACGCGCCAGACGCTTCCGCTGGAAGACGGCTCGTCCGTGCCGGCGGGCGTCAAGCCCGAGGGGACAGCGAAGCCCGCGCCGGCCGGCCCGGGGCTCGGCGGCCCGGAGCCTCAGCCGTCCGGCGGCCGCCAGGACCTCCCGTACTACGGGTCCTACGCGTCCGAGCCCGTCTCGTCGCCGGAGGCGGCGCCGGGGATGTCGATGAACGCCCGCCGCGCCTACATGGCCGAGTACATCAGGCAGCTGGAGCTCATCCGGGAGTCGATGGAGGCCCGGTCGCGCCGGGCCGTGCCCATCTCGGGCCGGACCGCCAAGCTGCTGGCCTCCCCTCCGAAGGAGTCCGCCCCCCTGGCCGACGGCCCGGCGCAGGTGGCTTGGCGCGGGCAGTACGGCGGGGCCAACGAGGACGGCACGATGACCATCATGAGCGCCGAGGAGTGGCGCAAGGCCTGGACCCGCCTGTCGCAGGAGCCGATCCCGGGCGTCGATTTCAAGCGCTACGAGGTCGTGGCCGTCTTCCTGGGGCACCAGCCCACGGCGGGCTACGACGTCGAGGTCGTCGACGTCGGGCCGACCGAGACCTCCATCGTGGTGCGCTACCGGGTCGTCGAGCCGGCGGCCGGCGTGTCTGCGCCGCAGACGCCGACCTCCCCGTACGCCATGCAGATCATCCCGCGCAGCGACCTTCCGGTCAGGTTCGTAAGGGAGACGAAAGGCAAGTAGGCCTTTGGGCCCAGGCGCGTCTGGGCCCAAAGTCCCTTTTTCGCTTGACGCCTGCGGGGGTATGGTCTATAATGCCTCCCAGCCCCAGGGAGGCGCTATGAGATTCTTCGCCGAGATTCTCGTCCTCTTCATGCTACTCGTCGCGGGCCGCGGGTGGGCGTCACCCGACGGCCGGTTCGACGGCGACGGCCTGCGCCACGACCTCGATTTCAAGAGCCTCCCGGTGGAGCAAGTCGAGGCCGTCGAGTCCGACGGGGATGCCAGGCTGTGGGTCGAGCTGCGGGCCGCGGACAAGAAGGCCCGGACGGCCGCGCTCGAGGCCGGGATGGCCATCGAGGAGGTCCGGGGCGACCGGATCATGGGCGTCGCCCAGCCGGAGGCCGTGTCGGCCCTGGCGGCCCGCGGGCTGGAGGTCGTGAGCGCCGTCGGGCTGCTCGAGCGCTTCGCCGCGAAGGACTTCCCCAAGGAGGACGCCGCGTTCCACAACTACTCGGAGACCGAGGAGGCGCTCCGGGCCCTGGCGAAGGCCGCGCCGTCGCTCGCCTCGGTCTTCCCGGTCGGCAAGAGCCTGCTCGGCCGTGACATCCTGGCCCTGCGCCTCAACGCCGTCAGCCGGGGTTCGGCCGCCAGCTCCAAGCCGGGCATCGTGTTCATGGGAAACCACCACGCGCGCGAGCACCTGTCCAACGAGGTCCCCCTGCTCCTGGCCAAGCATCTGGTGGAGAACCGCTCCAAGCCCGACATCGCCGCCCTGCTCGCCACGAGGGACATCTATTTCATCCCCATGGTCAACCCCGACGGCGTCGAGTACGACGTTTCGGGCGACCGCTACCACATGCAGCGCAAGAACATGCGCGCGAACGCCGACAAGTCGGTGGGCGTGGACCTCAACCGCAACTACGGCTGGCACTGGTGCGAGGGCGGGGCCTCGACGAACCCCAGGTCCGAGACCTACTGCGGCACGGCGGCTTTCTCCGAGCCCGAGAGCGCGGCGATGAAGGCTTTCGTGGAGGCCCGGCCGAACATCAAGATCCTGATGAGCTACCACACCTTCAGCGAGCTGGTGCTCTACCCGTGGGGCTACACGGACGACCCGATCGCCGACGGGAAGGCGCACGCGGCGTACAAGGCCATGGCCGAGTCCATGGCCAAGATGACGGGCTACACGGCCCAGCAGTCGAGCGAGCTCTACATCGCCTCGGGCGACACGACCGACTGGGCGTGGGCCACCCGCGGCATCTTCTCCTTCACCATCGAGCTGAGCCCCAAGTCGCAGTGGGACGGCGGCTTCTACCCGGGCGTCCAGGCCATCGCGACGTCATTCGCCGCCAACCTGCGGCCGGCCCTCTACCTCATCGGCCTGGCCGACGACCCCTACCGCGCGGCCCCGTCCGCGCCGGCGGCCGGCGTCCTCGGGCGCTGAAGCGCGGTCGGCCCTTGCCGTCCTCGAACGTCCTCCTGCTGGCCGTCGCGGCCCAGGCGTTGGCGTGCGGCCATGCCCTGGCGGCGCCGTTCTCCCCGCACCTGGCCCTCGACTTCGGCCTCTCGGCCAAGCAGCTCGCCAAGGCGTGCCGGCAGGCCGTGGGCCGCGCCGAGTCGGCGCTCCAGGCCGTGGTGAACCTCCCGCCCGAGGCGCGGGCGCTGTCGAACACGCCGGAGGCCGTGGAGGCCGCGTTGAGCGACCTGGCGGAGCAGACGGCCGGGGCGTCGTTCCTGCGGTTCGTCTCGACATCGACTTCGGTGCGCCAGGCCGGCCGCGCCTGCCGCGTCCGGGTGGAGAGGGCTCGGCTGGAGACGTTCGGCCGCGCCGACCTCTACGACGCGCTCCGGGGGTTCGAAGGCCGCACGGAGCGCCTGGCGGGAGAGAGCCGGCGCTTGCTGGAAGCCCAGCTCAGGGATTTCAGGCGGGGCGGGGCGGGGCTGCCGGCCAAGGACGCGGTCCGGCTGGCGGGCATCAGGGAGGAGCTGGCCGGGCTCGAGCGGACGTTCCTGAAGAACATCGCCGGGGCCGAGGCCGACGACGCGGTCGCCGTCTCGAGTCCGGAGCTCGCCGGGCTCCCGCCGGGTTTCATCGCCGGGCTCCAGCGCGAGGACGGCAGCCTGCGCGTGGGGGCGGGGCGCGCGCAGTTCGCCGTCTTCATGGCCCGCGCGAAGCGCCCCGAGGCGCGCCAGCTCCTCGACAGCCTCCACGGGAACCTGGCCGCCAAGGCCAACCTCCCCGTGCTCGAGAGGATGCTGGACCTCAGGCAGGCGGCGGCCAAGCTCGTCGGCTGCCGCGACCACGCCGCGTGCGTGCTCGAGGGGCGCATGCTGGGGAGCGTGTCGGCCGTGACGAGCTTCCTTTATAGCCTGGAAAGCGGGCTCTCGTCGCTGGCGGACGCCGAGCTCAAGGCCTTGGCGGCGCTCAAGGATGACGAGGAGGGACGGGAGGCGTCGGATCGCGTCATCCATGGCTGGGATTGGCGCTACTACGAGGACCAGGTCAAGAGGGCCCGCTGCGGCATCGAGGAGGACGCCCTGGCCGCCCAGTTCCCCGTGGAGGCCGTGGTCGACGGGATGTTCGAGCTGGCCCGGCGTCTCTACAAGGTCGAGTTCCGGCGGGTCCCGGCCGCCGCCTCCTGGCACCCGGGCGTCGCGCTCATCGAGGTCGCCGATGCCGGGATGGAGGCGGGCCGGGAGAGGCCCGCGCTCGGCTATCTCTACCTCGACCTGGGCAGGCGCGAGGGCAAGCCGCCGGGCGCGTTCGCGCACGCCTTGATCCGCCCGAGGCGGCTCGGCGACGGGCGGCGCCAGCCCGCGGTCACGGCGCTCGTGGCGAGCATCGAGCCGCGGCCGGGGCTCCTCTCCCCCGGCGAACTCGGCCCTTTGCTGCGCGAGTTCGGCAGGGCCCTGCACCTGAGCCTGAGCAGCGCCAAGTACGCGCGGCTCTCCGCGGCCGACGCGCCGGAGGACTTCGCGGACGTCGCCGGCGTCGTGTTCGAGCACTGGGCCTGGACCGACGCGGGGCTCGAAGCCATCACGCGCCGCCGCCAGGGGCGCCCGGGGACCGCGGTGGTACTCCCGGGAAAGCTGCGCCTCTGCAGGGACGTGCCCAGCGGCCTCGCGGCGCTGCGCCAGGTCGCGCTGTCCATGCTGGACATCCGATACCATTCGGCGGGCATCACGGACACCACGGAGGAATACGAGCGCCTCGCCGTCAAGTTCGGCCGCCTCCCTATGACCCCCGGCACCCACCCGCAAGCCGGGCTGAGGCCCCTCGCGGGCCAGGCCGTCGGGATCTACGCGGCCCTCTGGGCCGAGGTCCTGGGCGCGGACCTGTTCAGCCGTTTCGAGTCGGGCGGGAGCCCGGACCCCATCCTGGGCCCGAGCCTGCGGGAGCTGGTCCTCGAGCCCGGCGCGGGCCGCGACCCCGAGGAGCAGGCGCGGGCGTTCCTCGGCAGGAAGCCCGGGCCGCGGGCCTTCCTTGAGTATCTGGGCGCGGTCAAGCGGAAAAAAAAGGTATAATGGACTCAGCATTCTGTCTGCAAGCCAACCTATTCACTGCAAGGCGGTTCCTGTTAGACGGTTTCAATCAACGAGACGCATTTCCAAGGAGGAGACATAAGTGACGCAGTATCTATTCATCGACTTCGAGAACACGCAGAAGGTCAAACTCGAGGAGGACGGAGGCACCTTCGACAAGATCCTGATCTTCGTGGGAAGGAGCCAGAACAAGCTCGACTTCGAGCTGGTCCTGCGGCTGCAGAGCCTCGGCTCCAAGGTCGAGTGGGTCAAGATCGGGGGCGAGGGCAAGAACAACCTCGACTTCCATCTGAGCTACATGCTCGGCAAGATGGACACCGAGGCCGACCGCGCCATCGGGTTCGTGGTGCTCTCTCGCGACAAGGGCTATGACGCCCTCATCCGCTACATCGTCGAGCACGGCCGCGAGTGCCGCCGGACGGACAACCTCGGCAGGGCCGTGGCGGTCCGGGCCGAGGCCAAGGCCGAGCCCAAGACGGAGTCCAAGCCCGAGCCCCGGCGGGGCCGGGGATCGTCCCGGCGGCCGCGGGCGTCGAGGTCCGGCCAGCCGGCGGCGGCCAAGCCGGTCCCGGCGGAGGCCGGCATCGAGGGCGAGATCCTGTCCGCCCTCGGCGGCATGGCCGCAGACAAGCGGCCGTCGAACAAGCGGTCGCTCTACAACTATCTCGAGAGCCAGCACGGCGCCGGCAAGACCGCGCCGCCGGCCAAGGGCCTGCTGGAGAAGCTCCTGCGCACCGGCCTCGTCTACATCGAGGAAGGGCAGGTGAAGTACCGGCTCTGATGGACCCTCGTTTCGAGCGCCCGGCGGCGGAGGCCGAGTCCGAGCTGTCCAAGGCGGCCGGCAAGCTCATCAAGGGCTACTACTACCTGGCGCCCCTGTGGTTCCTGCTCGAGACCTATTGCTGGCCGGGGCTGAGGGCGCGGGCCCTGGTCGGCCCGTCGGTGGAGGGCCGGGTCGGGTTCTACGCGGCGGAGGCCCTGATCGGCGCCGGCTTCTGGCGCGGCCTGCCGGCGGCGGAGGTGACCGCGGTGGTGGAGAACGTGGCCTGCCTGATCTCCACCTACCGCTTCATCCTCTTCGCGCCGCTCACGATGGCCCTGGGCGTGGATTCGGGGACGGGGTCCTTCATGGCGCAGGACTACGTCGAGGCGCTGCCCGGGGCGCTCTTTTCCTCGGTCCAGGTGACGATCTCGCTCTATCGCGGGATCTACCGTCTGCAGCGGCGCCTGGAACAGAAGTTCAGACCCTAAGAGCGCCGAGATGGCGAAGCGCTGTCGGGCCGTGGACCGGAAGCACGCGGAGAATAGCGCGAAGTTCGAGGCCCTGGTCCGGGAGTTCGAAGTCCGCAAGTAGTTCCATTGCCCCGCGCTCCTCGGCCACATGGCTCCCGCCTAGGTCTTGTTAGGCGCTCTTACCCAGGGGTCTCCCGCCATGGTATCATGGCGCATGGGCCGGTGGAGCCGGTGCTGGACAGGGGTGGTCTCCCGCGCGGCGCTGACGGGCGCGCTGGTCTGCTGGGGCGTGGTCGTCACCTGGCAGGTGCTCGCGGACGTCTCCTTGGGCGGCTATCTCGCGTCCTGGAGGTTCTCGTCCTGGGCGTTCCTCCCCGAGGCCTTGCTGCGCCATGCGGCTCGGCTGGCCGGCTTGCTGGGGCTGTCGGCGCTGCTGGCCGGCACCGGCCGCTGGCTGCTCGGCAGGCTCTCATGGAAGCCGCACAACCCCTGGGAAGGCCTGGCGTTCAGCTTCGGCCTCGGCTACGGCGCGTGGGGCTCGGCTCTGTTTCTCCTGGGCATGGCCGGCTTGTGGCGCCGGTGGCTGCTGGCCGGGTGCGCCGCGCTCCTGTTCGTCCCGGCGGCGGCTTGCGCCCGGGGGCTCGTGGCCGAGTTCAGAGGAAGCCTGCGGCGTGCCCGGCCCGCCGTCCTGACGGTCCTGTCGGCGGCGTCCTTCTGGGGGATTTGGCTCCACTGCCTCAGGTACGCGATGGTGCCTGAGACGTTCTACGACGCGTTGGTCTGCCATCTTGCGCTCCCCGCCCGATACCTGCTCGAGCACCGCATCCTGCCCGTTCCGGAGAACTCCTACGCTGGCATCCCCGCCCTGCCCCAGATGCTCTACGGGCTGACGCTGGCGTACGACTCCTGGGGGATATCGGCGTCGATGCTGCACCACAGCATGCTGCTGTGGGTCGCCTGCGCGATGCTGGGGCTGGCCCGCCGGCTGGGCGTCCGGGAGGCGGGGGCGCCGGCCTGCGCCATGTTCAGCCTGGCGCCCGTGGTCATCGCGGAGAGCTTCCAGGTCTCGGTCGGCATGGAGTGGGCGCTGTTCCAGCTGCTCTTCCTCGCCGCGTTCCTCGCCGTGCCGGGCAGCCCGGCGGGGAGCGGGGAGAGGAGGGGCTGGCTGGTGGTCTGCGGCGTCTTCCTGGGCTTGGCCATGGCGACGAAGTACCTGGCGTGGGTCATGCCGCCGGCGTTCCTGGGCGCGCTGGTTTGCGCTCGCTGGGCCGGCCGGCGAGGGGCCGGGCCGAGGCTCGGCCTGCCGGATGCGAGGGAAGCCGGCGTGGCGCTGGCCGTGGCCGCGGCCGTGGTCGCGCCGTGGGTGGCCAGGAACGTCCTCTTCTACGGTAATCCGGCCTACCCGTTCTTCTCGAGCCTCTTCGGGTCTGGGGCGGGGGTCCTCCCCGATTGGAGGCAGATCGCCGACCCGGGCGCCCGGCTTGGCATGGTCGTCTCATGGGAGGGGCTCAAGGGCTTCTTGCTGCACCCGTGGCACTTTCTGAGGCCGGTCATGGAACTCAACCAGTCGACGGGCCCGCTCTACCTGTCCCTGCTTCCCCTCCTGGTCCTGGCGCCCGCGCCGCGCCAGGAGCGCCTCCTGGCCTGGTTCTGCCTGGCCGCGTGGGTCATGCTGTGGCTTCTGTCGCCGCTCACGCGGTTCTTCATCCCGCTGCTGGCGGCGTTGAGCGTGCTGCTCGCCGCGGCCCTGTCGAGGGGCGAGGCTCCCTGGCTGCGCGGGCCCCTGGTCGCCTGGTCCTGCGCGGCGGGCGTGTCCATCGGCGCGATCTGGGTCGTCCTCAACGTCCGGCAGGAAGCGAGGCAGGAGGTCCTCCTGGGCCTGCGCCCCTATGCGGCGCTCCTGGGCCATACTGCGGTCTCCTACCCGACGCCGCCCTACGCCGGGTTCGAGTATGTCAACGCCCGCGCCGAGCCGGACGCGCGGGTCCTGCTGCTCGGCGACAGCCGGAGCTTCCACCTGCGCAGGCCGGCCGTGGCGTCCTCCGTGGACCACCCGGCGGTCCTCGAGACCTGGGCCAACGCGAGCGCGGACGGCTCGGCGCTGTGGGGCCTGTTCCACCGGAACGGCATCCGATACGTCGTGGAGAACCGCGGCGAGATGTTCAGGACCGCGTCCAGGCTGGACCTGTCCGAGACCGGGCTGCGCAGCCTGCGTGACTTCTGGAGGCGCCACGCGCTCAAGGAGTTCGAAGACTGCGAGATCCCCGACCGGTGCGTCGCGGTCTACAGAATCCTGGACAGCAGGGAGGCGGCCCAGCCTCACGCGGCGAGCGACTTCTTCTCCTCCTACAGGGTGGAGCCGAGGTAGGGGTTACCGATCCTCGCCGGCGCGGGCCTCGGCCAGGATCCGGGCGTAGGCGCCGGAGAGCAGCCTATCGCTCCAGCAGGTCAGCAGCGAGCGCGCCAGGAGGCGGTTGGTTTCCCGCTGCGGGACCATGACGTGCCGGTCCGGGTCGAGCGGGTTGCCGCGGCGCAGCAGCGCGACGGTCTTGAGCCCGATCCAGATGGGCCAGACGCAGGCCAGCCTCAGCCGCCACAGCGAGGGGGGGATGGCCAGCGTGTAGCGCCAGCCGGCGTCGAGGTGGTCGGTCGCCCGGTCGAGCCACCGGAGGAACGCCGGCCGCACGTCCGGCAGCCGGGCGGGGTCCAGCAGCGCCCCGGGGTCCCTGACCGGGAGGTAGCAGCGCCCGATCCTGAGGTCCCGGGGGATGTCGCGCAGCACGTTGACCAGCTGAAGGCCCTTGCCGAAGCGCTCGCCCAGGGCGCACATGGCGTCGACGTCCCAGGACCTCAGCCGCTGGAGATGCGCGGCGCACAGCCGCGTCCAGAACTCCCCGACGCACCCGGCCACGAGGTAGGTGTAGCAGTCGAGCTCGGCGTCGTCGGCGAGGGCCGTGATGGCGCGGCCGTCCTCCCCGGGGAACCGCTCGAGGTCGAAGATCTGGCCGTTGACGATGGTGCCGAGCAGCTTGTCGATGAGGGCCCGGTCCTGGGCGGCGAAGGAGGCCTTGAGGAGCATGCACTCGTCGAACCTCTCCAGGAGCTCGCGCTCGGCAGGCAGGCCCTGGTCGGGAGCGAGCCCGGCGACCGCGCCGGCCCGCCCTTGGCGCATCAGGCGCAGGAGGTCGAGGCGCCTCTCTTTCGGGACGGCCTTGGTGTCCGCGACCGTGTCGCTGGCCCGGGCGAGGAGGTAGGCCAGGGAAAGCTGCGGCCGGATCTCGGAGGGCAGGACGCGCAGGGAGAGGTAGAACGACCTCGAGACCCCCTTGAGCAGCGTGTCGAGCGATCCCATAGGCGTCCGATTCTATCATTTCCCCTTGATTCCCTCGTGGCGAGTTGCTAAAACCCTCAATGTGCTATGATGCGCGGTAGGCCTGCCGAGCCGAGGCTGGACAAGGGGGATGGGGCGATGAGATCGAGATCGATGATCCGCATGTTGGCGCTGGCCGTGGTGCTGGGCGCGGGGTCCGTCGGCGTCTCCTGGGCCGCGGCGGCGCAGAAGGACAAGAAGCCCGCGGCGGCTCCCGCGGAACAGCCGGCGCCTCCCGCCGCGCCGGCCGCGGACAAGGCCGACGCCGACTTCGACCAGTTCGGCGGCGAGTTCGAGAAGAAGGGCGAGCAGTCCAAGCCCGTGTTCGACCCCCTGAGAGGGTACAACCGGGCCATGTACCACTTCAACGACAAGTTCTACTTCTGGGCCGCCAAGCCGGCGGCCCAGTTCTACGGGATCGTCCTTCCCGAGCCGCTGCGCGTCGCCATCAGGCGGGGCTACACCAACATGGGCTTCCCGGTGCGGTTCGTGGCCCTGGGCCTGCAGGGGAGATTCTCCAAGGTCGGGTCCGAGACGGGCCGGTTCCTCGTGAACTCGACCTTGGGCGTGGGCGGCCTCCTCGACCCGGCCGAGGCCTGGCTGGACATGAAGCCCACCAAGGCGGACTTCGGGCAGACCTTCGGGAAATGGGGGCTCGGCGACGGCTTCCCGATCACGCTGCCCTTCCTGGGGCCCTCGAACCTGCGCGACTTCGTCGGGCTGGTCCCGGGCTCGCTGCTGAGCCCGCCGTACTACATCGTCGAGTGGGACATCTCCGTCCCCATCACCGCCGGCGGGTACTTCAACGACATCTCCCTGCGCCTCGGGGAGTACGAGAAACTCAAGCTGGACGCCCTGGACCCCTACACGCTCATCCGGGATACCTACAAACAGAACCGCGACGCGCGGATCAAGGAGTGACCTGACATGAGGAAGACCATCGTGTTCGCCGCGGCGATCCTGACGCTGGGCCTGCGCGCCGGGGCTCAGGAGCCGGCCGGGGAGGCCAGGGAGGCGGTCAAGTCGGTCGTCGAGAGGACCGTCAACTCCATCATCGACGTTCTCAAGGACAAGGCCAACGACCGCGAGGCGCGCCGGCGGAAGATCTTCGCCATCGTGGACCCCGTGACCGATTTCGCGCTGATGGGCAAGCTCGCGTTGGGGACGTCGCATTGGCCGAAATTCGACGAGGACCAGCGCAAGGAGTACACCGACTCGTTCAGCCGGACGGTCCGCGACTCCTGCTTCGAGAAAGTCGAGATCTACACCAACGAGACCGTGACCTTCGACCCCGCCGCTCCGGCGGAGAAGGGGAAGGTCCGGATGCTGATGCACATCCTCTCCAAGGGGCAGCGCTACAAGGTCTTCTTCAAGCTCTACCGGGCCGGGTCGTCCTGGAAGATCTACGACCTGGAGATCGAGGGCGTCAGCCTCATCAGGACCTACGGGGCCCAGTACGACCAGGTGCTCCAGAAGGGCTCGCCCAAGGACCTGCTGGCGAAGATGAAGTCGAAGGGCATGGCGACCCCGGACGACCTCAAGAACGTGGGGAAGTCCAAGGACAAGAAGTAGGGTGAGCGCGAAGCTGGACCTCCGGGCGCTCTGGGGGCGCGTGGCGGACCGGGCGTGGGAGCTCTACGACCGCGCCGTGCTGCGCAGCCCTCGCGCCTCCCTCGGAGTCCTGGGCGCGGTCTGCCTCCTCTCCTGCTGGGGGCTCAAGGACTTCCGCGCGGACGCCTCGGGCGACTCCCTGGTGCTGGAGCACGACGACGACGTGCAGTTCTCCCGCGCCATCAGCGGGCGCTACGACAACAGCGACTTCGTGGTCGTGGCCTACCAGCCGCCGGAGGGCATCTTCGCCAAGCCCGCCCTCGACCGGCTCAGGAAGGTCCGCGACGAGATCGGGAAGGTCCCCGGGGTCTCCTCCGTCATCACCGTCCTGGACGTGCCGCTCCTGCGCAACCCGCCGGGCCCCTTGAAGGACCTCAAGGACAACATGAAGACCTTGGAGTCCCCGAAGGCGGAGCTTCGATACGCCATCGAGGAGTTCCGGAGCAGCCCGATCTACCAGCACCAGCTGGTGAGCGCGGACCAGAAGGCCACGGCCATGCAGGTCAATTTCCGCGTCGAGGCGGCCGACCGCGAGCTGGTGGCGCGGCGCGCCCTGCTTCGGGAAAAAGACTACCGCAAGACCATCGCCGCGGCCGAGCGGGCCGAGCTAGGGGGCCTGGAGGACCGCTACCGCCATTACAAGGACAAGGTCGCCGTCCAGCGCCACCGCCAGCTCGCCGAGATCCGGGGCATCATCGGCCGCTACGGCGCCGAGGCGCGGTTCTTCCTCGGGGGCATCCCCATGATCATCGACGACATCATGGGCTTCATCCGCAGCGACATCGCCATCTTCGGCACGGCCATCATGCTCTTCATCGCGGTCACGCTGTTCGTGATCTACGGCCACATCCGCTGGGTGCTGCTCCCCCTGGGCGCTTGCGTCTTGTCGGTGGTCCTCACGATGGCGGGCATGGGCTTGTTCCACTGGGACGTGACCGTGGTCTCCGCCAACTTCGTCACCCTCCAGCTCATCTTGAGCATGGAGCTGGCCATCTACATCATCTCCCGCTACCGCGAGGTGCTCTGGGCCAAGCCCCAGGGGAGCAACCACGACCTCGTCCTGGAGGGGGTGCGGGAGGCCTTCATCCCCGCCTTCTACATGAAGCTGACCACCATCGTGGGCTTCGAGTCCCTGATCTTCTGCGACATCCTCCCGGTGGTGCAGTTCGGCTGGATCATGACCCTGGGCGTGGTCGTCTCCATGGTCCTCATCTACTGGCTCGTGCCCGCCGTGATGGTCCTGTTCCCGCGGCCCGGGGCCAAGGAGGCGTCCGAGTGGGGCGCCCCCCTGACGTTCTACTTCGCGCGCTTCACGGTCAACCACACGCCGGTCATCTACCTCGCCACCGCGGTCGTGGCGGTCGGGACGGCCGTGGGGATCTACCGGCTGCAGGTCGAGAACAGCTTCGTCGACTATTTTCGCAAGGACACGGACATCTACAGGGGGATGAAGTTCATCGACGAGTCGCTGGGCGGGACCACGCCCATCGAGATCATCCTGCAGTTGGGCTCCCCCAAGGCCGCGGCGGGGGAGAAGAAGCCGGCGGCCGCGGACGCGGACAAGGACTTCGCCGAGTTCTCGGAGTTCGGCGAGGACTCGGGGGACGCGGCCAAGTACTGGTACACGGCCGAGCGGATCTCCACCGTCGAGAAGGTCCACGACTACCTCGAGGGGCTTCCCGAGACGGGCAAGGTGCTGTCGTTGGCCACGCTCAAGAAGATGGCCGTCCAGCTCAACGGCGGCGCGCCGCTCGACGACATGAGCCTGGCCCTCCTCTACCAGTCGGTCGCCGACCAGTTCCGGGGCCTCCTGATCACGCCCTACGTGTCCATCGAGAACGGGGAGGCGCGCATCACGGCCCGCATCAAGGACTCCAGCCCCGCCCTGCGCCGGTCCGAGTTCATCAAGCGCGTCCGCGGCGAGCTGGTCGCCAAGGTGGGGCTCAAGCCGGAGCAGTTCCGGGTGAGCGGCCTCCTGCTCCTCTACAACAACCTGCTCCAGAGCCTCTACACCTCGCAGATCAAGAGCATCGGCTTCTCCCTGCTGGTGCTCTTCGCGATGCTCCTGGTGCTGTTCCGCTCCATCACGATCTCCCTGGTCGCCCTGCTGCCCCAGGCGCTGGCCTCCCTGACCGTCCTGGGGGTGATGGGGCTGGGGGGCATCTCCCTCGACGTCATGACCATCACCATCGTGGCCGTGGCCATGGGCATCGCGGTCAACAACACCATCCAATACCTCTACCGCTTCGAGCAGGAGATCCGGCGGGACGGGGACTACAACCGCGCCATGCATTACTGCCACCTGACCATCGGCAACCCGATCTTCTACACCTGCCTGACCATCACGGTGGGCTTCGGCATCCTGGCCCTGTCCAAGTTCGTCCCGACGGTCCTCTTCGGCCTGCTCATCGGCGTGGCCATGGTCATCGCCTTCGTCTCCTCCCAGACCCTGCTCCCGGCCCTCGTCCTGTGGACCAGGCCGTTCGGCCCGGGAAAGAAATAACTCGCCTCCCCCGCGGCCTGGCCGAGTCCAGCAAGCGGCCAGGGGTGAGTAGCCGAGGGGGCGAATGCCGTTTCATGAGGTAGGCCCTAGTGCCCGAAATTCCCTGGGCCGCATAGTAGGCCCCTCCTAGGTCCTTCGCCGCCTTCCGTCCTATAAGGAACGTGGTATGCTACAGGCATGTCGGGCCTGCTTCTAGCTATTCTCTTGATAGCGACGGTCCCTGGCCGGGCCGTCCAGGTCCATACCGTCCCCGTCGGGCAAGGCTCCGCGGGCGTGCCGGTCGTGCCCCCGATGTTGGGCTCGCCGCTCCTGGGCCCTCGCCTGGACCAGACGGTCCCGCAGGCGGGGCTCAACGGCCTGCTCCCCAACCCGGTCGTCGCGCCCCAGGTGGAGCTGCGGCCCGGGTGGCTGGCGCCGACCCCGGCGTTCCCCGGCGAGGCCGCCGCGCTGGCCCCGGCCGCGCCGGCCGGCCTGTCGGCCGTCGGCATCCCCGCCCTGCCCGCGCCCGTTCTGTCGCCCGCGGTTGTCGCACCGACGGCGCCGCGGGAGACGGTCCGCCCGGCCGCGCCGGACGACCCGGCGGCGAACCCCGGCCGCAGCGCGCTCGAGCGCCTCGCCGAGGACGTGCCCTTCAAGGAGCCCGTCCCGGCCGACCTGCAGGGGCAGAAGGATTTCGCGGACCGCAGCTTCGAGTTCAAGACCGGGGCGCGCAGCGTCGGCTCCGAGGGCGCGGCCGGGGTTTCGGCCGTCGCCGAGGCCGCGGTGGCGGGCCTGGAGAAGGGCAAGGGCCGCAAAGGAAGCAAGAAGGCCGCGCCTGACGAGCCCGCGCCCAACGCCGATGACGGCGGCGGGGCGGCCTACCCCTCGCGCGAGGTCGCCTTCAACCGCCACAAGTTCCCGTCGGTCGCGCTGCGGCCCAACGTGCCGGTCGAGACCAAGATCATCGAGGCCATCGATGCCTCCAGGAAGAGCATCCGCCTGGCGCTCTACGAGTTCAAGCAGCGCGACGTGCTCGACGCCCTGCTGCGCGCCCGCAAGCGCGGGGTGAAAGTCGAGATCGTCCTCGACTACTCCAACGTCTTCCCGAAGAACGACCCCGACGCCGCCTACCGCCAGCGGCGCTCCAACGAGGTCTGGGGCCTCATCCGCGAGAAGGTGGACTTCACGGTCCTGCGCGGGGTGACCGAGTACGGCATCAACCACAACAAGTTCGCCGTGTTCGACGGGAAGATGGCCGAGTTCGGCTCGTACAACTGGTCGTTCACCGCGGAGCACTCGCACTACGAGAACGCCAATTTCACGGTGGAGAAAGAGCGCGTGCAGGCCCTGGAGGAGTACTGGGACTACCTGCGCAAGCTGAGCGTGCCCTTCGCCCAGGCCAAGGACCACGCCTGGCCCAAGACCGCGCCCCTGCCCCCGGCCGAGTCCGTGCTGAGCGTGGATTTCAACGGCGCGCAGCTCCCTTCCTATATCTTCACTCCCAACGGCTCGGCCTTCGAGGACGCCGTGGTCCGTGGACTGGACGCGGCCAAGAAGTCCGTGGACGTGGCCATGTTCGCGATGCGCTCGACGCGCATCGCCCAGGCCCTGGCCCGCGCCAAGGCGCGCGGCGTGGCGGTCCGGTTCGTCATGGACGAGAGCCAGTCGCAGTCGGAGTACTTCGGCCCCTACGCGGCCTGGCTGGCCCACCAGGGCGTCGAGATCAAGGTCCTGGCCGGGCCCAACCCGGACAGCGACTACCCGATGGCCGAGAAGACGCACCACAAGTTCATGGTCCTGGACGGCAAGCTGGTGGAGTCGGGCTCCGCCAACTGGACCAAGCGCGCCTCCATGGACAATTACGAGAACGCCCAGTTCCTGACCGACGCGGCCGACGTGGGCGCCTACGCCTTCGCCTTCGAGCACATGTTCTCCATCGCGCGGGCCTACCCGAAGCCCGACGCGGCCCCGGTCCTGCCCACGGACGACGAGCTGACCAACGACGTCCTCAACCCCGCGCCGGCCCAGCCCCTGCCGCCGCCCCCGGACCTGCCGCCGTTGCCCGCGGCCCGGGCCGTGGATTTCCACGGCGTGGCCCTCCCGTCGTTCGCCCTGCGCCCCTACGGCCCGGTGCAGGAACTGCTGGTGCGCGCCATCGACGCGGCGCGCAAGTCGGTCAAGCTCGCGCTCTACGAGTTCACCTCCGACGCCGTGCTCGACGCCCTGCGCCGCGCCAAACAGCGCGGCGTCAAGATCGAGATCGTGCTGGACCGCGCCCACCTCTACACCTCAGGCATCAACCACGAGGGCCAGCCCAGGAAGCCCAAGGCCCAGGTCGTGGCCCTGGCCAAGGAAGGCTTCGACGTGAAGGTGCTCCGCGGCAAGAGCTCGGGCGTGATGCACAACAAGTACGTGATCCTCGACGACGAGCTGGTGGCCTTCGGCTCCTACAACGTGACCGACGTGGCCGAGCGCTACCACTTCGAGAACTTCCTGTTCAACAACGAAGCCAAGCGCGTCGAGTATTACGCCCGCTACTTCGACTACAAGCGGGACCTGGCGGAGTTCATCGATTACGACAAGCTCGACGAGATCCTCAGCCGGACGCTCGACCCGGACAACGCCGCGCAGGCCGACTCCTGGCAGGACTCGGAGTCCGCCGATGCCGAGGCGGCGGCCGGCGGGCAGGCCAGGGCCCCCTTCCCGCCCCCGCCCGAGGATTCCGAGCGGCCCATCGCCCTCAACGGCGAGACCTTCCCGCGCCAGCTCTTCTCGCCCCGCGGCCAGATCGAGGACACCCTCATCCGGGCCATCCAGGCGGCCAAGGTCTCCATCGAGATCGCCATGTTCAGCTTCTACTCCCAGCGGATCGCCGACGCCCTCCTGGCCGTCAAGCAGAACCGGCCCGAGGTCAAGATCCGCATGGTGATGGACCACAGCCAGTCCAAGCTGGCCAAGCTCGACGACTGGTTCGCCTACCACGGCTTCGACATCCGCCTGCTCTCCGGCCCCAACGGCGACGAGGGCGACCCCATGTTCGAGAAGATGCACAACAAGTTCATGATCGTGGACGGCAAGCTCCTCGAGACCGGCTCTTTCAACTTCTCGCCCAACGCGGAGAACAACAGCTTCGAGAACGCCAACTTCATCGACGACCCCGTCGACCTGGCCGGTTTCGTGGCCTACTTCGAGCGCCTCTGGCTGCAGGGCTGGAAGGCGGCCCCGCCCAAGAAGAAGCTGCCCAAGACCCGGATGTCGAGCACCTACCATGGATTCGGGCCCTGGCGGCAGACGGACTCGGGCGGCCCGCCCCTCCAACCCCCGGCGTCTCCCGCCCTGCCGCCGGCCCTGCCCGCGGTCTTGGCCACAGTCTAACCGACCCAGATGGGAGGCGCCTCGCGCAGCGGTCGAGGATGTCAACGTGACGCGTCGTCGAGAGCCCAGCGCCAGGCGGGCAGGACGCGGATCGTGAGGCCGTCCATCCGGATCTCGTCTTGCTCGTCATGGGTGATGACCAGCAGCTCGCGGCAGCCCTTGAGGCGCGCGGCCTGGACGAGCGCGCTGAGCTCTCGTCGCTTTGTCGCTGGGTCGGAGAGCCTGTAGCAGACCTGGATCAGCTGCGCGCAGCGCCGGACTTCGCGGACCAGGAAATCCACCTCATAGCCCGGCTCGAGGACGGTGAACACCTCCCGGCCGCGGCGCTTGAGCTCGAGGAAGACGAAGGTCTCCAATCTCGCTCCCCAATCCGGAGTGGATTTCAAGGAGAGGGCCGAGAGCAGCCCCAGGTCGATGGGGTAGAGCTTGCGGGCCTGGCGGAGGATCTCCTTGGGCTTGGCGCAATGCGCGAGCACCTGAAAGGCCAGGTAGACCTCCTCCAGCGCTTCCAGGTATTTCTTCGCCGTGGTCACGCTCTTGAGGCCTAGGCTTCTGGCGGTCTTCTGGTATGTGATCCGGGAGCCCGCCTGGGAGATGGCGAAGAGGGCGACTTCCTGCAGGGTCCTGGTCTCGCGCAGCCGCCGGCGGGCGGCGATGTCCCGGAGCAGGATGCTTTGGTGGAGCTCGCGCAGATAGCGGGCGCGGCCAGAAAGCAAGTCCTTGCCCGCCGCGTTCCGGCCGGGTTTCGGCTTGGAAGCCAGGGCCTCGCCGGTGGCGATGACCGTTTCCGGGAAGCCGCCCTGCTCCAGGTGCTGGTCGAAGAGCCGCATCAGGCCCGCCTTCTTCTCGGGCGGCAGGACAACGCCCGAATCCGAGGCGATGGAGTCTAGGGTTTCCTCGCGAGCCGCCGGTTCCAGGTTCGCCTCGAGGAATTCCTTCAGCGAGAACGGGTAAAGCTCCATGCTGCGGGTGCGCCCCGTGAGATGGGTCGCCAGCTCCCGGCTCAACAGACGCGCGTTGCTGCCGGTGATTACGCAGCGATAGCCTTTCCTGAGCAGGCGGTTGATGAACAGCTCCCAATGGGGGATGTTCTGTATCTCGTCCATCAGCAGCGTCGTGACGCCGGGCTCGAGCTCGTTGGCGGCCTGGAGGAAGAGGTCGAAGTCTTCGGGCCCGAAAGACGTCAGGCGCTCGTCGTCGAAATTAAGGGCCGCGTACCGGGACCCCCGGCAGAGTTGGTGCGCATACACCGACTTGCCGCAACGCCGGACTCCCGTGATGACCGTGGCCAGCCGCTTCGCGGGCTGTTCGGCCGCGCCAGGGGGGTGCCTGCGCAGGATGGCCCCCTCAAGCAGGCGGGCGGTCTCCTGCCGCTGGTCCGTAAGGATGTAGTTCAAGGTCTCGCGACGCATCGTCCAGTATGATATACAATAAGTAGGCAGTTTGTCCATCATAATGTACATCAATCGCGGAGTTGGCTCGGTTCGCGACGACGGCCGCGAACTCCCCTCCGTGTGGGTCGCGGGCAAGCCGCGCTATTTCGTGCGCGTCCCGGCCCGGGGCTGCCTGGCCGTGCGCGTGCGCTACGCCCAGCGCGTCCTTGGAGTCCATAACGAGCCGCGCGGAACCGGCGGCCGCAGGCCGGCGGAGAGCCGCAACGGCAGGACCCAGGCCGTTTTCTGAACTCTCCGTCGAGGGTTGTGTCGCATTCCAGCAGACCTGGCCACAATGCGACACAACCTCTCGTCGAGAGCCCCAATAATCACGTGCCCCCCCCCGCAGCCGCCGCCCCGGCGGACCCCGCGGCCGCGGAAAGTGTGGTAGAATCCTTTCGACGCGCCCGCCCCGACCGCGTCGGGACAGGGCGCTGTCAAGAGAAACGATTAAGCGCGCCCGTAGCTCAGTCTGGTCAGAGCGTCCCGCTCATAACGGGAGGGTCGCTGGTTCAAGTCCAGCCGGGCGCAGGCAGCCTCCTTGCGACTCTACATCGTCAATCCCGACTGCGGCGTCCCCATCCATTTCGAGGCCGATGTCCTGCGGCTGGCCGGCTCGAGGCCGGCGGCGTTCGTGGCGAGCCTCGCGCTGCCCACGCTGGCGGCGCTCGCCCCGCGGGATTGGAGGGTCGAGGTCTGCGACGAGCGCATCCAGGGCGTCGACCTGGAGCACCCCGCCGAGCACGTCTGGATCACGTGCAACAGCAGGCAGTACGGCCGGATGCGGGCCCTGGCCGGGGAGTTCCGCCGGCGCGGCAAGACCGTGGCCGTGGGGGGGGTGTTCGCCACGCTCTCGCCGGAGGCGGTGCGGCCCTTCTGCGACATCCTGGTCCGGGGGGAACTCGAGCCCGTGGCCCCGGAGGTGTTCGCCGCCTTGCGCGAGGGGAAGTGGAAGGAGGAGTACCTCGGAGCGCCGGCCGACCTGGAGTCCGCCCCTCTGCCCCGCTGGGACCTCTACCCGAACGACTGGGCCATGGCGGCCGCGGTGCAGACCTCGCGGGGCTGCCCCAACGACTGCGGGTTCTGCGAGGTGATCCAATACTACGGCCGCAAGCCCCGCTTCAAGCCGGTGGCGAGGGTCCTGGCCGAGCTGGACGCGGTCTACGGGCTGGGCTACCGGATGGTCTTCCTGACGGACGACAACCTCGCCGCGTCGCCGGGCCGGGCCAAGGAGCTGCTCGACGCCGTGGCCGGATGGAACCGGGAGCGCGGGGTCCAGTTCCTCGCCCAGATGTCCGTGGCGGACGCCCGGGACGAGGAGCTGCTGGCGCTCTGCGCCCGCGCGGGGCTGAGCCACGCCTATATCGGCGTGGAGTCCCCCGACCGGGCGAGCCTGGAGGAGGCCGGCAAGTCGCCCAACCTGGGGGCGGACCTGGCGGCGGGCCTGCGGACGTTCCAGTCGGCCGGGATCAACGTGATCGCCAGCATGATCGTGGGCTTCGACGCCGACGGGCCTGACGCTTTCGCCCGGCACGAGCGGTTCCTGGCCGGGGTGCCGGTGGCCTCGGCGCAGGTCGGGCCGCTCGTCCTCACCCGGGGCACGCGGCTGCACGACCGGCTGCAGGCCGAGCGCAGGCTGAGCTGGGACGGGCTGGCCTCGGGGCTGCCGTGGATCACCAACGTGCGGCCGCGCCTGATGAGCCGCGAGGCCCTGCTGGCGGGCTTGGGGGACTTGTCGCGGAGGCTCTACGCGCCGGCGGCGTTCACCGACAGGCTGGCCGGGTTCTGGGCGAGGATGGGGCGCTGGCCCGCCTGCGCCGAGGGCGCCGGGCACGCGGCCGTGGGGGACGCTTGGAAGCTCGTGGACGACGAGCTCGCCCGGGACCCCGGGCTGGTGGGGCTGGCGGCGCTGGTGAGGGGCGCGCTGGCCGAGCGGCCGGCGTCGGCCGCGTGGCTGCGGGTCCAGGTCTTCCAGTACCTCCAGTCGCGCCGCGTGTACGGGGCATGAGGGAGGCCCGCGGCGCGGTTACCCCCGCTTGAGGGGATAGCGGCAGCGGAAGGTGGTCCCGGCCTCCTGGGTCGAGGTGAAGCCCACCGTGCCGCCGAGATAGGATTCGGTGAGGAGCTTCATCCCGTAGGTGCCCAGCCCCCGGCCGATGCCCTTGGTGCTGAACGAGCGCTGGAAGACCTGCGCCTGGACGTCGGCGGGCATGTGGCCCGGGTTGTGGACCGTGAACTCGACCTCGCGGTCGTCGGCCGAGCAGCCCAGGGTGACGGCGCCTCCCTTCGGCGCGGCCTCGAGGGCGTTCTTGAGCATGTTGTCCACGACCCTGTCGAGCAGCGCGCGGTCGCTGACCAGCTCGACGTCCCGGCTGTCCGGCCGCAGGACGATGGGGTGGCCCTGGGCGAGGGGGATGAGCGCGTAGACCGAGGCCCGCTCCTTGATGAGCTCCAGCGAGCGGATGCTGTGCCCCTCGGGCGTGAGCTCACGGTTCTCCGCGGCCAGGAGGAACTGCTGGGCGACGATCTCCTCGCTCAGCCGCATGGCCAGCCGGCGCATGGTGGCGAGGAGCTCGGCGCGCTGGCGCCCGTCGGTGGATTCGACGATCTCCGCCGTCCCGTAGAGCACGGACACGGTGTTGAGCACGTCGTGGAAGAAGACGCGCTCCAGGGCCCGCCGCCGGTTCTCGTGGCTCACGTCGGTCATGGCGTAGATGAGGAAGGATTCGCCCGCGATTTCGAGGGGGGTGGTCCAGACCCTCATGTCGACGGCGCCGCCGGCCCGGGTGAGGTGGTACTCGTGGGTCTCGGCCCGGCGCTCGCGGCTCGCGCGGAAGGCGCGGGCGGCGCCGCAGAACTCGCAGGACGACGTGGTGCCGCAGCCGTTGGGGAGGCCCGGCGCGTGAGGGCAGCCGAAGGCTTCGCCCAGGCGCTTGCCGTAGAGGGACTCGCGGTCCGGCAGGGCCAGGAACTGCTGGATGGCCCGGTTGACGAAGACGAACTGGTTCCTGTCGTTGAGGACGGCGTAGAGGACCGGCGAGGCGTCGAGCAGCGAGACGAGCATGGGGTGCTCGGCGAAGAGGCGCGCTTGGCGCCGGATGGTCGCTTGCGGGACGCGCGCGGGCGCCACGCGGAACGGGGCGAGAGGGGTCGGGTCCGTCATCGGACCATGACCAGGGCCATCTTGAACCGGGCGACGGCCTTGAGGCTGTGCGGCGAGCCTGCCGGCATGATGATCAGCTCGCCCGCCGACAGGCGGCGCGGCCGGCCGGCGATGGAGACCTCGGCCTGCCCGTCGAGGACGAGCACCAGGGCATCGAAGGGCGCGGTGTGCTCGCTCAACCCCTGGCCTTTGTCGAAGGCGAAGATGGTGACGGTCCCGGTCGACTTGTTGACGAGGGTGCGGCTGACCACCGCGCCTTGTTGGTAGTCGACGAGCCCGACCGTTTCCAGGACGCGGCCGCGCAGGTCCTCCGTGGTCTTCCCGACGTTCTTCTCGGTCATGAGTGCTCCTCCCTAGTCGTGGATCAGCCGGCGGAAGCGCTTGTCCTTGCGCAGGTTCTCCAGATCGAGGTCCTTGCGGGCGCGCTCCTTGAGCTTCTTGTCGCGCTTGACCGCCTCGGCGAGCTCGTCGAGGGCCGCCTCGTGGTGCCCGCTCAGGGCCAGCAGGGCCGCGTGGCGGTAGCGGGCCTCCGGGCTGTCCGGCGAGAGCGCGGCGGCCAGGCCCGCCTCCCCGAGGGCGCCGGCCAGGTCGCCGGCGTCGAAGAGGCGCCGGGAAAGGGAGAGGCGGGCGTCGGCGCGCAGGACCCTGGCGCGGGGGTTGCGGGTCTCGACGAGGATGAATTGGAAGAAATCCTTCTCCCGGGCGCCGGTCCAGCGGTAGACGAACAAGGCGCAGTTGTTGAGCGGGCTGTAGTAGATCCGGTGGAACACGAACTCCTTCCCGGGCCAGCCGCCGGGCGAGCGGGCCGAGAAGGCCTTGGTGGTGAGGATGACTTCGTCGATGTCGGCGAAGCCCGCGGCGGCCACGGTCACGGGTTCCGACGAGCCGGCCAGGACGTAGCCGGCCTTGCGAAGGTTGTCGATGGTCTTGGCCGCCTGCTCGGGACGCCAGATCTTCCGGCCCTCCTCCTCGATGAGCCAGGTCTTGGCCATCTGGGAGTCGGGGCCGCCGATGGAGAGGGTCCCGATGCGGACCATGATGGGGTCGGTGGCGATGGCCGAGCCCAGCACGGGGAAGCCGTAGTACTCGACGGCGACCGAGCAGGACTTGAGCCACCCCACGAGGGAGAGCCGCTCGTGGTCGGTCTCCTGGGCGGCCGCGGGGCGGCCGGCCAGGACCGTCAGGAGGAGGGGGAGGAGGGCCGCGGGTCTTGCCATGGGGTGGTGGTCGCTCTCAAGCCAGGTCGATGGTGCTCCAGCGTTTCTTGTAGACCGCCAGCAGTCGCTCGCGCAGGGCCATGTTGTCGTCGGCCAGCAGGCGGGGGTCCTGGGCGAGGAGGGCTTCCGCGTCTTGGCGGGCCAGGGCCAGCAGCTGGGCGTCGCGGCGCAGGTCCGCGGCCTTGAGGGTCAGCTCGCCGTGCTGCGCCGTGCCGATGAACTCGCCCGGCCCCCGCAGCTTGAGGTCCTCCTCGCCGATGCGGAACCCATCGCTCGTGGAGACCAGGGTCGCGAGGCGCTGGCGGGCCTCGTCGGTCTTGGCGTCCGCCACGAGGAAGCACGTCGACGCGAAGGCGCCGCGGCCGATGCGGCCGCGCAGCTGGTGCAGACTGGCCATGCCGAAGCGGTCGGCGTTCTGGATGACCATCACCGTGGCGTTGGGCACGTCGATGCCGACCTCGATGACCGGCGTGGCGACCAGAACGTCCCAGAGCCCGCGGCCGAACTCGGCCATGACCCGGGCCTTGGTCCGGCCCGGCATGGCGCCGTGGATGAGGGCGACCCGCAGCCCGGCGAGCGGTCCCTCGCGCAGGCGCTCGTACTCGGCCTTGGCGGACTGCAGGTCGAGGTTGCTCGACTCCTCGATGATGGGGTAGACGACGTAGGCCTGGTGCCCCTTGGCCGCCTCGGCCTTGAGGGCGGCCAGGGCGGGCTCCTCCGGGACGTGGAAGGTGTGCGCGGTGGTCTTGTCGGGGGGCATCTCGTCGAGCGTGGACACGTCGAGGTCGCCGTAGAGCGCCAGGGCCAGGGTGCGGGGGATGGGGGTCGCCGTCATGATGAGCAGGTCGAGCAGCAGGCTTTTCTGGCGCAGGGTGGTGCGCTGGCGCACCCCGAAGCGGTGCTGCTCGTCGATGACCGCGAACCGGAGCCGCGGGAACTGCACGTCCATCTCGAGCAGGGCGTGCGTGCCGACGATGATGTCGGTCTCGCCGGCGGCGACGGCGGCCACGGTCTTCTCGCGCTCCTTCTTGGAAAGACGCGAGGTGAGCATCGCGGTCTTGACGTCGAGGCCCTCGAGGAACTTGCCTATGGTCGCCATGTGCTGGTCCGCGAGGATCTCGGTCGGGACCATGAGGGCTCCCTGGCAGCCGTTCTCGACGGCCAGGAGCAGCGCGGAGAGGGCGACGACGGTCTTGCCCGAGCCCACGTCCCCCTGCAGGAGCCTCGTCATGGGATAGGGCCGGCGCATGTCCTCGAAGATCTCGTTGATGACGCGCTTCTGCGCGCGCGTGAGCTCGAAGCCCAGGCGCTCCCGGAAGGGGGTGAGGAGGTGCTTCTTGATCTCGTAGCAGAAGTTCTTGGCCAGCCCCCGGGTCTGGCGGCGCTTGAGGATCCAGGCGAGCTCCAGGAGGATGAGCTCGTCGTAGGCCAGGCGGGAGCGCGCGGCCTCGAGCTCGGCCGGGGAGTTTGGGAAGTGGATGGCGCGCAGGGCCTGCGGCAGGGCCAGGAGCTCGCGCTTCCGGCGCAGGCTCATCGGCAGGGTGTCCTCGACCGTCGCGGCCCTGGCGGACACGGCCTGGTGGGCCAGCTCGCGCATGAGGCGCTGCGTGACGCCCTCGGTCAGGTCGTAGACCGGCACGATGCGGTCGGCGTGGAGGGCGCAGCGGGGGTCGCTGAGGAGGTAGTACTCCTCCACGCGGACCTCGCGCACGCCCAGGAGGTCGCCCTCGCCCCGGCCCATGACCCACAGGTCCGTGCCGACGGTGACGTCCTTCTTGACGGGGGCGAAGACGTCGTAGCGGTAGTTCAGGTGCTTGAACCAGAAGGCGTCGATCTTGCGCTCGCCCGTGGCGATGCGCGCCTTGAAGATGCCCAGGCGCGGGCTGGTCCGGATGTGGTGGGTCGAGACCACGCGGCCCTTGATGGCCACCACGCCGTTGGCCGCGGCGGCGGGGGCCGCGTCTTCGCGGCGGTCCTGCCAGTCGCGCGGGAGGCAGTAGAGCATGTCCGAGACCGTCTCGATGCCCAGGACCTCGAGCGCGCGGGCGCGCTTGGGGCCGACCCCCGTGAAGAACCGGCACAGCGGGCTGTCGGGGTCGGAAGAGGCGGGCGCCGATTGAGAAGGGCGGGTTGTTTTAGTATAATGACGGCTCATGGCATTCAAGTGCGCAATCTGCGGCAAGGGCCCGGTCTCGGGCTTCAGCTACAGCCATTCACACCGCGCCACCAAACGCATCTTCCGGCCCAACCTGCAGAGACAGAAGTTCGTCCTCGGCGGCCGGACGATGACGGGCTACGCCTGCTCCGTCTGCATCAAGTCGGGGCGGGTGGTTCGTCCCTCTAGATAATACTGAATGTGAGGAACCCTCTCAACGAGGGGAGAGCGTTTTGGGGAGCCGCGGTATTGCTGGCCCTCCCTCCATTGGTATTCCCGCTGTACAACCCCGACCTGTTCTGGCATCTGTCGGCGGGCCGCTGGATGGTCCGGCACCGGGAGCTCGTCCGCGAGGACTTCCTTTCCTACACCCTCCAGGGGACGCCCTGGCTGGATTTCGAGTGGCTCTCCCAGCTCATCTATTACGGCGTCCATGCCGCGGCCGGGATGGCCGGGCTGTGGCTGCTCAAGGCCGCGCTCATGGCGGCGTCCTGCGCCGCCCTGGCGGCGCTCCTGCGGCTCTATCGGATCCCGGGGGCCTTCGCGGCGGCGGCGGTCGTGGCCTGGTCGGCGGGAAACCTCTCCCGGGCCGACATCCGGCCTGAGCAGTTCTCCGCGCTGGCCTTCGCCCTCCTCTTCTTCGCCCTTGAGCGCGGCCGGCTGGCCGGGGCGCGGCCTGGGCCTGCGGCCCAGGGGCCGTCCCTTCGCGGGGCGGGCCTGACATTCCTGGGATTCGCCCTGTGGGCCAACCTCCATGCCGGGTTCGCGTTCGGGCTCCTGCTGCTGGCCTGCTACGCCGCGGTCGACGCGGCCGAAGGGCGCCGGCGTCAAGCCCTTGCCGTCGCGGTCCTGGCCCTGGCCGCCGTCCTGGGGTCCCTCGTCAACCCGACCGGGCTGGGGCCGTACCGGATCATGCTCGAGCACGGGGCCGGCGGCCGGGACCTCTCCAAGCACATCCAGGAGTGGTCGGCCACGTCCTTCACCAACAAGTTCCATTGGCCGTTCTGGCCGCTGCTGCTGGCGTTCCTGGCGAGCGTGGGGCTGCGCCTGCGGACCGGCGTGCCGGCGGGGCCCGTGCTCGCGGGGATGGTGTTGGCGTTCGGGACGGTGCGGCACACGCGCATCGGCGCGTACTTCGTTCCGCTGGCCGTCCCGCTCGTGTGCCATCTGGCCAAGGAGGCCGGTTGGCTGGACGGGGTCCGGCTTCGCAAGGTCCTCGTGTTCCTTGGCGTGGGCTATGCCGTGTTCCTGGCGGGGGCCCTCAGGTACGTGGCCTGGCCCGGGTTCTTCGACGGCCGGTTCGTGCCGCTGGCGGCGGCGGAGTTCATGGACCAGGAGCGCGCCGTCCTGGCGGGGCTGCGCCTGTACAACCCGTGGGAGTGGGGCGGGTACCTGGGCTGGAGGCTGGGCGGCTGGCACAAGGTCTTCGGTGACGGCCGCTACATCTTCCACGACCAGCTGCCCCTGATCGGCGACGCCGTCCAGAGCGTGGAGAAGACCAAGGAGTTCGTGGACCGCCGGGGGTTCGACGGGATGCTCCTGCGCAACATCAAGTCCCTGTTCAAGACGCGCAAGGCCTACGGCGACGGTTCGACCAAGGTGTTCATGAGGCCGTGGTACCTTTTCACCTTCCCCAAGGAGCGCTGGGCCCTGGTCTACTGGGACGCCAAAGCCATGCTGCTCCTGGACCGCAGGAAAGCGCCGCCCCGGTGGCTCGAGGCCCACGAATACCGCTACGTCCGGCCCAACGACGACGAGGCGTTCGCGGAGGTGCTCAGCCGCGGGGAGATCCCGGCCGGCGCGGTAGCGGCGGAGCGGGCCCGGCACGAGGCCGAGCTGGAGAGGTTCAGATGTGCATGCTCCCCAAATCATATTCCAGGATGCCGACTTGATTCAACGGAAGATTGGCCTTGATTCCGCCGTCCCTGCCGAAGACCATGGCCCCTCCGAAGGTATCGGCTTCAGGGGAGAATGGCTCGACGCAGAGGTAGCTCGTGGCAAGGACTGGAACGCCCATGTCTGCGACGAGGCGCTGATGCTCGGGCGACTCCTCTCTGTCCCATTTCGCCTGGTCGCGGGACCCATCGGGAAAGCTGCGTGCGAAAATATGCAGGACCCAATCTGGACGCATGCGCCGCACTTTGCTCTTTAGGCCGTCATCGTACAGGTCGCCGCAGATCATGAAGACGACGGACCCAAAAGCGGTCCGTGCCTTCGGAAACCCTGCACCCTGACAGTAGACGGTGGGATCGGCGCTCTTGGAATGCCACTGCGGCTGGATGCGACGGTACTTCAACCGGATATCGCCGTCCGGGGATACCAGCAATGCTGTATCGTAGAGGCGCGTGCCTTCGCGTTCAAGGATGCCAAAGCCAAGCCATATGCCGAGGCCTGCGGCGGTTGTCGTGAAACGCCTGGTGATGGGGCCAGGGATGCTTTGCGCCAGTGGCAGGTCATGGGCAGGATTGTCATTGTTCAGCATTCCGGTGACTGCCATCTCTCCAAGGAGGACCAAATTCGCGCCACCGGCCGCGGCCTCATGGATCATGGCGGCCGCTTTCTCGAGATTCGCTTTCCAGTCCCTGGTGATTGGATTAACGACTAGGGCTGCGCGCATTTCCTGTCTCTCTGGTGCCACAGATCTGCCGAACGCATGGATGAGCAGCCGCTGCCACGAAGAGACGGCCGCGTTATGCGGTCGGCTCTGGCCCTTGTTGGGCACCTACCCATTTGAGCGCGATTCGCTTGTGATGCACGGCACAGTCTCGCAGGTAGAGATTGATCAGGCTTTGGTACGGCATGCCGAGATTTCCTGCCAAGCTCTTGAAGTAGGCCACGGTGCCGCAGTCCAGCCGAATGGTGATCGGCTGCTTGAGCATGGCCGCATAGGGGTTCTTCTGACCCTTCATTTTGGAGAAGCCGTATGATTTTTGCATAGAATTAGCTCCCATAACTCCTAGCCTCGTGTTTAAGCGCCTTCCTGGAGCCTGTTGCGCAACTCACTTGAACCCGCCGACATCGTAAAAACCGGCCGACACGGATCCGTTCACGCGTAACCCGGGGCAAAAATCGGCGCGCCGGCCTCCATCCGCCCCAGCTTCTCCCTGCCGCTCCTCCAGAGC
>JACRDT010000045.1 GCA_016212795.1 Elusimicrobiota bacterium | reverse complement strand
GAGTTCCCGCCGGCCACGGCGCTCAACGGCAAGCTCCCCAAGTCCGTGGACGCCTTCTTCGCCAAGGCGCTCGACCCCGAGCCGGGCAAGCGCTTCGAGACGGCGGGCGCCTTCGCCGCCGCGTTCCAGGCGCTGGCCTGAGACCGTCGTCCCCGGACGAGGTTCCGGTCCCCGTTTTTTGTGGTATGATGAATCCCATGGTCGCGGCATGGGTCGTGGCGTTGGCGGCCGGCGTCTGGGCGGCGGACTCGACGCCCGAGTGGCCGCCGGCGGTCCCCGGGTGGGCCAAGGTCCACCTCTCGCCGGAGGCGGAGTGCCCGCCCGGCTCGCCGCGGCGCTATCCCGTCCCGGGGAAGGCGGAGCCCGGCTTCGTCGTCAAGGAGCTCCAGCCCCGGGCCGACCTGCCTCTCCCCAAGGACGATCTCGCGGCGGCCTCGGCCGTCGAGGCCGCGGCCAAGACGCAGGACTACTGGGCCGCCCGGCCGCCCCAGGAGAAAGTCACGGTGGGGGGCCGCGCCTACACCGCGGCCCACATGGCCAGGAGCTTCGCGGCCCTCAAGGAGGTCCTGGCCAGGGGGCTGGGCCCCGAGGCGCTGAAGGCCGAGATCGAGAGGCGCTTCGACATCTACCAGGCGGTCAAGCCCGACGGCACCGTCGAGGGGACCATGACCGCGTACTACGACCCGGAGATCCCCGTCGGGCTCCCGTCGCCGGGCGTGCCCATCCACCGCAGGCCCGCGGACCTGGTCAAGGTGGACCCGGGCGCGGGCCTCCCGTTCGACTACGGCCGCGTGGACGCCGACGGCAAGCTGGTGCCCTACCACACCCGCCGGCAGATCGACCAGGGCGCGCTGGCGGGCCTCGGGCTGGAGATGCGCTCGACGCCCCATCCGGCGGACCTGCTCGACCTGCAGACCGAGGGCTCGGGCTGGGGGGTGTTCCCCGACGGCTCCCGCACGCGGATCGCCTTCAACGGCGCCAACGGCCAGGCGTTTCGCTCCGTCGGCAAGATACTCATGGATTGCGGCATCATCGCGCCGGGGACGGATTGGATCGCGTACCTGAAGTCGCAGACCCTGGCCCGCGAGATCGAGCTCGTCGACGTCAACCCGCGCTACGTCTTCTTCAAGGAAGTCCCGGGGACGGGCGGGCCGTGGGGCGCGACCGGCATCGAGCTGGTCGCGGGGCGCTCGGTCGCGTCGGATCCCAAGCAGGTCGGCCTCGGCCTGGCCGGCATCCTCGTGTCGCGCAAGCCCGTCGCCTCCGACGACGGCGGCATCCAGGGCTACGCGGACTTCACGCGGTTCGTCTTCACCCACGACGTGGGCTCCGCCATCCGCGGGGCGGTGCGCCTCGACGTCTTCTGGGGCGCGGGGCTCAAGGCCCAGGCCGAGGCCCGCCGCATGCTGTTCCCGGGCAAGCTCACCATCATCGTCCTCAAGCCTGCGGCCTGAGCGGAGCTCAGGCCGCAAACGCGACTCGAAACGGGTGGGCGTCCTGTCCTCACCGCAACGACCGGCCCCCCGGAGGGGACCGGTCGTTGTCCGCGGGTCCGGCGAAGGCTACGGCTGCGGCGGCTGGGGCGGGGGCTGGGAGACCTTCCTCAGGATCTCGTCGGCCGCGCGGTGCGCGTCGCGGATCTCGCGGTCCGAGTCCGACGCGTAGCGCTCGATGTCCCAGGCCTCGAAGGTGTAGCCGGCCCGGTCGATGTCCCAGCGCGCCCAGCGGGCCTCGCTGGCGACCCAGCCGATCTCGTTCTCGGTCCACGTGAAGGCGTCCACGAAGCGCCGGGCCGCGGCGACCAGGGTCGGGTCCGCTTGGGCGGACCGCGCTATCTGCTGGGCGTCGTTCGCGATCCGTTCGATCTCCCACTCGAAGTCCCGCAGGTTCCAGACCACGCGGTTGAGGTCGTTGCGGAAGAAGGGGTCGTTGGCGGGCTGCCCCGGCTGGTGGGGCTGGAGGCGCTGGGCGCGCCGCCGGAGGTCCGACAGGTCGTTGCGGTAGCGCGACGCCTTCCACTGCAGGCTGCGCGTGTCCATGGCGAGCCTGTCGAGGTCCGAGGCGACGGCCTCGTATTTCGCCTGCGCCTGCGCGGCGCGGGTGGCCATGACCTGGGTCCGGACGGCCTTGATGGCCGTCTCGAAATCAGGCAAAGCGAGCTCGGTCGCCTGGGACGACGCGGCGAGCAGTCCGATCAACGTCAAGACATGCGTCATGAGGTACCTCCTGAGGGATGGGCCGTCGCGGCCCTGGGTTGGGAAGGCGGGAGAACGGCGTCGTGCGCCAAGGGGATGGTGAAGAAGAAAGCCGACCCGGCGCCGGGCGCGGATTCCGCCCAGATACTGCCGCCGTGCAGCTCCGCGAGGCTCTTGCAGATGTTGAGCCCCAGCCCCAGGCCCTTGTTGTGCCGCCGGGAGCTCTCCTCCTGGTAGAAGCGCTCGAAGAGGTGGCTCATGCCTTCCGGCGAGATGCCCGCGCCCGTGTCGCGGACGCAGAAGCGCGCGAAGGCGCCGTCCTTGTCCACGGCGAGCGTGATCGCGCCGCCCTCGGGCGTGAACTTCAGGGCGTTGCCGACCAGGTTCGAGAGGATCTGGTGGACCCGGCACTCGTCGGCGAGGATCCAGAGGTCCTCGCCCGGCGCGGCTTCGAGGCGCAGGTCGAGGTCCTTGCGGGCGGCCTCGCAGCGGTGGCTCTCGAAGGCCTCCCTGGCCAGGGAGGCGGCCGAGGCGCGCTCGCGCCGGAGCTCGATCTTGTGCTGGGACAGCCGCGTCGACTCGATGAGCTCGTCGAGCAGGACGGAGAGGCGCTCGGCGTTCCGGTTGATGGACTCGAGGTTCTTGCGCAGCTCCCCGGGGTCGTGGTCCCCGGCGTCGTTGCGCAGGAGGAAGGAACTATAGCCGTAGACGACGGTCAAGGGGTTCTTGAGCTCGTGCGACGCGTTCTGGATGAGCTGGGTCTTGGCGTCGAGGGCGTGCTGGAGGTTCTCGAGCTGGGCGGTCTTCTGCACGAGGGCGCGCTTGAGCCGCCAGTGCTCGAGGCCCCGGCGGACCGCGGCGAGCAGCGTCGCCGGGTGGAGGGGCTTGACCAGGTAGTCGTAGGCCCCCTCGCGCAGAGCCTCGAGCGCGGAGTCCAGCGAGCCGTGCGCCGTGAGGACGACGCCGACGGCGATCGGGTCGGTCTTGCGCGCGGACTCGAGGACGTCCAGGCCGGAGAGGTCGGGGAGCCGCAGGTCGGCGAGCACCATGGAGAACCGCCTGGCCGCGATGGCGCGGCAGGCTTCGCCGCCCGTGCTCGCGGCCACGATCTCGCACCCCAGGGGCCTGAGGACGGCGCGCAGGTAGCCCAGGAACTCCTGGTCGTCGTCGACGATCAGGATGCTCTCGGCGTTGTTCTCTGGCATCGCGGATAGTGTGGGTCCAAGGGCCGGCTCCGCCTAGGGCCTATGGACCCAGACCCGCCTGGGACTTTGGTCCCAGGCGATATTAGAATACCATATTCCGGCGCTTTGTTATATAATCTTCGCGCGCCGAAGCCGGGCGAGGACCTCACGGAGCCAGGCGTAGGCGTCGTCGACCGCGATGTCCCGGCAGGAAGTCCACTCCCGGGAGACCAGGCCGGCGTGTTGCGGCCCCCGCGGCCTCCAGACCTTGTCGGCGTACCCCGAGTAGAACCCGAAGGTCGGGGTCCCGACGGCGGCGGCGAGGTGCATGGTGCCGGTGACGCTGAGGATGGCGAGGTCGACTTTGCGCAGGAGCGCGCCCACGACGCCCAGCGAGGACGAAGGGAGGAGCGGGACGGCGTCGCATCCTGGAGCGTCGCTCCCCGGAGCATGGCTCCAGGGGGCGACGATCGCCCGGGTGGGGGCTTCCTCTCCCGGCCCGGCGAGATAGGCGAGCCGGACGCCGGGTTCTTTGAGCAGCAGGCCGGTCAGGGCCGCGAACTTCTCCTCCGGCCAGCGGTGGTCGTACTTCTTGAAGTTGCCGGCGTGGATGACGATGGTCAGCTTGCCCGGGAGCGGCGCGAGGCCGGACCGGGCGAGGATCGCGTCGGCCTCGGCCTCGGCGGCCGGGGGGAGGCGCAGTTCCAGGCGGTCTTCGTATTCGGCGGCCAGGGCGGCGGCGAGGCGGGCGTAGCGGTCGAGCATGTGTTCGTCCCTGGCCGGCGCCGCGACTTGATGGGTGAAGACCCCGTCGAGGCGGCCTTTCTTGAAGGAGAGCTTGATGGGAGACCGGGCCAGGAAGGAGAGCGCGGCGGAGGTCTTCGACGCCGAGGGGTTGAGGTCGACGAGGAGGTCGTGGCGTCGGCCGAGCAGGACCGCCGCGAGGCTCGCGAGGGCCCGGGGCCGGTGGACGACGGTCTCGTCGACGAACGGGATCAGGGCGGCCGTCGCCGCGCAGAGGCGGCTGGTGACGAGCGTGTGTCGGGCCAAGGGGAAGCGCCGCCGGATGGCGCGCAGGGCCGGCGTGGCGACGATGAGGTCGCCGACCCGGCCGAGCCACAGGCTCAGGACGTCGCGGACGCGGGTCGCATCGAGATCGATCATGGGATGGAGTGATTCTAACATATGATTACCACAGCTGAATTGAAGCCCGGCGTCGTCATCGAGGACGAGGGCGGGATGTTCGAGGTGCTGCACGCCCAGCACCACCGCAAGTCCCAGGCCGCGGCGGTCTACCGCGCGACCTTGCGCAACATCAACACCGGGGGCGTGGTCGAGCGGTCCTATTCCTCTGGCACGAAGTTCAAGGAGATCCCGGTCAACCGCCGGGAGAAGACCTACATCTACGACGAGGGGGAGAACGCCGTCTTCATGGACCTCGAGACCTACGAGCAGGTCGCCTTCCCCAAGGGCAAGCTCGGGACCGGGGCGAGTTTCCTCAGGGAGAACATGCAGGTCCTAGGGGTCTACATCGACGGCCGGCTGACGACCATCGAGCTGCCGGCCAACGTGGTCCTCACCGTCGTCACGACCGTCCCGGGCGTCAAGGGCGACTCGGTCTCGAACCTGGTCAAGCCCGCCACCCTGGACACGGGGCTGGAGATCAACGTCCCGCTCTTTATCAAGGAGGGGGACAAGATCCGCGTCGACACCAGGACCACCCAGTACGTCGAAAGGGTCAAGTAACTCGCCCCCCCCCGTGGGGGGGGGGCGAGTAGCGGGGGGGCAGATTTCGTTTCATCAGTCTGCCCCGCAGGTGGGCGAGTAGCGGGGGGGCCTAGCCGTATGAAACGGCATCGCCCCCACGACTACTTGCCTCCCCGCGGGGGAGGCAAGTCATATGATTAGGGCCGTCATCTTCGACATCGACAACACCCTGACCGACTTCATGCGCATGAAGCGGGCCGCGGTGGATTCCGCCGTCGACGCCATGATCGGGGCGGGCCTGAAGGCCGAGAAGGCGGCGATGATCGAGAAGATCTTCGACATCTACTGGAAGGACGGCGTCGAGGACCAGAAGATCTTCGACAAGGTGCTCCTCAAGGAGCTCGGCCGCATCGACTACAAGATCCTGGCCGCGGGCATCCTCGGGTACCGCCGGGCCAAGGCGGGCGCCATGGCGCTCTACCCCCGCGTGGAGATGACGCTCATCGAGCTGACCAGGATGGGCGTCAAGATGGCCGCCCTGTCGGACGCCCCCCGGCTCGAGGCGTGGCTGCGCATCGTGGGCCTGGGGCTGCACCACTTCTTCGAGCACGTGGTCACGGCCCAGGACGTGGGCGCGCTCAAGCCCTCCCCCGAGCCGTTCCGCAAGGCCTTGGAGCTGCTCGAGAGCCCGCCCAAGGAGACCCTGATGGTCGGGGACTGGGCGGAGCGCGACATCGCGGGGGCCAAGAGGCTCCACATCCGCACGGGCTGGGCGAAGTACGGCGACACCCACGAGACGCTGGAGTCGGGGGCGGAGTTCGTCCTGGAGGACATCCACCAGCTCGTGGACATCGTGCGGGCGGAGAACCTCCGCCAGGCGGCGACATGAATCATCGGGGCGGCGTGAGGTCGGCGCTGATTCGTTGGGCGGCAGCGGTGGCGCTCATGGCCGCGCTCCCGGGGAGCGCCCGGTCCATCCCCATTGAGAAGCTCATGGGGGTGCTGTCGGGCGGCCGGGCCCTCGAGGTGGTCGCTGGCCAGGCCCTGGTGTACTACTCGACCGCGCCCGCGCAGGCGCAAGCGCAGGCGGCAGGCCTCCGGGCCGGCGCCCTGGCCGCCCGGGGCGCCTCGGACCAGGGCGAGGTGGCCGGCACGGGCTGGCGCCTCGTCCGGCTCCCCGAGGGCATGACGGTGGCCGAGGGGCTCTCGTGGCTCAAGGGCCTGCCCGGGGTCGAGGGCGCCGAGCCCAACCACGTGCTGCGTCCCAACCGGATGCCCAACGACCCCAAAGTGAGCTCGCAGTACGCCCTCTACCAAGTCAACGCGTTCGCGGCCTGGGAGTTCGAGACCGGGAGCAAGACCCAGGTCACCATCGCGGTCGTCGACTCGGGCATCGACGGGACCAACGCCGAGCTCAGCGGCAAGCTGACGGCCGCGAGCCAGTACTTCAATCCGGCCGCGGGAGGCGCGCAGGCGGCCGACCAGCCCCCGACGCCGGCCTGCAACCACGCCACGCGCGTGGCCGGGCTGGCTGCCGCGAGCACCGACAACGGGACCGGCATCGCCGGGATGTCGTGGGGTGCGAACCTGCTGTCGCTGAAGGTCTTCCGGGATGTGGACTGCGGCCTGGCGGAGGATGGGTGCACGCTCGGCGCTTGCGCGACCTCGGACGCGGCGGTGGCCGCCGCCATCGCCTACGCCCAGACCCTGCACAACACCGCGGGCATCGGCAAGGTCGTCATCAACATCAGCCTGGGCGATCCGGCGGCCTGTTCCAACCCGATCAAGGCGGCCATCGCCAACGCCGTGGCCGCGGGCCTCGTCGTGGTCGCGGCCGCCGGCAACGACGGGGGCGGCGTCATGGCGCCGGGCAACTGCCCCGGCGCCATCCCGGTCGGCGCGACCGACCAGTCCAACGCCGTCGCGTTCTTCTCGTCGCGCGGCCCCGAGCTGGCCGCCAACGGCCTGGTCGCGCCCGGGGTCGCCGTCTACACCACGAGCCTCAACGACGGCTTCGCCAGCCCCAACGGGACGTCCTTCGCCTCGCCCATCGTGGCGGGCGCCGCGGCGCTCATCTGGTCGGCCAGGCCCGATTTCGGCCCGGACCAGATCAAGGCGACCCTGAGGAACTCCACGGACAACATCGGCGTGGCGGCGATGGCCGCGGCCGAAGCCGGTGGTCAGAGAGGGGCGCGGAGCATGGGGGACTCTTCCGGCGCCGGGAGGCTCAACGCGTTCAAGGCGCTGCGCCTGGCGGTCAAGGGGACCCTGGCGGACTTCGAGGGAGACCGGAAGGCCATCGCCTTCCCCAACCCCTTCCGCCTGGCCGGCCAGGGCATCGTGACCCTGACGGTCCCCACGGAGCTCCAAGGCGCGCAGATGAAGGTGAAGGTCTTCACCGCGGCCGGGCAGCTCGTGCGCGAGCTCAGCGGCACCACCTGGGACGGGAAGAACAAGTACGGCCAGACCGTGGGTTCCGGGGTCTACTTCTTCGTCGTGAGCACGGACAAGGGGGCCGCCGCGGGGCAGCTCACCATCATCCGCTGACATGGACGCTCGCCTCCTGCGGGCCTTCAACGCGACGAGGAGCCGCCCGGTCGCCGCCAGGGTGCTCAAGGCCGAGACCCTGTGGGACCGCATGCGGGGGCTGCTCGGGCGGGATGCCTTGGCCGAAGACGAGGGGCTCTGGATCGTCCCCTGCCCGCAGATCCACACCTTCTTCATGCGGTTTCCCATCGACGTTCTCTTCCTGGACCGCGGCCTCAAGGTCGTGCGCGTGATGGAGGATCTGGTCCCGTGGCGGCTCTCGCCGTGGGTCCTCTCGGCCCACAGCGTCCTGGAGCTCAAGGGCGGCGTCCTCCGGGGCTCGGTCTCGGACGGTGATCTCCTCGAGTTGCGGGGGTAGACCGCTCTTTTGTTTCCGGCGCCAGCCACGTCAACGGCGCCCAGATGCGGCGCCCGTTGGAGGGCGCCCGGGGATATCTCCCTGGACGAAACCGATGCGCTTCTTGGGCGTCTGGGTCTCTTCCTCTCTCCCGATGAGCGATTCGACTGCCTTGAACAGAGCTTCTATCTCCTTGTCGTGCCGGTCGAGGCGGGTCTTGACCGCTCGCTCGAGCTGGGATAGTTTCCTCGACAGCGCGTCCCGACCAAGCGCGGCTTTGCGCAAGCGTATGAATGCCCGGACGATCTCGACGCTCATGGCTGCGGCTCGATCGGAGTTAAGCACATTGGCCGCCATGACCGCGCCATGCTCGGTGTAAGCGATCGGCGGTTTGCGCAGGTTCCGGCCCGGCGAGGCTGTTGCAAATTGCAACAGCCGTGAAGCCGCCTCGTCGCGCGTCAAGGGAAAGGCGAAGTCCGGCGGGAAGCGCCGTTGGTTGCGACGGGCCTGCTGGTTTAGCCGGCCCGTCGAGACCCCATAGAGGCGCGCCAAGTCGGAGTCGAGGATGACTCGTTTCCCCCGCACGGTGCGGATGAGAGGCAGGACCGCGGCGACAGCCGCCTGGGCGCTCATCACCATCATATACGAACGAGGGGTGAGAATCGTTCCCGCTACCGGACAGATCGAGGATGTGAAGCGCCGCATTGAACGGGCGCCGTCATATTTGGCATCATTGCGGTCTGGCGCTATGTAGAGGGACCGGGGCGCCCGCAACGGCCGGTCCTATCTAGGGAGAATGATCTAGATGGCAGTCAAGGGCGTGCAGCGGCACAAGACGGTGATGGAGATCCTCAACGAGCGCAAGCCCGTCGACGAGGACAAGCTGAGCCAGGCGGAAGCCGAGGCCAACACTTCCAACAAGCCCATCCAGACCGTGCTCCTCGAGAAGGAGTTCATGACCAAGGAGGGCCTGCTCAAGCTCCTCTCCGAGGAGTGGAAGGTGGAGGTCGCCGACATCGGCAGCCTGGACATCGACGGGGAGACCGTGAAGATCGTCCCCGAGTCCGTGGCCCGCCGCCACCTGGCTCTCCCCTTCGAGAAGGGGGAGAGCTCTCTTTCCGTCGCCATGGCCAACCCCCTGGACATGTTCATCACCGAGGACCTCCAGACCCGGACGGGCCTGGAGATCAAGCCCTTCCTGGCCCTGCCGGTCGACATCATCGCCAACATCGACGCCGCCCACGGCAAGGGCGGCGGGGCGCTCATGTCGAAGATCAAGCAGGACGAGGATGAGAAGGGCAAGAGCTTCCTCGAGGACTGGAAGCCCGACGAGGGCGGCAAGGGGCTGGAGGTGGTCAAGGAGGGCCCCAGGGCCTCCGACATCACCAAGGTGGACGCCTCGGCCCCCGAGGTCGAGAAGATGGTCAACGCCATCATCCTCTCGGCCATCAAGATGAAGGCCTCGGACATCCACATCGAGCCCATGGAGGACCCCACCGGGAAGAACTCCAAGGTCGTCCTGCGCTACCGCGTGGACGGCATGCTGCGCCCCGGCCCGTTCTCCGTGCCCTGGCCCTACCGCTTCGCCCTGGCCGCCAAGATCAAGATCATGACGAACTCCATGAACATCACGGAGCGGCGCATCCCCCAGTCGGGCCGCATCCAGGTGCTCAACCAGGGCAACCCCCTGGAGTTCCGCGTCGAGATGGTCCCGACCGTCTACGGGGAATCGACCGTCATGCGCATCCTCGACCGCAGGTCGGTCCAGGTCGACATCCAGAAGATGGGGTTCCTGCAGGACACGCTGGACAAGTTCCTCGGCCTGCTCAAGGGCATCGGGGGCAAGAAGAACTTCGGCCTCATCGTGGTCTGCGGCCCCACGGGATCCGGCAAATCAACGACGCTCTATGCGGCCCTCAACTACGTGAACCGACCTGATATCAAGATCATAACGGCGGAGAATCCCGTCGAATACAACCTCGACGGGATTGTCCAGGTCCCGGTCAACCCCGACCTCAAGCTCGGCGAGGACAAGAAGTTCGACTTCGCCACGGCCTTGCGCTCCTTCCTGCGGCTGGACCCGGACGTCATCATGGTCGGCGAGATCCGCGACCAGGAGACCTGCCACATCGCCATGGAGGCCGCCATGACGGGCCACCTGGTGTTCTCGACCATCCACACCAACGACGCGCCCTCCTCCATCTCGCGCATGGTCGACATGCACGTCCCCGAGTTCATGGTCGTCGCGACCGTGAAGGCCGTGCTGGCCCAGCGCCTCTCCCGGCGGCTGTGCCCCGACTGCAAGGAGCCCCGCGACCCCAAGGACGAGGAGGTCAAGATCTTCGAGGAGAACGGGGTGGAGCTCCCCGCAGGCCAGAAGATCTTCCAGCCCAAGGGCTGTCCCGTCTGCAACAACACCGGTTTCAAGGGCCGCGTGGGCATGCACGAACTCATGGTCCTGACCGAGGAGCTCCGCGGCTTCATGCTCCAGACCGTGGCCGCAGACCCCCTGCGGGCCGCGGCCCAGAAGCTCGGGATGCGCCTGCTCGTCGCCGACGGGCTGGAGAAGGTCAAGACGGGACTCACCACGGTGCGTGAGGTCCTGGGCGGGACGGAGTAAGCCATGGCAGAGACATCCGATCAGGCCAAGACGTCGGCGGCACCTGCCGCCGGGCTGGCCGCCGGGCAGGCCGCCCAGGCGGCCGGCGACGGCATGGACGTCCATACGGCCCTCGACCTCTTCGAGATCGCCGGGAGCCTCAACTCGACGCTGGACCTCGACTCCCTGCTCATGAAGATCGGGGCCGCGGCGGAGAAGCTCCTCGACAGCGAGGCGAGCTCCACCATGCTCGTCACCGACGACAAGAAGAGCCTCTACTTCAAGGTGGCCTCCGGCGAGAAGTCCAAGGCCCTGAGGTCCATGCTGCTGCCCATCGGCACGGGCATCGGCGGCTCGGTCGCGCAGAGCCGCAAGCCGGAGATCGTCAACGACACCCGCACCGACCCCCGGTTCGCCGGGAAGTTCGACAAGGCCTCGGGGTTCATCACCCGCTCCATCCTCGCGGTGCCCATGGAGTACCGCGGGGAGGTCGTGGGGGTGGTGGAGGTCCTCAACAAGCGCGACGGGGCCTACACCGACCGGGACCTCATGCTGCTCAAGAGCCTGGCCTCGCTGGCCTCGGTCGCCATCACCAACACCAAGATCATGGCGGACCAGAAGAACTTCTTCTCCCACACCTTGGAGCTCATCAGCGCGGTCATCGAGACGGCCAAGCCTTCCATGACGGGCCATCCCATGCGCTCGGCCAAGCTCGCCTGCGCCATGGGGCGGCTCCTCGGCGTGGACGACTACGAGTACCGCATGCTCTACTACGCCGGCATCCTCCACGACGTCGGCTACGTCGCCTTCAACAACCCCGCGGTCCTCTCGGAGTTCGGGGTCGTCAAGGCCGCCGAGGAGATGCACCCCACGATGTCGGCCAAGATGCTCGAGGGCATCCGGATGATCGAGGGGGCCATCCCCATGATCCAGTCGCACCACGAGAACTTCGACGGCACGGGCTTCCCGAACAAGCTGGCGGGGGACGCCATCCCGCAGGGCGCGCGCATCCTGCAGCTCATCGAGACCGTGGAGGAGCTCCGCATGGTCGGCTTGCGCCCGCCGGACCTCTACGCCCGCGCGCAGGCGGAGGTCGAGGCCGGCAAGGGCAAGAGCTTCGATCCCAAGGTCGTGGAGGCTTTCTGCGAGCTCATGAAATCCCCCGAATCGGTCTGGTAGCCATGGAAGAGACCAAGAAACCAAAGCAGCACATCCCCACCAAGACGCAGGACCTCATCGACCGCCGGCGGCGCGCCCGGGAGGGCGGCGGCCCCGAGAAGGTTGCCGACCAGCGCAAGAGAGGCAAGATGCTGGCCCGCGAGAGGATCGAGTTCCTGCTCGACGAGGACAGCTTCGAGGAGCTGGGCCTCCTGGTGGAGACCCGCTGCGAAAGCTTCGGCCTCAAGCCCTCGGCGCTCCCGGGCGACGGGGTCGTGGCGGGCTTCGGCCGCGTCAACAACCGGAGCGTCTGCGTCTTCGCCCAGGACTTCACGGTCAAGGGCGGGACCCTCGGCCTGGCGCACGCCCGCAAGATCTGCGGGGCCATCGAGCTGGCGATGCGGGCCAAGGTGCCCGTCATCGGGCTCTACGACTCGGGAGGGGCCCGCATCCAGGAGGGGGTGGACTCCCTGGGGGGCTACGCCGAGGTCTTCTACCGGACCGTCCAGGCCTCGGGCTACGTGCCTCAGATCTCCGCCATCCTCGGGCCGTTCGCCGGGGGGGCCGTCCACGCCCCGGCGCTCACCGACTACGTCTTCATGGTGGACGGGTTGAGCCACATGTTCCTGACCGGGCCCGACTTCATCAAGTCCGCCACGGGCGAGTCCACCGACTTCGAGTCGCTGGGCGGCGCCAAGGTCCACAGCTCGAAGTCCGGGGTGTGCCACTTCGTGGCCGGGTCCGAGCACGACTGCTTCCGGCAGATCCGGGAGCTCCTGGAGTTCCTGCCCCAGAGCTGCGAGGAGAAGCCCAAGGCGGTGATGCCTTCCGACGACCCCTTCCGGCTCAGCCCCCAACTGGGGACCCTCGTCGAGATGGACCCCAAGAAGCCCTTCGACGTCCACGACGTCGTGATGGAGATCGCCGACAACCACCAGTTCCTGGAGGTGCAGAAGGATTTCGCCCTCAACCTCGTGGTCGGGTTCGTCCGGCTCAACGGCGAGTCCGTCGGGGTGGTCGCCAACAACCCCCTGTATTTCTCGGGAGCCCTGGACATCGACGCCAGCGAGAAGGGGGCGCGGTTCGTGCGCTTCTGCGACTCCTTCAACATCCCGCTCCTGACCCTGGTCGACGTCCCCGGCTACTGGCCCGGCGTCGAGCAGGAGCACGCCGGGCTCATCCGGCGGGGCGCCAAGCTCCCCTACGCCTACTGCCAGTCGTCGGTGCCGAAGGTCACCGTCGTCCTGCGCAAGGCCTACGGCGGGGCCTATGACGTGATGGGCTCCAAGCACATCCGGGGGGACGTCCTGTTCGCCTGGCCCTGCGCGGAGATCGCCGTGATGGGCCCGCACAGCGCGGTGGACATCCTCCACCGGGCGGAGATCGCCGCCGCCCCCGACCCCCGCAAGCGCCGCGACGAGCTCGCCGCGGACTATGTGGCCAAGTACGCCTCGCCCTACCACGCGGCGCGGCGCGGCTACGTCGACGAGGTCATCGACGCGAAGGAGACGCGGCCCAAGGTCATCCGGGCCTTCCAGTTCCTGCGCGACAAGGTGGTCGAGCGGATGCCCAAGAAGCACGGCAACATCCCGCTGTGACCCCCGCGGGCGCGAAGTCCGGCGCGACGCTCCTGGCGCTCGACATCGGGAACACCTCGATGACGGCGGGGCTGTTCCGGGGGGACCGGCTCGTGCGCCGCGGGAGGCTGGACACCGGGGAGGCGCTCCGCTGCGGCGACCTGGCCTCCAGGCTCGCGGCCTGCGTCAGGCTCGAGCGGCTCGTCCCCGACGGGGCCATCTTCGCCAACGTCTCCCTCCTCGAGATCGGCAGGCGGCTCGCCCGCTCGCTGGGCTCGCGCTTCGGGTGCCCGGTCGTGGCCGTCACGCCGGCGTCCCCGCTGGGCCTGCCGCTCGACGTCAAGGCCCCGCGCGAGGTCGGCGCGGACCGCATCGTCAACGCCCTGGCCGCCCGGGAGCTGTTCGGCGGGCCGGCGGCGGTCGTGGACATCGGGACCGCCACGACGGTCGACTGCGTCTCGGCGGACGGCGCCTACCTCGGGGGGGCCATCATGCCCGGCCCGGGGACGGCGGCCGAGTCCCTGACCAGGCGCACCGCGAGGCTCCCGCTGGTCGAGCCCGCGCGGGCGCTGAAGGCCATCGGGAAGGACACCGTGGAGTGCATCCGCTCCGGGCTGTATTTCGGGCATCTGGGGATGATCCGCGGCATGCTGGACAGGACGCTCGGCGAGATGAAGGCCGCCGGCCGGGCCAGCGTCGTGGTGACCGGCGGCTACGCGAGGCTCTTCGAGCGCGACCTGCCCTCCGGCTGGAACGTGCTGCCGGACCTCACGCTGCACGGGCTCCGGATGGCCTACGACATCATGGAGCGGGACGGCCGCGGGCTGGAAGGCCTGCGGCGGGCGCCTGCGGGAGAGGTGCGACGATGATCAGGATAGCGGCGGCGGTGCTGTTGGCCGGGGCTCTCGTCGGTCCCGCCCGGGCGGACCAGTACGGCGGCTTCCAGCAGTTCGCGGACAGAGGTTCCCTCAAGCCGTTCGCGCGCGACCTCGGCAGCGTGCTGGGCTCCGGCAGCTTCCACAGCGGCCGTCCCCTGGGGTTCTCCGGGTTCGACGTGGGCTTTCGCGGCGGGATGCGCTTCTATCCCGGCAAAGGCGACGCGATCCTGCGCAACAACGGCATCAAGGGCTTCGGCCTCCCCTGGGTGCAGGCCGAGGTGGGGCTGCCCATGCGCTTCGACGTCTTCATCCGCGGCGCGAGCTTCGAGGGCTTGACGGTCTCGGGTGGAGGCCTGCGCTGGGGGGTCTTCAAGGGAGGCGACAAGCCGTGGGCCTTCCAACTGCTGGTGTCGGGGCTGGGGCACGCCTTCGTGCACCAGCACTTCTCAGGGGTGCACGCGGGGGCCAACCTCGTGGGCTCCACCGGGAACCAGTACGTCATCTTCTACACAGGGCCGGGGTTCGATTGGACCCGCCTGGTGGCCAGGGCCTCGACGCTCGAGCCCGCCCTGGCCGGGGAGACGGTCCGGACCTTCGAGTACCGCTACACGGCCGGCTTGAAGCTCAAGCCTTTCGCGGCCGTGACCAAGAACAAGGTCCTCCCCTACCTGTACCTGAGCGTCGGCTACGTCCTGGCGCACGGCGACAGCGGCGCGGAGAGCGCGCTGGGCATAAGGTTCTGATCAGCCTTTGAACTTTCCCTTGAAGCTGCGGTCCATCTCGCGGGCCTCGGTCTTCCGCTTGATGTCGTCGCGCACGTCCCGCTCTTTCCTGCCGCGGGCGAGCGCCATCCTGACCTTGGCCCAGCCGCGGCGGAAGTAGAGCTCGAGGGGCACGACGGTCAGCCTCTTGGCGCGCAGGCTCGTGAGGGCGCGGCCGACCTCCGTCTTGTGCATGAGCAGCTTCCGGTCCCGCCGGGGCTCCGGAGCGTCGGTGGTCGTGAAACGGTAGGGGCTGATGTAGAGGTTCACCAGATAGAGCTCGCCGCCGCGTTCCTTGGCGAAGCAGCCGTCGAGCGAGACCTTGCCCGAGCGGAGGGACTTGACCTCGCCGCCCTTGAGCTGGAGCCCGGCCTCCCACTCCTGAAGGATCTCGTAGTCGTGCCAGGCCTTGCGGTTCGTGGCGATGACGGTCTTGTCAACGGCCTCTTTTCTCATAGGAGGAATTAAGGTAGAATTCTATCATAGCGTCGCTTCTTGATTCTTTCGCGCGGAGGCTAGCTCCGCGCGACACGAGGGCAGGTGGCGGAACTGGCAGACGCGCACGGCTCAGGACCGTGTGGCCGCAAGGCCTTGGGGGTTCAAGTCCCCCCTTGCCCAACCCCCGGCGCGGGAGAAGTCCCTTCCCGCCTTCTTCGTCCCGCCTGTGTCCATAATCACATTGACAAGAACGGGAATCCGGGTTATAATAATCCTCGTAGGCTCTCAGGATCGACCAATAATGCCGATACGCATATTTACCCTGGATTCAATAATAACGGCATGACAGGGGGTATGAAAATGAGAGCAAAGAACAAGAAGTTCGGTGCTTCGGGTTTCACGCTCATCGAGCTGATGATCGTGGTTGCCATCATAGGTATATTGGCGGCTATCGCCATCCCGAAGTTCGCCGAGCTTATCAGGAAGTCGAACGAGGGCGCGTCCAAGGGCAACT
>JACRDT010000006.1 GCA_016212795.1 Elusimicrobiota bacterium | reverse complement strand
GCCCATTGGCAGGCCGAAGCGCAGTCCAAAGAGAAGGAGCTGGCGGAGAAGGTCCGGCAGGCCCACGCCGCCAGGGAGTCGATGGAGGCCGCCGCCCAGCAGAAGGCCGCCCGGCTGGAAGAGGATTACAAGCGCCGGCACGCCGAGCTCGAGGCCGAGGCGGCTCTCAAAGAGCGGGAGACGGCCGAGACCCTCGAGCGGGAGCGTCAGGCCGTCCATAAGGAGTCCATGGAGCTCCAGGCTTCCTTCGAGGCCGAGAAAGCCCGATGGCAGGCCGAAGCGCAGTCCAAGGAGAAGGAGCTGGCGGAGAAGGTCCGGCAGGCCCACGCCGCCAGGGAGTCGATGGAGGCCGCCGCCCAGCAGAAGGCCGCCCGGCTGGAGGAGGACTACAAGCGCCGGCACGCCGAGCTCGAGGCCGAGGCCGCCCGGCGCGAGAGGGACCGGCGCGAGACCCTGGGGAGCGAACGCCGCCGCCTGGAGCTCGAGCTCGACGCGCGGCGCGCGGAGGAGGAGAGAGCCCTGGCCCTCAAGGCCGAGGCCCTCAAAGCCCAGGAGCGCAAGCTCGAGGAGGAACTGGCCCTCAAGATCCAGGAGGCGGAGAGCGCCGCGGCCGGGGCCAAGGCCTCCCTCAAGGAGAAGGCCGCCGCCCTCGAGAAGGAGTACCGGCGGCGCGAGGCCGAGGCCGCGCAATCCCTCGACCAGGATTGGACCGCGAAGCTCATCACCCTGGGCGCCGAGAAGGAAGCCTTCGAGAAGGAGCGCCGGAGCCGCGAGGAGCGGCTCACCCTGCGGTTCCAGCAGTCCGAGCGCGCCAAGACCGCGCTCGAGGCGGAGTTCCGCGACAAGATGGTCTCGCTCGAGTTCGAGTTCGAGCGCAAGCAAGGCGAGCTCAAGGACGAGGCGGCCCTCAAAGAGCGGGAGATGGCCGAGACCCTCGAACGGGAGCGGCAGAGCATCCAGGAGGAGTTCAAGGAGCTCCAAGCGTCCTTCGAGGCGCAGAAGGCCCAATGGCAGGCTCACGCGCAATCCTGGGAGAAGGGGCTCGCGGAGAAGGCGCGCCAGACCCAGGCCGCCAGGGCCTCGATGGAAGCCGCTCTCCAGGAGAAGACCGGCGCCCTCGAAGCCGAGTACCGCCGCAGGGAGGCCGAGCTGGCCAAGGGCTTCGAGCGCGACTGGGCCGCCAAGACGGACGCCCTGGCCGCGGAGAAGGAAGCCCTCGAGAAGGAGCGCCGGAGCCGCGAGGAGCAGCTCACCCATCGCTTCCAGCAGTCCGAGCGCGCCAAGACCGCGCTCGAGGCGGAGTTCCGCGACAAGACGGTCGCCTTGGAGTTCGAGTTCGAGCGCCGGCACGGCGAGCTCAAGGCCGAGGCGGTCCTCAAAGAGCGGGAGATGGCCGAGACCCTCGAGCGGGAGCGGCAGGCCGTCCAGAGGGAGTTCAAGGAGCTCCAGGCGTCCTTCGACGCCCAGAAGGTCCAATGGCAGGCTCAGACGCAATCCTGGGAAGGCGAGCTGGCGGAGAGGACGCGGCAGACCCAGGCCGCCAGGGAATCTCTGGAGCTCGCCTTCCAGCAGAAGGCCGCCCGGCTCGAGGAGGAACTGGCGCTCAAGACCCAGGAAGCCGAGAGCGCCGCGTCCGCCGCCAAGGCCGCCGTCAAGGAGAAGGCGGCCGCCCTCGAGAAGGAGTACCGGCGCAAGGAAGCCGAGCTGGCCAAGGGCTTCGAGCGCGACTGGGCCGCCAAGATGGACGCCCTGGCCGCGGAGAAAGCCGTCCTGGAGAAGGAGCGCCGGGCGCAGACGGAACAGCTCGCCCAGCGGCTCCAGCAGTCCGAGCACGCCCAAGCCGCCCTCGAGGCCGAATACCGCGACAAGGCGGTCGCGCTGGAGTTCGAGTTCGAGCGCAAGCAGGGCGAGCTCAAGGCCGCCGGCCGCAAGCGCGAGGAGGCGCTGGCGCTCCGGGCCCAGGAGGCCGAGAGCGCCGCGGCCGCCGCCAAGGCGGCCATCAAGGACCGGACCGCCTCCCTGGAGAAAGAGGCCGGCCGCAGGGAGGGAGAGCTGGCCCGGGACCTCGAGCGCGAATGGACGGGCCGGCTGGACGCCGTGGCGGCGGAGAAGGCCGCCGCGGAAAGGAAGCTCAAGGACCTGCAAGGCTCCATCGAGTCGCTGAAAGGAGACTACAGGGCCCGGCAGGAGGCCCTGGAGAGCGAGGCCGCCGAGAAGCTGCGCCAGGTCCAGGCCGAGCGGGCAGCCTTGAAGGACAAGGCCGCCGCCCTGGCAGGTGAGCACCGCCGCAAGGAAGCGGAGCTGACGCAGTCGCTCGAGCGGGAATGGGCCGCCAGGCTCAAGACCGCGGCCGCCGAGAGCGAGGCATGGCACCAAGAGGCCGCCGAGAAGCTGCGCCTGGCCCAGGCCGAGCGGGCCGCCCTCGAGAAGGAGCAGCGCCGCCGCGAGGCCGAGCTGACCCAGGCCGTGGAGCAGGAGTGGGCCTCCAAGCTCAAGGAGTTCAACGAGGAGAAGGAAGCCCTGGTCAAGGACCTCGTGGACAAGCTGCGCAAGGTCCAGGCCGACAAGTCGATCTTGGAGAAAGAGCACCGCCGCCGCGAGGCGGAACTGACGCAGGGGCTCGAGAGGGAATGGACCGCCAGGCTCAGCGCCCTGGCCGCGGAGAAAGACGCCCTGGAGAAAGGCTCCCTGGAAGAGGCGGCCGCGGCCATGACGCGGGAGCACCGCCGCCGCGAGGCGGAGCTGGCCCAGAACCTCGAGCGCCAATGGACCGCCAGGCTCGAGGCCCTGGCGTCGGAGCACGAGGCCGCCCGGGAGGAGCTCGCCGAGAAGGCCCGCCAAACCCAGGCCGAGCAGACGCGCAAAGCCCAGGCCGAGAAGGCCGCCCTGGAAAGCGAGCATCGCCGCAAGGAAGCCGGCCTGGCCCAGGGCATCGAGCGCGAATGGACGGCCAAGCTCGAGGAGCTGGCCGCTGAGAAGGACGCTTTCGAGAAGGAACTCCTCGGGAGGACCGTCCAGGCCCAGGCCGACAAGGCGGCCCTGCAGAAGGAACACGCCCGCAGGGAGGCCGCTCTCCGGGCGGACCTCCTCGCCCAGATCGCCGAGGTCCGCAGGGCCGCGGCGGAGGAGCGCAAGGCCCTCCAGAAGGCCCTGGAGGACGAGAAAGCCCGGTCGGCACGGCAGGCGGCGCTGTGGGAGTCGGGCCCGCACCTGCGCCAAGCCGGCGACCCCGCCATCGAGCGGATGGTCTTCGGCATCGCCCATCAGGTCCGCAACCCGCTGGGCATCATCCGCAGCCTCGCCGAGACCATGCTGGAAGGCGGCCTGGCCAAAGGCGAGCGGGGCTCCACGGAAGCCATCCTGCGGGCGGTCGACACCCTTTCCCTGAGGCTCGAGGAGCTCGTCGGCTTCACCCGCCCCCTGGCCCTGCGGCTCGCGCCCCTCACCGTCGACGAGCTGTTCGACGAGGTCGCCTCGCGCGCCGCCGGCCGCCTCAAGGAATCCAGGGTCAAGCTGCGCCGGGACGTCCCGGCGGGCCTCCCAGCCTTTCGCGCCGACAAGGAACTGCTGTGCGAGGCGCTCCACAACATCGTCCTCAACGCCATCGAGGCCATGCCCGACGGCGGCACCGTCGCGCTGGAAGCCCGGCCCGGCGACGGGGGCGCGGTGGCCATCGCCGTCGAGGACGGGGGGGAAGGCCTCGACCCCGAGCACGTCCCCGAGGTCGGCACGCCGTTCTTCACGACGAAGCCCGCCGGGGTGGGGCTGGGCGTGGCGATCGCCCGGCGCATCGTCGCCGCCCACGGCGGGACGCTCGAATTCAGCAGCACGAAGGGGCAGGGCTCTCGCGTCGTATGCATCCTGAAGGAGGTCGCGAATGGCTAACATCCTGGTCGTCGATGACGAAGCGGACATGCGCATGGCGCTGGGCTCCGTGCTCTCGCGCAGCGGCCACACCATCATGCAGGCCACGGACGGCCCGTCCGCCCTGGCCCGCATCGAGAAGGGGGACGTGGACCTGGTCCTGCTCGACATCCGCCTGCCCGGCATGGACGGGGTGCAGATCCTGCGCAAGATCAGGGAGGACCGCGAGAGCCTCCCCGTCATCATGGTCACGGGCTACGGCAGCGTCGAGTCGGCGGTGGAGGTCATGAAGCTCGGCGCCAGCCAGTACCTCGCCAAGCCTTTCAGCAACAAAGAGCTCGTCGACAAGGTCACGACCGCCCTCCAAGCCACCGGCGGCGCCAGGGCGGCTGCCGCGCCGGGCCCCATGGACGAGCCGGCGCCGCCGCCTCGCGACCCCTCCCCGGAACGGACCTCCGAGGGGGGGCCCAAGATCGTGTGGGAGTGGGTGGCGGGCCTCGCCGTCGTGGCGGTCGGCGTCCTCGTCGCGGCCCAAGCCATCGGCGGGCCGGACGAATACCCGGTCCCCTACCAGCATCCGGTCTCGGTGGCCTGGAAGGGCGAGAGCCTGTGGTCCGCGGACTGGTTCAGCCAGACCGTCTACGAGCTCAAGCAGAAAGGGTCGCGGCTGGAGATCGCGCGCTCGGTCCACATCCCCGACTCCCACATCACCGGCCTGGCCGTCACCGACGACATGCTGTTCGTGGCCGACTCCTGGAAGAAGACCATCCAGCGCAGGAGGCTCGACGGAGGGTTCACGCTGGTGGACTCCGTCAAGAGCCCGGGCGGCAACCCCACCGGGCTCTACTGGGACGGCCGCTACCTCTGGTCCGTCGACAGCGAGACGAGGAGGTTCTACCAGCACGACCTCGACCACCAGATGACCGTGGTCGCCTCCTTCAAGGCGCCCGGCAAGACGCCCGCGGCGCTCTTCAAGGACCCCCAGTACTTCTGGTCCGCCGACGCCGACACCCGGATGCTCTACCAGCACCGGCTCGACAACGAGCTCCGGGTCATCGCCCGGTACACCCTTCCCGCCCTGGACATGGGACGGGAAGCCCTGTCGTGCTTCACCTGGCGGGACCGGTGGCTCTGGGTCGGCAGGGACGGCATCCCCAAGCTGTTCCGCTACAAGCTGGAGCAGTTCAAGAAACACCCGTCGATCGAGTGACCCCTGGGGCGCACGCCCAAGGCCGCGCGCATTTGTGTTATAATCGGGCCAAGGCACTTTCGGCAGGACGCCGATTCTTGTTCTTCAGGGGATGAATCATGGCACAGAATGACAATGGCAATGAGTTGACGATGTTCCTTTTCGGAGCCGTGGCGGGCGCGGTCGCGGGCATACTCCTCGCCCCGAGACCCGGGTCCGAGACCCGCGAGCAGTTGGGCGATTGGCTCAAGGAGCGCCGGGAGCAGGGCTCCGACCTCTTGAACAGGATCAAGGACCTCAAGGACAAGATCCCGGCCAAGAAGAGCCAGCTCGCCGCGGCCCTCAAGGCCGGCAAGGAAGCCTATTTCGAGGCCGGCGAGACGAAGCAGGAATCGCTGAACGTCTAAGAAGCCGCGCTGCGGGAGACCTTCACGGCCGGGGGCAGCGACGCCCCGGCCGATAGGGTGATCTGCACCCCCTGCTGCTGGGTCAGGTCGGTGTAGAAGACCTGGTCCTTGGGCACCAGCGTGTAGTCGCCGACGTAGACGTGGTTGGTCGGGATGAAGACCGCGACGAACTCCCGCGGCCCGGCGACGAACTCGACGGTGAGCTCGCTCGTCACGAAGCCGAAACGGTACAGGCCGGGCCGGGGATACTCCACCACCACGAAGTGCTTGAACGTGGGCTTGGCCTTCGGCGAGAACACGTCCGAGATCTGCTTGATGGTGCGATAGAGCCAGTTGAAGACCGGCACCTTGAGGAGCATCTCCTCGAACACCTCGAGGATGTGCCGGGTCGCGACATGGCTGCCGAGCAGGCCGGCGCCCAGGACGATGGCCAGGGCCGTCACCAGGCCCAGGCCGGGCAGCGGCCGGCCGACCAGGCCGATGACCGGGGCGACGGCGCGGTCCACGGTGCCCACGAACCACGCCAGGAGCATGAAGGTGAGGCTCAGCGGCCCGACGATGAAGAGCCCGCTGATCAGCGTGTGCCTGAGTCTTCGGACGATCGGCAGATTAGCCATCGATATCGACCTCGCGCTTGAACGCCATGAGCAGATAGCCCGGCAGTTCGGGTTCGTGCCGGTCGAGGAAATCGCGGACCCTGGCCGGGCAGCCCTTGAGGGCGGCGCGCAGCGCCGTCCGGACGCCGTTGAACGCCGCGCGCTCCCCGTGGAACGGCGAGCCCCGCGGCACGCACGACTCGCAGAACCGCTCGAACAGGGGCCAGTCGCCCTCTCCCCGCGAGAGGCCTGCGACGAGCGCCGTCATCCCCGTCCTCCAGGGCCACAGCCGCGGGCGCCGGGCGAACTCCTCGAGCCGGTCCGCGTCGAGCTGCCCGGCGAGCCACAGGGGACCGAGCAGCCTGGGCCCCAGGACGTCGGCCACGGGCCACGAGGTCTCCTCCGTCCACGCCCAGCCCACGAAGAGGTCGGCCCAGCCCCGGTCCCACTCGGCGCGTCTCGCGAGGGCGAGTTCCATGGCGGCCAGCCTCGCCTCGCACACCCCGCTCCGGAAGAGGCGGTCGAGCTCGGCGAGGGTCGGCGCCGCGTCCCGGCGCGCCAGCCATGCCGCCACGGCGCCCTTGAGCGCGGCGGCGTCGAGCCCCACGACCGTCTCGGCCGTCTTGTAGCGGGCCCGCAGCCGCCTGGCCAGGACGGGGTCGGACCTCGAGCGCAGGTCGCCGAGCAAGGCGTCGACGTCCGTCATCGTCAGCGGCGCTGCTCGGCCAGGCTGAGGAGGTGCTGGGACAGGGCGTTGTTCTGCTTGAGGATGTACGCCATGTCCCCCTGGGCCAGCCGGAAGATCCTGGAATCCTCCAGCGCGATGACGGTGGCCGTGCGCGGGGCGGCCCGGACCAGCGCCACCTCGCCGAAGAGGTCCCCGGCCTTGAGGACCGCGACCTCGGCGCCCGCGTCCCCGAAGGTCTTGGTGACGGAGACCGAGCCCAGGCAGATGACGAAGACGTCCCGGTCCGTGTCCCCCTGCCGGATCATCATGGCGTCCTTGGAGTAGAACCAGAGGGCGCTGTGCGGGAAGAGCGTCTGCACGTGCGGCGCCTTGAACTCCGGGAAGAAGCCCTCGAGCTTGAGCGCCTTGCCGAGCATCTCGGCGGCTTCGTCGTCGATCGTTATCTTGAAGGGGTCCAAACGGTTCTCAACGGTCGAGCATCTCCGGGTTGCGCATGCGCTCCGCCGCGGCCTCCCGTGAGATGACCTTGGTGCGGTAGAGGGTCTTGAGGGACATGTCCTTGCCGATCATGCCGGCCGACACGCCCGACTGGATGCAGTCGTTGATCTGCTCGAGCTTGTTCTCGCGGATGAGCTGGCGCACCGCCGGGTTGCCGATGAGGACCTCGACGGCCGGCACCAGGCCCTTGCCGTCCGCCCGCGGGACGAGTTCCTGGGAGATGACCGCCTCGAGGGTGTTGGAGAGCTGCTCCCGGACGCCGTCCTGCTCCTCGGCGGGGAAGGCCCGGACCACGCGCTGGGCGGTCTTGGCGGCGTCCTGGGTGTGCAGGGTGGTCACGACCAGGTGACCCGTCTCGGCCGCCAGGAGCGCGCCCCGCATGGACTCGATGTCGCGCATCTCTCCGATGGCGAGGATGTCGGGGTCCTGGCGGAGGGCGTCGAGCGTGCCCTGCTGGAAGGAGGTGCAGTCGACGAAGACCTCCCGCTGCACGAACACGCACTTGACCGGCTTGAAGAGGGTCTCGATGGGGTCCTCGATCGTGATGACCTTGCCGGGGTGGCCGGTCTGGTTGACCCACTCCAGCATGGCGGCCATGGTCGTGCTCTTGCCCGAGCCGGTCGCCCCCGTCACGAAGATGATCCCGGCGCGCCTTGTTGCGAGCGTCCCCACGATGGGCGGCAGGCCCAGCGAGGAGAGGGGGAAATGCCGCACCGGCAGCGTCCTGATGGTCGCGCCCGGGATGCCGAGCGAGCGGTAGAGGTTGAACCTGAACCGGCCGATGTTGGTCACCGTGCAGGAGAAATTGACGCAGTGCTCCTCGTCGAACGTCTTCTTGCGGTTCTCGAGCAGATAGGGGTTGAGCAGGGCGTTGAGCGAATCGGGGTTGAGGGGGGGGTACGGCAGGGTCCCCATGTTGCCGCAGATGCGTGCCAACGGCGGGATGCCGTTGATCAGGTGGAGGTCCGATCCGCCCCTGGCGACGACGTCCGTCAGGAGCGCGACAAGGTCGAAATCAGGCCCTGGCATCACTGTCTCCTTGGCGATAGGTTCGCCCGGTCTAATTCTAGTAAAAAATTCGATGCCGCGGACGTATTTTCCTATAATCGTGCGTGATGAGGATCGTCATCGCGGGAGCGACCGGCTTCGTGGGGCGCGCGCTCTGCGAAGCCCTGGCGCGATCGGGGCACGACATCACCGTGCTGGTCCGCCGCACCATGGGAGGCCCGAGGGCCCTGCCCACCGTCTTCTGGGACGGGAGGCCTGGCGGCGAGTGGGCCGGGGCCTTGGAGGGGGCGGACGCCGTCATCAACCTCGCCGGCGCCCCGGTCGCGTCGCGCTGGACCGAGGCCCGCAAGAGCCTCCTGCGCGAGAGCCGCATTCTGACGACCCGGGCGCTGGTCTCGGCCCTCTCGGCGGCGGCCCGCCCGCCCAAGGTCCTCGTCAACGCCTCGGCCGTGGGCTGCTACGGCGACCGCGGCGACGCCGAGTGCCGCGAGGACGCGGACGTCGGCGAGGGGTTCCTGGCGGACCTGTGCCGGGACTGGGAAGCCGAGGCGGCCAAGTTCGGCGGGAGGACGGTCCTGCTGCGCCTGGGGATGGTCCTCGCCGCCGACGGCGGGGCCCTGCCCCTGATGGCCCTGCCCTTCTGGCTGCGCGTCGGCGGCCCGGTGGGGACCGGCCGGCAGTGGGTCTCCTGGATCTCGCGCCGCGACCTCGAGCGCGTCGTCGAGTTCGTCCTCGCCGGGAGCCTCGAGGGCCCCGTCAACGCGACGGCTCCCGCCCCCGCCACCAACAGCGATTTCTCGCGGGCGCTCGGGCTCGCCCTGGGGCGGCCCTGCTGGCTCAGGGCGCCCGGTTTCGCCCTCCGGTTGGCGCTCGGCGAGATGGCCGGGATGCTGCTGACCGGGCAGAAAGCGCCGCCGACGAAGCTGCTCGGAGCGGGCTTTTGCTTCGAGCACGAGACCATCGACGCGGCGCTCGCCGCGATCTTCCAATGAAGGGCGGCGCCGTCTCCCCCGCCGTGCGCCTCTTCCGGCACCTGACCGGGGTGCCCACGGCCCCGTTCCACGAGGAGGCGGTCGCCCGCCGGGTCCTGGCCTGGTCGCGCCGCAGCCTCGGGGGCAAGGTACGCGTCAGGAGGCTGCGCGGCGGGCTGGTGCTCTCCTGCAAGAGGCGGCCCGGGCCCGCCCTGGTCGTCGCCGCGCACATGGACCATCCCGGGCTGCGGCTCTCGGCCGTCACGGCCCGGGGCGCGCGGGCCGAGGTGCTGGGCGGGTTTCCCGCGGAGTTCCTGCCCGGCGCGGCCGTCGAGGCCTTCGCGGCGGCTCCCGGGGACGACCGGCCCGCGGCCGAGGGCGTCTTGGTCAAAGGCCGCCGGGGCTCCTACCGCGTCTCCTGGACCCGCCCCCCGGGTCGCGGCGCCCGGCCGGTCTTCGCCATGCTGGCCCTGCCGGCCTGCGGGCTCGAGGGCCGCTGGCTCGCGTCGAGATCCATCGACGACGTGCTCGGCTGCGCCATCGCCCTCGAGGCGCTCAGGAGAGTGGTCCTCTCGAAGGCGCGGGCGAACTTCTCGGTCCTGCTGCACCGCGCCGAGGAGGTCGGCTTCGTCGGAGCCCTCGACCTGGTCATGGCCGGGGACCTGGCTCCCGGGGACTCCTTCATCTCCCTCGAGGCCTCGCGCAGCATGGAGGGCGCGGCGCCAGGGCTCGGGCCCGTCATCCGCACCGGCGACCGGGCCGGGCTGTTCGACCCCAACCTCGTGGCCTTCCTGGACGAGACGGCCCTCAAGCTGCGGCCGCGGGGCTGGCGCTTCCAGCGGGCGCGCCTGACCGGCGGCACCTGCGAGGCCACGGCGCACCTGGCCTTCGGCTTCCAGGCGGCGGGGCTGGCCATCCCGCTCGTCAACTACCACAACAGGGGGCTCAAGGGGCTGGAGCCCGAGAAGGTGCGGCTCGGCGACATCGAGCCCGCGGTCCGGCTCCTCGTCTCTGCCGCCCGCCGCTTCCCCGACGCCGGCCTGCGCGGCGGGCTCAGGCGGCGCCTGACCCTCCTGCACCGCCGGCAGTCGCGCCGTCTCTCGTAACCATTCCGAAACACCCGATTGCTAGCCTAGGGCTTGGACGTCATCCCTGCGCTGGGAGGTACTCGGCATGCATCCACTGGTCTTCTTCGCGACGACGGCGGGAACGGGCTCCGGAGGCGGCATCAGCCATCCGCTGGCCGCCATGCTCATCTTCGCGGCCGGCGCCGCCGTCGTCGCCGCGGCCACGCTCCTGCTGGATTCCTGATCCTTTCTTTAGGCGGCGCGAATCTGGTAAAATCTCCGGCGCAGCATCCATTCCGGCGTAGCTCAATGGTGGAGCATCCGGCTGTTAACCGGAGGGTTACTGGTTCGAGTCCAGTCGCCGGAGCCATTCTCGACGGGCTCCGGGGCCCCTGGGGTAGACCGCAGGTTGATCACCCCGGGGGCTTTTCGTCGTCATCCGCCTCTGCTGCTCGCGCCGGCGCGAGTCCCGTCCCCGGGGGGCCGGGGGATGCGCCTGACCCGCGTCCGGGCGCAGCATCCTCGCCCCGGCGATTTTGATAAGATTGTCTCGCCCATGCCCGCCAAGAAAGTCGCCCTCGCCGCGATCAAGCGGCTCGTCGAGGTGGACGCCGCGCAGGCGGCGCGGTTCTTGCAGGAGCTCGAGGCCGAGGACGCCTCCGCCCTCCTGGCCCAGCTCCCCGCGGCCGCGGCCGCCTCGGCCGCGCCGCACCTCCACCCGGCGTTCGTCGCCGGGCTCCTCGAGAAGCTCTCCTCCGCCGCCGCGGCGGACATCCTCCAGAACGTGGGCCCCGGGCCCGCCGCGGACGCCCTGCGCGCCATGAGCCCGGCGTCGCGCCTGACCGTCCTCGACGGCTTGACCCCCGGCCGCAAGAAGGACCTCCAGGAGCTGCTGTCCTATCCCGAGGGCAGCGCCGGCCGGCTGATGACCCAGGACTACATCTCCTTCCCGCGGGACATGACGGTGCGCGACACCGTCCAACGCCTCAGGAGCATGGCGCAGACCCACCCGGCCTCGACCTACGCCTACGTGGTGGCGCCGGAGAACAGGCTGGCCGGGGTCCTGAACATGAGGGACCTCCTCCTGGCCGAGGCGGGCGCGTCCATCGAATCGGTCATGCGCAAGGGCGTCCTGGCCGTCTCGCCCTTCATGGACCGCGAGGAGCTCGTGCGCCTGGCCGCGGAAAAGCAGTACATCGCCTTCCCCGTGGCCGACTCGGACGGGCGGCTGCTTGGCACCGTGCTCACCCACCTGCTGCTCGGCTCGACCCAGCACGAAGCCGCCGAGGACCTGCAGATCCTCTTCGGCGGGAGCGCCGACGAGCGCGTGCTGTCGCCCATCTCGTTCAAGGTCTCCCGCAGGATCGGGTGGCTCCTGGTGAACCTGGCGACCGCGTTCCTCGCGGCCTGCGTGGTGGCGCTCTTCGAGGGGCTGATCACGCGCTTGGCGGTCCTGGCCGTGTTCCTGCCGATCGTGGCCGGCCAGGGGGGCAACGCCGGGACCCAGAGCCTCTCCATCGTCCTGAGGGGGCTGATCCTGAGGGAGATCCGCCCCGCCGACGCGGCCCAGGCGATCTGGAAGGAGTCGGTCGCCGGCCTGATCAACGGGGTCGCCATCGGGCTGGTCACGGCCGCGGTCACCTGGTGGTGGAAAGGCAACCCGACCCTCGGGCTGGTGATCGGGCTGGCCATGGTCGTCAACCTCCTGGCCGCGGGCGCGGCCGGGGCCGCCATCCCCATCGCGATGAAGAGGCTGGGCTTCGACCCGGCCCAATCGTCGGGGATCTTCCTGACCACGGTGACGGACGTCGTGGGCTTCTTCGCGTTCCTGGGCTTCGCGACCCTCTTCGCTTCCCGGCTGATGTGACTCGCCGCGCGGCCTTCCCGACCCTGCTCGCGCTGCTGCTCTCGTCCGGGGGCTGCGCCTCCGTGGAGAAAGGCATCGTCCCGAGGACGCGCAACGCGGGGGGCGACCCCCTCAGCATGCGCCTGGCCAACGCCGACCTGCTCCTGGACCAGGGCAGCGCCGCCGAGGCCGTCCAGGAGCTCCGGGCCGCCGAAGGCCTGGCGGGGCCGGACGCTCCGGCAAGGCTCATGATCGCCGAGAAGCTGGGCAGGGCGTTCACGAGCCTCCACGACCACGCCCAGGCGGAGCTTGCCTACCGCGGCGGGCTCGACCTGGCGACCGCCACCCGCGCCAAGGGTCCGGTCGTCTCGGACCTCTACGCGGGCTGGGGGCTGAGCCTCCTCAAGCGATCGCGGTACGGCCAGGCGGGCGCGGCCCTGCGCCAGGGGCTGCAGGGGGAAGCCTCGCCCGCCCAGCGGCGGCGCATGGAGCGCGACCTCGAGAAATCGGTGCTCGAGGAAGGCCTCGCCCGCGGGAACGTGGCCGCCGACGCCGGCGCCCGACCGGCCCGAATCTCGCGCATCGTCATCATCGGCAACCGCACGGAGCAGTCCTTCCTGCGCAAGAAGCTGCCGTTCAAGGAAGGGGACACCCTCAAGCCCGAGAGCCTCCAGGAGGCGCGCGAGCGCCTCTACAGCCTCGGGCTGTTCAAGCAGGTGGCCATCTCATCGTCGCCCGCCGCCGGCGGGGAGGCCGAGGTCTCGATCTTCCTGAGGGACGGCTGGTACCTGATCCCGTTCCCCTTCTACATGTCGGGCTCTGGAGGCGCCCGGGGCGGCGCCTTCGTGGCCGCGAGGAACATCCTGCGGCAGAGCGAATCTTTCTCCCTCATGGCCATGGCGGGCAAGACGGGAAGCCGGGGGATGGTCGGCGCGGATTGGGACGGGTGGTCCGTCAACCTCGCCGGCGGCCGGCGGGAGTTCGACGAGAGGAAATACGCCGACGGCGGCGTGAGCGCGGGCTCGGGCTTCGGCGACGCCCCCGACGAGAAGGGCGCCTCGAAGTACGGGGCGATCGGCTCGTCCTACCTCAAGAGGGTGCGCGACGCCTCGGTCGAGTTCGGGGTCCCGCTGGGCTCGGTACTGAGCGGCCTCAAGGGGGAGTTCGGGTGGGAGCTCGAGGACGTCGGCTACGCCGCCCCCACCGGCGCCGCGCCCAAGGACGCCGGCGCCCAGACCAAAGGCCACGTCGGCATCGACTTCGGGGGAGGCTCGCGCGGAGGCGGGCGAGGGGACGTCCTGGGCGCCATGCTGGGCTTTGGCATGGCCGACCTGGAGGAAAGGCTCAAGCCCCTGCCGAGGCCGAGGTACGGCTATGGCGGCTCCCTGAGCCTGTACCACGCGCTCGGCTCGGATTACACGTTCTGGTACGGCCTGGCCAAAGCCCGCGCCGCGGTTTCCTGGGGCAGGCGGCAGACCGCCTCCGTCCAGGTCGCCGGGGGCCACGGCGGGGGCCTGCCCGAGAACCAGTTCCTCTCCACGGGCAGGGACTCGGCCCTCCAGGGCCAATACGCGCGGCGCTTCCAAGGCCCGAGCGTCGTCGGCGCCTCGGTGGGCTACTCCCACCCTTTCTGGATGAGCCGCCGCGGCATCCTCCAGGGCAACGCCTTCCTGGAGGGAGCCGCGGGCTGGTCGGGCGGCAAGGCCATGACCAAGACGGGGATGGGCATGAGCTTCTGGTACAGGTTCTGGAGGTTCCCCATCCCCATCGGGCTCTCCTACACCTACAGCTTCGACGACAAAGACGCCCAGGTCGGCAGCGCCATCGGCGGGATGTTCTAACGGCCCTTCCAGTCCTCCATGGACCGGTGCATGCCGAGCGCGCCGCCCAGCCAGTCCACGACCGCCGTGCTCGTGAATCCCTTGAGGGCGGGCACCAGCTTCACCATGAAGGGCTCCCGCACGTAGAGCCGGCCGCGGGCCACGGCGTCGACGATCTTGTCCGCCAGCGCCTCGGGGTCGAGCCAGGGAGTCAGGAAGGGGGGCCTGACGCCCTCGAACATCCCGGTCTTGACGAAGCTCGGGGCCACCACCGTCATGCCCACGCCCCGGTGGCCCGCCTTGCGCAGTTCCAGGCGCAGGGACTCCGCCAGGCCGATGACGGCGTGCTTGCTGGCGGAGTACGCCGCCATGCCGGGCACGCCCAGGAGCCCCGAGGCCGAGGACATCATGACGACGTGGCCGCAACCGCGCCGGATCATGCCCGGCAGGAAGGCCCGGGTGCACCACATGACGCCGCCGACGTTGACGTCGAAGGTCTTCTGGAGGCTCTCCTCCGAGACGGACAGGAAATCCCCGCCGCAGACGATGCCGGCGTTGTTGTCGAGGATGTCCACCTCGCCGACCTCGCGCCGCACCGCCTCGGCCGCCTCGGCGACCCCGCGGCGGTCGGTGATGTCGACGCCGTAGCACCGGACCTCGACCGCGCCCCCGAGCTCCGAGGCCGCCTGCTCGAGCGCCCGCCCGTCGAGATCCCAGAGCACGACCCTCGCGCCGCGCGCGATGAACCGCCGGGCCACCGCCTTGCCGATCCCGGACGCCCCTCCCGTGATGAGCGCCGTCCTGCCCTTGATCTCCATGGTATCCGATGGTAGCAAAAAGGAAGGGTCCCGGCGCCGACCGGCGCCGGGACCCCTTTTGCCCAGCCGCGGACGACTAGCCGTTCAGGATGCGCTCCGCCTCCTCCTTGTCGTACTCCATGATGTAGGGGATGCCGCTGATCCTGGCGGCGTCTTCCGTGATGGCCACGATGTCGTCGCGCGTGATGTGGTCGAGACCGAACTTCCTGGCGCCGGACATGAGCTGCCTGAGCCCCTGCGACAGGCGCTGGTTGTAGCTGTAGACCCCGATGGCCCCGGGAGGGACCTTCTCGAAGTCCTTGCCGAGGCGCTCCTTGAGCTCGCCGGCGCACACGAACACCTCTTCCAGGCTGTTGCCGAACCGCCCGACGTAGACCGGCATCTCGCCCTGGGAGATGCGCTTGCCGATGGTCTTGCCGACCATGGCGGCCGTCAGGGGCGCGCGCGCCATCTCGACGCACTTGAAGTACGGGGCGCCCAGGGCCAGAGCCTTGAAGATCTGGTCCTCGAAGGCCAGCCCGCCCGCGACCGCGATGGGGGGGACGTACTCGCCCTGCTTGGCCAGCTTGTCGCAGTACTGGTAGAGCAGGGAGAACAGCTCGATGGGGGGGACGCCCCACTCGTTCATCATGCGCCACGGGCTCATGCCCGTGCCGCCGCCCGCGGCGTCGACCGTCAGGAAGTCGAGCTTCGCCTTGGAGGCGAACTTGAGGGCCCGCGCCAGGTCCGCCGGCCGGTAGGCGCCGGTCTTGAGGAACACGTACTTGGCCCCGGCGTCCCGAAGCTCCTTGACGCGCTTCATGAAGCCTTCCTCGGTGACCATGCCGACGCGGGAATGCCGCTCGAACTCCTTGAAGGCGCCCTTGTCGAAGGCCTTGATGATGCGCGGGCTGGCCGGGTCCGGGAGGACGACGTAGCCGCGCTCCTTGAGGCGCTGCGCCTTCTTCAGGTTGTGGATCTTGACCTCGCCGCCGATGTTCTTGGCGCCCTGTCCCCACTTGAGCTCCACGACCTCGACGCCCAGCTTCTGGATGGCGTATTCCTGCACGCCCAGGCGGGTGTCCTCGACGTTGGCCTGGACCACCACGGCGCCGTAGCCGTCGTACCAGTCCTTGAAGAGCTTGACCCGGCGCTCCAGCTCGGGGGAGCGGACCACGCGGCCCTTGGAGATCTCGGACTCCATGTCCATGCCGCAGACGTTCTCGCCGACGGTGAGCACCACGCCCGAGAGCGCGGCGCCGATGGCCAGCCCGTCCCAGTTCTTGGCCGCGATGTCCGTCGAGCCCAGGCCGCCGTACACGATGGGCAGCCGAAGCTTGATCCCGGGGCCCTGGCCGATCCTGGTCTCGAGCTTGACGTTCGGGAAGATGGCCTTGTCGCTGTCGGCCTCGATGCCCTGGGCGCCGATGACGCCGCCCATGATCTGGAAGTGGCCGAAATCGACCGGGAAGTCCTTCTCCGACGCCGTGGTGATGATCCCGAACGGCTGCGGATAGATGACCTCGCCCGCGCGGTAGGAGGATTTCCCGACCTCGCACATCCCGACGCAGCCATCCACGCAGGTGACGCAGAGGCCGCTGCCCGGGACGACGGACCCGAGCGTGCGGTTCTTGGTTAGCGTCGCGGCTGTTGCGTTGTATTTGCTGTATGACATAGTTCCTTGGTTCCTCCTGATTCCTCGCACTTCTTGTTCTCGCTCACGCAGGTCCCGCAGACGCCCGTCGGGCCCAGGTAGCACATGTACTCATCGAACTTGTCGGTGCAGGTCGGCTCCATCGTGAGGCACGACCCGCACACGTCCGTCGGGGCGCTGGGCCCCTGGCAGCGCAGGGTGCAGACCGGGCAGACGTACTGGCACCCGCCGCAGGTCCGGCAGAGGTCCGACTTCTTGTCGAACGGGGTCGTGATCCGGCGCTTCTGCCCCCGGCCGACGAAATCGATGGCCCCGGACATCATCTGCTCCCGGCACATGCGCACGCAGAGCCCGCAGAGGATGCAGTCCTCGTACTTGGGCTTGAAGCGGTTGCGCTGCACGCCGAAGCGCGCCGCCAGGTCCTGGATGTTCTTCGAGGAAGGCGCGATCGACAGCAGGAGCTCCACGAGCATCTTCCTGGTCCGCACGACCCGCTTGGTGTTGGTCCGCACCGCCAGCCCGTCCTCGGCCGGGTAGGTGCAGGAGCTCACGAGCCGGGCCTTGTCGCCCTTGCCGATCTCCACCACGCAGAGCCGGCACCCGCCGTAGGGCGTGAGCGCGTCGTCGTGGCACAGGGTCGGGATCTCGAGCCCCAGGAACCTCGCGGCTTCCAGGACGCTCGTCTGCTGGTCGACCGTCACGTCCAACCCGTCGATGGTCAAGCGGACCCCCCCGCGGGGGGTCTGCTTGCGTTCGGGGGGGCAGTCACTCGTCCCCCCCGCGGGGGGGCGAGTAGCGGGGGGGCAGATATGTTTCATAAACCATTCCTCTCTTCTTCAGACCACGAAAATAGCCTTCGGCTTGCACGACTCGACGCAGACGCCGCAGCGGATGCACTTGTCCGAGTCGACCTTGTGGACCTTCTTCAACTCCCCGGTGATCGCGTTCACCGGGCACTGCTTCATGCACAGCGTGCACCCGATGCACTTCTCGCCGTCGATCACGTACTGGATGAGGGACTTGCAGACGCCGGCCGGGCACCGCTTGTCCTTGATGTGGGCCTCGTACTCCCGGCGGAAGTAGCGCAGCGTGCTCAGGACCGGGTTCGGCGCGGTCTGGCCGAGCCCGCACAGCGAGCTGTCCTTGACCACCTGGGCGAGCTCCTCGAGCAGGTCGAGGTCCTCTTCCTTGCCGTTGCCCTCGCAGATCCGCTCCACGATCTCGTAGAGCCTCTGCGTCCCCTCGCGGCACGAGAGGCACTTCCCGCAGGACTCGTTCCTGAGGAAGTTGAGGAAGTACTTGGCCACGTCCACCATGCAGGTGGAGTCGTCCATCACGATCATGCCGCCCGAGCCCATGATGGAGCCGGCCTTGGCCAGGGTGTCGTAGTCGACCGGCAGGTCGATGAGGTGGCGGGGCAGGCACCCGCCGCTGGGCCCCCCCGTCTGGACGGCCTTGAAGTCCCCTTCGCCCTTGATGCCGCCGCCGATGTTGTAGATGATCTCCCGCAGCGAGGTGCCGATGGGCACCTCCACCAGGCCCGTGTGCGCGCACTTGCCCACCAGCGAGAAGATCTTGGTCCCGCCGCTGGCCTCGGTGCCGATGCGGGCGAACCAGTCGCCGCCCTTGTTGATGATGATGGGCACGCTGGCCCAGGTCTCGACGTTGTTGATGTTCGTGGGCTTGCCCCAGAGCCCCCGGACCGCCGGGAACGGGGGCCGCTGCTTGGGCTCGCCGCGCAGGCCCTGCACGGAATTGATGAGCGCGGTCTCCTCGCCGCAGACGAAGGCGCCGGCGCCCCGCTCGATGTGGACGTCGAAGGAGAAGCCGCTGCCGAAGATGTTCTTGCCCAACAGGCCGCGGCGCTTGGCCTGCGCGACGGCCTGGCGGATGTTCCGGACGGCGAGGGGGTACTCGTGCCGGACGTAGATGATGCCTTCCCTGGCCCCGATGGCGAAGGCCCCGATCGCCATGCCTTCCAGCGCGGAGTGCGGGTTGCCCTCGAGGAGGCTGCGGTCCATGTACGCGCCGGGGTCGCCCTCGTCGGCGTTGCAGATGACGTACTTGACGTCGCTCTTCGCCCGGCGGCAGAACTCCCACTTGAAGCCCGTCGGGAAGCCCGCGCCGCCGCGCCCGCGCAGGCGGGACTTCTTGGCCTCGTCGATGACCTTCTCCGGGTTCATCTCGAGGAGCGCCTTGGCCAGCGCCCGGTAGCCGCCGATCGCGATGTAGTCGTCGATGCTCTCAGGGTCGACCAGGTCGTTGGCCTTGGTCAGGAGCCGCCGCTGGGCCTTGTAGAACGGGATCTCCTGGGCGTAGCGGACCTTCTGCCCGCTCCGCGGGTCCGTATAGAGGAGCTTGTCCAGGACGTTGTTCCTGAGGACCGTCTCGGAGAGGATCTCCTTGGCGTTCTCCGGCGCCACCTTCTGGTACAGGATGCCCTGCGGCGCCACGTGGACGACGGGCTCGATGTCGCAGAACCCGTGGCAGCCGGTGGACTTGACCAGGACCTTCTTGGAGAGGCCCAGCCCCTTGACCGCCGCCTGCATGGCCTTGACCAGCTCGCCCGAGCCCTTGGCCAGGCCGCACGTCCCCGAGGAGATGGTGATGCAGAACGGGTAGGCCTCCCGCGCCTTGGCGATCCTCTCCTTCTCCCTCGTCAGGTCCTTGAGCTTCTTGATCGTCGCGGTCATCATGGTCTCCCGCTCAATGAGCCTTGAAGAACGTGCCGTAGGTCTCGTAGAACATCCGGAGCTCCAGCTCCGGGTCCTCGAACTCGATCAGGTGCTTCTTGCACCCGCGCCGGGAGCAGATCTGGATCGAGCCCCCTTCCCGGAACGCGAACCCGACCATCGGGGCCTGGCAGACCTCGCACATCCTGCTGGCCTTGAGGTCCTCGCGGCAGTGCGGGCAGAAGAAGCTCGACACCTTGCCGACCGGGCAGGGGACCTTGATGTCGATGTTGTAGCTGCCGTAGAGCGAGCTCAGGTACAGGGCCCCCCGCTTCTTGCCGTAGACGAGATCGACGGCGATCGACGGGTAGTTGTCGATCTTGTGCTCCGGATCCATCAGCGACTTCCCGCAGACCGGGCATTGCACGTGGACTTGGATCATGACTTGACCACCTCTTTGGCCTTGGCCGGCGTCTTGACTAGCTTCCTGGCGGTCTGCGGGTTGACCTGGCCGTGGTAGACGCCGTCCATCACGACCACGGGGCCGATCGCGCAGCACCCGAGGCAGGCGACGGTCTCGAGGGAGTACTCCCCGTCCGGGGTCGTCTGGCCCGGCTCGACGCCGAGGGTCCTGCTCAGCTCGTCGACCACGCGCGGCACGCCGCGCACGTGGCACGCGGTGCCGACGCAGGCCGTGATCGTGTGCCGGCCCGGGGCGTTCAGTCGGAACATCCTGTAGAACGTCGCCACGCCGAAGACGTCCGGCAGCGGCACGCCCAGCGCGACGGCGACCTGCCTCAAGGCGTCCTCGGGCAAGAAGCCGTACTCGTCCTGGATGTCCTGGAGCATCGAGATCATCTCGCGCGGTTCGCCCTTGTAGGGCTTGAGGACCTTGTCGAGACGGGGATCCCCGGACCCGTTGCGCTTCGGTTTTTTATTCTTCATGGTGAAGCATCCTGATGAAACGGCATTGCCCCCCCGCTACTCGCCCCCCCGCGGGGGGGGCGAGTGACTTGGGGCGAGTGATTACCATAGTCGCAACGAAACTTCCCAGGAGGCCGCGCCGTTCAGGACGAGCGCAGGCGCCCGAGCCGGGCGATCTCCGTCGGCAGCCCGGCGACCGCCCGGGCCACGGCCTTGGGCAGGCGACGGAGGAACCCCCCGGCGGAGGCCACGGTCGAGAGGAGGGCGTGGGCGTGGAAGACCTCCACCCGGTCGGCGAGCTGCTTGGGCGTGGACGCCCTGATGAGCACCACGCGCTCGTCGGCCCGCACGAACGCCGGCCCGTCCGTCCCGGCCGGCGACGCCATCCCCGAAGCCGCCCGGGACGGCGCGCTCCCGCGAATCGAGTCCGCCGTCCCCATGGTGCAGTACACCACGAAGTCCGGGAAGAGCGGCCGCAGCTCGAACCTGCAGTCCGGCCAGCGGCATAGGCACCAGGGGGAGCGGTCCGGCGCCGACCAGGCCCGGGGCGGGCCGCCCCGCAGCCGGCACCCCCGCGACCCGGCCGGGTGCGGCGGACCGAAGCCCGCCAGTCCGAAACGCCTGGCGCCGGCGGACTCGAGGGCCCGATGAGCGCGAAGGATGGCGCCCGCGGACGGCGACGCCCAGACGACGCCGTGGTTGGCGAGGACCCAGAGCCTGACCCCCCCGGGGGGGGCGGCCGCCGGGGCTCCGCCGCCCGACGGAGGGCGCCCGAGGAGCCTGCCCAGGCTCAGCCCCGGGAGCGCGGCCCGGATGAACTCCGTCGCGATGCGGCCCACGGCCCGCCCCAGGAACTCCTTGGCGTCGGCCGGGGCCATCATGCCGAGCAGCATGCCCGTGATGCTGTGCCCATGGGCCACGAACCGCTCCGGCAGGACGGCGTGCATGCCGGTCTCCAAAGAAGGAAGGGACCCGGGACGGCAAGCGGCTTGGCGCACGGCCAAGGCGTAGCCCGCCTCCCGCGCCAGCATCGGGCCGGCCCCGGGGCCGAGTCCGCCCAGGCTCTCCCTGGCCGCGGCGAGGTCGACGAGCGCCCAGCCCCGGGAGGCCGTGACCTCGCTGAGCCGCGCGCCGGATTCCTTGATGATGAGCCGGCGCCCGTCGAGCTTGATGGAGACGTTCCCGCCCGTGCCCGGGCAGCCGGCCGGGTCCGCCCCGATCGCCCGGCACAGCCGCACGAACGCGGCCGGGGCGCGGCCCGGCGGCAGAAGACCTTTCGCCATCGCTGGCGAGTATACAATTATTCCGCATCCGTGGAGCGGAGCCGGATTTTTTGCCATAATGTTTTCATGAGCAAACTCCACGCGGTCTCGACTTTCGCCTTCCTCTGCTGCGCCATCTGCTCCGCCCAGACCAGCCCCGGCCTCGTCGTCGGGAACCACTCCTCGCTCGAATGGAAGGCGCCCGGCAGCCTTCCCCCCGGCGCCGAATACCACCTGATCTTCGAGGACCCCAAGAGCCACGCCGTGCAGTTCCTGGCCCGGTTCAAGTCCCGCTACGATTTCGCCACCCATCACCACAGCTACGACGAGACCATCGTGGTCGTCAAGGGGAAGCTGATCTTCGAGTCCGCCGCGGGCAAGACCGCGCTGGGACCCGGCTCCTACGTCCGCATCCCGGCCAAGGAGCCCCACGCCCTGAGGACCGGGAAGTTCGGGGGCTGCGAGATCATGGTCTCCATGAAGGGCCCCTTCGACGCGCTGGGCATGACTCCCGCCAGATAGCGGCAGCGCCCGGCATCCCCTCGCCTCCCGGGTGAACCTCTGATGCGCCGACGACGGGAGGACGCCGCCGGGGTCCCGGAGCGAGGCGAGCGCGGCTCGCCTTGGTTCGCCGCGCTGGGAGCCCTGTGCCTGCTGGCCTGGGCGGCCTGGGTCCTCAAGGCGCACTACGAGTCGCTCGGCGTCCGCGGACCCACGCTGGCCGCCGCGCTGCCCGCGCTCCTGCCCAGACCCTGGCCGGCCGATGCCTGGGCGCTCCTGCGTCACGGCAAGCGCCTGCTCGGTCTGGGCTGGCTCATCGCCGCCGCCTGGAGCGCCGGCAGGCTCGCCTCCGGCTTGCTGAAGGTGGCGTGGACCGACCCCTTCGAGAAGGCGGCCGTGCGCTTCGGGCTGGGCCTGGGCGCGCTCGCCTACGCCGTCTTGGCGCTGGGACTCTGCGGGCTCTTGTACGTCCCGGTCATCCTCTCGCTCCTGGCCGCCCTCTCCGCCGCGGGGCTCCGCGGGCTTGAGGGTTCGGAGGCGGCGCCCCCGGCCGCCCCTCCGGCCGGGGACGCCGACGTGCCGTGGCGGCCCGTCTTCGCCTGTCTCCTGACCGCGGCGGCGGTCGCCGGGCTCCCGTTCCTCCTGGCGCCCGAGACCTTCTGGGACGCCCTGGTCTATCACCTGAACCTCCCGACCATGTACCTGCTGCGGCATAGGGTGTTCCCGACGCCGGCCAACCTCTTCTCGGGCAACGCCCTCTCCATCCAGATGCTCTTCACGGCGGCGCTCGCGGTGGAAGGACCCGTGCTCGCCAAGCTGCTGAACTGGAGCATGGGCCTTGCCCACGCCTTGATTTTCGCGTCCTGGGCCCGGCGCTGGGGCCGCCCGGGCGCGGGACTGCTGGCGACGGCGTTCTTCTTCCTGTCCCCGCTCGTCTTGTACGAGTCGTACCGCACTTCCGTGGGGCTCGGCTGGTCTTTCTTCCAGCTGTGCGCTTTCCACTCCCTGATGACTGCCTGCGGCCGGCCCGAGGCATCCAGGGAGCGCGGGACGTGGTGGCTCCTGGCCGGGCTGTTCCTCGGTTTGGCGATGAGCACGAAGTATCCCGCCTGGCTGCTCGCGCCGATGCCGCTCCTCGCCGCGGCCTTGTCGCGAGTGCGCAGGCTGAGCCTGCCCGTCATCCATGGCCGGGAGGCGATCCTAGCCACAGCCGTCTCGGTGGTCATGCTGCTGCCCTGGGTGCTGAGGAACGCGGCCTTCTACCACGACCCCGTGTTCCCCTATCTCACGGAGGCCTACGCCCCGGGCGGCGACGGGCTCTGCGACGCGGCCCTCGCCGGCTGCAGCCTCCCCGTGCGGGAGGACAAGGGCTGGCGCGCCATGAACCAGGACGCCCGATCCAGGGATGTCCGGGCGACCGTGTCGACGATCGCGGGGATCAAGAGGTACCTCGTCCACCCTTGGGCCTTCTCGACCAAGGTCGTCAACCGCCAGGCCGACTTCATCGGCCCCCTCTTCCTCATCCTCCTGCCGCTGGCGCTCCTGCGCTCCGGAGCCCCGCCGCTCCTCGGCGTCCTCGTCCTGGGCGCCTGGCTGCCCCTGAGCCTCATCTCCGAGATGCCACGGTTCTTCCTGCCGACGCTGGCCCCGCTGAGCTTCCTGCTGGCCAGCGCCGTGGCCGCGGTGCGGCGGCGCTGGGCGCGCCACGGCCTCCGAACCCTGTGCGCGGCTGTGCTGACGGTCAACGTGCTCATGACGTTCCACCCGCCTCCCGAGCCCCGGGGTTTCTGGGACGTGGTCTCCGGCAGGACCTCCGAGGCCGAGTTCCTCACCCACGGCATCATCGGCATGTACCCAAACCCGCCCTATGCCGGGCTGCGGTTCATCAACGAACGCCTGCGGCCGGGCGCCAAGGTCCTCCTGGTCGGCGACGCGCGCGGGGTGTACGCCGAGAAGGGCTACTTCTCCAGCGGACAGTTCGACGTCGAGATCATGGAGCGGCTGCTCAACTGCGGCGAGAGCCCGGCCGCGGTGGCCGAACGCCTGCGGCGATGCGGCGTCACCCACATCCTGGTCAACAGGGCCGAGTTCTACCGCCTCAAGCAGTCGTTCCATCTCACCGCGAAGGGGGATGCCAACTACCGGGGCTTCTGGCAGGATCGGACCGAGAAAGTGTTCGAATCCTACGCCCCGCCCGCGGACCACTGGGTGGCCGTCTTCCGGGTGCTCGACGAAGGGGAGCCCCCGGCGCCGGCCAAGACTGAGCCCATGCTCATCGGTCCCAAACGAGACTGACCGGGAGGCTGCGGCACCCGCGACGACTCATTGCTCGGACTCCTAGCGGACAGGGGCGAGCTTCGACCTGAGCTTCTCGCGCTCGGCGCGCAGGAGTTCGTCCACCTCGGACGACGCCCGCGCCGGCCGGCCCGCCAGGACCTCGTCGTAGAGCCGCAGCGCCTCGTCACCTTTCCCCACGGCTTCCAGCGCGGTGCCAAGGCTCAGCGCGGTCTCCATGCTCGCCGGCTGGAGCCTCCTGGCCTCGGCCAGGTCCGCGATGCCTTCCTCCATGCGGCCGGTCAGCGCCTTGAGCACCCCACGGTCGCTCAGGTACGAGCCTTCGCCCGGATGCTCCTGCACGAGGGCGTCCAGCAGGCTCATGGCGCGGCCGTAGTCCTTGAGCCCCTGGAAGCGCAGCGCGATCATGCGTCCCTGCTCGCCCGTCGGCCCGGCGCCCTGCGCGCGCTCCAACGCCCGGAGGGCCCCGGCCCGGTCCCCGGACCTTGCGGCCTTCGCCGCCGCCTCCAGCCAGTCCGAAGCGCCCAGCGCCCGCGGACGCTCCCGCGCGAGTCGCAGCATCACGGCGTCGGCGGCCTCGGACGCTCCGGACGCGCGATGGAGCTCCGCGATCCGCTCGATCTCCTGGGCCGACGGGCCCGCTTTCTCGGCGTTCGCCAGGGACTGCGCCGCCCCGGCGCGGTCCCCGACCTGGGCCGCCCAGGCCGCCATGCCGAGCCAGTCCTCGGCCTTGAGCTCGCCGGGACGCTCCCGGGCGAGTTCGCGCAGCGCCGCGAGCGCGGCCCCGGGCCTGCCGGACGAACCGTGAAGCCGGGCGATCGTCCTCATCTCCGGCGCCTTCGGCCCGGCCGCCTGGGCCCTCTCCAGCAGCGTGAGCGCGGCCTCGCGCTCCCCGTCCCGGGCGGCGCTGGACGCCGCCTCGAGCCACCGACCAGCCGTCAAAGCGCCGGGGGGCTCCTGGCCGAGCCCGCGCAGCACCCCCGAGGCGCGCTTCCGGTCCCCGAGGCCGCGAAACATGTCGGCCAACCCCAGCCGCTCCTCGGCGCCGCCCCCCGCCGCCTCCGCGCGCCCCAACGCCTTCAGGGCCACCGCAGCGTGCCCGAGCCGGGAAGCCTTGGCCGCCAACTCCATCCATTTTCCGGCGGGGAACCCCGCCGCCCCGCTTTCCACGAGCGACGCCGCGGCCAGGGCGAACCCCTCCCGGTCCCCTGCCGCCAGGTGCGCTTGCGCCAGCCGCAGCTTCCCTTCCCCCGACGGCTCGGCCGCTTGGGCGCGGAGCAGCGAGCGACGGGCCAGCCCCGCATCCCCGGCACCCTTCGCCAACGACGCCGCCTCCGCCCACTGCCGGGCCGTGGCCGGGCCCCCGGCCGCCGCCATGCCCCTGATGGCGGCGAGCGCGCGGTCCGGCCGCCGAAGCTCCAAGGACAGCCGCGCGGCCGAAAGCCTTTCCTCAGGCGAAGAGCAACCCGCCCTGTCCGCGAGACTCACGGCCGCCTCCCGCGCGCCCTTGGCGGCGAGTTCGGAGGCCATGCGCCTGAGAGCCGCGGACTCGTCACGGCTCGGACGGACCCGCTCCAGGACCCGCAGAGCGGCCAGCGCTTCCTTCCCATCCCCGGCCCGGACCGCGTCCTCGAGCCATGCCCAGCGCAACCGTGCCTGAAGCCTTAGGAGCGCCTTGTTCCCCGGCCACGACTCGAGGAGGAGGCCCGCCAGGCACGCCTTCTCCTGAGCGGAAAGCAGGTCGCCGAAGTAGTGCCGGGCCACCTGCTCGGCGAAGAAGGGAGCGGTGCCCTCCGGCGAACGGGCGCGCTCGAGCGCCTCGCGCACGGCGCCGCTCTCGCCCGCGCCGCCGGCGACGTCCGCCGTCCCGCCGGGGCCGTAGGACATCTCGTTGAACCGCTGCCAGATGCCCAGGGCCGCGAACAGCTCGGCCCGGGCCTCCTGCCTCCTCCCGGCTCTCCACGCCCCGGCGAACCGCGCCAGGCGCAGCCGGGCCTCCAGGTAGTCGTAGCCTTCGGGGGAACGATAGCCTTCCCGAGGCCAAGGCGGCCGGAATCCCCGCAGCGGCCGGACCCGGCCCTCCAACATCCGCAGCCAGACGAAGTCGATGTGCCTGTCGACCCTCCACGGCTGGAGCGCGACGGACGCGCGGCAGTCCTCGGCGGCCCGTCGATAGTCGCCTTGCTCCGCCCGGAGCCGCCCGCGCCTGGCCAGCAGCCAGCCGTCCCGCGGCGCATCCTCGACGGCGGCATCGAGAGCCCCCGGCGCGCTCCACGAAGCGCTCCGAGCGGCCCGCGCATAGCCGATTGCCTTGGCCGCCGTGTACCCCGCCAACGCCAGCGCCGGGAGGAACGCCGCCATGACCATGCCCGCCGCCGCGCGCCTCGTGAGGCTCCCCTTGCCGGCGGCCTCCGCCAGCGCCGCCCAGCGACGCCCGCCGCCGGACCGGCCGCCTCGGCGGCGCAGCCGCGCGGCGACGGGCGCCAGCCACGCCGCGGCGAGGCCGGCCAGGAGCGGCCACAGCGGCAGGAAATACGCCTCCCTGATCGACATCAGGCAATGGATGCCCACGAAGTACGCGGCCAGGAGCGCCGGCTGCGCCACCGCAGGCCGCCTGAAGCCGCACAGGAGCGACGCGCCGGCCAGCCCCACCAGGACCGGCTGCATGGACGCGACCGACGCCAGCCTCCTGACGACCGCGGCGGCATACCGCTGCGGGTGGCGCAGGACGGCGTCGGCGGCCCAGGCCAGCACCGCCGCCCCGCTGTGGGTGGGGGCCCGCTCGAACACCTCCTGCATGCCGTACTGCATCGTCTGCACGATGCCCAACGCGCCCGTGATGACGTTGCCGTACATGGCGCCGCCCTCGAAGCCGAAGGGCTGGCGGCCGAGCATCGCGTTCGTCGCGACCCAGGGCGCCAGGCACAGGGGCGGGACCGCCAGGAGCGGGAGGTGCGTCCGCCAGCAGGCTCTCGGCGAGCACCGATAGACCGCGACGAGCTCGTAGAGGACCAGCACGGGGCCGAAGAGGATGAGCGGAGACCGGTACAGGATGGACACGCCCAAGCCGAGCCCCAACAGGACGCTCCTGCCGACGGTGGGCGCCCGGGCCCTCCATGCCTGCAGGCACGCCACCAGCATGATGAGCGCGGCGTACCCCGGCTGGGGATGATCCACCCAGGTCGCGGCCGGCGCGGCGGCCGCCCAGAGGCAGAACGCCAGGGCCCCGGCCAACCCCAGCGCCATGCGCCCCGTCACGGCGTTGAGAGCGTAGACGAGGAGCGCCACCAGGAGGATTTCGAGGGAAGGCCACGCCTGCCGCCACGCCAGGCCGCCTCGCTCGAAGAGGAGCGCGCCCCAGACGCTCGACAGGGGCATGCGCGGGGAGAGGCCCCGGGACGGCGGGATGCCGTGCAGCAGCCCCTCGCCGGATTCCGTGTACTGCTCGTAGACGTACCCGTCCAGGAAGGGCGACTGCAGGTCGCAGAGCCGGGGATGAAGGATGATCCAGCACGACAAGACGCCGCACGCCAGGAAGACCGCCGCCCAGGCCCGGCCGGTCCCCGCCGACCGGGATGTCATGGCGGGACGGCCGGTCACCGCCGCAGGAGAGTCACCGGCGACTCGTAGTACAGCAGGACCTTGCGCACGTAGTCCCGCGTCTGCCGGCGCCAGCGCTTATTGGTGAGCGACGTCGGGCCGGCGTTGTAGGCCGCGATGATGCGCTGCCGGAGCCACATGGGCGCGCGCTCGTAGGCGACCCCTTTGAGCTTGTACTTGCGCCACGCCGCCCTGTACAGGAGGTCGAGGTACGCGGTGCCCGCCTGGATGCCGGACTCGGGGTCGCCGAGGCGGCGGGGGTGCACGCCCATCTCCGAAGCGGTGGCCGGCACGACCTGCATGAGGCCCCGGGCCCCGCGAGGCGACAGGGCCGACGGCGAGAACTCGGACTCGGCGGCGACGATGGATTTGACCAGACGGGCGTCCAATCCGCGGAGCCGCGCATGCTTGAGGATGAGGCCGTCGTACCTGTCGGTCAGCTCGGGGTGGGCGGCCAGGACCCGGAACGTGCGCCGGTAGGAGGGCGTCTCCCTGGGCATGGGGATGACCGGCGAAGCCGGGGCGCTGGCACGCGCGGCGGGGAACCCGCCGCGGATTTTCCGCCGTCGCGACTCCTTGAACGGAGTCGGCATGAACGGGAACGCGGTCCTGGCGAGATGGGCGGCGACGACCGCCGCTTCGCGCACGCGCGCGGCGGCGGGGCCGTAGAACGCGGGCTGCGAGTACACCGTGGATGCCGTTGCGAGAAGCGCGGCCCAGACCGCGAACAGCCGGAGGGGGGTGGGTTGCAAGGGCGTTTATTATACCATAGATCAGGCCTGCCTGTCGTCGAGGATCCCGTCGAGCAGCTCGGCCGCGGCCCGGTCCAGGAGCTCCAGGTAGCGGGCGCGGTCGTACTCCAGGCCGCCCTCCATGAGCTCGAGGGGCCGCGCGCGCCCTTCCTTGAACTTGTCCTTGGCCGCGACCACGACGTACCGCAGGGTCTCTCCCGGGCTCAGCCGCGCCCCGGCCCGGGCCAACTGCCTGGCGGCGATGGCCGGGAGCGTGTCGCGGCCGTACGCCTCCGGCTCCTTGGAAAGGTGGAGCGTGATGGCCAGCTCCCGCGCGCTCACCGCGCCGGACGCGAGCCGCTCCCGGTAGCCTTCGACGATGGCCTCCAGCTCGCCCCGCAAGGAACGGCAGGCCACGACGCCCGCCGCCTGTCCCAGGCGCAGGAGCAGCTCCTCCTGCATCTCCTTGACGAGAAGGGGGGTATCCCGCCTGCGGCAGGCCAGGCCGCGGACCTTGAGCCTGCCGTCCAGGAAGGCGCCGAAGTACCGGCCAGGCACGCCCGAGAGGGGGTCCTGCCTCGACGGGCAGAAGCGGAGCCACTTGTAGACCCCCTCGATGCCGACGGGGCAGCCCGCCGAGCGCTCGATGGCCAGCCGGAGCGTCTCCGCCTCCAGGCCGGGAGCCAGCTTGACCCAGATGGCATCCACCAGGCCGTGCAGGACCCGGCACCCCCGGGCTTCGGCCGTCTCCTTGGCCCGGAGCAGCAGCTCCCGCCCCCAGGCCGTGACGCATTCGTGGGCCTCGATCTTGCCGAAGCGGGCGTTCTTGAACCCCAGGTAGCCGAAGCAGGTCACCAGGCACCACTTGAGCGCCTGGGCGCGGCGCGCGTAGACCTGCTGGCGCGGGCAAGGGGACTTCGACAGGACCTTGTACCGGAAGCGCTTGTCCAGGATGGGGGAGAGCACCCTGGGGACCAGGCCGGGCCTGCGGCGGCACAGATGGTGCCCCACGCCGGGGACGCGGTTGTCCGCGCAGCAAGAGCAGTTGACGGTCTCGGGCGAGATGTTGCGCCGCACCATGATCTCGGGGTACATGGAGACGAAATCGTACTCGGCCACGTCCTCGTGCCAGCCGACGTCGGGCTCGTAGACCAGCCCGCCCTTGTCCGCCTCCAGGAGCTCTCCCGCGGGCCGGAAATCCTCGGCCTGGGCCTTGGTGGCCGGGATGAGGATGCCGCCGCGCCAAGCCGCGTCCAGCTGCATCGACGACAAGGACGTGCCGATGGTGCACCTCGCGGCCCGCTGGACCGGGATCCTGGCGATCCGCGAGATCTCGAAGAGCCCGTCGAACCCCGTCTCCTTCAGCAGGAAGCTGTTCTTCATGTCCAGGTGCCACCGGCCGAAGAAATAGCGCGCCCCGCCCTGATGGACGGTGCGGCCGTAGGCGTGGAAGCTCCTGGCGGCGCGGCCCGCGACCCCCCTGAGCGGGTCGCGGGAGAACGGCAGGGTCATGCCCGCGCGCTCCGCCAGGTCCGCCAGCCGCGGCACCAGGAAGCTGTCTCCCCAATCCGTGGTCAGGATGTCCGGGTCCCACGCCGAGAGCCTCGCGGCGAACGTCCCGAGGACCTCCTCCGGAGCGCCCTCCAGCTCGAACGCGCGTCCCTCGTAGCCCAGGACCAGGCGCCCCCGCGGGGCATGGCTCGGATCCAAGGGACCGGCCACCTCGGAGGGCGAGAGGGACAGATGGACGACCCTCAGGTCCGGCAGGTCGTAGTCGATGGCCCAGGGGTCGTCTCGCAGCTCCCACGACTCGAGGACCCCGTCTTCCACCTCGAAGCCGCAGCGGGCCAGGGGGAAGTGCCCCCTGTCATAGTGGTAGGCCTGGACCGGATGGATGTCGGCCGCGTAGAGGTCCACGCCCAGCTCCCCGAGGCGGCCGACGACGCCGTCGCGGCGCCCCGGCGGCAGGCGCACCTCGAGGACCTCGACGCCGCGGCCCGAGAAAAGCTCCACCCGTTCGACCGGCCTGGCCTGGACCTGGAACGGCAAGGCGTCCAGCGCCCTCCTGGCGCGCTCCAGGGCGGCTCCCGGGCCGCCGAGATGGAAGCCGATGAGCCACGGGTCGAGGAACTGCTCGTGGCGGCCTTCCGGGGTGAGGACCCAGACGCGCATGCCGTCCGCGTCCGGGTAGCAATCAAAGATCCAGCCGTCCAGGAGGGACATACCCGCGCTCCAGCGCCGCCAGCCTCCGGGCAAGGCCCACCAGCATCCCCATGACGCACGCCTCGAAAGGCATGGGCCGCCCGGCCATCGAGGCGGGCGCGGCATGGCGCCGGGCCGCCCGCCACAACTCGTCGAAGGCCTCCTGGTCCTCCCGGCGCAGGGCGCGCCGGAACGGCTCCCAGCCCAGGCGCTCCGCCATGAGCGCCTGGATGATGGTGGGGAGCGTACGGCCCATATCAGCCCTCCTCCCCGCAAGGGAGGCGAGCCGTCACCCTCGCGCAGCGCTCGAGCGGGACGCGCAGGTCGCGCCGTCCCTCGGCGGGAGGACGCGCGACCGCCAGGACCATCCATGCCACGGGAGACCGCCGCATCGCCTCCAGCATGACGGGCCAGAGCCTCTCGGCGTCCCGGGCGGGCGCCTCCTCCCCGTGCAGGAGGGCGAAGGGGTCGGCCAGCACCACGGGTTCGCCTCGCCAGAGGTCCGGGAGCTTGCGGCTCACGATGGTCTCGAGTTGGAACAGGTTGAACGGCCGGGAGAGCCTGATGCGGCCCAGGAGCGGCCGCGGGTCCAGGCCCGCGGCCCTGCAGGCATAGCCGAAGCCGTAAGCGTCGAACGAGTTGCCCGCGTCGACCCAGAACACCTCCAGCCCGGCCGCCAAGGAGGGGATCAGGCCGCGCAGGAGCCGGGGCGCGAGCTCGCGCGGCCCGCTGACCGCATAGATCCCCGGGTCAGGGCGCCCCGCGGGCATCGGCGGCCGGAGGAAGGCGGGCCAGACGTCATGGCTCATAATGGCGGATGATCCCCACGACTTTGCCCACGATCCTGAAGGGCGCGGTGATGGCGGGGTAGCGGGGATTGGCGGATTCGAGGCGCCACGCCCCCGCCTTGCGCCGCAGCCTCTTGACGACCCCCTCGTCCTCGACGATCGCGACGACGATGTTGCCGTCGTCGGCCTCCTCCTGGCGCCGGACGAGCGCCAGGTCCCCGTTGAGGATGCCCGCCCCGACCATGCTGTCGCCCCTGACCCGCAGAGAGAAATGCGCGCCGCGCCCGACCGACTTGTCCAGGGCGAGATGCCCCTCCACCTCCTCCTGGGCGAGCGGCCCGGGGCCGGCCCCGACCCTTCCCAGGATCGGCAGCCTGAACGGATGCCCGACCGGGACCAGGCCGCGGCTCTGCGAGCCGACGCGGCGAAGCAGCCCCAGGCGCTCCAGGGCCTTCAGGTGGAACGTCACGGAGCTCGGCGCCGGGATCCTCAGCCCGCTCCCGATCTCCCTGATGGTGGGGGGAAAGCCCCTCTGCTGGATCGACTCGACGATGAACTCCAGCACCCTCCTCTGCACGGCGGTCATCGCATCTTCCATGGCGCCTCCCGCGGCGGTGAGCCAGACTCCTCTTCCCACCGTCCCCGGGGCAGCGCCCAAAGGACGCATGGGGTTCCCGGGGACGGTGGACATCTGTACATAGTCTAATGTACAGATGTCCAGTTGTCAAGGGCGCGACGGCCGACGGCTTCAGCGCGGCCTGGGAATCCCAGGCCCGGGCAGCGGGGTTTTGGTATAATGCCGGCGATGAATGTCCTCACCCCGAACGCCGAGACCGACTCCCGCGGCCCGGCGTCCCCGGAAGCGATCCGCAAGGAGATCCTCCGCAAGCTCTTCCACCTGAACACCATCCTCTACCTCGCCGCCTACCTCCTCCTCGGGCCGGCGCGCGTCATGGGGCCGATGCTGGCCTGGACGGCGGCGGTCCTGGCCCTCGAGCTGGCCCGGTTCCACACCGCCTGGGGCCGGTCCTGGACGCAGCGCGCCTTCGGCGCCATCATCCGCGAGAAGGAGTCCAAGCACTACACGGGCGTGCTCTACACCACCATCGGCGCCCTGGCGGTCTTCGCGTTCTTCAGGGACCACCCCCGGATCGTCAAGGCGTCGCTGTGCTACCTGGCGTTCGGCGATTCCGCTTCCGCGGTCGTGGGCCTCGCCTGGGGCCGCCATCCCTACTGGATCTGGGGCCGCAAACGGACTTGGGAGGGCTCCCTGGCGGGGTTCGCCGCGGCGCTGCTCGTGGGGGCGGCGACCGGCCTGCCGCCCGCCATGGTCCTGGCGGGAGCGCTCGCCTTCTGCGTCGCCGACATCCTGCCGCTCCCTCCCGACGACAACGTCTGGATCCCGGTCCTGCCGGGAACCATCCTTCTCGCGGCTCAGTGGCAATGATGAAGACGTTTCAGGAGGCCATGTGAGCCGGATGCGCCGATTCCTCAAGCGGCCGCGGAATCTTCCTTCGCAGCCGTCGGAACCCTCATCGCAGCCACCGTCGCCGTGCCCGCCCGCCGAGCAGCATCCCGGGAGAGGCCCGATGCCCCTTGTGGAACATCTGGCCCGATCGATACGGCGGTGGAGGGATGATGCTGCGGTTACCCGCGCATTGCTTTACGTCTGCATCGGGATGTCAGCGATCGCGGGTATGGCGGGCCTGATGATGCTCCGTTCTCCCTCTGTAGGCCCCACGCTTCCAGACATCCGCCTCCCCATGGTCTCAGGCATGACGGGCTCTTCCCTGGCGGCCTGCCCGACGGCGAAATGCCTGACCGTCTACGTGGCTCCCTGGTGCGGCTACTGCCGCCGCGCCACGCCCATCATCGTCGAGCTGCAGCGGCGCCTCCCGAAGGACGCCGCCACACTGCGCGTCGTCGTGGGGATGGATTCCATGGAAGCCGTGCGCCAGTATGCCAGGGAGTTCGGCCCCGACACGCTCCTGGACCCCGAAGGGAGCTTCAGGATGAACGGCGTGCCGCAGTTCCTGGTCTCCGACGCCTCGGGCAGGCTCGTAAAGAAAGTGCCGGGGATGCCGGACGTCGAGTCCGCGGCGGAAATGGCCGAGTTGCTCGGCCTGCCGTACGAAAACACCCCCTGATCCGACCGATGGCACCGCCAGCGTTCAGATGCCGACGCCCTGGAGATCCGTGCGCGCCTCTTCCTTGACGGGCGCCAGGACGTAACCCGCGAGGAACCCGCCAATGTGGGAGGAGAACGCGACGCCGGGGGAAAGGTCCAGCGCCACGTCCTTCAAGAAGGAGGCAGCCTGGAAGAGGAACCAGGCGCCAAGGTAGAAGCGCGCCGAGAAAGTTCCCCTCTGATCCCGGCCCTCCCACAACTTGACCCTCGAATCCGGGTAAAGCCTCGCGAAGCACCCCAGGACGCCCGAGATGGCCCCGCTGGCCCCGATGGAGGGATTGGCGGAACCGGGATCGAAGAGGACCTGGACGACACCGGCCGTCATGCCGCAGACAAAGTAGAGCAGGAAGAAATCTCGGCGACCGAGGGAGCTTTCGGCGTTCCTGCCGAACAGCCAGAGGAAGTACATGTTGCCCAGCAGGTGGAGGATCCCGGCATGGAGGAACATCGAGGTGAGGAATGCGTGGTAATTGTGTCCCGCAGCCGCGAGGGCGGGAACGAGGCCGTAGCAGCGCAGGGACCGCGTCGACTCCAGCCAGCCCGACAGGCCGCAGAAGTAGGCCGCCAGATTCGCGGCGATGATCGCTGTCACCAAGATGGGCGGCGAGACCACCCGGATGTCCGTCCGGTACGGGATGCTCAACGACCAGGAGAACGGGTTGAACAGCGACACCAGATACTCGGCCTTACGCCTTTCCTCGTCGACGGCGACGCCTTCAGCCATGAACGCCGAACCCAGAGCGTCAACCCGGGGGTTCCCCTTGACATGGACGGCCACCCCGCCCAACTCGTCGTCGCCGACCCAGAGTCCGTCGCAATCCCGGCAGTGGTCAAGGATGACATTCGAATCGTAGCCGTAATTCAGCTTGTGCATCGGCCTGCCGCATCGAGGGCAGGGGAGGGCCGGCTCCTGGAGACGACCGACGGCCAGGACCTTCTTGTTCACTTGCCATTGCGCGTCGGGAACGACGCCTTCTCGCGCCAACTCCTGCGCGCAGGCGACGAGTGCCCCGGGACCAAACCACGATGCATGGCAGCGGCCACACCGTTCGATGGCAACCCCCTTGTATTGGATGGGCACGAGGTCCTGGGAGCAGGTCGGGCAGCGCATGGGGGGGTAAGGCAGAGTATAGCACCCTGGGGAGGAGTATTCACTTATGACCACACTTCTTTCAGATTTTGAATTGCGGACCGCGCTGCTGTATAATAGGGCTTTCGGACGACATGCAATCGCCGAGATCCCTGCATCTAGCCGCCGTATTCTACGCGTCCGTCGCGGTCTTCCACTATGGCATCAAAGGCGGGACGGACTTCTCCGCCGACATACCCCTCCCAAGCCGGTATGATTCATCCCGGGACGCCAGCGAAGACATCCGGAACGCTCTGGCCCAGGCAAGGAAGGAGGACAAACGCGTCTTCATGCTGGTCGGCGGCACCAACTGGTGTTCCTGGTGCAGATTCATGGAGGACTTCTTCAAGGCCAATCCCGACTTGGCCGCCCTGAGGGAAATGCACTACGTCACGGTCAGGGTCTACTACGGGCCCAGCGAGCCCAATACCATGGTTCTTTCGCGCTATCCCAAGATCCCCGGCTACCCCCACATCTTCATTTTAGATTCGAGCGGCGCCGTCCTCGAATCAAAGAACACCGAGGAACTAGAGGCGGCCGGCGGCACCTACAGTCGGGGGAAATTCCTCGCGTTCCTGGCCCAATGGCGTTTGGCGCCCGTCGGCAAATGATCGCAGCCCCTCTGCTTTGCGCATGCCTGGGATTGGCGCTCCTGGCCGGCCCGGGCTACGCTGCCGATGAAGTGCTGATCGAGTCTGCTCCCTACCGCAGGCCCCTCTTCACTGAACTCTACCGCCAATCCCTCTACGCCGCAGCCCGCTATCGGTACGGCCTACAGGCGTACGACGCGGAACTCTCGTCTCCCCGGCTTGCCGGTTTCGCCGTGTCCTTCGAGGAATCGGCCGGGGAACTTCGCATCGCGCTGAGGATCCAGGACACCTCCCTCAACGAGTTGGCCGTCCCCTATCCCGAGGAGAGATGGGATATCCTGGCGGAGATCAAACGCGCCGGAGATACGGCAACAGCGTTGCTCGACGCCAAGTGGGCGCCCGTCGCAGGCCCCCCACGGCCGACCAACGACATCGGCCGCGCCGAGAGCGGGTTCGAGGCCCTGGATGTCTACGCCTTGATCTGGACGATCAACACCCTTGCCGAGGCCCAAAGGGATAGGCCTCCCTGGCCCGACGCGCTGAGGATGATGGCTCGAGCCTACGGCTGGCTGGGAAAATTCAACAACGGGATTCCCTCCAACAAGGCCAAGATATTCCACGCCAGAGCCCTGGCACTCTCGGATTTGGCAGAGCGCCTCTCCGTCGGCGCCAGTTCGGAAAAGGCCTTCGCGCTCACGCTATGCGGCCGCGACTCGGACGCCCTTTTCGTCATCAGCCAGAGCACTCCTGATTCCCCTGACCTGTCAAGCCTTGCCGGCGTCATGGCCCGGCAGGATCTTGGTGCGGCAAGGCCGCAGGGAAAGGCCGGCAAGTCCCGCGAATGGAAGTACGCCTACGCCATGCTGGCCGACTACCACGCCAAGGGCCTAGAAAGCCGCGAGGCCTTCAAGGCCTTGGTGGAAAGCAATCCCTTGGACCTGAACTCTCTGAATTGGCTGGTGGGGATCGCGGATGTCGGTCCCAACCATCTCCTCACCCGGCAATTGCTTGGTACGGCGCTGGGTTGGGAGCCGTACCTCGAAACGGTGATGGGCCGTCGCGCTCCTGCAGGATTGGCCTACCCGCTATCGCGTCCTCCCCCGGACGCGACCGGCTTTCTGAATGCCCTCTCCAGGCTACCACCCGGCGACCCGGCCGAGGAGATTCCCATGCGGACCAGGGTGGAACTCGCCAAGGACTACGCCTTGGAGGCGGCCTTATCAATGATGGCCTTCCTCGAATACAATTACGGCGTTCCGGATCAGGCCAAGGAACAGCTCAAGACGTTCCAACCGCTGGTCACAGGGCATCCATGGGGCTTTCTGCTCCCGCTGGTCAAACCAGACTTGGACAAGGACCAGGACGCAGGCCGGACTCTTTCGGAGGGCTTGGCGCGGGTGAAGCTTCAATACGGCGGGATGCGGCACCTGGTCAAGTACATCATGCATGTTTTCGAATCCGACATCAACGCGATCGTGGCGGATAGACGCCTGGAGTTCGATGATGTCCGCTTGGACCTGCGCGAACGGGCATTGATCCCGGATGAGAGAACCGCTGCGGCCCGACGGACAATGGAACTCTCCCCCTATGACCCGTGGCCGTACCACAAGATCGCGAAGGCAGAAGGGAATCCCCGGGTTTTCGAAGACGCCATGGCCAGGTTGGGAGACTCGCCCGCGTTCCTCCAAAGCATGATTTCCTTCATCTTGCATCGGCCACCGCTGGACCAGAATCGGTACGCCACTGTCCTAGATCGCCTGCTCGCGGCGGATCCTGGGAACTGGATGGCTCGCACGAACAAGGGCATCCTTCTGATCTCCCAGGACCGGCTGCTCGAGGCGATCGAGAACTGGCGCGGTTATCTCAAAGTGGATTCCGAGAGTTTGGAGGCAGCCAGCGCCGTCTGCGTGATGGCCTGGATCTACCGGCTCATGGGCCACCCCGATCTGGCGCGCCGACTGTCTCTTTCCGCCGCTCCCACCTACAAAGCCCAGGCCCTGTTTGAATTGGCCTACGCATTCGAGGACGACGGGCGCTACGACCTGGCGGAGCGGATGATCAGGGCCGCACGACAACGCTACGGGGAAAAGTTTATCCAGTCCCTGGCCAAATTCTATCTTCGCACGGGCGACCCAAGAGGCCGCAGCCTGCTCAAGGCCCATATCCGCCGATTCTTCTCCATGCAGAGCGCAGGGCGAATCCTCCTCACGGACAGGATGCATCTGGACCTTCTTGAGTGCTTCCTTCTCACCGGGCAATGGGTCAAAGCGTACGGCCTGCTCAACCAGGTCCTCGTGCCGCGCTGGCATCCAAACAGCGCTAAATTCGGACTCTGGACCGTGGTCAGCATGATGAAGGCCGGCCCTGCCTACGGCGAGGCTACCGAATCTCTCAAGGCCCTGCGGCCCAACATCCCATCAACCGATCCACTCTTGCCCCTGGCCCGGCTCTATCTGGAGGAACAGGGGGTGGCGGAGACTCTTCCCAGCCCGAGCGATGCGCCGTCGGTGCGCAGCCTCTTCTACTATTTCGTCGGACAATACCTGATGTACCGCAAGGGCGAGCCCGGGAAAGGCAGGGAGTTCTTCGAGAAGACCGTCCGTCTCAAGCAGTTTGAGAACCCGGAATACTACCTTTCGCTCAAGGAGCTGGGCCGGGCTCCATGCATGGCGGACCGCCTGCGCCGCCAGTTCACCGCCTGGCTCCGGGATATCGGGAAGATTCATGAACGGATGGAATGCGTCAAACGCCTGAGAGAGGCGCGCCAACATGGATGACTTGACCCTGCTTCCCAGCATCCCGCAGGCTGTGGAGCCCGAGCGGGCAGACGTTTGGGTGAGGGTTGGTGCCTTCTGCGCGGATCTTCTCTTGATCAACCTCGGCCTGTACATGCTGCAATGGCTGGCATGGGAGGTCTCGTCCGCTGACGACGATCCCATGCGCTGGGTCGCGCTCGTTGGCATCCCGTTGTATTTCACGGTCACAACCCTTCGGTACTCCCAGACTCCAGGCCAGCGGCTTGCCGGGATCAGTATCCGCCGCCGTGACGACCAACCCTTCACCCTGGCCGGCGGCCTGCTGCGGACCGTGCTATTCCTGCTCTCCCTGCCCCTTTCTCCAGTCAACCTCGTCATCATGCTGGTCAGCAAGCAAGGCCGGCCGCTCCACGACTTGGCCTGCAAGACGAGGGCCGAGGAAATACCAGATGCCGATCCTCGCGGCCGGGCCCTATGCCGGGCGGCTTGCGCGCTGCTGCTGGCCTTCTTCTGCCTTCGCGTCGGGGTGACCTGGGCGGACATGCTGGAATCCGCGCTGGTTCTCGACTTCAAGGAAATCGCGGCAGGGACTGAGAAGACGCCCTGAACGCCCTATCGACGACGAGGGGAAAAAGGCCGGGTCACTTCGTCCAGACGGCGTAGTCCCGGCCGGCGGCCGCCAGGGTCCAGCCGGCGCCGGGGGCCCAGTCGCCGGGGCCGATCTTCATGGCCACCCTGCCGTCGATGACGGCGGCGTAGCGCGAGCCGTCCGCGGCGGCGATGGCGACCGAGCTCGTCGAGCCGATCCCGGCCGACTCCCGGACGCGCATCAGCGCCTTGATCTGGTCCGCGAGGCCCCAGTCGAAGAAGTGGGGCCAGTACACGCAGGGGATGCCGGGATGCGTCAGGATGTAGGCGTAGCCCTGCATGACCTTGTCGCCCGGGAAGGGCCAGTGGTTCTGCCCGCCCCCGCCGCCGGTGCTGGCGCCGGTGTCATGGTTGTCGACGAACGTGACGGCCTTGGCGGGCCACCACCCGATGAGGCCGGCCGGCTTGCCCGAGCCGTCCCTGAGCCGCCAGTACTCGCGGCTGGCGACCGCGTGCTGAAGCATCCCCTTGGTGGTGAAATCGAAGACGTCGATCTTGCCGCCCACGGAGTCGAGCCAGTCGGCCAGGGCCTGCCGGTGGCGATCCGGGTTGTTGACGTCGAGATCGTCCCAGATCTCGCCGACCGCCAACGACGGCGACGTGGACTCGGCGTACAGGACGAAGTACTTCGGCGCGACGCCCCGGACGTAGTCGAACCTCCAGCCGTCGTAGCCGATGTCCGAGCGCAGCCACCGCAGCCAGCCCTTCAGGCTCTCCTGCACGTAGGCCTTGGTGTGGTCGATGTCCCTGGCCGCGTGGTAGCCCTTGCCGGTGTCAGGGGAGCCCCTGGCCCCGCTCCATTCGTCGTCCGAGCAGACCGAGTCCGGCCCCCATTCGGGCTCGGTGAAGTCGGCCCAGCCCTTGGCGCCCACCCGATGGTTGATCACCACGTCCGCGACGGCCTTCACGCCCTTGGCGTGCAGCGCGGCGACGGCGCCCTTGAGCTGGGCCGACGTCCCGTAGGCCGAGTCCTGCACGTAGAGCCGGTTGGGCAGGTAGCCCTCGTCGCTGAGCGCCGACGACGAGGGGGGAAACCACACCAGGTCGAAGCCTGAGGAGGAGATCTCGCCCGCCTTGGCCGCGATCACGTTCCACCAGGGCTTGCTCATGTGGGACTCCCAGTGGAAGCCCTGCAGCATCACCGAGCGCGATGCTCCGCCAGGAACCCGGGCGGCCGTCCCGTAGGGCACGCCCGGCCCGGCCTCCGGGATGACGGCCTCGGCGCCCCCCGACGCGGCGCGCAAATCGTCGAGGGCGCGGCCGCTCACGGCTTCGACCGCTTCCCCTGCCGACGGCCGCAGGCAGAAGGCCGCCACGACGAACAGCGACAGGGCAAGAGAGGGGGCGCGCCGGACGCGCATGTGAATAGTATGGTCCGAAATCCCCGGGCGGCGAGGGCCCGAAGGCCTATGCCGCTGCTGGGACCTTGGGCCTAGGGAGGAAGCGCAGGAGCAGGAACGCGACCCCGAGCACCGCGATGGAGGCCAAGCCCGCGAAAGGCAGGAACTGGAGGGCGCCCACGAGCGGGGCGAGGAAGGTCACGAGCAGGTTGTAGACGGAGTGGGCCGCCGCCGGGACCGCCAGGTTCCCGGTGCGATGATAGAGCAGGGCCAGCACGACGCCGAGCAGCGCCTTGAGGACGAACAGGTTCATGGTGAAGCCGTGTCCCGGGAGATGCATCAAGCTGAAGACCACGGACGAGAGCGCCACGGCCCAGATCAGCCCGTGGCGGCCGCCGCGGGCCTCGAAGCGCTTCCTGAGCCAGGCGAAAACGCCGCGCCGGAACATGACCTCCTCCCCGGTCGCGCTGACGACCGTATTGAAGGCCAGCAGGGCCAGGAGGCCCAGGGGCGAATGCAGGAAGAGGATGGACCAACCCGCGGCGGCGAGCCCGGCCACCCCCAGCACGAGCGCGAGCCGATGCCAGCGCGGCGCGGCCGCCTTGATGCCCTTCCTGACCGCCAGAAGCCCGAGCAGCGGCACCAGGACGCTCAACCCCATCCATACGTATTGCAGCGGGATGCCGACGGCGGGATGCGCGAGGACCAAGTACTTGAGCAGGGCGAACGGCTCCAGGCCGAAGGCCTGGTCCACGGGATCCAACGCGAAGGACGACGCGATGGGCGCCGCCACGAGGAGCACCCCGTAAGCCGCGCCTCGCATGAGGTTCCTGAAGCTGGAGGCCTTGGGCGGCGCCGCCGGCGCGGCCTGGGCCGCAGGCCCGGGGGGCGCCGGCCGGGACGCGGTCGAGGCAGGATGCCGAGCGTCCCGCGCGGAGCCCGCTTGGGGGGCTCCACGCCCCTCGGGGATGGCGTCGGCGGGCCGGGACCGCTCGGCCGACTTGCGCCATCGGGAAGGCAGCAGGCCTTTGAAGACGCGCGACACCACGGACTCCCGCGGCAAGGGACCTTCGAGCCTCCCGCCGGAGGCGACGGACTCGCCGAACGCCCGCCCCGCCGCGGCCTTGGAGTCCTCGGGCGTCGGCAAGTCCGCCAGGCCCAGGCCCGCGGCGTGGACGGCGGACAGCCCCCGCGCCGCGGCGTTGTCGACGGCCGCCGGCAGGCTGCTCCCGGGCGCCTGGCGCCGCTCGACGGCCGCAGGGAGGCCGGACGGCGCCGCGTCGACGGACGCCTCCCCGGCTGGGATCGGCGCCGCCGGAAGGAGCCAAGACGAGATCGAGGCCGGGAGCCGGGCGTCCCGGCCGCCGGGCGAGAAGAGGGCCTGCGCGGGCAGGGACTGGACCGGCAGGGAAGGCGCCGCGGCCGGCCGGTCCTCCGGGGCAGCGCCCAGGGACAACGAGCGGACGGACGGAAGAGAAGGCAACCCGACGAGCGGCGCCACGCCGAGGGAGACGCGGACAGCGTCGCCTTGGACGCGGCCAGGCTGGCCGGGAAGGCCGACGACGGGGGACCCCGTCCGGGCGGTGGAAGCCTGCCCCACGGTCTGGCCCAAGCCGTCGCCTCCGGGCAGGAAAGGGACGGCGGCCAGCGCGACCGCCCACGACAGGATGATCCGTTTTCGCATCGGGAAGATGGTAGCACGTCCTGACCGATCAGCCATGGTCCTTTCGGCCCAATCGAGGGGCGGAAATGGTCCTACCCGCGGGAGGGTATTGTTGGTATCATACCACCCGATGAGGGCCGGGGCGCGACCATGGCTGTCGGCGGCGCTGGCCGGGACGGTCTTGGTCGTCCTGGCCTGGCGGCCGCTGCTCCTGGGCGGGCAGGTGCCCGTCGACGGCAACATGCTCGCGCTGTCCTACCCGAACTGGAGCCTGGGCCGTTCGCTCTGGAAGAGCCCGCGCCTGCCGCTCTGGAACCCGCTCAGGAACATGGGCGAGCCGCATCTGGCCGACCCGCAGACCATGGCGCTCTACCCGCCCTTCGCGGCGCTGTCGTCCCTGCCGGATTTCCCGTCCTTCCTGCGCCTCTGGGTCGTGCTCCACACTGTCCTGGCGGCGGCGTTCCTCTGGCTCCTGGCGCGCCGTTGGTACGCCGACCCGGCCGCGGCGGCCGCCGCGGCCGCCCTGGCGGGCCTCAACGGCTTCCTGACGTCGCGGGTCACCTTCCCGAACCACTTCGCGGCTGCCGCCTGGCTGCCGCCGCTCCTGTACTTCCAGGCCGCCGGCTCCTGGAAGGGGCTCGGCGTCTGCCTGGCGCTGCAGTGGCTGGCCGGATTCCCGCCGTTCGTCGCCGTGAGCGCGGTCGCGGTGCTGGCCCTGGCGTGCTCTCAAGGGACCGGCGGGCTGCGTTGCTTCCTCAAAGGCTGCCTGCTCGGGATAGGGCTCTCGGCGGTCCAATGGGTCCCGTTCCTGGAGCTCCTCGCGTCGTCGACGCGGGCCCTGACCGTCGACCCTCTGATCGCGGTCCAGTACTCCCTGCCGCCCGGCGAGCTGGCCAAAGAGCTGTTGGCCCCTCAATGGTACGCCTGGAGCCCATCCATGAGCGGCGACCCCGCGATCCAGGGATTCTACGCCGGCCTGCTGGCCCTGGCCCTGGCCATCGTCGGCGTCCGGCGCGGCGGCCGGCGCGAGAGGATCGTGGCGCTGGCGGCGGCGGCCGGGCTCGTCCTGAGCCTCGGAGCGAGCCTGCCCGGCTACGCGTCGCTCGCGCCCCTGCGCCTCTTCCGGTTCCCGGCCAACTGGCTGCTCATGCCGGCCTCCCTCGCCGGGCTGCTCTGCGCGGCCGGCATCGCCAAGCTCTCCCCTCGCTGGAGGTGGACGGCGGCCGCGGCCGTGGCCGTCGACCTGGCGCTCTTCGCGCAGTTCCCTCGCTCGGCCTGGGCCATCCCCGGGCTCCTGACGGACCCGCCGGCCCTGGCCGCCGCCGTCGCCTCCGGTCCCACGCCGTCGCGCATCCTCCACACCCGGCGCCTGATGACGGCCTGGATGGCGGGCACCCTTCAAGAGGAGGAGGACTACCTCCTCATGCGCGACTTCCTCGCGCCCTCGTTCGGGACCGCCTTCGGCGTCCAGGAGGTCTTCAGCTACCAGACCCTCCGCCTCAAGGCCGCCGACGCCTACCAGAAGCGCCTCGGAGCGGCCCCCGCCCCGGACCTGCTGGCGTGGGCCGGCGTCTCGACCGTGGTCACGCTGGCCGAGACCGCCACCCGGGTCCGGCGCTCCGACCTGCGGGTCCGGCGGGCCGCCGGACCGCGCCCCCGGGTCTTCCTCCAGCCGGACCGCTGCGGCCGCGCGAGCCTCGCCTCCTACGCGCCCGGCAGGGCGAGGGTCGCGGTCGCCGCCGACCAGGACTGCGGCCTGGTCTTCTCGGAGATGGACTACCCCGGCTGGCGCGCCGCCGTCGACGGCCGGCCCTCGCCGCACGCGCGCTTCCAGGACGCCTTCATCCTCGTCGAGGTCCCCAAGGGGGAGCACGAGGTCGTCCTCGACTTCTCCCCCGCCTCCTGGCGCCTGGGGTTGGCGCTCAGCGTCCTCGCGGCGGGCCTGCTGCTCGCTATTTGAGGATATCCCCGAGCACCAGCAGGAGCTCGTCGGAGTGCTCGGATTTCACCACGAAATGGTCGGGCCCGCCCTCGGCCACGGCCTTGAGCATCGAGCCCGCCATGGCGGTGAACAGGATCACGGGGACCCCCTTGAGCCGGGGGTCGGCCTTGATGGCCTGGCAGACCTGCGAGCCTTTCATGTCGCCCAGGTCGTAGTCGAGGATGAAGCAGTCGGGGGGGGAACGCCGCGCGAGGGGCACCACGTCGGCGCCCTTGGAAGCCTGCGCCACGCCGTAGCCCTCCCCGCGAAGCCAGAGCGCCAGAAGCGACAGCCACTCGGGCTGGTCGTCGGCCACCAGGATCGCCGCCTTCGGGCCGCCCGTTGCCTCAGCCAGCTCCCAGCCTCCCGAGCATCCGCCGGGCGAGGTCCCTGTAGCCCTGGTCCCTCGTGTTCTCGTAGATGTCGGTGTAGAGCCTGACGGCCTTGTCCTTCTTCCCCGACCGGTAATAGAGGAAGGCCAGCAGGTTCTTGATCATGGTGGGGCAATCCGGGTCGAGCAGCACGGGCTCCATGATCCTGATGACCTCCTCGGGGTTGCCCCGGCGGTGGCAGCCGACGGCCGCCGCGTAGCGCTGGTACTGGAGGTTCTTCGGGTCTCGCTTGAGGCCGTAGTCGATGACGCCCAGGGCCTCGTCGGGACGGTTGAGGTTGAACGCCAGCGCCCCGGCGGCGAAGAGCGCGGCGTAGGAGAAGGAGGGATCGAGATCGAGGATGCGCATCGCCATGGGCCCAAGCCTCTGGTAGCGGCCGCCCCCGTAGTGCCGTTCGGGATGCTCCGGGTCGAACGAGCCATAATGACGGTGGCCCTCGTGGCCGTCGTGCGAGCCGTCGTCTTGGCCGACGGGCAGGTCGTCCTCCTCGCCGCCGTAGTACAGGAGCATTCGGATGATCCCGAGATCCGAGGCCAGACGCCGCATCCCCACCCCGAAGAGCGCCGCGGACTCGAGCGCCCCGCGCTCGTCGAGGCGGATGCCGACCTCGTCGACGGCCGGGGCCTGGCGCCGCGAGACGGCCAGGACGGCGTTGAGGAGGGCGCACAGCGCCAGGCCCGCCGCGAGCAGGCGCATCAGAACTCCTTGCGCCTGAAGAGGAGCGCGGACAGCGTGAGCCACACCGCGCAGTAGGCCGCGGCGTAGAGGATCCACGAGCCGACCGGCACGCTCACGGCCAGGTGCGCGGGGACATCCAGCCGGTCGCGGAGGTTGAAGAGCTGGAGGTCGGGGATCACCCAGGAGATCGCGTTGAGCGGCGCCATCAGGAGCGAAGAGTCGTGCCCGTACCGCCGGGCCATGAGGCGGATCTCGGGGAGGAAGTGCCCCAGGCTCCACAGCACCATCGTGATGGTGAGAGACGAGAGCACCGAGGTGGAGAACAGGGCCAGGAACAGGGCCAGGGACGCCGTCACCAGGACCTTGAGGAAGGCGCCGAGCAGGGCCCAGAGGTACAGGGGGGTCCAGGCCCAGCCCTTCAGCATCAGGATCATGAGGTGCGCCGCCGACATGATCAGCATCGCCGCCCCGGCGGAGAGCATGATGCCCGCGAACCGGCCCAGCACGTAGTGGCTGCGCCGGACGGGGCGGGTGAGGACCATGTAGACCGTCTTGGTCTCCATCTCCCGCAGCAGCACGGTGGAGGCGGCGTAGACCGCGCCCGCCAGGCCCAGGAGTTCGATGAAGCTCAGGCCGAAATCCAGGAGGACCCGCACCTCCTGGTCCGTGGCCAGGAGCCCCATGAGCATGCTGAGGTAGAGGACGGCCCCCGAGAACACCAAGGCCAGGATGAAGAACCGGTTGCGCAGGTTCTCCTGCCAGTGGTTGAGCGCGAGGACAATCACTGGCCCCCCCCAAGTCGCTCGTCCCCCCCCACGGGGGGGGCGAGCAGCGGGGGGGGCAGAATCCGTTGTCATCAACCCCTCCCTTCCCGCAGTCTTTCAGGCCTCACCGTGTCCACGAACAACGCCTCGAGCCCCTTGCTCCACTCCTTCTGCTCGAGCACCCGCGCGAGCCGGCCCTCCTTGAGGATGCCGACCCGGTGGCAGAGCTTCTCGAGCTCCGAGATGGAGTGGGACGAGACGACGATCGTCTTGCCCTGGCCGTTGAGCGACTGGAGGAGGTCCCGGAAGTCCTTGATGGCCAGAGGGTCGAGGCCGCTGACCGGCTCGTCGAGGATGATGAGCGCGGGGTCGTGCAGGATCGCCTGGGCCAGCCCCACGCGCTGCACCATGCCCTTGGAGAACTCCCGCATGGGGCGCAGCGCCCAGCGCGACAGCCCCACCCGCTCCATGGTCTTGGCCATGCGGCCCTCCAGCTCGGCGCCCGCGAGCCCGGAGAGCCGCCCGTAGAAGCGCAGCGACTCCGCCGGCGTCATGAAGCCGTGAAAATAGGGGAGCTCCGGCAGAAAGCCTATGGCGGCCAGCGCCTTGGGGTCGCGGGGCTCCAGGCCCATCACCCTCACCTCTCCGGCCGTCGGCGAGAGCAGGCCCAGGGCCAGCTTGAAGGTGGTGGTCTTGCCGCTGCCGTTCAAGCCCAGCAGGCCGAAGACCTCGCCCGGCCGCACCTCGAGGTCCATGTCCGAGACGCCGCGGGAGACGGTCTTCCTGCCCAGGTGGGAGCTGACGTACGTCTTGCTGACACCCTTGAAAGACAGGGCCGACATGTCTAGCCTACCTTGAGCCTCTTGGAGAGGGCCTCGAACCCGGCGTCGAGGTCGGGCTTGCCGATATGGCCCATGTGGGCGACGCGCACGATCTTGCCGCTGAGCGGCCCCTGGCCCCCGGCGATCGAGATCCTCTCCTCGCGCAGGATGTCCCTGATGAGCTTCTTGCCGTCGAGTCCCGCCGGCAGGCGGAAGGCCGAGAGGATGTTGCAGGGGTCCTTCGGGAAAAGCTCCAACCCCAGGCCGCGGCCCTTCTCGCGGGCATAGCCCGCGAGTCGGGCGGTGCGCTTCCAGACGTTCTCGATGCCCTCGGCCCGGATCAGCTTGAAGGCCTCCACCTGCCCGACGACCAGCGTCACGGCGGGCGTGAACGGGGTCTCCTTGTCGGCGACGGACCTGGCCATCGCCCTCCAGTCGAAGTAATACCTCGGCAGGGCCGCCTTCTCCACCAAGGCCCAGGCCCGCTGCGAGACGGCCATGCAAGCCAGCCCCGGGGCCATCATCAGCCCCTTCTGCGAGGCGGACAGCACGACGTCGAGCCCCCACGCGTCGGTCTCGAGCGGCTCGCCGCCCAGCCCCGAGACCGCGTCCACCACCACCACGGCGTCGGACTCGGCGCGCACGACCTCCGCGAGGGACTTGAGGTCGTTGACGACGCCCGTCGAGGTGTCCGTGTGCTGCAGGAACACGGCCTTGGCGCCGCGGTGCGCCTTGAGTGCCTGGCGCAGCTTCTCGGGAGAGGCGGCGCGCCCCCACTCCTCGGCGACCACCGCCGGCGCCAGGCCGTAGGAGCGGATGATCTCGGCGAACCGGTCCCCGAAGAGCCCCGTCGAGTGGACGACCGCGGAGTCCCCGGGCGAGAGGAGGTTGGCGACCGCGGACTCCATGGCGCCCGTGCCCGACGAGGTCAGGAGCAGCACCCGGTTCCTCGTGCGCATGGCGTATTGGAGGTCGGCCAGCAGGGTCTCGAAGAGCGCGCCGAACTCCGAAGTCCGATGGTGCAAGACGGGCTCGGCCATGGCCCTGAGGACGGCCTCGGGGACGGGGGTCGGCCCCGGCGTCAGGAGGATGGCGGGCCTCACGAGAGGTTCTCGACGGAGGGCGAGACGGACGGGCTGACGGGCGGAGGCTCGGGCTTGTAGACGGCGGACTGCGACCGCGCTGCGGGCTTGGCCTGCGCCGCCGGCGCCTGCTGCGCCTGCGCCGGCGCGGGGTCCAGCGCGAGGTCGAACACCTCGTCGATCGCATGGACCGGGACGAGCGTGAGGTCGGACAGGATCTCCGCCGGTATGTCCTCGAGGTCCTTCTTGTTCTGGTCGGGGTAGAGGACGGTGTGGATGCCCTCCCGGTGGGCGGCGAGGATCTTCTCCTTGAGGCCCCCGATGGGCAGGACCCGCCCCTTGAGCGTGATCTCGCCCGTCATCGCGAGCCCGGCCTTGACCGGCCGCCCCGACACGAGGCTCGCCAAGGCGGCCGCGATGGCGATGCCCGCGGAAGGGCCGTCCTTGGGCGTGGCTCCCTCCGGGACGTGGAGGTGGTAGTCGATGTCCTTGAAGGCCTCGGGGCCCGCGCCCAAGCGGGCGCTGATCGACTTGACGTGGGAGAGGGCCGCCTGCGCCGACTCCGACATGACCGCGCCCAGCTTGCCGGTGAGCCTGAGCTCGCCCTTGCCGGGAACGGCCACGACCTCGATGGCCATGGTCACGCCGCCGACCTCGGTCCACGCCAGCCCCGTCGAGACGCCGACCGCGTTGAAGGAGTTCTTCTCCTTGAAGAACTTCGGGATGCCGAGGAACTCATGGAGGTTGTCCGCGGCCACCCGGATCACGTCCGGGGCGTCCTCCACGATCTTCTTGGCCGCCTTGCGCGCGACGGAAGCCATCTCCCGCTCGAGGCTGCGCACGCCCGCCTCGCGGGTATACTCCTCGATGGCGCGGTCGATTCCCGCGTCATCCATGATGACGCGGCCTTCTTTCAGGCCGTGTTCCTTCTGTTGTTTGGGCCACAAATAAGTCTTTGCGATCAGCCTCTTCTCGTGGTGCGTGTAGCCGGAGAACCGCAGCGTCTCGAGCCGGTCCTGCAGGCTGACCGGGATGCCCTCCAGGGTGTTGGCCGTGCAGACGAACATGACCTGGGAGAGGTCGAACTCCACGTCGAGGTAGTGGTCCATGAACGTGTGGTTCTGCTCCGGGTCGAGGACCTCGAGCAGCGCCGCCGCGGGGTCGCCGCGCCAGTCCATGCCCATCTTGTCGATCTCGTCGAGGAGGAACAGGGGGTTCTTGCTCCCGGCCTTGCGCAGCGACTGGATGATGCGGCCCGGGAGCGAACCGATGTAGGTGCGGCGGTGCCCGCGGATCTCCGCCTCGTCGCGCACCCCGCCCAGGGACATGCGCACGAACTTGCGGCCCAAGGCCCGGGCGATGGAGCGGCCCAGCGAGGTCTTCCCGACGCCCGGCGGGCCCACGAAGCACAGGATGGGGCCCTTGAGCCTCCTGGTCAGCTTGCACACCGCCAGGTACTCGAGGACCCGGTCCTTGGCCTTGCGAAGGTCGTAGTGGTCGGCCTCCAGGATCTCGTGGGCGCGCTTGAGGTCCAGGTTGTCGCGGGTGCGCTTGGCCCACGGCAGGTGGATCATCCAGTCAAGGTAGGTCCGGGCCACCGTGGCCTCGGGGGAATAGGGCATCATCTTCTCGAGGCGGCCGACCTCCTTCTGGGAAGCCTCGTCGGCCTCCTTGGGCATCCCCGCGTCCTTGACGGACTTGCGCAGGTCCTCGATCTCCTTGGCGAAGTCGTCCTTCTGGCGGAGCTCCTTCTGGATGGCCTTCATCTGCTCCGTCAGGTAGTACTCCTTCTGGCTCTTCTCGATCTGCGTCTTGACCCGGGTGTGGATCTTGCGCTCCAGGTTCATGATCTCGATCTCGGCCTTGAGGAGTTCCCCGATCTTCAGGAGCCGGGCCGAGCAGTCGAAGGTCTCGAGGACCGACTGCCGGTCGGTGGTCTTGACCAGGGAGTTGGCCGCGATGAGGTCGGCCAGGCGCGAGGGCTCCTCGATCTGGTACAGGTTGGCCAGGCCCTCCATGTTCGCCTTGCGCGCGAGCTTGGCGTGCTCCTCGAAGAGCTCGATGGAATGCCGCATGAGGGCCTTGATCTCCGGCGTGACGGCGGTCACGGGAGGCTCGGGGTAGCTCAGGTCGCTCTCCCAGTAGCCCTTCTCGGCCGAGAACGCCATCTGGCCGGCGGCGATGCGGCAGTGCCCCTGCAGGAAGACCTTCAGGGTCGAATCCGGCATCCGCAGGTACTGGACGACCTCGGCCAGGACCCCGACCGAGAAGAGGTCGCCGACCTGGGGGTCCTCGATGTGGCTGACCTTCTGCGCCACGACGCCGAGGAGCTTGCCGGCCTGCATGGCCGCCTCCAGGGCCTTGACGGACTTGGGCCGGCCGACCGAGAGGGGCAGCACCATGTGCGGGAAGACGACGACGTCCCTCACCGCCAGCAGGGGGAGCCTGGGGGGCTGCTTGAAGTCGGGGCTCATGGGTCAGTTCTTCGACGGCTGAAGGACGTGGTCCACGATGCCGTAGGCCTTCGCCTCATCGGCGGACATGTAGAAGTTGCGCTCCATGTCCTGCCGGAGCTTCTCCGCCGGCTGGCCGGTATGCCGGGCGAGGATGTCGTTGAGCCGCTCCTTGAGGCGCGACATCTCGGCCGCCTCGATGGCGATGTCGCTGGCCTGCCCCGACAGGTCGCCCCGCAGGGCCGGCTGGTGGATCATGACCCGCGCCTGGGGCAGGATGAAGCGCCTGCCCTTCGTGCCCGCCGCCAGCAGCACGGCGCCGAAGGACATCGCCATGCCCATGCACATGGTCCGGATGGGGGCCTTGATGAACTGCATCGTGTCGTAGACGGCCAGGCCCGCCGACACCATGCCCCCCGGGGAGTTGATGTAGAGGTTGATGTCCTTCTCCGGGTCCTCGGCGTCGAGGTACAGCAGCTGGGAGATGATGAGGTTGGCCGAATCCGTGGTGACGGACCCCTCCCAGCCCCCCGAGAAGACGATCCTCTCCTTGAGCAGCCGCGAATAGATGTCGTAGGCGATGGCCGAGCCCTGGGTCCAGGATTCCAGAATCGTTGGCAGAATCACTTGCCCACCCCACGGGAGGGCAAGTAGCTGGGGGGCAGATGCCGTTTCATCAATCTCTCCTTGATGTGTCGTTAGACGCCGCGTTCAGGCGTCGGCGATGGCCGCCCTTTCCTTTAATAAGAGCCTGGTCTTGCGCTCTCTAATGAGGCTGGCGATCGTCTCCTTACGGTCCTCGAACAGCTTGCGGACTTCCTCCTTCTGCTCCTCCGTGCGCGCCGAGCCGAGCGACTTCTCGAGTTCGGCCTGCAGGTCCGAATCGAGCGCGGCGACCTTCTCGCGCTCCGCGATGGACTCGAGGATGTAGGAGAGCCGGAGCTCCTTCTCGGCCTGCGGCTGGAGACGGGTCTTGAGCTTCTCCATCTCCTCGGCGGGCCACTGCTTGTCCGGCCCGAGGTACTGCTTCCTGAGGCGCTCGAGCATGGACTCCACCTGGGCCTCGACCAGCGACGGCGGCAGCGGGAGCTGGTTGGCCTTCAGCAGGGCCTCCTCGATCTGGCCCATGACCTCCCGCTCCGAGCGCTCCTTGCCCTCCTTTTCGATGGCCTCTTTCAGCGCCGCCTGGAGCTCCTCCATGGCGGCGAAGCCCATGTCCTTGGCGAAATCGACGTCGAGCGGCGGGAGGATCTTCTTCTTGATCTCCCGCACCGTGACGGAGAGCACGGCGTCCTTCTTGCCGATCTTGACGGGGATCTGCCGCGTCTCGCCGCGGCCCTGGCCCTCCAGGCCCTTCGACAGGCCCTCCACGTTCTCGTCCGACGACATGTCCACGAGGACGCCCTCGCCCTTCATGCTCCGGAGAGGCTTGCCTCCCTGGGAGGCCGTGTAGTCGACGACGACGTAGTGGCCCTGGCCGACGGTCCCGGCGTCGTCGCGCTCGAGCCGAGCGTGGCTCTCGCGCAGCTCGTCGAGGCGCTGGCGCACCGAGTCGTCGGTGGCGGGGTAGGAGGGGCGGCGGACGGGGATCTTCGTGTAGGGCTTCACGACGACCTGGGGGGCGGTCTCGGCCACGACCGACACCTTGAGGAATTGTCCCGCCTTGCGGTCCACCTCGACGATCCTGGGCGGGGCCACCGGCTCGATCTTGAGCTCGCGCAGCGCCGTCGGGACGTACTTCCTGATCAGGTCCGAGACCACGTCCTCCATGGCGTGCCCCGAGTAGTTCTTCTGGATGATCTCCATGGGCGCCTTGCCCGGCCTGAACCCCGGCACATGGGCGTGCTGCTGGATCCTCATCAGCTCGTTGTGCGCCTCGGCCTCGAGCTCCTGCGGGGGGACTTCGACGGAGAAGGTGACGATGCACCCTTCCTCCTTGACCCTCTTGAACCGCGGCTGGTCCGGCGACTGCCTGGTGAACAAACCCATAAAAAATCCCTCGCCCCCCTCGATGCTCGCCTCCCCCGTGCTCGACCCTCTCATGGGTGGGGGGAGGTTCACGACATGGGCGGGGGGGGAGTTGAACCCCCAAGCCTTTCGGCACACGGTCCTAAGCCGTGCGCGTCTGCCGATTCCGCCACCCGCCCAGGACAGCAGGCCAGCCGTGAAAACTTTGGGCTATACTGGAATCGAACCAGTAACCTTGCGCTTAAGAGGCGCCTGCTCTACCAATTGAGCTAATAGCCCCCTGCGGTGCAGCGAGCACCACAGGCATTGTAACAAATTGGTCATTGAATTTATAGGGATGACTGTTATAATTCAGCTGACCTTGATGAAACGGCGATCATCCCCCTCGATGCTCGCCTCCCCGCGGGGGAGGCTCACGACGTGAGATACTGGATCTTCCAGAACAACCAGGTCCTGGGGCCGTACGACCACGACGAGCTCGCGCAGGCGCCCCACTTCGGGCCCGAGTCCCTGATCTGCCCCGAAGGACGCAAGGGGACGAGCATCGGCGACTGGCAGAGGGCCGGCCTCGTGCCGGAGCTCAACCTATCCATCGTGAAGGCCTCCCAGCTCTCCGTGGCGGGGAGGACCCACGAGACGCCCCGCATCCTGGCGGGGCTCCCGCCGGAACCCACGCTCAAGGACCTCGCGGCCCTGGGCAGCCTCCAGGAGAAAGTGAGCTTCCTGGAGAACACGGTCTCGGTGCTCCAGGGAGAGCTGCGCATGAAGGACACCGAGCTCTCCAACCTCCACACCCAGCTCGAAGACAAGGGCGTCATGGCCATGGAGCTCAAGAAGAACCTCGACGCCCTCGACTCCCGGGTCGTCGAGATGGGGGAGAATCTCAAGAGCAACATCGACAAGGCCGTGGCCGACGAGAAGGACGTGGCCTCGACCGTCGAGAGCCAGCGGCGGACGATCGAGGGCCTGACCGCGAACATCGAGAAGCTCCAGGAGGAGCTGCGCCAGATCGAGAAGCCCGTCGGCGAGATCGAGAAGATCAAGGCCGACATCCACCAGATGGAACAGCCCGTCAGCGAGATCGAGAAGATCAAGGCCGACATCCACCAGATGGAGCAGCCCGTCAGCGAGATCGAGAAGATCAAGGCCGACATCCACCAGATGGAGCAGCCCGTCAGCGAAATCGACAAGATCAAGGAAGAGCTCCACCAGATGGAGCAGCCCGTCAGCGAGATCGCCAAGCTCAAGGAAGAGCTTCACCAGATCGAGCAGCCCGTCGGCGAGATCGCCAAGCTCAAAGACGAGCTCCACCAGTTCGAACAGAAAGTCAACTCTGCCCCGGCCCCGGTGCCCAAGCCCGGCCTGGCCGCGCCGGGCATGCCGCAAGGGGCGCCCTTCATGGCCCCGCCCTTGGGCCAGCCCGGGGCGTCCGGCGGCGAGTTCCTGGCCGGCGCGCCCGATCCTCAGGCTCCCGGAGCTCCCCTCGGCGCGGCGCCGGTCGTCGACGCCGCCCCGGAGCCGAAGAAATCCAAACTGAAGCTTTTCTTGTTCGCCGGCGTGGGCATCGCGGCGCTCGGCGTCGGGGCCTTCGTCACCGGGGTCATCCCCGGCATGAAGAAGGCGGCCCCGCCGCCGCCGGCGCCCGCTCCCGCGCCCCCGCCGCCGCCGGCGCCCGTCGAACCGCCGCCGGAGGTCCGCGAGGAGAACGCCAAGAAGGAAGCCCTCGACCTGGTGAAGGCCTGGCTCCTGCCCACAGGCAAGACCGTGGCCCAGGAGCTCGAGGGCGGCGGCGCGGCGGCGCTTGGGCTCCCGGGAGGGGCGGCCGCGGCGAGCCTCCCCCAATGGATGGTGGAGAAGGCCGGTGAAGGCCTCTACCAGGTCAACTTCTATCCGGCCAAGGGCGCGGGGAAGGGCGCGAGCCCGTTCGAATTCGAGGCCGACATCAAGGCGAAAGCCGTGAAGAGCCGCAACAAGGCCGCCGAAGCCGTCCTCGCCGGCAAACCGGTCGAGCCGCCGAAGAAGCCGCGCAAGGGCAAGAAGAAGTCGGCCGGGGACGCCCTCTTCGGCGACGAGCCGGCCTCCCCTGCCGCGGCCGCGGGAGGTTCCGGCAACGAGGACCTCTTCTCCGCCGGCGGCCAGGAAGAGGCGGCCGCCGACTCCTCCCAGGCGCCGGCCAAGAAGGCGAGGAAGGGGCGCAAGAAAGCCGCCGCCGACGGCGCCGCCGATGGCGGCTCCATCGAAGGCGCCCCGGAAGTGAGCATCGACGACCTGCTCGCTCCCGAGATGCCCGCCAAGAAGGTCCAACCCTTGACGGAGCCCTCGCAGGCGTCCCGCGCCGGGTCCAAGAAGCCCAAGACCGCCGCGGGCAAAGGCGCGGCCAAGGAGCCGGCGGCGGAGGCCGACGACGCCAAGCTCCTCGACGACCTCCTCGGCCAGTGAGGACGGCCCGGCGGGACCGCCCCATACTTGAGCCTGGCCCGATAAACTGGTACATTCCCTGCCGACGGCGTCTGATGCGCGCGCCGGAAGAACGACCGGAGGAACGTGGATTTTCTCCTTAGGATCGCCACCCTCAGGAACCTCGCCTTGCTGATGGCCGTGTTCGGCTGCGCGGCCCTCGCGCATCGCTATCGCCGGGACCTGGCCAGGAAATACGTCGCCTGGCGCTACCCGCCCCAGCAAGGCGCCAACCCCCTGGGCAACTCGATCCTGATGGAGCTCGAGCGCAAGGAGAAGGCTCGCGTCGACGCCCTCCACCGGAAGGCCGCGGCCGCGCTTGAGAAAGCCAAGGGCGACGGCTTCGTCGTCGCGCCGCTCGAGGCCAAGGCGCAGCTCGGAGCCTCCTTGAACGTCCCTTCCACGAGGGCCTCCGCCGAGATCATCCTCAACGAGGTCATGCGGGACATACCCTTGCGCTCCCAGGAGCCCATCACGGCCGTTCCCGCTCCGGTGGCCAACCCGACGGGGCCCCCGACGCGGGGCGACGGGAAGACCGCGGGCCGGGGCGATGCGAAGGCGCCGCCCGAGGAGGACCGGTGAGGGGACTAGTGCTGCGACCCGCTCAAAGCTGCGGTCCTGGAGGCCAGGATTTGAGCCGGCTGCAAGGCGCGAGGAAGGAGAAGGCTGGACGCCTGCGACTGACGAGCAACGCCGCAGCCGGCCGAAGACGGGCCTCCGCGCTTTTGAGAGGAATCGATGGCCTCGCCCAGTGATTTCCCTGAGAGCGCGGCCGGTCGCTTTCGGGCTGCAACTTCGTCGCTCGTCGCTTGCATACGTCGAGTATGCGCGCTC
>JACRDT010000044.1 GCA_016212795.1 Elusimicrobiota bacterium | reverse complement strand
GCTCGGCCTGCGGCGAGACGCCCTACGTGAAGCTCCTCACCCAGATGTTCGGCGACCGGGCGGTCATCGCCAACGCCACGGGCTGCTCCTCCATCTACGGAGGCAACCTGCCGACCGCGCCCTACTGCGTCGACGCCGAGGTCGGCTTGATTCCCGGCAGGCATATCGGGCATACTCTGGACTCATCCATCTTGATGAAGGAGGTTGATCCCATGCCCAAGAACCGGCCCGGAGACAAGACGGTCCTCGGACTCCTGAACAAGGCCCATGCCGACGAGTTGACCGCGATCCACCAGTACATGGCCCAGCACTACGCCCTGGCCGATGCGGATTACGGGCCGCTCGCGGCCCAGGTCAAGCTCGTCGCCATCGACGAGATGCTGCACTCGGAGAAGTTGGCCGAGCGCATCCACGAGCTCGGCGGCGTCCCTCTCATGAAGATCTCGATCCCCACCAAGCACGGGCAGAAGGTCGGCGAGATGATGCACTACGACTCGGGCCTCGAGGTCGCGGCCATCGAGGACTACAACCGGGCGGCGAAAGTCTGCCTCGAGCGCCGCGACAGCATCAGCTCCAAGCTCTTCGAGCTGCTCGCGCAAGAGGAGCAGGCGCACCTGAACTACTTCGACAACGTGGCCGGGCACATCAAGGAGCTCGGCCAAGCCTACCTGGCCCAGGTCGCAGGCGGCCCGGCCGAGGCGGGAGGCAAGCCTGCGGTCGGCTTCGTGGCAAGCCAGGCGGGGGGCGCGAAGGCGGCGTAGGGGGCCGCCCTTGCTCGCGCCCGCCGATGCGGATGCTTGGCGTCATGACGCGCCCTTGCGCCTTGCCTCACTTTCTTTCCGCCCTGCTCGTCTTCGGGCTTTCCCTCCCGGCGCTCGCCGAGACCGCCTATCGTCAGCCGTCCAAGGAGGTCCTCGACGTGCTCCACGCGCCGGTCCCGCCGGACGCGGTCGTCAGCCCGACGCGCGACGCGATGATCCTCGCGGCGCCCGTGCGCCTCCCCTCGATCGCCTTCCTCGCGGAGCCGATGCTGAGGCTGGCGGGCGTGCGCGTCATCCCCCGCACGCGCCGGCTGCAGAACGCGGCCTACTGGAGCGCCCTCACCCTCGTCACCCTGCCGTACGGCGTCGAGCGCGCCGTAAGCCTGCCCGCGGACGCCAAGGTCGGGCTGCCGGCCTGGAGCGCGGACGGCCTGCGCTTCGCCTTCGCCAACCTCGGCCCGGAGTGCGTCGAGCTATGGGTGGGCGACGCGGCGGCGGGACGGGCTCGCAGGGTCGCGGCGGTGCGCCTCAACCCGTTCCTCGGCCGACCGCTGATGTGGATGCCGGACCAGAAGACGCTGCTCGTGCGCGCCGTGCCGGAGGGCCTCGGCCCGCCGCCGGCGCAGGAGACCGCGCCGCGCGGCCCCTCCATCCAGGAGACCGCCGGGGGGAAGGGCGCGAGCAGCACGTACGAGGTGCGCGACGTTCTCAAGAGCCCGAAGGACGAGGAGCTCTTCGAACACTACGCGGCCGCGCAGCTCCTGCTCGTGGACGCCGAAAGCGGCCGCATCACGCCCGTGGGGAAACCCGCCTTGTACGCGGGCCTCTCTCCCGCGCCGGACGGGCGCCACCTGCTCGTCGAGACGATCCATCGGCCGTTCTCCTATCTCACCACGCACGACCGCTTCCCCCGGGAGGTCGAGGTCTGGGACGGCTCCGGGCGCGTCGTGCGCCGCGTCGCCTCCGTCCCGCTAGCCGACAGCGTGCCAATCTGGGGCGTGAGGACCGGCCCGCGCGATGTCCAATGGCGGGCGACCGAGTCGGCGACGCTCGTATGGCGCGAGGCCCTTGACGGCGGAGACTGGAAGACGCAGGTCCCCCACCGGGACCGCGTCATGATGCACAAGGCGCCTTTCTCGGGCGCCCCGGCGGAGGTCCTCAAGGTGAGAGACCGCGTCGACGGCATCCGGTGGGTCGAGCGGGGCGGCCTCGCGCTGGTTTCCAGCGAGGACCCGATCAAGCACTGGACCCAGACCCACGCGGCGTCGTTCGACGACCCCAAGGCCGGCGCCCGCCTCATCTGGGACATGTCGAGCGACGATGCTTACCGGCACCCTGGCCATCCCGTCCTGAAGAGCTTGCCCAACGGCGCGATGGTCGTGTTCGAGGATCAGGGCTCGATCTACCTCGACGGCCGGGGCTCCTCCCCCGAGGGCGACCGGCCCTTCCTCGACCGGCTCGACCTGGGGACGCTGAAGACGGAGCGCCTCTTCCGCTGCGACCGCTCGTCCTACGAGGAGTTCTACGCCTGGCTCGATCCCAAGGCCGGGGCCTTCCTCACCCGGCGGGAGAGCCCTCGGGACCCGCCGAACTTCTTCGTGCGGACCCTGTCGGGCCGTGTCCAGGCGGCGGAGGGCGAGGCCTCCCGCGCGAGCGCGCTCAAAGCCGTCACGCGCATGCCGGACCCCTCGCCGCAACTGCGCGCCATCACCAAGCGCCTCGTGGCGTACAAGCGCGCCGACGGGGTCGACCTGTCCTTCACGCTCTTTCTCCCCCCGGGCTACAAGGAGGGTGTGCGCCTGCCGGCGATCGTCTGGGCCTACCCGCTCGACTACGCCGACCCGAAGATGGCCGGCCAGGTGAAGGGCTCGACGCGGATCTTCACGACGATCGGCTGGCCGCTGCACCTGTTCCCGCTCCTGGAGGGGTACGCGGTCATCGACAACCCTCTCATGCCCGTGGTGGGAGACGCCAACCGGATGTACGACGCCTACTTGGAGCAGCTGGTGGCCGGCGCGAAAGCCGCCGTGGACAAGGCCGTGGAACTCGGCGTGGCGGACCGCGACCGCATCGGGATCACGGGGCACAGCCATGGAGGCTTGATGGCGGCAAACCTGCTCGCGCACTCGGACTTGTTCCGCGCCGGGGTGGCTCGGAGCGGGGCCTACAACCGGTCGTTGACGGCGTTCGGGTTCCAGAACGAGCGGCGCACGCTCTGGGAGGCGCCGGAAGTCTACACGAAGGTCTCGCCGTTGTTTCACGCGGAGAAGATCACGCTGCCGCTCCTGCTCATCCACGGCGAACTCGACGCGAACCCCGGGACGACGCCCCTGCAGTCGGAGAAGCTCTTTGAGGCGATCCGCGGCAACGGAGGCACGGCGCGCCTGGTCATGCTGCCGTTCGAATCCCACGGCTACCGCGCCATGGAATCCACCGAGCACGTGCTTTTCGAGATGCTCGCCTGGTTCGACCGATACGTCAAGAACGCCCCGCCGCGCGGGACCAAGCCCGCCGGTCCGGCGAAGCCGAGGTAGCCCCGAGGAGACGCCGCTTCGACCTCGGCGCGTCGACAAGGGCGAGCCGCCGCTCCAGTTGGACTCGACGCCGGCCTGACGCCGCTGGGTCGCGGCTGCTTGTCGCGCGGAGGGCAAGTTCGCTAGAATCGCCTGCAAGGAGCCGATGGGATGGGATACCTCGGGTTGCTGCTGGCGGCGATCATCGTCTGTCTGTTGTATATGGCCGACATCAAGCGCCTCTTCGTCAAGGGGACTCAACCATCGGCGCCGGTGAAGCAGGCCGCCGCCGAGGCCGGCATCAAGGCTCAGAGCTATCCGGGGGTCGTCGGCGAGGTGAAAGTCCAGTTGGGGTCCGCCGCTCAGAAAGAGGCGGACCGTACGCGCGAACTCGAAGGGATCAAATAGCCTCGCCCCTTCACTCCTCGTCGGGGGGCCGGCTGTCGGCGACGGGCGGAGGGTCCTTGGCCGGCTCGTCGGCCAACGCCGGCGCCGGAACCACCGAACCCTCGCGCAGGAAGAACACCGTCCAGTACCTGCCCTTGCCGGAGGGGACCTCGAGGGTCCTCATCAGCTTCTCGTCGCCGAACACCGAGACGTGGGCGTGGGAGCTCGCCAGGGCGCCTGAGTCCTGGGCCTCCCGGTTGGTGTAGTCGTGCACGTAGAAGGCGTAGACCCCCTTGGGGTCCACCTTGTCCACGGTGATGGTCTCGGGCCCCTCGCCGTCCGTGTCGTCGCGGTCGAGCCTGGCGACTTCTTCCACCTGCCGCATGTCCCGGTACGAGATGTGGTAGCCGTCCTTCTTCACCAGGTGGGCGTCCAGGTCCCTGGGCTCCTTGCCCCAGTCCACCACCACGCGCAGGCTGCCGGGCGGCAGGGAGGGGGAGATCGAATGGTGGTACTCGAAGATCATGCCGAGCCGGAAGAGGAGCGGCACCTTGCTCTCGATGTAGCCCTTCTTGTGGAATTCCGCCACGAGCCGGGCGTCCCCATCCTCGGGGAGGTCGGGGAAGGCGAAGGTGACGCTCCCGTCCTTGTCGGTCTTCTCCGAGTCCCCTTCGAATCTGACCTTGGCCCCGGCGATGGGCAGGCCCGTCAGCGCGTCGCGGAAGAACAGGGTCAGCTTGCCTTCCACCTCGTCGTGAGAGGCCTTCGCCTTCTCGAGGACGGTCCTCTCGTCCATCGCGCCGGCGCCGCCGGCCAGAAGCATCACGGCAAGAAGCGTCAAGGATCTCTTCATGGGGCCTCGCTCGCAGATCGTCATCCTAGTCCCCGGAGGGGAGGCGCGCCCGGCGTTCGGCGTAGGTGGGCGTCCGCGGGGTGCGGACGGCCTCGACGCCGGCGGTGGGGCCGGCGGCAAGCGCGAGGCGGAAGGCCCGCCCCTTGCCGTCGGCCTCGAAGTAGTGCCGGGCTTCCACGTACAGGCTCGCCTCGAGGGGCGCGGCCGACGAGACGAGGAGGCTCCCGTCCGGAGCCTGCGCCACGGGCAGTTCCGTCCCGCCCGCCGACGCCCTGACCGCGCCGACCTGGACCGGCCTGCCGCCCTTGTTCGTCACCGTGACCCGCCAGGTCCCGGGGGACTCCGGCCGCGCGGTCACCGCCAGGCTATGAGGGAACACGATGGCCTGGTCGATCGAGGAGATCCTGACCGCCCGGTACGCGGAGCCGCCCGAGGCGTCGCGGACCTTGTCGGCCGGGAAATCCCCGAACGAGTCGTGCACCGCGAAGTAGGCCGTGCGTCCCCAATCCTCGTCCGACTTGTTCTCGGAGCAGGGGATGAGGCGGTCCGTCCCCTCCATGCAGAAGTAGCCGACCACGGCCACGGTGTGGGCGCCGGTGAGGCGCGGCCTCTTGACGTCCTCGAGTTGGACGTAGGCGATGCCCCATTTCTCGATGCCCTCGGCCAGGACGCGGGCGTACTTGTCAGGCGTGCGCGGCGACAGGAGGCTGCCCACGAAGAGCTCCTTGTATCGCCCTTCCATGGCGGACATCCCGGGCGTCCAGCGGTGGACCTGGTCCGTGACCGGGTCCCGCGCGTCGTAGCCGCCGTCCTCGATGAGGAGCTCGGCGTAGCCCCGCGGCTGCTGGGGGATGGCCAGGTGCCGGACCGGGTCTTCCTCGATGAATTTGGGAAGGAGGAAGTACTCGGGGTCGCCCGTCCGGGCGCGTTCGAGGTACGCGAGCTCGAGCATCCTCGGGTCGACGCCCTCCTCGCGGCCGCCGTGGACGGCGCTCTGATAGGATGGGAGGGAGCGGCCGAGCTGGAGGGCCCACCAGTCGTTGACCGTGCCCGCCCCGTCCGAGAGGCAGGTCCAGGGCGGCTCGTTGGGACGGCCGTCGTAGGTCCACTCCGGGATCTTGCCCCAGCGCCGGCCGGCGTTCTTGGCCCGGATGAGGACGTTCATCCGGTCCACCCACTCCTGGGTCTCCTCTTGGTTCTTGTGGAAGAGCGTGTGGAAGCCGTCGACCATGCTCCGGAGGTGCTCCGGGACGGCTGAAAGGTTGAGCGCGAAGCGGGGCGCGGCAGGGAGGGGATCCTGCTCGGCCCTGATGATGTAAGAAGGAGAGGCCTGCGAAGGCTGGGCGGACTCTTCGGGCGAGGGAGCGGCCACCGGGTCGGAGGCGGGGCTCGCGTTGCCGTCGAAGAGGCGGTTGAGGGCTTGCGCGTCGAGCGCCACGGGCGCCGGGGCCGGGGGCGCAAGCGGCCGGGCCGACGCCGACGCCGCCTGCGCGGCGAGCAGGGAGAGGACCAGAATGGAGCGCATCGTGGTGACGGAGCTATTGTACCAGCGTCGCGCCGCCGCTGTCATGGGCCGAAAGACCGGGGCGGAGATGGGTCCAAGGGGCCGCCGCTCGGCGCAGGGGCCCGGGCCGCCGTTTGGTATGATACAGGTCGACCATGACGCGTCAAGAAGCCCTCGTCCTGCTGGCCGGCGTCCCGGCGGTCCTGGCCGCCTTCTGCGGCGAGCTAGCGGGTCTCGTGGAACTCGGCGTCCTGGCCGCGCTCCTGGCGGCCCTGGTCGCGGCCGCGCGCTGGTCGGGGCCGAGGGTCGCGCGGTGGCCGCGGCGACGGTTCCTCATCGGGCTGGCGTCGTTGGCCGCGGGGCTGAGGCTGGCGTGGGTCGCGGCGGTCCCCAACGGGCAGGTCTCCGACTTCGCCATCTACCACGAGCTGGCCGCGGCGCTGGCTTCGGGGAAGGGCTACGCGATCACGGGCCCGGTCGGCAAGGAGGACCTGGTCGCCTACCTGGGCGACGGCGGCAAGCCCCTGCCGTACGCCACGTCCTATCGGCCGCCCGGCACGGCCTTCCTGGGCGCCCTGCTCTATCTTCCGTTGGGGCCGCATCCGCTGTGGATGAAGCTGCTCAACGTCCTCTTGGGCGCCTCGACCGTGCTGCTCCTCTATCTCGGGTTGGCCCGGTCCGCGACCGAGCCGGCCGCCCGGCTGGCCGCGCTCGCCTGGGCCGTCTACCCGTCGGCGGTGTTCGCCACGAACCTCTTCTGCAGCGAGGTCCCGTTCACCGCGGCCCTGGCCGGCCTGGCCTGGCTGGCTTCCGTGGCCGGCGGGTCCGACCGGCGCCGGCCCTGGGTGGCGCTGGGTCTGCTGGCCGCGGCCGCCTGCCTGCTCAGGCCCATGTGGCTGCCGCTCTCGGCCGCCTTGGCCGTGGTCTGCTTCTTGCGCCCGAGGCTCAAGGTCGCGGCGCCGAAGTACCTGGTCTTCCTGGCCGCGCTGGGGTTGGGGCTGCTCCCCTGGGCTTGGCGGAACACCAGGCTGTGGGGCCGCCCGACCGGCATCTGCACCGACGGCGGCATGGTCCTGGCGTACCACACCGCCCGCCTCCTGCCTGAGTCGGCGGCGAACGACCCGGCCCTGCGGGAGCGCGTGGCGCGCTGGCGCGCCATGAAGAACGAGTCGGAGCAGAGCGGCGAGGGCTACGCCCTGGCCGCTCTGAACCTGAAGGCGGTGTTCGGGGCCGGGCCGCTGCATGTCGGCCGGTCGTTGCTCCGGTGCCTCGACGACATGTTCGGCGACGACGAGGAGATGCTCCATTGGTCCACCCTGTCGTCGCGGTACGCGCGGGTGCTCTCCCGCCGCGCGGTCTACGGCCTCGGCCGGCTCGACGCCGCCTTCTACGCCGGCAGCTGGCTGCTGGCCCTGCTGGGGCTGTGGCGGCGCGGCGCCTGGGCGAGCCTGCCGGACGGGGGGAGGTTCCTGCTCCTCAACTTCCTGGCCACCTTCGTCCTGTTCCTGTTCATCCCGGGCCAGGCGCGCTACCACTTCAGCCTCATGCCGGCGGTGTTCCTGTTGGCGGCCGTCGGGATCACAGCAGTTCGACGACCGTGAACTGCTCGACGGGCTCCGTGCTGAAGGCGTACGGCAGGAACCCCCAGATGCTGGCGTAGAACCCCGCCTGGCAATCCCAGCCGCGGATGAGCCGCAGCGGGAGGGGATGGATCATGGTGAGGTAGCGCTTCTTGGACCGGCGCGGGCTCGAGGGGACGAGCACCGTGGTGTTGGCCTGCGGGACGACGACGAGGTCGCCGGGCCGGGCCTCGTCCCACCCGCCCCGGGAACGGTCCAATGGCTTGGCGCCGGCCCGTTCCAGGTAATACTGGAACCCCAGGTGGCCCGAGAACCAGACCGTCTTGCCCTTGTCGATGTATTCCTCGCGGACGGCCTGGGCGAACACTTTCTGCGACCTCGTGTAGTAGGCGTCGACGCTGGCGAGGGACAGGCTCAGGACCAGCGACGCCGCGAGCGTGGCCAGGTGCCAGCGCCGCAGCGGCGCCTCCTCAAAAGTCCGTTCCAGGGCGGACGCCATCCCCAGGATGACCGGCACGATCATGAAGAGCATGAACCGGGCGGTCACGTACCGGTGGAGGGCGAGCTGCAGGCCGAGCACGGACAGGGCCCACGGGCCCCAGAGCTCCCACCCGGGCATGCGCTTGCGGACCGACCGGAACCAACAGGCCATGGCCAGGCAGGCGGCCGACGAGAACGCCAGCCCGGTCCACCGGTCCACGCCCCGGACGCTCTCCCAGTCGAGAGCCGGCACGAAGAGGCAGCCGGCCAGCACGGCGCCCGCCGCGGCCGGGGCCGCCAGCGAGCGGTCGCGGCGCAACGCCAGGACCGGCCAGAACCACACCGCCGCCCCGCAGCCCCCGACGCAGGCGGCCATGGCCCGCAGCCGGTTGACCCAGCCGCAGGAGGGCGGCCGCGCCCCGCCGAAGACGAACCCCCACGGGGTCATCTGCCCCGACAGCCACTGATACAGGACGTAGGCGGCCGCGGGGGCCGCGGCCAGCGCCAGGCAGGAGAAGAGGCGCGCCCTGGGGACGCGCTTGGCGGCGAGATAGAACGCCGCGGCGGGCAGGAGGAAGAGCGCGCTGTACTTGACCAGCATGGCCACGCCCGCGAGCGCGGCGAAAGCCGCCAGCAGCCGCGGCCTGTCGTCCTCGACGCCTCGCACCAGGGCGTAGAGGCCCAGGAAGCCGAGCGCCCCGACCCATTTCTCCGCCATGAGGAGCTGCATGTTGATGGCGTACGCCGGGCAGGCGAGCGCGATCAAGGTCGGCAGGAGCGGCCGGGCCAGGAACCGCGCGGCGAGCAGGTAGAGCGCCGCGGCCGCGCCGAGGTCGAAGGGGAACATGAGCAGGCGCATCGGCCACTCGGCGCCGCCCGTCGCCTTGATGCCGGCGGCGAGGATGTACTGCAGGAGGGGCGGGTAAGGGTGGTTGCGCCACAACGCCACGGGCTCGCCGTACCAGTTGATGAGCGCCGCGCCCGGGTGCAGGGGGTCGCGGAGGATGTGCCGGGCGGCGAGGAGGAAATAGGGCTCGTCGATGGTGTAGGCTTTGCCCAGCGACGGCGCCAGGAGCAGGACGGTGAAGGCGGCGACGATGAGCAGGTCCCGGGAGCGATAGCCGCCGCGGGCCGGGGCCGTCATGGCCGGCGCGCCGCGTCGTAGACGAGGCCGATCGCGAGGTCCGCGGCGGACGCCCGGGGAGGGGCGAGCAGGAGCAGGAGGATCAGGGATATCATCGCGTCGCACCCATATTATACGCGATGCCCGCGATCCCCCGACCTCGGCGCCAGCGACTAGTTGACACGATTGGTCCGGCGGCATATAATATAGGCGTGATCGGCCGATCCTATTCCCATAAGGTTTGGCGGTGTTGGTGCGCTCTCCGGGAGGGGGCGACCGGCTGATCTAGGCAGTTCCGCAAGCCGGCGACCCACTTCCGAAGCGGAGGTGGGTTTCTTATTTTGTGACGACCAAATCGCTCAAAGACGTCCGCGCCGCGCTCGCGGGGGGCCACACCGTGGTCCCTCTCGTGCGCGAGCTCGCCGCGGATACGCTGACCCCCGTGGCCGCGTTCCTGCGCCTGGCGCGCGGCGAGGACCGCTCCTTCCTGCTGGAGAGCGTGGAGGGCGGCGAGCGCGTGGCGCGCTACTCGTTCCTGGGGGTCCGGCCGGCCGAGACCCTGGCGGTCCGGGAGGGGCGCGCGCTCCTGCGAAGGCCCGACGGCTCCGAGTCGCCTCTCCCCGGGGAGCCGCTCGAGGCATTGGGGCGGCGCCTGGCCCGCTGGCGCGCGCCGAGGGAGCCCGGCCTTCCCCGCTTCTGCGGGGGCGCGGTGGGCTGGGTGGGCTACGAGCTGGCCGGACGCCTCGAGCCGACGGCCCGCCTTCGCGCCGCGGAGGGAGACGAGGCGCGGCTCATGGTGTTCCAGCGGGCCGTCGCCTTCGACCACGCCCGTCGGCGCATCCTCCTCATCGCCAACGTCGCGCCGGACGGCCAGCGCACGGACCTGGCTTTCCGGGAATCCTCGGACGCCCTGGACGACCTAGAGGAGCGGTTGGGACGGCCGGAGCGGCCGCCGGTCAGGGGGCCGGGGCGCGGCCTGGGCCGGCAGGCCCAGGGGCCGAGGACCATGCTGGGGGACGCGGCTTTCCTCGCGGGCGTCGCGCGGCTCAAGCGCCACATCCGGGCCGGCGACATCTTCCAGGCCGTGCTGTCGGAGCGCTTCGAGACCCCTCTCCGCGGCCACCCGTTCTCCGTGTACCGGGCCCTGCGCTCCCTCAATCCCTCCCCGTACATGTTCTACGTCGCCTCGGGCGACGAGACGGTCCTGGGGGCCTCGCCCGAGATGCTGGTGCGCGTCGAGGACGGCACGGTGGAGACCCGTCCCATCGCCGGGACCAGGCCCCGCGGCCTAGACGAGCGCGAGGACGCCCGGCTGGAAGCGAGCCTGCGCGCGAGCGTCAAGGAGCGCGCCGAGCACCTGATGCTCGTGGACCTGGGCCGCAACGACGTGGGCCGGGTGGCGCGGCCGGGGAGCGTGCGGGTGGGCTCGTTCATGGAGGTGGAGCGCTACTCCCACGTCATGCACCTGGTCTCGAGCGTGACGGGCAGGCTCAAGGCGGGGCTGACTCCCTGGGACGCCTTCGGGGCGTGCTTCCCCGCCGGGACCGTGACCGGCGCGCCCAAGATCCGGGCCATGCAGCTCGTGGCTGGCCTCGAGCCCCGTCCGCGCGGCGCTTACGCCGGGGCCGTGGTCTACTGCGACTTCCAGGGCAACCTCGACTCCTGCATCGCCATCCGCTCGCTGTTCGTCCAGGGCGGCGTGGCGCGCGCCCAGGCCGGGGCCGGCGTGGTGGCCGATTCATCGCCCCGGCGCGAGCTCGCGGAGGTCAAGAGCAAGGCGGCCGCCGTGCTCGAGGCCGTGAGGCTGGCGGGGCTTGCGACATGATCTTCCTCATCGACAACTACGACTCCTTCACCTACAACCTCTACCAGTACCTCTTGGAGCTGGGGGCCCGGGTCGTCGTGCGCCGCAACGACGCGGTGACCGTCGCCGAGATCGAGCGCCGCAAACCGGCGGGGATCGTCCTGTCCCCGGGGCCCGGCCGGCCCGAGGACGCGGGACGGCTCCTGGAGATCGCGGAGGCCTTCGCGGGCCGGGTGCCTCTCCTGGGGGTCTGCCTCGGCCACCAGGCCCTCGCCCAGGCCTTCGGCGGCCGGGTGGTGGGCGCCCCGCGCCTCATGCACGGCAAGACGAGCGAGGTGCGCCACGACGGCAAGGGGCTCTACCGGGGCCTGCCCAACCCGTTCACGGCCACGCGCTACCACTCGCTCATGGTCGAGGAGAGCACGCTGCCTCGGGGATTCCGGGTGACCGCCCGTTCCGAGGACGGCGTCGTCATGGGGATCCGCCTCGAGCGCGGGCGGGCGGAGGGCGTGCAGTTCCATCCCGAGTCCGTGCTGACCGCGGAGGGCAAGGGCCTTCTGAGGAACTTCCTGGAGATGACGCGGTCAAGGCCGAAGGCCGAGCGTCCACGACAGCCTCAGGAAAGGCGTTGCCTGCCGGGGACGCGATGACGGCCGGTCCCGGGGGGTTGGCGGGCATGCTGGAGGCGGTGTGCCGCGGCAAGTCCCTCACCCGGGGGGAGGCGGCCGGGGCCATGGCCCACCTGGTCTCGGGGGAGGCGACCGAGGTCCAGGTCGCGGCCTTCCTGGGGGCGCTCGCGGGCCGGGGCGTGACGGCCGACGAGCTCACGGGCTTCGCGGAGGAGCTCCGGCGGCAGGGCGTGTCGATCTCCCCGAAGCGCGGGCCGCTCGTCGACACCTGCGGCACGGGCGGCGACGGCCTGGGCACCTTCAACTTCTCGACCGCCGCGGCCCTGGTCGCGGCCGGCGCCGGCGCGGCGGTCGCCAAGCACGGCAACCGCGCCGTGAGCTCCCGCTGCGGGAGCGCGGACGTCCTCGAGACCCTCGGCGTCCCCATCGAGCTCGCCCCGGCCGAGGCCCAGGCCGCCATCGAGCGGACGGGCTTCGCCTTCCTCCTGGCCCCGCGCTACAACCCCGTCATCGGCAAGGTCGGCGCGGTGCGCAAGGCCTTGGGGGTGCGCACGGTCTTCAACCTGCTGGGGCCCCTGGTGAACCCGGCGCGGGTCAGGCGGCAGGTCGTGGGCATCTTCGACCCCGCGCTCCTCGAGATCTACGGCCGGGTGCTGTCGTCCTTGGGGGCCGAGCGGGCCCTGGTCGTCTGCGCCGAGGACGGGATGGACGAGCTGAGCCCGGCAGGCCCGTCCCGCCTCTGCCGGGTGGAGGGGGGCGCGGTGAGCCTGGAGTCGTTCTCGCCCGAGGACGCGGGCGTCCGGCGCGTGCCGGCCGCGGGCTTGCGCGGCGCCGGCGCCGCGGAGAACTCCCGCGCGCTCGAGGCCGTGCTGGCGGGCTCGGCGGGGCCCCTCCTCGAGGGGACCGTCTTGAACGCCGGGGCCGCGCTCTGGGCGGCGGGCCTCGCGGGCTCGATACGGGAGGGGACCCAGTCGGCGCGCGAGACCCTGCGCTCGGGGAAGGCCGCGTCGGTCCTCGAGTCTTTGCGCGAGGGAGGCCGGGCATGAAGGCTCCCGGGATCCTCGAGCGCATCGCGGCTTCGACCGCGGCGCGCGTCGCCCGGGCCAAGAAGGAAAGGCCGGAGCGCGAGCTGCGCGAGGAGGCCCTCCGGGCGCCGGCGCCGCGGGATTTCATGGCGGCGCTGGGCTCCGGGAGAGGGTTGCGCGTGATCGCGGAGGTCAAGCTCGCCTCGCCGTCGGCCGGGGAGATCGGCCGGGGGCTCGACCCCGCGCGGGCGGCGCGGGACTACGAGGCTAACGGCGCGGCCGCGGTCTCGATCCTCACCGAGCCGGAGTTCTTCGCCGGGAGCCTCGAGCACCTGGCCGCGGCGCGCCGGGCCGTGGCCGTGCCCCTGCTCATGAAGGATTTCGTCCTGGAGGAATACCAGCTCCTGCAGGCGCGGGCTTCGGGCGCGGACTGCGTCCTCCTGATCATGCGCCTGCTGGGCCGCGAGCGGACGCGGGAGTTCGTCGCCGCCGGCCGGCGGCTCGGGCTCTCGGCCCTCGTCGAGGTGCGCGACGAGGCCGAGCTCGAGGACGCCGCCGCCGCCGGAGCGGCCTTGGCGGGCGTCAACAACCGCGACCTGGCCACCCTCGAGGTCAGCCTGGACGTCTCGCGCAGGCTCGGCCCGCTGGGCCGGCGCCTGGGGTTGACCCTGGTCTCGGAGAGCGGCTTCTCCCGGCGCGAGGAACTCGTGGAGCTGGCGGGGCTCGGGTTCTCCGCTTTCTTGGTGGGCACCAGCTTCCTGCGAGGAGGGCGGCCCGGCGAGGCGCTGGCCGCGCTCCTGGGAGCGGCCCGATGACCACGAGGGTCAAGTTCTGCGGGATCACGCGGCCCGAGGACGCGGCCGCGGCCGCCGAGCTTGGCGCCTGGGCCGTGGGCCTGGTCTTCGCGCCGGCGAGCCCGCGGCGCGTGAGCGTGGAGCGGGCGGCCGAGGTCGTCGCGTCGCTCCCCCGCGGCGTCCTGCGCGTGGGCGTGTTCCAGGACCAGCCCGTAGGCGAGGTGGCTGCCGCGGCTCGGGCCGCGGGCCTCGACCTCATCCAGCTCCACGGGAAGGAAGGAGAGGACGACCTTCGCTCCTTGGGCCCGGAGCGGTGCGTCAGGGCCGTGGTCCTGACCGACGAACGCTCGCTGGCCGCCGCCCTCGAGAGCCCCGCGGCCTACCTACTGGCCGACCGGCCCAGGGACGTCGGGGCCTGCAGGCCGCTTCCCAGTCTTGACGGAGGCGGCACGCCCGCGCCAGAAACGCCGGGCGCGGGCAGGACCCCCGATTGGGCGCTGGCGGAGCGGCTCGCGGCCCGCAGGCCCATGCTCCTGGCCGGCGGGCTCACGCCCGAGAACGCGGCCGAGGCCGCGGCCCGGGCCCGGCCGTGGGGCCTGGACGTTTCGAGCGGCGTGGAGACCGCGCCCGGCATCAAGGACCGCGGCCGCATGGCGGAATTCATGAGAGCAATCACTCGCCCCCCCCCGCATAAGGAGGATCGAGTACGGGGGGGCGAGTAGCGGGGGGGCTGATGCCGCAATCACTCGCCCCCCCCCCACGGGGGGGGCGAGTAGTGGGGGGGGCTAATGCCGTTTCATAAGATGCCGTCTCAGTTGACATCATGAAGATGCGGAGAGTTGTTCCTGGCCGCTTCGCCGACTTCGGGGGGCGCTACGCGCCCGAGACCCTGATGGGGCCGCTCATGGAGCTGGAGGAGGCCTGGGAGTCTTTCCGCGCGGACCGGGCCGCCCAAGCGGAGCTGGGCCGCTGGCTCAAGGACTTCGTGGGGCGGCCCACGCCGCTCACCAGGGCCGACCGCCTGAGCGCGGCGCTCGGCGGGGTCCGGATCTACCTCAAGCGCGAGGACCTGGCGCACACGGGGGCCCACAAGATCAACAACACCGTGGGCCAGTGCCTGCTCGCCCGCCGCATGGGCAAGCGCCGGGTGATCGCCGAGACCGGGGCCGGCCAGCACGGCGTCGCGACGGCGACGGCCGCGGCCGCGATGGGGCTCGAGTGCCGGGTCTACATGGGCGAGACGGACATGGAGCGCCAGGCCCTCAACGTCTTCCGGATGCGGCTCCTCGGGGCCGAGGTCGTGCCCGTGAGTTCGGGCAGCCGCACGCTCAAGGACGCCGTCAACGAGGCCCTGCGCGATTGGGCGGCGAGCGCGCCCCGCACCCATTATCTCCTCGGCTCGGCCCTGGGCCCGCACCCCTTCCCGACCATCGTCCGGGAGCTCCAGAGCGTGATCGGCCGGGAGGCGCGCGCGCAGATCCTGGCCGCCGAGGGGAGGCTGCCGGACCTGGCCGTGGCCTGCGTGGGCGGGGGCTCGAACGCGATCGGGCTCTTCTCGGCCTTCATCGCCGACGCGGGGGTCGCACTGGTGGGAGTCGAGGCCGGCGGGGAGGGGTTGTCCTCCGGCCGCCACGCGGCTCGGCTCGCGCCGGGCTCGGGCGCCGCGCCGGGCGTCCTCCACGGCACCTTCACCCTGCTCCTGCAGGACGCTCACGGGCAGGTGAAGGAGACCCACAGCGTCTCGGCCGGGCTCGACTACCCGGCCGTGGGGCCGGAGCACGCGGCGCTGGCCGCCGTGGGCCGGGCCCGGTACGTGGCGGCCTCCGACGAGGAGGCGCTCCGGGCCTTCGACCTCCTGGCGCGGACCGAGGGCATCCTCCCCGCCCTGGAGAGCGCCCACGCCGTCGCCTACGCGGCGCGGCTCGGCCGCAAGCTCGGCGCCGGCAAGACGGTGCTGGTGAACCTCTCGGGCCGCGGGGACAAGGACATCGAGATCATCCGTAACAGCAGACCCCCGCGCGGCGGAGCCCGTAAGCCGTTGATCCTGTCGGGCGAGCGGGGGTTTTCGGGGGAGAAGGTCTCTATGAAGAAACCCCCGCGCAAGAGGAGGAGCGGCTGATGGACTTGGAAGGCATCCTCCGGGACGCTCGCCGCGGCCGGCCCGCGTTCATCCCCTACATCACGGCCGGCGACCCTACGCTCGAGTGGACCGGCCGATTCCTAGACGCCCTGGCCGAGGCCGGGGCGGACGTAGTGGAACTGGGCGTTCCCTTCTCGGACCCCGTCGCGGATGGGCCAGTGAACCAGCGCGCCGCCGAGCGGGCTCTCGGCTCGGGGACCACGCTCGCCGGCATCCTGGACGCGGTGGCCGCGTGGCGGCGGCGGGGACGCAAGACGCCGATCGTCCTGTTCACCTACATCAACCCGCCGCTGCGCATGGGCCTGGGCCGTTTCGCCGAGCGCTGCCGGGACGCCGGCATCCAGGGCGTCCTCCCCGTGGACCTGCCGCCCGAGGAGGCCGGGGAGTTCCGCCGCGTCCTGGCCGCCGCCCGGGTCGGCGCGGTGTTCCTGGCCTCGCCGACCACGGCCGTGGCGCGCCTACCCCTCATCGCCGAGGCGGCGACGGGCTTCGTGTACTACGCGGCCCGGCTCGGGGTGACCGGCGAGAGCCGGACCCTCTCGGCGAGCCTGGCCCGGGAGCTCCGCGCCCTCAAGCGGCACGTGCGGCGGCCCATCGCGGTGGGCTTCGGCATCTCGACGCCGGCGCAGGCCGCTTTCCTGTCTCGGTTGAAGCGGCACGCCCGCGCCAGAAACGCCGGGCGCGGGCAGGCCGCGGCGGCGGGACGGCTGGTCGACGGGGTGGTGGTGGGGAGCGCGCTGGTGAGGATCGTGGAGGAGCACCCGCCTCGGGAGGCGGCCCGGCTGCTGCGCAAGGCCGCGGACGCCATGGTCCGGGCGATGGGGGGACGGGAATGAGGCTCTCCGGGCTGCGCCGCCGCATCGACGCCCTCGACAGCCGGCTCCTGGAGCTCGTCAACGAGCGCGCCCGCGTCGTGGAGGAAGTCGGGCGCTACAAGTCCGCCCGGGGCCTGCCTCTTTTCGACGCCGGCCGGGAGGCCGCGATCGTCCGGCGCCTGACGGCGGCCAACGGCGGGCCTTTGGGATCGGCCGCGGTGCGGCGCATCGCGGCCGTGGTGGTGGCCGAATGCCGGCGCCTCGAGGCGGCCGCGTCGGGCGCAGCCGCTCATCTCCACCGCGGGGAGATGAGCCGCGAGGGGGGCGAAGGTCTCGGCCGGACGAGCACCGCTGCCGTCGTGGGCCTGGGTCTCATCGGCGGCTCGCTCGCCAAGGCCTTGAGGGAGCGCACGCGCCTGAGGTTGACGGGCGTCATCCTGCCCGGGAAGGCCGAACCCGGGATGCGCGCCGTCGCGCACGTCCTGGGCGGGCCCGAGGCCGCTTTGGCCGCCGACGCCGTGGTGCTCGCCCTCCCTCTTTCGGGGATCATCGATTTCCTCAGGCGGTGGGGCCCCCGGGCGCGGCCCGGGACCGTCTGGACCGACGTGGGGAGCGTCAAGGCCCCGGTGTGCGAAGCAGCCAGGCGCTTCCTGGCGCCAGGGGCCGCCTTCGTGGGCGGCCACCCTCTGGCGGGCTCGGAGCGCTCGGGCTGGAAGGCGAGCCGGGCCGACCTCTTCGACGGCGCGGCCTGGGCGCTCACCCCGGTCCCCGGCCGCTCTGGGCGCGCCCTGGCCTGGGCCAAGGCCCTGGCCGCCGCGGCCGGGAGCCGGCCGTTCGTCGTGGACGCCCGGAGGCACGACCGCGTCGTGGCCTTCACGAGCCATCTGCCCCAAATGGCCGCCTCGGCCCTCGCCGCGGCGTGCCTGGAGATCTTGAAGACCCGGCCGGGACGCCTGTTGGCAGGACCCGGCCTGCGCGACACGACCCGCTTGGCGGACTCGCCGGCGACGATCTGGAAGGACATCGCGGCCCTCAACGGCAGGGAGTTGGGCCTCGCCCTGGAGGACTACAGGAGACGCTTGGGACGAGGGACGCTCGCCCCGTCGAGGGTCGAGAGGCTGTTCCGCCGGGCGCGCAAGGCCCGCCGGTACATCAACAGGCCGCTTTCCAGTCTTGGTGGAGGCGGCGCGACCGCGCCAGCCCTTGGGCTTGCGCCCAAAGACGGTTCGGGAAGGAAGGGTCTATACGAACCAGGGACGCCGGGCGCGGTCAGGCCGCCTTCCCATCCTGATCGAAGCCGCACGCCTTCGCCAGAAACGCCGGGCGAGGGCAGGAGCTGATGACATGCTGATCGTGATGGACGCGCAGCCGAGGGACGAAGATCTCAAAGGGGTCGTGAGCAGGATCGAGTCGTTGGGCTTCAGGGCCCACGTCCTGCCCGGTTCCCTGAACACGGCGGTCGGGATCACGGGCAACCCGGGACCTCTGGACCCCGGCATCTTCGAGATCCTGCCCGGCGTGCACCACGCCATCCCGGTGACGGAGCCTTACAAGCTCGCGGGCCGGAAGTGGAGGACGGCCGACACCCGCATCCCGGTGGGCGACGGCAAGCTCGTGGTCGGCTCGAACACCCTGGTCGTCATGGCCGGGCCCTGCGCCGTCGAGAGCGAGGAGCAGACCGTGCGCATCGCTCGCGCCGTCAAGGCGGCGGGCGCCCACGTCCTGCGCGGCGGGGCCTTCAAGCACCGGACCTCGCCCTACGCTTTCCAGGGCCTCGGGGAGGCGGGCCTGAAGATCCTCGGGGCCGCCCGCGCCGAGACCGGCCTGCCCGTCATCACCGAGGTCATGGGACCGAGCGACGTCGACCTCGTCTGCCGCTACGCGGACATCCTCCAGGTGGGGGCGAGGAACATGCAGAATTTCGGCCTCCTGCGCGAGGTCGGCAGGGCGAAGAAGCCGGTGATGCTCAAGAGGGGCCTCTCGGCCACGATCGACGAGTGGCTGATGTCGGCGGAGTACATCCTGGCCGAGGGCAACGCCGCCGTCATGCTCTGCGAGCGGGGCATCCGCACCTTCTCCAACCACACGAGGAACACCCTGGACTTGAACGCCGTCCCCGTGGTGCAGAAGCTGAGCCATCTGCCGATCCTGGTGGACCCCAGCCACGGCACGGGGCTGCGCGACAAGGTCGTCCCCCTGGCGCGGGCCGCCGCCGCGGTGGGCAGCGACGGCATCATCGTCGAGGTGCACGACCGGCCCAACGAGGCGCTCTGCGACGGGCCGCAGGCGCTCTCCCCCGAGGTGTTCGCGGACCTCGTCAAGCAGCTCAAGGCCATGGGGCAGGTCCTGGGATACGTGATGTGAGCGGCGGCCGCGTCGTGTCGCCGGCGGCGGCCCCCCTGAGGGGGACCCTGTCGGTTCCGGGGGACAAGTCGATCGCCCATCGGGCGCTGATCCTGGGAAGCCTCGCGGAAGGCGGGCTGCGCGTCACCGGCCTGCCGGGAGGCGCGGACGTGCGGTCGACTCGGACCTGCCTTGAGGCTTTGGGGGCCTCGATCCGGGAGGGCGAGGGTTCTCTCCTGGTGGAGGGCGGCTGGTCGCGCCGGCCGCGGCCCGCCGCCTCCGTCGAACTGGACTGCGGGAATTCGGGGACCACCATGCGGCTCCTCATGGGCCTCCTGGCCGGCTGCCCGGGACGGTTCACGCTCACGGGAGACGCCTCCCTTTCGCGCCGGCCCATGCGCCGGGTGGCCGAGCCCTTGCGGGCCATGGGCGCGGCTATCGAGCTTTCGGGCGGGGAACGCGCGCCCGTGACGATCCAGGGTAAGGCGCCCCTGGCGCCTTGCGCAGGCCGCCTGAGCGTGCCGAGCGCCCAGGTGAAGTCCGCCCTGCTGCTGGCCGCCTTGTCGGCCGAGGGAGAGAGCGCGGTCGAGGACCCTTTCTCCACAAGGGACCACACCGAGCGCATGCTCGCCTGGCTCGGAGCGGACCTGCGGCTCGACGGCCGGACGATCCGTCTGCGGCCGGGACCGCTTCGCTCGGACCGGACCCTGGCCATCCCGGGGGACCTCTCCTCCGCGGCCTATTTCGCGGCCGCGGCGGCGCTGGTCCCGGGCTCCGAGGTCTCGGTCGCGCGGGTGGGCTTGAACCCGACGCGCGCGGGGTTCCTCGACGTCCTGCGCCGCATGGGCGCCCGGATCACGGTCTCCGAGGGCGCTCCCAGCGGGGGAGAGCCCGTGGGCACGGTCAGGATCGCTCATTCGCGGCTCAAGGCCGGCCGGGTGGCGCCGGCCGAGGTCCCCGCGCTCGTCGACGAGATACCGCTGCTCGCGGTCGTCGCCTCCCAGGCCGAGGGGACGAGCCGCCTGGAAGGCCTGGGCGAGCTGCGCGTCAAGGAATCCGACCGCCTGGCCGCGACCGCCGCGGCCCTTAGAGCCATGGGCGCGAAGGCGGTGGTGGAGGGCGACACGCTCTCGGTCTCGGGCCCCTGCCGCCTGCGGGGCGCCGAGATCATTTCCCTGGGGGACCACCGCATCGCCATGTCCTTCGGCGTCGCCGCCCTCGTCGCCGACGGAGAGACCCGGATCCCCGACGCGGCCTGCGCGGCCATCTCCTACCCGGGGTTCTTCGAGGATCTCGAGAGGTTGAGGGGATGAAACGATATTTCGCGGCGGTGGTGGGCCGGCCGGTCCGGCACTCGCTGTCCCCGCGGCTGTTCAAGCTCCTGGCCGCCGAGCTCGGGCGCGAGCTCCGCTACCGGGCCGTGGAGGTGGACGCCCGGCGGCTCGCCCAGGCCCTCGGGTCCGCGCGCCGCGGCCCTTGGGTGGGCTGGAACGTCACCCTTCCCCACAAGGTCCGCATCCTCTCCCTCCTCGACGGACTGGACGATTCGGCCCGCGCGGCGGGCGCGGCGAACGTGGTGCGCTTTGAAGACGGCCGGGCGATGGGCTACAATACGGACGCGGCCGGGTTCCTGGTCCCGCTCGGGCGCGCCGGGTTCGCGGTCCGAGGCTGCCGGGCCGTGGTCCTGGGCGCCGGAGGGGCGGGGCGCGCCGCGTGCCTGGCCCTGACGCGCGCTGGCGCGCGGCGGGTGCTGGTCTTCAACCGCACGTTCGAGAATGCCAGAGTGGTGGCCGCCGGCCTGGGCGCGGTCGCCGGGCCGTTGTCGCAGGCCGCCGAGGCGGTCAGGGAGGCTGATCTGGTCGTCAACGCGACGTCGCTCGGGCTGGAGGGGAGGGGCTGCCCTCTTGCGCCGGGAGCGCGCTTCAAGACGGGCGCCTTGGCCTACGACCTTGTCTACCGCCCGGCGCTGACGCCCTTCCTGGCCCAAGCCCGGGCCGGCGGGGCCGGGACCCTCGGCGGGCTGGGGATGCTCGTCGGCCAGGCGCTGGAGACCTGGCGCATCTGGTTCGGCGAGACCGTCGGCGGACGGATTGGCCGGCGGGTGGAGAAGGAGCTCGAGGAGTTCTTGACCGGAAAGGGAGGCGCATTATGAGGGGCGTATCGATTAGTAAGGTAATCATCAAGCGTTTCCGCAGCTTCCCCTCCGCGACGATGACGCTTGATAATCCGCTTTTCGTCGTGGGGTGCAACGGCTCGGGGAAAAGCAACCTCGCGAGCGTTTTCAGCTTTGTCTCTGAAGCGATGGCATCTCCTCTTCAAGCGGTCTTCGACCGCCTGGGAGGTATTGCGGCGGTGCGCAACCGGAGTTCCGCAAGAAGCGCTCCTGCGAATCTCGGCCTGGCGTTTGAGTTCGGGCCGGTCAACGGCATTGCCGGCGGGCGTTTTGGCTTCGAGGTCAAGGCTCTTCCCAACCATGGTTACAAGATTGTCCGGGAGCAATGTCTGGTGCGCAAATCGGATGGAACTCGTTGGTGGTTCGACCGAAAAGAAACGAGTTGGGAGAGCAACGCGAAAGGTTTAACGCCTGCTTTGGAAGCGTCAGCCCTTTCTCTGCCGTTGATCGGCGGCGACGAGAGGTTCGCGCCGATCTTTCGCATTCTCAGTTCGATGCGGGTGTACTCGATCGAGCCGGCCAAACTGCGCGAGATGCAGGACCCGGACAGCGGCGTGGCGCTGCGGGCCGACGGAGGGAACGCCGCGAGCGTGCTGCAAGAGTTGTCTCGCGGCGAGGAAGCGGGGGAGATCAAAGAAGCCGTCAACCGCATCCTTGAGACCATCGTCCCTGCCACGAAGTCGGTCACGCCTAAGAAGCACGGGAATAAGCTCTCCATGCAATTCTCCCAGGAGTGGGGCTCCGATAAAAACAAAAAGCTGACATTCGACGCATATAATATGTCTGACGGCACGCTTCGCTGTCTGGGACTCATCCTGGCGGTTTTCCAGAAGCCAAGCCCGAGCCTCTTGGTCATCGAAGAGCCCGAGGCCACCATTCATCCCGGCGCCTTGGGCGCGGTCCTTGATCTGATCCGCCGGGCCGCCAAGTCCATGCAAGTCGTCGTTACCACGCACAGCCCCGAACTCTTGGACGCGAAATGGATTCAGGACAACAATCTGCGCATTGTCATCTGGAAGGAGGGAGCTTCCCACGCCCTGATGCCGTCCCAAGCCACTCGAAAGGTCCTCAAAGATCATTTGATGGGAGCCGGCGAACTTCTGCGCTCAAACGCCCTGCATGGCGAGGAACTGTTCTCCGCCGAAGACGACTTGCGCCAAGGCAATTTGTTCGAGGATTTGGCGTGAAAATCTATCCCATCGTGGAGGGACATGGCGAGGTGGGGGCCGTCCCCGTTCTGCTGCGCCGGCTGCTGGCACAAGCCCAGTGCTATTCCGTGGAGGTGGGCAGGCCCATCCTCCGCACTCAGGCGCAATTCCGCAGCAAGGAAGAGGTTGAGAAGGCGGTAAAGCTTGCGCTTCTGCAGCCCGATTGCGCCGCCGTGGTGATCCTTTTCGACGGTGAGGACGATTGCCCCAAAGATGTCGCCCCCAGGGTGCTCTCCTGGGCGAAAGGGGCCGCGGGGAGGGTTCCCTGCGATGTCGTGATCGCGTATCGTGAATACGAGACATGGTTTCTTTCCTCCGTTGAATCCTTGCGGGGGAAATGCGGCATCAGCGGCATCGCGGTCCCTCCCGAAAATCCCGAGGCAAGACGGGACGCCAAGGGCGCGCTCGAAGAGTTCATGCCTGAGCGCCGGGCCTACTCGGAGACGCTCGACCAGCCCGCGCTGAGCGCCGTTTTCGACATGGGGCGGGCGCATCGCCGCAGCCGATCTTTTCGCAAGTTGGTCAAGGCGGTCGGGGAAGCGCTGTCGCGGCTTCAGCAGCCGCTTGCGGCATGGCCGCCGCCGCAGTGGCAGGACTCTGGAGCGCGATAATGGCTGAGGCGGGCGGCCCACTCGGTCTGTTAAGGGGCGGATTGCGGGATATCGGCAAGACGGGCTATGACGCTCTTTCGGACGAGGCTCTGCTCGGGCTGATCTTCACCGAGGGAGACCGCCTGCCCATGGAGTTCGTCCGGGAAGCGATATCGCGGGGCGAAAGGCTCGTGCCGGTCCTGGCCGTGGCGGCCTTGGACCCCCACAACTATGAGAGGGTGGATGCCGGCTGGTGCTCCGCCATCCACGCCTGCTTCATCCTGGGCGCGATCGGCGGCGCCAAGGCAGCGGAGGCGCTCCTGAAGGCTTTCGATCTCTCCGAGGAAACGGACGACGACTGGCTGGTTGACGAATGGGCTTCCATGTTCGGCCGGTTGGGTCCGGTCATCCTGGAACCTCTTAAGGAAAGAGCCTCGGAGGACATGGCCGACTGTTATTGGCGTCACCGCGCCATGAGCGGCATGGCGGCCGTGACCTTGGCTCATCCGGAGCGTACGGAAGAGGTCTTCTCGTTTATCGCGGGGATCGCGGCTGATACTGATGAAAACCCGAATGCGCGCATCTGGGCCGGCGACATCCTCTTGGATTTCCGTCTCAAGGAGCATGAACACCTCCTCTTATCTCTGGCCGAGCTGCCTGGCGACAGCGTCTATGACGCGGACGGCGTGCGCGAAGCGCTCTCGAAGAAAGATCCGGCCCTCCGCTGGTACAAGCGCGATTGGCTGAAGTTTTACACGGCGGAGGAGGTCGCGGGACGCCTAAAGAGCTCGGCAAGCGGAAGACTTTCCGAGGACGATGCCTGGGAACAGGCCATGGAACATCTGGAGGAGGAAATGGAGGGGCTTGGGCCCCTCTCCTGGGATGAGGCGGAGAAGATGCTGGGAAGCCTGCTTCCTCTGGCCAAGAAGGCCGAGGAGGCGATGTGCTTTGAGGCCGAAGACCCATCACGTGAGGATTCTCTCAGGCGATACTCCGTGGCCATGGAACTCTATGAGGCTATCAGCCGGGATCGCTCCAAGTTCCGCCTTTTCGACGCCTATCTTGACGACCTCCTGGGCTGGCTCGTCTCCCTGCCCATCGAGCTGGCCTCCCAAGGCCTGGTCGATGAAGCGGCGCGATTGGGCTCGGCCTGGTCCGAGCTCAAGGAACCGGAGAATTTCCTGTCCGACCTGGCCGTCATCCTGGCCGAGGCCGCCAGGGAGACGGAGGCCCGCGAGCAGATCCGAAAGAATCTCAAGCGCTTCCCGGAAGAAATTTGGGTTCGCATCAAGGCCGGGGACGCTTTCCGGGCGCTCAAGGACTATCCGTGTGCCGAGGCCGAGTACCGCAAGGGCCTTGGGCTCGCGGAGGATTCGGAGGATCGCTCCGCGGTCCTGGAACGGTTCATCCCCGTCTTGAGGGAAAACGACAAGTCAGCCGAGGCCGACGGCCTTGAAGCCGAGGAGGATAGGTGCAAAGACGAGGAGCGCCGGCGGGCGGAGGAGGCCCGGGCGCGCTGGACGACCGTGGTCCGCCAGGGCCCCAAGATCGGGCGCAATGATCCGTGTCCCTGCGGCAGCGGCAAGAAGCACAAGAAATGCTGCCTGGGCAAGGAGAGCCCTCCGCGGCCGACGACCCCGGCGGGCGCATGATGAGCACACCATACCATTCCAAGTATTTCTCCTACGAACTCACCAAACGATGCTCTGCCGACAATGTGGACGTGCTCAAATGGTTCCGGCCCTCCAGGGGTGACCTGCAAATCTACTACAGCGGGGAGGCCTCCTACGAACCCGATTTCGTGGTCGAGGCCAAGGCGGCGAAGTTCCTGTGCGAAATCAAGCGGGCCGCGGAGATGACGGACGCCACGGTGCTCGCCAAGGCCCGTGCCGCGGCCGAATGGTGCCGCCATGCCGCGGAGCACGAACGAAAGCATGGGGGCAAGCCCTGGTCCTATCTGCTTGTCCCTGACGGCGAGGTCGCAGAGAATAAGACTCTGCAAGGTCTGGCCGCCAGCTACGCTTTTCACGTCAAGGAGTCTCCTCAATGAAGATCCTGCGCTATCTGACCGCCGGAGAATCCCACGGCCGGGGCTTGGCCGGCATCATCGAGGGGGTCCCGGCGGGCCTCGCCCTGACCGCGGCGCACATCGACGCCCAGCTGGCCCGGCGCCAGCTGGGGCATGGCCGGGGCGGCCGCATGAAGATCGAGCGCGACCGCGCGGACATCCTCTCCGGCGTGCGCCGCGGCGAGACGATCGGCTCGCCCATCGCCCTGCTCGTGTGGAACCGCGACTGGAAGAACTGGGAGAAGGCCATGCGGGTCGAGCCCGGGGGCGGGCCCGCGCCGCGGGCCGTCGTCGTCCCCCGCCCGGGCCACGCGGACCTGGTCGGCGGCGTGAAATACGGCCGGCCGGACCTGCGGGACGTGCTCGAGCGCGCCAGCGCCCGCGAGACCGCCATGCGCGTGGCCCTGGGGAGCGTGGCGCGCCGACTCCTCGAGGAGTTCGGGGTCTCCGTTGCCAGCCGCGTGGTCTCCATCGCGGGCGTCGAGGACCCGACCGACGCCGCCAGGCTCGGAGCGAAGGGCTTGAACGCCCGGGCCGACGCCTCCCCCGTGCGCTGCCTCGGCCGCGAGGCCGCCGCCGCGATGGTCGCCGCCATCGACGCCGCGGCCGGGAGCGGCGACACCGTGGGCGGGGTCTTCGAGGTCCTGGCCTCGGGCCTGCCGGTCGGCCTGGGGAGCTACGCCCAGTGGGACCGCCGGCTCGAGGGCCTCCTGGCGCACGCCTTGATGAGCTTGAACGGGGTCAAGGGCGTCGAGGCGGGCTTGGGGTTCGCAGGCTCCCGCCGCCGCGGCTCCGAGGTCCATGACGGGTTCTTCCGGGACAAGACGCGCTCGGGGATCGTCCGCCGCACGAACCGCTCCGGGGGCATCGACGGCGGCATCTCGACCGGCGAGACCCTCGTGCTGCGCTGCGCCATGAAGCCCATCGCGACCCTGCTGGCGCCGCTGCCCTCCGTCCATCTGAAGACGCGCAAGGAGGCGAAGGCCCAGGTCGAGCGCTCGGACGTCTGCGCCGTCCCCGCCGCGGCCGTCATCGCGGAGTCCCTCGCGGCCCTGGTTTTGGCGGACGAATTCCTGGTCAAGTTCGGCGGCGACTCGCTCGCGGAGGTCCGGGCTCATCATGAAGCCTCGAAAGGGCCGTGAGGCCGCTCGGATCTATCTCATCGGGTTCATGGCGAGCGGCAAGAGCGTCGTCGGCCGCGCCCTGGCCCGGCGCCTGGGGGTGCCCGCCCGGGACGTCGACGCGGGCGTCGAGGCCGGGGCCGGCGAGTCCGTCGCCCGGATCTTCGCCAGGCGCGGGGAGGCGGCCTTCCGCGACCTCGAGTCCCGCGCGCTCGCGGCCGCCTCGGCCGGCCCGGCCGTGGTCTCGGTCGGAGGGGGGGCGGTGACCAGGCCCGCCAACGTCCGTTTCATGCGGCGGCGCGGCGTCGTCGTCCACCTCGAGGTCCCCCTGGACGCGCTCTACCGCCGCGCCCGCAAGGACGGGCTGGCCAAGCGGCCGCTCCTGGCCGCCGGCGACCGCTCCCTGGCGGCCATGCGGCGGCTGCTGGCCGAAAGGGCTCCCTTCTATCGGAAGGCGCGGCATCTCGCCGTGGACGGCCGCGGCCCGGTCGAGGCGGTGGCGCGCCGCGTGGAGCGGCGGCTGAGGGAGTTGGGGAGGCTTGCGGCATGAATCCCATCTGGGTGAGGACCGCCTCCCGCCGTTACGCGGTGCACGTGGGCCGAGGCATCCTCGGGTCGCTCCCCGGGCTCCTTGCCCGCCACCCTGCCTGCCGCGCGGCGGGAGGCTCGGCGGTCATGGTCAGCGACGCGTCCCTCTTCGCCGGCCCGGCCGGGCGGGCGGCCTCGGCCCTCGAGCGGGCGGGCTGGCGGGTCAGCCGCGGGGTCCTGCCGGCCGGCGAGGCGGCCAAGACCTTGTCATCCTTGGACAAGCTCTACGGCTTCCTCCTCAAGAGCGGCGCGGAGCGGCGGACCCCGCTGGTGGCGGTGGGGGGCGGCAGCATCGGCGACGCGGCGGGCTTCGCGGCCGCGACCTACCAGCGCGGCATCCCGCTCGTCCACGTCCCGACCACGTTCCTGGCCCAGGCGGACAGCGCCATCGGCGGCAAGACCGCGGTGGACCACCCTCTGGCCAAGAACGCCGTGGGCGCCTTCTACCAGCCGATCTTCGTCCTCGCGGACGTCGAGACCCTCCGGACCCTGCCGCGCCGCCAGCTCATGAGCGGCCTGGCCGAGGCCGTGAAATGCGCGCTGGTGTTCGACCCCGCCTTCGCGCGGCGCCTGGCGGCCCGCTGGCCCCGGGTCAGGGCCGGCGACCTGGCCGAGCTCGAGCACGCGGTGCGGACCTCCGTTGCCTGGAAGGCGCGGGCCGTGTCGGCCGATGAGTTCGACCTAGCCGGGAAGCGGGAGCTGTTGAACTTCGGCCACACCCTGGGGCACGCCTTGGAGTGGGCGACCGGCTACCGCGGCGCGCTGCACGGGGAGGCGGTCGTCTGGGGGATGCGCGCGGCGCTCGAGCTCTCCTCGGGCCGCGGCTGGCTCCGGCGGGACCGCCCGCTGGCCGACGCGCTCCTAGACGGCCTGGCCGCGCCGGCCTGGCCCCGGGGCCTGGCCTCGTCGGACCTGTGGGCCGCCATGCGGCGCGACAAGAAGGTCCGCGCGGGGAGGAACGTCTTCGTGCTCCTCAAGCGCATCGGCGAGCCCGCGCGCGTCGACGACGTGACCAAGCCGGAATTGGCCGCCGCCCTGAGGCGGCTGGGGGTGACGAAATGACGGTCCGACGCGTGCGCAGGGTCCTCGTCCTCCACGGGCCCAATCTCAACCTGCTCGGGGAGCGCGAGCCGGCGGCCTACGGGACGACGACCCTGGCCGGCCTGAACGCCCTCATCCGGCGCGAGGCCCGCCGGCTCGGCCTGACGGTGCGCGTCTTCCAGGACAACGGGGAAGGCCGGCTCATCGACCTCCTGCACCGCCACCGCCGCTGGGCCGACGCCGTCCTCATCAACCCCGGCGCCTACACGCATTACTCCTACGCCCTGCGCGACGCCCTCGCGGCGGTCGGCAAGCCCGCCGTCGAGGTCCACCTCTCCGACATCCGGCGGCGAGAGGCATGGCGGCGGGTCTCCGTCATCAAGCCCGTGTGCGCCGGGCAGGTCGTGGGGAAAGGGACGGCGAGCTACCTCGAGGGCCTGCGCCTCCTGGCAGCCCTCCGATGAAGCTCCTCATCGCGAACAACTCTGGCTACCCGCGCATCGGCGACGCCCCCGAGGAGCAGGAGCTTCGCCGCGCGACGGACGCCTGGGAGGACAAGAGGAAGTCGGACGGGGAGCTCGAGGACGCCCGGGACGCCGTCGCGCGCAAGGTCATCGCCGAGCAGCTCGAGGCGGGCGTGGACCTGCCGACGGACGGCCAGGTCCGGTGGCACGACCCCGTCTCCCACCTCCTGCGGCGCTCGAGGGGCGTCGAGCTCGGCGGCCTCATCCGGCTCTACGACACGAACTTCTACTATCGGCGGCCCTTGGTCAAGGGCGCGGTCAGGCACCGGGAGCCGGTGCTTCTTGAGGAATTCCGGTTCGCCCAGGAGGCGTCGGCCAAGCCCGTCAAGGTCGCGTTGACCGGGCCGTACACGCTCGCGGCCCTCTCGCTCGACCGTCACTACGGGTCGCGCCGCGGCCTCGCGATGCGGCTCGCGGCCTTCGTGGCGGCGGAGGTCGAGGCGCTCGCCGAGGCAGGGTGCGGGTTGATCCAGCTCGACGAGCCGGAGATCCTGAGGCCTTCGGCCGACTGGGACATCGTCGCCGAAGCGACGAGTGCCGCGGCGTGCCGCCGGGGCTCGGCCAAGATCGCTCTCGCCGCCTCCTGGGGCGACGCGGCGCCGCTCTACGAGAAGATGCAGAAGCTCGACGTGGACATCCTCGGCCTCGATCTCACGTACAGCCCCGGGCTGCCCGAACGACTCAAGGCCGGCTCGGACAAGCTCCTCGCGCTCGGCGTCGTCGACGGCCGCAATACTCGGTTGGAGGATCCCCGGAGGACGGCGGATGCCGTCGGGAGGATTCTGGCGCGCTATAAGAAGCCGTTCGCTATTCTCATGCCCTCGTGTTCCCTTGAGTTCGTCCCAAGGAGCCACGCCCGCAGGAAGCTGGCGCTGCTGGGCTCGGTTCGGGCCAGGCTGGCCTGATCGCCTATGTCCCGCGAGAAGCTGAAGAAACTCGGCATCGAGCTGCCGGTCATCCCCACGACCTCGGTCGGCAGCCTGCCCAAGCCTCCGGCGCTGGTGAAGGCGCGGGCGCTGCGCAGGAGGGGGGCGCTCTCCAGCCGCGAGCTGCGCCGGCTCGAGGACGAGGCGACGGTCTTCTGGGTCAGGAAGCAGGAGGAGCTCGGGATCGACGTGCTCGTCGACGGAGAGCAATACCGCGGCGACATGGTGGAGTATTTCGCGGAGAACATGGACGGCTTCAAGCCGGGCGGGCTCGTGCGCTCGTACGGCAACCGCTTCTACCGCAAGCCGATCATCAGCGGCAAGATCCGCTGGCGCGGGCCGATCACGGTCGAGCGCTGGGCGTCCGCCCAGAAGCTGACGGCCAGGCCTCTCAAGGGGATGCTCACGGGCCCCTACACGATCATGGACTGGTGCTTCCTGGAGGGCTATCCCGACCGCAGGTCGGCCACGACGGAGCTGGCTGGGCAGCTGCGCCGGGAGGCGGCCGCGCTCGTCAAGGCCGGCGCGAAGATCGTCCAGATCGACGAGCCGGCGATCTCGACGCGGCCCGAGGAAGTCGGGTGGGCCTTCGACGCCTTGCGCGCCGCGACCGAGGGCTTGGACGCCTATTTCGTCATGCACTGCTGCTACGGCGAGTTCCATCGGATCTACGACGAGCTGCGCCGGCTGCCCGTGGACAACCTCGACCTGGAGATGTCGAACAGCAACCTGGACCTGCTCGCCCTGCTCCGCGAGCGCCCTCTGGGCCGCGACATCTCGGTGGGTATCGTGGACGCGCACTCGCGCGCCGTCGAGGACCTCGCGATCGTGGAGGGGCGGCTGCGGCGCGCGGTCGAGGCCGTGGGACCCGAGCGGGTCTGGGCGGACCCCGACTGCGGCCTCAAGACGCGCACGGTGGAGGAGGCGATCGGGAAGCTGCGGGTCGTCCAGCGGGCCGCGCTGGAGGTCCGCAAGTCGCTGGGCTCAAGCCCGGCCGTCAAGTGATATAATCGACTCCCAATGCCGACCGCCGACCAGCGCTTCGATGTCGTCGTCATCGGGTCCGGGCCCGGGGGCGAGGGCGCCGCCATGAAGGCCGCCAAGAGCGGCAGGTCGGTCGCGGTCATCGAGGAGCAGCCCGAGGTCGGCGGCGGGTGCACGCACTGGACCACCATCCCCTCCAAGGTCCTGCGGGAGGCGGTCTGGCGGCTCACCGAGTTCAGCGGCCTCCCCCGGTTCCGGGAGGCGGCCGCGAAGGTCGAGCTCTCCTACGCCGACCTCGTGCGGGACGCCGGCTCGGTCATCGAGAAGCAGGTGCGCATGCGGCGGGGCTTCTACGACCGCAACGGCGTGACGGTCCTGACCGGGCGGGCCAGGTTCGTCGCCCGGGGCGCCGTGGAGGTCGCCGACCGCGCGGGCGCGACGCGGCTCGTCGAGGGCGCCGCCTTCGTGGTCGCGACGGGGTCTCGGCCCTACCATCCTCCTGAGGTGGACTTCTCGCACCCGCGGGTGCTCGACAGCCACACCGTCCTGCGGCTCAAGGAGACGCCGCGGTCCCTCATCATCTACGGCGCCGGGGTGGCGGGCTGCGAGTACGCCTCCATCTTCCGGGGCCTGGGCTCCAAGGTGAGCCTCGTCAACACGCGGGGCAAGCTGCTGTCTTTCCTCGACGACGAGATCTCAGGCGCCCTCACCTACCACCTGCGCGACCAGGGCGTGGTGATCCGGCACGACGAGGAGTTCGCCCGGGTGGAGGCCGACGACGCCGGGGTGCGGCTGCACCTCAAGTCCGGCAAGACCCTCGCCGGCGAGTTCCTCCTGTGGGCTAACGGCCGCACGGGCAACACCGACGGGATCGGGCTCGAGGCTCTCGGGGTGGGGCTCGACGGCCGCGGCTGCGTCAAGGTGGACGGGGACTACCGTTCGTCCGTGCCGGGCCTCTACGCGGTCGGCGACGCCGTGGGCAATCCTCCGCTGGCCAGCGCCGCCTACGACCAGGGGCGGTGCGCCGCCGCGCGCATCGTCGGCGAGCGTTGCGACCGGCGGTTCTCCCGCTTCATCCCGACGGGCATCTACACCATCCCTGAGATCTCCTCGGTCGGCGAGACCGAGGCCGAGCTGACCCGCCGCAAGGTCCCCTACGAGGTCGGGCAGTCCTTCTTCCGGGACCTCTCCCGCGCCCAGATCGCGGGCTGGCCGATGGGGATGCTCAAGCTCCTCTTCCACCGCGACACCCTGGCCGTCCTCGGGGTGCACTGCTTCGGCTACCAGGCCTCCGAGATCGTCCACATCGGGCAGCTCGTCCTCTCGCAGGAGGGGGAAGGCAGCAGCGTGCTGCGCTTCGCCGACACCACCTTCAACTACCCCACCATGGCCGAGGCCTACCGCGTCGCCGCCCTCAACGGGCTCAACCGGCTCAAAGGGGTCTATCCCTCGCGGCGCATGCCGGGCCCCCTGCCGTAGGGTCGACCGAAGGCTCCTGGCGAATCCTTTGGGGCGGCGTGGCATCTAAACAAGACGGAGGAGTATGTCTCCCGGGCCCGATGTGGACGACCGGGCCCGATTTTCTCAGAGGGGAGGGATTCACATGAAGAAAGACAGGGGACCTGTCAACAAGACGGTAGAGAACGCTTCGGCGCTCTCGGAGTTCGAAGGGGCGGTCGTGGCGACATGCGAGCCGCCGGTTTCGTCGGGGGACTTGGTATCGTCGGAGCGGCACCACCACGTCCACGACTCCTGGCTAGGGCATCATCACCACATCTGCGCCATGGATGTAGAGGACGGCGTGTGCATGCCGCCCATGGACATGGAGCAGACCGAAAGGGAGTATGTCATCTCGGTGGAGATGCCCGGGATCACGAAGAAGGACGTGAGCGTCGCCATCCGCGGCGGGGTGCTGGCCATCAGCGGCCGGCGCGCGGAGGCCGAGGACTCGAAGGACTACCTGGTCAGGGAGCGGTCTTCGGGGTCTTTCCAGCGGAGTTTGATCCTGCCGGAGGGCGTCAAATCCAAGGAGGCCAGGGCATCGTACATCGAAGGCGTGCTGAAGGTGGTCCTGCCCAAGTGCAGGGACACCGCGGCGGGCAACTGCAAGGTGGACGTCTGCTGAAACCCTGCGGCCGTCGCGCCAACGGCAGGTCCGTCCGGCTCTTCGAGAGCCTTGGACCGTCCGATGTCGTATGACGCGGCGCCCCGGAGGAGCTCCGGGGCGCCGGCCGGCTTTCGGAGGGGACCGGCCGGGAATCAGGGGAAACTGCCGCTCCTGCCGGCCAAATGATATGATGCCGGGAATGGGAGGCTCGACCATGGACCCGGGCGCGTTGGGCTGTCCAGGAGCGGGACTCCCCGGTCAAGGCCGCTCCGGGTTCCTCCTGCCATGAGGCCGTCGGTCCCGACTGAGGCTTACGGCGTCCCCGCGGTCGAGAGGCTCTATGAGGAATTCGTCAGGGACGAGGCCTCCGTCCCAGAGGGTTGGCGGCGCTTCTTCCAGGGATTCGAGCTCGGGCGTCAGACCGGCCGGCCCAAGGGAGCGCCCATCTGCGCGGGCTGCCTCGAGACTGAGTTCAGGGTCGTGCGGCTCATCGAGGCCTACCGTCAGCGGGGACACCGCTTCACCCGTCTCGACCCGGTCAGGACCAGGAGACCCGGAGACGCCTCCCTGGACATCGGGAATTTCGGGTTGACGCCCGACCTCCTCGACGAGGAGTTCGACGCCGGGCAGCTCATCGGCCTGGGGCGCTCGACCCTGCGCGAGATCCGGTCGCATCTCGAGCAGACCTATTGCGGCTCCATCGGGGTCGAGGCCCACGACATCCGGTTCCCGGAGCAGGCCGACTGGCTCAAGGCCAGGATCGAAGGGACCCGGAACACGACCCGGTTCAGCCGTTCGGAGAAGCTCGCCATCTTCGAGGAAGTCGCCGCCGCGACGCTCTTCGAGCGGTTCATCGTGAGGAAGTTCCCCGGGCAGAAGAGCTTCTCTCTTTCGGGGTGCGAGGCCCTCATCCCGGCCTTGAGCTCCATCATGGACCGCGGCGCGCGGTCGGGGGTCGCGGACTTCCAGTTGGGCATGGCGCATCGGGGCCGCCTGTCCATCATGGCGCATGTCCTGCGCAAGCCGCTCCCCGAGATATTCCTGGAATTCCTGGGACCGAGGGCGCCGTCGGGACCGAATCAGGGCGACGTCAAGTATCACAAGGGCTGCGAGGCCGGCTTCGAGCTTTCGGCCGGCCGGCGGGTGGCCGTCACCCTCCTCCCCAATCCCTCCCACCTGGAGTCCGTGGCCCCCGTGGCGCTTGGGGCGGCGAGGGCCCGCCTCGAAGGGGCCGCCGGCGGTGATGCCGGGAAGGTCCTGCCGGTGCTCATTCATGGCGACGCCGCGGTCTCCTGCCAGGGCGTGGTCTACGAGGTGGCGCAGATGGCGGGGCTTCCCGGGTTCGGGACGGGGGGCAGCCTCCACCTCGTGATCAACAACCAGATCGGGTTCACCACCAACTACGTCGACGGACGCTCCAGCACCTACTGCACGGACGTGGCCAAGGTGACGGTCTGCCCCGTGTTCCACGTCAACGCCGACGACGTGGAGGCCGTCGTGCATGTCGCGAGGCTGGCGGTCGAGTTCAGGCAGCGATTCCACAAGGACGTCTTCGTCGATCTCATGGGCTACCGCAGGCACGGCCACAATGAGACGGACGAGCCCAAGTACACCCAGCCTCTCCTGTACAAAGCCATCGAGGCCCACCCCGACGTCCTGAGCATCTACCAGGAGAAGCTTTGCGCCGAGGACCCGGCCTTGAAGCCCCTCCTCGAGCAGGTCAAGAAGCGCCGGTGGGAGGAGCTCGAGAGCGCCCTGGAGATCGCGCGCGGACGGGCGGGCGCCGCCGGCGGCGGGATGGAACCGGCGGCGCCGGGCGAAAGGAGAGCGTCCTCGCCCGGCCCGGGGCCGGACGATTTCCTCGTATCCCCGGAGACGGGCGTTGCCAGGGAGAGGCTCGATGCCGTCCTGGAGGCCGTCACTTCCATCCCCGAGGGATTCCCGGTCTACAGGAAGATCGGCGCCGTGTTCGAAGGACGCCGGCGTCTCTATCGCGAGAAGGGCGCCGTGGACTGGCCGCTGGCCGAACTGCTCGCCTTGGGCTCCCTGCTCGCGGAAGGCGTGTCCGTCAGGCTCACGGGGCAGGACGTCGAACGCGGGACCTTCTCGCAGCGGCACGCCGTCATCACCCGGGAGGACTCGGAGGAGCGCTGCCTGCCGCTGGCTTCGCTGGCGCGGGGGACGGCCCGCTGCCAGGTCTACAACTCCCCGCTCTCCGAATACGGCGTCCTGGGATTCGAGTTCGGCTACTCCCTGGCCGAGCGCCAGGGGCTGACCTTGTGGGAGGGCCAGTTCGGGGACTTCGTCAACGGGGCCCAGGTCGTCATCGACAACTACCTGTGCTGCTCCCGCTCCAAGTGGGGGCTCATGAGCGGCCTCGTCCTGCTGCTGCCCCACGGCTACGAGGGGCAGGGCTCCGAGCACTCCTCCGCGCGGCTGGAGCGCTTCCTGCAGTTGTGCGCCAGGCTCAACATGGTGGTGGCCCAGCCCACCACCCCGGCCAACTTCTTCCATCTCCTCAGGCGACAGGTCGGCCGGCCCTTCAGGCTGCCCCTGGTGGTGATGACCCCCAAGAGCCTGCTGCGCCATCCCGCCTGCGTGAGTCCGGTCGGCGAGCTGTGCGCGGGGCCCTTCCAGGAGGTCCTCGACGACGCTTCCCTCGACCGCGCCAGCGCGCGCAAGGTCCTGCTGTGCTCAGGCAAGGTCTACTATGAGCTCGACGCCCGCCGCCGTGAGATCGGAGCGCGGGACGTAGCCATCGTGCGTCTGGAGCAGCTCTACCCGTGTCCAGACGCGCTTCTCTCCCGGATGGCGCGGCAGTTTGGCTCGGGCGTGCCCTGGACGTGGGTCCAGGAGGAACCCGCCAACATGGGGGCCTGGGGCTTTCTTCGGGACCGGCTGGGGGATGTCCGGCTGGCCGTGGTGTCTCGCCCGGAGGCGGACGCGCCGGCGACCGGCTATCACGAGGAGCACGCGAGGGAGCAGGCGGCCCTTCTGAGCAGGGCATTCGAGGACCTATGAGGACGCATAAGGATTGACACGATGAGCGAGATCAGAATCCCCAGCCCCGGCGAATCCATCCTCACCGTCGAGATCGTCTCCTGGTTGGTCCCGGACGGCGGCATGGTCGAGAAAGGCGCTCCACTGCTCGAATTCGAGACCGAGAAGGCCGCCATGACGGTCGACGCCGACGAGTCCGGGAGACTCGCCATCCTGGCGCCCGCCGGCCGCACGGCCAAGGTCGGGGAAGTGGTCGGCCGCATCGAGTCCGTTCCCTCGGCCCCCGAGGGCGAGGCCCCTTCCGGAGAGTCGGGAACCGCCCGCGCCTCCGAGGGCTTGGCCCCTTCGGGCCAGGACCCTTCCCCGGAGCTGGTCTTTCATGAGCCCGGCGCCTTCGCGGGTCCAGCGGACGCCCAGGCGCCGGGCGAAGGGGGAGCGTCCGCACCTCCCGGCCGGCCCCCCAGACCCGGCGAGACCCGCAAGCGCATGTCCTTGCTGCGCCAGACCTTGTCCCGGAGGCTGGTGGCCGTCAAGAACGAGACCGCCATGCTGACCACCTTCAACGAAGCGGACATGAGCGCCATCCAGGACCTGCGCCGGAGTCGAGGGGCGTCGTACGAGGACGAGCACGGCGTCAAGCTGGGACTGACGTCCTTGTTCGCCAAGGCGGCCGCCGCCGCCCTCCTGGAATTCCCGGAGGTCAACGCCAGCGTCGATGGCGCCGACATCGTGTATCCAGGCCGCGTCGACGTCGGCATCGCGGTCAGCTCGGCCAGGGGGCTGGTCGTGCCCGTGGTGAGAGACGCGGACAAGAAGACCCTCTGGGAGGTGGAGCGCGACATCGAAGCCCTGGCCGAGAAGGCTCGCTCCGGCAGGATCGACATGGCCGACCTGGAGGGGGGGACTTTCACCATCACCAACGGAGGGGTCTTCGGCTCGCTGCTCTCGACCCCGATCCTGAACCCTCCCCAATCCGCGATCCTGGGCATGCACGCCGTCAAGCCCAGGCCCGTGGTCGTCGAGGGCAGGGTGGAGGCCAGGCCCATGATGTACCTGGCCCTCTCCTACGACCATCGCGTCATCGACGGCAAGGAGTCGGTGGCATTCCTGTCGCGGGTCAAGGAGAGCCTCGAGAACCCCCTGCCGCTGCTAGTGCTGTGACCGCGACTTGCTTGCCCCTTGGGAGGCCCGGATTTGAGCCGGCTGCAAGGCGCGAGGAAGGAGAAGGCTGGACGCCTGCGACTGACGAGCAACGCGGCAGCCGGCCAAAGGCGGGCCTCCGCGCTATCAATGGAAACCGATGATCTCACCAAGCGATTCCTCCAATAGCGCGGCCGGTCGCTTTCGGGCTGCGGCTTCGTCGCTCGTCGCTTGCATACGCCCGGTATGCGCGCTCCTCGCTCCTCGCCTCGCTCCGAAATCGACCGGCCCAAAGGGCAAGCAAGTCGCGGTCGCAGCACTGGGGCAGCGCTGACGGCCGGGCGGCCGCCCTGCCGGCTTGAACGCCGCCCTCGTCAGGGCGTCAGAGGAGTTCCGAGGCGAGCGCTGCCAGGCCCGAGCGCTCGATCTTGTCGAACTTGATCGAGCCCGCGACCTTCTGACCCTTGAAGCGCTCGACGAGGTTGGAGAGGCCGTTGGAGGCGGCGTCCAGGTACGGGTTGTCGATCTGGTAGGGGTCGCCGGTCAAGACGACCTTCGTCCCCTCGCCCGCGCGGGAGATGATGGTCTTGACCTCGTGGGGGGTCAGGTTCTGGGCGTCGTCGATGATGATGTACATCCGGGGCAGGCTCCTCCCCCGCAGGAACGACACGGCCTCCACCTCGATCTTGTCCGAGTCGAAGATGTCGGTCGCGTCCGCCATGACCTCGTCGGGGGTGACCTGGCCGGAGGAGTCGCAGAGGAACTCGATGTTGTCTTTGACCGCGCCCATCCAGGTGGAGAGCTTCTCCTCCTTGGTGCCGGGCAAAAACCCGATGTCGCGTCCCACGGGCACGACCGGCCGGGAGATGAGGAGCCGGCGGAAGGCCCGGGCCTCGAAGACCTGCTCGAGGCCGGCGGCCAGGGCGATGAGGGTCTTGCCCGAGCCGGGCACGCCCACGAGGGTCACGAGGCTCACGTCCTTGTCCATGAGGAGGTCGAGGGCGAAGCGCTGCTGGACGTTCAAGGGCTTGATGCCCCACGGCTTGTGCTGGGTCAGGAGCGGGACCAGGCCCACCCCGGGCTTGAACCGGGCCAGGGCGCTCACCGAGGGGTTCTCGGCCGATTTAAGGATCGCGAACTCGTTGGCGTGGAACTCGGGGAGGCCTCCCGCGTCGGCCAGCTTGTGCTCCTTGAAGAGGCGGTCGATCACGGCTTGGCCGACGACGGCTTCCCGCCAGCCCTTGTAGAGCCCTTGGATGGGGGCCTTCTCGCGCTCGTAGTCCTCGGTGTCGATCCCCAGGACCTCGGCCTTGATCCTGAGGTTCATGTCCTTGGAGATGAAGACCACGTTCTCGCCTTTCTCCTTGAGGTAGAGGGCGGTCGCCAGGATCTCGTTGTCCTTCTTCACCCCGGCGCCCTCGAATTGCGACGGCAGCTTCTCGGCCCGCCGGTACTCGATGACCAGCGTCCCGCCGTGGTCCAGGGTCACCCCCTCCGAGAGCTTGCCCTTGGAGCGCAGGCGGTCCAACTGGCGCGTGGCCTGCCGGACCGCATAACCCCGGTCGTCGTTGAGACGCTTGAAGCCGTCGAGCTCCTCGATGACCGCCAAGGGCAGGACCACCTTTGACCGCTCGAACCGGGCCAGCGACCCCGGGTCGTGGATCAGGACGTTGGTATCCAGCACGAAGGTCTTGGAGGCGCGCATGGCGGGGTTCATGGTCGCCCCGACTATAACAAATACGGCCGTGGGGGTTCACCTGTCCGCTGGCCCGGCCCTTGCCCGCGAATCCTTTTCAGCGTCCAGGCATCTAATTAAGGAAACGCGGACGATGGAGGTGGATATGGACCTCAAGATCGGCGTGGCGGCCTTGTGCGGGCTGGCGGCGGGGGGGCGGTGGGCGGCGGCCGCGCCGCTCGAGCCGGGCTCGGCCGCGCCGGATTTCACGGCCAAGGACGGCGAGGGCAGGGAGTTCCGGCTCTCGGAGCACGCCGGCAAGAGGCCGGTCGTGCTCTTCTTCTACCCGAAGGACGGCACGCCCGGCTGCACGAGGGAGGTCTGCTCGGTCAGGGACGCCTTCCCCGAGCTCAGGAGGCTCGACGTGGCGGTAGCGGGGCTGAGCTACGACTCGGTCAAGAGCCACGCAAGGTTCGCCGCCAAGCACGCCCTGCCGTTCCCCCTGCTCTCGGACCCGGACGGCGCCATCGCCAAGGCCTACGGCGCGTACCGCAGGCTGTTCGCGAGGCGCATGACCTTCATCGTGGGAGCCGACGGGAGGATCGTCTACGTGGACCCGGCCGTGGAGCCCGAGGGGCACGGCGCCGCGCTGGTGAAGGTGCTGGCGGGGCTGGCCCCGGCGTCGCCGCGGGCGGTCCCGGCCGGGCTCAAGGCGGGCCCTTGACCGGAGGCGGTCCTGCCGCCGCGCCGCGGCCTTCGCGCGCGTCAAGGGAGGGCCTGTGAACCGCCTCGCCGGCGAGAAGAGCCCGTACCTCCTCCAGCACCGGTCCAACCCGGTCGACTGGTATCCGTGGGGCGACGAGGCGTTCGAACGGGCCGCCCGCGAGGACAAGCCGGTCTTCCTTTCGATCGGGTACGCGGCGTGCCACTGGTGCCACGTGATGGAACGGGAGAGCTTCGGGGACCCGTCGGTCGCCGAGGCTCTCAACACCCGGTTCGTGTGCGTCAAGGTGGACCGCGAGGAGCGGCCCGAGGTGGACGGCGTCTACATGGCGGCCCTGCACGCCATGGGCAGGCCGGGGGGCTGGCCCTTGACCATGTGGCTGACGCCGTGCAGGAATCCTTTCTTCGGCGCGACCTACCTCCCTCCCGACACGCTCAAGGGCGTGGCGGCGAGCATCGGGGAGCTCTGGGCCGCGAAGAAAGGCGAGCTCAAGGCGTCCGGCGCCGCCGTCATCGAGCATCTGGGCGGCCTGGCCGGGACGTTGTCGGGCGGGCGGGCCGGGGCAGGGTCGAGGCCGGGGGCCGGGGTCGAGGCCATGGACCGGGCTTTCGAGGCCCTGAGCGAGTCCTTCGACGAGAGGCACGGCGGGTTCGGCGGGGCGCCGAAGTTCCCCCAGCCGGCCACGCTGGGCTTCCTCCTGAGCCACGCCCGGCGCACGGGGCGCGGCCGCGGGGCGGCCATGGTCGTCAAGACGCTCCGGGGCATGGCCGCCGGCGGCATCCACGACCACCTCGGCGGGGGGTTCGCGAGGTACTCGACGGACGACGAGTGGCTGGTCCCGCACTTCGAGAAGATGCTCTACGACAACGCCCAACTCCTGCGGGTCTGCGCCGAGGCGCATTGCGCCACCGGGGAGGCCGACCTCGCGGACCTGGCGCGCGACATCGCCGGGTACGTCCTCCGGGACCTGCGGCTCCCCGGCGGCGCTTTCGCCTGCGGCGAGGACGCGGACAGCGAGGGGATCGAGGGGAAGTTCTACGTCTGGCGCCCGGAGGAGGTCGCGGCGGTCCTGGGCGGGCCCGACGCCGCGGTCTTCTGCCGGCTCTACGACGTGACGCCGGAGGGCAACTGGGAGCCGCACGAGAAGGGCTTGCCGCGGGACCGGTCCATCCTGCGCAGGCGGGAGGGCGCCGAGGACCCGGGGGCCCGGCTCGGGCTCCCGGCCGCCGAGGTCCGCAGGGTCGACGCCGAGGGGAGGCGCAGGCTGTTCGAGGCCCGCTCCCTGCGGGTCCGGCCCTTGCGCGACGACAAGGTCCTGGCCGGCTGGAACGGGCTCATGATCGGCGCCCTGGCCTACGCCGGCCGGGCGCTCGGCGAGCCCGGGTGGGTCCGGGCCGCCGCGAAGGCCGCGGGATTCGTTTCGACCCGGCTGATGAAGGGCGGCCGCCTGCTCAGGCGCTGGCGCGACGGCGAGGCCAGGTTCCCCGGGGTGCTCGAGGACTACGCCTTCCTCGCGGACGGGCTCCTCGACCTCTACGAGGCCACCGCCAAGGCCGGGCATCTCGCGCTCAGCCGCGGGCTCGCCCGGGACATGGTCGAACTCTTCGCCGACGAGGGGGGCGGGTTCTTCACCACGGGCAGGGACGACTCCGAGGTCCCGGTGCGCCTGAAGGAAATGGGGGACGGGGCGCTCCCCTCGGGCAACGCGGTCGCAGCCCGCTGCCTCATCAGGCTCTCGGCTTTCTGCCAAGACCCGTCCCTGCTGGCCCTCGCGGCGAAGACGGCCGGGGCGTTCTCCCGCCTCCTCGACGAGCGGCCGGAGTCCGTGCCCTGCCTGCTCGGCGTGCTCGACCTGCTCCACCCCTCGAAGGGCGAGGACGCGGCGCGTGGCTGCCGGGGCCCGACTTGCCGGCCCCCGGCGGACGCCGAGATTGACTTGGGGCTAACCGAAAAGGCAAAGTAGCCCGGAGTATGCCAGCCGAGGCCGCGGCGGTCCGCGCTTTCACCGCCAGGGGCACCTACCTCAACCTCCGGTGCCTGCTGCACGACATCCACTCGCGCCGGGGGGAGGCCCGGGAGAACCGCTCGGGCCTGCAGGGCTTCGTCGCGCCGGTCGTCGTGTGCGACCGCGGACGGGGCCTGACCGAGGAGGTCTCCATCCGCAACATCGACCTGCCGTTCCTCTATCAGGAGGATCCCGGCAAGGCCAGGGAGTACCTCGGGACGATCCTGAGCGCCAGGGCCGGCGACAAGGCCAGCCAGCGCAGGCTCGACGAGATCGGCGCTCGGCGCTACGACGTCTACTGCGAGCGGCGCAGGATGGTGTGCGCGGCCGAGAGCCCCTACGTCGTGCCTTCCATCAGCGAGACCGAGCCGCAGGTCGACAACGTCAGCCACAAGGGCTCGATCCTGCTGCGGCTCTGCCGCCTGGGCTACCCGGTGCCCGATTTCGTCATCCTCACGGCCCAGGCCTACAAGGACGGGGAGGAGGTCTTCGAGCGGGAGCTCGCGCGGTCAGTCCTGGCGCTCGAGCACCTGACCGGCCGGCGCCTGGAGGCCGACTACGACCCCCTGGTGTTCGCCATGCGCTGCGCCATGCCGAACTACTACCCCGGCGTCATGCCCACGTACCTCAACGTCGGGATCACGGAGAAGGCCGTGCCGGGCCTCCAGAAGCACCTCGGGGATATGGCCGGCTTGAGGATGTACGTCAACAACCTCAAGAACCTCCTGATGGTCGCCGACCCGCAGGGTTATGGCCGGCTCCAGGGGAGGTTCAAGCCCCAGTACGAGGCCGGCGAGCTGACGGACCTGGTGGCCGAGGCCGCGGGGCTGGTCCGCCAAGCCGACCCCAGGCTCCTCGACGACGCCCTCTACCAGGTGTCCACCATGGCCCGGCAGGGCCTGCGCTACTACGAGGACAACCAGGACCTGCTGCTGACGCTGTCGCGCGGCAAGCGGCAGTACCCGGCCATCATCCTCCAGAAGATGGTCTGCTCGGTCCGGCACGCCCAGGCCTGCGCCGGGGTGGTCTTCAGCCGCCATTCCCGGTCCGGGATCGGTTCGGAGCTCCTCTCCGCCCGGAACATCTTCGGCGAGGAGATCATGACGGGCAAGACCCCCACGGAGGTGACCGCCTTCAGGGACCGGGAGGAGATCAGGGAGCAGTTCCCGGCGATCTATCACTTCGCGCCGCACCTGACCGAGTTGGAGCGGGAGTTCGAGGCGCCGTTGGCCATCGAGTTCGCCGTCGAGGGCACGGAGCGCCACCAGGTCTTCGCCCTGCTCCAGCTCAACCCCGCCGGCCTGACCGGGAGGGCCGCCTTCATCTCCTCCGTGGACATGGTCCAGGCAGGGATCGTCTCCAAGAAGCGGCTGACGGAGCTCATCTGCCCCTACCACATCAAGCAGATCGAGTCGGACGCGATCGATTCCTCGTCGATCGCGAGCCTCGAGCATTTCTGCGCCGGCGTGCCGGTCCTCCCGAGGGCCGCGGTGTCGGCCAGGCTCTATTTCTCCGCCGAGGCCGCCTTGAAGGCCAAGCGGCGGGGGGAGAAGGTGTGCTTCTGCAAGAACGGCTTCGAGCCGCCGGACACCGTGGTCATGCAGGAGATGGAGGGCATCCTCAGCCTCACCTCGGCGGCCGTCCACGTGGTGACCATCTGCCAGAGCTTCGGGGTGCCCTCCTTGCTGAACCTGGAGAGGGCCGGCGTGACCCTCTCCCCGGAGGGGCTGGTCAACTCGTCGGGCCGGACCATCAAGGAAGGGGAGTGGGTCACGATATCGTCGAGGAGGCTGGCGCTCTTCAAGGGCATGGCGAAGTTCAAGCCCGCCAGGCTCCTGCGCTACATGAAGGGCGAGCCCGTGAGCATCGAGCCCGGGGAGGAGGAGGCCTTCAAGGCCATGGCCTACGCCTACCGGTACTACCAGCAGCTCGTGCGCAACATGCGGGTCGACCAGATCGGGACCCTCAAGGAGGTCATCCGGCTGGTGAACCTCGACCTGAGGGGGGAGGTCGAGGAGGCGACGAACCTCGTCAACGGCTGGTTCGACTGCCACGAGCCCCAGTACGTGCGGGACGTGCTGCGGTCCGAGATGGGCGACCACCTCGACCAGCACCGGGTCTACGACCTGCTCAGCGACGACCGGAAGGTCAGGTTCTTCCGGCTGGCGCTGGGCCAGTGCGCCCGGGAGCGGGTGTCGGGGTACACCGCGGGGGCCTTCATGCTCGGGCGCTTCCTCTCCCTGCCCCAGACCGCGGCCTTCTGGAAGGCTTTCGGCCCCGCCGAGCTCGCGCTCCAGCTCAACGAGTGGCTCCTGTTCGACAAGTACATGGAGATCATCTTCGACGTGGGGGAGCGGCAGGTCTCCCGCGCGCGCAAGAAGATCCTGACCGAAGGCCTCGGGGAGGTCCGGCTCGAGCCGAAGATCATGCGCTCCCTCATCCCGTTGAAGCTCATCCGGCCGGACTTCAAGGCGGTGCTCGCCGCCATGCCGGCGTGGGCCGACCGCCAGGCCCCCGAGGTCGTCGAGATCCTCCGGCGGCCCTACGGCGCGTTCTACGATTGGTCCCAGCGCTGGTCCCTCGGCGAGCTCGAGAAGCACTCCGCGGCCGCCGGCTGCCCTGTCCCGGGCCCGGAGGATTGTTGATATGGTATCATGGGGTTGCCGCCGAACGACGGCATCGAGGTCCTGTCATGGCTGATCACAGCGCTCTATGCGAGAAGGTCAAGAACGCGGTCGTCGTGAGCCTCAAGCACGACCCCCAGGCCCACCTCAAGGTGGGCGCGCTCGTCCTGGAGATGATGCAGGCCGAGATGAAGAAGCCCGGGGCGACCACGAAGTTCGTGCTCGAGGAGGTCTGCCTGGGCGCCATGCACGGGCTGCTGCTCGCCGAGCATGACCTCGCCGCCGGGGCCGTCGAGATACTGAAGGCCCTGGTGCACCTCATCCAGGAGCGCAGCGGCGACCCCATGACGACGATGGGCTACGCCCTGGAGGGCATCGCCAGGATCGCCCCCGTCGTCTCGGGCCACGCCCTCTCCGACATCGGCGGGCACATCGAGGCGGCCTTCACGGGCGCGGGGCAGGAGTTCGGCGCCCTGGTCGACAAGCACAGCAAGAAGGCTTGAAGAAGCTCATCCTCGTCAACCCCGCTTTCGGCGGCCTCGTCGCCGGAGCGCTCGGGAGGCTGTTCAAGTTCTCGTACCCCCCGGTCTTCTCCATCCTGGAGGCCTTGACCCCGAAGGACTACGAGGTCGTCGTCCACCATCAGCCCTTCGCCGTGCGCTACGAGCCGGGCTTGGCGGCCATCACGTCGTTCACCTCGAACGCGCGCCGGGCGTACCGGCACGCCGACGGGTTCCGCCGGGCCGGGGCCAAGGTGGTCATGGGCGGCTGCCACGCGATGTTCCGCGTCGAGGAGGCGCTGGAGCACTGCGACTCGGTGGTGGTGGGCGAGGTGGAGGCCGTCTGGAAGGACGTCCTGCGGGACTACGAGCGGGGCGAGCTCAAGCGCACCTACGAGGGCGGGCGCCCCGGCGACTTCTGGCGGCGCTACCACGAGGGGTTCCTGCGCCTGCCCGGCCGCAAGCTCCGGTCCTCCATCCAGACGACCCGGGGCTGCAGGTTCAAGTGCCGGTTCTGCGTCGTCCCGGCGCTCTACGGCGGGACGCTGCGCCACGTCCCCGTGGACAAGGTCGTCGAGCAGGTCCGGGCGATCCCGGCGCCGGACCGCTTCTTCGTCATCTTCAATGACAACAACATCTACGCGGACCCCGCCTACGCCAGGGAGCTCTTCAAGGAGCTCGTCCCCCTGGGCATCCGGTGGGAGGCCCTGGCCTCGGTGGACATCGCCGAGGACGAGGAGGCCCTCCGCCTGGCCCGGCGGAGCGGGTGCCGCCGGCTCCATGTCGGGTTCGAGACGGTCAACGAGGCCGTGGTCGGGGCGCACCCGGGCAAGCTGGCGTTCGCCGGCAGGTACCTCGACCTGATCCGGCGCGTCGAGGCGCACGGCATCAGGATCAAGGGTTCCTTCATGATCGGCTTCGACGAGGACACCCTCCTCTCGCTGGGCAGGCTGCTGCTCTTCACCTTCCGGGCCAACCTCCAGATGGCCGTGTTCTCCGTGCTGACCCCCATGCCGGGCACGCCGCTGTTCGAGGAGTTCGAGAAGGGACGGGGGGCCCCGGCGCTCGACTGGGACGAGTTCGACGGCTTCCACGTGGTCCGGCGGGCCGGGAACCTTTCCCCCTGGGTCCTGCGCGGCCTCGTCCCGCTGTTCCGGTACTCGTTCCTGCTCACGACGGACTTCGGGCGCTGCCTCATGTTCGTGCCGGCCTTCGTCCTCGCGCTGATCTACGTCGCGCTACATTGATCAGAGCCCGGTGGGCGAGAAGGGCTTGCCGGGGAGCTGGGGCTTGGCGGCGACGGGCTGGGCCGCGGGCGCGGCGGTCGGGGCCGCGACCAAGGGGGACTGGACGTTCCTGAGCAGCTCGCGGTTCCTCATCTTCGCGGAGGCCGTCTCCCGGGTGATGAGCCCCTTCTGGCAGAGCTGCATCAGGAAGTGGTCCTTGGGGATCATCCCGATCTGGGTCCCCGTCTGGATGATGTCGTGCATCTGCTCGGTCTTGCCGTCCCGGATCATATGCTTGATGGCGGGGTTGGTGATCATGAGCTCCATGGCCAGGCAGAGCCCCTTCTTGTCCGCCCTCTGGACGAGCTCCTGGCAGAGGACGGCCTCCAGCGTGTTGGCAACCTGCTGGCGGGCCATGTCCCTCTCGTGGGGCGCGAACACGGCCACCAGGCGGTCCACGGTCTGGGCCGGGTCGGCGGTGTGCAGGGTGGTGATCACGAGGTGCCCCGTCTCGGCCGCGGTCAGGGCCATCTCGATGGATTCCCGCGACCTCATCTCGCCCACCACGATGATGTCCGGGTCCTGGCGCAGGGCCTCGGTCAAGGCGATGTCGAAGGAAGGCACGTCGGTCCCGACCTCCCGCTGGACGATGATGGACCGGACGGGCGTGTAGACGTACTCGATGGGGTCCTCGATGGTGACGATCTTTACGGGGTTGCCCTTGGTGTTCACGTGCTCGATCATGGAGGCCAGGGTGGAGGACTTCCCCGAGCCGGTGGCGCCGGTCACCAGGATGATGCCGCTGGTCTTGGTCAGGAGGTTGGGCACGGCGGGGGGCAGGCCCAACTCCTCCATGGATTTGACGCGCAGCGGGATCATGCGGATGCTGGCGCCGATCCCTCCTCGGGCGACGAACATGTTGGCGCGGAACCGCGCCACGCCCGGCAGCTCGAAGGCGAAATTGAGCTTCCGTTCCGCGTCGAACTTCTTCCGGTGGTACTCGCTGAGGATGACGTCCAGGAGCGACTTGATCGTCGCGGAGTTCAGCGCGGTGTTGTCGACGTAGGTCAGCTCCTTGGCGATCCTGTAGGCGGCCGGCAGCCCCGAGACCAGGTGAACATCGGACGCCCCTTTGCCGAGGGCGTCGAGCAGCAGCTGCTTCAGGTCGGCCATGGTCCTACCTCCGGCGCGCGGCTCGCGGCAGGGCGCGCGCTGGATTCTATCAAATTAGGCCTGGCCGGATTGGGCGACCTCGGCCGGCTTCTTGACGCCGTAGAGGATGTCCCGGTCGATGCGGGACTCCAGCTCCTTGAGCAGGTCCGGCAGTTCCCTGCCGTCCTTGGCCGCCAGGAGCCGCCCGAACGCCAGGGACATCGACAGGATCGCGTTCATGCCGAGGTTCGCCTTGCGCTGCATGACCTTGATCTTGTCCTGATCCGAGGCGGTGCGCGGAATCTTGCCGCGCTTGACGGCGAGCTCGAGCTCGGCCTCGAGCAGCGTCCGGTCGATGTCGGCCAGGGTGCCGATCTGGCTGATGCGCTTGCCCAGGAACCTCGGGGCGAGGATCTCCTCCACGTTGCCGACGGCGTTGAGGCAGCCCTTGCCCTCGTAGCGCTTGGCGCGCATCCACACCCCGGCCAGCTCGTCGTCCTTGAGAGAGGAGATGGTGTCGGCCTTGACGTCCCCGTCGAAGCGGAAGTTCTGTTCCTTGCCGCGCTGCTTGAAGAGGGCGGGGTACTTGCGCGTCAGCGGGCCCGCCTCGATGATGCTGTCGGTCAGGTGGATGGCCTCGTCCTCGCCCGCGGATGTCCCCAGCGGCGTGGCGGCCGAGAACTTCATGCCGTTGTCGAGCCTGATGATCACGCCGACCGTCGGGATGCCCGCGTTGGTGGGCTCCTCGTGCGCCGTGATGTCGGCGATGACGAGATCCCCTCCGAGGCTCTTGGTGACCCGGCTGCCCTTCTTGGCCAGCTCGATGAGCTCGACGATGCGGCCGTACTTGATGAGGCGTTCCGTGTTCGAGCCGCCCCCGCACTTGAGGCCCAGGGCCCCGACCGCGAAGCCGATGTCGGCCTCCATGACCTCGTTGGGCGACTTGGAGCGGTGGGAGACGACCAGGGCCAGGCCCTTGTCCTTGGCGGCCTTGGTCGCGAGCAGGGTCTCGCTCAGGGTGCCGATCTGGTTGGCCTTGATGAGGGCCGTGTTGATGAGGCCGGCCTCGGCGGCCCTGATGATGTTGGTGTCCTTGGTGGTGACGAGGTCGTCCCCGATGATGAGGATGTCCTTGCCCAGCTCCTTCATCAGCATCTTCCAGCCCTCGTGGTCGTCCTCGGCGAAGGCGTCCTCCAGGGAGACGATGGGGTACTCCTTGACCCAGCGCTTGTAGAGCAGGACCAGCTCCTCGGTGCTCATCACCTTCGGGTCCTCGGCGCGCCAGAAGAGGTACTGCCCGACGGCGTCGTTCTCCCCGGTCTGCTCGCGGTACGCCTTGCTGAGCTCGCTGGCCGCCGGGTCGAGCGCCAGGACGACGTCCCGGTCCGGGACGAAGCCGCACTCCTCGATGGCCTGCACCGCGACGCGCAGGGCCCGCTCCTCGGGCAGGATGTCGCACTCCTCCCTGGTGTAGGACGCGACGACCCCGCCCTCGAGGCCGATGCCGACGAAGTTCAGTCCCTCGGAGTCCTGGATGATCTGGATGACCCTGGTCTGGAGGGCGTTGGTGATGCGCTGGGCCTCGATGTAGTCCTTGGCCGAGAACGGCAGGAACATCAGCTCCTGGAAGCTGAGGTTGCCGCCCATCTCCTCGGTGTGGCGGCCTCCCATGATGGAGTTCCTGAACTCCCACGGCGCGAAGACGATGGTCCCGTCCGGGAGTTCGATCTCCTGGAGCCTGTGGACCTCGAGCTTGCGCTTGAGCTCCGCGGGCTGGACGGGGCTCCATTTGCACTTGGAGTCCCGGCCGACGGACTTGGCCCCGGCCTTCTTGAGGGCGGCCTCGTCCTGCCGCTCGTGGAAGGCCGCGTACTTGCCGGGGTCGGCGATGAGGAAGTCGAGCATGGCGACGACGCCCACGGTGAAGAAGAAGCGCCCGACGTAGATGGAGAGGGCCGACAGGGTCTCCGGCAGGGAGATGGCCGGGCCGAGGAAGAGGCCCAGCGCGATGAGGGCCGTCCCCAAGGGGAGGGTCGCCCAGCCCAGGAGCCTGCTCGCGGCGGGGCCGGCGGCCGAGACGGCGAGGTTCTGGGACTTGACGCTCGGGTGGAAGCTGCCGGCTTCCTTGGTCACGCCCTTGTACTGGCCGAAGGGTATCTTGAGGAACATCTCGGCGTACCACCGCCACTTTTCGGCGGCGGGGGCGGCGAGCTTCTTGAGCGCGGGACCTGCGAGCTCGGGCCTGAGGTTGTTGGTCTTGACCGCGGCCAGGTAGTGGCCCATCTCGTGGATGGCGATGTTGATGTGCCAGGCCGCGTACCAGACGGCGGTGGAGACGACGAGCTCCCAGCTCAGGAACATCTGGCGTAGGACGTCCCCCCGGGAGGCGATGTCCTTGGAGATGCTGAGCAGCGAGGTGAGGAAGGCCGCGTGGAAGCTGACCAGCTTGTGGTTGGCGATGATCCAGCCGCGGTCCAGGAGGGGCCAGCCCCTCGCGGCGAGAGGTGAAGATTTTGCGCCTCCGGGGACGGCGGTCCATCGCCGCCGGCCCGTCTGGCCGGCCAGGGAAAGGCGGAGGGCTCTCAAGGTCTTCATGGTCTCACCATGCTCAGCGGATCTGGACGTCGAACTCGCAGGTCTTGTCGCCCTGGGCCCAGCACTTGACCTCGCGCACCCGGCATTTCCTGCCGCCGCCCAGGAAGACCTCGAGGACGCCCGCGACGAAGCCGGCCTCGAAATGGCAGATGACCTTGCCGATGGGAGGCATCCCGGCGCAGGTGATGCACTCGTCCACGCGGACCTTGAGGAAGTCGTCCTCGAGGCGCAGCTCGGGCACGGACAGGATCCCGACGCCGAGCTCCCGGAGCTTGTTGGCGAGGGCGTCCACGTACTTGCCGAGGTCCCGCCCGGTCGCGTCGAGGATGGCTTGCCCGAGGCCGTAGCCCAGGTACTTGCCGCTGTTGTGGACGAGGGCGCTGCTGTCCTTGCCGAGGGTGTCGTCGAGCCCTTCCATCACGCCGATGAGGCGCAGCGCGCGGAACATGTCCACGGGCGCCGTGGGCCCCAGGCGGGGCCGGCCCATCGCGGGGTCGCCCAACAGCTCCAGCCCGCGCGGGCCCGCTTTCCGGGTGGACGTCTTCGTCTGGCCTTTCGTCATGGTCGCCTCCCTCCTCGCGTCGATCGGCCCTCGCGCGGGCCTGAGGATACCATTGTACAACAGAACGGCGGGGTCGGAGCGGCTAGCGGGCCTTGGACGCGATCAGCCCGCGGGACCTGTCGAGGACGGCGGCCGAGGCGTCGGGGTGGAAATCGGGCGGGGCCAGCGGGGTCAGCTCGTCGAGCCCGTAGAGCGCGGCGTAGGGGGTCCAGACCCCGTCGCAGTTCGGGTAGTAGTAGCAGCGGCCGCAGTCCTTCCCGGGCGTCTTGAGGAAATTGGCTTTCAGCTCCTGCCAGTTGTAGTGTCGGCCGTTGCTGCTCAGGAACAGGGGGACGCAGCTGCTGAGGGCGAAGTACTTCTTGGCCAGGGCGTGGATGACGTCGGGCGGCAGGCCCAGCCGGGCGCTCTTGAGGACGCAGGGGGGGACGTCGGCGAACTCGAGGCTCATGCCGAGCCCGCCCTCGTTGAGGGCGATCACCTTCAGGATCTCGGCGGCGTACTCGCGGTAGCGAGGGATCATCCGCCGGTCGTGCTCCATCTGGTGGCGCGGCCAGACCGTCTTGTACTCGATCGTGTCGACCCCCAGGCTCCGGCAGAGCCGCGCGTAGTCGCGCATGAAGGGCATGTTCCAGCCGCAGATCACGGGCGTGACGACGATCCCCACGCGGATCTCGCCCGCGGCCTTCTGCTCCACCAGCCACCGCAGGCCCTGGATCTTCTTGCGGAACGCGTCTTTGCAGGCGGTGAGCCTGGCCTCGAGGTCGTCGCGGTGGCTGTGCAGGCCGGACTCGAACCTCGTGAAGCCCGCTGCCACCATGTCGAGAACGAACTTCCGGTCGGAGTAGCGCAGGCCGTTGGAGTTCATGATGATGCTGCGGTAGCCGATGGACCTGGCGTACGAGCTGAGCTCCAGGAGATGCGGGTAGAGGGTCGGCTCCCCGCCGAGGTAGGTGAGGGACCGGCAGCCGGCCCGCCGCCAGTGGGCGACCTCGTCCTTGGCGCGTTCGAGCGGGATCCAGGGGAAGGGGTGAGGCATCGGGAGGTTGACCACTTCTCCCCCGATGCAGAAGGGGCAGTTGTTGTTGCATTCGGCTCCCAGGGTGAGCCCGATATCCGCCAGGTGTTCCGGGGACTCGGTCGAGCCGAAGTAGCGGTCGGCCCGCGTCATGACGGCGCCCCGGCGGGGGACGGGCTTGACGAAAGGGACCGCCGCGTCGATCCGGCGCCGGCCCACTCCGCCGTGGATCCAGGCGATCCGGTCGTGCTGCCAGTGGACCTTTGTCTTGCCCAGGAGCGCCAGGACGGCGAGGATCAGGTCGTCGGGCCGGCTGGGGGTGAGGAGGATGCCTGTCCGGTCGCGCCGGGCCAGCCGGCGGCGCTCGAGCTCCTTGAGGCCGGCGTGGAAGACCGCGAAGAGGTCCTGCCGGAAGACGGCGGCGAAGGCCGCGCCGGAGACCGAGCGCCCCTGCCGCAGGCTGAGGAGCAGGAAGCGCACCATCTCGCCGTCTGCGTCCAGCGGCGTGCCCACGAAGATCTTCTTTGAGGGGCCGAAGTCCTCGGTCCCCCGGGCGGTGTCGGCGTACTCGGCGAGAGCGAAGACATGGCTGCGGGCGGCGGCCCCGAGGCCCAGGACGGAACCGGGAAGGGCCGGGTGCTCCTCGTAGTGGCCGTCGGCGGCGCGGCCGTAGCCCTTCCGCGCGAAGCGCCAGGAGCCGCCGGGTGAGCCCTCCAGCCCGTAGCCCAGCCGGGTCATCCTGGGGACGAAGGTCTCCTCGAATGAATCGAAGAGCCCGTCGTTCTTGAGATGGAACAGTCTCGGGTCGCCGCGGTGATGCTTGTCCAGGTGGGCCTGGGAAGGCTGGAGCGCCTGCACCGTCACGCGGTCGGCCCGGGCTTCGGCGGCGGCCGTCAGCGCCTGGCCGAAGGTCGCGGGCGTCTCCCCGGGCAGGCCGAGGGTCAACTCGACCGTCGCGCCGTCGACGAACCGGGCCGACCGGACGCGCCGGACCGCCTCGTCCAGCGAGGGGGCGTCCCCGCGCGCCTTGAGCACGATGCGCCGGACCGAGGCGGCCCGGCATACCTCGAGCTTCTCCGGCACGGCGTCCGCCGGGTCGAACTCGACGGCGCGGTCGCCGGGCTCCGAAAGGAGGTAGTCGTCCTTCGCCACGCTCAGGAGCGCGTGCAGCTGGCTCGGGGAAAGGGCGCCTGGATTACCGCCGCCCACGTAGAAATGCCTGATCCGCAGGCCCTTGAGCGGCTCGGCGTAGAACCTGGCCTGGAGCCAGGCGGCCTTGACGTAGCGGGCGATCTCGGGCAAGCCGCTCGCCGGGCGGCAGTCGCTCTCGCAGCAGGTGCAGCCGGGGCGGCAGAAGGGGACGCCGAGGTAGAGGTCCACGTCCCCGGGGCTCGCGCCCGAGCGGATGCTTTGCGCCAGGTCGGTCCAGAGGGCGTGGGTATCGCTCGTGCTCAGGTAGACGAGGGGCCTGAACAGGTTGGCCTGCATGTCCAGCAGGTCGTATCGGCCAAGGCGGTAGAGCCGCGCGACCGACTCGAAGAAGCTCCAATCGTCCCGGGACGGCCGTGCGCCCCCGATGGGCGGATAGAGGGGCTTGCGCCGGTCAGCGGGCATCGTACCAGTCCATGGGGCCGCCGGTGCCGCGCACCGTCTCCTCGGGCAGTGGCTGCTCGGCGAGGAATTCGGCCAGCATCGCCCTGCAGTCCTCCCGGCGGACGCCCAGTTCGGCCAGCGAGACGCCGAAGACCGGACGTTCCAGATAGGCCTTGTTGAAGCCGGCGTCGTCCCGGAGCCGGACGGCGAGCCGGATGAGCTCCTTGGCGAACACGCGCGAGACCTTCTGGAGGGTCTCCAGGCCTTGGCGGTCCCGGCTTGCCCAGTGGGCGCGGGGGCAGAGGGACTGCCACTCGAGCCGGGCGCCCAGGTCTTCCAGCCAGCGGTCCGCCGTCTCCAGGCGGGCGGCGAGGCGGGCCGCGTCAGGCATCCGGACGACCGCGCTCCGGGCGCCTTGGCCCGGCGCGGCGCCGCAGCAGGGCAGGAAGGAGCCCCGCGGGCCGAGGACCAGGCGGAAGCACCGCCGCCACCAATCCTTGCCCAGGGCGAGGAACACGCCGTGGTACAGGGAGTGGTGCAGGGCTTCGACGAAGAACGGGATGCGCCCCTCCCCGGCCGTCTTGCTCGAGTAGTAGACGGCGAACTCCTTGAGGAACTGCCGGAGGCCGTCGATGTCCTCGGTCGTCCAGGGCTGAGAGGGGTCGATGGCCAGGTCGATGGCGCTCATCCCCAGGCCGGCGAGGCGGTCGACGGCGCTCAGCAGGCCGTTGAGCCGTCTCGGGGCCAGGTCGAGGCGGACGCCCACGCTCCCCTTGGGGACCGCGGCGAGCCCCGCGAGGACGGCGTCGAACGACCCTTGCCGGGAGCCGTCGTTGTGCCCCTCGTCATCCCAGGCCACGCGCGCGACGACGCCCGCGCCCGCGGCCGCCAGGGCCGCCGCCTGCCGCGGCCGCAGGAGCGCCGCCTCCATGACGACGCGGACGTAGGGCCGGGCGCCGAGGCCGTCGAGGTGGCGGACCGCCCGCAGGGCGAGGCGATGGGCCGCCTCAAAGTCGCATCCGGCGAGCGAGACCGTCTTGCGCCCGCGGTACGGGAAGCGCCGCGGGTCGCAGAAGAGGTCCAGCCCCGACCTCAGGGCCTGCCAGGGGATGAGAGCCCGGCCTCCCGGCCGGCCGGCGAGGCGCACCTCCAGGAGGCGCACCCCGCCCCACGGGTCCGCCGGCGCGGCCTGGGCCGCCCGGGCGGGGGCGGGGAGGGGGGCGCGCTTGGCCTCGCCACGCCCTGGCGGGCAGACGCCGGGCGCGGGCAGGCGCTCCTCGTCCTCGTCGAGCGTGGAGGCCTTGCCGGCCAGGGACGCTGCGAGGAAGGGGCGGGGCCAGCGGATGTCGCCGCGGGCCTCCCAGTAGCTGCCCTTCGCGGACCACGACGCTTTCGGGGATTCCTTGGGCTTCAGCAGGGTCCTGAGGCGGTCCATGTGGCGCCCTTCGTAGAGCCCTTCCCTCCCGCTCGGCCCGGAGCGCTCGGTCTTGCCGGGGACGCGCAATCCCCGGAGAGCGGCCCGCACCTTGCGCTCCAGGCTCGACGGCCGGGAGGCGCCGGCGGCGCGGCCGCCCCCCGACGCGACGGGCATGCCGGGCCGGCGCCCGCCGGACCGGCCGGCCGCGACCTCCTCCACGCCGCCCTTGCGCATGCGGTACCACGAGCCCGCGATGGACCGGGCCTCGTCCTCGTCGTGGGTCACGTAGAGGACGGTCGACCCCGTGTGCTCCGGGAGGCGGCGCACGATCTCCAGGGCCCGCGGGCGGATGCCCGGGTCGAGGGCGGCGAGGCCCTCGTCGATCAGCAGGACGGGCGGGCGGGAGAGCATGGCGCGGGCGAAGGCCAGCCGCTGCTGGAGGCCGACCGACAGCCGGTTGGGGGATTCGTCGGCGGCGTCCCCGAGCCGCAGCTCGTCGAGCCATCGGCCCACCTCGCGGGCGACGCGCCGCCGGTCGGGGCCGTCGCCGGCGGGCGAAGGGCCCGCCGCGGCGGCCACCAGGTTCTCGAACACCGTGAGGCCGGGGATGAAGCAGAACCGGGACTCCTCCTGCATGGCCCAGAACTTGTGCAGGGTCTGCGGGATGTAGAAGACCTTCCTTTCCCCCGGGGGGACCCCCTTGAGCGGGCGCCCGCCCAGGAAGACCTCCCCCGCGTCGGGCTCGACGACGCCCGCGATGATCTCGAGCAGGGAGGTCTTGCCGGAGCCGTTGGCGCCCTGGAGCACGGCGAGGGAGCCGGAGGGCACGGCCAGGCACGCGCGGTCCAGGATGCGCGCGCCTTGGTAGGATTTGGAGACCCGCTCAACCCTGATGTCCACGGGGATCCCGCTTCAACGCGGTGCCAGCCTCAGGTGGCCGCCGGGCCTGCCGTAGCGCGCCTGGAGGATCTCCGCCACCACCGACACGGCGATCTCGCCGGGGGATTTGCCTCCGAGGTCCAGGCCGATGGGGGAGAAGACCCTGGGGTCGTCGGCACGGCAGCCTTTCTTGCGCAGGCCCGCGACCGTCTCGGCGGCCTTCATCTTGGCGCCCGCGTCGCGAGGCGAGCTCCCCTCGGAGGCGATCACGGTGGCGAGGGCGGCGCTCCTGCCCGACTCCATGGCTTGGCAGAAAAGAAGGGTGACGTTCTCGTTCATGGACGAGAGAGATTCTAGCATGTTGACAACGCGGGGGCCCGGAGATATAGTAGGACAGGATGGGCATCGACTCGGGCGGTCCGGGCTACACCCCGCTGCCGACCTCGTTGCGGGAGAGGATGACGCGGGCCTTCAGGCGCGCGGCGGTGGCGCTGGGCTGCCTCGCCCTGGGGGCGGCCCTCATCGCGCTGCTGCTGAGGGCGCCGCTGAGGAGGCTGCGGGGGTCCCCCGGGCCCGCGGCGGCGGGCGCGCCGGGAGCCCGCCCGGCCGGACGCTTGCTGCGGCAGGTCACCCTGCAGGGTCCGGTCGGTCCCGCCCAGGATGCCGGGCTTGGGGCGGCGAAGAACCTGGAGGAACGGAGCAGGACCGATTTCAACACGATGGACACCCGCCGCACCTCGTTCGGCGAGGTGGAGGGAGCGCGCCGGGAGCGGGCGGCCAAGAAGGCCCGCTGAAAGGCCCCGATGGAAGACGAGAACGAGTCCCTGCCGATCCTGGAGCCGGGCAGCGACGAGCGCCGCAAGGCCTCGGCGCTCGGCAAGCGGCGAGCCGCGGCCGCGGCGACGGCCGTCTTCGTGGCGGGGCTGTCCTGCGCCGTGCTGTTGCGGGGGATGCGGCGGATGGCGCCGCCGCGGCCCGCGTCCGCGCCCAAGGCGGCCGCGGCTCTCGCTGCGCCGCCCTCCGGCGCCGCCGGCGCGACGGGCGCGAGGATACCCTCGGAGAGCCGCGTGTCGCAGGCGCCGACGGGGAAGACGTCGGCGGATCGGAGCGACCTGGAGCCGCTGGTGCCCTACGGGCCTGCGGCGGCCGAGCCGGCCGAGACGGCGCCGTCCGGGGACGACGGCGCGGCCTCGGCCGGCCCTGCCCGCCGCGACGAGCCCCGGAGCGCCCCGGCGGCGCGGACCGCGGGCAACCCCGCGGGCAGGCCCGCGGCCGTGTTCCGGCCCCTGTCCAACTTCGTCGCGCTCAGCCCGCGCAAGAGGGTCGCCGGGGTCGCCCAGCAGGTCGGGGTGGGCTTCGAGGACACGATGGAAGGCTCGGACAACGACTTCGACGACGCGGTGGTATGCCTGAGCGGCCTCTTCAAGGTCCAGGGGGCCCACGTGACCTCCTACACGGAGCAGGACGTGGTGGCCACGGTCTCGGCCTCGAGCGCGTGCCGGCACAAGGTGCGCATCGCGGCGTGGAACCCCGACAAGACGCGGGAGAAGGAGGTCGTCGTCGACAGCCAGGACGCCGCCCCGGTGCGCCTGCACATGAGGATGAACTCCAGGCTGGAGGTCGCGATGACCCCCTACGAAGGCGCGGGCTGCCGGGTCGGCGAGGAACGGGGCATGCGGGACCCCAGGGCTTGCCGCGTCACGGCGGGCCCGTGCGGCTCCCCGAGATGACATGAACCCCTGGGAACGCCAACGCCTCACCCCCGCCAGGGTCGTGGAGACGGCCGTGGCCTTCGGCGGGCTGCTCGGCGCCATCTGCGTCAACTACTACGCGGGGAAGCTCGCCGACGTCCAAGGCGAGCTCGCGCGGCCCCTGCCCGACCTCCTCTTGAGGCACCTCCCTCTGGTGGACATGAGGATCGTCTTCGTGTGGGGGTTCGCCCTCTTCCTGGCCTGGGTGTTCGCGGCGGGGTTCTGGTTCGAGCGCCACCGGGCGGCGCACATCCTGTGGCTCTACGCGCTCCTGATCCTGCTGCGCAGCTTCTTCATCATCCTGACGCCCATGCACGTGCCCAAGGGCGCTCTCCTCGCCCATGAAGGCTGGGTCTACCAGAACGTCGGACGCTACTTGAACTTCAAGCATGACCTGTTCTTCTCGGCGCACACGGCCATGCCGTACCTGGGCTACCTCGTGTTCCGGGAGCGGTGGGTCGGCTGGACCTTCCTGGGGCTGTCGGTGCTGATGGCCATGACCGTGCTGTGCTCGAGGCTGCACTACTCCATCGACGTCTTCGCCGCCTACTTCATCACCTACGCGGTCTACCGGCTGGAGCGCCGCTGGTTCAGGCGGCCGTACCGGCGCCTGCGCCACGCCATCTTCGTCTGGTTGTGGCGTTCCGACCCCGCCGAGGCCTGACCGCCTCCCAGGGGCTCGTCAGGCGTCCTTCGTCATCTCCCGCAGGCGCCCGGCCAGGGACTCCAGCAGGGCCATGGCGAAGCCGGGGTGCGCGACCAGCAGGTGGCGGAAGCTCTCCCCGCCCAGGCGCAGGAGGCGCGCGTCCTGGGCCACGACCGCCGTGGCCGAGCGCGGCTGGCCGTCGAGGAGGGACATCTCCCCGATGTGGTCGCGCGGGCCCAGCTCGGCCGCTTCCTTGCCGCCGGCCATGATGCGGACGCGGCCCTCGCAGATGAGGTAGATGGAATCGCCGGCGTCGCCCTCGGCGAACAGGGTCTCCCCGGCGTAGAGGTGCCGCTCCTCCATGAGCGACGCGACGCTCGCGAGGAAGTTGGCCGGGACGCTCTTGAAGAGCGCGACCTGCTTCAGGAACGAGACGGTCGTCACGACTTTGTGGAGACGGATGTCTTCGTCGGTCATGGTCCTTCCTCCGAGGGCGGCCGGCGGGGGGCCGCCGCGGGTCATGTGGAAAACGACGACGGCGCGGGTCCAGGCGTCGGCTCGCAGCAGCCGCTCGGCCGTCTCGGCCGAGAGCCCCGGCGCGGGCCCGTCCGCCTCGCGCCGGGCCTGGCCCGAGACGAGGGGGATGAGCCGCTCCGCCGTCGGCCGCGGCAGCATGGATTCCAACAGCTCGAGGGCGTTGGCGCGCAGCGCCTCGTTGGGCCCGAAGAGATGGTGCTCGATCCTGCCCAGCTTCTGCGCGTCGTAGCGAAGGGCCAGGAGCGAGAGCGCGAGGTCGAGCCGGAGGCGCGCGTGGTCGGCGAGGAAGACCGCGGCCTGCGAGGCGCCATCGAGCTGGCGGCGGCCTTCCTGGAGCAGCGCGGCCTGGCCGCGCAGGGCCTCGAGGATGGCGTCGAACCCATCGAGGGCCAGGCCCTGGAGGCCCTGGGCGGCCTTCAGGCGCCGCAGCGCCCTCGCCGCGGCCAGGCGCAGGTCGAGCTCCTTGTCGGGCGCGATGAGGCCCCAGAGGAGCCTGGCGGCCTCGATGCCTCCGATGCTCCCGAGGGCGTGGGCGATGATCCCTTTGCGGGAGTAGCGCGCGTCCTCGTGCTGCAGCGCCCGCGCGAGCTCCGGCACGGCGTCCGGGGGCATGACGTCCAGGGCCTGCATCGCCAGGGGACGCTGGCGGCTGTCGTCGAGCTGGGCGACGATGAGGGGCACGAGCGCCGGGTTGCGCAAGGCCTTGGCCGCGGCCAGGGCCTCGCCGCGGACCTCGGGCGCGGCGTCCGCCAGCAGGCGCTCGAGGACCCTCGTCGTGCCCCGGAGCCCGATGTTGCCCAGGAGCCTGGCGGCCTCGACCCGGACGGGCGCCTCCGGGCTCTGGAGCATGGCGTCGAGCCTGGGGTAGGCCAGGAGCGCCCCGTCGAAGCCGCCGCGGCGCGCGAGGCCCAGCAGGGCGGCGGTGCGCAGCGGCGCCTCGGGCGCGTCGAGGAAGCGGGCGGCGTCGGGGAAGGCCTCCTCGCCTCCGAGCTGGCAGAGCGCCAGGAGCGACGCCCGCCTGACGGCGAGGGGCGGGGCGTCGAGGGCCCGCCGGACCGCGGGGAGGCTGTCCGGGGTCCCGTGCTCGGCCAGGAGCGTCAAAGCCCGGACCGCGACCCTCTCATGCTCGCAGGCCGCGAGCTTGGCCACGTCCCGCTCGCAGTCCCCCAGGGCGCGGCTTTCCAGCAGGTCCAGGGCGGCAAGCTGCCGTTCCGCGGACCCGGAGGCCATGAGCTCGCGCGCGACGACCCTGCTGTCCGGGCGGCTCATGAGGGCTTCGAGGTCCACGGGGCCCAGGACCTGCCGGCGCAGCGAGGCCTCGAGGGCCTGCTGGTACTTCGGCCGGACGCGAAGGATGACGACGACCCAGAGGACGGCCGAGGCGACGACGAGCAGGGCCACCTGCTCGACCTTGACGCTCAGCGCGGCCAGGGCGACGAGGAGCATGCCTCCCACCCCGTGCCCCAGGGGCTGGACCGCCCCGTCGAGCAGGGCCTGGGCCCTGAGCCGGAGCCTGCGGTGCAGGGGCAGGAAGAGGAGCTCTTCGGCGGGCAGCTCCAGGGTCTCGGAGAACGTGAGAAGGATGAAGTTGGAGGCGGCGGCCATCAAGAGCGTCGGCCGGACGGCCGCCGCGGCGCTGCTCAGGATGAGCAGGCTCGGCATGACCAGGAGGCTCCTGATGATGCCGAAGCGGTTGAGCAGCCAGCCGACCAGGAGGAACTGGACGAAGAACGAGGCCACGCCCATGGCGCCGTAGAACTTGGCGAACCAGACGGCCATCGCCTCCTCGGCCATGGTGCGGCTGGCCACGATCTTCATCTCGTAGTCCACCATCACCGTGCAGACCGAGCAGAGGATGACCAGGACGAAGGCCAGGCGGATGAAGTCGCTCGAGAAGACGCAGCGCAGCGGGACGGCCGAGCCCTCGTCGTCCTCGTCTTGATGGTCGAGGGGGACCCCGACGCGCGAGATCCACAGGCAGACGGCGGCGCAGCCGAGCTGGAGCGCGGCGCAGAGGTAGAGGAGCCCCTCGGTCTTGACCAGGCTCACGATGGGGCCGACCAGGTAGCCCGACGAGAGGATGCCGACGGCCATGCCGCCCGTGATGTAGCCGTAGAGGCGGCGGGCGTCGCGGGTCGTGAAGAAGTCGCCCGCGTAGGAGAAGAAGAGGGTGATGCCGAAGAGGTCGACCGCTTCGACCCACACGGCGAGCCCGAAGTACGCCGCGGTGTGGCCGGTGAGCACGGCGGCCCGGAACGCCAGGAGCGAGAGCGCCAGCCCCGCCTGGGCGCCCACGATGAGGCGGATGCGGGAACAGCGGCGCTCGAGACGGTCGTAGAGGAGCGTGATGGCCACGGTGGCGACCGCGACGCCCATGTACACCCACGGCAGGAGGCGCTCGGCGGCCTCGGAGCCCAGGCGGGCCAGGAACAGGGTCTCTCCCGCCGTGGCCCCCGCCGTGTACCCCATGCCGATGAGGAAGAAATAGAGGAAGAACCCCTGGACGAGCTTGAACTCGTCGGGCCGGATGTGGAAGACATCCTCGAAGACCCTGCTGATGACGCCTCGGGGCGACGGCGCGGACCGCTCCATGCCGCGGTATGATAGCAATTCGCCCGGAGGGTGGTTCCCGGCCGAGGAAGGGTGTCCTGGCCCGGCCAGGTTTGGTACTATCTTGACGTGCAAGCGAGGTTGCCCATGAATCCCGCGTCATCGCTCCCGCCGGCCGTCGTCCCTCGGGAGGGGGCCCCGTGACCGGCGCCGCGTTCCTGCTGGCGGCGTGGACCTGTTGGACGGCGGTCCAGGCCGCGGGCTTGCCCGCGGGCTCTGCCGCGCCGGCCTCCTTCGAGATCGGGTTCTCCGAGAAGCTCGACGCCGCGGTCTTCCTCAACGCCATCTCCGACGACCCCCGCTTCAGCGAGCCGTGGCGGTCCGTGCGCAAGGAGTGGCGCGCCAAGTTCGCGGCGGACCCCGCCGCCGCCAAGGCCCTGGAGCGTTGGTCCGGCCGGGGCATCCAGCTGGCGTATCTCCTCTCGGCCATCCCGGAGGACTCCCTGGCCGCCGTGCTCAAGCGCTTCGACGACCCCAAGTCCCTGGCGCGGGACATCCGCGCCGGCCTCGACGAGCCTGCCTACGAAGGCGTCCTGCGCGACCTCGAGGCCCGGCCCGACGAGGTGAGAACGATCCTCGGCTTCCTCGCCAAGAGCGGCTTCCTGGCCATGCGCGACAGGAAGTACGGGGACGTCCTGCAGGAGACCCGCAGGCTCCTGGAGGTCGCGCTCTTCCGCGTCGACGCCGGCAGGCTCGCGGACCTGCTGGAGGCCTTCGCCGGCAGGAAGGCGCCGGGCCGCAAGCTGCGCATCAGCGTCCTGGTCTTCTCCAACCCCATGAGCTTCCAGCTGAGCGGCTTCGCCGTGGGCTGGGGCACGCAGAAGGGGTCGTTGGCCTGGCTCCTGGCCCACGAGTTCCTGCATAAGTTCAACCCAGGCAAGGAGAACCTCGACGCTCTGAAGAGGCTGGCGGACGGGGACCCTTTCTACCGCGAGGCGTGGGACCGCGTCTACGGCGAGTTCGGCGAGGGCAAGGAGGAGGAGTTCGTCGAGGCCGCGGCGCGCTTCGCGCTGCTCAAGCTCGGCTTGGCCTCCCCGGCGCGCAACCTGCGCTCCATGAAGCTGCTGTACTTCTCGGAGAGGTCGCAGAAAGGCGGGGTGCCGTTGGCCGCGGTCCTCTACGACGCCCTGGCGCGCCGCCAGGGAGGGCTCCAGGGCTTCGACTACAACAGGTTCATCGCGGCCGAGTTCTCCTCCGGCCGCATCCGGGCGGGCAAGGTGGAGGAGGCGTTCCGCAAGGCCATCAAGCCCGTTTCGGGGCTGGCCGGCATGGTCATCAAGGAGGACCCCAAGGGCGCCCGGGTCGACAGGGTGTTCGACGGCTACCCGGCCCAGAAGGCGGGCATCGCGCCCGGCGACCTCATCACGCGCATCGGCGGGGCCCCCCTGGCGGGCAAGAGCCTCGACGAGATGCTCGACGCCGTCGCGGGCGAGGCCGGGGCTTCCTTCGACCTGTCGCTTCGGGGCACCTTGAGCGAGCGGCAGGTGCGTCTCGTCCTGCGGTAGCGGCGGCGCGACGCGTCTTGGTCGAGCTTGGCGTCTTCAGGATGTCCCCCCGAAGAGCCGCCCGCGCAGGAGCAGCGCCACGTTCACCAGCCCGATGAGCACCGGCACCTCCACGAGCGGGCCGATGACCGCGGCGAAGGCGGCCCCGTGGCCGATGCCGAAGGTGGCGATGGCCACCGCGATGGCGAGCTCGAAGTTGTTGGAGGCGGCCGTGAAGGAGAGCGTGCACGCGACCGGGTAGCCCGCCCCGACGCGGCGGCTCATGAAGAACGAGACGAAGAACATGATCACGAAGTAGACCAGCAGCGGCACGCCGATGCGCAGGACGTCCAGCGGGTAGGCCACGATGCGCCGGCCCTGGATGGAGAACATGACCACGATGGTGAAGAGCAGCGCGATCAAGGTGACGGGGCTGATGGCCGGGATGAAGCGGCCGTGGTACCAGTCCTTGCCGCGCGAGGCGACCAGGGCGAAGCGCGTCGCCATCCCCGCCAGGAAGGGGATGCCCAGGTAGATGAAGACGCTCTTGGCGATCTCGCCCATGGTGATGTCCACCACGGCTCCCGCGAGCCCCAGCTTGGCGGGCAGCACCGTGATGAAGAACCAGGCGAAGACCGGGAAGAAGAGGACCTGGAAGATGGAGTTGAACGCCACGAGCCCGGCGCAGTACTCCGTGTCGCCCTTGGCCAGGTCGTTCCAGACGATGACCATGGCGATGCAGCGCGCCAGGCCGATCATGATGAGTCCGATCATGTACTCGGGATAGCCCCGCAGGAAGACGATGGCCAGGACGAACATCAGGATGGGGCCGACGATCCAGTTCTGGATGAGGGAGAGCGCCAGCACCTTCTTGTCCGCGAACACCCGGCCTAGTTCCTCATAGCGCACCTTGGCCAGGGGGGGATACATCATGAGGATGAGCCCGATGGCGATGGGGATCGAGGTGGTCCCGACGCTGGATGCCGCGTTGAACGAAGTCACGGCGGCCGGGAAGAGCCAGCCCAGGGCTACGCCGGCGGCCATGGCCAGGAAGATCCACAGGGTCAGCCAGCGGTCGAGGAACGAGAGCCTCGACGCGATCGTGGGTCCGTCGGTCATGTCCGCTCTCCGCTCTCCAGGGTTCCCGGCAGGCCTGTGACGAAATCGCGGATCTGGTCGCGCACGCGGCGGAACACCCCGAGCACCTCGTCCTCCGTCCCCTGGGCCGCGGCTGGGTCCTCGAAGTCCCGGTGGACGACCTTGGCGGCCGTGGGCAGGAGCGGGCAGGTCTCCCGGACGCGGTCGCAGACGGTGACGACCAGGTCGAAGGGGATGCTCGCCAGCGTGCTGACGTGCTTGGACTGCTGGCGAGAGATGTCCACCCCGGCTTCGGCCATCACCTGGACGGCCAGCGGGTGGAGCCCCTTGGGCTCCAGGCCGGCGGAATAGGCCTCGATGTCCGGGGCCTTGAGAGCCCTGGCCCAGCCTTCCGCCATCTGGCTGCGGCAGGAGTTCCCGCTGCAGAGGAAGAGGATCTCGAGGGGCTTCTTGTCCATCATCGCCGGGACCCTGGCGCCGCGAGGGCTTGGGCGGGGTAGGCCGCGCAGAGCCGGCGGAGGTCCATGGCGCGGATGGCCTTGAGGCGCCGGCGGTCCTCGGCGACGCCGGGGGCCCGCTCGACGCACCGCCTCACCCAGCGGATGGCCGCCGAGACCGTCGGGGCCGCTCCCTTGTCCGCGATCCGATAGTGGACCCACCGGCCCGTTTTGCGGGAATCCACGAGGCCCGCTTGGTACAGGATCGAGATGTGCTTGGAGACGGTCGACGGCGCGAGCCGGAGCAGGTGGATGACCTGGCAGACGCACAACTCGCCGCTGTCGAGGGACATGAGGATGCGTACGCGGTTCTCGTCGGCCAGGGCCTTGGCGACCTGCATGAAGGCTTTCATGGATAGGAACGACAATTCGACATATGGCGAATTATAGCACGCCGGCCCCCGGCGCTTCAAGCCGCTCTTTCACCTCCGGCGCAGCCAGTGGATCGTTCCGCTTCGCAGAGGTCTCTACGCACTTTCCCACACCGTTCCCGGGGTGTCGCCGGCTCACGAGTTTGAGATCGCGATGTCGCTGGTCAAGCCGGCGGCCATCAGCCACTGGTCGGCTATGAGCCACCATG
>JACRDT010000005.1 GCA_016212795.1 Elusimicrobiota bacterium | reverse complement strand
TCGCAGGGCCCCGATTCGGTGCCTCGACAAGATCGTCGTCTGGCCCGTCACACGCCGCTCAGACGGGGTCAGCTACTGGGGGAGCAATGGGTCGCAACCCATCCGTTGGATGAACTTGAGCCAGGTCCCGCACCTAGGCGGCCCAAGCAACATGTTCGAAGCCACAGCCAGGGTCGTTGGCCTCGACCCGGAAGCTGTCGTCCTTCTCTACATCGGGACGTCTGACGCGCAGTACGGTGGGACAACATGGAAAGCCAAATTCGGGCTTCAGTCCTCCGATTCAATAGACACGGACGCTACGAAGAAAGTCGGCACGTTCGAGGGCTACTAAGCGCGGAGGCCGAATTTGTCGGGCGCATCTTCGCGGAGGGACGCCGCCGGCGTTGCGCCGCGGCGGCGCGGCGCCAAGCGGAAGTGACGAGCGGGAGGAGTCCAGGTAAGATACAATGGACCATATGAGCATCATCATCAGGCACTGGGTGTTCCCGCTCCTGGCCGTGGCGGCGGGCTACGTCTTGGGCAGGTTCTTCGACCGCATCGTCCTGAGGAAGCTCGAGTCCCTCTCGGGCAAGACCGCCTGGGAAGGCGACGACATCATCCTGCGCTCCCTCGAGGGCGTGACGACCGTCCTGTTCACGGCCGGCGGGGCCTACATCGCGGCGGCGCACCTGCCGCTCAGGCCCGCCATGGCCGGCCTCACGGTCAAGGTCCTCCAGACCGTCGTGATCCTGGCCGCGACCTTCTCCGCGGCGAGCATGGCGGGGGGGTTCGGCGACCTGTATTCGGGCAAGTTCCAGGAGGGCCTGCGGCACACCTCGATCCTGACCAACGTCATCAGGGTGACCGTCTTCATCCTGGGGGTCCTCATCGTCATGCAGACCCTGGGGATCTCCATCGCCCCCATCCTGACCGCCTTGGGCGTCGGCGGCCTGGCCGTGGCCCTGGCGCTCCAAGACACCCTCTCGAACCTGTTCGCGGGCTTTCACATCATCGTCTCCAAGCAGGTCCGCCCCGGGGACTACGTGAAGCTCGACTCGGCCGACGAAGGGTACGTCGCCGACATCAGCTGGCGCTTCACGTCGATCAAGACGCTGGCCAACAACATGGTCATCGTGCCCAACGCGAAGCTGGCCGGCGCCATCGTCACCAACTTCCACCAGCCGGACAAGGAGATCGCCTTGGTGGTGCCGGTCCGGGTCGGCTGCGGCAGCGAGCTCGCCCGGGTCGAGAAGGTCAGCCTGGAGGTCGCCCGGGAGGTGATGAAGGGGGTGGCGGGGGGGATCCCGGATTTCGAGCCCCTCGTGCGCTTCCAGTCCTTCGGCGACGACGGCGTGGAGCTGGCCGTGGTCCTCCGCTGCCGGGAGGTCGTGGACCAGTACCTCGTCAAGCACGAGTTCGTCCGCAGGCTCTTCGGCCGCTATCGTCAGGAGGGCATCGAGATCCCCTTCCCCGTCCGGGCGGTGCGCCTCACGGGCCAGACGGCGCCGGGGGCGGACCGGCAGGCTTGAAAGTCTCGGCTGGCGCCGCTATAATGATAGTATGAAACGGTTCGGGCGCGGCTGGTTCGTCCTCCTCGGGCTCCTCCTGGCAGCCCAGGGCTTCGTCGTCGGCCAGGAGACCTCGGCCCCGCCCGAGGGCGGCGCTCAACCCGCCGCGGCTCAGCCCGGCGCGGCGGAACAGGGAGAGGTCGCGACCAAGCCCAAACCAAAACCGAAAGCGAAGGCCAAGGCAAAGGCGAAGAAGAAGAAGCGGGCGGGCGGGAAGTACGAGAAGTCCAAGTACTACGCCATCGTGCCGGCCGCTCCTTCGACCTATCGGTGGGGCCCAGACGGCAAGCCCATCCAGCCCGGCGCCAAGAAGAAGGGCAAGAAGAAGGCCGACGCCGACGAGGGAGCCGAGGAGCCGGCCCAGGACCAGGTGGAGGGTTCCTCCGGCGGCGGGGCCGAGCCCGCGCCGGCGGCCGCGGCGGACGAGCAGAAATAGCGGCCCCGGCATTGCCTTGGCCGGGAATTCTATGGTGCAATATCGGCATGGGGTTGCTTAGCCTGCGCTGGGTCTTCCTCGCCGCGGCCCTCTACTGGCTGGCCCGGCTCCTGCTGTTCTCCCGGACGGCTGAGGCCCTGGGCGCCTTCCTCCTGTTCGGGCTGGGGTGGTGCTGCTTCTCCTGGCGCAAGGCCCGGTCGCTCGATTCCCCGAAACCGAGGTAGCCATGGTCAAGATCAGCCCGTCGCCGGACGATCTCGCAACGCTGAGCCGGCTGCTGCGCAAGGTGGAGTTCTTCTCCCCGTTGAGCGTCGGCCAGATCGACAAGGTCCTGCCGTTCATCCTGTTCTACGGCTACAAGAAGGGGGAGCGGGTGGTCCGGCAGGGCGAGATCGGCGACGCCTTCTACATCGTGCAGGACGGACAGCTCGAGGTCTCCATCAAGAAGTGGGTCTTGGGCTTCTCCAAAAAGATGGCCGTCCTCAAGGCGGGCGACTTCTTCGGCGAGATGGCGCTGCTCGAGAGGACTCCTCGGGGCGCCACGGTCCGGGCGCTGACGCCCTCCAAGCTCTTCGCCCTGACGTGCAACGACTTCAGCTACTTCCTGAAGGAGAACCCGGCTTTCGCCGATGCGGTCCGCAAGCTCGCCGCCCGGCGGAAGTTCGAGGACTCCCACCGGTAGCCGCGGGCGGGTCGGGACGCAGCCGGAAGATCATGATGCCCTTGTCGTCGTAGATGAGCGGGAACCGCGAGAAGAACCACTTCGCGTAGAAGCTCTCGCGGTCCTGGAAGTAGAGCTTCTGGTCGGTCATGTAGTACTTCGCCCCCGCGGCGATCCTGCCTTCGACCTCGCCGATCCTCTTCTCGCCGGCCTCGGAGAGCTCCCAGGACCAGCCCCGCCTCTTGAGGTAGTACAGGTAGACCGACGAGCCGCGCTCGTTGCACAGGAAGAGGTCGTCGGGCCGGCTCACCCGGTCGGCCGCCTCGCGGGCGTGCGCGAGGTGCGGGTAGCCGACCTTGTACCAGTGCTTGATCCTCAGGGCAGCGTGCACCGGGACCGAGAGGGCGAGCACCGCCACGCCGGCCGCCGCCCAGCGGGTCCCCCTGGCGAGCGCGGCCCTCTTGAGGAGCAGCAGCCCCAGGCCCATGAAGGCGGCGTTCACCGGGGCGAAAGGCAGCGACGTGTACTCGTGCTGGTGCATGTAGTACCCGCCGGCCACGATGTGCGCCGCGACGGCGAGGAACCAGATGGCGAAGAACTGCTGTTTGCGCCGCCAGACCAGCTCCCTGGCGCCGAAGAACAGGAGGACCAGGCCGCCGTAGGTGGCGGCGAGCTCGGGGAAGCGGGAGAGGAACTGGAACTGCACGTAGTAGGGCAGCCTGCCGTACTGGAGGAGGCTGACGAACTCGTTGGTGTTGGTCGGCACCACGTACTTGCCGGCGCTGGCGTACTTGTACCAGGCGAAGACGCCGCCGAGGATGAGGGCCGGCCCGAGCCACGTCCTCGGGTCCTTGGCCATGCCCCATCGCAGGGCGAGGACGCTCAGGCCGGCCATGGGGATGAGCATGTAGACGTAGGGGAGCTTGTGCCCGATCGACAGGAACGACCAGACGACCGCCGCGAGCCAGTGCCCCCAGGGCCGGTCCGGCCGCACGGACTCCTTCCAGTGGTGGATGCCCGCCACCGCGCCCAGCAGGGAGAGGGCCTCTGGCTGGATGGTGCGCCCGAAGTAGATCTCGAGCGGGATGCAGGAGAAGAGGACGGCGCCGTAGAAGGCCGCCTCCTTTTCCACGCAGGATTCCAGGAGCTTGAGGAGATAGACCGCCGTGAGCGCCGAGAACAGGACGGCGAGCACCCGCCCCCAGAGGTCGCCCAGGCCGGCGAGCGACCAGAAGAGCCCGATGAGCCACATGTAGAGCGGGAACTCCGTGGCCGAGCAGCCCCGGTAGCCGCCCTCCCAGTCGATCTGGGGGCAGAGGAACCGGAGCCCGTTCTCGTGGTAGTTCCTGGCGATCGCCGCGGTGTTGACCTGCCGGTGGTAGTGGTAGTCGAGGGGGGGCGAGGCGATGCCCTTGAGGTGGACCAGCACCGAGGACCCGAACACGACGGCAAGGACCAGCGCTCGGTTCCTGAGGAAATCGGTCATCCGCCCCGCTTCACCGCGTAGATCTCGATGGTCCCGCCCATGCGCAGGGCCGTCTCGACGCCGGTCATCGCCAGCGCCAGCAGCGTCACGAAGGGCAGCGTCAGGAGGGTCAGCCCCACCTGGACGGGGTGCCGGCGCATCTTGACGGTCCTGGCGCTCCTGTTCTTGAGCAGGGAGTAGAGGAAGTTGTCGTCGAATCCCAGGGCGTTGTAGAGGCTCTGGACCCAGCCGTAGGGGTTCTGCTCGAGGGAGAAATGGTCTTCCTGGACGACCTCGAACCGGTGGCGGGAGAGGACCGCGGACAGGGACTTGGGGCCGAAATGGAAGTAGTGCCTGGGGACGTCGAGGTGGAACCAGCGGCGGCCGAAGAGCCTGGACTGGAGGCTGTCGTAGTTCGGGACCGCGACCGCCAGGAGCCCGCCGTCCCTGAGGAGCTCCCAGGCGCGGCCGATGGCCTCGACGGGCCGGGGCATGTGCTCGAGGCTGTGCCACAGGATGACCGCGTTGTAGATTCCTTTGAGATGAGGCGACTGGAGGAAGTCGCAGGTCTCGATGTCCAGGCCCAGGACGTTGCGGGCGTGCCAGGCCGCGGTGTCGGACAGCTCGATGCCGTGCGATTCGTAGCCGAGGGACTTCAGATAGGAGAGGATGAAGCCCCGGCCGCAGCCGACGTCCAGGACCGGGCCCGGCCGGGTGGTCTTCCTGATGACCCGCGCCCTGCGCAGCCTGAAGAGCCGGGTCAGGCGCTCGAAGAGCGCGTTGAAGCGGACGTTCTCCTTGCCGTAGTAGGTGTCGGGGTAGTATCGGCCGATCCGGCCGGGGGGGACGGGCGGGCTCGTGCGGCCGAGCCCGCACTGGGAGCAGGCGACCAACTCGAAACCCTTCTCGACGCAATCGAAGGCTTTCCGTCCCTCGTAGGAGCCGCAGACGGGGCAGTGCGGCGATGGGGATTGGTTGTCGGTCTCCGGGGCGAAACGGGATGAGGTTCTTGCCACGGGAGAGCGGATTATACCATCTATGGGAGTCCCCGGGCCATGTTTGCGGGAGGCCCGGCAAATCAGGCATAATCAACCGCCATGAACCGCTGGAGCGCCGCCGCCGCCTCCGCCGCGTTCGTCCTCTCTTCGGGCGCCGCCTGGGGGCTGAGGCCCGAGGAGGAGAACACGATCAAGGTCTTCAGCGAGGCTTCGCCCTCGGTCGTGTTCGTCACCAACATCGCCGTCGAGAGGAGCTTCTACCTCGACGAGTTCGCCATCCCCCAGGGGAGCGGCTCCGGGTTCATCTGGGACCGGTCCGGCTACGTCGTGACCAATTACCACGTGGTGCGCGGCGGCGACATCTTCCTGGTCAAGCTCAAGGACCACACCGAGCTCAAGGCCAGGTTCGTGGGCGCCGAGCCCCGCAAGGACATCGCGGTCCTCAAGGTGGAAGCCCCCCAGGACAAGCTCCGTCCGCTCCCGCTGGGCGACTCGGGGAGCCTCCAGGTGGGGCAGGACGCCATCGCCATCGGCAACCCCTTCGGGCTCGACAACACCCTGACCACCGGGATCGTGAGCGCCCTGGGCCGGCAGGTCGAGGGAGTCGGGGGCGTGACCATCCGGGACATGATCCAGACCGACGCGGCCATCAACCCGGGCAACTCGGGCGGGCCGCTCCTCGATTCCGGCGGCCGGCTCATCGGGATGAACACGACCATCGTGAGCCGCACGGGCACCAACTCGGGCGTGGGCTTCGCCGTGCCCGTCAGCTTCATCAAGAGGATCGTGCCCCAGCTCATCAAGTACGGCAAGGTGATCCAGCCCGGCATGGGCGTCTCCATCCTGACCGAGGGGCAGAAGTACTACCTGATAGGCGCCGTGAGCGGCGTGGTCATCCGGGAGGTCTCCCCGGGAGGCCCCGCCGAGAAGGCGGGCTTGAGGGGGATCGGGAGGGACCGCGTCGGCGGCTTCGTCCTGGGCGACATCATCGTGGGCATCAACGACGACCGGATCGCCAACTACGACGACCTCTACAACGCCCTGGACCGCTGCAAGGTGGGCGATACCGTCACGGTGAAGGTCGTGCGCGACGGGAAGAAGAAGTCCTTTCCGGTCGAGCTCGTCAACGTCCTCTGACCGGCGGCGGCCGCTTTCCGGCATGCCTGGGCGCGCCCGATGGGGCATGGGACTTTTGGCCCATTGACGGATGGCGGGGGCGGGGTTATACTCCCTAATAGGGGCGCCCCCACGGGGCCCCCAACGCAGGATCCGAGCGGCGTGCCGCCGGAAGCCAAATCCCCGAACAGGGGATTTGGCTTTTTATGGGCCCTACTCCCCTCCGATGGCCTCTCCGAGCGCGCCGGGCGCGCGCTCGACTTCCTCCCGGCCCGACTTCCCCGCCGCCGCGATGCGGTCGGCCAGGCGGGAGAACGGCAGGGTCTGGAGGTAGACGTCGCCGGGGCCGGTGAGGGTCGCCAGGAAGAGCCCCTCGCCGCCGAAGAGGGCCGTCTTGATGCCGCCCGCGAGCCCGATGTCGTAATCCACGCTCGGCTGGAGGGCGACCAGGCAGCCGGTGTCGGCTTTGATGGCCTCGCCCTCGGCCAGGCTGACCTTGTGGACGGCGCCGCCCGCGTGCACGAAGGCCAGCCCCTTGCCTTCGAGCTTCTGCAGGACGAACCCTTCCCCGCCGAAGAGCCCCGCCCCGAAGCGCTTCGTGAAGGCGACCGAGACCTCGACCCCGCGGGCGGAGCAGAGGTAGGCGTCGCGCTGGCAGAGCATCGCGCCGCCGAGCGCGTCGAGGTCCAGGGGGATGATCTTGCCGGGGTAGGGGGCGGCGAACGCGACCTCCCCGCGCCGGCCCGCGCACCGGAAGGACGTGATGAAGAAGCTCTCGCCGGCCAGCATGCGCTTGAGGCCCGAGAGTATCCCGCCGCCCGTGCTGGCCTCCATCTCGACGCCGCCCGTCATGAACATCATGGCCCCGGCCTCGGCCCGGACCGACTCGTCCTGGTCGAGCGCGACGATCACGGCCTGCATGCTGTCGCCGATGATCCGGTAGTCGACGGCGTCGGCTCTGCCTTGGCTCATCGGCGCGGCCGCTTGGCCCACAGGGCCGGGGAGGACAGCTCCCGGTAGAGATGGACGGCGCTCGCGATGGACTTGAAGTAGTCCCCGACATGGATGCTCTCGTTCTCGGCGTGGTGGTTGGCGCAGGGGTCGCCGATGCCGATGAGGATGGCGGGCACGCCGCCGAGCACCCGGACGAAGGGCTCCACGAAGCCGATGGAGCCCCCGCAGCCCACGAAGACCGCTTTGCGGCCGAAGCCGAGCTCGAGCGCCCTCGCGGCGGCCGCGAAGACCGGGCTGTCGGGGTCGGTCCTCCAGGCGGGGTTGAGGTTCTCGTTGGAGAACTCGACCTGGACCCCCCAGGGGGCGTGGGCCAGGAGGTGCGCCTTGAGCCTCCGGGCCACGTCCTTGGGGTCCATGTCCGGGACGGTCCGGATGCCGAGGTGGCACCAGGCGACGTCGTTGATGATGTTGGCCCACTCCTTGCGGGAGGACGCCTGGATGGCGTTGACGGAGAGCGCCGGCTCGAACCAGATCTTGCCCAGGAGGTGCTTGCCGTTGCCGACGAACCGGCTCTGGGGGAGCATGCCGCTCTGGACGCGGAAGGCCCGCTCGTCGAACGGCAGGGAGCGGAGGCTCTTCATCTCGGCCTCCGAGGGCGTCCGGACCTTGGCGTCGATGCCGGGGATGGCCATCCGGCCGTCGGGGCCCGAGAGGGAGGCGATCATCTTCGACAGCGCCTGGACCGGGTCGGGGACCGGCCCTCCCCAGACCCCGGAGTGGACGGGCTTGGCCGAGGAGCGGACGGTGACGTCGAAGGCGACCAGGCCCCTGAGCGACGTGGTGACGGAGGGCGCCCCCGTGTCGAGGTTGCCGGTGTCGTGGATGACGATCGCGTCGGCCGAGAGGCGTTTGGCGTGCCTCTTGACGAAGGCCTCCAGGCTCCTCGACCCGATCTCCTCCTCCCCTTCGACCAGGATCTTGATGTTGACCGGGAGGTCGCTGGCGGTCCGCAGGTGCGCGGCGAAAGCGCTGGTGTAGACCGTGATGGCCGCCTTGTTGTCCACGGTCCCCCGGCCGTAGAGCCGGCCCGAGCGCTGGGTCGGCTCGAAGGGCGGCGACTTCCACAGCTCTTCCCGGCCCGGGGGCTGGACGTCGTGGTGGGCGTACAGGAGCAGGGTGGGCGCCCCGGGCGCGTGCATCCAGTCGCCGTAGACGTAGGGGTGGGCGCCGGGGACCCTGAGGATGTCGACGTTCTCGAATCCCCGCGTCTTGAGGAGCGAGGCCACCGCGACGGCGGCGTGCTCGACGTGCCGCGGGTCGAACCCCTGGAAGCTCACGCTCGGGATGCGCACCAGCTCCTTGAGGTCGGCCAGGAACTGATCCCTGCAGGAGTGGACGTAGTCTACGGCGCGCTGGATCTGGATGGTCATGGCCCATTATATAATAGCTTGGTCGGCGATGGGCTGACCGGGGGCGGGCTGAAAGTTATAGAATGCTGGCGCATGACATCGCGCCTGCGGCGCCTTTCCCCCTCGGCTGCGCGCCTCCCCGTAGGGGAGGCTTGCGACATGAGGCTTGCGATATGACCATCCTGCCCCGGTACCTTCTGCGCCTGTTCGCGCCGATGTTCGGGCTCTGCCTGGCGGTCTTCACCGCGATCCTCCTGATGAACTCCTTCCTGAAGCTCTTCAGCCTCGCGGTGGCCAAGGGCATCTCGTACGCGTGGATCGGAGCGTGCTTCCTGCGGCTGCTCCCCTACTTCCTCAGCCTGACGGTGCCCATGGCGTTCCTCGTGGCCATGCTCATGACCCTGGGCCAGCTCGCGGAGAAGGGGGAGGTCATGGCCCTGCGGTCCTCGGGTTTCTCGCTGAGCGACATGACGCGCCCGTTCCTCGTGCTGAGCGTGCTGCTCACCCTGCTGCTGCTCGTCGTCAACCACAAGGTCAGCCCCGAGGGGCTGCACTCCTTCCGGACCAAGCAGGCCGACGCCGCCCAGCAGCTGGCCAGGGTCGACCTCGAGCCGGACTCGTTCGTCAACCTCGGCGAGTGGAGGCTCTACTCCAAGGAGGCCGACCGGGCGACCGGCAACATCCGGGACGCCTACCTGATCCGCTCGGGCGTGAACCGGGGCTTGAGGGTGAGCGCCCCCCGGGGCAGCCTGCGGCTCAAGAAAGGGCAGGGGTTCGTCGTCGAGTTCGAGCGGGGCTCCCTGCAGCTGCCCGGCTCGACGCCCGAGAGGTTCACGTCGGCCACGTTCGGGCGCTACCGGCTCTACATCCCGCTGGCGGGCGCGGCGCAGATCGGCCGCAGCCCGGACACGCAGGAGTACAAGTCCCTGGACCTCTGGCGGATGGCCCACGACGCCCAGACCGACGCCCAGCGCAGGGTCGAGTACACGGTCGAGATATCCCTGCGCAGCGCCGGGGCGCTCTCGCCCTTCGTCTTCTACTGGATCGGGGCGCCCCTGGGCCTGGGGTTCGGCCGGTTCGGCAGGGGGAAGGGCTTCGCTCTCAGCCTCGGGATCCTCTTCGTCTTCTACGGACTCCTGGCGTTGGGCATGGGCCTGGGCCGGCGCTACGCGAGCCTTTCGGCCGCCGGCCCGTGGCTGGGCGACGTGGTGTGCCTGGCGATCGGCGCGCACCTGACTCGCAGGGTGGCCAAGCTGTGAAGATCTTCTCCAAGTACATGGCCCGGAGGTTCTTCAAGCCGTTCGTCTACGGCTTGGGGCTGTTCTCGGTGCTGCTGTTCCTCGGGACCGTGTTCGACCGGATGAGCTACCTGGTCAAGAGCCCCGCCTCCCTGCGGGTCATCATGGAGTACCTGTGGCTCGAGGTTCCGTACTGGTCCATCCGGACCATCCCCATGGCCACGCTGCTCGCGACCCTGGTGGCGATCACGGGGTTCATCCAGAGCGGGGAGGCGCTGGCCGCCCAGGCGGCGGGCTTCAGGGTCAGGGATTTCTGGAAGCCGATCCTGTGGTGCTCCTTCATGGTGGCGGTCGTTAGCTTCGTGGCGCAGGAGGCGTTCCTGCCGGTCTGCTACAGCCGGTCCCGGCGGCTCTGGAACGAGCAGATCCGCCCCGCCTGGGAGTGGGAGAAGTTCCTCGACATCGCGATGATGTCGGCCCCGGGCCAGTTCGTCCAGGCCCAGGTGCTCCATACCAAGACCGGCGTGATGGAGAAGGTGATTCTGGAGCGCGTCGGCCCCGAGGGCATCGAGCGCCAGTACGACGCCTCGTCGGGCGTCTGGGACGCCGGGTCGAAGCGATGGATCCTGCGCGACGGCATCCGGAGGACCTTCAGGGGCAAGCAGGTCGTCGAGGTCAAGTTCAAGGAGGAGAAATCCGACCTCTCGCTGCCGCCCAAGGAGCTCATCCCCAGGACCCGCAGCCCCGAGGAGATGAGCCTCCTCGAACTGCTCCGCTACGCCCCCAAGGCCCGGCACCTGGGCGCCTCGCCCAGGGAGTACGTGATGGCGGCCCACTCCAAGGTGGCCTACCCCTTCACCAACATCGTGATCTGCGCCCTGGGCATCCCGGTGGCGCTGAGGCTGCGCCGGGCCGTCAAGATCCTCAGCTTCAGCGCGGCCCTGGCGCTGTCGTTCCTCTTCCTCTGGTTCATCGAGATGGGCCGGGCGCTCGGCGTGAGCGGCCGGCTCCCGCCGGTCCTCGCCGCCTGGACGGCCAACATCGTCTTCGGCTCCCTGGCGGCCTACCTGATCAGGCGCTACGATGTGTAATGACTTGCCCCCCCCACGGGGGGGCAAGTAGCGGGGGGGCATAAGCCGTTTCATCAGGACGCCCCCGGTTCGAGGCGGCGGATGGCCGAGCTAGGCGTTCGTCTCGAGCGAATTGAACCAGCTCTGGATGGCGCTGGAGAATTCCCGCATGGGCCGTCGAGTGGTCCGCGTCCCGGGCCTCGGTACGGCTCGTCAGGAAACCATCCGGATCGGCTCGCCGCGCTTGGCGTATTCCACCGCAGCGTCCATGAGAGGCGACCTCGAGCCGAAGACATATAGGCGGATCATGGCCCGGGATAAGCCGACATACAGCATGCAGCGCTGCGTCCTTCGCAGTTGGGTAGGTCCCTGCCCCTTGATGAATCGCCCAATATCAAGGACCTCGTTGATGTCCGCGAAGAACACGATAGGCGCTTCATGACCCTTGCACGAGAAGATCGTAGTGCAGCGGACATGATTCGGTTCAGTAGCAGGCAACTTGTCAGTCTCCGTTCCTTTTGACCGGCCTGTCCCGCCGTAGGCCTGAGCGTCGACGCCAAGCCGCTGAAGTTCCACCGCAATGCGTGCGGGCCTTGTAATTGCGATGACCATGATGTGGCCGGGGGACACCTTTTCGTGCTCGACTAGGCGTTTGATTTCTCTTGCGAGCGCCAAGAAGACCGCGGATTGTTCGCACGAGACGATGATGGGGGCGCTGCCCTGCCGCTCCGCGAAGCGCACCTCGTAGACCCCGTCAGGCGAGTCCTCGGGCCGGACGAGAAGGCCCTCCTTTGCCAGTTCGGGCACCTTCATAAACTCCAGCAGGCCGGACTCGGCCGCGGAGTGGAGTTGCTTCGGGTCGAGCGCCATGTTGACGGCGAATCCGATGATGGCGCGTGTGGAGCGGTAGGTCTCGCGCAGGACGAAGGAACGCCCGGCAAAGGAGAGGCTTTCGGCAAATTCGCTGTTGGAGGACGACTTGGCCTGCGCGAACTCCTGTTTGAATTCTTCGATGGTCTTGCGGCCGTAGATGTTCTGGGAGTCGTCATGGAACAGGATGAAGTTTCTGAGCGGGTTCCCGTCGCTCTTCACAACCTTGCAAAGGGAGTACAGATGGGTCAACTGTTCCGCTGTGAGGTCCTGCGCTTCGTCCACGAGGATGGTGTCGAACGGCTGACCGATGCATTGGACACGGCTGGCGTGGACGATCTGGATCGACCCCGCCAAGGCGTCGCTGATCCATCGGCGTCCGCAGGCGTCGATGACCATTCGGGTCAGCAGGTTGTGCATGCCCTTGTTGAAATAGGTCACCAATATCCGTGCTTTTGGGTTCTTCTGGATGAGCCTGGCTGCCCAGTTGGCCAGTATCAGGGACTTGCCGCTTCCCGCGACGCCGCGAACCAAGTAATGGCCCGCGCCCAGATCCCGCTCGGTCAGCCGCATCTGATCTTGGGAGAGCAGGATGCACTTGACGGTCCTGCCGATCTCCTCGCCGAGCGTCCCAGCCGGGGGGCAGGGGGCCTCGCCCAGGATCGATGAGCGGAGGAGCTTTCCCGCCTGGGAAGGCCTGGAAACCACCAACTCCTGTTGCCCATGGTCGTCGTACAGAGGGATGCTCTTTGGCCATGCCTCGGTTTTCAGGAGGCTGGACAGCCGGCCAAGGACTGGTGTGTTGCGTTCGTCGTTGGACGCGATGAGGATCAGGTGTTTGCGCGCCCTGCTGGCCGCGACGTTGAGCAGCATCGCGATCTCGGTTTGCGTCCATGATAGGGCGCCTTTGACCGCGTCCAGGATGACGACATCCCGCTCCGCTCCCTGGTGCCTGTGGATGGTGCCGACGCTGATGCGCGTCTTCTTGCCGAGGCTCAGGGCTCCCAGCTTGCGCCGCAGCAGTCGGACCTGGGCGCGATACGGGGAGAGGATCAATGCTTCACTGCCGCTTTCGCTGGCGGCCAGGGCGAGGCTGACGGCAAGTTTGGCCGACCACGCCCGCTGGCTGCCTATCCCTGTCGCGGCCTTCTCCGCGCAGGCGTCCTCCGGCCTGGGGACGATATCGTCGAGCACGAGGCACGCGGCCCGGGGCTGCGGGAGCTTCTTCGAGGCGGGAGCATCCTTGGCGAAGCCGCGCGCCCTGTCGCTGTCGCGCAGGCTGCCGTCGTACGCGAATTCGCTGACGACCCGGGAGATGTCGGGATGCATGCGGTACTGGATGCTCAGGAACCTGATGTGGGTAAACTTCATCAGACTTTCCTTGACGCCTCGGAGATGGCTCAACCCGGAGGACAACAGCCATGTCCGAATCTCGCGCCAGGTGCCCGGGGGCAGGGAGAAAATGGGCCCAATCTGCAGTGGGTCGCCTGCCAGCAGGACTGTTCTGCCCAGGGTGGCCATAGCTGCCGTAGTCGCGCGGGAGACCATGCCAGACTCGTCTATGACGACCTTGTCGACGAGCCGCGGGTCCGGGCCCTGGCCGACGAGGCCGAGCGCGCGGAAGGTGGTGAGGATGATGACGCGGGCAGCGCCCCTTGTGACGGCGTACATGGTTTCGTCCGGCAGGGTGGCGCGAATGCCCTGGATCTGCTTGTTGATCCTGCTCGCCTCGGCAAAGGCCTTGCGGTGCCGCGCGGCATCCCGCTGGTCGAGAAGGTCCTCGATCTGCCTTTTCTTGGCGTCGTATTCCCGGGCAAAGGCCTCGTCGCGGAGGCAATGGGGAAATTCGTCGCTGAGCCTTTTGCCTGCTCCGCGGCCGCCGCGATAGACGAGACAGCCCCGAGTGGTGTTCAGCTTCCCCTGCCCGTCCAGGATGCCGCACACGCGGTGCGCCACCTCGTCAGCCGCGAGGTTGGTCGGGGCCACCACAAGGAGCTTCCCGCCCGCGCCGGATGCGGCGTGGCGGGCCACGTCATCCGCCACGGCCTGTGTCTTGCCCGTTCCCGGGGGGCCCCAGATGATGGCCCACGGCTTCTTCCAGAGCGCATCGGCCGGGTCCCGGTCCTCGCCTGACGGCTGTCCCGGCGGAGGAACCATCTCTTTCTCCTCGATCCTGCCGCAAGCGTGCTCCAACGCCCAATGAAGCAAGTCGGGATGATTCTCCAAACGGACAAAGGCCGAATCCAGAGCCGCGGCGAAATCAAACGGCTTGTATCTGAGGTGAAAGGATGAGATGTCTCGATTGTCGTTCAAGCCGGGGACATCCACGTAGATGGTGCCGGTATCCGGGTCGAATTCCCGGATGTCTCCGGCTTCGACGATCTCGGGGTCCTTTCCCTGCGCCGTCGGACCGCAGAATTGGATCTGGCCGCCGGTCGCCCATGTCTCATCGGCCGCAGGGTCGGGGATGAAGGACATGACCCCCTCTTGGTCGGAGAAATCGGTGTACTTCTTGATGGCCTTGGCCTTGTATTGAAGCTTCGCGTGGTTGAGGGCGGAGCGGAGATCAGGCGGCAAGGGCTGAGATCCCGTCACAAGAACCAGCCGGAGAGCTGGAGAAAACACATCGGCGAGCAGGTCTCGTCAGCGTCCTCGGGCGTCCACCAGCGCGCCAATGAGAATCGAACCAGGGTGCCGGCCCGGATGACATTTACAGGGGCCGTGTCGCCGGCGTAGGCGATACTGGTGGGATGGGAGCACGTCCTGCCGGTTGCAGGTATCAGGTAGACGGGTTTCCTCTGTGTGGCATCCAAGCTCAGGTCACGGTCGGTGACCCAAAAGCCCGTACTCCTGGACGGGATGCGACCTCCCTGCAGCACATATCCTCTACCAGAGGCCGAGACGACCAGGCTGCGATCGAAGACATCCCCGAGTTGTCCAGGCCAAAGAGAAGGAGAAGCCAGGATGGTCTTCTTGAGGTTCTTGTGCTCGCCTATGTAGGAGTGTGCGAGAACCAGAATATCTTCGACATGGGGAGGCACTACAGAAGTCGGTTTCCCAAGTTCAACCTCCCATATCCCACCCACTCTGAATCTGGCGTCCGAAGGCCAGTTGGAACCGTCCTTGGACAACAGCCGCAGCGACTGCCGGCCATCAATCGAGAGTGCGCCGATGCACACCATTTGGTCGCCCATCTTCGTCCGGCCCACCACAACGATCCTCATGGTTGCAGATGCAGAACCTCGAGTCCGAGGTCCGTGGAGATGCGCTGCGCCAGGATGGACCGATGGCAGGCTTCCGGCGCCTTCTCCACGCAGAACAACGCCAGAAGTCGCGGCGGCGGCGCGAAACGTCGCAGAAAGGCCGCCGAATCAAATCCGGCGAGACAATGCTTCGTATAGGCTGTCACGAATGCTTCATCAAGATGCGTCCTATCTCGCTTTCTGACATGCCCCGATTCGTCAGCATGTTTCTGGTGGGCCCGTACTTCGGGCGTCGGGGCTAACTCCCGGCAATGGTAGTAGCGAATCCCATATTCTGAAAGGCGCGCCTGCAGCCGATTCGAGTTGACGAACGCATATTCACGTCCGCGGACACCGCGGCGAAACCGTATGTCGCAGAAGACGTCGGCGCCGTAGGATCGAAGCGTTCCGAAGAAGCGCGTTTCGTCCCATCCATACGCTCCGATCGTGGCGAGCCCGGGGGACTCTGGACTCAAGACGGGACGTGCCTGTTGCGCGAGGTGAACACGTGTCCGAAGAAATCCTGCTGGCCGCCTGTCAGCTTCTGGATCACATCATCGTGCTTCATCGGCTTGCCAAGCTCGTTGATGTGCAGGACCTCAAGCCCATCCTCGCTGAGCGCCTCTCCAATCAGCTTGCTTCGGTGACATTCCTCGGGCTTTCCTTCGCTGCACATGAGAACCATGACGCAACCCTTCTGGAGGTCCATCTTGACCCGGTCCAATCCAGCGCGAAAAGCGGAGCTTTGACGCAGTTTGGAGTAGTCAACCTTTCCATTCGTAAGGAGAAAAGGATCGCCTGGCTGTCCGCCAAGGGAATTGCCCATGAAGAGGTACTTGATGCCTGCATCTGAAAGGGCATGAGACAGCGGCATCTGGGAGAACTCGGGTTTGAAAGAGGAAAACGGCTTCGACCGCACATCGACTAGGAAGGAGATATTGAACATCCTAAGAAGCGCAATCAACTGCTCCACAGAGCGATTCCCGTATCCTATGGTGTAGATTGGCTTTGTCATCTGTGGGAATTAGTATTTTACCATATCACTCGCCCCCCCCCCCCCCGCGGGGAGGCGAGTAGCGTGGGGGCATAAGCCGTTTCATCAGGACGCCCCCGGTTCGAGGCGGCGGATGGCCGAGCTAGGCGTTCGTCTCGAGCGAGTTGAACCAGCTCTGGATGGCGCTGGAGACCTCGCGGACGCGTTCGTCCGGGCCTTCGATGGTGAGCAGGAAGTCCGACGACAGCCAGCCCTTGTACTCCTTGAGCCGGTAGGTGACGCCGTCCTGCTGGTCGAGGAACCTTTCCAGCTCGCGGCGCACCCGGCCCCTCAGGAGGGCCCCGGCCGTGAAGGTGATCTTGGCGCGCGTGACGGTCTGGGCGCCGGGGACCCCGACGAACTCGGGGCCCGTCGGCTGACCCACGGACATGATCTCCGTGACCACGTGGCTGGCGTAGGTGAAGAGGCCTGCCGGCCCCGGGCTCTTGGGGACGGTCACGCCGTGGGCCTTGGCCGCCGCGCGGATCTCGGCTTCGTGCGGGATGTTGCCGTTGGCGTCCATGTCGTTGAGCAGGACCTGGGCGATGGCCGTGGGGATGTCCGCCGCCTTCGAGTAGAGGGTCGGCATGATCAGGACCTCGGCCATGGCGGCGCCGGCCTCCTCCCCGAGCGAGGCGATGAGGGCTTTGCGCAGCTTCCAGGCGAAGCCCATCCAGACCTGGCCCTGGTCGTGGACCTCGTCGTACTCCTGGTACTGGTGGTCGTTCTCGCCGTGGCGGACGTAGTTGGGCGTCTGCTGCTTGAGGAAGCCCTCGCCCACGATCGGGTTGGCCGTGATGAACATGGAGAGGATGTCGCCCCAGCCCTCGCTCAGGCCGCCGTTGACGATCCCGCCGATCATGTCGTCCATGAAGTGTCCCCACTCATGGTAGATCACGGAGTCGAAGGAGGAGTTGACGCAGTTCACGCTGGACTTGAAGAAGTTGAGGCTGGGCCAGCCCGGCGTGTAGTAGGCGTTGCACTCGTCGTCGATGTTGGGCTTGACCTTGATGGCTTTCTCGAGCCGCGAGTCCTCGATCCCGCGCGCCTTGGTCCACTCGCGGACCCTGTTCACGTGGTAGTAGGCGTTGACCTGGGCGACGTCCTCCTCGGACTTGCCCTGGGGGTTGTAGACGACGGAAGCCTCCTCGCCCGGCTTGAGCGTGCCGGAGACGGTCATGGTCTTGCCGGCCTGGTTCTGGACCTCGACGTACTTGCCCGAGAGGGTGGCCGTGAAGGTGATGTCGCCTTTCTTGGTGGTGTCGGCCGCCTGGTCGCCCGCGCCCTCGGACTTCTTGGTCGCGTCCGTGGTGAAGCGGCCCTGGGCGTCGGTCTGGACGGTCTTGCCGTCGGAGAGCGTGACGCTCATGTTGCCCATGGGGACCGTGACCGGGACCGTGGCGTCGGTCTGGGCGCCGAGGCCGGCGCGCCCCTCGATCTTGCCCGAGAGGGAGCCGCCTTCCGTCACGCCCGCCCGGGAGTCCCAGGCGAAGGCCCTGCCCGTGACGACGTCGACGGCGATCATGAAGGGGAGACCCTCCACGATGTACAGCTGGACCGCGCGCCAGGTGCCGGCCATGTAGATGATCTGCTGGCCGTAGGCCTCCATCTGAAGGCCCATCTGCTGCGGGTTGATGCCGATGTAGCCGATGGCGCTGTTGCGGAGCTCCGGCTCGGTGAAGCGCGGGCTGGTGTCCACGGCCATCTTTGGGAAGAGCTTGGCGGTCGAGGCCAGGACGACGGGCTTGCCCTTGATGACCTTGACGGTGAAGCCCGCGTAGGAGCCCCGCACGACGTAGCCGTCCTTCTGCTGGCGGAAATAGGCGTAGATGGTGTCGGCCTGGTGGTTCCGGCCCGCCACGCGCTTGACGTGGACGGTCTGGAGGTCCGAGCTGGGGACCCCGAACCTCGCCGATTCGGCGTCCACGAGGGCGCGCAGCGCCGCCTCGATGGCCGTCTCGCTCATGGGGTCGGCCTGGAGGACGACCGGGCCGGCGTCGAAGATGCCGGGGACCTGGGTGTCCGGGACCGTCTCCAGGCTGTCGATCGAGTTGATCGTGACCTGACCGCCCAGGGCTGGGTCCGGGAGGGTCGGGGGAGCGTCGGGCAGGGCGCCGTTGGGCAGGAGGACCGGCTTGGTCGTGGGCAGGATGCCCAGCCCGGCGACCTCCTGGCCGCTTTCCAGTCTAGATCGAAGCGGCACGTCCGCGCCAGAAACGCCGGGCGCGGTCAGGCCGCGGTTCTGGCTGCCGTCGAAGACCTGGCCGAGGCCGATCTTGGACGCCACCGTGTTGACCAGCCGCTTTAGGAGCGAGGGCCGCTGCGCCTCGCGGGGCCGGCCGGCCGGCGCGAGCTCGGAGGACGGGCCGGCCTCCTGGCCGGGCGCCTGGGCCTGCAGGACGGGGGCCTCGGCCGCCGCGGGGAGCGCGGCCGGGCCGTCCTGGGCGATGGGCGCCGCGACCGGCACGCCCGCGTTCCCGAGGACGACCGGGACATCGGCGGCGGCCGGGGAGAAGGGCGCCGAGATCTCGGCTTGCGAGGTCCGCAGCTGCGGGGCGGTCTGCAGGGAGGGGACGCCGATGCCCGAGAGCGTGCCTTTCAGGCCGGGCGTCGTCTGCAGCGAGCTTTCGGCCCCCAGGCCGACGTTGGCGCTGACGGAGATCTTGGGGATCGCGGTCTGCACGGCGCCGGGCCTGGCGGCCTGGGTCTGGATCGTCTGGGCCGAGCTTCCCGCGGGGAGAAGGACGACGGCCAACGACAGCACGAAAGCGGAGGTTTTAGAGGGGTTCATGGGAGCATTCTACCGCAACCCGGCCGGCGCCTTCGTGGGCCTTCGGGGCAGAACGGGCCGAGATGATGGCCCAGGCCGCGGTAGGACTTCGAGACCCGCGAGGTCCCGGGACTAGGGCCTATTGTTGAAGTCCTCTTCCCGATAGCGATCCCCTCTTTGCGGGAGAGTGGATTGCGCCTGCGGCGCTCGGCCCCCTCGCTACCCGTCTCCCCGCCGTGGAGGCGAGTGATTTCCCAAATTGATATCATCCGTTGGCCATGCGCATCGGCATCGTGGGGCTCCCCAACGTCGGCAAGTCGACCGTGTTCAACGCCTTGACGGCGGGGCACGCCGCCGCCTCCAACTATCCCTTCACCACCATCGAGCCCAACGTGGGGGACGTCGTCGTCCCCGACCGGCGGCTGCGGCGGCTGTCGGCCCTCTTCGGGCCCAAGAAGACCACGCCAGCGTCCGTGCGGTTCGTCGACATCGCCGGGCTCGTGGCCGGGGCTTCGCGCGGGGAGGGGCTCGGGAACCAGTTCCTCGGGCATCTGCGGGAGGTGGACGCCATCCTGCACCTGGTCAGGCTCTTCGACGCCGCCGACGTCGTCAACCCTCTCGGGAGCATCGACGCGCGCCGCGACGTCGAGATCGTGGAGACCGAGCTCCTGCTGGCCGACCTCGCGAGCGTGGAGAAGGCCCACGAGAAGCTCGCGGCCAAAGCCCGCACGGGCGACGAAGTCGCCCGTGCGATGACGGCCGTTTTGGAGGTGCTCAAAGCCGGCCTTGCCGCAGGCAAAGCGGCGAGGACGCTGGGCCTCGAAGAGCCTGCCATCAAGGGCCTGGGCCTGCTCACCGCCAAGCCCGTCCTCTTCGTGGGCAACGTCGGGGACCGGGAGGACCCCGGCTCCTGCTCGGCCCTGGTGGGCCTCGCCGAGCAGCGGGGGGCGGGGCATGTCCTCCTGTCCGGCAAGGTCGAGGCGGAGATCGCCGAGCTCCCCGAAGCCGAGCGGACGGCGTTCCTCAAGGAGATGGGGCTCGGCGCGTCGGGGCTGGAGCGGGTGATCGAGGCCGCGTCCGCCCTGCTGCGCCTGCGGAGCTTCTTCACGGTGCGGGGGGAGGAGGTGCGCGCCTGGACCGTGACGGCCGGGACGAAGGCGCCGCGGGCCGCCGGGACCATCCACACGGACTTCGAGCGCGGGTTCATCAAGGCCGACGTCTACCGGTTCGAGGACATCGACCGGTTCGAGAAGGAGGCCGTCCTGCGCGAGCGAGGCCTCGTCCGCACCGAAGGCAGGGACTACGAGATCCAAGACGGCGATGTCTGCTTCTTCAAATTCAATGTCTGACCCCGGGGCTCCCGCGCCTGCGACGCCCTCGGCAACGCCGAGGTGCCGGCATTTCGGCGAGTGCGGCGGCTGCGCCAGCCAGGACGTCCCCTACGAGGCCCAGCTCCGGGCCAAGGAGGCCCGGGTCGCCGCGGCCCTGGCCTCGGTTGGGATCGCCTTCCCGGCCGGGGTCCGGCCGTCGCCGCAGCTCTGGCATTACCGCAACAAGATGGAGCACGCCTTTGGCGACGTCTACCCGCCGCAGGAGAACGGGCCGTGGCTGCGGCTCGGGTTCAAGGCCCGCCAGCGCTGGAACAAGGTCGTGGACCTCGAGGAGTGCCACCTCCTCTCCCCCGAGACCGCGCCGCTCCTGGCGAGCGTCAGGGAGTGGGCGCGCCGCGAGGCCCTGCCCCCCTACAACAGCGTCAGGCGCACGGGCTTCCTGCGGTACCTGGTCCTGCGGGAGGCGAAGAACGGGCCCGACAGGATGGTCACGCTCGTGACCTCGGCGGGCGCGATCCGGAAGGACTCGTTCCTCGACGCCGTGCGCCCCTACCCGGCGAGCACCGTGCTCTGGGGCGTGAACGCCAAGATCTCGGACGTCGCGCTCTGCGACGAGCGCGAGGTCCTCTCGGGGCCCGGGACCATCACGGAGGTCCTGAGGCTGCCGGGCAGGACGCTGGCGTTCAGGATCTCGCCGCAGTCGTTCTTCCAGACGAACACCAGGGCCGCCGAGCTCCTCTACGGCGCGGTCCGGGAGTGGGTCCGGGCCGTCGCCCCGGCCGCCGCGCTGGACCTCTACTGCGGCGGCGGGGGCATCGGGCTGTCGATCGCGGACTGCTGCGGGTCGGTGACCGGCGTCGAGTCCAACCCCCTCGGCGTGGCCGACGCCGTGGCCAACGCCGGGCTCAACGGCGTCGCCAACGCCCGCTTCGTCCAGGGGCTCGCCGAGGACGTGATGCCCTCCCTGCCGCCTGCCGAGGTCGTCGTCGTCGATCCGCCGCGGCCCGGGCTCCACCCGCGGCTCCTGAAGGCCGTCCTCGCCGCCCCCGCGCCTTTCCTTATCTATGTGTCCTGCAACCCCGAGGCCCTCGGCCGCGACCTCAAGGCCCTTCTCGAGGTCTACGCGTTCGTCCAGGGGGAGGCCTTCGACCTCTTCCCGCACACCCCGCACGTGGAGACGGCCGTCATGCTGCGTCGCCGTTGAATAAGATATAATCTCGCCTCGCACTCGGGCGCTCGTAACACAATGGATAGTGTACCGGCCTGCGAAGCCGGGTATCCAGGTTCGATTCCTGGCGAGCGCACTCTTCCTGCGGCGGGTAGGACTTCGGGCCCGCCGCGGCGTGGGCCCCCTGGCCCATGACGAGACGGGCTCGAAGTGTCATAATGAAGCGCTGTCATCCTGCGATGAGATGCCCCTCTGTCTCTCCCATCCCGGCCGGAACGGTGACCCCATGAAATCCATGTCTTTCTTCGCTGTCGCGATCCTCGTCGCGGGGCTTTCCCACGCCTCGCCGGCCGTCGAGACCGCGGCTTCGGGCGCGGCGTCGGCGTTCGAGGCGGCCTCCTTCAAGGCCCCCAGGCTCGAGGTCAAGGGCGCGGCGCCCTTCCTGGCGGCCGCCAGCCAGAACAAGGTCGGCACGGTCACGGGAGGGATGAACCACAGTCCCGTGAACATCACCATCGACAAGCGGGCATGGACCATCAAGGGCGGCATGAACCACTCTCCCGTCGATGTCGCGATCGACCACGAGAACAACAAGATCACCGGCGGGGCGAACCTGAGCCCCGTGAGCCTGTCCTTCGCCTGGACGCCCGAGTCGGTGGTGGTCGAAGGCGGCGCCAACCGCAGCCCGGTGAAGCTCGCCGTCGATTGGAAGAAGGGCCTGCTCGAGGGTTACGCCAACCACAGCCCGGTCCGCGTCGAGTTCGACATGAAGGAAGGCTCGGCGGACGACAACATCGTCGCGCTCAAGGGCTACGCCAAGCACGCTCCCGTCGTCCTGCAGTTCGACAAGGTGACGGGAAACCTCACGGGCGGGATGGGCCACGCCCCGGTCAACGTGACGTTCGTCAACGCCGACCTCTACGACTTCCTGCAGTACTTCTTCCTGTTCCTGGGCCAGTAGCCGGCCAGCCTTAGTTCGACCGATAGGACGATACGCGGTCGACGCGGCGGGCCAGCTCGCTCGTGTAGCGGCGCCCCAGCGTGTCCCGGTGCAGCCGGACCCATTCGCTCAGCTTGGTCGCGCCCAGCGGCGGAGCGTCCACGCAGAGGCGTCCCTCCATCAGGCCCTGGATCTCCTCGCGCGTCACGACGATGTCCCCCACGAGCATGCCGACCAGCCGGCAAGACCAGTAGCCGACGCCGGGGGGGACTCCGATGACGAGGCGCGTCAAGCCCAGGGCCCGCCTGACCGTGTCCACGAGCCCGCGGTAGGTGAAGGTCTCCGGCCCGATGGCGTCGATGATCTCGTTGGGGCCGCCGAGGGCCTTCTTGGCGGCCGCGGAGGCCAGGTCCTCGACATGGATCGGCTGCAGCTTGTAGTCGCCCGAGCCGAACACCCCGAAGACCGGGAGGTGGCGGAGCGACCAGGCGATGTTGTTGATCAGGACGTCCTCCTTGCCGAAGAGGACGGCCGGACGCAGGATGCAGTAGGACAAGCCCAGCGAGGCGAGCGCGGCTTCGAGTGCGGCCTTTCCCCGGAAATACGGCAACGCGGAGTTGATGTCGGGGTTCGTGATGCTGACGTGGACGATGCGGCGGATGCCCGCTTCCTTGGCGGCCCTGAACATGACTTTCGTGTTCTCCACCGCGGCGCGGTGGGTGAACAGGCGGTGGTCGAACCGCACCCAGTAGGTATTGATTAGCGCGTCGGCCCCGCGCAGCGACGCCGCCAGGCGGCTGGGCTGGTCGAAGTCGAAGGGGAAGGCCCGGACCCTGTCTCCGAAGGGGTTCTCCCGGTCCGGGGAGTCGGTCAGGGTGACCACGTTGTGGCCCGCGTCCAGCAGGCGTCTGGCGATGTATCGCCCCGAGTACCCGAACGCCCCCGTGACGGCTATCCTCACTGGAGCCGCCGTCCCTCGACGACCTTTCGGCAGGTCCGGCAGCCGCAGATCCCCTTCCCCTCATCGGGGCGTGACCGCGCGTCGGGAAGTTCGCACCGGAGCTGATCCTCGTCGGGTTGATGGCCCAGGTCGACGGCTCTCAAGCCCGTGACCGGAGCGCCGTCGTGTTCGACGCAGACGGCCCAACAATAGATCGGGTCGCCTAGCGTGACGAACGGGCGGAACTTCCTCTCGGCCCGGAATGAGAATCGGCCGTGTTCGTCGGTGCGGGACTCTTCGCGATACCCCTGGCAGGGAGGGGTCGTCCTGTTCGCGCTGCAACGAGGATGGAGGAACACCCGGACCTCCGCCGCCGGCGCGCCATCGCGAAGGACGGTTCCGATTAAGCTCGGCGTTACCCGCTCGAAGTGAGGCCAGGGAACACAGCCGCAGAGCAATAGGGGGCCGAGGATCATGGCGCCCATCGTCGCGGTCGCGCTGGGTCTTTCCGGGATCATGTCGAGCTTGCCGGCGTGCGGCCGCTAGATTGGAGCATTTGCAGAGCGATCAGAATCCCTCCTGAGCCCTAACCGCACGACGTTTCGGAATTCAGGAAAGGACAGCCAGCAGAGCGCGCCCGAAGCGGCGATGAACGCGAGCATGCCGAGAGAGGCTCGCCAGCTCTTGGGATAGCCGGAAGGATAGTGCCGCTCGCACCATTCATGGAACTCCAGTCCGAAAGCTGCATACATGGAACCGAACGATCCGGCCAATGGCGGAAGGAAGAAGAGCAGGACGACGGTCTGGCGCAAGTTCCTGGGCAACCCATCGAGGTCTGTTCGGCCGAAGAACGCTCCCGTGGCCAGCGCGAAGATGATGAGAGTGAGCCCATAGAGACGAGGCCAACGGCGGCAGAAGTTCGATGACGGCGGCGCGGGGATCAAGGTGCAGATGTCCGCCAAGGCCTTGCTTCGTCCGGCGCCGAACGATAGGTAGCCCTGTTCGTCGCGGAGGAAGAGGCGGCAAAGCGCCGCGGCTCGGTCGCCTTTTACGAGGGCATCTGCTTGACCTTGAGTCATGCCGTTATGCCATCGTCAGTCGTAGATTACCTTTCGATGGCCCAAATCGATGATAACGACCAAGAGACGATGGTGATGCGTCTCGTAGAGAATGCGGTAGCTGCCCATCCTGTAGGAAGATAGGCCGCGGAGTTTGCCATGTAACGGCTTCCCCTGGCCGGGATCGTGGGCGATTGCGTTAAAGGCGCGCAGGAAGCGTTGGTAGAGTGACCGGTCCGCGCGGAATACGCTTTCAAGGGCCTTTTCGGCCTGACGGGTGAGTTTGACGCTATATACGCTCAAGGCGGTCCCGGAGGGCTTCTAGAGAGACGGTCTTGCCGGCCTTTGCCTCTTTCCGAGATTGCCGGATTCTCTTGATGGCCGTTCGGTCGGAGAGTATCTCGATGGTCTCGAGAAGGCCTTCGTAATCTTCTGGATTCAGCAGGACCATGACGGGAAGGCCCCGCTTGGTGACGATGAACCTGTCAAACTTGGTGGCAACGGCATTGGCGACCCTGGGAAGGCCGGGGCGCAACGCTTTCAGCGGAATGGTGTGGGTCATATGTTAGCCTCTACCAATAGTATACACTAAAGAGTACATTTCAGCAAGACACGGACCTGAACCGCTGGACCTGTTGGCATAACGGAAGGTTGGGCTGCCGCTACCGCGAAGAGCTGGCCGCGTAAGCGGACGGCATTTTGACGTTTAGCGAACGCAGTTTCTCTGCAACTGATAGCAGTTGCTTCTGCCTAAAACAGCGACCCATTAATTTCGTCTCGAGCATTGCGAGATGATCCGCAACAGATTCGGGCGCCGCTCGCGATTCCAGCAATCTATATATTTCATCGACGTATGAATCGTATTCGTCCCATGATTCTGGAGATTCTAATATTCCTTTTGGGTCCCAGTCCTCTAACAGTATTTGGGCAATATCCTTCTTCGCTTCTTCGACGCTATAACGATGTTTCCGGAAGTGGTGAGCCAGCCTATAGGCTAGGTAGCCGATGAATGGAAATGTAATGGGCAAAGCTAAGCAAGCCACGAACAACATGGTGCAGCGATGCTTTGCGTCTCCCATCGGCAAATTGTCGCAATGATAGCCGATGCATGGATCACCGCACTGTGGTTCGATGATATTCATGACCGGATATATAACCAGAATGCAGGCGAGGAGCCATAGAAAGGTCACCGCTGCCCATGAAAGTAAGAGCAGTGGGATTCTCGCGAACAGGTTCTTCGGCCAATCCGCGGTTGTATCCGATTCATCGGTTTGCCCAGAGTCATGCTCCGCATTTCTGGTGTTCCGCGCCGCAAAGTAGATTATGAATGGGAGGGTGATGGGCAGGGCCATGCAAAGCGCAATCATCGCCGGATCGTGAGTCTTGGGGAAGATGAATCGAATGCAGCAAAGGACCCAAATCAAAGTTATTGCTAGCCACAACAAGAAGAGAAGCAGTACTTTCAAGTGCTGGTGCTTTGCCCGCGCTATCCGTTTGGCTAGCATTTGGTTCGCCGGACTGAGTTGCGGGCGCTACCAAGCGGTCGCGGCGGTCTAGTTGCCCAGGTTTCCATGTCGTTTCCCCTATGCGTCCGTCCGCTCAACCCGATCGCAGGCTTTCCTGCGGTCGATATTCTGTCGCTACACGACCAATCGGGTCGTGTTGGCGGCAATTGCCATCATCCATTCTCTTCCTTCTCGATGGAGGGCTCAAGAGGTTTGCATGCGAAGAGGATTGCGGTGGATGTGTCTGCAATGTCGGGCAAGCGCCTCTCAAATCCTTCATCGGCCCTGGCGCCAAGCCATAGCATGCAGGTCGAGAAGAAAGAGGTGTTCGTTCTTTATGGAGTTCAGTATAGCACGGCGCGGAAGGGAAGGGCTATTGGGGAAGCTGCTTAATCCCTCTCGCATTTCTGGCGGTTCGGGGCGGTTGCGGGAATCGTGATATGCTGCGAGGCTTGATCTTGGCTGCCCGCGCTTGGGAGGGGGGGCGGGATTTCCTACAATGCTCCCCATGGGCTCCGGCGGGGGGAAGCGGGACTCCTTGATGGAGATCGTCGTCCCGGGCGCCCTTCTGGCCGTGCTCGGTCTGCTCTTCCTGGCGATCTGGGTCTGGGACGGCTACAACAATGAGTTCAAGCCCAGGTTCGTCTACGAGGAGGCCGAATGCCGCGTCCTGGCGAAGAGCTTCGTGCCCGCTTCCTCGCAGGAGCCCGCCGGCCTCGGGTACCCTGTGTTCGATTTCGAGGTGCTTGCCCGCGGGAGCTCCTGCCGGGCGCGGGGTTACGACCTTTGGCGGGAGGGCATCACCCGGGCCAAGGCTTCGGAGATCCTCTCGAGCTTCAACGTCGAGAAGCTCCACCCGTGCTGGTTCGACCCGGCCGACCCGACCCGGGCCGTGCTGGCGCGGACCCACAACGGCTATTGGATACTCTGCGGGGCGTTCATCGTGCTTCCCCTCAACGCCCTGGGCTTCGCCATGCTGGTCTTCGCCCGGTGGTTCGCCCGCGGCCGGCCGGCCCTCAGTCCCCGTCGTTGAGCGGGACGTCAGACTTGGCGGCGGAGGCGAGCCACGCCTGCGCCAGGGACGCGGCCAGGACGCTGCGCGGGGTCGGAGCCCTCACTTCTTGGCGGACTTGTCGATGGAGGATTCCGGCAGCCCCGGGAGCCGCTTGGGAGCGCGCCAGAAGGCCAAGGCCGCGACGGCGTAGGCTATGCCGATGGGCGCGAGGAGCGCCGGGAAGGCGGTGGCCAGCCCGGCCGCGGCCAGCGACAATGCGCCGTAGCCGAAGGAGGTCGAGGTGTTGATGAAGGAGCCGGACGTCCCGAAGATCTTGCCGAGGTCGGTCTTCTTGGTGTTGGTCTGCAGGTACTGGTTGAAGGAGATCACCGACGGCCCCGTGAACATGCCGTAGATGAGCATGCCCAGGAAGAGCGCGGTCTGCACGCTCATGAAGGGGAGGATGCCGGTCCAGACCATGAAGGGCAGCCAAGCCGCGGCCAGCAGGCCGATGCCCAGCGACTTGATCCAGCCCCGATGGGTGACGAAATTGGCCAGCCACATGAGCCCGGCGGCGATGGCGACCGCGGCTCCCGCGGCGAGGATGCTGCCCGGGAGGAGCCCCGTGTAGACCCAGGTCCCGGCCAGGGCCAGGACCGCGCCCTGCACGAGTCTTTTGGCCGAGAACTTGCCGATCAGGGGGAGGCGGATGTCGGGAAGGTTGGCCTGGGACGAGTTGGCGATGAGGTTCCCGAAGAAGACGGCGCCGGTGAGCTTGCCCAGGAGCATCGCCTTGCCGGCCGTCCCGACCAGGGTGGTGGCGATGAGCGGGAGCGCGAAGTTCTGGAACGGGTAGGTCATCGCGCCTTGGAGGGCCGAGTAGAGGATCGCCCAGAACTGCCGCCCGGACCAGCGCTTCGACTCGGCGGCGAGCTCCTTGGTCTGGCCCGCGCGCTTGGCGAGGACGCCCTCGATCTCGGCCACGCGGGCTTCCCAGCCCGCGGCCTTCTCGGCCTTCAGGCGCTCGATCTCGGAGCGGTCGAGCTGGTCGGCCGCGGCGTTCTCCTTAAGAAGGAGGTCGAGCTCTTTCTCGCGGGCCGACAGCTCCCTGGTCTTCCCCGCCCGGATGTCCTTCACGGTGTCCGAGCGCCAGACCCAGAAGAGGAGCGCGGCCGCGATGGGCAGCGGCGAGTGGAGCAGCGAGTACGCCCCGATGGACGCGGCCACCAGGAGGGCTTCTTTCCAGTACTTCCGGAGGAACTCCGGCACGAGGGCCTTCAGGGTGCTCCATCTTGCCGCGAGGCCTGGCTTCTCGGCCTGCTGCGCCTGGGGAGCCGTCGACCCTTGCGGCTTGTCGTTGGGCATGGTCATGAACATCATCGGCGCCAGGACCAGCGCGTGGACCGCCGCGGAGATGACGAAAGCGATCATGGGGTTCCACTTGTCGATGACGGAGCCGATGCCCACGATGAGGCCCAGCACCGTCTGCATGCCGACGTAGTGGATGGAGGCCAGCGCCGTCACCGTGCCTTGGTGGTGGCCGGCGATCCTGCGGATGTAGGCGTTCTCCGTGGTCATGACGGCCGAGAGGACCCAGCCGTTGGCGATGGAGGAGAGCAGCAGCGTCCAGAAATTGAGCACGCCGAAGTAGGCGAAGGCCGGGAGCATCAGGGTGAGGACCCCGCGCACCACCATGTTGATGGTCATGGAGCTGCGCGCGGAGAGCTTGTCGGCGAGGCTGCCGTTGAGGGGGCCGGTGGCGATGGCGGCCAGGGGCCCGAGGGCCATCAGGACCCCGTACACGGCCCAACCCACGGCCGGGGCCGCGAGGAAGGGATACGCGATGGAGGTCAGGATAAAGGAGGCGATGGAGAGCGTCCTGGAGGCGAAGAGCGAGATGACCGCCTTCTTGTTGAAGTCCGAGGCCGGCTTGGCCGCCACGGCGTGGAGGATCTCGGTCGAGGCGGGGCCGCCTTCCGTGGGCCACACGAAGGTGTTGTCGAGCCTCGGGTCGGCCGAGCCTCCCACGGAGAGGGCCAGGGCCCCCTGGGCGGCCTTGAGCATGTTGCGGTCGGTCAGCCGGCTGCCGAAGAACTGGTCGCCGACGATGAGCATCTTCCCGACGGGGACCTCCCGCCCCCTCAAGGGCTCCAGGAAGCCGGCGAGTTTCCGGAATGCCTTGCCCCGGACGCCGAACCTGGCCAGGTCGCGCAGCCTGCCGATGAGCCCCAGGTGCGTCCGGAGCCACGACACGCCGATGGATTTGTCGACCTTGGAGAACGAGAGGTAGGGCGGGTTGGCCGGGTTCTTCGCCAGGCGGCCGACGACCTCGAGGTCGAGGCCGCGGGCCTTGAGCTCGGCCCGCATGAACTCGGCCGCGGCCGTGACCTCGGCCTCGGACATGCCGACGGGCAGGGTCCTGAAGTAGGAGTGGCCGGAGATCTCTTCGGAGCGGCCGTTGAAGACCGTGTCGCCGTAGCGTCCCGACACGGCCTGGCCGGCGGCCTTGATGATCCCGACCTCGGCGTCCGACCATTTCACGTCCACGTCGCGGATCAACTGGGCCTCGGTCTTGCCGTCGTAGACCAGGGCGCGGGTGCCCTTGGTCGAGACCACGCCGAGGCTGGCCTTCTGCTCCGGCGTCATGCGGGCGATGGAGTCCAGGATGGTCTTTTCCTTGGGGTTGTCGGACTGGTCGGGCCGGTCGGTCAGGATGACCGGCTGGACGCCGGCGTCCGCGGCCGCCTTGAGCGCGGCCGCCGTCTCGGGCGCGAGGGGCTTGGCCCAGCCCGCCAAGGTGTCGTCGTAGTCGAAGATCGCCAGGTCGGGCCTGTTGGTCGAGAGCTTGGCCAGGATCTGCTGGGCGTGGCCCGGGCTCACGGGCCGCAGGCTCAGGATGACGCCTTTGCCGGCCAGGGCGCGCAGCGCCCAGCGATGGACCTCGTAGTCGGAGGCGCCGCCCTCGGGGTTGGCCTGCGCGACGCGCCTAAGAGAGTCTTCGGTCCGCGTGTCGTTCTGGGCGGCGATGGATTCGACGGCCTTCTTGCGCTCGGCTTCGGGCTTGGCGGAGTCGACGGCCACGGCCTCCAATTCGTCGAGCGAGACGGGCGCGGCCGGGGCGGAGGGCTGGCCGCTCCCTGTCTTCAGCGGATGCGGCACGCCCGCGCCAGAAACGCCGGGCGCGGGCAGGAGGGAGCCGGCGGTGCCTTCGGCCGGCGAGAACCGGGGGATGGGCCCGGTGAGATCGGAGGAGGTCCTGCTCCGGCCGTTGAAGATTTCGGAGAGGACCTGGGCGCGCTGGCCGTCGTCGTCGGCCTTCGAGAGGCGCTCGACGCCGCTGTCGAGGACCGCGCGGGTCGTGACCGGCGTCGCGGCGGTCCCAGGCCCTGCCTGGGCCCCGGGGGCGGCCGCGAGACCCGCGGCCGGCGCTGGGAGGATCGGGACGCTCAGCGCGGCCGGGAGCGAAGGCACGCCGGGCAGCGAGGGGAGCCCCGGGGTTGCGGGCATCGACGGCAGGCCCGGGACGCCGCCCCAGCCGGGAACCGCCGCGGCGTAGGGCGCGGCCTGGTTGACGGACGGCAGGGCCGAAGGAGCGCCGAGCGACGGCAGGGAAAGTCCGGAAGGGAGCGCCGGGTTGAACTCGACGGGCATGCTGCCGACGGCGTTGGGGACCACGGGGACCGAGACCGGCGTCCTGCCGACCTGACCGCCGCCGACGACGATCGTCTGGCCCAGGGCTTCATAGCATCCGAGGCCGGGCGCCAGCGCGATGATGACGGCCGACAGGAGGACGCTCGTTGCACGCTTCACTCGACCCTCCCCGCGGGAGGGGCGAGTAGCGGGTGGGGCCGATGCTTTCATCATGGATATTGTAAGCGAGGAATCGTCCTGTCACTTGGGCCTTCGGGGTTGACGGGCGGCGATTTTTGGCCCAGGCCGTTCTGGGCCCCTTCACCTACCCGGTCATTCTCCGATGAGGGAAGCGGCGTAGGCCGCGGCCGCGCGGACGGAGGGGAAAGGGTCCGACTCGGCGAGCTTCCTGAGGGACGGGCGCAGGGCCTTCTTGCGCGCCTGGAGCGTGCCTTGGACCGAGCCGAGGGCGGCCGCGCCGGCCGCGCGGACCCTGGACTGGCGGTCCTGGAGGCAGCGCCCGAGCAGCATGAGCGCGTCGCCGTCCGACGATTGGCCCGCCGCCTTGCAGGCCGCCTCGCGGAGCCGGGAGGTCTTGGAGGCCAGCGCCGCCTCGATGGCCGGCCGGCCGGCGGGGCCCATCCTGGCCAGGGCGTGGGCCGCGGCCTCGCGGAGGATGGCGCTGACATTCTGCAGGAAGGCCGCGATGGCGGGGGCGTCCTGAGGGCGGCCCAGCAGGCCGAGGCTGACGAGGGCGGCCGCGGCCACCTCGATGTCGGGGTCGTTGGCGGCCTGCCGGAGGAGCGACGCGGCTTCGGGCTCAAGCCTGGCGGCCTCCCGCAGCTCCTTCGAGAACGCCTCCCTGACGGCGTCGGCTCGTCCGGAGGCTTGCTCGAGGAAGGCCGCCAGGGCCTCAGGCGGCAGAGGGTCGGTCGGGCCGGGGAACCTGTCGACCATGGCCGCCCGCCGTTCCCCTGTCAGCGCTCCCGCCAGCGAGAGCGCTGCCATCACGTCGACCGGCCTCTTCCTGCCGAGGAGCTTGGCCGCCTCGCCGGCCGGGGTGGAGGATGAGACCGGCGCCTCGAGGAGCCTCAGCCTTCCCGGCTCGTCGCCTTCCTCCCGATCGAAAAGGTAGCCGATCGAGGAGACGGCTTCGCGCCGCACGCGCCAGTCCGGGTCGGCGAGGGCCGGCCGCAGCAGCCGCAGGCCCTGCTCGGCGCGGCCGTAGCGCAGGAGATGCGCCAGCAGGGCTTTGGACGTCCCTCTCGACCGGCCGAGCTCCTGGCCCGCCCAGTCGGCCACCGCGGGCCCTTCGGCGGCGAGCAGGACCCTCAGCCAGAGGTGCTCGATGAAGCGGTCGGGGGAGACGAGGCGCAGCAGGTGGGGCAGGTCGGCGTCCCCGGCCAGGGACAGCTCCCGCAAGGCGGCCCGGGGGAGCTCGGCGTCGACGCCGAACGACGAGGCCACGTGGAGCAGGCCGGCCAGCTTCTCGGCGGGAGGGGCGTTGAGCGCCAGGTTCAGCATCCGCGTGAGCGCGAGCCGCTCCTTCTCGAGCCCCTGGGCGCGGTCGACCGTCGGCCAGGAGGGCGCGGGCAGGGAGAGCTTCGGGTCGAGGATGAGCCCGGCGTCTCCCTGGACGACGCCCCACGACCCGAGGGTCAGGTCCAAGGGGCCGCGCAGCTCCGAGCCCAGGCAGGACAGCCCCAGCCGGTTGTCGCGTCCCCGGACGGCCGCGAGGCCGTAGCCCGGCGTGGACCTCTTGAGGAACCCGGTGCCGAAGTCGGGCAGCGAGAGCCTGTTGCCGGAGCCTTGGACCACGGCCAGGCCGTGGCCGTTGACGTCGCCGCGCCCGGTCCCCCAGTCCGCCCGGGCCGAGTTGCCGTCGCCCTTGAGCGACCAGTACCCGACCCCGTAGTCCCAGCCGAAGGCCGGGCCCACGCCCCAGTTGACCAGGGTGTTGGCGTCTCCTTCGACGAGGAGCCCGCCGACGGCGGTGTGGATGCCGGCTCCCTGCGAGTAGCGCCGGGCCTTGAGCGCGTTGCGGTTCCCGCGGACGGCCATGAGCCCGATGCCGTGCCAGTACCCGCTGCCTTGCGCGAAGTAGCTCCCGGTGACGGTCGCGTCGTCGCCCTGGAGGACGGCCGCGCCGAAGCCCCCGGCGGAGAAGGCGCGATGTCCGTAGGCCGCGCCTTGGCACATGCTCAGCGTGGCCGCAGGCTCCCGGGGGTCCGGGTAGGTGAGCCCGCCCTCCATGACGGCGTTGTCGCCCCGGTGGACGAAGAGCCCCGCGCCGCGCGTGAAGCCGTAGCCCTGGCCGGACAGGTCGGCCTTGAACACGGAGCGGTCGCCGCGCGACGACAGCACCCCGACGCCGAAGGCGGCCGCGCCCTGGGTGAACTGGCGGCCTTCCACCGTGTCGGCGTAGCCCGCGATGAAGAGGCCGCCGACCCCGAAGAGCCCCGACCCGAGCGACCAGTCGCCGGCCGCGAGGCGCTTGGGGCCGCCGGCGGAAGGCAGGTACAGCAAGCCCACCCCGAATATCCCGGAACCGGCCGTCGGGCCGGCGTCGCGGGACTCCACCGCGACCGATTCGCCGAGGTCGATGACGAGGCGGACCTGCCCGGCGCCCGCGGCCGCCACCGGGCCCGAATAGACGCTGCCCCCGCCGAGGTGGATGAGAAGCGCGACGCCCTCGAGGTCCTGGGCTGTGTAGACGCGCTCCTTGGCGCTCGATACGAGCACGTCGCCGAACGGCATGGACCAGCGCACCGCGGGCGTGATGTGGGTGCGGGCCGCCTTGGCCAGCCCCGGCAGGGCGAGGTCGACGGCCCGGGTCAGGACGGCGGCGGCCTGGACCATGGACCGCAGGTCGAACCGGGACATCGCGTCGTACGCCGCGGGGTCGGGGCGCGCCGGCGTCGAGCTGGTCACGACGGCCATGACCTCGGCCAGGGCGAGGCTCCTTTCCCGGGCGGGCATCGAAGCGACCGCCCGGTCCACGAGCGCTTGCGCCTGGGACATGGCCGTCACGAGGAGTTCGAGCTCCCGGCGCAGGGGCGGGTCGAACCCCGGGGGGATCCGGGGCGTCGCCCCCTCCGGCGAGAGGAGAACGTCCTGCGCCTGCGAGGACGGCGTCCCCCTGGCCGCCGCCCCCTCCGGCGAGAGGAGAACGTCCTGCGCCTGCGAGGACGGCGTCCCCCTGGCCGCCGCCGGGAGAGCTTTTTCGGCGGGCGCCTCGGGGGAGGGGAACAGGACCCCCGACGCCGCGCGGAGGCAGTCGGAGGAGGCCTTCGCGGCCAGCAGGCGCTCCTTCCATGCCGCCATCCGGCCGGGGATGCTCAGCGGGTCGTCGAGGAGCCCTTCAGCGGCCGGCAGGGCCATGCGCGTGTCCCAGCGGGAGGGGCGCACGCCGAGGTCGAGTCGGGACGCTCCGGCCGCCTTGGCGGCGGCCGCGAGGAGGAGCCTCTCCGGGACGAAGGCCGTCCGGTCGGCGGCGGAGGCCCAAGCGCCCGACAACGAGATCATCAAGACGAGCGCCGACAAGGCATGCTTCCCTGCGACCGGGGGCGGCTCCTGCGGCGTCAACGGGACCAGTGCGGCGTGGCGCTCGCGCCCGGGATGTCGGCGAGCCGGTGGGGAGCCGAGCCGTCGGCGTCCATGACATAGAGCTCGGGCCGCCCGCCGCGGGTGGTGACGAAGGTCAGGAAGCGCCCGTCCGGCGACCAGGACGGGTCCTCGTTGGACCCTTCCCCGCGGGTGACCTGGCGGACCTGGTTGCCGGTGACGTCGGCCAGGTAGATGTTGATGGCTTCCTTCGGCTGCGACCTCCCGGCGAAGGCGATCCACTCCCCCGTGGGGGACCAGGACGGCGAGTCGCACCAGTTCATGTGGGTCAGCTTCCTCGTCCGCTGGGTCGTCATGTCGAGGACGTAGATCTGCGGGCTGCCGCCCCGGTCGGAGACGAAGGCCGCCTGCTGGGCGTCGGGGGAGAAGGTCGGGGAGGTGTCGACGCCCTGGTGCTGGGTGAGCCTGGTCGTCGTGCCGTCGGCGATGTTCCGCACGAAGATGTTGGGGTGCTTCTGCTGCGACAGGGTCATCAGCAGGAGGTTCCCGTCGGGGGAGAACCCTCCGGCCACGTTGAGCCCCTGCTCGTTGGAGAAGGGCTTGGACTTGCCGCTCTCGAGGTCCAGGAGGAAGAGGTCGGGGTTGCCGTCCTTGTAGTTGGTGTAGGCGACGACCTTCCGGCTGGGGCTGATGCGGGGCAGCAGGGAGATGGACTTGTGGCTGGTCAGGCGCCGGAGGTTCGCCCCGTCGTAGTCGGCGATGTAGACCTCTTTGGAGCCCGTCTGGTTGTTGCAGAACACGATCTGGGAGTGGGCGATGCCGTCCTTGCCGGTGAGGGCCTTGACCAGGTCGTCGGCCATGCGGTGGGCCAGCGACCGCCAGAACGCCGATTCCTGCCGGTAGTAGCGGTCGAAGACCTGTTCGCCCGACCCCAGGTCGGTCAGGGTCACGGTCACGCTGGCCTGCTTGCCGCCGCCGGCCGCCTTGGCCGTGAGGAGCCACCCCGCGCCCCGGACTTTCCATTCCCTCGCGATGTCGCGGAGGTTGCGGCCGTCGAAGTTGGCCCCGCCCTCGATGATGTTGAAGTAGCGCGAGAACAGGAGGTCCTGGCGCACGACCTCCTGCATCTGCCGCGCCATGAGGGCGTCGCGCTCCGAGACGGGGTCGTTGGCGATGAAGGGGGGCATGCCCACCGGGAGCGCGGTCCCGGCGGCCGAGCCGGCGAGGCTGATGTGGACGTCGGTCGCGAAGGCGCCCGCCGCCGTCCACGCCAGCAGGATGAACGCCAGTGAGGATGCTTTGGTCTTCATGAATGGCTCCTGGGGCGCCTTAAGACTTCGATCTCCTGGCCGGGCGGTCGCGGGGGGCGAGCTTCTTGAGCTGCTCGACCGCCGCCTTGGCTTCCTGGCTCGCCGGGTAGTCCTGCGGGATGGACTCGAGGTACTGCTTGGCCTCGGGGATGTTCTTCTTGAGGTTGATGAGGCAGAGGGCGTAGAGCAGGCGCGCCGAGGGGATCATCTGGCTTTTGGGGTAGCGCTCCAGGACGGCCGCGAACTGGCGTCCGGCCGGCTCCCACTTGCCCTGGCCGTAGAGGGCCTCGCCCAGGTTGTAGGCCGCGACGTCGACGAGCGCTCCGTTGGGGAAGCGCGCGGCGTACTCCTCGAAGCCTCGGGCGGCCAGGTCGAAGTCCTTCTTGGCGAGCCTGACCTCGGCCGTGTGGAAGAGCTCCGTCGGCGAGGGCATCGCGCCGGCCTGGGCCACCTTGCGCTCGACCTTCTCGACGTCCTTCTTCTGCTGCTCGACCCCCTCCTTGATCGTTTCGCCGAGCGCGGTCACCTTGCTGGTGATGCCCGTGCCGACGTTGGCGATGCCGGAGCCCAGGTCGTCGATCTTCGACGAGAGCTTGTCCATGTTCGTCTGCAGGTCCTTGACGGTCTCGGTGAAGACCCCGAGGTCCGTGTGGAGCTGCTTCATGTTGACCGCCAGGTCCGCCTGGTTGGCCTGCAGGGAGTTGATGGTCTTCTTGAGGTCGATGACCTGGAACTTGAGCTCGTCGGTCTGGTTCTGCAGCTCGACGACGTCGCGCTGCGTGGCGACGCAGCCTTGAACGCACGGCAAGCATGCCGCCAGGAGGAAGACGGCGTGATATCGGGCGGTATGCTTGCCGCGCGCTTCCATGGCCGTGGCCGTCACTGGGCGTCCGCGTCCGGGGTCGCCGCGGAGGCGGTGCGCGAGCGCACGCGGGTCTCGGCCCGGCGGTTCCGGGACCAGCAGTCATCGGTGGGTTCCGTGCAGGCGAGCTGCTCCTTGCCGTAGGAGATCGTGGCCAGGGAGCGGCCGGGCACGCCCAGCCTGATGTAGTACTCGCGGACCGCCTTGGCGCGGTTCTGGCCCAGGGAGAGGTTGTACTCGATGGTGCCCCGCTGGTCGCAGTGGCCCGCGATGAGCACCTCGTAGTCCCGGTGGTCGTTGAGGTAGAGAGCGTTCTTCTTCAGCGCCTCGAGGGAATCGCCCTTGAGCGAATAGCTGTCGTAGTCGAAATGGACCGGCGCCAGCTCCGGGACGCCCGCGAATTCCGAGCCGCGGATGCTGGCCTCGGTCACGTCGACCGCGGGGGTGTAGCCCGCGCTGGTGCCGTCGGCGGACGCGTCGCCGCCCCGGTTCTTCGCGGCCTTGCGGCGCTTGGCGGCCGTGCCGCAGGAGCTCAGGCCCCCGCAGACCACGGCCAACCCGAGGATGAGGCTCAAAAAACGTTTCACGTGCATGGTGCCTCCGAACGTCGATGCCGCCCGTCGTATCAAGAGCGACATTATAACAAAAAAGACGGGTCCGCCCTCCCGGCGCCGCCGCGGGGAGGGCGTGGGGCCGGGCCCACCCAGGTGGGCCTTTGGGCCTAGAAGGGCCTAGGGCCTTGGGCGCTTCTATAGAACAATATGGGGGGCTAGACTATGGAAGATGACGATCGTCATTGTCGCGGCCGTCGCGTTGGGGCTGTCGGATGCGCCTGCCCGCGCGGCATCCGTGGACGACGGGCATTGGGAGGCGCTCCAGGTCGTCACGGCCCGGGGCCCTGCCCTGCCGGGGTTCTTCGACGGGGTGCGGGGCCTGCCGGCGGCTCCCATCGCCCTGCCCGGCGTCCCTCCCGTCGCGGCCGTCCCCTTCGACGGCCTCCCGTTCAACGGCGTGACCCTGCCCCGCGCGGCGTTCCTGGGCAAGACCGCGGTGAGCCCGCTCCTGGTGACGGCCATCGACGCCACCCGGACGAGCCTCAAGCTCCTGCTCTACGATTTCTCGCTGCCCGACGTCTCGCTGGCCATCGAGCGGGCGGTCGCCCGCGTCCCCGCCGTCGAGGTCATGGTCGTCCTCGACCAGAACCATGTCTTCCCGGCCAACGGCAGGAGGCGCAACCCCGTCATCGCCAAGCTCCTGGCCGACCGCCGGATCCAGGCCCGCATCATCCGGGGCCTCGGGGACTTCGGGATCATGCACGACAAGATCGGCATCTTCGACGGCAAGCTCGTGGAGACCGGCTCCTACAACTGGGGGACATCCCCGGAGAAGTCGAACCACGAGAACGCGGTCTTCACGGACGACCCCTCCCGCGTGGCCGCCTACGCCGCCCACTGGAAGTGGGTGTGGGAGAACGCCTACGCCCCGGACGCTCCCCGGCCCCCGATCGAGGTCGCTCCTGGCCCGCCGGCCGACCCTTCGGGCGGCGTGAGCTTCCAGGGGGTGGGTTTCCCCGGGCAGGTCTTCTCGCCCAACGGCGGCGCGGCCCGGTCGCTCCTCGCCGCCATCCGGCTCTCCAAGGCCACCATCGACGTCGCCATGTTCAGCTTCACGAGCAAGGAGCTGGCCGAGGCCCTCTGGGAGCGGCGGCAGGCCGGCGTGCGCGTGAGGCTCCTGCTCGACCGCAAGCAGGCCCGCAACCCCAGCAGCGTCCTGCCGTTCTTGCGGGAGAAGGGCTTCGATGTCTTGCTCGGCGACGGCAGGACCAAGGCGGGGGTGATGCACAACAAGTTCACGGTCTTCGACGGCGCGATGGTGGAGACCGGGTCCTACAACTGGACGACCAACGCCGAGTACTACAGCTTCGAGAACGCGGCCTTCCTCGTCGACCCCGCGGACGTCGCCGCCTTCCAGGAGTACTTCGACTGGCTGCGCGGCATGGGCCAGGCGCCCCAGGCTCTTGCCTCGTCGGCCCAGGACCTGCCGGACGACGACAACGACTAGTCGGCGTCGGCCGGGGGCGCCGGCACGAGCATCTCCCGGACCGTCTTCCTGAACTGCTCGAGGTGGATGGGCTTGGGGAGGAACCGCGAGTCCGTCGAGTCCGAGATCTCCGCCATGATGTGCTCGGGCGAGGCTTCCCCGCTCATGAAGAGGATGGGTGTCTTGGCGCTCGCCTGGTTGCGCCTGAGCGACTCGTAGAGGTGGGCGCCCGTGGTCTGGGGCATGTGGTAGTCCAGGATGATGAGGTCGGGGTGCAGCGCGCGGACCTTGCGCATCCCCTCCACCGGGTCGCCGGCCGAGTCGGCCTCGAACCCGTCGTGCTTGAGGACCTCGAGGAGCAGGGAGACGATCTCGTAGTCGTCGTCGATGATGAGGACTTTGGTCTTGGCCATCAGCGGCCCGTCACCGGGAGCCCGGATTCTGGCCGCGTGTATTATACAATCGTCGGGGGCGCAAGGGAAGCGCGCGCCGGGAGGTGCGCCGGGAGGGGGGCCCTGTTCCAGATGAGGGCCAGGGGGCGTCCCTCGGCCAGCCCCGACGAGAGGGCGCGCAGGGAGCAAAGGGGCGTGCGGGGCGCCTTCTTCTTGGCGGACTTCATCTCGAACATCCTGCGGTCGGCCTCGCGGACGAAATCGTTGACCGGGCCCGACGGGGACAGGGCGGCGACGCCGTAGCTGAAGCCGATCCCCGCCAGGGCGGCATTGGCCTTGGCGGCCGCCACGATCCTCTCGGCCACCCTCCGGGCCTTGGGCGTGGCCAGCCCCGGCAGCAGGAGGACGAACTCGTCGCCGCCGTACCGGTAGGCGGAATCGACGCCCTGGCGGACGTTCTGCATGACGGTCGCGGCGAAGGTCTTGAGGATGCGGTCCCCTTCCAGGTGCCCTCTCGTGTCGTTGATCTGCTTGAAGCCGTCCAGGTCGATGATGATGATGGAGAGCCGGTAGCGCTGCCGCCTGGCGCGGCCGGCCTCCTGGGGCAGGCGTTCCTCGAAGTGCCGCTGGTTGTTGAGGCCGGTCAGATTGTCGGTGATGGACAGCTCGCGCAGGCGCCGCTCGAGCTCGATGCGCTCGGTGATGTCCTTGGAGATGCCGAGCGTCCCGATGACCCTGCCGGCGCGGTCCCGGAGGAGGGACGCCGACATGCTGACGTGGATGGAGCGGCCGTCCTTGGTCTTGAGGACCATCTCGCGGTTGGCGATGGTCCCCTGCTTTCTGAGAAGGCTCATGATCGACTTGGCTTCCGGCAGGCCGCCGACGTAGAAGGCGTGGGCGTGCTGGCCCGCGGCCTCGCCGCTCGACATGCCGAGCATCTTTTCCGCCCCCGGGCTGAAATACATGATGCGTCCCTCGTTGTCCGTCGTGCAGATGGCGTCGGAGGTGGACGTCACGATGGCTTCGAGGTATTCTTTCGCGCGGACGAAATCGGCCGACAGGTGGACCAGGGGCGTCGGTTCCAAGTCCCGTAGCGGCATACGGGGAGTTTAACGGGGACGCCGGGGCGTCGCCAGGGGCCTAGGTCCCAACAAGGGGGAGGCCCAAGGGCCCATGACTGATGAAACGGCATCGGCCCCCCGCTACTCGCCCCCCCGTACTCGATCCTCCTATGCGGGGGGGGCGAGTGACTGCGGCATCAGCCCCCCGCTACTCGCCCCCCGTGGGGGGGCGAGTGACTACGCTTCTCTTCGAGGGCGAAGATCTGCTCGAGCTTGTTCTTGAGCACCTCGATGGAGATGGGCTTGGCCAGGTAGTCCACGGCCCCGAACAGCAGGGCGTCGTTGACCGTGGCGGCGTCGGCCAGGGCGCTGACCACCAGGATGGGGATGTGGGACGTCTCGGGCTGGGAGCGCACTTCGCTGGTCAGGCTGATGCCGTCGACGCCCGGCATCATGACGTCCATGATGATCAGGTCGGGCTTCTTCGTCGCCAGGTAGGTCCTGGCCTGGACGGCGTCCTCGACGCAGGCGATCTTGAAGCCGAAGAGGGGCAGCCCCTGCTCGTAGAACTCCCGGGTCGAGGGGTCGTCGTCTACAGCGAGGATGGTCTTCACGATCCCTCCGTCACCCAGCGGTCGAGGCTGAACATCGGGCGCCCCTTCAGCCGCAGCCAGACGGCCGCGCCGGCCAGGACGATGTCGAGCGAGATGGAGACGGGCACGGGCACGTGCCAGTTGAAGCCCCAGCACCCGCAGTTGTGCAGGGAGATGCCGCGGGCGAGCGTGGAGGCCATCCCCAGGACGAACGCCGAGAACAGCCCGGCGGCGGCCGCCGCCGCCCAGCGCGTCATGAAGCCGCCGAGCAGGGCGTACCCGATGAGGAGCTCGGCCCAGGGGAGGGCCGCCGCCACGGGGAGGGTCAGGCCGACGGGGAGGATGGCGTAGGCCTCGATGACCGCCGCGAAATCCTCGGTGGGCGCCGCCGCCTTGCCCGCCCCCGCCACGACGAGGACGGCGCCCAGGGCGAGGCGGGCCGCGATGCTGGCCCAGGCGGCCCAGGGCCGCGGAAGCGCCTCGGCGGTTGTCTTGGCGTCGTTCATGGGTTCTTGAGCTTCTTGTCGATCCAGAGGGTGCCCAGGGTCGAGAGCTGTCTGCCTCCGACGAAGCGCTTGCCCGCCACGAAAAAGGTCGGGGTCGCCCCGACCGGCAGGTTCTTGCCTTCCTCGAGGTCGGCGTCGACGGCGGCGTTGGCCGCGGGGTCGGCGAGGCAGGCGGCGAAGGCGGCCTTGTCGAGGCGCAGTTGGGCGGCGTACGCGGCGAACCATTCGGCCGGGGCCTTCTCAGACGGGGCGGGCTTGCCCTCCTCATGGCGGGGGACCCACTCCTTCTGGCGCTCGAAGAGGACGTCGTGGTAGTCCCAGAACTTCCCTTGGCGCCCGGCGCACTCCGCGGCTACCGCCGCGGCGCGGGCGAAGGGGTGGGCTTTCTCGAGCGGGAAGTGCTTGAAGGTCACCCGCGTCTTCTCGCCGTAGACGGACAGGACCTGCTTGACAGACTTGTGGGCCGCGCTGCAGGCCGGGCACTGGAAATCGGAATACTCGACGATCTGGACCTTGGCCGCCGCGCCGCCGAGCTGGCGGTACGGGGGGGCGTCGGCCGCGTAGGGCTTGTAGTGCCCGCGCGCCACCGCGACGGACAGCACGGAGGCGGCGAGGACGCCCGCGGCGCTCGCGGCCCACCGGCTGACCCGGGAACTCGGCAACATGGCGATATTATACATAAATCACTCGCCCCCCCCCACGGGGGGGGCGAGTAGCGGGGGGGCATATGCCGTTTTATTTAAGGAATTCCTTATGAAACAGAATATGCCCCCACAGCTACTCGCCTCCCCGCGGGGGAGGCGAGTGATTGGGACTACTGGACCAGCTTGGCAGCGTCCACGACCCCAGCTCCCTGCTGTTCGGCGGGGACGCCGGGGAGCGCCGCGGCGTTGGCCTTGAAGTGGGCCCGCAGGGCTTCGGTGTCGCCCAGCCCCTTGGCCGCGACCGCCAGCGCCGCCAGGCCGACGGCGTGCGGGCAGGCCATGGAGGTGCCCGAGAGGCTGCTGTAGCCCCCGCCCATGTAGGTGGATCTGACGGCCACGCCCGGGGCGATGAAGGCGACCTGGAGCCCGCGGCTCGAGAACGAGGCGACTTTGTCTTTGGAGTCCATGGCCGCGATGGCGATGGCGCCGGGGTAGGCCGCGGGGAAGCCCACGGCGCCCCCGGAGTTGCCCGCCGCCGCGACTAGGATCACCCCCGCCTTGGCCATGGCTTCCACGGCCGCCTTGAGGGAATCGTTGCCCCGCGCCGCTCCCAGGCTCATGTTGACGACCTGCATCTTGTTGGCGACGGTCCACTCCATCCCCGCGATGACGTCGCTGAAGGTGCCGCCGCCGTCCTTGTCGAGGACCTTGACGCCGTAGAGCGACGCCTGCGGCGCGACCCCGACCACGCCGGCCTCGTCGTCGACGGCCGCGATGGTGCCGGCCACGTGCGTGCCGTGCCCGTTGTCGTCCTTGAAGTTGTCCGGGTGCTCCTTGTCGATGGCGTTCCACCCGCCGGCGATGTTCGCCTTGAGGTCGGCATGGTCGACGTCGATGCCCGTGTCGACGACGCCGACCTTGACGCCCTTGCCCTTGGTGACGGCCCACGCGGCCGGGGCGTTGACGCGCCCGATGCCCCAGGGCTTCTCCTGCCCGGCGGAGGACCCCGGGTCGTCGGAGGCCGGCGGCGGGTCGGAGAGCTCGAACCGGCGGGGCAGGAAATCCTGCATCGAGGGCCAGGGCGCGTCCGCCACGGTCGCGGGGGCGGCCTCGAGCCAGTTGATGCGCGGGTCCGGGTCGACGCGGACGACCTCGGGCCTCGCCTTGAGCGCCGACTCGGCGGCCTGGGCCTGGGCCGCGGCGACCTTGATGACGACCGCGTCGATGAGCCTCAGCTCGCGCAGGACGGACGCCCCCGACTGGGCGGCGATGGTCACGCGGGACGCGGGAGTCGTATGTGATTTGAAGACGACGATGCGTTGGGTGGGCGACGACCCCAGGGTCTCCTGCGCGACCGCGGCGGATGCGAGGCTCAGGACGAAGGCTGCCAGGATCGGCCATCTCACGGCTCGGACCATAGATACCTCCTTATGGACGCTCGGCGCGGCAATGTATGGTACGCCCGGATTATAGCACGAAAAACGGGCCATTGGACCCAAGGCAGCGGTAGGTCTTTCGGTCCCGAGGGCTTGCCCGGGTCAGAACAGCCCCAGGAACCGGTCCTCGTACTCCTCGAAGAGGCCGTGCTCGCGGAGCTTGAGGCCGAGGGCCTCGCGCGCCTCGGGATCGCCCTGGGCGGCGGCGAAGAGCCCCTCGATCTCCCGGCGCAGGGCGGCCCGCCTCTTGCCGTCGGGGTCGAACAGGCCCCGGCGCTCGAGGTCGCGCAGGTGCGTCGGGAAGGAGCGCGCGGCCTCCTCGAGGGTGAGCTTCATGAGGGCCAGCGACCAGCCGGCGTCCGGGCAGGCGACGATCGCGCCGTGGCGCTCGTCGGACGCGTCGAGCTCCTTGATGGCCCGGTCCACGGCATCCGCCGGGACGGCCGACACCATGCTCGTGGAGAATCCCTCGTTCCTGAAATTGTACTCCAGCGCCCGGAGGAGGTCCTTGTAGGCTTCGGAGACCCAGGGCGCGAACTCGTCGGCGGATTCCCCGAAGTCCTTGAACCGCTCCGCGAACGAGTCGGCCGTCACGATGAGGGGCTTCTCCGAGACGACCGTCCCCCGGCGGATGCGCGTCTTCCCCTGGGGCTCGGCGACGGGGGAGAGGAGGTGGTAGGCGATCCTGGTGGCGCCGAAGGTGGAGAGCATCCTCCGGGGCGCGCGGAGGATGCGGGTCTGGCGCAGCAGCGTCGAGATGTCTGGCCGTTCCATTTGGTATGATGGCCTCCCCCGCGGGGAAGCGGGTCGTCGGGGAATTATACAATATGGCCGTCGACTGGCGGTTCGTGCTGACCGGAGCCAAGCGCGTCATGGACGCGCGGCCGTTCTACGCGCAGATGGTCGTCACCGACGACTGCAACCTGCGCTGCGCCTACTGCGACGAGTACGCCCCCGGGGCGCCGCCCCCGCCCTTGTCGGAGCTGCGGTCGCGCGTCGACAGGCTCGACGGGCTCGGCGCGCTCGTCTACGACCTCCTCGGCGGCGAGCCCCTCCTGCACCCCGACATCGCCGCGCTGGTGCGCCACGTCAAGTCCAAGCGCGGCGGCTCGAACCTCTGCACCATCATCACCAACGGATTCCTGCTGACCTCCCGGAGCATCCGCGACCTCAACGACGCGGGCCTCGACTTCATGCAGGTCTCGGTGGACTCCGTCGCGCCCACCCCGACCTCGCAGAAGTCCCTCAAGGCCGTGCTGCCCAGGCTCAAGCTGCTGAGCGAGGAGGCCAAGTTCACGGTCGAGGTCCAGACGGTGCTCTGCGAGGACACCGTCGACTCCTACGCCGAGTTCCGCAAGGCCCTCGAGGGGCTGCGGCTGGCGTTCGGGTTCTCGATCCAGCACGGCCCCGGGGGGCGCATCGCCATCCGGGGGGAGAAGTACCTGGAGCTCCTGCGCCGCTACGGTGTCTTCGAGGGGGTCAACTTCTACGGCAAGCACCTTTCGGAGATGGTGATGGGCGATTTCTCGCGCCCCTGGAAATGCCTGGCGGGGTTCAAGTTCCTCTACGTCAACGGCGACGGGACGGTCCAGTGGTGCGGCCAGCAGCGCGAAAGCCGGTGGCCGCTGGCCTCCATGAGCTTCGCCGACCTGAGGTCCAACGACCGGCACAAGTCGTGCGAGCCCGGGTGCTCGCTGGGGTGCGTGCGGCTGGTCTCGGCGACCTTGGGCCAGCCCGTCCGCACCTTCGGCGCCAGCCTGCGGCTCATGCTGGGCATGGCCTCCAAATAACGTCCCATCCCGGGTCCTTCTGTGGTATAATGGACCCATGTCGTCCATGGGTCCTTTGGCCTGGCTGCCAGGGCCTTATATTAGGAGGTACCCCTCGATGAGAACAGCCGTCATCATGGTCCCGGCGACGGTCCTCGCCCTGGCCCTGTCGGCCGTCCCGGCCTGCGCCGAAGGCGCCGGCGCGGAGCTGCCGACGTTGGACTTCGACCAAGGCATCAACGTGTCGGACGTCATCAAGGCCGTGAAGGAGAAGGCGGCCGAGAACAAGGACGCGCAGGCCGTCGCGGCCCACGCGTACTACACGCGCTACGACCGTGATTGCGTGAACTTCACGATCGGCGCCGGCGATCCCCCGCAGACGCAGTCGGTGTGGCTGCGCAGCACCGAGTGGGTCGAGGAGTGCTACCCGCAGGGCCCCAACGGCCAGCAGGTCTGCCACCAGCGCCCCGGCTTCACCTGGCAGGAGCGGGCTTCCGTCACGTTGAGGGACCGCCAGCCGCTGCTGCCGTGGGAGTACGACAGGTTCCAGGTCTGCCTCGAGGGGCCGTGGGTGGGGATCTACGAGCGCGAGGCCGCCTACGACTACAAGGTGGTCCAGGGGGGGAACCGCGACGGGGACTTCGTCCTCGCGCCGGTCAAGAAGATCGCGATGAGCCCGGACCCGACGGGGATCCTCGCCCAGTCGCTCACGCCTTCCCTGGCGCTGACCCTCAAGGACAAGTGGGCTTCCTACTACGCGGGCGAGCGGACCGTCCTGGTCCTCAAGCTCAAGAAGGACGTCCCGAACTGGTTCGACCCGACGCTCCTGGAGAAGGAGCTGGCCTTCCCGGCCGCCGAGGCGTACGCCGTGGACTTCATGGCCTATGTCAAGGAGTTCTCCCAGGGCCTCGAGGCGGGCAAGAAGTATTACGTGGACTATTCCTTCAAACGCGTCGGCAAGATCTCCAAGGACAAGCTGATGAAGGTCGGCGAGACCGACCGGGCAGCCTACCAGCCGGCTCCGCAGGCCGTCGGAAGATGAGTCAGACCATGTAGGTGCTGTCGAGGCTCTGCCTGATCGCCGTCCTGATGATCAGCTTCTTCTCGTCTTTCTTCTCGTCCTTGTCCGGCTTGGCGTAGGTCATGTCCACTTCCAGCGGCATGAGCCTGAGGAGGGGGGTCGGCCTGCCCGCGTCCGCCGCGGCCCAGTAGAGCTGGGCTTCCCGGATGAAGTCCCTCGTGATGTAGCAGTCATTGAGCTTGTCGGCGGGGAGGCGCAGACGGTCGCAGTACGTCTTGTCCTCCGCCCTCATGAAGTCAAAGCCCTGGACCACGGGCGTCGCCTGCAGCGGCGGCGCCACGACGACGCCCAGGACGGCCAACAGTAGTGCGTGCATGGCGATACCTCCGTAAGACGGAAAACCCTCGTGCGATAATTAGTATAACAGGCCTTCCTTGACAATTCAAGGGTGACGGGCTACACTTCATAGGGGAGGCTTACCCGATGAAGACTGCGAGCGCTCTGCTGGCTGGCCTGCTGCTCGTGCCGCTCCTGGCGGCCCGGGCGCTGCCCCCCGGGACCGACACGGGCGAAGGCGGCACGACCGGCACCACGAAGGACGGCACCTCGGCCGACCCTGTCGCCGGGGTGGATACCTCGGACCCGAACTCCGGGACCGACACGACCGTGACCGAGCCGTCCCCCGACGAGATGCCCCAGGATCTCGAGGCCCAGGATCTGGAGATCTTCAGGGAATTGAATAGGCAGTTGGCGCCATATAAGGAAAAATGGAAAACGGCGACCGAAGGAGAGAAGCCGGGGATCAGGGCGAAGATCATATCCTTGTACAGCGGCAGGATCACCACCGGGTTGAGCCCTTACGGACAGAAGATGGTCGAGGCTGAAGTCGACAGGCTGACGGCGGCCGGGCCGCCTGTCGTCGTGCCTGAGGGGCCGACGGACCCCAACAAGCTCCCGGCCGCCGACACTTCCAACAGGCCGGCCGTGAATACGACCGATTCCTCGAACGCCAACCCGGGTACCACGCCTCCCGTGTCGTTCCGGGACGTCGTCAACATGGCGTTGTGGGACTCGCGCAAGAAGCTGGCGGAGAACGAGATGCGCGACCGTCCGGACAGCTCCTCGGGCTACTCGAAGCAGGGGCAGAACATGGTCCTGGAGAGGGACTACCGCGGGGCGTTCCCCGTCCTCGACAAGGCCATCAAGCTCGGCGCCAACGACTCCAAGACCTTCGCCGCCTACGGGACGGCCGCCCACCACCTCGGCGACTATCAGCTGGCCATCAAGGCCGGCTCGCAGGCTCTGAAGGTCGACCCCGGCAACCAGGTCGCCTTCGCCATCGTGAAGCTCTCGGAGGGCCGCGCGCAGGCCGCGTCCCTGCCGTCCGCGATGCGCGGCGGAGCCTTCACGGGCTTGGGCGACTCGCCCGCGGACGCGGAGAGCTCCGTGCAGTTGGGAGCGGTGGCGGCCCTGGACCGCGGCGGGGCGTCCCGGCGGGAGGCCTTGACCGCCGCCGAGCAGCGCTCGCTCGTCTTCGCCAAGGAGGCCGCCGCCGCCCTGTCCATGCGCGACTACCTGCGCGCGGCCGACGCGGCCAGCCGGGCCATCGACACCAACTCCAACAACGCCCAGGCCTGGAACTACCGGGCGATCGCCAACAACAAGCTCGACCGCTTCAGCGACGCCGTCCAGGACGCGAGCTTCGCCTTGAAGCTGGTGCCGGAGAACACGCCCGCGCTCCAGACGCGCTCGTGGGCCCAGAGCAAGATGAAGAAGTACAAGGAGGCCTTGGCCGACGCCAACAGGATCATCGAGCGCGACCCCAACAACGCCTTCGCCTTCCAGAACAGGGCCTTCGCCCTGGCCGGGCTGGGGGACCGCGTCGGCATGCTCGAGTCCCTCAAGCGCTCGGCCGAGCTCGACGGCCGGTTCCAGGACCGCTACGAGGCGGCGCTGCAGGCGCCGGACTCGGACGACGTCCTGTTCCTGTTCGACGAGGATGCCGCCAAGGCCGCTCCCGCGGCCAAGGCGCCGGCGCCCAAGAGGCGCCTTGGGACGCTGGTGCTGTCCGTGGCGTCCGGCGGGGTCCTCCTGGCCTTGGGGCTCCTGCACTTCTTCTCCGCCTCCTGGCGGGAGAAGGTGCGCACGACGATGAGGCGCGCGCTCGGGACGGGGGCCGCCGCCGGCGGCCCCGCCGAGCAAGACGGGGCCGGGGCGTTCTGGTCGAAGTACCGGGTGGTCCGCGAGGTGGGCCTGGGCGGCATGGGCGTGGTCTACGAGGGGGTGGACACCTCCCTCGACCGGCCCGTCGCGATCAAGAAGATGCGCGACGAGATCCGCCTCGACCGGCGCGAGCGGGAGCGGTTCCTGCAGGAGGCCCGGATGGTGGCCGCCCTGCGCCACCCGAACATCGTCGAGATCTACTCCATCGTCGAAGACGGGGGGGACATCTACCTGGTCTTCGAATTCGCCTCGGGCAAGACCCTGGCCGCGCACATGAGCGAGCGCGGGACGCTGCCCTTCGACCAGGCCCTGGCCGTCCTGAAGGACGCCTGCGCCGCGGTGGAGTACGCGCACCGGCGCAAGATCATCCACCGCGACATCAAGCCGTCGAACATCATGGTGACGGACGACGGGTCGGCGAAGGTGATGGACTTCGGGGTGGCGCGGCAGGCCAAGGACGCCGCGAACAAGACGATGACCAACACCGTGGTGGGCACGCCCCCGTACATGGCCCCCGAGTCGGAGCAGGGCACGGTGCGCCCGGAGTCGGACGTGTACGCCCTGGGGGTGGTGTTCTACGAGATGCTCGCGGGCTCGCTCCCCTTCGCCGGCCAGGGCGCGGGGATGCTGCTCAACAAGCTCAACGGACGGTTCACGCCTCTCTCGGAGGCGACGAGCCAGAAGCTCCCCGACGGGATCAACGACGTGATGGCGAAGGTCCTCTCCCCGGACCCCGACAAGCGCTACCGCACCCCCACGGAGCTCCTCGCCGCCTTAGAGCGCCTAAAATAACCCAGGCCGCCCCCGGCGGGATGGATTTTGCCCGCAGGCGAGGCGCGAGGAGCGAGCAGGCCTGTAGGCCTGTAAGCGACGAGTAACGCTGCCTGCGGGCAAAAGACGCCCGCCCCTCCGGGGAAGGCCGATCCTGGCCGATTTCTTCGTTGCTCCTCCCTTACACCAATGCCGCATTGGAGTCACTCCTCGGCGGCATGGTGCTCGGTCGTCGCGCCTCGAACTCGGCTCAGGCTCGGCCTTCCGGGGGCCGCCTGGGTTATTTTAGGCGCTCTTATCCGCCGGCCGGGCATGAGAGAGCCCCCGGGCGATCCGGGGGCTCCAGGACTCGACCTGCTCGCTTATGAGGCGGCCGGGGTCGCGATCTTCACCAGGAAGCCGCGCAGCCTGTCCACGCTCGTCTGATCGCGGCAGTACTGCCTCTTCGAGCCTTCGGGGGGCCTGTCCTTGGGGTCCTTGATCCACTCCTGGAATGCCTTGCAGACGTCGACGCTGCCTCCGCTCACCGACGGGGCGTGTTTGGCGCACCAGTCGGCGTCGGAGAGGCCGGGGTCAGGGTCCACCTTGGGGGTATCCGCGGCTCCGACCAGGACGGGCAGGGTGACGACGACGATCCCGAACAGCAAAGCCAGCAATGTTCGCATAGTGGCCTCCCCTCTCGGCAGAGAGTGCGCCTTCAGGTTTAGTATAACAGGGGAACCTTGACAAATCAAGGGGGTGGCGGTACACTTTAATCAGGGAGGGTCCCATGAACCGTTTCGCCGCCTGCCTCGCCGCCATCGTCGTCGCCGCCGCCCTGGGGCCGCCCCGGTCGTCGGCGGGTTTCAAGGCTGGAGACCCTGCGCCGCCGGGAGACAGGACGGGGCCGGCGGCGGGCAAGGACGACATCAACGAGGAATTCCAGAGGTTCGAGCGGATACGGGACCTCATCAGCGGCGACGCGCCCGTCGAAGGCGACGTCATGCAGTACGCCGTTCAGATCCGGACGGAGATCGACGCGATCTCCGATTCGGATCTCCGGGATCAACTGCTGGTGGCGCTCCGTCTGAAGTATCCCGCTCCCGTCGCCAACAACGCCGGGCCTGGCCAGGGCCCCAAGCCGGGGGACCCGAACTTCACGCCCAGCCTGGTGTGGGAGTTCCGCAAGGGGTACGTGCCGGACTGGACGGCATCCTCGCCGAATTCCCCCGTGGCCTGGGCCGAGAAGGGGCACATGGGCTGCGCGGTGCAGAACTACAGGCAGTGCTTCGTGGACCTCGACCGCGCCATCCAGCTCGGGGCGAAGGACCCGGAGACCATCGTGGCCTACGGGAACGCGGCGCACAACCTGGGCGACTACGCCAAGGCGCTCCAGGCCGCGAACATGGTGCTCAAGCAGGACCCCAACAACAAGCCGGCGTTCGGGCTCCAGAAGCTCTCCGAGAACCGCGTGAATACCCAGACCCTCCCGTCCTCGGCGTTCGAGGGCATGGGGGAGGCCGGGCTGGGCCCTATGCCCGGCGCCTTTGACCCGGGCGTGGAGGCCGGGGCGGGGGCCCTCGCCGTGGGCCAGCTCCCCCCGCAGGGGGCGCCGCAGCCGGGGGTGGCCCGGCCGGGCGCGCCCGGGCCGTTCGTCCAGCCGCCGGACGAGTCGGCCGTGCAGCGTTCCTCGGTCTACACTAAGGAAGCCGCCGCCGCCCTCGTGGTCCGGGACTACGTCCTGGCGCACGAGAGCGCCAGCCACGCCATCCAGCTCAACAACCGCAACGCCCAGGCCTGGAACTACCGGGCCATCGCCAACAACAAGCTCGACCGGTTCAACGACGCGGTCTATGACGCGAGCTACGCCTTGAACCTGGTGCCGGGCAACACCCCCGCGCTCCAGAGCCGCGCGTGGGCGCTCAGCAAGACGGGCAAGTACAAGGAGGCCCTGGGCGACGCCAACTTCACCCTGGAGCGCGAGCCCAACAACGCCTTCGCCTTCCAGAACAGGGCGTTCGCCCTGGCCGGCATGGGCGACCGCGCCGGCATGCTCGAATCGCTCAAGCGCTCGGCCGAGCTCGACGCCAGGTTCAAGGAGCGCTACGAGGCGGCGCTGCAGGCGCCGGAGTCCGGGGACATCCTCTTCCTGTTCGACGAGGAGTCAGCCTCCGCCAAGACCGCGCCGGTCTCGCCCCAGACCCGCAAAAAGAGGTTCGTGAGGATGGTGGCGCTGGTGGTGTCCGGCGGGTTCCTGGTGGCCCTGGGTCTCCTGCACGTCCTCTCGGCCACCTGGAGGGAGAAGGTCCGCAACACGGTCCGGTACCTCACGGGGGGGACGGCGGAAGCCTCGCCGGGGGCGGGCCCGGCGCCGGCCGACGGCGCGGCCCCGACGACGGGGTTCTGGTCGCAGTACCAGCTGGTCCGCGAGGTGGGCCTGGGCGGCATGGGCGTGGTCTACGAGGGGCGCGACCAGGCGCTCGACCGTCCTGTGGCGATCAAGAGGATGCGCGACGAGATCCGCCTCGACCGGCGGGAGAAGGAGCGGTTCCTGCAGGAGGCCCGGATGGTCGCGGCCCTGCACCACCCGAACATCGTCGAGATCTTCTCCATCGTGGAGGACGGGGTCGACCTCTACCTGGTCTTCGAGTTCGCCTCGGGCAAGACCCTCGCCGCGCTCTTGGAGGAGCGCGGGACCCTGCCCCTGGAGCAGGCCCGGCACATCCTGAAGCACTCCTGCGCCGCGGTGGAGTACGCGCACCGGCACAAGATCATCCACCGCGACATCAAGCCGTCGAACATCATGGTGACGGACGACGGGTCCTGCAAGGTGATGGACTTCGGGGTGGCCCGGCAGGCCAAGGACGCCATGACCAAGACGATGACCAACACCGTGGTGGGCACGCCGCCGTACATGGCCCCGGAGCTCGAGCAGGGTACGGTGCGCCCGGAGTCGGACGTGTACGCCCTGGGGATCGTGTTCTACGAGATGCTCACCGGCGAGCTGCCTTTCGCCGGCCAGGGCGCGGGGATGCTGCTCAACAAGCTCAACGGCCGGTTCGCGCCCCTCTCCTCGACGGGAAAGGACGGGTTCCCGCCGGGGCTGGACGGCGTAATGGCCAAGGTGCTCTCGCCCGACCCCGACAAGCGCTACCGCAACGCTCCCGAGTTCCTCGCGGCCGTCGAGGGCCTGGGCTGTTAATTACCGGTAAATTAAGGGAATCAGGCTTGACAAATCACGGGCCTCCCTCTACACTTAATATATATATTTACAGCTCCCGGGGTGATCCTATGAAGGGAAAGATTTTCTTTGCGACGATGGGGCTTTTGCTGGTCCTCGCTGGGGCCGCGGGCGAGCCCTGCCATGGCGAAGGCACGAAGAAGAAAAAGAGCGACGTTCCCTCGAGCGAAACCCCCGCGCCCTACGTGCCCAAGCTGATGTCACGTGAGGAGGCCATGAACCTGCTCACCGAAGACGTGGCGGAAGCGGGCCTGGACGTCGTGTTGGACAGCGCGAACAGGGGCCAAAAGCATCTGAAGGGCGGCCTGGGTGCCGGCACCTCAAGAGTGGGTACGACGGGAGTCGGCACGACAGCGCCGGGGGGAGCCGCTTTCTACCGGGAAGCGATGGACAGCTATTTCGGGCCCGGCATCTACGACAAATTCAACGCGTTCGTGAAGGACCCCCAGATGGCTCAGATGCACAAGTCCGCCATGCTCGACATGACGCTCCGGTCCGGGGATTTCGCGAGTCTGGAGTTGGATGCGCAGGCGGGCACTGTCAGCAAGGATTCGCCGGAATTCGTTGGCAAGATCAAGGACTATCGAGACGCGATCCGCGGGGATTATCGGCGGCTCAACCGGGACCCAGGCGAGTTGCCAGGAGATAGAGTTGGCCACGATCGGCCTGGGCCTGGCGTGAAGCATGTCCCCGGGCAGTGGTTCGGCCCTCCGTCCGAGTTGGCCCAGCGGGTCCTCGATGAACTCCAGCCCGCTATCCAGAAGATGTTCCCGGGCAAGCCCGGCGAGGAGGATTCGCTGTTCTACAGGCCTCCCCGCCCCAAGCCCGATCCCGACACGAGCCAGGGCCAGAACCAGCTCAGCGGCGGCAACGCCCCAAAGGCGAAGGAGTCCTTCGACAAGGCCATCAACCGCGACCCCGAGAACGCCGCGGCCTACAGCGGCCGGGCCATGGCGAACTACATGATGCAGAACTACCCCGGCGCGGTCCAGGACGCCGAGTCGGCCCTCGCCCTGAACCCCGACGACAAGAACGCCTTCTCGACCCTCAAGCTCTCCGAGAGCCGCGTGACCGCTTCGCCTTCCGCGGCCGCGGAGCAGGCCGCGGCCCAACTGTCCTTCGGCTCCTTCGACGCGCCTTCCGCCGGGAAGGCGGGGTCGAGGCTCGACCCCTCTCAGGGCCAGTTCGCCCAATCCGCGGCGCAGGTCCGGCTCGTGGAGAAGGCCCTGCGCATGGGCGATTACGACGCGGCGCGCTCGTTGGCGCGCAAGGCGCTCGAGCTCAACCCCAACAACGCCCAGGCCCATTTCTACGCTTCGGTCGCCAACGCCAACCTGCGCCGGTACCAGGACGCGCAGCGCGACGCCGAGGCGGGCCTCAAGCTGGCCCCGAACAGCTCCGCGCTGCTCAACGCCAAGGCGTTCGCGCTCAACCGGCAGAAGGACTACAAGGCCGCCCTGAAGGCGGCCCAGGCGGCCCTGGAGCTCAACCCCAAGGACGCCGCCGCCTACGCCAACCGCGCCCACGCCCTGGGTGGGCTCGGCGACCGGGAAGGCATGCTGGAGAACCTCAAGAAAGCGGCGTCGCTCGACCCGAAGTTCCAGAGCAGCCTGGATTCGGCCCTGCAGATGCCCGCCGACAGCGACCTGCTGTTCCTCTTCCCCGGGGAGGCCAGGCCCGAGTCCCAGAAGGCGGCGGCCGAGGCGGCCCCGGCCAAGGCTCATATCGGGACCATGACCTTCGTCCTCATCGCCTTGGGGCTGCTGCTGGCCGTGGGGCTCTTCGTCTTCGCCTTCGGGGTGGTGGACGCGGGGCCGGTCGCGGTCCAGGGCCCGCCCGCGGTCGGGTCCCTCGGGCCGAAGGCGCTGGCGGCGGGGCCGAGGTCCTCGCCGCCGGGGGCGGACGCGCCGTCCCCCCTGACCGACAAGTTCGAGATCGTCCGCCAGATCGGGGCGGGCGGCATGGGCGTCGTGTTCGAGGGGATCGACCGAACGCTTGGCCGCAAGGTGGCCATCAAGAAGATGCGCGACGAGCTGCGCCTCGACGGCCGCGAGCGAGATCGCTTCCTCGCCGAGGCCAGGACGGTGGCGGCCCTGCACCACCCGAACATCGTGGAGATCTATTCGATCCTCGAGGAGGGCGGCCAGGTCTACCTGGTGTTCGAGCACGTCGCCGGCCTCACCCTCCACGAGATCGTCGCCAAGGAGGGCCGCCTGCCGCTGGACCGGGCGGTCGCCGTGTTCCAGGGCATCGCGTCGGCCCTCGACTTCGCCCACGGCCGCAACGTGATCCACCGCGACCTCAAGCCCTCCAACGTGATGGTGGACGACGAGGGCTACGTGAGGGTGATGGATTTCGGCGTGGCGAGGGTCGCCAAGGACGCCATCAACCGCTTCTCCGTGACCAACACCGTGCTGGGCACGCCGCCCTACATGCCTCCCGAGCAGGAGAACGGCATCATCCGCCGGGAGGCGGACGTCTACGCCATGGCGGTCTGCCTCTACGAGGCCTTGAGCGGCCGCCAGCCCTTCAGCGGCGTGGGCTCGGGGATGCTGCTCAACAAGATGAACATGTCCTTCCCGCCCATCTCGAAGGTCGTGCCCGGCCTTCCGCCCGGCATCGACGAGCTGTTCCGCCAGGCCCTGGCCGCGGACCCCGAGAAGCGCACCCGCTCGGCGGGAGAGCTGGCCAAGGCGCTGATGTCACTCGTCTCCCCCGCGGGGAGGCGAGTAGCGAGGGGGCAGATGCCGTTTAATCAGGATGTCTCCCAGCCTGGGGGTGAGTAGTTGCGATTTTTGATACAATGTAATATAGAGGAAAGCTGATCAAACGGCTTTCCTCCCTGAACCCAAGAGGGTTCAGGGCGGTATACGGGGGTGAACTAGGTTCGACAGCTGTTCTTAGGTCACCGGCAGCAGGCCCTGGTTGGTCAGAGCCAGGATAAAATCAGACCAAACAAACAAAAGCCAACTCACCGTTGGCCTGGGCGACTGCCTAACAAGCAGTGAGCTCACGCCGGTCCCCGACACCTGCTGGGGGAGCGCCGGCGTCATGAGCAGGCTGGAGGCATGCATCGCTCGTTCCGTCGAGGCCGGCCTCGAGATGAAAAACGGGACACCCCGGGAGCACCCGTCCGCCGGTTTTCCCGGGCCGTGCCGGGCGGACTAAGCCTGTAGCGGCCGTGGCGGGGAACGGTTGGACTCGAGTGCGATTCTCGACACCTCCAAGCTTTCCGCGTGAGAAGTCACTCGCCCCCCCCCCGCGGGGGGGCGAGTAGCGGGGGGGTTGATGTCGTTTTATTAAGGAGGAACCTGATGAAACGATTTTGCCCCCACAACTACTCGCCTCCCCGCGGGGGAGGCGAGTGAACTGATGTTCGATTACCGCTTCCTCACCCTCCTCGGCTCGACGCTCGTCTTCGCGCCCCTGTCGGTCCTGTTCATCGTCGCCCCGGCCCTGGGGCCCGCCTTCTTCCCTCTCTACGGGCTGATCTTCCTCTGGTCCGACTACCGCCGGGAGACCGAGTCGCACGTCATCTTCCTCTTCATGGTGAGCATCGCGGGCATGGTGCTCGCCGCGGCCGCGGCGCCCCTGCGGCCGGTCTACGGCCTGGAGGTCGCCGGGATGTGGCTGCTGGCCTGGGCTCTCGGCCTGCACCACAGGAGCGGCAGCGACGCCCTGAAGGAGGCGCGCCTCGAGCTGGCGTCGGTGGCCGCGGCCATCCGCGACGACGAGCAGGAGTCGGGGCGCCTGCGCGCCTACCATTCGGCCGCGGCCATCCAGATCAACCTCCGGCGCATCCTCATCGAGAGCGCCCGGAGCCTCGGGAGCACGCTCGACGCCCGGGAGGTCCACCTGCGCCTCTCGGGGGTGCTCAACTCGCGCTTTCCCGGGACGCGGGTGCGCATCCAGGCCTGGGCCTCCGGCGACCCGCTGCTCGACCTGGCCTTCAAGAACGGGACGGTCGTGCTCGTCAAGGACGCGGCCACGGACCCGCGGCTGACCTCCGGGCCCCAGGCGGGCTTCCGCTCGGGCATCGCGGCGCCCATCAAGGTCATGCGCCAGCCCTCCGGGTTCGTCAAGGTCGAGTCCGACACGCCGGCGGCGTTTGGCCCGGAGGAGGCCCAGGCGCTCGACCTCATCACCACCATGGCGAGCCTGAGCCTCGAGAACATCCGCATCTACGAGAGCGTCCGGGAGCAGGCCACCCACGACGCCTTGACCCAGCTCTTCAGCCACCGGGCCTTCCAGTCGCGCCTGGGCGAGGAGCTCCTGCGCGCGGGCCGCGGCCAGACGCCGGTCTCGGTCATCCTCGGCGACGTCGACCACTTCAAGGGCTACAACGACCGCTACGGGCACCAGGCCGGGGACCACCTCCTGCGCTCGGTGGCGTCGATCCTGACCGCTTTCTGCCGGCCCGTGGACTTCCCGGCCCGCTACGGCGGGGAGGAGTTCTGCCTCATCCTGCCCAGCGTGTCCCTGCCGGAGGCGGCGGCCCTGGCCGAGCGCATCCGCGAGCGCGTCGCGGCCGAGCCGTTCGTCTTCCAGGGCGAGAAGACGACCGCGACCATGAGCTTCGGCGTGTCGTGCTTCCCGGCCGACGCCACGACTCCCAGCCAGATCGTCCGGGTGGCCGACGAGCGGCTCTACCGGGCCAAGGGCAAGGGGCGCAACAGGGTGGTCGGGGCATGATCGAGCTGGCCCTCCTGGCCCTGGCCCCCGCGGCCGCGGTCCTGGCCGCCTACCCGAGGCGTCCCTGGGGCGCTGCCGTCGTGGCGGCCGCGGCGTTCGTGGGAGCCGCGGCGTACCGGTCTCCGGACGACGTGGAGCGGTTCATGCTGCTGGTCGCGGGCGGCTGGAGCCTGGGCGGGTGCCTCTACGCGGGCTTCCTCTCCCGGCGGGAGGTCGGGGAGCAGGGCCACCTCCTGGGGAAGGTGACTCAGCTCAAGGCGCGCCGGGAGGCCGTCGCCAAGGCCCTGGCCGAGGCCAGGGCCCAGAGTTCCGAGACCCAGCGCAGCCACAAGGAGTCTTCCGCGCTCTACGCCATGGTGAAGGGCCTCTCCGTGGCGATGTCCTGGGAGGAGATCAAGCCGAGGCTGGAGACCGCCGTCGACCAGTACCTGGGGGTCAAGGACTACGCCCTCTACGTCTCGGGCATGCGCGGCGAGGGCGACATGCTGCCCCTCACCGCCCGCAACCTCGCGGGCTCCCCCGGGGGGTCCTGGGTGACCCTGGAGCGCTGCCTCCAGGAGAGGGGCTTGAGCCCCTGGCAGGCGCACTTGCTCGACAAGCCCGAGCGCGCGGTCTGCGTCCCGGTGGCGGACCAATCGGAGTCCCTGGGGATCTTCTACGTCCGGGTGAAGGAGGACGCCGACGCCCTGGCCCTGCTCCCCAAGGCGACGAGCTTCGCCTCGGAGGTGAGCTTCGCCTTCCGCCGGGTGAAGCTCTTCCAGGAGGTGGAGCGCCTCTCCCAGATCGACGGCCTGACGGGCGTCCACCGGCGGGGGAGCTTCGACGAGCGGCTGCGCGAGGAGGTCGTGCGAGCGAAGACCTTCAGGACCTCGTTCGGGCTCATCCTCCTTGACATCGACCATTTCAAGAGCTTAAATGACCGGTACGGGCATCCCTTCGGGGACCAGGTCTTGCGGCGTCTCGGCGAGATCCTGAACCATTCCTTCTACGAGACCGACTTCGTCGCCCGGTACGGCGGGGAGGAGTTCGCCGTCGTCATGCCCCGCGCGCAGTTCGACGGGGCGCTGCGCAAGGCCGAGGCCGTGCGCAACGCCATCGAGTCGGAGCTGTTCCCGATCGCGCTGGAGACGATCCGGGTGACCGTGTCGATCGGGTTGGCGCATTTCCCGAGGGATGCGGCCACGCCAGAGGAGCTCGTCGCCCAGGCGGATCAGGCGCTCTATCGGGCCAAGAGCCTCGGGCGCAACAGGGTGGTGCAATCACTCGACCCTCCCCCGCAGGGGAGGATCGAGTAGGGGAGGGGCGAGTAGCAGCGGAGGATCGTGTAGCGGGGGGCCGATGCCGTTTCATTGAGAGGTGAGTATCCACATATGACAGACCAACCGTCGGATCACGTCCCCGCGCAGCCGCCGTCGCCGGCGGGCGGAGAACAGCCTTCGTTCGCGCCGCTGACGAGCGCCGATCATCATCTCGCCGGCTCGCGGCGCGTCAAGCGGCGGCTCATGTTCGCCGTGATGGGGCTCTACCTGCTGTCGCTCGTCGCCGCGGCCGTCGTCGTTTTCAGGGCGCCGGCGGGCGGCAAGGGGGGCAAGGACTCCGACGGGTCGGAGTCGGGGCTGCTCTCGATGACGCCAAAGGACACCGTGGGGTGGATCTCCATCCACGGCGCCATCTACAACGAGGGCACCCGGCTCTGGGACAAGGCCTCCTACCAGTGGGCCAGGCGCCTGAGGATGATGGCGGAGACCAAGGGGGTCAAGGCCATCATCCTGGACATCAACTCGCCTGGCGGCAGCGTCGGCGCGGTCCAGGAGCTCTACACCCAGATCCGGCGCATCCGCAAGGAGACCAAGATCCCGATCATCGCGCTCTTCGGGGACGTGGCGGCCTCCGGCGGCTACTACATCGCCGCCGCCTGCGACAAGATCGTCGCCCACCCGGGGACCCTGACCGGCTCGATCGGGGTCATCTTCTCCGTGAGCAACCTCGAGGGGCTCTTCGGCAAGGTGGGCTACAAGACCGACCCCATCAAGTCGGGCAGGCATAAGGACATCGGGTCCTGGTCGAGGGCCATGACCAAGGAGGAGCGCGACATCCTCCAGGCCCTCATCGACGACGCCTACGGCCAGTTCCTCACCGCGATCAGCACGGGCAGGAACATGCCGGTCGACAAGATCAAGCCCCTGGCCGACGGGAGGATCTTCACCGGGATGCAGGCCCTCGAGTCCGGGCTGGTGGACGTGATCGGGGATTCCCAGGACGCCATCGACCTGGCGGCCAAGCTCGGCGGCATCGTCGGCAAGCCCAAGGTCCGGCGGGAGATCGACCCGTCGAAGATGTTCATGGAGCTCTTCGAGTCGCGCCTGTCCATCGGGAGCCCGTCGGCCTTGCTCGACGAGCTGGGGCTGCGCCTGGGCGCTGAGTCCAGGGGCATGGAGTACCGCTGGACCGGCCGTTGACCATGAGCGCCATCGAGCTCGTCTTCGACTTCTTCGAGGACCACACCCGGGCCGCCGACCACGTCAGGCACTTCAAGCCGGTGGGTTTCGGGATCCTCTGCTTCGCCATGGCCGCGTTGAGCGTCTTCTTGGCCCAGGCCGTGAGCGGCAAGCTCTCGCCCTTCTCCTTCAGCTGGGTGTCGTTGGGGCTGATGGTCGTCTGGCAGCTGGCCTTGGGCTTCCTGTTCACGGCCGTGCTCCACCTCGTCATGGAGTTCGAGGGGATCCAGGGCAGCGCCGCGTCGCTCTTCGTGCTCATGGGGCTGACCAGCCTCGTGTGGTCCGCGGCGGTCCCGGTGGCGCTGGTGCTCCGGCTGGCCGCGCCCAAGAGCCCCTGGATCTGGACGGTCGGCTTCCTGGCGGTGGGCCTCTTCTCCCTGGGGTACAAGGCCCGCAGCATCCAGGACAACTACCAGGTGAGCGCGGCGCGGGCCTGGGGCACGCTCTTCGCCCCGTACATCGCCGCGGTCTTCGCGGGGCTCCTGCTCTTCGCCATCGCGGTGGTCGGGACGTTCAACCAGTTCATCCAGATGATGAAGTGAAGCCTCCGCCATGAAAACGGAGATTCCCAGCGTCTTCCACGGGTTGCCGGTGGTCACGGCCAAGGTCATGCGCCTCATCGACCAGGCCGCCTCCGCGAAGTTCGGGATCAAGGAGCTCGACCTGATGGAGAACGCGGGCCAGGCCGTGGCGCAGCGCACGCTCGGGTTCCTGAAGGAGCGTCTGGCCGTGGAGCCGGGGGGGGCCTGCGTGGTCGTCTGCTGCGGCCGCGGGGCCAACGGCGGGGACGGCCTCGTCGCGGCGCGCTTCCTTAAGAAGGAAGGGGCGAAGGTCCTCGCCTTCATCTGCCCTCCCCGCAAGGAGGGCAAGACCGAGGGCTCCTACCCGGAGCTGGTCCGGGTCAACATGAAGCGCGCCCTGGACGCGGGGGTGAGCGTCTCCCCCGTCGGCGAGACGACCGAGGCCCTCGCCGGCGCGCTCAAGGAGGCCCATGTCGCGCTCGACGCCCTCCTGGGGACCGGCGCCAGCGGCAAGCCCGCCGGGACCATCCGGGCCATGATCCAGGCCCTCACCAAGTCCAAGAAGCCCGTGCTGGCCGTGGACGTCCCCTCGGGCATCCAGCCGGACACGGGGTACCACAGCGGGGTGTACGTGACCGCGGCCGCGACCCTGACCCTCGGCCTGGCCAAGCGGGGGCTCCTGGCGGGGCACGCCAAGCAATACGTCGGGACGCTCGAGGTCCTCGACATCGGGTACCCGCCGGCCTTGATCCGGGAAGCGGCCGTGGACGGACCTTTGCCCCCCCGCTACTCGCCCCCCCGCGGGGGATCCTAATGAAACGGCGTCTGCCCCCCCGCTACTCGCCCCCCCGCGGGGGGGGCGAGTAGTTTCGGTGCGGCGCGTCGCCAAGGGACTCTACGCCCTCGAGTCCACCGGGTTCGTCAACGCCTACATCATCGAGGGCGTCCGTGGGTTCACCCTGGTCGACACCGGGCACGCGCGCTGCGTCGACGCCGTGACGCGCGAGATCGAGAGCAGCGGCTTCGGCTTGCATGAGCTCGAGCAGATCGTGCTCACCCATTGGCACTTCGACCATGCCGGGGGGGCCGCCGGGCTGATGCGGCGCCGCCGCGTCAAGGTGCTGGCTCACCCGGACGACATCCCGTTCATCAAGGGGAAGGCCAGGCCTCGTCCCAGGGGCCTGGCGGACAGGGCGTCGCGCCTGGCGCAGCGATGGTGGTTCGCGAGCGCTCCCTTGGAGACCGTCCTTCCGGCCAAGGGGGGGGACCACTTGCGGCTGCTGCCCAACTGGCAGGTCCTCGACACCCCGGGTCATACCCCGGGCTCGATCAGCCTCTTCCAGCCTACTCAGAGGGTGCTCCTGTGCGGGGACGCCCTGTCCAACCGGGGCGGGAAGCTGAGGCTGCCGCCGGCCGCTTTCACCCAGGACCCCGCGCTCGGCAGGCAGAGCGCCAAGAGGCTGGCCCAGCTCGGCGTCGAGACGCTCTGCTGCGGCCACGGTCCGGCCATCCCGTCGGGGGCGTGCCTGGCCATCGACGGGCTGTTCCGATGATGCGTTTCACCCCCCGGTTCTCGCTGTGGCACGAACGTTGCGAAATAGGCATACTGATGAGACAGCTTCGGCCCCCCCGCTACTCGCCCCCCCGCGGGGGGGGCGAGTAATTACATGCAAGTCATCTGTCTCAATTGCGGCAGTTCATCGCTGAAGTACCGTCTGTACGATTGGGACAAGAAGGAGACCCGGGCCACGGGGGTCGTGGAGCGGGTCACGGTGGGCGGCTCGTTCATCCTCCACCAGGTCCCGGGGCGCGACGACGTCAAGATCGCCCAGGAATGCCCGGACCACAAGGTCGCCATCAAGCTGATCATGGACACCCTGGTCCACAAGGACCACGGGGTCGTCTCGGACACCAGCCAGATCACGGCCGTGGGGCATAGGGTGGTGCACGGGGGGGAGAAGTTCACCCAGTCCGTGCTCATCACCGGCGAGGTCATGAGCGCCTTCCGCAAGCTCTCCGACCTCGCCCCGCTCCACAACCCGCCGAACATCCTGGGCATCGAGGCCGCCAAGGCGGTCATGCCGAAGATCCCGCACATGGCCATCCTGGACACGGCCTGGCACCAGACCATGCCCAGGTCGTCCTACATGTACGCCCTGCCGTACTCCTGGTACGAGAAGTACGGGGTCCGGCGGTACGGGTTCCACGGGACGTCGTTCCTCTATAACGCCAAGCGCGCCGCGGTCCTGCTCAAGAAGGACCCCTTCCAATGCAACCTGGTCATCGCGCACATCGGCAACGGGGCGTCGATCAACGCCGTGAAGGCCGGGTGCTCCTTCGACACCAGCATGGGGCTGACCCCGCTCGAGGGCCTGGTCATGGGCACCAGGGCCGGCGACCATGACGCCGCCATCGACTTCTACATCATGGGCAAGGAGAACCTCTCCCCGAAGGACATCGACAGCATCCTCAACAAGAAGTCGGGCGTCCTGGGCATCACGGGCAAGATGACCGACCGGCGCGACATATCGGAGGCGGCGGGCAAGGGCGACCAGCGGGCGGCGCTGGCCATGGAGGTCGAATCCTACCGCGTGAGGAAGTACATCGGCGCCTACGCGGCCGCGGTCGGCGGCGTGGACGCCGTGGTCTTCACCGCGGGCGTCGGCGAGATGAGCGACGCCATCCGCGCCAAGGCCCTCGAGGGCCTCGAGTGCATGGGGATCAAGCTCGACGGCGAGCGCAACAAGCTCGCCAAGACCAGGAACGCCGAGAGCGAGATCTCGGCCGCGGACTCCAAGGTCAAGGTCTTCGTCATCCCGACCGACGAGGAGCGGGTGTTCATCGAGGACACGGTCGCGCTCTGCGAAGGCAGGTACGACCTGCACACGCGCTTCACCTACAGGTTCCAGAACCCGGCCTTCCGCAACACTCTGCGCGACCTGGCCTTCGCCAAGGAGTGCGCCGAGAAGCCCTGGCTCCTCAAGGCGGCGTGCTGCCCGCCCCCGGGGCTGGCCGCGGCCGCCGCCTGACGCCATGACCACGATCACGCCTGACGCCGCCGTGCCGGACTCGGCCTCCCGGCAGGGGCACCCGACCGGGCTCTACGTCCTCTTTTTCACCGAGATGTGGGAGCGCTTCTCCTATTACGGGATGCGGGCGCTGCTGGTCTACTACATGACCAAGCACCTCCTGTTCGCCCAGGAGAAGGCGTCGCACATCTACGGCCTCTACACGGGCTTCGTCTACTTCACCCCGTTCTTCGGCGGCATCCTGGCCGACCGCGTCCTGGGCCAGCGCCGGACCGTCATCGTCGGCGGCGTGCTGATGGCCATCGGGCACTTCCTCATGGCCTTCGAGCCGGCCTTCTTCCCGGCCCTCGTGTTCCTCATCCTCGGCAACGGCTGCTTCAAGCCGAACATCTCGACGCAGGTGGGCAACCTCTACGCCCCCGGCGACCGCCGCCGGGACAGGGCCTTCAGCATCTTCTACGTCGGCATCAACCTGGGCGCCTTCTTCTCGCCGCTGGTCTGCGGCACCCTGGGCGAGGTCTACGGCTGGCACTACGGCTTCGCCGCGGCGGGCGTCGGGATGGTCATCGGGCTGGTCATCTACATCCTGGGCCAGAAGCACCTCGCCCCGGACAACATCATGAAGAAGGCGGCGGCGGGCGAGGCCGCCCCGGAGAAGCTGGAGAAAGACGACATCAGCAAGATCCTCGCCCTGGTCGTGCTGTGCCTGTTCAACATCGTCTTCTGGGCCACCTACGAGCAGCAGGGCAACACCATGGCGCTCTGGGCGGACCAGAACACCGACCGGCGCATCTTCGGCTGGGAGATGCCCGCCTCGTGGTTCCAGGCCTTCAACCCGGCGATGATCTTCCTCTTCACCCCGCTGCTCACCTGGTGGTGGGGGTGGCAGGCGCGCCGCGGCAAGGAGCCTGCGAGCGTGACCAAGATGGCCATCGGCTGCATCCTGCTCGGGGTCTCCTTCCTCGTGATGATCCCGCCCGCCCGGGCGGTCGGCGCCGGGGGCGGGAGCGCGAGCCTGTGGTGGCTGACGGCCTGCACCCTGATCCTGACCTTCGGGGAGCTCTACCTCTCGCCCGTCGGGCTGTCCCTGGTGACCAAGGTGGCGCCGGCGCGCATGGTCTCGATGCTGATGGGGATGTGGTTCTTGTCGAGCTTCTTCGGCAACTACATGTGCGGCTACATCGGCGGGTTCTGGGAGAAGATGTCCAAGGAGAGCTTCTTCATCATGCTGGCCTGCCTCTCCTGCGGCGCGGGCCTGGGCATGCTCGCCGTCCTCAAGCCCCTCAAGAGGGCCATCGGCCACGGCAGGGACGAGGGCGTCGACGTCTGACGCCGTCCCTCACTACCTGAACGCGGTGCGCGCCGCCAGCAGCGCCAGGAGATAGCAGCCGTACCCGCCGGCCAGGGTCAGGGAGTAGCCGAGGTTCATGGCCGAGATGATGGCCAGGATCGAGGCGAGGACCGAGGTCGCGCCGTTGACGCCCCACATCCAGGGCACGAGGTCGTTCAAGCCCTTGTCCATGTGCCTGATGGCCATGGGCAGCGGCATGCCCATCAGGAAGCCCAGGGGCATCAAGACCAGGACGGCAACCAGCATCTTCGCGGGCAGGGGATGCCCCAGCAGGGAGCCCAGCAGGGGCGGCAGGGCCGCCAGGTAGACGGCGCCGACCAGGAGCAGGCCGAGGATGGCCCCGGTGACGTAGTGGAGCGGGGGGCGGGACGTGAAGCGCCGGGTGGCGAGGCTCCCCAGCCCGGCGGACAGCAGAAGGGAGAGCAGCGTCGCCGCGACGGAGTAGAGCGGCGCGCCCAGGAAGAGCGTGAGCTTCTGCAGCATGGCGATCTCCACCAGCATGAAGCCGGAGCCGATGCAGGAGAAATACGCCAGCAGGCCGAGGATGGGGCCGCGGCGGGCGGCCGTCTCGGGGCGGCCGCGGCCGAGGGCCGCGAACGGGACGGCGCAGCACAGGCCGGCCAGGACCAGCCCGACGATCAGGATGCGCATGAGGACGAAGGGGCCGCTGGTGTAGCCGGCGAAGACGGGCAGGCGTTCGGGCCAGAGCGAGCGCAGGAGGTCTTTCGGGCGGATCTGGTAGAAGAAGAAAGGCCTGTCGTCCGTCGTCGGGGAGATGTCCAGGTCCGACGTCCGGTAGAAGGAGTCGCGGGCCTGCGGGTCGTTGATCAGGAGCCTGATGAAGTCGCGGTAGGTCCTCGAGGAGGGCGAGGGGGCCTTCTCCCGGTCCCGCGGCAGATAGGTCGCCTCGAAGCCCAGGTCCCGGGCGGCGCCGGCGAGCGCGTCCTGCTCTTGCGCGGTGAAGGGCTCTTTCTTGACCAGGACGTCCCGGATGACCCACTCCGGCCTCGCGGCGTTGCTGACGACCGCGACGTTTCGGCCGAGGTCCCCGGCCCCGGAGCGCTCCAGGGCGGCGACGGCCAGGGAGACGAGGCGCGTCGCGCCCAGCAGGTCCGGGATGTCCACCCAGCAGACCGAGAGGATCCCGCCGGGTTCGAGGTGGTCGAGGAACCGCCGGAAGGCCTCGACCGTGTAGAGGCTGTTCTCCGCCAGGATGTAGGCGCCGCCGGGCGTCGCCGCCGACGTGTCCACGAAAGCGAGCTGAATGATGTCGAACTTCTCCCGCGAGGACGAGACGAAGCTCCTTCCCTCCCGGGCAACGGCCCGGACCCGGGGATCCTGGTAGAGCCCGCCGCTGAAGTCCCGGTACCTGTCCAGCATGACGTCGCGGACGATGATGGGGTTGAGTTCGACGGCGGTGACATGCCTGGCGCCGAAGGACAGGGCCGAGAGGACGTCCTTGCCCCCGCCGGCGCCGATGATGAGCGTCCTGGGCGCTTTCTTCAGGCGGTGGACCAGGCTGGGCGGGTCGGCCCGGACGAACCCTACCCGGCCGAGGTCCCCGTCGTACCGGGTCAGCATCGTCCCGGCGTCGGCGTCGATGGTGATCATCCTGACGGGCGGATAGCTCCCCTGGAAGCGGCCGCTGACGCCCCAGACGTCCCGGCTGATCCTGCGTATCTTGGCGTCGCTCAAGACCCTGGAGACGGAGACGCGCGAGATGGAGTTCCAGCCGGAGAACTCGTCGATCGGGCGCCTGTCGATCCCCTTGGCGTACCTGATGTCGAAGACCGGCGTCCTCAGGTTGAGGACGAACAGGCCGGCCAGCGACGCGACGACGAAGGCGGACAGCGCGCTCCGGCGCGGCGAGCGGCGCGGCGCGGCGAGCAGGAAGCACAACGCGCCCAGGCCGGCCAGGACGGCGTCGGCCAGGAGGGCGGTCGGGGCTCCGAGGAACTCGACCAAGGCGATGGCCAGCAGGCAGCCCAGGCTGGCCCCGATGAGGTCCGCGAAATACAATCCCGAGATGTGCCCTGAGTAGTCCCTGAAAAGCAGGGAAGTGATGATGCCGCCGCACAGGAAGGGCAAAGACGACAGGACGAACACGAGCGCCAGCCACAGGCTCATCGCGACGTCTGCGCCCGGCGCCATCACGGCGAACCCCAGCACGCGGATGTTGAACAGCAGCGCCGGCGTCAGGAGGCTCGTGACGGCCAGCAGCAGGGCGAGGGAGGACAGCCTTTGCGCCAGGCCCTCGTCCTCGTGGCCCGGGCGGCGATAGAACACCTGGGCGCAGACGCCGCCGAGCCCGAGGCCGAACATGGCGATCGAGATGGCGAAGAAGGCGAAGTGGTGCATCAGGCAGACGGAGAAGATCCTGGTGAACAGGACCTCCGTGGTCAGGAGGCTGCAGCAGACGATCGACAGTCCTGCGTAGAGCTGGGGTCTGGGGTGATGCATCCGATCCCTGTCAGTCGGCAGGAGGGAGAAGCCCTCTTCCTGGGAAGCATATCATAGGATTTTTGCGCTTCCGGGTATTGCGTGGGCAGGCACTGGGTTCGCTTGGCAGCGCAATGCGTCCGCTCCCATGGCCTGGTCCGGCGGCCAGCGATACCGGGGTGCCGATCGCGTATTCATGCATTCTGCCGTCCCCGGGCCGGTCAAAATGGCGTTTCCATATCGAGATGTGCCTGGCGCCAGTCGAGATCGTCGGATGCCGGTTTTGTCTTGGGACAGCTATGTTCCATCAGGCCCAGTCAGCGATGGGCCGTTGTACTCATGACACATCCGTCCATGCGCTGCTAGACTAATGATGAAGCCCTTGTAGCCCGGGGAATCGGCCCCGGGGTATCCACGAGCCCACCGAAAATGGGCTGAGTCCAGGGGAAACTCGATCGGCCGTCTCGGCCGCGGGTTTCCCATGGTTCTATTGAAGGGGTGAACAAGATGAGCCGCTGGTTGACGTTCGCCTTGATGATGGCGCTGGTCTCCTGCAAGAAGGAGGAAGCGAAACTCGTTCCCAAGCTGGAGCCTCCCGGCAATGAACTTCCCCGCGCGGAAGGGGAGGCTACGGCGGCCCACGGGCCTGTCCAGGTGACCTTGCGGCTTTACAAGACGAAGATCAAGCCGCAGGGCGACTACGATTGGAAGAATGGAGAAAGCGTTTCCTTGTGGGTTCAAGTCGTGCTCAAGAACGTGAGCGCCAAGCGGCTCGCCATCAACGACAACAACTTCTACCAGTCTGGACCGATTCCCGATAGAGGCGACCGGCCATATCCCCCCATTCTCGGGACGACCCTGGAATTGACCGACGCCTCAGGCAAGCGGCTTGAACCCCCGGGTGGACTGAGCGACACGCCATTCGAATGCAGCCCCCCGGCGAGAGACGTCACCCCTGAGGAGAAACGGGAGATTGACGCCTTTTTGAAGCCCTGGCGCAAAAAGGGACTTTCTCATCGGCAAATCAACATCAAGCTCCTCGATTTCAAATCCAAGGCCGGGCGGGAGGAGCCGAAACTCGTGGGAACCTGGCTTGAGCCCGGAGCGTCGACGCGGACGACCGGGTGGGCTGATTTCGATCCGTGCGACGTGTACTACTATCACCTGCCGCCACCCAAGCCCATAGGTGAGTTCTCGCAGGAGAAATACTACTTTCCCAAGCCTGGCAAGTACTACGTCCGCGCTGTCTATGACACTTTGCGTTTTGAGAGCGCAGAGGATTACACGCGTGAGGTCGGCTTTCCCCCAGATGAGGACAGAGTCCGCTTTGAAACCCCTGCTATCGAGTTCGAGGTGCTGCCGTGAGATTTGCAGTCGCCTCGATATTCGCCTTGTTCCTTGGGACTGTCCAGGCTCTTGAGATCGTGTTCCCATCAACGAGCCAGCATGCGAGGATCCAGGGCCATTTGAACACGGCCGACAGGTTGGATGAGGACATCGCCCTCAAGCGACTGCCGCTAGATCGGCATTGACCGGGCCGTATTCCGGCGTCTAATACTCAAGCGCCGGGCTTGAAGTGGGCCTGGGTTTCCTTCTTGGGGATGCTCAGCACGGTGCCCACGAGGAAGAGCGCGGCGGCCATGCCCGCGAAGGCCAGGACCGCGGGCATGTTCTTCTCCAGGATGCCGGGGAACCGCGAGCTCATGTCGAGCGCCGCGCCCCAGCCTTCCTGGATGGAGAGGATGGCCAGGCCGATGCCGGCGATGGCCCCGCCCGCGATGAGGCCCGACGAGAAGAGCACGCCCGGGCTCGATTCCATCTCCGACTCCTTGAGCCTGCCGGCCATGGCCTTGTCCACCAGCCAGCGCACCACGCCACCGAAGAAGATGGGGGTCGAGGCCGAGAGCGGCAGGTAGACCCCGACCGCGAAGGGCAAAGACGCCACCCGGCAGAGCTCGAGCACGACCGCGATGGCCACGCCGAGCAGGACCAGCCCCCAGGGGAGCTTGCGGGTGAGGATGCCGTCGATGATGAGGGACATCAGGCGCGCCTTGGGCGCCTCGTACTTCTGGACGGGCTCTCCGGAGTCGCGGGTCTTGAGGGAACCGTTGATGCCCGGGTCCACGAAGTAGCGCAGGGAGCCTTTGTCGTCCACCAGGTATTTCCCCGGGGCCAGGGCCGAGAGCGGGCCGTCGGCCGGGGGTTCCGGCAGTTGGAGCACGCGGTACTCGGTCCGGTCCGCGTCCGAGCCCGGTCCCCGGATGGCTTCCCGCTTGGTCAGGGACTCGAAGCCGGGCACGGTGATCGAGGGCAGGTTCTTGGCGCTGTAGACCGTGGAGGCGTTGTTGAGGATCTCGAGGGTGTAGCCGATGACCAGGGCCGAGGTGAAGGCCCCGATGAGCAGGCCGATCTGCTGGGCCCTGGGCGTCGCGCCCACGAGATAGCCGGTCTTGAGGTCCTGCGAGGTGGTGCCGCCGTTGGAGGCGGCCACGCACACGATGGCGGCCACGCTCAGCGCCGCGACGCGGTGCCCGGGGCCGACCCAGCCCAGGAGGAGGAAGATGAGGCTCGTCAGGAGCAGGGTCGCGACCGTCATCCCGGAGATGGGGTTGGAGGATGAGCCGATCTCGCCGGTCAGGCGGGAGCTCACGGTCACGAACAGAAAGCCGAAGAGCACGATGAGGAGCGCCCCCAGGATGTTCATCTGCAGGGAGGGGGACATCCAGATGGCCACGACGAGGCCGGCGCAGCCCAGGAGGACCCAGGGCATGGGGATGTCGGACTCGGTGCGCCTGACCGCCTTGGTCTGCACGCCGGCGGCCTTGAGGCTCCCCAGCCCGGCCAGGGCGGAGCGCACGATGGTCGGCAGGCTCTGGCACAGGCTGATGATGCCGCCCGCCGCGACCGCGCCCGCGCCGATGTAGAGGACGTAGTTGCGCCAGATGTCGTGCAGGCTCATCTGGCTGATGAGGAGCTTCTTGGAGGGGAAGAGCGGGACGAGGAGGCCGTCGCCGAAGAGCTTGATCATGGGGATGAGGACCCAGCTCGACAGGATGCCGCCCGCCACCATGATGCAGGCGATGCGGGGCCCGATGATGTAGCCCACGCCCAGGAGCTCGGGGGAGACCTCGGCCGAGACCGCCGCACCCTTGAAGAAGCCCAGGGCCTTCTCCGGAACGTCGGTCCAGAGCTTCATGCCCACGTTGGCGATCTTGTAGAACAGGCCCAGGAAGAACCCGCCGAACACGGTCTTGGCGCTCGTGCCGCCCTTCTCGCCGACCATGAGGACCTCGGCGCAAGCGGTGCCTTCGGGGTAGATGAGCTTGTGGTGCTCCTTGACGATGAGGGCGTGGCGCAGCGGGATCATCATGAGCACGCCCAGCAGGCCTCCCAGGACCGCGACGAGCATGATGCGGCCGAGCTCCATGTCGTAGCCCAGGATGAGGAGGGCCGGCATGGTCACGGCCACGCCGAAGGCGATGGACTCCCCGGCCGAGCCCGTGGTCTGCACCATGTTGTTCTCGAGGATGGTCGCGGAGCGCACCCCGGACAGCTTGGAGAAGCCCTTGAAGAGCGTGATGGACAGGACCGCCACCGGGATGGAGGCGCTCACCGTCATGCCCACCTTGAGGGCCAGGTAGAGAGACGACGCCCCGAAGACGATGCCGAGGATGACGCCCATCACGATCGGGATCGGGGTGAACTCGGCGATCCTCTCGGTGTCGGCGACGTACGGCTTGAACTCGGCCATGACTCACCTCGCGCGTCGGGTTGAAGGGGGAGGATACCAAATCTGCCGGCGCGCCTGTTCGGCGATGCCGCTCAGGTGCTCGCGGATCCTGGGGTTGCGCCTCTCCAGGAGCGGGATGACCTTGAGCCGCACCCAGTTCCGGGTGAAGCCCGTGGAGCGGTTGGAGAGGTCAAGGCGGTGCTTGAGCCCGTGCAGCCGGAGGTACAGGAGTACCTCCCGGCGGGTGATGGGCAGGAGCGGCCGGATGAGCTCGACGGCCGGGGCCAGCGGCCGCCGGGGGGGGATGCCGGCGAGGGCCCGGAGCCTGGTGCCGCGCAGGAGGTGGAGCAGGACCGTCTCGGCCTGGTCGTCGAGCTGGTGGCCGGTCGCCACCTTGTTGCAGCCCGCGGCGGCCGCGAGCCTGGCCAGCGCGCGGTAGCGCAGCTCCCGGGCCGCGTCCTCGACGCCCTTGCGGCGCTTGCGGGCGCGGCCGGCCACGTCGACCTTCCTGGAGACCACCGGCCACCCGAGCTTGCGGCCCAGGGCCTCCACGGACCGGGCGTCGGCGTCTGCGTCCCTGCCCCGCAGGCCGTGGTGGATGTGCGCCAGCCGCAGGTCGAACCCCTTGCGCCGGGCTTCCACGGACAGGAAGTGCGCGAGGCACACCGAGTCCGGCCCTCCCGACACGGCCGCCAGGATGCGGTCCCGGGGCCGCAGGAGCCCTTCGGCCCGGACGAAGGCCTGGAGTTTGCTCCACACTCTCGCGGCGAATTCTTTCCTCCTCACTTCCCCGATTATACAAGTTAGGGGCAACCCAAGGGCCCAGGAGCGGCTAGGCCCAATAACCGTCGTGAATCGGACCAAAGGGCAGGGGTGCGGCCGGGGGGCGGGGGGTATAATGAAGCCATGAAACTCCTTGCGAAGGTCCTGGCCCTCGTCCTAGCCTACGCCATCGGAGTCCAGCCTGCCGTCGCGCAGGTCCAATCCGTGCGTTTGCAGACCGGGCAGGTCAACGCCGGGGTCCCCAACGCCGCGGTTGGGGTGCCGAGGTTGGAGCTCGGGCCGAACTCGATCTCAGGCAAAGTCGTCGGCGGCGCCTTCCTGGGTTCCGTGCTGCCGTCGGCCGGCGGGGTGGCGCTCACGGCTCCGGTCATTCCGGCGGCGGGCCCGGGCGTCCGGGCGCGGGCCTTCGCGCCCGAGGCCGCCGGCCCCAAGGCCGCGGCGCCCGTCGTCTCGGGCCTCGCTCCCTCTCCTGTCTCGCCGTCGCTGCGCGCCGTCGCTCCGGCGCTCGAGCCGGCCGCCCGGGGCGTGACCGCCGCGCCCGGGCAGGAAAGCGCGTCGGTCGAGGGCAGGATCTCGGAGGCTGCCGAGTCGGTCGCCGTCGCGGCCGAGGAGCTGCGGACGGCCAAGACCGACGAGGGCAGCCTCGACGCCGTGGCCGGCCAGTTCAACGCCCTCACGGGCGAGCGCTTCCTCAGGGGCCGGCCGGCCGGCGACCCGATCACGGCCGCGCCGGAGAGCGTCGACGACGCCAAGCCCTCGGGCCTCGCGAAGCCCGAGACCGCCGCCGCCGAGGCCAAGAGCGCCGAGGTCCCCGCGGCGGCCGCCGAGGCCGGCGGCAAGGCCAAGCTCACCGAGGTCTTCAAGGACCCGGAGCGCAACAAGTCTTTCTGGCGGTATCTGAAGGGCTACGTCGTCTTCCTTTTCGGCTTCCAGATGTACATGGTCGGGCTGCCGTACCTCATCTCGGCCTTCACCAAGAACACGCTCAAGGAGAGCGGCGACGCGAGGCTCGAGAACGCCGAGGCGCTCAAGTCCCTCATCCGGCAGAACCGCAGCCTGGCGCGGGTCGCGCACTGGGTCTCCCAGGCCTTCAGCTACATCACCATCCCGCTCTTCGCGCGCAAGAACGCCGACAACCCCAAGAAGTGGCTCGTCCGGTCCCTGCTGGTCCGGTCGGTCCTCCTGACGGCCGTCGTCGGCCTGTTCTTCGCGTCGGGCCTCTTCAGCATGCCCGTGGCCTTGGGCATCCTGTTCGGGCTCATCGGCGTGCACTCCTTCTTCCAGGGCATCTCGGTCACCATGGAGAGCGCCTCCAAGACGCGGGTGTTCGGCGACAAGAGCGTGACCCCCGAGGAGCGCCGGAAGGCCAACTCGATCCTCACCTTCGTGGCGGCCGCCATCTCCATCGTCGGCCCGGCCATCGCCGGCCAGATCTCGATGGTCAAGGACCTCTTCGGCAAGACCGGGGTCGGCGGCGTGGTGGTCTACGGCATCTACGGCGTCGCCGTGGGCCTCGCGGGGCTCATCTACGCCTCCATCAAGATGTTCGGCAACAAGGCCGCGGCCGAGGGCCAGGCGTCCCCGCAGGACGGGGAGAAGGCGGCGCCGGCCAAGGGCGGCGGCTTCTTCAAGGTCGTCAAGGACCTCGGCAAGTCGCTCAAGGACGGCCTCGTCCTCATCTGGCACAACCGGTTCCTGCGCACCATGCTGGGCATCACTCTGGTGAGCTACCTCTTCTCGGACCCGCTGGTCTTCAACGTCCTGCCCGAGTTCGCGGCCAACATCATCCAGTCCAGCTCGGGCCTGCAGGCCATCCTGAACCTGCCGGTGATCGGGTGGTTCTTCAAGGGCCTCACCAGCACCCCGATGGGCTACTTCGCCCTCATGAACGTGATGGCCAGCGTCGGCAGCATCGTGGCGACGGCCCTGGTCCGGCCCCTCACCAAGCTCTTCAACAAGATGGGGTTCAGGACCGAGGAGGGCCTCACCATCCCGTTCTACCTCATCGCCGCTCTGGAGGTGCCGCTCTTCTGGCTGATGATCTTCTCGCCGTCCATGCTCGCGGTGGTGGCGCTCTACGGGCTGCAGTCCTTCGTGCTGGGCTTCGCGGGCATCGCGGTGGCGGGGGTGGACCAGAAGGTCTCGGGAAGCTTCTCGAAGGAGGACCTGCCCAAGGTCCTCGCGGCCCAGTCCTTCGTGGGCATCCTGGCCGCCATCGCGTCGACGCTGGTCTACGGGTTCGTCCTGACCAACATCCCGATCGCGACCTCCCTCTACATCGCCGCCATCGCGACGACCGTCCTGGGCGCCCTGCGGATCGCCGCGCCGTGGATGGCGTTCACCAAGGAGCAGCGCAAAGGGGTCGGGAAGAAATAACGCGCCTAGTTCTTCGGGGTCTTGTCGGCGACGGCGTTCTGCGCCGCCTCGAAGAGCCGGATGGCGATGCGCCCCCCGGGGCCGTGCCCTTCGACGAGCCGGAGGACTACCTGCCCAGGGCGCGCTGGCTGGAACTCTTCCGGGGGCGCCCGCTCTCGGAGAACCTCAAGGTCGGGGGAATCCTCAGGAACGTCAGCGGAGCGACCCTGACCTCCCACGCCCTCGCCGAGTCCGCGCGCAGGATGCTCGCCCTGCACGCGGTCCTGCAGATAGTCGCTTTGCCCGGAAGGGGCTTACAGAGGGAATCGCGGCGCAACGTTTTGACGAGTCAATCGTATTATAGGTGGCCCTCATGCCGAGCGGGAAATAGACAGGTGGAGGGTCCATGACTGACAGGACGAGGAGGCGCTTTATGAATAGCCGGCTAGGGTACTTTATCTTGATGTTGTCCCTCTCGGGTTGCGCCTCCCAGGCGCGTGTAAGGTCTCTGACCGCGGAGGTCAAGTCCATCGAGGATGGACATTTCCAACAGCCGGCCCCTCGGGATGCCGCGCTTCTTGGGCGCAGGCTGGAGGACGTCTACAACCATGGCTTGGAGCGCCAAGTCTCGGCCGAGAGGCTCAAGAAGCTCGACGACAAAACCCTCAAGGAGGTTTTCGCGGCCGTACGCAAGGCCGCGTTCTATTCCGGGGCGCGTGCCCCTGTCCGGGGTCTTGGAACGGTGTTCGAGGAGCTTGTCCGCAGGGGAATCAACACGGAGCGTGACGCCCAGGACCTCTACGACAGGCTCGTCGTACTCGGCCTGCTCAACGAAGCCGGCAATCTCAGCAAGAAGTACGCTGTCCCGAACCGGGACCCCCTGCCCAACATCGTGGAGCCTCCGGGAATGTCGGAGAAAACCAGGAAGGTGTTCGCCGTATCGGAGGACGGGAAAACCCTCACGGTCGAAGTCGCGCAGGTCGGCCAGGAGCGCCTGATCGCTTTCGTCAGCCATCCCAACTGCTCGCCGAGCCTTCGCGTCAACGCACTCATCGACTCTGATCCGCTGCTTCGATGCGCCTTCGAGGCCAATGCCCTGGTGCTCAATCCCCCGGATGCCGTCCTAAAGCCGGGCGATATCGCTGAGTGGAACAAGGCTCATCCCGGCCGCAGGAACCGGATTGCGTATTCCAAGGCAGACTGGCCCGACATCGGCCTGTCCAGCACCCCCGGGTTCTACTTCATGCGGGACGGCAAGGTCGTCTATAAGGCCCTGGGACAGCCGACTCCAGAGGAGACCCGCGCGGTCATCCTAGAAGGCCTTCGTTCCATCGGGATAAACTCCTGCCCCTGACCGGCCCGACTTGCTACTGAGGTCGCTTCTCCCCGGAGAGCGCGGCTTCAAGCTCGCCCAGGCTACGGACCAAATCCCGTGCCTCCTGAGCCATCAGCCCTACCATCTTCCGAGCCCGGTCCTCCGGGCAGTCTCTTGGGAGCTCCGCCGCCTCGCCCAGGCTGGCGCACTTGGACCGGACGTTATGGAGGACCTTGCGCAACTCAGGCCGGGACATCATCGCCAGCCTCCAGCTTCCGCAAGGTAGAATACAGCAGCCGGTTCGCTATCTTGAGGTCGGATAGGGTCTTGGCCTTCGTGCCGCCGTTCTCAGCGAGGTTGCGCCGGATGATTTCGCCGACGATGCGGTCTATGGCCCCGTCCAGGCCGTGCTCCAGGGCGTAACGGTACTGGTGTTCCGGCACGAAAGTGGACATCGCTCCTGGCGGCCCGGACACGGCCTGGTCCAGGTACCGGCGCGTCTGCTCCAGGGTCACGCGGCCGTCGGTCCCCGCGGCCACCAGTTCCACGAACTTCCTGAGCTCCCTGGTGTTGCCAGGCCACGGATGCTTCTGAAGGCAGGCCTTCGCGTCGTTCGAGAACGAGAGGCGCTTGCCGCCCCGGGTGAAGAATGCGATCAAGGGGAGGATGTCGCGCTTCCGGTCGGCCAGGGGCTTCAGCGTCACTGTCAGGCCGTGGATGCGCTGGAAGAAGTCGAAGCGGAGCTTCCCCTGCGTGATGAGCCGTTGGAGGTCTTCAAGGGTGGCGCTTACCAGGCGGAACTCGGAGCGCTCCGGCTCGTCCGAGCCCACCGGGTAGAACGTGCGCTCCTCCACGGCCTTGAGGAGCTTGGTCTGCATGCCGAGGCTCATGGCCCCGATCTCGTCGAGGAACAAGGTCCCCCGGTGCGCCTGCAGGAGCTTGCCCTTGCGGTTCTCGGTGGCCCCGGTGAAGGCTCCCTTCTTGCAGCCGAACAGCTCCGCCTCCAGAAGGTCCTCGGAGCAGGCAGAACAGTTCATGGCCACGAACGCCCCTGTCCGTCCCGAGTTCTCATGGATGAGCTTGCCCAGACCAGTCTTCCCCGTCCCCGACGGGCCCAGGATCAGGATGGGCAGTTCCGTGGCCGCGTATTTCAGGGCCTCCAGGATGCCTGCCCGGCTCGCCGGGTCCTCGGTGACGAACTGCTGGGCGAATATGCGGTCCGAGTTGAACCCGGCCCTTCTTTGGAGATACTTCCCGATGACCGTCTGGATATTGGCCCCTTCGTTGCCCTTGGCGTAGAAGTCAATTTATGCAGCAGGAACCCGAGGTCGGTGGCGGGCTTATGCGTCGTCGAGATTGTCAGGAACATTGGAACAACAAAGGCACATTGCCATTCTACACTATGTGGGACGAGGATCCGCAGCCGCCAACTCATGCGAATCCGGCATCAGAGCCCCAGTTTCTTCCGAAGATTCTCGAGTTGCTCCCTGTGCCGGGCCGGGTCCATCTTCCCGATGTTCCGGAGCTTCCATTGCACGGCAGGCATCCTTTCGATCCCGTCCAACCCGAGCAGGGTCCATTCAGGCTTGCCCTCCTTGACCGAGACCAGGAACTTCTTCTCGCTTAGGGTCAGCGCGTCGCGGAGCTGTTTGATGAGTGCCTCTCGGGCGGTGATTAGGCTGTCGTACTCGACCGGCTCGGCAGTCATCCCTTGGAAGTCAGCGCTGAACTCGCCCTTGATGTCCTTTGCATTGGGCGCAATGACCTCACTCATCGGTCTATCGTGGCTTATGAGATAGACGAGGAATGCTTTTCGGATGTCCTCCGTGATTCCCTCGTTTTCAAGGAGCACCTTCACATCAAAGAGGTCTCTTGGATGCTGCCGGTCGAAGGCGGCACAGAGCTTCCCCCCGTAGAGATCCGCATCCGCCAGCGTTCTGACGCGCACAGCGGCCTGGAACCTCTCCCTTGCCGCAGGACACAAGTCTCGCTCAACTGGAGGCTGAACCGAGCCGCGGATGACAAGATTGGGCTCCACTTTGACTTCACCGCCGAGGCCTCGCACAAACAGCTTCGAGACATGCCCTTCGTACCGAGACTCGTTGACCACGGTACCCGGGATTGCTCGGCAAACAGCGGCCTTGATCCTGCCGAGAGATTGCCCGATCTTGGTGAGGGTCTCATGGCGGGGCTCGATCGGCAGATAGGTGAGGTCGATGTCCACGGAGAGCCGCGGCATATTCCGGACGAAGAAGTTGATGGCCGTGCCGCCTTTGAGCGCAAAGCAGTCCTCGGCAGCGATATGCGGGAGGATGCGCAGCACCAGGGCGGACTGCTCGATGAAGGGACTCTTCACGGCACCTCTTGCTCAGTCTCCAGCGGCACCGTTATATGGTACTTCGGGTCGAGTCGACCACCGCGGACTATCTGACGATTGCCGCTGCCGAGCTCCACATTCTGGATGTCGACCTGCTTGAGCCAGGCATGGCCGCACTTCTCGGCGAGGTGCAGGAACAGCCGCTTGGCCTTCACCGACTTGCACGCGGCGAGGAGTCCCTGAACAACTTCAGGCCGCAGGGTCGTCAAGCTCTCCATCAGGAGACGGGCGCCGTCGTAGGGCTGTTCGCCCGGCACAAGCTCCACCAACTCCAGAGCTGCTCGTTCAGGCGCAGAGAGATTGACCGAGTACGCCCCCCCACGCTCCTGCTTGGTCAAGCCAAGCTCTGGCGCCGATGGGAAGAGCCTTGCAAGGTGGAGCCGCACTTGAGACCCCCACTCCCTCCGCCGAAACCAGACAGGCAGGGGGTGGCCGGGCCGGCCGTAGAGATGGACTACCGAGAGATTCCCCATAGGCAGGAAGTGCGCGTAGCCTTGAAGCTCCAAGGCTGTTCTTCCTCCGACATGGACAGGATTGTGGAGTTGGGCCTGCAGCGTGTAGACCGCGCCGAGAAGCTCGACCCTGTCTCCTGTCCGGGTGTAGGCTCCCGGTCCTATCCGCTCTATCCAGTTCGATTGGCGGTATCTGTCAGCAAGCTGTCGTGGTATTCCTTGCTGGCTAAGCCAAGTCTGCGCTGCCACTGTGCCCTTTGGCCAGTTTATCAGAAGGTCATTTAGCTTGTTTCGAGAGGAATCTCTCATATTCAAGATGCTAATGTTTCGACATCCTAAAGTTGTCTCATCAGCAACATTGCAAACAATCAGTTCGCTTATATTATATAACGTCAATCCGAGATTGTCATACCGAGTACAATGCAAACTATAACAGAAAATCCTCTAAATTTCAAGAGCTGTATTCGATGCGAGCCATGTCAGATTCCACAGCATACAGCAAGCAATCCTAACACTTTTCACATGGGCGTCACATCCAGAGATAGGCGGCAAAAATAGCCGGTCCATGGGCGAGAACCGGCGATGCGCGTCATACACATCGCGGCTGGCAAGATTGACGTAGTTTCGGACCATCTCCAGCGTCGAGTGGCCAAGGATTTGCTGGAGGCTGAACGGGTTCCCGCCGTTGCGGATATGAGGGACCGCTGCTCGCGCAGGTAGGTCTCGAAGAAGCCGTGCAGGTGCCGGTCGAGGTCGTCGTTCAAGGCTTCTTCCGGCGGGCTCGGCCCAGGGCTTTCTCCGCCAGCCCCTCGAACCTCTCTTGGAAGCGTCGATTGTCCTCGCGCAGCAGCGTCTGGGTGACCGTGAGGTAGACCTGGGTATTCTCGATGTTGACGTGCCCCATGTACGTGTCAGCGCGACGACCATCCTGGGCGCCCTGAGGATCGCCGCGCCTTGGATGGCGTTCACCAAGGAGCAGCGCAAAGGGGTCGAGGCGCCGCAGGCGCCTTCCGACAAGAAATGACGCGGCGGCCGTAAAAGAAAGGCGGGAGACCTGTCCGGAGGCCTCCCGCCTTTCTTTCGCCTAGTTCTTCGGGGTCTTGTCGGCGACGGCGTTCTGCGCCGCCTCGAGGAGCTCGTCCGACTTGAAGGGCTTGGTCATGAAGGCGACCACCTGCGGGAACTTCTGGAAGAGGGTCTTCGAGGGCTCGAGCGCCGTCAGGACGATGATGGGCATGCCCTTGGTGGCCTCGTTCTGGGCGATCTTGAGCTGGAGCGAGTAGCCGTCGATGCCCGGGAGCATCACGTCCAGGATGAGGACGTCCGGCTTGACGGTCGTGATGGTGTCCCACGCCTGGCGTCCGTTGTCGCAGGTCGAGACTTCGAAGCCTCCCTGCTCCAGGGTGAACTTGATGAGATTGAGCATCTCGGGCTCGTCGTCGATGATCAGCGCCTTTTTGGCCATGTTCAAGCTGCTCCAGGATGATCGGATCGCCGCGCGGCCCCCCACGCGGCGCCGCCGGCTCGGTAACGATACCAATTAGGCCCGGCAGTGTCAATCAAACGAAGGGTCGTGGGTTTGACCGGGGCCCGCCGAGTTTCTTAGACTTCCTGCTATGAGAAAGACACTGTTGATGTCGGTCATGACGATCGCTTTCGCCGCTTGCGCCAAGAACCCGGTCCAGCCGGTCGAGTCCGGCAAGCCGGCCGAGCCCGCGCCCGCCGCCGGGCAGGCCGCGCCGGCCGCTCCCGCCGGTCAGGCCCAGGATTTCCGGGGCTTGCTCTCGCCCGAGACGGCGACCGCGAAGGCCCCCGACGTCTTCCGGGCCAAGGTCGCCACCACCAAGGGCGATTTCGTCGTCGAGGTCACCCGGGCCTGGGCGCCCAACGGCGCGGACCGGTTCTTCAACCTCGTCAAGATCGGCTACTACGACGACGTCGCGTTCTTCCGAGTGATCGGCGGCTTCATGGCGCAGTTCGGCATCCACGGCTCCCCCGAGGTCAACGCCAAGTGGCGGCCCGCCCGCATCATGGACGACCCCACCGGGGTGCAGTCCAACAAGCGCGGCACCGTGACCTTCGCGATGGGCGGGCCCAACACCCGCACCACCCAGCTCTTCATCAGCTTCGGCGACAACGCTTTCCTCGACAACCAGGGCTTCCCGCCGTTCGGCGTGGTGAAGGAGGGCATGGACGTCGTGGACAAGCTGTACAACGGCTACGGCGAGGGCGCCCCCCAGGGCCGGGGGCCCGAGCAGGGGCGCGCCCAGATGGAAGGCAACGCGTACTTCAAGACCGCCTTCCCCGACCTGGACTACATCAAGACCGCGAGGATCGTCCCGTAGCGGGCGCCGGGAAGCGCCCGCCGGACGCCTAGAGCAGGTCCATCACCATCCGGGCCAGGCGCTCGGGGTCGTGGCGCACGACCCTTTTGCCGCCCAGGTCGTGCTCCTTGAGCAGCTCCGCTCCCCGGGCCACCCCGTCCTCGAGGCCCGAGATGTCTGGCTCCACGAAGCCCGAGACCTCGCTGTTGTACTTGTCGACCACATCCTGGGAGGGCCGCAGGGTGTTGAAGATGACGGCGTCGGGCTGGACGCCCGAGAACCGCGCGATCTCCCGCACGAAATCCTTGACCGCGAAGCCGTAGGTGCCCTGCTTGGTCACGAGGTTGCAGACGTAGGCCTTCCTGGCCGCGGACTTCTTGAGCGCCTCGGCCATGCCCGCGACGAGGAAGTTGGGGACCACGCTGCCGTAGAGGCAGCCCGGGCAGATGACGATGAGGTCGGCCTCCCGCACGGCCATGGCGCTCGCGCCGTGGATGTGGGCTTTGGGCTCGAGCCAGACCTCGGTGATGCGCTCCTTCCCGTCCGGGTGGTCCGGGTAGCTCACCTCGACCTGGCTCCGGAGGAGGCGGCCGCTGTCGGTCCGGGCCCGCAGGTGCGAGGGGTCTACCGAGACCGGCAGGACCCGGCCCTTGATGCGCAGGATCTTCGCGGCCGCCTTGATGGCGCCCGCCATGTCGCCCTTGATGTCCTGGAGGGCCTTGAGGATGAGGTTGCCCAGGTTGTGGCTTTCAAGGCTCTCGTCGTAGCGGTACTCGAAGAGCGCGGCCAGCTCCATGATGTCGGCCTCGTGGGAGAGGGCCACCAGGCAGTTGCGGATGTCGCCGGGGGCGAGCATGCCGAATTCGGTGCGGAGCTTGCCGGTCGAGCCGCCGTCGTCGAAGACCGACACGATGGCGGTGAGGTCCACGTCGTAGTTCTTGAGCCCCCGCAGGAGGGCGTAGTGGCCCGTCCCTCCCCCGATGGTGACGATCTTCTTCATGGGAATCGTCGCCCGGACGCCGGCCGCGTCGGAGCGTGCGCTGATTCTAGCAATATTCGCGGGACAAGCGCCGCCCGACACGGGACATATAGCTGTCCGACCGCATGCATGATGTATAATATGCGGCATATCAGATAATTCCAATATGAGACACAAAAGCGACTTATTTTATCGTGCTTTTTCCCGTTCGTTGGCAGGGTGGCTGGCCGCGTCCTTGTTGGCGGCGTGCCCGCTTCCCGTCCAGGCCAGACTGCTCCTCCCGGACCAGCGCGATGAGGTCATCCGTCGGGCCCACGTCTGGCAGCAGGTGGATGTCGCGTCCATGGACCTCCTCAACGGCCCGACGGGCGAGGGTTTTCACCGCGTCGGCGAGGAGATCGCCTGCAAGTACGAGGAGAAAGACCCCAGGAAGCCCATCGGCGGCAGCGCGAAGAAGTTCCCCTGCGGGGATGCGGCCGGGACGCGGCTCAAGGTCAAGTACGACCCGGAGAAGAACCCCGAGGTCTTCGGCGAAGTCGCGGGCACGCGCCTGTTCTGGGCCCTGGGCTTCTACGCGGAGAAGATGTACTCGGTCAAGATCGTCTGCGACAACTGCCCCGTGGACCCCTTCGTTTCGAGCTCGACCCCTCGCGCCAAGCGCGTCTTCGAGCCCGCCACGGTCCAGACCCGGCTGCGCGGCGAGGAGGTCTCGATCGTGGAGAACGAGGGCTGGACCTTCGACAAGCTCGACCAGATCGACGAGAAAGCCGGCGGGTCGAGCAAGGCCGAGGTGGACGCCTTCAAGCTCCTGGCGGTCTTCGTCAACCACGGGGACAACACGGTCAACCAGCAGAGGCTCTTGTGCCCGGAGGGCGACCCGGCGTGCGGCCGGCCCATCATGTACGTGGCCGACCTCGGCGGCACGTTCGGAGGGACCGGGTACTACACCTCGTTCAGGAACTGGTCCAAGAAGGCGGCCATCTGGAAGGATCCCGCAGGCTGCTTGGCTGACTTCAAGGGGACCTCGCCGCGCCTCGTGGATCCCAAGATCGGCGAGGCGGGGCGAAAATTCCTGGCCGACCTCATGGCCAAGCTCTCGGACAAGCAGATCCGCGACCTGTTCGCCGGCGCGAGGTTCGACGTGCTCGGCAAGTTCGAGCGCCCCATCCTGGGCAAGGACGGCCGGGTGCGCAAGGTGACGATCGACGACTGGGTGCGGGTCTTCAAGGACAAACGCGACCAGATCATGAAGGCGAAGTGCCCGCCATGATGATCCGATGCCGGGCAAGGGCCGTCGTTCCTCATCAAGAGAGATTCCTCGGCTCGTTGTGAATCCCGCTCTCCCCGCGCGTCTTGGCGCGCTCCGGCGCGCTGTCACCCGGCGGCTGGGCTTCGCGGCTCTGGCGGCCTTGAGCTTCTGCGGCCCGTGCCTTGCCGCGGACAGGCCCCGGTTGGACGGGGCGCGGCGCTGGGCCTGCTTCTACGGCCGGATCCTTTCGACCGCGGCGTGGCAGTCGTTGGATCTGGCCGTCGTGGACCCGGATTCGTTCAGCCTTCCCCCCGCGAGCGGGCCCGTGCGGCTGGCCTACGTGAGCGCGGGAGAGGCCCACGAGAGCCGGTGGTGGTGGGCGTCGGCCAGCAGCCGTTCTTTCATCGTCGAGCCCAACCCTGGCTGGCCGGGCGCCCACCGGGTCGATCTTCGGTCCGACGAGTGGCGCAAGCTCCTCCTCGACCAGGTCGTCCCGGCGGCCCTGGCCAAAGGCTACCAGGGCGTGATGCTCGACACGATCGATACGGCCGGCTACCTCGAGTCCAAGGACAAGGCCCGCTTCGCGGGGAGCGTCGACGCCGCAGTGGATCTCGTGCGGCGGCTGCGCGAGGACAGCCCGGGCGCCGCCATCCTCGTCAACAACGCCTTGCCTCTTCTCGAGCGCATCGGACCCATGATCGACGGCGTGGTCGTGGAAGACCTCTATACGCGGTGTCCGCCGAAGGGTGGGGTGTGCGTCCCCACGCCCAAGGCCGTGTCTCAGGCCAAGGAGCGGGCCCTTGAGGATTTCGCCGTCCGCACCGGCAAGCCGGTGTTCGTCCTGCTCTATTCGACGCTCCCGGAGCGCGACGAGCGCTGGATCCGCGCCGCGGTCCGGCGCTGCCTCAAGAATGGGTTCAGACCCTACCTCACGAGCCCGTCGCTGACCCGCATGGGGCGGGTGTTCCCTCCCAGGGAGCCATGACGAGGCCCCTGTTCCCATCTGCCAGGACGGGGGGGCTCCGCTCGGCCCTGATGCTGGCGATCGCCTTGTCAGCGGTTCCGTGGGCGTCGCTTGCCGCGCGGGCGCAGGATGACGGGCTCATCGGGCGCAAGGTGCTGGCGGTCTACCGCAAGGAGGACATCAAAGGGGCGTTCAAAGACATCGCCTTCCTCCAGATCCACACTCGCGCGGAGATGCCCCTCAACCACCTGGGCGTCGAGGTGGTCTACCGGGAGGCTTCGGAGGGCCTGCCGGACCCGGCGGGATTGAGGGGCTACGCCGGGGTGCTGGCCTGGTTCGAAAGGCGGCCCGATTCGCCGGCCCCGGGCCCTGTCTGCAGGTGGCTGCGCTCGGCCCTGCTGGCCGGGACCAGGGTGGTGGTGCTCGGCGACCTCGGCACCTACGCTCCCCTCGAAGTCCGCGACCCCGCCGTCGACCAGGCGTGCGTCGAGATGCTCAAGACGCTGGGCGCCGAGGTCGCGGCCAGGCAGTCCGTGGATGTTCTGGGCGCGGCCGTGGCGTCGGTCGACAAGCGGCTCATGGGGTTCGAGCGGGCGGTCTCGCTCGATGGGCTGTCCTACGTGCCGCGGGTCCGGCTCCTGCCGGGCGGCAGGGCGTTGCTCCGGTTGGCGCTGTCCGAGGGGGCGCTGAAGCAATCCGAGCCGGTCGGCGTGACGAGCCGCGGGGCCCTGGCGCTCGACCCGTTCTTCCTGTACGAGAACAAGGAGATATTCCCCTTTCAGTACCGCTGGGTCGTGGACCCCTTCGCCTTCTTCGAGGAGGCGTTCCGTCTGAAAGGCCTGCCGCGGCCGGACGTGACGACCATCAACGGCCGGCGGGTCTACATCAACCACGTGGACGGCGACGGGTTCTTCAACCGGTCCGAGCTCGATCCCAAGAAGTGGAGCGGCGAGGTCTTCCTGGGGGAGATCGTCGACAAGTATCCGGACACCCCCTTCAGCGTCTCGATGATCACGGGTTACGCCGATCTGGCGGGGTTCAACGACGCGTCGTCGTGGAAGCTGGCCCGGGACCTGCTGACCCGCCCGAACGTGGAGCCTGCTTCGCACGGCTACGCCCATCCGTTGGTGTGGAACAGCGGGAAGCTGGCGCTCAACATCCCGGGGTACAGGATGGATGCCGGGCGCGAGGTCGCCTGGTCGGTGGCCTACCTCAACGAGCGGGTCCTGCCCAAGGAGAGGCCGACGCGGCTGTTCTTCTGGACCGGCGACTGCCTTCCCTCGGCCCAGGACGTCGCCGTCGCGGAGAAGGCCGGGCTCCTCCACGTCAACGGCGAAGGCGGCCGGTTCGACGGCAGGTACCCGAGCTACTCCTACCTTTATCCGTTGAGCAGGCAGGTCGGCGCGGCGCGGCAGGTCTACGCTCCGGCGTCGAACGAGGACTCCTACACCAACCACTGGACAGGGCCGTTCTTCGGGTTCCGGGAGGTCGTGGAGACCTTCGAGAAGACCGGCCTCCCCAGGCGCGTCAAGCCCGTGGACGTCTACGTCCACCTCTACGGCGCCGAGAAATACGCCGCGCTCCAAGCCATCCATAAGGTGTTCGAATGGGCCAGGGCGAAGCCTCTGCATCCGGTGTGGATCAGCCGCTACATCCGCTCGGTGCAGGGCTTCTTCACCATGCGCGTCCGGCGCCTGGGCGAGGGCCGCTTCCGGCTCGAGGGGGGGGCGCCGATGCGCACCATCCGCTTCGACGCAGAGAAGCGCTCTCCCGACCTCGCCTCGTCCAAGGGGGTCATCGGCTTCAAGCGTGAGGGGGAGAGCCTCTACGTGTTCCTGGATGAGGGCGAGGCCCGGGAGGTCGTCTTGTCGGCCCAGGCGCCCCGCCTCCCCTACCTGGCGGAGGCGAATTTCGAGGTCTCGAGATGGGTCCGGGACGGCGGCGGGGTGCGCTTCTTCAGGCAGGGGTGGTGGAAGGGCGAGTGCGTGCTGGCCGGCTTGGCGCCGGCAAGGGCCTATCGGGTGCGGAGCGGCCCGGCCGACCTCCGCCTGGTCTCGGACGCCGCCGGGACCCTCAGAGTCGGGTTCCCCGACGCGGAGGGCCAAGACCCGGCCCGCGAGGTGCGCGTGGAGCCCCAGCCGTGATCTTCTCCTGGACCCAGGTGGTCTCCTTCTTCGCCGTCATGGCGGTGATGGGCTGGTTCGTGTATCCGAGCGAGTATTTTCGCGGCCAGATGTACCGGGACGAGGGCAACAGGAGCCGTTCCATCGACTTCTACCAGGGGTATCTCCACCGGCATCCTTTTCACAAGGGCGCGACCCGGGCGCTGGCCGCGTCCTTCGAGGCCGCGGGCCGTCCCGAGGAGGCCGTGGGTCTCCTGGAGGCTTTCTATCGCCATCGTCGCGGCGACGCCACGGCTGGCCGCGAGGTCCTGGCGGCCATGGACAACGCGGGCATGCGGGAGCGTGCCGCCGCCTTCCGCCGCGAGCTCTTCGCGGACTTCAAGAACAAGCCCGGGGCCGACTCCCCCTGGCTCGAGGAGTTGTTGTACCGGGATCTTCAAGAGGCGGCCGTGGCGCAGGACGAGGCGGCGATGGTCGCGGCGCTCAAGGCCCTCTCCATGGTGGCCGCCGAGAAGACGGGCTATCGCGACAGGATGCTCCAGCACTTCCTGGTCCGGCGCGATTTCGACTCGGCGTTGAACCTTCTCCAGGAGCGTTTCGCCCAGGAGCCGCGCGACCCTGAGCCCAGGCGCATGGCCGTGCGCATCCACCGGATGAGGAAGGACCGGGGGGCCGCGTTGGCCGCCATCGAGGACGGGCTGCGGCAATTTCCCAGGGATGCCGGCCTGCTCGCCGAGCGGGTCTCCATCCACGTCGAGGCCAAGCGCTGCGGCGACGCCGTCCCGGACCTGAAGATGCTTCTGGCGCTCCAACCCAAGGAGTTGGAGTGGCCGCGCGCTCTGGGCAGCTGCCTCATCGAGGGCGGCAAGCTCGAGGACGGCGTCCGGTTCTACGAGGACCTGCTCCGGCTCGACCCTTCGAACCGGAGCCGCTGGTGGAGCCTGGTCTACGTCTACGCCGACGCGGGAAGATACGCGGAGTCCTCCTCCTGGCTGGAGCGCTTCCTGGCCAAGTTCCCGGACGACGAAGCCGGCATCGACATGCTGGCCTACGAGTACGAGATCATGGAACGGCTCGACGACGCGATCGGCGTCCTCAAGAGGCGCTTGGCTCGTTCGCCCGCGGACTTGAAGCGGGCCCGCGCCTTGGCGTCCCTCCTCGCCCAGGAGGACCGCTACCCGGAGACGGCCCAGGCCTACGAGTACCTGGTCTCGCGCGTGCCCGATGACAAGGACTCGTGGCAGGCCGTCATCTACCAGCACCGGAGCCATCAGAAGTTCCCGGAGGCCGCCCGCGCGACCGAGCGCTTCATCCGCCGTTTCCCCGACGACCCCAAAGCCTACGACGCGCTTGCCAGCGTCCACCTGGCCGTCGGCGACAGGGCCAAGGCGATCGACGCCCTCGAATCGTATTTCAAGCGCGTCGGGGTCGCGGTTCCGCCTGCCGTCTCGATCTCGAGCGCCCCGGGCCGGCCGGGAGACCGGTGAGGGGCCTCTCGGCGGCCTGGAGCGCCCTGCCGTTCCTGCTGGCTTGGCCGGCGGGGGCCCTGGAGCCTCATGCCGCGGGCGCGGCCGCCTCGACGGCTCCGGTCGCCTTGGGAGCCGCTCCTTCCGCCGTCGGTTCGTCCTCCGCGGCCGCGCCGGGCGCCGGGGCCGGGGAGTGGACCGACGCGGACCGCCGGCGGGGCCTCCTCCTGACCGACCTCCTCATCGCGGAGGACCGCCTCGGCGAGGCCTGGGCGTTCGCCCGGGCGCGCCTGGACGACGACGGGCGCAAGCCCGTCTGGCTCATGCGGCTGGCCCGCGTCGCCGCCTTGCAGGGCCGATCCTCCGAGGCCGCGGCGTTCTACAAGGAGCTGCTCGCCCTGCAAGGCGAGAGCGTGGAGCTCCTGATGCAGCTGGGCTCCCATGCCCAGGACGCGGGCGAGCGCGCCGTCGCGCGAGGGGCTTTCGAGCGGGCGCGGACGCTCGACCCCGGCCCTCTGCCGCGCTACCGTCTTTCCGAGTTGTCCTTCTCGGAGGGCGAGGAAAAGCAGGGCAAGAAGTACGCCATGGAGGCGTTGGCCGCCATGCCGGAGCCGGCGCCCCAAGCCATGAGGCGCATGCGTCTGAGGCTGCGCTCCAGGGCCGGCTGGGAGGATTCGATCGACCGGGAGTTTCAGGAGCTCTTCGAGAGCGAGCCGGGCGAGGCGGAGAGCCTTTTCGAGTGGACGGGCGCCCTGTTTCGCGCGGGCCTCGAGCGCGACGCGGACGAGCCGTTGGCGCTGCTGCGCGAGCGGTTCCCGGACCAGGCCTTCCGGACCAGGCGCTTGGAGCTCGAGCGGCTGCGGCAGATGGGCGCGTGGGTCCCCTACGACGCGCTCGTCGAAGACAGCGTGCTCCGGTGGCCGGGGGAGCCGGCGTTCCGCTTCTCCCGGGGGGAACGGCTCCTGAGGTCCCGCCGATGGATCCAGGCGGGGCGGGACCTGTCCTTCGCGCTCTCCTCCCCGGCGTATCGCAAGCTGGCCGGCCAGTCGCTGCTGGAGCTCCACCGCGAATACGACCACCATGTCGGTCCGTATGTCGTCCTGCACCAGACCGAGGGTTCGCGCTACCACGAGGAGGGCGTGGCCTACCGGGGTCATTTGAGGGAGGCGCTCCGGGCCGAGGCGAAAGCCGGCGTGACGACCTACAAGGTTCCGCCCAGGACCTTCTCGCTGACAAGCCTCCATGGTACCGCGGCCTGGGAGTCCGGCCCCTGGACCGCGGGCGGGGACGCCGAGGTCACGGGCGGGGCCGGTTCGGGAGGGTTCTCGCCGGGCGTTTTCGGCCGCTGGGAGCCCAAGAGCGGCTGGGGGGTGGGCGCGGACGGGGCGCTGCGGCGCGCCTGGGCGAGCGCGGCCGGCGCGGTCGACGCCGGCGCGACGACCGACCGTCTGGGCGTGAACTGGGATACGCTGCCCCGGGCCAGGATTTACTTCGGGGGCCAAGCCAGCTATAATCTCCATCACGTCGACGGTGGGGGCCGCGCCGAACGGACCGTGCTGTCGCCGCAGTTGGTGTACAGGGTGATGGACAGGCCCTTCTATCTGGGCGCAGGCTACCGGTTCCTGGCGCAGGATGCCTGGGGCCAGGAGGCTTTCTTCGACAAGCTCTCGCTGACCAGGCGCACGCGCACCCATTACGCGACCCTATCGCTGGGCAAACGGTGGCTGGGCGGGAGGCTGGCCGCCAACGGCCATGCATTCAACGGCCACGATGACGGGCGCGGCCGCAAGTTCACCTCGTTCGACCTGGCGGGCATGGGCGCTGGGCTGGATTGGTTCGGAGAACGCCTGCACGTGAAGGGCGGATACGATTTCAGCAGGGACAGCGAGTCGGGCATCGGCGGCGGGATGAGCCACACCCTGCGTCTGGCGGTCGAGTGGCACTGGTACGGGCATGGCGACAAGAATACTCCTCGTTGACGACGAGAAGGACCTCACGGATCTCGCGGGCACCTACCTGCGGGCCAAGGGCTACGACGCCCATGCCTGCAACGAGCCCTCGGTGGCCCTCGAGCTGCTCCAGAAGGAGCGCTTCGACGTGGTGTTCGTGGACATGATGATGTTCCCCATGGACGGCCTCACCCTCCTGCGCAGGCTGCGGGAGCTCCCGGACTACGGCCAGACCCCGGTGTTCGTGCTCTCGGCCAAGGCTCTCAGCAACGAGGAGCGCAAGGAGCTGCTGGAGCTGCGCATCCGCTTCATGCAGAAGCCGTTCCAGCCGCGCGACCTGATCAGGAGACTCAAAGAAGAGGTGCCCTCCGCATGACCCCGCGCTCGCGCAGTTTCCTCTACGAGATCCCCGTCTTCTACCTGCTGCTCTTCGCGGTCCAGCGCGGGCTTTTCAGCGGGGACTTCGCGTTCCACCAGACGAACCCCAACCCCTGCTGGCTGGGCATCCTGGTCTTCGGCCTGCGCTACGGCCTGGTCGCGGGCTTCCTGTCCGGGCTGGCCTCGGCCGCGTTCACCATCGTCGGCTTCAAGCTGGGCGGGGAGTCCTTCCGGTTCGAGGACGTGGATTTCTTCATCGGCCCTGGGCTCTTCGTCGTGGTCGGCGCCGCCGTGGGCGCGGCGGCCGACAATTTCCTGCACATGATCTCCGACCGGGACTCCAAGAACGCCGACCTCCAGGACCGCAACCTGGGCCTCGTCAGGCAGATCCAGGCCCAGCAGAAGGCCCAGCGCGCCGTCGAGCAGCAGGTGGTCTCCCAGATGTCGTCCATGGTGACGCTCTACCACGGCGCCCGGGAGCTTGGCAGCCTGGACCGCAACGCCCTCTTCGCCGGGGTCATGGATTTCTTCACCCAGGCCGTCGGCGCGACGAAGGCGAGCCTCTACGTGCCCGCGGAGCACCGCTGGGTCTTGCGCGACCAGCGGGGCTGGCAGGCCGACGACCCGTTCCTCAAGGAGCTCAACTACACCCAGGGGCTCATCGGCCAGGCGGGCTCGGAGAAGCGCGTCGTGTGCCTCAGGGACTGGGCGCCGATGGAGTCGGACGAGGCGTCCGCGGAGCGGTGGAGCCGCCTCGACTCGATCATGGCCGGCCCGCTCCTGGACCCGGCCGGGAACGTCGCGGCCGTGTTCAGCGTGCAGGCCATGCCTTTCCTGCGCTTCAACAGCGCCAGCGTCAACCTCCTGACGCTCATGCTCGACTGGGGCAACGAGGCTCTGGCCAAGTGCATGCACTACGAGGACCTCAAGGCCCGGTCCATCATGGACGAGGAGTTCGGCGTCCACAACGAGAGCTATTTCCGCAGCCGCTCCAAGCAGGAGTTCGCCCGGAGCAAGAGGCACGCCCTGCCGTTCTCCATGCTCCTGGCGTCGCTGGGGAACCTGGAGTCGGTCCCCATCGACCGCCAGGTCGTGTTCCTGCGGGTCGTGAGCAGGCTGCTGAGGGAGTCCGCCCGCGAGATCGACGTCGTGGCCAAGACCTCGTTCGTGGAGTCCCCGTTCGCGGTGCTGATGATGACGGCCACGGTCGACCAGGCCCGGGCGCTGCGCTCGAGGCTGCTCGAAGCCTACGGCCGGCTGGGCCTCCCGCCGGCGCTGCGAGTCGGGGTCGGGACCTACCAGTCCGAGATGGAGAGCGCGGAGGAGATGGTTGAACAAGCCAGAGCCGACGCCCTTTAGGACCGCGTTCGTCCTGCTCTGGCTGCTGGCGGTCGCGCTGGAGGTCCCCGTGCTGGCCCAGCTCGCGGAGCACGGCCTGGCCATCCCGCCGCTGTGGGTGGTCGTCATGCACCTGGCGGCGGCCGCCGCCATGTTCCTGGCGCCGCCGCGCGAGAAGGGGTGGTTCAGGCCGACGCGGCACTGGGCCCAGCCCCTGGGCCTGATGGCGCTGTTCGTCCCCGGGGCCGGGTGCGTCCTGGGGGGGTGCCTCTTCATCCTGCACCCGGTGGCGCACCACGACAAGGAGGCCTACCGGTTCGAGGACGAGCAGGAGGACGACGCCTCCTGGCTCGCGAGCCTGGGCACGGCCTCGGCCATCCGGCAGGAGCTCTCCGAGGCCCTCGACGTCGTCCCCGCGGTCGACGCCCTCATCGGCAGCGACCCCTCCTTCAAGCGCGGCGCCATCGAGATCCTGGCCAAGATCAGGAGCCCCGATGCCATCGGCTGGATCGTCAAGGCGCGCACGGACCGTGACCCGGAGACCAGGTTCTACGCCACCTCGGCCCTGGCGATGATCCAGCGGGATTTCGACACCGCCATCCACTCGGCGGAGCGCGACATGTTCCACCGGCCCGGCCAGCTCGGCCCCCAGCTCGCGCTGCACCGGGTCCGCTACGACTACGCGCGGTCCGGCCTCCTGGAGGAGGAGGCCGCCGACAACCTCCTGCGGCAATCCGCCGAATGGCTCGCGACGCCGGCGGAGCACGACAAGGACGCCCTTCTGCTCCTCCACATGGTGGAGCGGCACCTCGATCCCGGCCGCTCCCTCGCGACCCTCGAGCGCCTGGAGCGCGACGACCCGCAGCACCGTCCCCGGTGGCTGCGCGAGAAGGTCTCGCTCCTCTTCGAGCTGGGCCGCTACGCCGAGACCCGCAGGCTCATGCTCGACCGGCAAGACGAGTTCCTCAAGGAGGGCGACGCCGCCCTCGATCCCGAGCTGGCGCAGTGGCGCTCCGCGGCCCTGTGGTGGACCCATGCCTGAGGCGCTGAGCCTGGCCGAGTTCCGGTTCCTCGACGAGTTCCACCGCTACGGGGCGTTCCTGCGCCTGTACTCCTCCGGCGACCCTCGCGACCGCATCATGCTCAAGAGCATGTACCTCAGCGCGGACCCCCTGGTCCCGCTCATCCTGCTCCAGTACCTCGAGGACATCCCTGAGAAGAAGGCCATCGTGCCCATCATCATGTTGATCGAGAAGGGGAACCTCGCGGTCTCGCGCGCGGCCATGGCCGCCTACAGGAAGAACCATTACCCGGGCAAGCCCAGGCTCCTCAAGCCGCTCATCCTGTCCCACAACGTCACGGCCTGCCGGTTCGCGGTGCGCACCCTCTCGAGGGCGGGCTTCCCGGACGCGCTCCCCCTCATCCTGAGGGAGCTGCCGGAGCGCGAGGACCCCGTGCTCTCCGAGATGATCATCGCGCTGCGCTTCCTGCCGGACAGGCGCTCGCTGACGGCGCTCCTTCCCTTCGCGTCGTCCAAGGACGAGCCCATCAGGTATCTGGCCCTGCAGACGCTCGCGTCGCTGCAGATGCACGATCCGGCCCTGCCGGCGTCCTTCTTCCTGGACAAGGCCAAGGACGAGTCCCTGCGCATCCGGCGGGTCGCCCTCGAGGCGCTCCAGCGGCGCTCGGCGCCGGCCTTCACCGGGATCCTCATCGAGTCCGCGCTGCGGCGGGAGGAGGACGAGGCTTCCAGGGAGCGGGCCATCCGGGCGCTGGCGGCGTTCCCGTCCACGGACGTGGTGGCGCCCCTGGTCAGCATCCTGTGCGGCGACGACCCGGCCTCGCTGAAGCTGGCCGCCGAGGTCGTGCTCAAGAACCTCCCGCCCCGCATCCAGAAGGGGGGGCTCGTGAGGCTCCTGGACGCCGCGAGACCCGACTACCGGCGCTGGGCCGCCGTGCTGCTGGCCCAGTTCCTGGGCGGCGACCCGGCCGTGCGCAAGATCCTGTTCGACCTCTGGAAGGAGGCCGACGACGAGGCCGCCGTGGACCTGACCGAGATGCTCCGCGAGCTGGGCGGCGCCGACGCCCAGGGCATGCTCATCTCGGCGATGCGGCGCAACAACCTCGTCGCCTACGCGGCCGCCGGCGCCCTGGCCCGCATCATGGGCGCGGGCTCGGGCCCCCGCATCCTCGCCATGCTCCAGGACCCGCTGACCTCCGCCATGGCCAGGCAGGCGCTCCTGGCCCATTGGGCCAAGCGGTCTCCGGACGAGGCGATGAAGCCAGCCCTGCTGCCCTGGCTCCTGGAGACGCTGCACCATGACGTCCTCAACATGCGCTACCTGGCCCTGCAGACCCTCGCGTGGTATCCCCTCGAGGGAAAGGTCCGCGGCCTCCTGGACCTGCTGTGCCGCGAGGCGTCCCCCGACGTGGTGCGGGCGGTCTACCGCCAGTTCCTCAGGGGCCTGGGCCGCGACCCCACGCCGCTGGTCCGGGCGCTGGCGGAGCACCCTGAGCACCCTCGTCTGATGGGCCACATGGTCCGGGTCCTGACCAGCCAGGCGTGGTCCCCGGAGGTCTCGCTCCCCCTGTTGGAGCTGCTCATGGAGCCTCCGCTGGGGCTCCTGGACGAGAACCCCGAGGCGTTCTTCGCCGTCTGCGCCCATCTCATGGAGAGCAGGGGCATCCTGCTCCAGACCATCTGGACCATGCTCGGTTCGGACCAGATGCGGCGGCGCTTCCTCGAGATCGTGCTGTCCTTCCGGGGCAATCCGAAGCGCCGGTTCCCGGCCTTGCCGGTCGCGTTCCTCCATGCGGAGCTGGCCTCCGGTCCCGCCGAGCACCGCAGGCTCTACTACAGGCTGCTCGAGTCGGACGCGACCGTCGACGCCGCGGAGGCCCTCACGGTCTCGTTGGTGGGGGAGGACGACGCCTCCTGCCGCCGCGTCGGGGCCGACGCTCTGCGGCGGGTCGTCGCGGGAGCCCCGGCATGACGGAGGTCTGCCTCATCCTCGAGGGGACCTACCCGTTCGTCTCGGGCGGCGTCTCGACCTGGATCCACCAGCTCATCAACGCCATGCCCGACCTGAGGTTCTCCATCCTCTACGTCTCGCCGTTCCCCAACCCCCGCAGGGAGTACAAGTACAGGATCCCGCCCAACGTCGTCGACATCCAGGACCTCTACCTCCACGACTACCGCAAGGACGAGTCCAGGTCATGGCCCTGGCGCCGCCGGCGGTCCGTGGCGAGGTTGGGCGAGCTCCACGCGGCCCTCTTCGAGGGGCGCTGGGAGGCGTTCGACGAGATGCTGCCGTACTTCCGCGACCCGCGCCGGGCGCTGACCTTCTGGGACGTCTTCCGTTCGCGGGAGACCTGGGCCCAGCTCGAGCGTTTCTACGAGCGTTACGGCGAGGAGGTGTCCTTCCTGGATTTCTTCTGGACCTGGAGGTCCATGTACCTCCCGCTCCAGAAGACCCTGCAGTGCCCCATCCCCAAGGCCCGCCTCTACCACACGGTGTCGACCGGCTACGCCGGCATCATGGCCAGCATCGCCAAGCTCACCGAGGACCGGGCCATGCTCCTGACCGAGCACGGGGTCTACACCTACGAGAGGCTCCTCGAGATCTCCCAGGCGACCTGGATCTACTCCCCCCAGCGCGAGCGCTTCCGCATCCAGCGGGAGCTCACCTTCTTCAAGCGCCTGTGGCTTGGCTTCTTCGAGCTCATCGGCAAGCTGACCTACCAGCACGCCGACCGCATCATCACCCTCTACGAGGGCAACAAGACCAGGGAGATCCTGTCCGGCGCGCCCGCCGACAGGATCTCGATCATCCCCAACGGCATCGACCTGGACCACTACCGGGACATCCCGCTCAAGACCCCGGACGCCGGGCCCAAGAAGGTCGCCTACATCGGCCGGGTGGTCTCCATCAAGGACGTCAAGACCTTCGTCCACGCGGCGCGCATCGTGAGAGACGCCCTGCCGGACGTCGAGTTCCTGGTGCTCGGGCCCGACGACGAGGAGCCTGATTACGCCCAGGAGTGCCGCGAGCTCGCCCGGACCCTGGGCGTGGAGAAGACGGTGAAGTTCGCCGGCAGGGTGGACATGAGGGAGTACTACCCCCAGGTGGACCTGGTGGTGCTGACCAGCTTCTCCGAGGCCCAGCCCTACGTCATCCTCGAGGCCAACGCCGTTGGCATCCCGGTGGTGGCGACCGACGTCGGCGCCTGCCGGGAGATGCTCGAGGGCCGCCTGCCCGAGGACCGGAGCATGGGCCCGAGCGGCCTGGTGACGGCGGTGGCCAGGCCCGAGGAGACGGCCGCGGCCATCGTCAAGCTCTTGAAGGACCAGGATCTCTGGAGCGCGATGTCGGAGGCGGGCCGCGGGCGCACCATGCACTTCTACAACCAGAACGACCTCATCAGCCAGTACCTCAACCTCTACGAGCAGATGATGCGATGATATGGCAGGCATAGGGTTCAAGCTCCAGAAGCTGCTCTCGGGCGACGATTACTCGAGCACGCTCAAGGCCTACGGGTTCTCGACCGTCATCACGGCGGGCCCGTTCCTGATGACGGTCTTCCTGGTGCTGTTCGTCCAGTACATCTCGGTGGGCAACCTCACGGACCGCGGCATGGCCTACCTGCAGAGCCTCATCACCTACTGCTACGCCTTCTCCCTGGTCACGGTCGGCGTGTCCTACCTCGTCGTGACCCGCTACGTCGCCGACGAGTACTACCGCGGGCACGTCACGAGCTTCTCGGCGACCTTCTTCTCCGTGTTCACCCTCAACATGCTGTTCTGGGGGCCGTGGGTCTTCTGGTATTTTGCCGGGCTCGGCGTGGGCTGGGGGATGCGGCTGAACGCCTTCCTCCTCTACGCCTTCGCGGTCGGCATCTGGCTGGCCATGATCTTCCTCTCCTGCGCCCATAATTTCAAGGCGATCACCCGGGCCTTCCTCTGGGGCACGGGGGCGAGCATGGTCGCGTCTTTCCTGTGGGGCCGGCTGCAGGGGCTGCCAGGCTATTTCGGGGGCTTCGTCCTGGGGCAGGGGGTGGTGTTCCTGGGCCTCTCGCTGTCGATGCTCAGGGAGTTCGGCTACTGGGAGGCCCAGGACCATTCGTGGGTGAGGTATTTCAGGCTCCACCCCCGCCTGGCCGCCACCGGGTTCTTCTTCAACCTCGGGATCTGGGCCGACAAGTTCCTCTTCTGGGCATCGCCCCAGGGGGAGTGGCTCGACCCCCGCCTGCGCTACTGCTGGGTCTACGACAGCCCCATGTTCTTCTCGTACCTGAGCATCCTGCCCTCCATGGTCTACTTCTTCCTCCAGGTCGAGACCGACTTCTTCTTCAAGTACCACGACTACTACAAGGGGATCCAGGACCAGAAGAGCATGGCGGTGCTCGAGCGCAGGCGCCAGGACATCGTGCGGTCGCTCAACTACAGCCTCGGCCGTCTCGTCGTTTTCCAGGGCATCATCAGCGTCTTCGTCGTGCTCGTCATCCCGTGGATCACGCGATGGACGGGGCTGCAGCCGCTGCAGATGAGCGTGCTGAGGGTCGGGGTCTACTCGTCGTACATGCAGGCCGCGTGCCTGATCCTGATCAACATCATCCTCTACTTCGACCACCAGCAGGAGGCCCTGCTGGTGGCCGGCACCTTCTGCCTGGCCAACGCGGTCCTCACCCACGCCACGCTCGACATGGGACTGTTCTCCTTCGGGTACGGCTACGGGGTGGCGTGCATGCTGGCCACGGGGGTGGGGATCTACTTCCTCAACGAGCGCCTGCGCCTGCTGCACTACTGGACGTTCTCCCGGCAGGGCTTCCCGGAGCCGGTCGCCGTGCTCGACGAGCAGGAGGCCGAGCTCTGAGCCCCGCCCCTTCCGCCAAGGCGGCGCGGGCGGTGCCGCTGGCCGCCGAGATCTGGACGCTCTGCGTCTGCCAGGCCCTGCTGTCGGCGGGCGTGTCGCTGGCGTTCCCGTTCCTGTCGATCTACCTGTGCCGCGAGCGGGGGCTGGCCATGAGCGCGGTGGGTGCCTGGCTTTCCCTTTCCGTGCTGGTGACCGCCTTCAGCCACGGGCTCGGCGGCGAGCTCTCGGACGTCCTGGGCAGGCGCAGGGTCATGGTCCTGTCGCTGTGGAGCAGGGCGGCGACCATCCTCGTGCTGGCGGCCGCCATCAAGTGGCGCTGGCCTTTCCCGGCGCTCATGGCCGTCCACCTGACATCGAGCTTCCTCGCCCACTTCTTCGACCCCGCGGCCAGGAGCTGGGTCGCCGACCACGCCGGCCCCCAGGAGCGCCAGCGGGCCTACGGCCTGCTGCGCGTGGCCACCAACGCGGGGTTCGCCGCCGGGCCCGCCGCCGGGGGCCTGCTGGTGGCGCGTTCCTACGCCTTCGCCTTCGCCGCGAGCGCCGTGGTGTGCGTGCTCTGCGCCGCGCTGGTGACCCTGGTGCTCAAGGACCAGGCGGGCGCCGCGCGGTCCGAGCGGTTCCAGTCCCTGGGCGTGCTCAGGGCGACGGCCGACCCGCTGTTCCTGAGGCTGTGCGTGCTGAACCTGGTCATCTCGGTGGCCATGGCCCAGCTGGTGGTGACGCTGTCGGTGTTCTCCTCGCAGTTCCTCAAGCTCGACGCGTCCGCCGTGGGGCTCCTCTTCTCGCTCAACGGGCTGCTCGTGGTCCTCATGCAGGTCCCGGCCACGAAGGTGCTCGCCGGCATGCGGTTGACCTCGGCCGTGGCGCTGGGGTGCGTCATGTACGCGGCGGGCTACGCGGCCGTGGGCTTCAGCCACGGGCTCGCTGGCCTGGTCGCGGCCATGGCCGTCATCACCTTCGGGGAGGTGCTGGTGCCTCCCGGCGTGCACACCATGGGCGCCAACATGGCGCCGGCGCGCGCGAGGGGGCGCTACCTGGGGTTATTGGGGATCTCCCACCAGGCGGGGTCGGCGCTGGGGCCGCTGACGGGGGGCCTCGGGCTCGAGTACGTCAGCTCCCGGTGGGCGCCCGGGCACTGGCTGGCCGTGGCCGCGGTGGCTCTCGGGGCCTCGGTGGCCTTCTTTCGGCTGGCCAAGGAGCTCAGCCCCTCCGAGCAGGGCCAGGCCGAGGGCTTCATCGAGGAGGACGTCCCGGAGCTGCCGGCCGGGGCTTGAGCCGTCCCCCCGCCGTGCCGGAGACGGGCCTGGCCCGGTCCCGCGCATCCTCGACCCGATCCGGCGAGCCTGCGGTCCTGGAGCATCGTCCTCGCCCAGGCATGCGGTCAAGCGGCCGATGGCGGCTTTCTCACGCCGGCAAGACGTGCGCGAAGGCGGGAATCGTGCTGAAATCTCCTGCGCAGTCAGCGCGGCCCGCTGAAGAACACCGCAAGGTAGTAGGCGGCGACGGAGAGCGGGACCAGGGCGGCGGCCCCGGCGTTTGGTCCCGGCCAGATAGAGACAGATATGGTATCTTACATCCGATGCGGTTCTCCGGGAGCGTCTCGACGGCTATACTCGTATCGATGCTGGCCGCGGCGGCGAAGGCCGCCGCGGGGGAGGCGGACCTGGTGGAGCAACCCTGGTCGGTGACCGGACGCGTCGCGAGCATCGTCGGGAAATCCGTCACCGTCGATGCCGACGGGGGCGGACGGATCGTCGCCGACGTGCGCGGGGGTGCGCCCCGCGAAGGGGCCTGGGTCCGTCTTTCGGGCCGGGAGGACGCCCCTTCCTGGAAACCGCTGCGCGAGCGCGAGGAGGTCGAGCGGCTGGTGCTACGCCTCGCCGGCGGGACCTTGAAGGAAAAAGACTCGCTCCAGAGGAGGATCCGCGAGGCGGGCTGGGCGGCTTTCCCGGTGCTCATCGCGCACTTGGACGACGCCCGTGTTTACGAGAAAGGCCGCGACGTCCAGAACTATATGGGCCTTCCAGAGCGGGGTCCGCTCCCGAAGCCCGTCCTCGCGGATGTCACGGTGGGCGAGGTCTGCGCGGACCTGCTAGGCCGCATGCTCATCCCGAGGTACCGGTCGCCGCACGAGCGGGTCTTCAAGCCGAGGGGCGAGATGCTCGTGGTCCGAGATTGGCGGGCCTGGTGGCGCAAGAACCACTCGAAGACCCTCGCGCGGGTGCACAAGGAGCTGGAGCCTCTCGTGGACCGCTACTACAAAAGCGGAGGAGACCCCCAAGTGATCGATGATGCCCGGCGCGGCTTGGCCGCCATGCTGGACCAGGATGTGACCCTGGAAGGGACCGCTGCGGATCAGAAGCTCGGAGCCGTCCTCCTGACCGGAGACGGCGTGGTGTGGATCGACGGCCTCGAGTCGTGGCCTTCCGGCTATTATAAGGGAGGAAGGGACGGGAGACGCTTGCGCGTGAAGGGCAGGCTCGTCGAGCGCGAGGACCTTCCGGTGTTCGAGTCTCCCCCGGCCGGAGGACTCCAGCGGAGCGGCGTCCCTGTCCCCGCGGGCACGGACTTGCGGAAGGCCTCCCGTCGATTCGTCCTGACCAAGGCTTCCTGGGAAGACGCCCCGGCCCCGTAGCCTCGGGGTGTGGAACATGGTGCCTGCCCATCAGGACACGGCGGGGGCGAAGGGAGGCGGGAAATGAACTGCGCGATCCTGTACGTCTGCGTCTTGGCGGTCCCTTTGTCCGCGAAGGACCTGGACCGTTATCAACGCTACCTGTCCCATAAGAAGGAGCTTCTGGAGGCCATGGCCGCCGTTCCCTTGGAGAAAGGCATCGCCTCGCTGAGGGAGTTGAGCGATCAGGGGGATCCCGTGGCCCAGGCGGTTCTCGCCGAAGCCCTTGTCGAGGGCCGGGGAGTCGAGAAGGACAAGAAGAAGGCCGCGGAGCTCTTCGAGGCGGCGCTGCCCGGGGTCCGCGAGTTCGCCGACAAAGGGGACAACCTGGCCAAGAACGTGCTCGGCGACCTGTACGAACGGGGCCACGGCGTGGCGCAGGACTACGGCAGGGCCGTGGAGCTATTCCGCGCCGCTTGCGACAAGGGCGACGCGAGGGGCTGCTGTAATCTCGGGATCATGTACTCCGAAGGCTGGGGCGTCGCCCGGGACCTCGCCAAGACGGCCGATCTGGAACGGAAGTCCTGCGACGGGGGGTTCGGGGAGGGCTGCCGCTCCCTGGGAGTCATGCACGCCGAGGGCCAGGGCGCGGCGCTGGACCCGGCCAAGGCCGTCAAGCTCTACCGCAAGGCCTGCGGGATGAAGGATGCCGACGCCTGCTGGTTCCTGGCCGACATGTACGCCGAGGGCCAAGGCGTGGAGCGGGATCCCGGGAAGGTCCTCGAGCTCTACGCCGAGTCCTGCGCCATGGGAAGCGGAGCCGCCTGCCACAACCTGGGGGCCAAGTACCGCGGCGGCGAGGGCGTGGCCAAGGACGCTGCCAGGGCCGGGGACTTCTTCCGCCGGGCCTGCCACCTGGGGCAACAGGAGGGCTGCGAGGCGTCGGGCATCATGACGGCCGCCAAGGCGGTCAACGGGCTGCTGGAGGACTACGCCGCCAAGCTCAAGCCGGAGAACATGCGGAAGGCCTGTGACGCTGGCGACGGCGCGAAGTGCAACGACCTCGGAGCCGCGTACTCCCTGGAGCGCGATGAAGTCCGGGCCGTCGGATTCTTCCGCAAGTCCTGCGACCTTTCCAACGGCACGGGCTGCAGGAACCTGGGGGACAGCTACGACGAGGGCCTCGGTCTGACACGGGACCAGGGCAAGGCCGCCGAACTCTACAAGAAGGCGTGCGGCCTGGGCGACGCCAAGGGCTGCTCGGCCCTGGAGACCATCGAGAAGCGGCGCGCGGAGATGCGTTGAGGCCGCGGGCGGCCGGAGCGCTGCTGCTCTCGCTGGCCGGAACCCTCGGCGCGCAGGAGCCTCGAAACATGACCAAGATTCCCGATGGGCCGCTGCGGCGTCTGGGCAAGGCCGCGGAGGTCGGGACCGACGCGGGCTTCAAGAAGCTCCTGGCGGCGGAGAAGAAATCCCCTGGACATCGCGCTCCGGCGCGCCTGAGGGCCTTGCTCGCCTCCTTCGAGGTCCTGCGGATGTCGCTGGGAGAGGCCTACTCCCAGGAAGACGGGGCGCCCTCCCGGGTCTGGTGGTTCGGGGAGATCGGCGTCGCGGGTGAAGCTTCCGCGACGGCCGGGAGGCTGCGCTCCGGGTTCGAGGCCGCCGGGTTCAAGCCCGGACCCAGAGGCGACGGCAAGACCGCCTACGCCCGGACCTCGGGAGGAGTCACTCAGGAGGTGGTCGTCGAGGGCCCGCACCGCTGGGTCGGCGGGCGCAAGACCGCCTGCGGCTTCCGGCTGCGTTGGACGGTGACCGACGGCAAACCGGCCCCCGTCCCGCCCCTGGCCGCGCTCCTGCGTGAGATCCCGGTGCTGCGCGACGCGCGCCTGGAGGACTCCCTCTACGAGGCCCTCGCCGAGACTCCGACGGCGTCTTTGGCCGTGGGCGGGACCTGGACGCGCTACTACGACTGGGACGCCTCCTTCTCCGCCGAGGGGCCCGGGGGCGCCGCCCGCCTCCACGAGGCTTTGCGGGCCCTGCTCGCCGGCTTGGGCTACGAGGCCTCCGGGACCGCCGAGGACGGCACCGCCTCCTACCAGCGGCCCAGGACGGGTTCCTTCGCCTGGCTTTCCCCGCCCGACCCGAAGGGGCGGGTGCGCCTGCGCATCCAGCCCGAGTCTTAGCACCGATGATGAGCGATCCCATGCGCGCGTGGGGTTCGGCCCGGGGCTATGTCGTCGATCGCGGTCCGTCCGCCGAGGGCGTACCGTCCGAACTCTCGGATGAGCTCCCCGGCGGGGCGCCTCGCGAGCTTCACGATTACCTGGTCCTCGACGCCTCGGGAGCCGTGCGGGAAACCTGCAGAGTCAGCGTCTGCAGCTTGGACGATGAGCTCTCCCTCAGCGCCTATGCCGTCGTCGACGGAGAGCTGCGCAATCTGCGCGTCAGCCTCTGGACGGGCCAGGCCCCCCGGATCACCCGCAAGGAGTCGGTGGTCGAGAGCGGGCTCCGCGAACCCTCTCCCGCCGACCTGGAATTCGTGGGCCGGGCGCTCGCCGGCCTCCGGCAGAAGTCCGACCAGGAAGATGCGCGTCGTCGGCGAGAGGCCGACGCCCGCCTTGCCGCCATCCCCGGCGCCGCGGAGGACCACGCCGCAGGCGCCGATTTTCAGAACGCCCAGGAACTCCTGCGCCGTCGCGTTGAAGATTACGGAGGGGAGACCGACGCCAAGATGCTCCGGACGCTCGTCCGCTTCGGAAGACTTCAGTCCTCGCTGGGCGCGGTCCCCGCCTTCGCGGCCGCGCGGGATGCGTTCGTGCTCGCCTGCCGGCGCCAGGGCTTCGACCGTTCGCTGCCGCCGAAGGATCCCCTTCCGCCGCCGGTGCAGAGGTGCGCCGGCGATCGCGCGGACCTGCGCGCGCTGGAGGAAACGCTCGCCGGGCTCGAGAAGGATCTCCTGCGGGAGGCCCAACAGCAGGAGATGGGCGACGCGAACCTCAATGCCGCCCAGATCCGCATGGCCGCGGAGCACGTGGCGCGCGCGCGCCGCGCCCTTGGGCCAAGCGGGAGGATGCCATAGGTCGCAATCCCGGGCGAGCCGTGCCCCTGGACGCCCCATCGTCAGTCAGGGTCATCTGGTCCTTCGCATCGCGGCTTGGGTGCATGCCGGGAAAGGGCTTCATCGAGGAGGACGTCCCGGAACTGCCGGCCGGGGCTTGAGAGGCCAAGACTTGGTATATTAGTCGCGTGCCGCGTCTCATCTTGCCTCTCATCGCCGTCTCCCTGACGGCGCTTGCGATTCGCGCCGGCGCCGCCTCAGCGCCGGCGAAACCCAAGCCCAAGCCCGAGTTCGTCATCCAGACGGGCCACACCGGGACGATCTTCGGCGTCCGCCTGACCCCCGACGGCCGGTTCCTTCTGACCGCGGGCCAGGACGACTCCGTGAAGCTCTGGGACGCCGGGACCGGCGTCGAGCTGCGCACCTACGTCGGACACACGAACGCGGTGGAGTCGATCTCCCTGTTCCCGGGAGGGAAGGCCTTCGCCAGCGCCGGCAGGGACTCGGTCAAGCTGTGGCGCCTGGCCGACAAGCGCCCTTATAGATCCCTCTACCTGACGGGCGGCGCCGTCGCCGTAGCGGTGAGCCCCGACGGGTCCCTGGTCGCGGCCGCCTCGGTGGCCCGCGAGGTTTGCGTCTGGAGCGCCCAGACCGGTGAAAAGACGCTCGCCCTCAGGGTCCAGGGCGACCCCCGCGACGTGGCCTTCAGCCCGGACGGGAGACTGCTGGCCGTGGCCGGCGGGAGCGAGGACTATCCGGAACTCAACGCGGTGGAGCTATGGGATGTCAAGCAAGGACGCTCGGTGCGAAGGCTGGGCGGGGAGCTCCCCTACCGGAAGGCCGCCTTCAGCCGCGACGGCGCGGTCGTCGCGGGCTTCTTCGGCGACGGGGGCTTTCGGGTCTGGAAGGCCGGCTCGGGCGAGGAGTTGTTCGCCCGTGGTCCCCGTGGAGCTCTGTCGGGCGACGCGATCGCCTTCAGCCCGGACGGCCGGCTGCTGGCCGTGGCCGGCGAGACCGGCGTCGAGCTTTGGGACTGGCGCGGCCAGACGCCGGCGCAGCGGCTCGAGGTCCACGGGGTCACGTGCCTCGACTTCTCGGCCGACGGCAAGGTCCTGGTCGCGGGCACGGCCGAGAACCAGGCTCACCTCTGGGACCTCGCGACGGGAGAGCAGCTCATGGTCTTCGGCGGGGGAGCGGCGCCGGTGGCGTCGCTCGCGGCCACCGCGGACGGCCGGAAGCTCGTCGTCGCCGCGGGCTCCCTGTCGGTCTGGGACCTGGGCGCCGGGTCGCTGGTCAGGACCCTGGAAGAGCCTGGCCCCACATCGGTCGTCTGCGGGGACGATCCCCGCGTCTGCGCGAGCGGCGGGACGGACGGCCAGGTCCGCCTGTGGGACGTCGACGCCGGCCGAGCCCTGAAGGCCTTCCAACCCAAGGGGAGCGGCATGTTCCGGACCAAGATCGAAAGCGTCTCCCTGACTCCCGACGGCAAGCGCTTGCTCGCGCGCTCGCAGTTGGCCCGCTCCGAGCTCTTCGACGCCGCCGGCGAGGACGGGCTCGCGTCCTTCCCGCCGGAGGGGACCTTCGCCGACGACACGGGCGCGTCCGCCTTGAGCCCCGACGGCGCCCATGTCGCGACGGCCTTCGGCCCCCAGAGCATCGGGTTGTCCAAGGAGGGCATCCGCGCCCGCCTCTGGGACGTTGCCTCGGGCAAGGAGGCGGGGGTCCTGAAGGGTCCCGTCCCCACGTTCGGCTTCGGCGCCGGCACCGACGCGCTGCAGTTCAGCCCCGACGGCAAGCTCGTCGCTGGCGCGGGCTTCGGCGGCGGCGTGTTCGTCTGGGATGTCGAGACGCGCAAGGTCGCGAAGATCCTCGACCTCATGTCCGGCCTCGCGCTGCGGTTCGACCGGGAGGGGCGCCGCCTGCTGGCCGGCGGCATGACCGCCGAGGCCCGTCTCTACGAGCTCCCCTCGGGCAGGCTCCTACGCGCCTTCCTGGGGCACAACGACGCCGTGACCGCCGTGGGTTTCATCCCCGGCACGCCGCTGGTGGTGACGGGCAGCCGCGACGGCACCGCGCGCCTGTGGTCGACGGAGACCGGCCGGGAGCTCTGCCGCCTGATCACGTTCCGCCAAGGCTGGGTCGCGGTGACGCCGGAAGGGTATTACGACGGCTCGCCGGAGGGCCTCCAACGGATCCGTTGGACCGTGGGATTGGAGTCCTTTCCGCTCGACGCCTTCTCGGAGGGGTACTACTCCCCGGGCCTTTTGGCGAGGATCGTCGCCGGCGGGAAGCCCGTCGCGCCCCGGGAGACCAGCTTGGCGGCGGGCTTCGCGCTCCCGCCCTCGGTCAGGATCGTGTCGCCGGCGGACGGGACCCGGGCGTCGGAGGAGACCGTCCAGGTGTCGGTCGAGGCGGTGGACCGGGGCGGCGGGGTCGACGAGATCAGGCTGTTCCACAACGGCAAGGCCCTGAGCGCCGCGGGCCGCGACATCAAGGTCGCGGCCAAGGACCCGAAGGTCAGGACGCAGGCTTTCGCGGTCTCGCTGATGGACGGCGAGAACGTCTTTCAAGCCGTCGGCATCAGCCGCGACCGCATCGAGGGCAACCCCGCACGCGTCGTCGTCCATTGGAACGGGCCCGGGAAGACCGCGAACCTGCACGTCCTCGCGGTGGGCATCAACGAATACCGGAACCCCGCCCTCAACTTGAACTACGCCCGCCCCGATGCCCAGGGGCTCGCGGCCTTCTTCCGCTCGCAGGGCGGGGCGCTGTTCGCCCGCGTCGACGTCGAGGAGCTCTACGACGCCCGGGCCACCAAGCCAGCCATCCTGGGTCGCCTGGCCGAGCTCGAGCGGACGCTCGGGCAGGACGTCGTGGTGGTCTATCTCGCGGGCCACGGGGATTTCGTCGACAACGCGTGGTACTTCGTGCCGACCGAGGTCCAGTACCCCGAGCGCGAGGAGGAGGTCAAGGCGAAGGCCGTTTCCTCCGGCGAGCTGCTCGAGGCCATCCGGCGCTTCGGCGCCAAGAAGGTCGTGCTCCTCATGGACGCGTGCAAGTCGGGCGGGGCTCTGGCGGCCTTCGCGAGCCGGGGGTTCGAGGAGCGCAAGGCGCTCTACCAGCTGGGGCGCGCCGCGGGGGTGCACGTCGTAGCCGCGTCGGGCTCGGACCAGTTGGCCGGCGAGGTCAAGGACCTGGGACACGGCGCCTTCACCTACCTCGTGCTGGAAGCCCTCAAGGGGGCGGCCGCGCCCGCCGGGGGTGGCGCCGTGACGGTCAAGGGCCTGGAGAGCTACGTCGAGAGCCGCCTTCCCGAGCTCTCCCGCAGGTACCGGTCGCAGGCGCAGCTTCCCTCCGGCTATTCGCTGGGCAACGACTTCCCCATCGCCAAGCCCGCCGGCCCCTGACCGCCCGGGCGTGCGCGCGGGCGGCAATCGTGCTAGAATTGACTGCACGGCATGGAACACGACCTGCTCGTCGTCGCCCTCGGGGGGAACGCCCTGCTCGGCCCGTCCGAGAAGGGCACCAACGGGGAACAGACCCGCAACGCGGAGGAGACCTGCGAGAAGCTCGCGTGCCTCCTGAAGCCTGAGTACCACCTCGTGGTCACGCACGGCAACGGTCCCCAGGTGGGCAACATCGTGCTCCAGAACGAGCTCGCGGCTTCCGAGGTCCCCCCGCTCGCGCTCGACTCCTGCGTGGCGGAATCCGAGGGCAGCATGGGGCACTTCCTCCAGCTCGGCATGCTCAACGCGCTCCGCCGCCGCGGCATCCGCCGCTACGTGGTGACCAGCATCACTCAGGTCGTGGTGGACCCCGAGGACCCGGCATTCAGGAACCCTACGAAGCCGATCGGGAGGTTCTACACCGAGGAGGAAGCCAAAGGGCTCCGAGCCCAGCGAAGCTGGGCGATGATAGAAGACGCCAAGCGGGGCTGGCGCAGGGTCGTGCCCTCGCCCAAGCCAGTCAAGGTCATCCAGCGGCACATGATCAAGACCCAGGTGCTCTTCGGCGACATCGTCATCGCGGTCGGCGGCGGCGGCGTGCCCGTGATCGAGCTCCCGGACAAGACCTACAAGGGCGTCGAGGCCGTCATCGACAAGGACCTGGCCTCGGCGTCGCTCGCCAGCGCCATCCGGGCCGACCTGCTCGTCATCCTCACCGCGGTCCCGCAGGTCTGCCTGCACTTCAAGACGCCCCGGCAGACAGCGCTCTCCCGGGTCACGACCAGGGAGCTCAGGAAGCATCTCGACGAGGGGCACTTCGCGGTCGGCAGCATGAAGCCCAAGATCGAGGCGGCCCTCCTCCACATGTCGAAAGAGGGGAGGAAGGTCATCATCACCGACATCGACAGCCTGCCCGCCGCCCTTCAGGGGAAGGCCGGCACGCACATCATCCATACCCATGAAGGGGACTGATATGAGAGCTTGGGTCCGGATCCTCGCCGTGGTCGGCGCGGTCCTGCCGTGGTCTGGCGGCCGGGCCCCGGCCCAGGAGATCCAAGAGCTGGCCGAGAAGGTCGAAGAGTTGCCCATGCTCCTCAAGCCGATCAAGGCGATCAGTCTGGGGAGGACTTCGTGGGGACACGACGGCTACTTCGAGCTCTTGTGGCAGCACGACGCGCAGGGCAGCGTCTCGGGCGCCGACGTCTCGTCTTCGGGCAGGGAGCTCTGGGTCGCCTCTCAAGGCGGGGCCAGCGAGCTGCTCCTGACGAGGCTCGACGCCGAGGGCAAGGTCCTGGGCAAGCACTCCCACCACCGCAAGGCGCTGAAGTTCAGGCTGTGGGAGACCGGCGGCAAGGAGCCGCTCTTCGTGGGGATGGACGGCTTTCGCCTCTGGCAGTTCGACCTCAAGGGCGCGACCGTGGACTTCGACATCCCCAAGACCGGGGTCGCTGGCTTCACCGTGGTGCCCAAGGAGTTGGGAGGTCCTTTCGTGGCGGCCGCCTACCAATACGGGGGCGCGGGCCTGAGGGCGTTCCAGAAGGGGGGGAAGCTGGCCTGGGAGCTCCCTGAGATCGAGCGGGCCGGCAACGCGGCCCTGGATTTCGCCGGCAGGCGCCCTGTCCTGACCGCGTCGAACGGGACGGGCAAGATCTACGTCGTCGGCCTACAGGGGACGGTCCTGGAGCGGATCCAGGCCGAGGGCAACACCGACCGCGTCCTCTTCGACCAGGATGAGGACGGCCAGTGGATGTACGCGTTGGACTCCCAGGCCGGCTCCTGGACCGAGACCCTCGGCGTCAGCCGGGCGGAGCGCGGCCGCGCCCCCGGGGAGCGCCGGTGGGAGCCCGTCTCGACCGAAGAGCTGGGCCGGTTCACCGTGACCGCTTGGTGCCTCGGGAGCTTCGACGCCGGCCCCCGCCGCCTCGTCGTGGGGACCGACACCGGCTGGGTGCTGGTCCTCGACCGCCGGGGGAAGGTCCTGAGCCAGTCCCGTTTCAGGGGCAAGGTGCTTTCGCTGGCCGCCAAGGACCTCAACCGCGACCGCAAGGAAGAGCTCATCGTCGCCACCGAGGGCTACGGCGGCGGTCTTTTCGTCTACACCCGGCCCTGATGCTCGACGCGGCGTCGCCGCGGGCGGCTGCAATGACACCTGCCACCGGCAGCGGGCTGAGACGGCGTATCCCCGGCTTCCTGAGGCCTGTCCTGAAGAAGGCCTACATCTTCTTCATCGGCCTCATGGATCGATGGAGCGGGCGCGACCGGATGATCCCGCCCCGATCGATGATCTTCGTCGGCGACGGGGATTTCAGGCTCGCTGGGGAAGTCTACAAGCTCCATTTCATCGACCTGGGGGGGCTGCGGCCCGGCCACCGCGTCCTGGACGTGGGCTGCGGCATCGGGCGCATGGCGATCCCGCTGACGGGCTACCTGTCGGGAGACGGGCGATATGAGGGGTTTGACGCGGTGAGAGAGGGCATCGAGTGGTGCCAGTCGCGCATCGCCTCGAAGCACCCGAATTTCCGTTTTCGGCATGTCGACGTCCACAACAAGCGCTATAACCCGGCCGGCAAGGCCAGGGCCAGGGATGTCCGGTTCCCCTTCGAAGACGACGGGTTCGATTTCGTCTTCCTGACGTCCGTCTTCACGCACATGCTGCCGGCGGACCTGGAACGGTACCTCGCCGAGACGGCGCGCGTGCTCAAGCCGGGCAGGAGATGCCTGGTCACCATGTTCCTCTTGAACGAAGAGTCGAAGGAGCTCATCCGGGCGGGCGGCTCCTCGCTCGACTTCAAGCACGAGGTCTCGGGGTGCCTGACGGTCGATGCCGACGACCCCGAACACGCCATCGCTTACGACGAAGGCCGCGTCAGGGCGCTGTTCGCGAGCCGCGGGTTGAGGATCGTCGAGCCCATCCGCTACGGCTCGTGGTGCCGGAAAGACTCTCCCGCCCCAGGCCTCCAGGACATCATCATCGCCTCCAAATCGGAACGGGGGAAGCGGTAAGCGGTGTCAGGCTGTAGGAAACATAAGTCGATATTATCGGTAGCTCCATCCATGGCCAGCGCCGGCTTTGCCGGCCCGCATGCTATGATACCATGACGGGAGCCCCGGCGGGAGGCCGATCCCCCGGGAGTCAGCCGGCGGGGCCGGCCTCAAGACGTGGGAACGCCGCTCCAGGCGGCGCCGGGGCTAGGCCGCGCTGAAGTCGTCGGCCGGAGGAGACATTGCCGGGTCTGCCAAATCCAACTGGATTACGAAAAGCGAGCCTTGCGCGGCAACCTTGACACGGCAACCTTGCCTCTGGCGCTCCTTAAACAAGGTTGTTATACTAACATTGCCTTTAGACTGATTCAGACAAGGTTATGAAACGAGAAGAGCTAACCACCCAGTTGCGTGCGCCGTACGATCCTAAGCGAGGCTGCGGCGTCGTCAAAACGCCCGAAGCGGGATACGAGAACATCTGGTTCGTCGTTCCTCCTCCGCCTCCCCGGACGCCTCCCGCCAAGCTCCCGCTGAAGGCCATGACGAAGGCCGCCGATATCCTCGCGCGGCAGACGGAGTTCTCGGCTATGGGCGGAGTAGACAAGCTCATCGCTTATTATTTCGTCCGGCGCGAGGCGGTGGAATCCTCGCGCATCGAGGGAACGTGGTCCACGATCGATCATGTGCTGACCCCAGGCGAGCTCCAGGACGGCGGCGCGTCCCTGGACGCGAGGCAGTCGGTACGCGGATACGCCCACGCACTGGAAACCCACCTCGCGCGCGCGGCGAGCGAGAAAGAGCGCGTCTTCACCCTCAAGACCATCTTGGATATCCATCGTGAAATCGTGGCAAAAGACCCGAACTTTCGAGGGGAGGCGGGGGTGTTGCGCGCCCCAAACCGGATCGGGAGCGTCGTCCAGATCGGCGGCTCCTTCCGCAAGGAGGAATCGACCTACAATCCCGCCCCTCCACGGTTCGTGGCTTCGAGCCTTAAGGCCGCGCTCGATTGGATGTCCGACGAGGAAATCGCCCAGCGCGGCGACGCGGGGGTCAGCGGCTTCACGCTGCCGGTGCGGCTGGCGGTAGCCCACGCGCACTTCGAGGCGGTGCACCCGTTCTCTGACGGAAACGGCCGCGTGGGCCGCGCGCTGTGGCCACTCCAAATGGCGTGCGCCGGCCGAATGCCGCTCTACCTCTCCGGCTTCGTCGAGGCCTATCGCGGCGACTACAGTCGCGCGCTCCAGTCCGCGCAAAAGCGTCTCTCCTACGGCGAGCTCGTCGAGTTCGTCTGCGAGGCGATCATCCGCAGCGACGCCGAAGCCTCGGCGTCGCGCGCGGCAATCGTTGGCCTACCCGCCCGTTGGCGCGCGCGCGCGCGCTTCCGCGGGTCCTCGACGGCGCTGCGCGCGCTAGAATTGCTGCAGCGCATGCCGATCGTGACGATCGCCGTGCTGGTGGACGATCTGCGTGTTACGAAGCAGGCTGCGCGGGTGGCGCTTGAGCAGCTTGTGGAGCGCGGCGTGGTCCGAAATCGGGGGCGAGGCGGCCGGACTCAGCTCTTTGCGGCCGAGGAGCTGATCTCGCTGCTTTCCCGGCCGTTCGGATCGGATGCCGCGGCTTCGCTCGAGAAAGGCCGCGCGCTGCTCACCAGTCGGCGGGCGGGCTGAGGAGGCGCTCTCGTGGGACGACCAGAAGAATTATTCCAGCGTTTGAAAGGGCATGGACGAGAAGCTATTGAGGAGCTCATCCGGACCCGAGCGAACGAAGAGCTTTTCCTCGACTTCAAGCGCTCCAGCAACAACGGACAGGGCGGATCTCTCGATCCTATTGACCTTTGCATAACTAAAGGAAATACGGCTCATCGTTTCCATGGGAGATCGGAAGCATAGATGCAGGACCATAGCAGCTTCTGTGACTGTCGGATCCGCTGGAGCGGACGATGAATGCGGCCCTTGAGGTCGCAAAGGTCCTTGGGCGAACTGTTGGCCAGGGGCCCCTTGACCAGCTTCCAGACCCACTCCTCCGGGTTGAGCTCGGGAGTGTAGCCCGGGAACCGGAAGGTATACAGACGCGGATGCTTTCGGAGGAACTCCCTGATGGGCGGCCCCTTGTGTTGGCTGCCGCTGTCCCAAAGAAGCACGATGGGGCCCCGAATCGCTTTGAGCAAGTGTCCCAGGAATTGGGCGGCCAGGATCGAATTGATGTTCTTCTTGGGATGGAATCGGGCGTAGAGCGCCAAGCGTCTGCGGCTCGGCGATACCGCCAAAGCCGCAATGGCCGAAGTCTTCTCCCAATGTCCGGGACAGCGCAGAATCGGCGTCTGTCCTTGAGGGGCCCAGGTCCTACGAACGTTGGGAAACAGGAGGAACCCGCTCTCGTCGAGAAAGACGAGATGGGCCCCAAGTCGTTTGGCCTTTTATTATATGCGGCCACCGGTAGCGCTTCCAGCGCTCGATGGCTTCCTCGTCTCTCTCCCGTGCCCTGGTCTCGGGCTTCTGACAGGACCAACCCAGCCCCCGCAAGAGTTTCCAGATGTGGCAGGGGTGATAGTCCACCCCGAAGTGCTGCCTGGTCACTTCCGCGATCCGGCCCAGGGTCCAGAGGTCCGTGGCGTAGCCGACGGCCAAGGCATTGCGCGAGAGAATACGCATCAGCTTTCGTTTCTGCGCCGGCGTCAGCTTCGGGGGACGCCCCGAAGCCGGGACGGGCCGCAACCCATTGGCTCCTTTCTTCCGGAAAGCCTGCCACCAACGGAATACGCTGCTTACGGATGAACTCAGGGCTCGGGCAACGGCGGACAGCGACTGGCCCTTCTTCAGCAACTTTATCGCGTGCAGGCGCCGCGCCGCCAACTGCTGCGCTGTTCCAGGGGGTCTCATGCCCCATAGGATAGCTAAACCGGAGAGATATTCCCATTACTTATGCAAAGGTCAATAATTGGTGCAATTGCAGCTTTGGCAGCGTCCGGGGTTTATTCCAACGACAAGACCCTTCTTGATAGACGCGTAGAGTGGCTTGGAGCTTCCTGCCACGGAGAACTCAGATGCCTTTGTGATCAGTTGCGCTTGTCCTGTGGACATGAATACAACGAAAACTCTACCCCCCACGATCAGGATGGGGGGAAGCGCTACTGCGTGGAACTGCGAGGGGCATCTGTTCGCGAAATCCTGGATGCCATTGTAGCAGTCCATCCTGAGTATAGCTGGCAAATCAGCCGAGGCGTTCTTAATTTGATTCCCAGGGCTGCGCTTGAGAATCGCAAGAAGTATGCGAGTCCTCTAGACCGAATGATTGGTTCTCTAGATATCGTCAAGGAGCCGTTGCCCCAGGCAGTGAGAATGATCGGGGCCAAAGTCGATATCCAAGAGCCGACTTCATTCGTCCTTTTCGGAGGAGATTCCACCCCTGTCGAATATCGGCAGATGTCTTTGCGTTTGCATAATATCAGCGCAAGGGACGCTTTGAACGAATTAGTCCGCGCCGATGGGCGGTCAATGTGGGTGTTTGAACGCGGCTCCCCATCAGGTTGGCTTTACATCCATCAATGGGACATGCCATCGTCTCCCGTTTCAAGCAAGAAGAAGGCAATCCGCCATCCTCCGCCGTCAAAATGAGTGGATTCACGTAATCAGCCGAGATGCCCCGCCCCTTGGGGCGGGGAGGGATAGGCTCCACCCGCCATCAGGCGGGAAACGTGGATGGTCAGAAGAGTTCGTATTAGGATAAGATGATGGCGCATGGGACGCGACAAGTGTTCCGGTCTACGACACGAAATGCCACATCGTGTGGGCTCCGAAATATCGGAAGGAAATCCTTTCGGGCCGACCCGGAGAACGGCTGAAAGAGATATTCGGGGAGATTGCCGAGCAGTATGGGATGGAGATCGACACGATGGAAGTGATGCCGGATCATGTGCACCTCTTCCTTTCGTTTCCACCGAAGTATTCCATTTCGGAGGCGGTGAAGATACTGAAGAGTTGGTCGGCCCGCAGAATGTTCGAGGAATTCAAGTGGACTGGAGCGCAAGCTGTGGGGCGGGGAGATGTGGGGCGACGGATACTTTGTCCGGACGGTGGGGGACAAGGTGACGGCGGATGTCATCAGGCGATACCTCGAATACCAGAAGCACGAAGACTCTTCCTCTCAACTCGAACTCTTCTGACCATCCGTCTCCTCTTCAAAGCCCCGGGCCTTGGCCCGGGGTTCTTTACTTAATCTCGTTGACAGTCCCGGTTCCGCTTGACCGCTCATTTCGGCTCCTGCGCAGCCACCAGATCGGCCAAGGCCAGCAGATCCTCAACCCGAAAACGAGAGCGCCCTAGACCCACGGCGAGGTATGGGTCGGGGCTCGCGCGGTCGGTCCATCCCACGACGACAGAACAGAACGCGCCGTCCGACCGCTGGAAGATTATCCGCTCCTCGCCGCGCAGCGGCTTGGAGCCCATCACTCGAAGCGGCTGGCCTCGTAGCGGGTGGAAGGGATGGGTGATCCGAAACTCTTGCGGATCGTGCGGGCTAGGTGCAATGTGAGGCTGTCGCCTTGGCGTCGCAGGACGGGCAGAGCCCTCTGCGCTTGCAAGAGAAGGCGACAAAGATGTCCTCGCCGCAATCGGGGCAGCGGTAGCGGACGGCGCCGAACCTGAGGACGCCGCATTCGATGAACCTGCGCAGATGGTCCGAAACCGAAGGGTGGGGACTGGGGCGCCTGTCCTGGGAATGCTTGAGGCGCAGGCAGAACTCCTCCAGATGATCGAGGACCAGGCGGCGCAGCGGCCCGTCGGCCGCGGCGCGAGCCCGGTAGCGTCGGCCGTCGCACGGCTTGGAGTTGGTGCCCGCTTAGGATATACGAACGGGTGGCGCATTTGGTTCCAGGGCGAGCGCAGAGCGGGCTGGGTCCCGCGCCGGCGATGAGGGGCTACGGCGGGGGCCTTTTCGTCTACACCCGGCCCTGAGGGTGTCAGGGGGCTCTAAACCCCTGACACCGGACGGAGTCCCGCGGCGAGGCGGGGCCGGGACTGTTCGCAGGAGCGCCTGATCTCCCCGGCCAGCGCCGGCGAGGGCTGGGTGCAGTAGTCGCCGGTCAGGTGCAAGTGCACCGCGGGGTCTTGGGCCTCGAAGCCGGCGTCGTCGAGGGAGCGGCCCGAGTACTTCCGTCGGCTGCGGCCGCGCTCGGCCGCCGCGGTCCTTCGAAGGCGCGGCCAATCCCAATCCAAGGCCTGCAGGACGCCGCGGGCGAGGGACTCCATGCAAGCGCCTTCCTCGCCGGCCTGCTCGACGAAGCGCTCGGCTGAGGCCTGGTCCCTGCCGAAGCCCCCGAATTCCAGGAAGGAAGCCCGGGTGAAGCCGCCCAATCTGAGGGCATAGGCGAGCTCGACGGAGGAGAGCGTGCCGCCGTCGAGGCGGGCCAGCAGGTAGCCGGCCAGGGCCGCGGCGCCGGCCGGCTCGGGCTTGCGGGCGGGCGGGCCCGGAGCACGCGCGGCGCGGCCGGCGGCGCGGATGAGCTCCTCGGCGTAGACCAAGGCCTGGGCGACGGGGTTGAGGGCGTGGGTGGCCGGGTGCAGATGGCCGCGGCCCCGGAAGGCGCCGTTGGCGTCGGCGTTAGCCCGGAGGATGTCGAAGCAGAGGTTCCCGGTGGCGTAGGAGCTCGAGCCGAGGCCCACGTAGGCCGTTTGCCGGCCCGACTGGTGGCGTTCGACGACCACGCCGAAGAGCTGAGCCAGCGACTGGAGGTTGGCGATGTCGAAGACCCCGTGGACGCGGGTCCGGATGCCTTTGAGCCCCGGGCAGCCCTGGATCGGCGCTTCGCGCAGGGCTTGGTCGCAGAGAGCCAGGCTGGCCAGGGCGGCTCCGATGGAAGCCGGGTTCCAGACGGCGATGGCTTTGTCGCCTCGTCGCCGGGCTTCCCGCAGCATGGCCAGGTAGGGAGCGGCCATGCCCAGCATGCCGCCCTCCATGGGGCTGCGCACCGAGACCCGGCCGCCGGCGGCGCTCGCGCCGAGGCTCTCCAAGGTCCGGCGGATGCCGGGGTCCCGGAGCAGTTTCTTCAAGGGGACGCGGCGCTCGGCCTCGATGTCCCTGAGCGCGAGCGCGAGCAGGCTCCTGAGCTCGGCGCGGGATTGAGGGTTGGTCGGGAAGAAATAGCCGCCGCGCTCGAGGGCTTCCTTGAGCGCGCCGGGGTCCCTCTGCCGGCGGTTGATGTAGGTCCGGAGCGTCGTGCGCCCGCCTGCCTCGGCTTCCAGGGACTTGAGCAGCGCGCTCTTCTCGGGGCTCATGAAGTCAGCCCGCTCGTCCGGGCACCAGATGACCAGCCGCCCCTCATGTTCGTCGAGGAGCGGGACCCTCCTGCCGGCCACGGAGAGTTCCTTTAGCCGCATGTCGGCCAGGGCCTGGTGGAGGCAGATGCCGAGGTTCGAGGAGGTCGCGCAGACGATGGTCCTGCGGCTGAACGCCCGCCACAACGCCAGGCTGAGCAAGTCGACCCGGTCGAGCTCGGCGGCCGGGAGCGCGCGGAGTTCCGCCTCGGCGAAGACGCGGCGCGAGGCCAGGAACTCGAGCCTGGCCCGGCGCAGCGCGGCCTTGGGGAAAGACGAGAGAGCCCGCTCCTCCCGGCCGGCGTGCTCGGCCAGCAGGCCCAGCGCGTTGAAGCCCTTCACGCAGTTCTCGTAGCGCCGCCACCCGCGCAGGAAGAACATGCGGCGGCCGCAGAGCAGGCTCAGGAGCGGCGCGGGAGAGACGAGGTCCGAATCCGTGTCCACCCCGAGGGCCGCGGCGAGGCGCAGGGTGGCTCGGGCGTGGGACAGGACATCCGGGCAGTTGGGAAGGGGCTTGGGGGAGAGGACGACGCGCGAGTGGATCATGGGACCTTCGGCGCGGCGAGCTCGGCGATGAGGTCGGCCAGGCCGTCGAGCGTCGAGAAGCGCCGCTCTTGATAGTGCTTGTCCTCGAACCGCACCCGGAAGGACTTCTCGATGTCGGCCACGAGCTCCACCACGGCCAGGGAGTCGAGGGCGCCGGTCTCGAAATAGTCCGCCCGGGGCTCGGGCACCGGGCCTCGGCGGCCGAACCACTCGCGCAGCCATGTCCGGGCTTCCATCACTCTTGCGCCGCGAAGCAGCGGGCCGGAGAGCCGTCGGCGCCCGGGATGTTCAGGGGGAACACCATGAGCCGCACGGCGCGCCCGGCGAGCTTGTCGAGGTTGGCGAGGGATTCGACCAGGAAGACCCCCCGGCCGAGCAGGGCCCGGTGGTTGGGGGCGTCGTTGCCAGAGCGCCAGCCGTGGTCGTGGCAGTCGACCGACGGGGTGTCGAGGCCCAGCAGGCGCACGCCGCGGCCGGCCAGCCAGAGGCAGGCTTCGAGCGACAGGTAGGGCGCCTCGGTGTAGAACCCGGCGCCGCCGTAGCGCCGCGTCCAGCCGAAGCGCACGAGCATGCGGGGCCTGACCCGCCGGCGCCCGAGCGACCGCCGGACGTCCGGCAGGCCGTATTCCTTCCTGGGCTCGGCCGGCATCAGGTCGACGATGCCGGCGGTCCCCGTCATGAGCTCCGGCGGGAAGGAGTCGACCCCGCGGCCGCCCTCGATGAAATGGCGCGGGGCGTCGAGATGGGTGCCGGTGTGGGTGCCCAGGACGAGCCGCCGGCTCTCGCGCCGCTCGACGCGGTGGGACGCGAGCCGGGTGACCGACACGGCCGGATGCCACCGGCTCGGGAACCTGGTCATGCCTTCCCGGATCGGGAAGCTCAGGTCGACCCAGCGCGCCTGGGCGGTCATCGGGCCTCCTTGGCCGCCCAGTCGCGCAGCTCCCGCTTGAGCACCTTGCCGGTCACGCCGGTGGGGAACTCCTCGCGCAGGAGCACCCGGGAAGGCCGGGAGGCGGCCGCGAAGCTGGCTCTGCAGAAGGATTCGACGGAGGCCAAGGCCCGGCCGCGGTCCAGGCCCGGCTTGACCTTGACCACGGCCACGATCTCCTCGCCGGCGAGCTCGCTCGGGACGCCCACTACCGCGGCCTGCGCCACTGCTTCGTGCCGGAGGAGGACGTCCTCGATGGCCCTGGGGCTGACGTTCAAGCCCGCGTGGATGATCACGTCCTTCTTGCGGCCCGTGACGCTCAGGCGGCCGTCCGCGGTTCGGCGCCCGAGGTCGCCGGAGGGAAACCACCCCTCGGCGTCGGCGGGAGCCACCGTGCCCTTCTCGTAGTCAAGGTAGCCCGCCATGAGGTGCGGCGTCTTGATGAAGACCTCGCCCTCCTTCCCGGCGGGGAGGGAACGGCCCCGGCCGTCGCGCACGCTCAGCTTCACCCCGGCCAGCGGCGGGCCGACCGAGCCCTCGACCGCGCCGGTCTTGGGTCCCAGGGCGGCGACGAGCAGGGTCTCGGAGAGACCGTAGCTCTCGTAGAGCGCGGCGCCGTAGGCGGCTTCGAAGTCGCGCTTCACCTTGACGGGCAGCGGCGCCGTGCCGACGAAGACCTTCCGGACGTTCCCGCGGCACCAGGCCCGGCCCGCTTCGTCGCGGTCGGCCGTGAGGAGGGCGGCGGCGATGGCGGGCGTCAGCCACAGGGCGTTGACGCCGTGGGCCATGGGGACCCTCCAGAAGTCGAGGACCGTCCTCGGCCCGAAGCCCGGCGTCATGACGACGCTCGCCCCGGCCAGGTAGGGCGCGAGGAGGACGTTGAAGAAGCCGCCGCTGTAGGACAGGGGGAAGAGGTTCAGGAACCGCTCGGAGGGCCCGAGCTCCATGGCCTCGTTGAAGGCCCTGGCGTTGCCCAGGAGCGAGCCGGCCCTGTGCGCCACGGCTTTGGGGAACGCGGTCGTGCCCGAGGTGAAGACCACGGTCAGGATGTCGTCGGCTGAGACGCTCCGGGGGGGACGCCAAGGGAGCTTGTAGAGGCGGTCGGTCAGCGGCGGCAGCTCCCAGCGGCGCTGCTTGGCCGTCTCGACGAGACGGCGCGTCCGCGGCGAGTGGATGAGGAGCTTGGCGCCCGCGTTGCGGACGATGAACTCGATGTCCCGCTCGTGGAGGGCCGGGTTGACCGGCACGACGGCCGCCCCCAGGTGGAGGCAGGCGAAGTAGAGGAGGGCGAATTCGGCCGAGTTGGGCAGGAGGGCCAGGACGCGGTCCTGGCGTCCTATCCCCAGGGCTTCCAGGCGGCCTGCCAGGCCGCAGGCCGAGGCGTGGAACTCGCCGAACGTCAGCGCCCTGCCGTCTCCGGCGAGGATGAGGAAGTCGCGGCCCGCGTTCCTCTCGGCGATCTTCAGGATCGGATTGGGCACGATACGGTATGATATCATGCGTCCATAGGACGACGAAAGGATGATCGACACGGCCACCGGCGAGCTGAGCTTCAACGACGGCGAGGTCCGATTCGGACCGGGCGCGACGCCCGAGTCCCTTCAGGCGCTCCCGGTCGCCGTCGGCTCGGCTCCCGGCCCGGACCTGGTGCGCTTCATGACGACCAGGGTGATCCAGGGCCTTCGGTCCGGGCCCGGGACCTTCTCCGCGCACCTGGATTTCCTGCGCTCCACGCTGACGAGCGTGCGGCTCATGGCCAAGGGCCCGCTCTGGCCCCCGGACCTGACGGACTGGTCGTTGGAGCGTGAGATGGCACGCCACGACTTCCACTGCCTCTGGGTGCGGCGCCAACTGGGCTGGCTCTGGAGGCTGCGCCGCTACCCTTGGGGGCGGGTCCAGGCCCTCTGCGGGCGCAACCTCGACAAGACGCCCCGCGAGAGCATCGTCAAGGTCGTCTACGTCGAGTTCGCCGACATCGAGGACGCCATCTCCCGGGAGTTCACCACTTAGAGCGCCGGCGCTTCTAGCGGGCCGGACGGACGGGGCGCAGGCCCGTGTCGTTGGTCGGGGAGCCGTCGAACCCGTTGCGCCAGCGCGTCTGGGCCCAGGTCGCGTCGAAGAGCCATGACCCGCCGCGATAGGCCCGGTGCGAGCTCCCGGGGCCTTCCCAGGCGCTCCCGTCGCCGGCGGCGCCGGTGTAGGTGTCCCGATACCAGTCCTGCGTCCACTCCCAGGCGTTGCCCGCCGTGTCGCAGAGTCCCTGCCGGGTGTTCCCCTTGGGCTTGGAGCAGACCGGCCAGGTCGAGTTCCTGCCGCAGCCGGGGGCGCCGTGGTTCATCACGGCCCGCTCGCACGATGGGGGCTCGTCTCCCCAGGGATACGTCGAAACCTTGCCCGCGCTCCTGGCCGCGTACTCCCACTCGGCTTCCGTCGGGAGCCTGCCGCCGACCCATTCGGAGAAAGCCTTGGCCTGAGCCCAATCCACGCACACCGCGGGCTGGTCATCGGCTTGGAACGACGCGGCTAGTTGGGCCCGCGCCCACTCGGAGCCGTTCCAGATGAAGCACTGGCTGTCAGCCACGTGGGGCGGGGCGCACGCCTTGGCTTCGACGCAGGCCCGGTACTGCTTGAAGGTCACCTCGGTCCTGGCCATCTGGAAGGGCTTGATCGCGACCCGGTGCGCGGGCTTGGCGTCCGCGGGTCCGGTCGGCGAGCCCATCACGAAGCTGCCGCCTGGGATGTCCACCCACTGGATGCCCGCCTGCTCGAGGTTCATCGCGACCTGGCGGCGCTTCTCCCCGGCTTTGGCGCGCTCCAGGCCTTCGAGAACGGCTTGGTCGGTCGCGCCCAGTGAGAGCGCCTTGCCCAACGAGAGGATCGCGGCCCGCCAGTCGCCCGCCGCGAGCATCTTCTCGCCGTCGCTGGAGTGGATGTCGACCAGTTTCGACACCTGGGTCTTGGCCGAAGCGAGCTTGTCGAGGACCATTCGGTCCCCGGGCTTGCACTCCAAGGCGCGCTCATAGGCGCTGGCGGCCGCGTTCCAGTGGCCTGAAGCCGCATAGCGGGCCGCCTCGTCCATGCTCTCCCGGAAGCGCGACGTGACCGCTTTCCTCTCCTTGAGCTTGTCGCAGGAGAACATGACGATCGTGGTTCCGACCACGATCATTACCGACGCGAGCAGGAAGGCGGCGAACTTCTCCCCGCTGCTGCGGCGGCCTCTCGGTTTCCGGGTCTTTCCCATGGGCGCGACCGTCAACTGCCGGCATGATTCTATAAAAGAAACCCGGCTGTCCGGCGGCTATCACGGGTGGGAGGAGGATTCGTAGGCAGCCGGTCCGCCTGTGGACAAGGAGGCGCAAGAGGTTCGGCGAAATTTGTGGATTCCCGACGAGAGGTTATGTCGCGTTGTCGGAAGGATGTTCTGGAATGCGACATAACCCTCGACGGAGAGTTTGAAAATCGGTGTACCCCTTGCCGTTGAGACCGTTTGCCGTCCTCTATGATATGATGGAATGAGCCATGCTTAAGGACCGCAGAGGCCAGAACACGGTCGAGTACCTCCTGATGCTGGCCGTGGTCGTGGGCGTGGTCCTCATCGCGGGCGTCTCCCTCAAGCGCTTCATGCCGGACCTGTTCGCCAAGGTCACGGCGCCCATCGACAAGTTCTTCGGCAAGGGAGGCGATTCCTCGTCTCCCGCCGGATCCGAGTCTTCCAGCTCCGCTCTTGGCGGGTCCAAGCCGTGGTCGTCCTTGCTGCCCGGCGGGGGGGATGCCGGGTCCGCCTCGGGGTCCTCGGCGGGGGGCGGCCAGACGGGCGGCGGCCCGGGAGGAGGGGGATTGGCCGGCTCGGGCCGTTCCCCGGCCGCCGGCGGCTCTTCTGGCGGCAGCGCCTATGTCGGCGGCGGCTCGATGGTGCCGGGCGCCGTCAGCGGCGGCGCCGCTGGTGGCGGCTCCTCGGGCGGCGGCTCCGTCGGAGGCCCGGTCGGCTCGGCTGGCGGCGGCTCGCCGGGCGCGGGCGCGTCAGGCGCCGATGGCTCCGGAGGAGGCGGGCCCGGAGGCGGGGGCTTCGCCGGGTCCGGCTCGGGACCCGGGGGTTCGGCGCAGGGTCCTTCGGGAAGCGCTCCGACGGCGGGAGGACGCTCCGGCGCGGGCGCTGGCGCGGGCTCCGGGGCCGGGGGCCGGCAGGATGGCGGGCCCGGCGGCTCGGCTGCGGCCGTCCCGGCGGCGGGAGCTGGGACCGGGGGCGGCAGTGCTTCTTCCGGGGCCTCCCAGACCGGGCAGGGCGGCGCGGGCGGCGGCTCCGGCGCCCCATCCCTGGCCGGGGTCGTGGCCCAGGCCCAGGCGCTGGCTTCCCTGGCGCGCGGCGCCGACCCCGCGGCGCTGGCCCAATGGCGGCGGCTCTGCGCCGGGCTCGCCCCGGCGGACCTCAGGCCGCCTTCCGAGGAGCGGCGCTCCAAGGAGTTCGAATCGCTCCTGCGCGCCAGCAAGGAGCTGGCCGACGCCTACCAGAACTGGGGGAACCTGACGCCGGCGCAGAAGGTCCGCGCGCTCCAGGCCCTCGCCAGCATCTTCGGCCAGGCCTACGGCCTCCCCCAGCTGCGCGTGGTCGCCTTCGACTTCTCGGGCGAGCAGGGCGGCATCCTCGCCTTCCACCGCGCCGATGGGGCGCTGCTCGTGAACCCGGCCTCCCTGGGCGATCGCGACGCGGCCATGGACGCGGTGCTCCACCAGAGCTGGCACCGCTACCAGGAGGACATGGTCACCAGACTCAACAGCGGGCAGATCCCTCCCACGGACGACCGCTACGAGCTGGTCAGGCTCCTGGCGGCCAGCCAGGGCGTGTCCGGGCCGCCGGGCGACTACGAGTCGTTCCGGGCCAATCCCATGGAGGCGCAGGCGCACCTGTTCGACGGCGTGGGCTCCATGACCCTGGCGACCCTCGCCGGCGGGCGCGCCGAGGTCCGCGACCTCTGGGGAGACCTGGGGCGCGCCGTGCGGGGCGACGGCTCCGTGCCGCACCGCAAGCGCATGCTGATCCTGTCGCTGCTGGGGGGCTCGCTGCTCATCGCCCTGGCGATGGGCTACGTCGTCATCCGGGCCGAGTCGGGGGGATGATGAGAGGCAAGATCTCGCTGCTCCTGGGGCTCATGGCCGCCATGGCGCTGGCGCTCGGGGGTGTCTACCTCGTCTTGGAGCGCTTCGAGGAGCCGGCGGCGCCCTTCCCGCCGGCGGGCGAGGGGAGGCGCATCGAGGTCTTCGAGCCCGCCGCCGCGCCGGAGGAGGGACAGGCCTCGGCCGCGGTCCGCGCGGCGGTCGTGTCCGTGGCCCCCTCGGGCGCGCTCGGCCTTCAGGTCGAGCGCGAGGGTTCGGCCTCGGCGACGCTCGAGAGCGCCCTTCGGGCGGTCCGGCGCGCGGGCGGGCTTCCCCTCATGGTCGAGGCGGCGGGCCGCATCGACGGCCAGGACGGCCGCAAGGCGGGCGTGGTCCTCGCGCAGCCGCAGGACCCTCGCTACGCCTGGGCGGTCCTGGACCGTCTCAGGCGCGAGGGGCTCGACTGTTCGCTGGCGCCGGCCCCCTGAGGGCTGGCGATTCACGCGGCAAGCGACAACTCCTGCTCCAGCGCGGTCGCGCTCTGGGGCCTGGCGGCGGGATCGGCTTTGAGGCACTGCGCCACGAGCCGGGCCAGCTTGGGCGGGACGTCGGCCGGGAGCGGGGCGTAGGCTTGAGCGAGCTTCGCTTTCCCGACGTCCCCGCCGTGGAAGGGCGGAGCGCCGGTGAGCATCTCGTAGGCGCTCGCCCCGAGGGCGTAGAGGTCGGACAGGGGGAAGGCCCTGCCCTCGTGCTGCTCCGGCGCCATGTAGGCGGGCGTGCCGGCCTTGGCGAAGGCTGTCCCCAGCGAGGAGCCGTGCTGGGCGATCCCGAAATCCATGACCTTCACGAGGCCCTTGCGGTCGAGCATGATGTTGGCGGGCTTGATGTCGCGGTGGACCACGCCCCTGCCGTGGGCGTGGGCCAGGGCCCCGCAGACGAGCCGCAGGATGCGGCCGCACTCCCTGGCCTCGATGCGCCCCTTGGAGGCCAGCAACTCCGAGATGTTCTCGCCGTCGACGAACTCGAACACGAGGTAGGTGAGCTGGCCGAACTCGACGATGTCGAGCAGGACCACGATGCAGGGGTGGCTCATGGACGACAGGGTCCTGGCCTCCTCCATGAAGGCTTCCCGGACCCTGGGGTCGGAGGCGACCTCGCCCCTCAGGCGCTTCAAGGCCACGTCCCGGGGCATGTTGAGGTCGCGGGCCTTGTAGACGACCCCCATGCCGCCCACGCCCAAGGGCTTGAGCAGGAAGAAGCGCTCCCCGATGAGCCCCGCGCGCTCCCGCTCCTCGAGGCTCTTGATGAACGCCGACTTGTCCTCCGCCGCCAGCGCGGACTTGGCCGCGGCGCCGGTGGTGAAGAGAGTGGTCGCCCGGCTGGCCTCCTCGGCCGGGATGACCTCCAGGTTCTTGAGGCGGACCGCGGCGTCCTTATAGCGGCCGAGCTTCGCGATGAGGTCCTGGTAGATGGATTGCGCCTGGCCGAAGCGGCCCACTTTCTCGCAGGACAGGGCGTAGTAGTAATGGAGCTCCGGCGCGTCCTCCAGGCGCATGCGCCCCCGGATCTCGGCGAAGACCTTGCCGGCCTCCTCGGGCCGTTCGAGCTGGAGGAAGGCGCGCAGGGCCGCGCCGTATTCCCGCGGCTTCCAGCCCGCCCTCGGGATGCTCTCCAGGGCTTCGAGCGCCGGCGCGGCCTGCCCTTCCTCGAGGAGGCCTTCCACCAGGAGGACCCTGTGCTCCTGGGGCACGGCGTCGGGGCGCATCTGCGCGAGCGTGCCGAGCCGCCGGTTGAGGGAGACCAGGAGGATGTAGTCGCTGCGGTCGAAGGATGGCTTCCTCTTCAGGAGCGCCAGGCCCGCCTCGTGGCAGCCCAGCTCATGGAAGGCGTTGGCGAACGAGGAGTAGAATTCGGGCGGCCTCCGGCCGCCGGCGACGTCCAGGAATTCCGCGACGACCCCCGCGTCCTTGTAGTAGCCGGCCACGACCATCGAATCCGTCTCCTCGTTCGCGGCGGCCTTGAGGACTCCCTCGTCGACCATGCCGAGGGCTTCGCGGTGCAGGCCGAGCTTGGAGAAGGCGTTGGCCAGGGCCAGCCGTTCGGCGTAGGTGTCCGGGCCGCCGATCATCTGCCCCGGCCTCCTCATGGACAGGACGTGGCGCAGGGCCTTGAACACCGCCTGGTCCTGGGAGGGGAGCGGCGAGCCTTGGCGGAGGAGCTCGTTGGCTCCGTCGTAGTGCCCGGCCCGGAGGAAGGCTCTGGCATAGCTGCAGAGGACCGGCGGAGCGTCCTTGGGGATGGCTGCCAGGAGCTCCTGGACCTGGCCGGCCTTCAGGTGCTCCGCGACCGCGGCCTGGCACGACCGCGGGTCGCTCGCCAGGGAGGCCAGCTCGGCGGCGCTCTTCGGCCGGAAGGCGGGCGCGAACCTGGGCAGAGGCGCTTGGGGCTCGCCTGTCCGGGCCTCGGGTTTGGCCGGGGCCTCCGGGGCCGGCTTGGGGCGCGTCGCCGGGCCGGCGGCCCAATCGGTGACCGCCATGACGGAATCGTAGACGGCGGACAGCACGGCGTAGGCCGCGGCGAGTCCTCCCAGGACCAGCCACCCCCAGGCCACGAAAACGGCGGCGGCCGCCATCCAGCCGGCGGGCAGCCACCCGGCCCAGACCGGGCGGACCGCCAGCAGGGCGAGGCCGATGCCCGCGATGCACAGCCCGGAGGCGATCCGGCCCAGCGCCTGCCAGGGGGACGCCTTGGCCTGCCGGACCGACCGCAGGACGCGCGCCGCGGCCCAGAGCAGGCCCGCCAGCAGGGCGGCCCAGGCGGCCGCCGCGACGAGGCCCAGCTTGCGCTGGCGGACCTTGCGGGCGAGCCGGTCGAGCAGCTCGCCGGCGGCGGGGGTCCGGACCGACCCGAAGGCCAGCAGGGCTTCGGCGGCCGCGTCGTCGACCCGTCCGGCCGACTCGGCTTCGGCGGCCCGCTTCATGTGGGCTTGGCAGGCGTCGATCTTCTCGATGAGCGCCCGGCAGGCCGCGGCCGAGTCCACGCCGCGGTTCTTCAGGGGACCGTCGCTCAGGCACGCCGTCAGCGCCGCCCTGGCCCGGTCCAATTCCCCGACGCCGAGCAGGCTCAGGCCGTAGAAGCGGTTCCAGACGCTCGATGGGGAGAGGGCGGCCGCCTGCTGGAACTGGTGCACGGCCCGCGCGGATTCGCCCAGGTCGGCGTAGGCCGAGCCCAGCCAGTTGAGGAGCTCGGGATCTCCCGGCTCGAGGCGCACGGCCTTCTCGAGGTAGGGGAGCGCCTCGGCGGGCAAGCCTTGGCGGAGGAGCAGCTGGCCGGCCTGCGCTTCGGATCCGGCGCTCTGGGCGGGGGGCGTCTCCTCCGCCGCGGCCAGGGCGGCGCAGGCCAGCAGGACCGACAGCGCGACGGGGAGCCGGGGCACGATGTTGGCTATCCCCGCGTCTATCGCCTCCGCCTGGTTGGCGTCACTCTTCCTCCGTCTCCAGGGTCTTGAGGCCAGCGGCGATCAAGGCCATCCCGGGATGAAGACGTTGGGCATGCAGCAGGACCTTCTTCGCGGCGTCCATGGCGTCCATCCGCATCAGCGTCATCGCCAGGTTGTAGAGAGCGAGGGAATTGCGCGGGTTGATGGCCAGCGCCGCGCGGAAGCCCTGGACCGCCTCGGCGTAACGCCCATCCTCGCAGACCACGACGGCCCGGTCGTGATGGGCGGCGAACAGCTTGGGATCGAGCTCCAGGGCCTTCTCGAGGGACGGGTCCGTCATGAAGTAGCCGAACGCGCGCCAGTGCTCGTACCACGCCCGCGCCGAGTTGGGATCGCGCTCGAGCGCGATCATGGCCTCGGCCTTGCGGCGCTCCGGGTCCGCGTGGCGCCCCCGGCGCAGGGCGATGGCCATGCTCAGGTGGCTGGAGGACCGCTGGGGCGCGAGCTCGACGGCGCTCTCCGCGTGCTCCAGCGCCAGGTCGAGGTAGCTCTGGAACTCGAGGCCGTCGATCTCCCGGCGGAAGGCCCAATGGGCGTAGGCTTCCGCCAGGCCCGCGTGCGGCCGGGGGAAGCTGGGATCGACCTTGAGCGCCTCGCGCAGGGACGTGACCGCCAGCTCGTAGCCTTCCAGGTCGTAGAGCGCCAGGGCCTTGAGGCCCTCGTCGCAGAGGCGGTCGTGCTCCGCGGGCGGCTTGGCGGGCTGGGGCCGCGGGGCCGGGGCGTTGCGCCGCCGGTCCTGCTGGGCGGCGCGCCGCTCCGGCAGCATCCCCCGGGTGGTGTTGACGATCCGGCGCCTGTCCCGCTGGGCGACGCGCCGTTCCGTGGACGTCGTCGGGGTGTTCGTCATGGGGTCACTCCGCTCAGAAGTACTCCACCATGCCGTCGAAGGCGTGGGAGACCTCCGCGGGGTGGCCGAGGGAGGTGAGGACCTGGCGGGTCAGGATGAGCTTGGAGTGGAGCTCCTGGTCGGAGTGTCGCGGGTCGTGGTGGGTCGCGATCCAGCGGGGCACCCGGGCCAGCTTGGCCAGCAGGCAGGCGTTGGAGAGCGAGGAGTGGCCCCAGTCGACCTTGTTGCGGTACTCCTCGTTGAGGTATTGCGCCTCGGCCAGCAGGAGGTCCGTCCCGGTCAGGAAGTCGATGATCTGGCGGTAGGGCACGAGCAGTTCGTGCCCGGTTCCAACCTCCTCGGGCGGGCCCATGTAGCCCCTGAGGAACTCGTTGTCGCTCAGGTAGACGAGCCGCCGGCCCGCCACCTCCACCTTGTAGGCGACCGCGGCGCCGGGGTGGTGGGTGTACTCCCAGGAGACCGTCATCTCCCCCACGCGCACCGGCTCATGGGGCAGGTGCCGGATGTCGATGGAGGCCTTCATGTCGCTGATCTCGACCGGGAAATAGTCCTTGTCCAACTGCCCCTTGAAGACGGACCCCAGGTCCTTGCCGAAGCCCGCGGCCCCGTAGATGCTCATTCTGAAGCCGGGGATATAGGCGGGGATGAAGAAGGGGAACCCCTGGATGTGGTCCCAATGGGTATGCGTGACGAACAGGTGGATGCGCCTGGGGGGGAGCGCCGCCAGGATGTCGCCCAGCTCGCGGATGCCCGTGCCGGCGTCCAGCACGACCAGGTCGTCGCCCCACTCGACGCTCACGCAGGAGGTGTTGCCGCCGTGCCGCACGTAGCGCTGGCCGGATACCGGCACCGACCCCCGCGTCCCCCACATCTTGACCGCCGCCTGCCCGTCACGAAGCCTCGGGACGTAGGCTTGGGCCGCCCGGGCGGCGCCGGCCGGAGCGGCTTGCCCCGCCGCGGCCTCGAGCCCCGTGTGGCGGCGCACGAGGTCGACGAACTCCCGGTTGCGCATCGGCTTGGAGAGGACCGCCAGGGCGCCTTGCTCCCGCGCCTGGTCGTGGTCGACCTTGAACCCTCTCGCCGTGCAGATGATCACGCCGATGCGGGCCGTGGCTGGGGCGGCCTTCAGGCGCTTGAGCACCTCCAGCCCGTGCATGCCGGGCATCATGATGTCGAGCACGATGAGGTCCGGCGCGAACGACGCCGCCTTGGCCAGGCATTCCGCGCCGTCCTGCGCCGTGGCCACGATGAACCCGGCGTCCTCCAGCAGGCGCTGCATGACGAAGCGCAGGTCGGGATCGTCGTCGGCGATGAGGACCTTGACGGCCTTGGCCTTCCCTCCGGCGGGCGGCGTTCCCGACGTCGGGCCGTCAGTCATAGCGCCCTATGGTGGACCACAAGCCGGAATCCTAGAAGGCGTAGTTGATGTCGACGAAGGCGGCGAGGCCTTCCTGGCCGTAGCCGAAGTCCACGCAGCCCACCACCTGCGGCTTGGCGACCGCGCGGGCGCCGAGGCCGAAGAGGGGCCGCAGGTATTTCGCGGAGAGGCGCTCGGGGCCGTGGAACACGGTCCCGACGCCGGCGAAGGGGGCGAGCTCGAAGGAGGTCGTCACGCCGGCGAGCTCGACGGACCACATGTTGACGCGGTGCTCGACGTTGAAGGTCAGCGCCCCGCGGTCGATGAAGCGGCCCTCCCCGTAGGCGCGCAGGCTCTGCTTGCCGCCGAGGCCCGATTGGAACCAGAACGGGGCGTTGGCCATGGTCTGGTCGAATTTCACCTGGGCCGCGAGGAGGCGCTTCGGGTCCGGCCCGTACTGCCACAGGATGCGGGAGTCGACGCCGTAGCGCTGGAAGTCGTGCATGCTCATGAAGCCCTTGATGGAGGTCTCGGCGTAGAGCTTGAGGTAGGCGCCGCGGGTGGGGGTGACGCTGTGGTCGCGGGAGTCGTACTCGAGCTTCGCGCCCATGAGCTCCGTCTGCTGGCGGTACTTGGGGCCCCAGCCGGGATAGACGTCGGTGAAGGCGGGCAGGTTGGGGACGATGCCGTTCCAGGTCTTCCACGCGAGGAAGTTGTTGTAGGCGTGCGCCCGCCACGAGGAGTCGGTCATGATGGGGACGCCCGCCGAGATCTGGGCCGTGAGGTAGTCCTCCGCGTAGTTGCTCTCCCCCGTCCCCGTGACGAAGGACGGGTCGCCGTTCGAGAGTACCACGGGGACCCTCTCCTTGGGGGTGTTCGGGCCGATGCCGTAGAAGCGCCGTCCGCCGTCGATGTTGTACTGGAGCTTGCCGAAGAACCGGAGGTCCTTGTCGAAAAGCCGCTCGTCCTCGTAGAAGATGAGGGCCTCGCGTTCGATCTGGAGGGATTCGGCCACCCGCATATGCAGCGTGGAGACGTTGGTGGGGTAGTAGTAGAAGCGGTAGGTCGGCACCGGCCCGAAGACCTTGTTGTAGGTGAGGGACGGCGCGTGCATGGTCTGGATGCGGTCCGTGCCGGGCTGCTTGTTGATCCAGATGGGCATGAAGCCGCCGGTCGTGCCGCGGTTCGGGTCGGTGTCGATGATCGGGATCTTGACCACCATCCCCTTCTTGGTGTCCATGATCATCCAGCGGAGGTACCACGGCGTCGTGGATTCCGGCTGGGCCGCGGGCTTCGCCTCGGAGGGCGGGTCCGCGGCCATGGCGGGCCCGCCCTGGCCGAGACAGCCCAGGAGGACGCCGAGGGCGAAGACCGCGGCCTGGGCGCTCAGATCGACGGCTCCGTCTTGAGGATTTTGAAGACCCGCGGGCCCGCGGGCAGGGTGACGGCGGCTTGGTCCCCGGCCTTCTTGCCGAGCAGCCCCTGGGCCAGGGGGGAGTAGACCGAGATCTTGCCTTCGGACGGGTCGGAATCGTCGGAGCCGACGAGGATGTAGGCGATCTCCATGCCCGTGGCCTCGTCCTGGAGGGTCACCTTCATCCCGATGCTGACCGTGTCCGAGGAGCCCTTGACCTCCTCGATGAGCCTGGCGCTGCCCAGCTTGGTCTCGGCCTCGGCGATGCGGCGCAGGGTCTCGCCGAGCTTCTCCTTGGCGCTGTGGTACTCGGCGTTCTCGGAGAGGTCGCCTTTCTCGAGGGCCTCGGCGATGTCCTGGGAAAGGACCTTCTTGCGCTTGCGCAGGTCCTCGACCTCGAGGATGAGCTTCTCGCGTCCGGCCCGGGTGATATAGACGTCGGCCATGCGGGGGATTATATCAATTAAAGGAAGCCGCGGTAGCGAACCTGGAACTCGGCGAGGAGGGCCTTGAGCACGGAGGCCAGCGGCCGGGTCTTGCCGGTCAGGCTCTTGAGGCTCGCGGCGGGGAGGCCTGCGCGGTCCACGGCCGGCGTGTTGTTCACGTTGACGCCGATGCCGACCACGAGCCAGTCGATCGACAGGCATCCGCCTCTGGCTTCGGCGAGGATGCCGCAGATCTTCTTCGGGCCGCCCGTCGCCGGGACGCGGTCCACCCCGGAGGGGGAGCGTCCCGGCGTCCCTGCTGGAAGGCCCTTGGATATCGGGAGGGCCATGACGTCGTTGGGGGGCTTGATGGCGGTCTCGATGCCGGCGACGCGGGAGAGCGCGTCCGCCGCGGCTTCCGCGGTCATGAGGCTGAAATCCGCCAGCCGCGAGGGGGGAAACGGCGGCCTGAGGATCAGCGAGACATAGAGGCCGCCGGCCGCGGAGTGCCACCGGCGGTCCAGCCTGCCGCGGCCGGCCGTCTGGCGCAGGGCCCAGACCAGGGTGCCGTCCTCGGCGCCCGCTTCGGCCAACTGTCTGGCCAGATCCTGGGTGGAGGTCGTGGAGCGGACTTTGTGGAGCCGCCGGATGCCTGGAAAGGGGGAAGAAGTCGTCACCAGGAGAGCTCCAGGCTCAGGTCGAGCGCGGGCGCGCTGTGGGTGATGCGCCCGACCGAGATGCGGTCCGGGCCGAGCTTGGCCAGCGACCTGACGGTGGCGAGGCTCACCCCGCCCGAGATCTCGACCTGGGTGGAGGGCCTTGTCGAGCGGACGAGCCTGATGGCCGCCTTGAGTGCCGCGGGCGCCATGTTGTCGAGCAGGATGATGTCCGGCCGGGCCTCCAGGGCCAGGCGCACCTGGGGGAGGTCCGCGGCCTCGATCTCGAGGGCCATGCCGGGATGCTTGCGGCGGACGGCCGCGGCCGCGGAGCGCATGTCGCCCTGGCAGGCCCAGTGGTTGTCCTTGAGCAGGACCGCGTCGTGGAGCCCCATGCGGTGGTTCCTGCCGCCGCCGCAGCGGACCGCGTACTTGGCCAGGGCCCGAAGGCCCGGGACGGTCTTTCGGGTGTCATAGATGCGCGGACGAAGTCCGCGCACTCTTCGGACGTATTCCGACGTTGTCGTGGCTATTCCTGAGAGATGCTGGAGGAAATTGAGCGCCGTCCTCTCCGCCGAGAGGATGCCGCGGCCTCCCGCGACTTCCATCACGGCCTGGCCTTGCCGCACCGGCCGTCCGTCCCGGACCAGGATGCGGACCCGGGACCGCGGTTCGACCTGCCGGAAGGCCTCGGCGGCGACCTCGGTCCCGCACAGGACGCCCTCGCCCTTGGCCACCACCCTGGCCGTGACGCGGGCGCTCTTGGGGACGAACAGCAGCGTGGTCACGTCCCCCCGCCGGCCGAGGTCCTCGGCCAACGCCCTCCTCACGGCGTCTCTGATCTCCCCTCTGGGCACGGTTCTCATGGGTTCACCCTCTCGGCGGCCCGCCGTTCGTCACTTGAGCTTGTAGAGCGGGCCGTCCTTCCCGAAACTGATGATGAGCGGCGTCTGGCTGCGGCCCAGCCGGCCCGAGATCGCCTCGGTCCTCGCCCTGGCGTACTCCCCGAGCTCCTCGCGGCCGATCGAGCCGTCGCCGTCGGCGTCCGCCTCCCTCCTCTCGCTGAGCCCCTCGAGCAGCGCGGCGGAGAACAGGCCGTTGCCCTGGTAGCCGTCCAGGGCGGCCTGGATCGAGTTGGCCGAGGCGTAGACGTGGAGCCCCATCTTCTTGGCGAGCACCGACATCCTGGCGTCGTAGAGCCCGCTGACGATGGTGTCCACCCCGCCCGCGTGGCACGTGTCGAAGATGAGCAGCTGGCTCAGGGACTTGATCTTCTTGGACATCTCCACGATCTCGTTGGAGCTCAGCATGCCGCCGGCGGCGAACGCCCCGTCGAAGTCGTGGGTCAGCAGGTAGTACTGGTTCTGCAGGAGGACGCCATGGCCGGCCGCGAACAGGATGAACCCGTCCGTGGGCCTGGCCTTCGCCGAGAGCTCGTCGATCTTGGCCAGGATGGCGGGCTTGGTGGCGCGCTCGTCGGCCAGCAGCTCGGCGTGGATGTCCTCCGGCTTGAAGAGGGTGGCGGAGCGGTCGAGCAGCTTGTCCCGGATGTCCCGGGCGTCTTTCGCGGCGAACCGCAGGTTCACGCCGGCGTCCTTGTAGCGGTCGATCCCGATGGAGAGGATGTAGAGATGGGGGGGCGCCGGCGCCGCCGTGGATCGAAAGCGCGCGGTCTTCATGCTGCTCTGGACGGTGTTCTTCCTGTTGAAGGCGGCCAGGCTGACCTCGTTGTCTCCCGGGACGGCGTCGACCTGCCGGCAGTCCTCGACGACCTCCCCCTTCGTCCCGCTGACGAGCGGGCCGGCCCGGGCCGTGCCCTTCACGGCGACGTCGCGCATGTCCTGGTAGATGGCCCTGCCGTTCATGGCGGTCAGCGGGGGGGGGTGGGCGGCGGCTCTCACCAGGTCCCGGTAGTAGCCGTCCGACGCGACGAGCTTCCCGTTGTGGAACAGGCGCACCTCGCCGATGCCGCCCCCGGCGCTCTTGACCCGGTAGCAGACGTCCGCCTGGGAGCGGTCCGTGTCCTTGACGCCGCCCGTGAATGCCACGGTCGGCGGGGGGTCCTGGAGGGCGTCGTCGATCGTGATGGTCGCCAGGCCGCGGATGTCGTTGCCCCGGAGCTTGGCGGCCACGATGTCGGGCCGGTAGAAGACGTCGTAGAACTGGTCGATGCCGTAGACCTCCAGGCCCATGCGGACGTTGATGTTCTCGTGGCCGTAGAGGGAGGAGCTGTAGTAGCCTTCCGGCGTGATCGTGATCCATTCCCCGTCGCCCAGGCCGATGAGCTGGGCGAGCTCGGCGAGGGCCCCGGCGTCCCAGAGCCTCAGGGCGCCGTCGTCCCCCCCCGACAAGGCGCGCGCGCCGTCGGGCGAGAAGGCGACGGCGTTCACCCGCCGCAGATGGCCGCGGAGCCGGCCGGCCCGCTGGCCGGTCCGGACGTCCCAGAGGTCGACGTCGGCGGCCATGTTGCCCGTGAGGAGGCGCTTGCCGTCGGGGGAGAATGCCAGCGACGTGATGACATCCTGGCCCCCGGCGAGCCGCCGGACCATGCCCCCGGTGGCGGCGTCCCAGAGCGTGACGGCCGCGCGGTAGGTCTCGTCGGCCGACAGCTCGCCGCTGGCCGCCGCCGCCAGCCTCCCGTCCGGGGAGAAGGCGACGGAGGCGGGTCGGCCCGGGTGGCCCTCCAAGCGCCTGACCTCGGTCCCGGCGGCCGTGTCCCAGAGCCTCACGACCTTGTCGTCGGAGCTCGACAGGGCGGCCCTGCCGTCCGGGGAGAGGGCGATGCTCCTGATATACTCCGGGAGCGCGGCGAACAACCGCCGCTCCTTGAGGGTGGAGGCGTCCAGGAGCCTGAGATGGTGGGACCTCTTCGACTCCCAGCCGACGGACTTCTCGACCGTGGTGTACGACAGGATGGACTGCCCGTCGCGGGAGAAGGCGGCGGCGCCGGATTGTTCGGCCAACCGGGCGACCTCGGAGCCCGTGGCGACGTCCCAGAGCCTGGTGGTCTTGTCCTGGCTTCCCGACAGGACGCGCTTGCCGTCCGGCGAGAAGGCCACGCAGAGGACCACGTCGGCGTGCCCTAGGAACCGCCTGACCTCGGCGCCGGTCCGGAGGTCCCAGAGCCTGACGGCCTTGTCCAGGCTCCCGGAGACGGCGTAGTGGCCGTCGGGGGAGAAGGCGACCGAAGTCACCAGGTTGGATCTCCCGGCGAGCTCCCTGGCGAGCTTGCCCGCGGCCACGTCCCAGAGCATGACGGCTTCGCTGGCGCCGCCCCTCAGCGCGGAGTCGCCGTAGAGCCCGGCCAGGACATACCTGGCGTCAGGGGAGAACGCGAGGGAGTAGAACCACGGCCGTTCCTTGGTGGTGAATTCGCCGGCCTTTCGGCCCGTGGAGACTTCCCAGACCTTGAGGCTCACATTGTCCCCGGACGCGGCGAATTGCGCGTCGCGGGAAAGGGCCACGGCCGTGATGGTGGTCGTGGACCCCGAGAAGCGGCGGATCTCCTTCCCCGCGGAGGCGTCCCAGAGCACCAGCGCGTTGTCCTCCGTCCCGAACAGGGCCAGCCCGCGGTCCCCGACGAAGAAGACCGACGCGGCTCCGGCCCAAGGCAAGGGGGAGCGCTTGAGCTTCTTGCCGGTGGAGGCGTCCCAGAGCGTGACGGTCCGGTCGCCGTTGGCCGACAGGACGCTTCGGCCGTCCGGGGAGAAGGCCGCGGCGTGGACCCCCAGCACGTCCTCCGTGAAGCGCCGGACCTCGTCGCCCGTCGAGAGGTCCCAGAGGATGAGCGTCCTGGCGACGGCGTCGGCGGTCTCGGAGCCGCTGCCCGACAGGGCCAGGCGACCGTCCGGGGAGAAGGCGACGAAGTCGACGGGGCTCTTGTGCTTCGTGAACCGCTGGAGCTCCTTGCCCGTGGCGATGTCCCAGAGCCGGACGGCGTGGTCGAAATCCCCGGACAAGGCGCGCTTGCCGTCCGGCGAGAAGGCCGCGCAGGTGACCCAGTGCTTGTGTCCGATGAGCTGCCGGATCTCCTTGCCCGTGGCGACGTCCCAGAGGATGAGGGTGTAGTCCCGGCCCGCGGACAGGGCCAACCTCCCGTCCGGCGAGAAGGCCACCGCTTGGACGTAGTTCGCGTGCCCGAGCTGGACGAAGATCTCCGGCTTGCCCGCCCCCGGGCGAACGTCCCCGGGGCCCGCGGCGCAGGGCCGCGACAGGAGCAGGGCCAGCAGGATTGCCCTCCTCATGGAGCCCCTTTCTTGGCGGCACGGAGGCGGCGGCGTCCGGCCGGCTCCTTCGGGCTGGGCGCCCCCGCGACCGCCATGTCCTTGAGCTCGAAGAGCTGGTCGCGCAGCACGGCCGCGAGCTCGAAGTCCAGGTTCTCGGCCGCCTCCTTCATCTGCGCCTCGAGGTCCTTGATGAGGAGCGGCAGGGCCTTGGGCGAGAGCTCCAAGGTCTTGTCGCGCAGGAGGCGCAGGCCTTGGCGCTGGGCGGTCGTCTGGAACTCCTCGAGGGCCAGCACGGCTTTTTCGATGGTCTTGGGCCTGATGCGGTGCCGGCGGTTGTGCTCGAGCTGCTTGAGGCGGCGGCGGCTCATCTCCGCCAGGGCCCTGGCCATGGATTCCGTGCGCGCGTCCGCGTAGAAGATGACCGAGCCCCGGACGTTGCGGGCGGCGCGGCCGGCGATCTGGATGAGGGTCGTCTCGGAGCGCAGGAAGCCCTCGTGGTCGGCCCCGAGGATGGCGACGAGCGAGACTTCCGGGAGGTCGAGCCCCTCCCGCAGCAGGTTGATCCCGACCAGCACGTCGAACTTGCCCTCCCGGAGCTCCCGGATGATCTGGATGCGCTCGAGGGACTCGATGTCGGAGTGGAGGTAGCGGCACCGGACGCCCTGGGTGGCGAGGTAGGCGGTCAGGTCCTCCGCGGTCTTCTTGGTGAGCGTCGTCACCAGGGTCCGCTCGCGGCGGGCGGCGCGCTCGCGCAGCCTGGCGATGAGGTCCTGGATCTGCCCTTCGCTCGGGACGACCACCACCTCGGGGTCGACGAGTCCCGTGGGCCGGATCACCTGCTCGGCCACTTCTCCCTGGGCGCGGCCAAGCTCGTAGGGCCCCGGGGTGGCGGAGAGGTAGACGGTCTGGGGCGCGAGCGACTCGAACTCGTCGAACCGCAGGGGGCGGTTGTCGAGGCACGAGGGGAGGCGGAACCCGAAGTCCACCAGGGTGGACTTGCGCGAGCGGTCGCCCTCGAACATCCCGCGGACCTGGGGCACGGTGACGTGCGACTCGTCGATGAGGAGGAGGTAGTCCTTCGGGAAGAAGTCGAGGAGGCAGTAGGGCCGGGCGCCGGCCGGGCGGCCCGAGAGGTGGCGGGAGTAGTTCTCGATGCCGCCGCAGAAGCCCACCTCCCGCAGCATCTCCATGTCGTAGCGGGTGCGCTGCTCGATCCTCTCGGCCTCCAGGGGCTTGTCGGCGGCCTTGAAGCGGGCGACGCGCTCCTTCATCTCGGCCTCGATGGCCGCCAGGGCGCGTTGGCGCTCGTCGCCCGCGGTGATGAAGTGCTTGGCCGGGTAGATCCACTCCTGTCGACAGGAGCGGATGTTCGCGCCCGTCAGGGGATCGAACTCCGTCAGCTCGACGACGCCTTCGTCGCCGAGCTTCACCCGGACCGCGGTCTCCATGTAGGCGGGGAAGATGTCGATGACGGACCCTTTGAGCCTGAATTTTCCCCGCGTGAATTCCGTCTCGTTGCGCTCGTAATGTATCCCCACGAGCTGTTCGACCAGCCGCGAACGGCTGGTCGGATAGCCGACCTCCAGGGGGATGGAGCTCTCGCGGTAGGAGTCGGGCGAGCCGATGTTGTAGATGCAGGAGACCGAGGCCACGACGACGACGTCCCGGCGGGCGAGCAGCGAGCTCGTGCACTTGAGGCGCAGGCGGTCGATGTGGTCGTTGATGGCGGCGTCCTTCTCGATGTAGGTGTCGGTCGAGGGGACGTAGGCCTCGGGCTGGTAGTAGTCGTAATAGGAGATGAAGAACTCGACCGCGTTCTCCGGGAAGTAGGACTTGAACTCCGCGTAGAGCTGGGCCGCGAGGACCTTGTTGGGCGAGATGACGAGCGTGGGGCGGTCGAGGGCCGAGATCACGCAGGAGGCCGTGAAGGTCTTGCCCGAGCCGGTCACGCCCAGGAGCACCTGGGCCGGGGCGCCTTCCCGGAGGCGCCGGGTCAGCTGCTCGATGGCCTGGGGCTGGTCGCCGGCGGGCTTGAAGCGGGAATGCAGCCTGAAGGGGGGCATCGCGATATTATAGCCTAGTGGCCTTGAATTCCGAGGGCTTTCGGCCTATACTTCCCGTGTGAACGCCCTCCCGCTCGGCGTGCTCCTCGCCCTGGCCTCGCCGGCGCGGGCCGGCTGCCCGGAGGGCATGGCCGACGTCGGCAGCGCGTTCTGCATCGACCGCTACGAGGCGACCGTGGTCGAGCGGGACACACGGCAGCCGGTCTCTCCTTATTACACCCCCAACCCCGCCAAGGGCTACCTCGGAGCCCGCTGGCAGTTCAAGAGGTGGGCGGACAAGCCCAGCAGCGCTGGGGTCGACATGCCGGAGTTCCCGGAGGTGGAGCGCGGCCCCTTCGAGCCCATGGCCGTCAGCAAGGAGGGCGTCTACCCGCAGGGCTTCATGAACCGCGCCGTGGCCGAGCGCGCGTGCCGCAACGCGGGCAAGCGGCTGTGCAAGCGGTCGGAGTGGTACAAGGCCTGCGTCGGGCCGGACGTCCGCCGGCCCCCGGACGGGCACTACGCCCCGCGCTTCCCCTACGGCGCCAAGTACGAGAAGGGCAAGTGCAACTACCACGTCGTCCCCGGGCATCCCTTGCTGCTCCTGGGGCGGAGCTCCTCCGAGCTCGACGACCCCAGGCTGATGCTCGCCCAGAACAACGGCATGCGCCTGCTCGCCAAGACGGGCGCCTTCGCCGAGTGCACCAACGGCTACGGCGTCTACGACATGGTCGGCAACCAGGACGAGGTCGTCGACGACAAGGCCGGGGATAACATGATCTTCGTGGGCTCTTTCTACAGCCGCGCCCAGGGCGCTCAGCCGGACGGCTGCGCTTCGGCCATCTCGGCCCACCACGCCTCGGGGTACATCGACTACTCCATCGGCTTTCGCTGCTGCGCCGATCCCTGACTGCTCGCCTCCCCCGCGGGGAGGTGAGCATGCGTCGAGGGGGCGAAGCGCCGTTGGCCGCCCGAGCCTTGCCCGGCTCGACGCAATTTGCTCTCATGGGTGGGGAGAACCCGCCATGTCCCTCGCGACGTTCAGCTCCATCCTAGAATTCGCCATCCAGAGAGAAAGAGAGGGTGCTGCGTACTTCGCCGCGTCCCTCCCCGCCGCCCCTCCCGAACATCAAGACGCCCTGGCCAGGCTCAAGGCCGAGGCGGACAAGAGCCTCAAGGCGCTCCAGACCATCCTCAGGGAGAATGTGACGGAGATGGTCATGGAGCCCTTCGAGCCCATCGACGAGGCGGAGCATGCTTTCGACTCGTCCGGGGCGGCCCTGGAGGCCTCCCTGCGCATCCTGGCCGGCCAGCGGGAGTTCCTGCGCCGCGGCGCCGGCGTCGTGAATCTCAGCGAGGTCAAAAGGGCCCTCGAGCGCATCGCCGACAAGAAGAATCAACTCATCTCGGAGATCCAACATGCCACGAATCGTTAAGTGCGGACTCATCCAGTGCGGCCTCCCGCTCCACGAGGGGGAGGGGAGCGTCCAGGAGATCAAGGACGCGATGATCAAGAAGCAGCTCGGGTTCATCGAGAAGGCCGGCAAGAAGGGGGTCCAGGTGCTCGCCCTCCAGGAGATCTTCTCGACCCCGTACTTCTGCCCTTCCCAGGACCCCAAGTGGTACGCCACGGCCGAATCCGTCCCAGGCCCGACCACGGAGAGGCTCTCCAAGCTCGCCAAGAAGTACAACATGGTCATCGTCGTTTCCCTTTACGAGCGCCTCACGGCCGGGGTGTATTACAACACCGCCGCGGTCCTGGACGCCGACGGGAAGTACCTGGGCAAGTACCGCAAGGTCCACATCCCCCAGGTCGCGGGCTTCTGGGAGAAGTTCTTCTTCAAGCCCGGCAACCTGGGCTACCCCGTCTTCGACACGCGCTACGCCAAGGTGGCGGTCTACATCTGCTACGACCGGCACTTCCCCGAGGGCGCGAGGGCCTTCGGGCTCCACGGGGCCGAGATCGTGTTCAACCCCTCGGCCACGGTCGCGGGCCTCTCCCAGCACCTCTGGAAGCTCGAGCAGCCGGCGCACGCGGTGGCCAACGGATACTTCATGGGCTGCATCAACAGGGTCGGCACCGAGAAGCCGTGGAACATCGGGAAGTTCTACGGGCACAGCTACTTCGTCAACCCCCGCGGCGAGATCCTGGCCGAGGGCAGCGAGGACAAGGACGAGCTCGTGACGGCCGACATCGACCTCGACAAGATCGACCAGGTCCGCAACACCTGGCAGTTCTACCGGGACAGGCGTCCCGAGACCTACGAAGACATCGTGAAGCTTCTGCCGTAGGAGGCAATGGTATGGAGAGCAAGACGATCCGGTCGAAGGCACCGGCCGCCGCCCCGGCGGGCGGGCGGCAGGAGGTCGTCGTCAAGGGCGGGACTCTTTTCACGGCTTCGGATTCCTGCCGCGCGGACATCCTCATCCGGGGCGGCAAGATCGCGGCCATCGGCGAGAAGATCGACCCGCCCGCCCAGGCCGCGATCGTCGACGCCTCGGGCCTGGAGGTCTTCGCCGGCGGGGTGGACGTGCACACACATTTCGAGCTGCCCTTCATGGGCACGGTCTCGGCCGACGACTTCGAGAGCGGGACGACCGCCGCGGCCTGCGGGGGCACCACGACCATCATCGACTTCGTGATCCCGTCGAAGGGGCGCGGCCTCCTGGAGGGGCTGGAGGCCTGGAGGGCCAAGGCCGAGGGCAAGGCCGTCGTGGACTACGGCTTCCACATGGCCCTGGTGGAGTACGACGACAGGGTCGCCGCCGAGCTCCCGAAGGTCGTCCGGGAGGGCATCACCAGCTTCAAGTGCTTCATGGCCTACAAGGGCGCCTTCATGATGGACGACTCCCAACTGCTCGACGTCCTGGCCGCGGCCAAGAGGCACGGCGGCCTGGTCTCCGTCCACGCCGAGAACGGCGACATGCTGGTCAACATCATGGCGCGCCTGGTCAAGGAGGGGAAGACCGGGCCGGCCTACCACCCCGTGGGCCACCCCGCGGCCGCCGAAGGCGAGGCGAGCCATCGCGCCATCGCGCTGGCGAAGATGGCGGGCGCGCCGCTCTACTTCGTGCACCTCAGCTGCGACGAGGCGCTCGTGGAGGTCAAGGCCGCGCGCCTGGCGGGGCAGTGCGTGCTCGCCGAGACCTGCCCCCAGTACCTGCTCCTCGACGACAGCCTCTACGGCAAGAACGGCTTCGAGGCGGCCAAGTGGGTGATGTCGCCGCCGCTGCGGGACAAGTCCAACCAGGGCAAGCTCTGGCAGGGCCTGGCCGACGGGTTCATCCAGACCGTGGCCACGGACCACTGCTCGTTTCGGTTCTCGGGCCAGAAGGACATGGGCAAGGACGACTTCACGAGGATCCCCAACGGGATCCCGGCCGTGGGGGACAGGATGAACCTGCTCTACACCTACGGGGTGCAGAAGGGCCTCCTCAGCCGCAGCCAGTTCGCCGCGGTCACGTCCGCCAACCCGGCCAAGATCTTCGGCCTCTACCCGCAGAAGGGGACCATCGCCGTCGGCTCCGACGCGGACCTCGTGCTCTTCGACCCGAAGAAGAAGGGGAGGCTCTCCAAGGCGACCACCCGCCACCGGGTCGACTACTCGGCCTTCGAGGGCTTCGAGCTCGAGGGCCTGCCGGCGGTCGTCCTGTCGCGGGGCGAGGTCGTGGCCAAGGACAACGTGTTCACGGGCCGCAAGGGGCGGGGGCGGTTCGTCAAGAGGAAGGAATTCGATAGCCGGGGATGGAGGTAGCGCCATGAAAGCCGAGACGGCGACGAACGTCGATGTCACCAAGAAGTACAAGGAGTTCCTCTACCCCGGCGTCATCACCTACTACCAGGAGCCCCTGGCCCTGGTGTCCGGGAAGGGCTGCAGGGTCAAGGACGCCGACGGGAGGGAGTACCTCGACTTCTTCGGGGGCATCCTGACCGTGTCCGTCGGGCACTGCCATGAGAAGATCACCAAGGCCGTCGCGGAGCAGCTCAAGAAGCTCCAGCACGTCTCCACCCTCTACCCCACCCAGCCGGCGGCGGACCTTGCCGAGCGGCTGGCCGGGATCTGCCCCGGAGGCATCAAGCGCAGCTTCTTCACGAACTCCGGCACCGAGGCCGACGAGACCGCGGTGCTCACGGCCCAGCACGCCACGGGCAACGTCGAGGTCATCGCGCTCCGGCATTCCTACAGCGGCCGCTCGGCCATGGCCATGGGCCTGACCGGCCATTCGCCCTGGAGGATCTCCAAAGCCCATCTCCCCGGCATCAAGCACGGTCACGCCCCCTACTGCTACCGCTGCCCCTTCAAGCTGACCTACCCCTCCTGCGATCTGGCCTGCGCCAGGGACATTGAGGAGCTCATCCTGACCGAGACCAGCGGCCGCGTGGCCGCGTTCCTGGCCGAGCCCATCCTGGGCGTCGGGGGCTTCGTGGTCCCGCCCAAGGACTACTTCAAGGTCGTCGTGGACATCGTGCGCAAGTACGGCGGCCTCTTCATCGCCGACGAGGTCCAGACCGGCTGGGGCCGCACGGGCGGGAAGTGGTTCGGCATCGAGCATTTCGGCGTGGCGCCGGACATCATGACCTCGGCCAAGGGCATGGCCAACGGCATCCCCATCGGGTGGACCGCGACCACCGACAAGATCGCCGAGGGCTTGAAGGGGCTGACCATCTCGACCTTCGGTGGCAACCCGGTCTCGTGCGCCGCGGCGCACGCCACCATCGACGTCATCGAGAGTTCGGGCCTGCTCTCCGGCGTCGACGCGATGGGCGCCCTCCTGCGCGGGCACCTGCTCGAGCTGCAGGATGAGTTCCCCTGCATCGGGGACGTGCGCGGCATGGGCCTGATGGTCGGCGTCGAGCTCGTCTCGGACCGGAAGACCAAGGCCCCGGACTCGAAGACCGTGATGCGCCTCTTCGAGGAGACGAGGAAGGAGGGGCTGCTGATCGGCAAGGGCGGCCTCTACGGCAACGTGCTCCGGATCAGCCCGCCCATGGGCGTGACCCGGGCAGAGGTGGAGGAAGGGGCCAAGAAGCTGCGCAAGGCGTTCGAGCGGATCTGAGGGGGGGGAAGACCATGGCGACGACGACGGCGGTCAAGACGACGAGGAACTACATCAAGGGCGAGTGGGTGGAGTCCAAGGGCAAGGAGTCCCAGGACGTGGTCAACCCCGCCAGCGGGGAGGCCATCGGCAAGGTGACCTTCTCGACCTCGGCCGAGGTGGACGCGGCCGTCCAGGCGGCCCGCGGGGCCTTCCAGGAGTGGCGCTCGACGCCGCCCATGACCCGGGCGCGCTACATGTTCAAGCTCAAGAACGTTTTGGAGGAACGGTTCGACGACTGCGCCAAGGTCTGCACCACGGAGGTGGGCAAGACCCTCGAGGAGAGCCGGGGCGAGGTGCGCCGGGCCATCGAGGTCGTGGAGGCCATGGCCGGCGTGCCGACCCTCATGAAGGGCCAAGCCCTCGAGGACATCGCCGCGGGCCTGGACTGCGCGGTCTTCCGCCAGCCCATCGGCGTCTTCGCCGCCATCGCGCCGTTCAACTTCCCGTTCATGGTGCCGCTGTGGTTCCTGCCGCCGGCCGTCGCCACGGGCAACACCTTCATTGTCAAGCCCTCCGAGCAAGTGCCGCTCTCGCAGCAGCTCGTCTTCGAGCTCTTGGACGAGATCGGCCTGCCTCCCGGCGTGGTCAACCTGGTCAATGGAGGCCGGGAGGTGGCTAACGCCCTGCTGGCCCATCCGGGCATCAACGGGGTGTCGTTCGTCGGCTCCACGGCCGTCGCCAAGCACGTCTACGCCGAGGCGGCCAAGCATGGCAAGCGCGTGCAGTCCTTGGGAGGAGCCAAGAACTTCATCCTGGTCATGCCCGACGCGGTCCTCGGCCCCACGGTCAACGCCCTGTTGGGCTCGTGCTTCGGCTGCGCCGGCCAGAGGTGCCTGGCGGGGAGCAACATCGTGGCCGTGGGCGATATCCACGACCGGCTCCGGGACGCCCTGATCGAGAAGTCCAAGGCCCTCAAGGTGGGCAACGGCCTGGACTCGTCCGTCCAGATGGGCCCCTTGAGCTCGAAGGCCGCCAAGGAGCGCGTGCTGCGCTGCATCGAGGCGGGCGTGAAGGAGGGGGCCAAGCTGGTCCTGGACGGCCGGAGCGTGAAAGTGCCGCCCCACCCGGGCGGGTTCTTCGTGGGACCGACCGTCTTCGACGAGGTGGCGCCTAAGATGACCATCGCCAAGGAGGAGATCTTCGGGCCCGTGGTCTCGATCCTGCGGGCCAAGGACTTCGACGAGGCCATGAAGATGGCTGAGGACTCCCCCTACGCCAACGCGGGCAGCATCTTCACCGCGTCGGGCAAGTGCGCCCGCGAGTTCGGCTACCGCCTGCCCGCGAGCATGTGCGGGGTCAACGTCGGCGTGGCCGCGCCCATGGCGTACTTCTCCTTCGGAGGGTCTCGGTCGTCCTTCATGGGGGACCTCAAGGCCCACGGCGGCGAGAGCGTGGACTTCTACACGGACCGCAAGGTGGTCTCGAGCCGCTGGCTGTAGCCGGCGCGAGGCTCCGTCCCGCCTCCGTATCGCGATGGCATCGGGTCCTCTCGCCGTCCTGCTGGAGGGGGCTCTCCAGCGGCGGGGAGGCCTCCTGGAGTCCCTCCACGCCGAGGGGACAGACTCCTATCGCCTGTTCCACGGGATCGCCGAGGGTCTGCCTGGCCTGACCATCGACCGGTACGGACCTTTGGTCCTGCTGCAGACCTTCCGCGAGCGCCTCGAGCCCGCCGACCTCGACGCGGTCGAGGAGACCCTCAAGAAAGGGCTGCCCTTCGCGTTCTCCCTGGCGTGCAGCCACCGCGGGCCCGGTTACGACCGGCCTTACGATGAGTGGCAGCGGTCCCGGCTGGAGGGGGCGGAGGAGGTCGAGTGCCGGGAGTTCGGCCTCCGATTCCTGGCGCGCCGGCGCCACCGCGGGATCGACCCGTGGCTCTTCCTCGACCTGCGGGCGGGGCGCAGGTTCCTGCGCGGCGCAGCCTCGGGGCGCAGCGTCCTGAACCTGTTCGCCTACACCTGCGGCGCCGGCGTCTGCGCCGCGGCGGCCGGCGCGAGCGAGGTGTGGAACGTGGACTTCGCCTCCTCGAGCCTCGAGGTGGGCCGGAGGAACGCGGCCCTCAACGGCGTCGGGGCGGAGCGGTTCCGCACGATCCAGGAGGACTGCCTGCCCGTGGCGCGCCAGCTCGCCGGGCTTCCCCCGGGAGGCCGGCGGGGCAAGGTGGGGCGCTTCCAGCGCTTCGAGCCGCGCGGGTTCGACCTGGTCTTCCTCGACCCGCCGGCGTGGGCCAAGGGGGCGTTCGGCGCGGTGGACGTGGAGGGCGACTACCCCAGCCTGTTCAAGCCCGCGGTCCTGGCCGCCAGGCCCGCCGGGGGCGTCGTGGTCGCGACCAACCACGTGGCCTCGGTCGGGTTCGACGCCTGGGCGGACGTCCTCAGGCGGTGCGCCGAGAAAGCGGGGCGGCCGTTGCGCTCCCTGCGGGCGGTCGCGCCGGAGGGAGATTTCCCGTCGTTCGACGGCCGGCCGCCTCTCAAGATCGCGGTCTGCGAGGTCTGAGTCAGGCCCGCCGCAGGCTCTCCAGGAGCTCGTCCGGGGAGAAGGGCTTGGCCAGCAGGCCCGCCCCGGCCGGGAGCGGCTCTCCGCCGACGTCGGCGTAGCCGGACATGAAGACCACCTTGAGTTCCGGCTTGGCCCTGAGGAGGGAGTTCGCCAGCTTGACCCCGCTCGTGTCCGGGAGCATGAGGTCGGTCAGGAGATAGCGGACCTCGCGCTCGTTGGCGAAGAAGACGTCCTGGGCCTCGGAGCCTCCCCCGGCCACGAGGACATGGCAGCCCTTGGCCTGCAAGGCGGTCTCGACGAGCAGCCTGAGGTCGGCGTTGTCCTCGACCACCAGCACGGCTCCTCCGTTGACGCTGGGCCCGGCCGTCGCCGCGGGCTCGGCTGCGTCCGGCGCCGGCGCAGCCGTGGAGCGCGGCAGGAGGATCCGGAAGGTCGTGCCGCCGCCGGGGCTGCTCTCGGCCGAGACATGGCCTCCGCTCTGCGCGACGATGCCGTAGACGATCGAGAGCCCCAGGCCCGTTCCCTTGCCCGGCCCCTTGGTCGTGAAGAACGGCTCGAAGATGCGGGACCGAGTGGCCTCGTCCATGCCGGCGCCCGTGTCCGAGACGGCCAGGCGGACGTAGTCGCCGGGCGGCAGCGGGAGGCCGTCGCCGATGGTCTCGTTGCGCGTCGCGATCGCGAGGGTGCCTCCCCCCGGCATGGCGTCCCTGGCGTTCACCGCGAGGTTGACGAGCACCTGGGAGAGCTGGCCGGCGTCGGCCCGCACGGGCCAGAGGTCCGCGGCCAGGTCCAGGGAGACGGCGATGTCGTCGCCCAGGAGCCGACGGAGGAGCTCCGCCGCGTCGGACGCCGCGGCGTTGAGGTCGAGGGGCTTGAGGAAGACGAACTGCTTCCTGCTGAAGACCAGGAGCTGGCGCGAGAGCCCGGCCCCCCGCTCCACCGTCTTCTTGACCTGCCGGGCGAAGCCCCTCAAGGCGGGCAGGTCCTTGAGCCCGTCGAGGAGCAGGGCGTTGTTGCCCATGATGATCGTGAGGAGGTTGTTGAAGTCGTGGGCGACCCCTCCCGCCAGCAGCCCCAACGACTCCATCCTCTGCGCCTGCCTGAGCTGGCCTTCGAGCCGGCTCTCCGCCGTAACGTCGCGGGCCAGCGCCATGAGGCTGCGCAGCCCGCCCGAAGGTTCCGGGACCGGGAAGACCCGCAGGTCGCAGTCGTAGAGGGTGCCGTCCTTCTTGCGGTTGGTGACCCGGCCGTTCCAGGCGCGGCCGGCGAGCACCGAGTTCCATAGGCGCTCGTAGAAGGCCTTGTCGTGCCGGCCGCTCTTGAGGACGCGCGGATTCCTCCCGATGATCTCCTGGCGGGTGTAGCCCGTCACCGAGCAGAAGGCCGGGTTGGCGTACTGGATGGAGCCCTGGGGGTCCGTCACCACGACCATCTCGGAGGCCGCCTCGATGGCCGCGGCCAGCTTGCGCATCTCGCCCTCCAGGGCCATCCGGCGCAGGAACCCGCCGAGCTGGGCGGCGGCGGTGGAGATGACGTCCACGAGCCTCTCGTCCTCCGCGGCCCGGGGCTCCCTGATGTAGAAGCATAGGACCATCGCGTCCTGGCCTTCGCCCGGCACCGGCACCCCGACAGCGGCCTTCAAGCCCGCCTCCAAGGCGATGGCGGCGCGGGGGAAGTTGGCGTCCTTGGTCACGTCCGGTATCCAGGCGGGACGGCCGTCGCGCCATACCCGGCCCGGCAGGCCGACCCCCGGGGCGAAGGTGAAATCCCGGCTCCGGGAGATGTAGGCGTCGAGGGAGCCCTGCTCCACGGTCCAGACCTCGCGCAGTTCGAGGGCCGCGCCTCCCGCGCCCGGGGCCCAGACCTCGCCCAACACCCAGCCGGTCTCCTCGCAGATGATGGCCAGGATCCTCGCCAACGCGGCCTTGGGGCCCTCGTTCTCGAGGACGACCCTGGCGATGGACCCGAGGAGCCGCGCTTCCGCCTGGGAGCGCGCGCTCTCGGTCACGTCGTGCGAGTGCGCCACCACCGCGCCCGGCCCCGCGCAGCCGGGCAGGGCGCGGGCGGAGGATTCGACGAGCTTCCATTGGCCGTTCTTGTGGCGCACCCGCAGGGTCGACGTATGGGTCCGCCCCGGCTCGGCGATGACCCGGGCAAGGGCCTCCCTGGCCGCCGCGAGGTCGTCCGGGTGGACGAGGGCGAAGGCCGAGGAGCCGGCGAGCTCTTCCGGCTCGAAGCCCAGGACATCCTTGAGGGAAGGACTCATGGCCAGGATGAGGCCACGGGCGTCGATGACGGTCACGAGGTCCACGGCGCTCTCGAGGACCGTCTCGCAGAAGCCGCGGTGCGCGGCCGCCTCCTCCTCCAGGCGGCGGCGCCTGCGCCGCCGCGCCGCCAGGAACGGCGCGCAGGCCCCGGCCGTGAGCCCCGCGGCGAGCAGGCTCCTCCGCCAGCCCGGCGCCATCAGGGCGTCCAGGAGCAGCATGATGCCGATCTGGGCCAGCGCGATGAGGACGAGCGGGAGCGCCACCCCTCTCCCCCCGACCCCGCCCGTGCCGACAGGCTTCTCCGCCTCGTCACCGTACATGCCGCCCCTCCTGGCCGGACTCGATGGTGTCCCGGGAGCCGGAGATCAGCTCCCTCTCGTTCTTAGATGCGCCGCCGGCCGGAAGGATTCATGCGGTCTTCGGGGCCGTAGGGCCTAGGGCGGGTGGGCCTCCGGGGGGATGCGCGGGGCCCAAGGCCCGCGGGCTGCCGGGCCGGCGGGACGCTCGCTCCGTGCGACTCGCGGGGCGTCTCCGTCGGGGACGCCGGGCGCTGCTAGGTCCAATGGCCCAGTCCGGCCGGGGCCATCCGGCCCTGGGTCCTTGGGCCGACCGGCCCTGGAGGCCTGGGCCCACCGGGGATATCCTCCCGGCATGCTCCCCCTCCCCCTGGTCCTCGCCGCCGTGCTCGGCTGTTCGGCGACTCAGCTCATGGCGATGCCGCCCGCTCCCATCGCGCGCCAAGACGACGCCCTGACGAAGAAGAAGGAAGGGCTGCTGGCCGCCATCAAGAAGTCCGACGACGAGCTCGACAAGCACGGCCCGGCGACCCGGGGCCGGCATCTGCCGGAGCTCGCCTCCATCCGCTCGAAGGCCGAGTCCGCGGCAACGGCCGAGGACCTCGTCAAAGTCGAACTGAGGCTGGAAGCTTGGCAGAGAGGCCTTCTCGCCGAGCTCTTTCCCGGGCTTCAGTCCGCGCCGTCGGGGACCGCGAGCGTGTTCCCCAAGCAGGAGGGAAGCGTGGCCGAGCGGCTCAAGGCCCGCGTCGGCGACGGACGGGACCCGGCTTCGCTGACCCGGCTCTTCGACAACGCGGCCAAACAGCAGGGTTCCGTGACCGTGGCCGTTTCCCAGGCGCCGGAGGCGCCGGCCCCGACGGCCGCGGACCCGCTGTCGGCCGAGCGCGCCCGGTTCATCGAGGTGGAGAAGCTCCTGCGCAAGAGGGGGGCGAGCCAGAGGGTCATCGACCTCACGATCGCGGAAGCGGCCCGGCAGAAGGCCGACCCTCTGCTGGTCCTGGCCATGGTGCAGGCCGAGTCCAACTTCAAGCCGGGGGCCGTGAGCCACTGCGGCGCCCGGGGGCTCATGCAGCTCATCCCGTCCACGGCCAAGGACATGGGCGTCAGCGACCCCGACGCACTGTTCGATCCTCGGACCAACCTCAGGGCCGGGATCAAGTACCTCAAATGGCTGTGGGGCAGGTTCGCCAACCAGTCCTTCTCGGACCTTTTCCAGAGCGAGTTCTCGGTCAACGCCCTGGCCCAGAAGACCGTGGCGGCCTACAACGCGGGCCCGGGGAACGTGGCGAAATACGGCGGCATCCCTCCCTTCAAGGAGACGCGCAGGTACGTGGCGAAGATCGTGGAGACCTACGGCGTCCTGAGGGACGCGTTCCTGAGCGCCTTCTGACGGCGCCGGCCTTCATCGGCCGAGCGTGACGGTTTCGCGCCTCTTCCACCCGCGGGGCATCTCCTTGAAGGAGATCAGGCCCGTGACCGGGCAGACGAAGCTGCAGATCATGCAGCTCAGGCACTTGTCTTGGGTCTGGCGGGGCCGGCGCTTCTTGGCGTCCCAGTCGAGGGCTTGGCCGCCGGCGTCCCGGCAGACGATGTAGCACTGGCCGCAGCCCACGCACCGGTCGAGGTCGTAGGCGGCCACGCCCTGCCTCTTGACGTCGAAGGCGCCCGTCTCGTGGAGGCGGGGCAGGGCCTTGCCGACGAGGTCCCCGACGGCCTCGACGCCGCGCAGGGCCATGTAGTCGGAGAGGCCCTCGATCATGTCCTCCACGATGCGGTAGCCGTAGTGGATGACGCCCGTCGTCACCTGGACGGTCGTGGCGCCGGCCAGGATGAACTCCAGGGCGTCGACCCAGGTCTCGATGCCGCCCATGCCCGACAGGGGCAGGCCCAGCTCGGGGTTCTGCGCCATCTCGGCCATGAACCGCAGCGCGATGGGCTTGACCGCCGGCCCGGAATAGCCGCTGATGGCGCCCTTGCCGAACACGTCTGGCCGCGGGATCAGGTCGTCCAGGCCTATCTCCGAGATGCCCTTGACCGTGTTGATGGCCGAGATGGCGTCCGCTCCGCCGCGCTTGGCCGCCAGGGCGGGCTCGTTCATGTCCGCGATGTTCGGGGTCATCTTCGCGACCAGGGGGATGCCGGTGACCTTGCGGACCGTCGCGGTGAACTTCTCCACCAGGTCGTGGGCCTGCCCGACCTTGCAGCCGGAGCCCTCCACGGTCATGTGCGGGCAGGAGAAGTTGAGCTCGAGCATGTCCGCCCCGGCGTCGGAGCAGGCCTTGGCCAGGTCCGCCCACTCGGAGTTGGAGAAGCCCATGATGCTGGCCATGATCACGCGGCCGGGCCAGCGCTTCTTGAGGTAGGCGATGTCGAGCAGGTTGGGCTTGAGGCCCCGGTCCGAGGTCTGCTCCACGTTCTGGAGCCCCGCGAGCCGCTTCTCGCCGTAGTGGTAGGCGTGCATCCTCGGCGAGGGATGGGGGATGGAGATGTTGTCGGTCACCATGGACTTGTAGGCGACCCCGCCCCACCCGGCCTCGAAGGCCCGCTCGATCATCTCGGCGCTGTTGGAGACGGGCGAGGAGGAGAGCATGAAGGGGTTGGGCATCTTCTTGCCGCAGAAGGTGACGGACAGGTCGGTCTTCTTGGTCATGGTTTTCTCGCCAGGCAGCGCTCCCCTGGGCGCGTCGTCGCCTTTTCGCCCAGATACTGCAAGATGGAGCCGGCCGCGGTCTTGCCGTCCTGGACGGCCCGGACCACCAGGTCCGGGCCCCGGATGATGTCGCCGCCGGCGAAGATGCCCTTGGCCGAGGTCCGGCAGTCGTCCTCATCGGCCCGGATCAGCCCGCCCTGGCGCACCGCCACCGACGGGTACCAGTCCTGCGAGCCGTCGACCGGCTTGTAGCCGATGGCCTCGACCGCGGCCGAGACCTCGAGCGTCCACTCGCTCCCCTTGAGCTCGACGGGCTTCCTCCGCCCGCTCGAGTCCTCCGCGCCCAGCCGCGTCCTGACGAGCCGGACCCCGGCGAGGCGGCCCCGGGCGTCCGCGACGTAGCCGACGGGCTGGCTGAGCAGGATGAAGTGCACGCCTTCCCTCAGCGCCTGGTTCTTCTCGTCCTCCTCGGCCGGCATCTGGGAGCAGCTTCGGCGGTAGAGCAGGTAGACGTCGCGGCTGCCGAGCCTCAAGGCGACCCGGGCGCAGTCGATGGCGACCGAGCCGCCGCCCAGGACCGCGCAGGCCTTCCCCTTGAAGGACTTGGCGAGCTCCTTGCGCCTGCCCTGGCGCAGGGCGGCCAGGAAGTCCATGGAGGTGAAAAGCCCCCCGGGCTCCTTGCGGGTCCCCGGGAGCCTCTCCGGGTTCCAGAGGCCGGTGGCCAGGAAGACGGCGTCGTACCCGTCGGCCAGCAGGCGTTCCGCGGCGCCCTTCTCGGCCACGGGCGACGAGCACTTGAGCTCCACGCCGAGGTCCTTGAGGTCCTCGAGCTCCTTCTTGAGGAACGCGGTCTCGAACCTGAAGGCCGGCACGCCGTACCTCAGCACCCCGCCCGGCTCGGGCCTGGCCTCGAACACCGTGACCCGGTGCCCGTGCTTGGCGAGCTCGGCCGCGCAGCTCAGGCCCGCCGGCCCCGCCCCGACCACGGCCACCTTCCCCGGGCGCCGCGCGGGCTTCTCGAAGACCTTGCCGCCGAAGACCTTGAAGCCCGTCGCCCACGCGTGCTCCATCAGGAAGCGCTGGACCTTCCCGATCCGGATGGGGCGGTCCACCCACTTCGCGTTGCAATCCTTCTCGCAGAGCCGGGCGGTGGGGCAGAGGACACCGCACGCTCCGCCGAGGATGTTGTTCTCCTTGACGGTGCGGATGGCGCCGGTGATGTTCCTGAAGCGCAGCTTGCGGATGAAGGCTCCCGGGTCGGTCTTGGCCGGGCAGCCCTTGGAGCAGGGGGGGTCCTCGCACAGCAGGCACCTCCCCGCTTCGGCCGTCGCCGTGTCCAGATCGAACCCGCCTTCTTCCATGCCGCCGAGATCGTTGGAAACTGTCACTTCGCCCTCCTGGAACGCGCTTCCATTCTACTAGAAATACTACCATCCCCGCATGGAGCGCAGGCGCCTGGGCCGCACCGGCATCGAGGTCAGCGCCCTCTCCCTGGGGACCATGAACTTCGGGTCCGCCTGGCACGGGGCCAGGCCGGTCGGCGAGCGGGCGGCCTCGAGCATGCTCGACGCCGCCATCGACGCGGGGGTCAACCTCGTCGACACCGCCGACGTCTACGGCCTGGGCGCCTCGGAGGAGATGCTGGGCAGGCTGCTGCGCAGGCGCCGGGCGAAGGTGCTCCTGGCGACCAAGGTCTGCGGCGCGATGCGCCCCGGGGACCCGTCGTCGGGCGGGTTGTCGGCCCGCCGCATCGCCGAGGCCCTCGACGCGAGCCTGCGCCGGCTCAAGACGGACCACGTCGACCTCTACATGGCGCACGCCCCCGACCCCGCCGTCCCCATCGACGAGACCCTCGAGGCGTTCGGCCGCGCGGTCGCGGCCGGCAAGGCCCGGGTCATCGGCTGCTCGAATTTCTCCCCGGAACAGCTCAAGAAAGCCCTAACGTCGGCCGGCGGGAGCCGGCCGAGACTGGAGTTCAACCAGGTCCAGTTCAGCCTGGCCGCCCGGTTCATCGAGGCCGACCTCGCGCCGGTCTGCCGCCGGGAGGGGGTGAGCGTGCTGGCGTGGAGTCCCCTGGGGGGAGGGTTCCTGACCGGCAAATACGCGGGCCCCCGGCGCCCCGCCGGACGGCGCCGCGATCCGCGAGGGGCGTTCCCGGAGCTGCCTGAGGCCAGGCTCGCCGGCCTCGTCGAGGTGCTGGGCAAGGTGGCCCGGGCCGAGGGGGTCTCGAGCGCCCAGGCGGCGCTGGGGTGGGTCGTCGCCCAGCCGTGGGTGGCCTCGGCCGTCGTCGGGGCGAGCGGCCCGGCGCAGTTGGCCGAGGACCTGGCGGCGCGGCCCCCCGAGCCGGCTCGCGTCTCCATCCTGAGCCGGGCCTCGGCGCTGTGTCTGGGATAAATTTGCTATCCTCGGGCTATGGCGAAAACAGCGACCATCACGACCAGCCGTGGCGTCATCAAGCTCGAGCTCTTCGACAAAGAGTGCCCCAAGACGGTGGCCAACTTCGAGAAGCTCGCCAGCCAGAAGTTCTACGACGGGCAGAAGTGGCACCGGGTCATCAAGGATTTCATGATCCAGGGCGGCTGCCCCCACAGCAAGACGGGCGAGGGCCGCGCCGGCACCGGGGGCCCGGGCTACAAGACGGAATGCGAGATCAGCCCGAAGCTCAAGCACGGCAAGGGTTCCCTCTCCATGGCGCACGCCGGCACCTGCCGGCACGATGACGCGGGCCGCCTCATCCACGGCACCTGCTCCAACGGGTCGCAGTTCTTCATCACGCACGTTCCCACCGCGCACCTCGACGGCGTGCACACGGTCTTCGGCAAGGTGCTGCAGGGCCAAGACGTCGTCGACGCGGTCAAGCAGGGCGACGACATCGTCAGCATCGAAGTCGCCTAGCGGCCCGGCCGACGTGCGAACGGGGCTCGAGGCCGGCGGGGGCGGGCGCGCGGTGGCGGCCATCGTCGGGTCGCGCGCGTTCAAGGTGGCGGTCCTGTCCCTGATCGTCGTCAACGCCGCGCTGATCGGACTGGACACCTACCCCGCGGTCAGCCTGCGCTTCGGGGGCCTCATCAACGCCCTCGACCGCGCCATCCTGGCCGTCTTCACGCTGGAGATCGGCCTGCGCTTCCTGGCGGCCCCGTCGGGCAGGGCGTTCTTCTCGGACCACTGGCAGTGGCTCGACATCGTGGTCGTGGCGGGGGGGTACGTCCCGGCCACGAGCTTCCTGACGGTGTTCCGGCTCCTGCGCGTCCTGCGCATCCTGCACTCGATCGTCTACATGCCGAGCCTGCAGCGGATCGTCGGCGCCCTGCTCAACACGCTGCCGTCCCTCGCCAACGTGATCGCCATGCTGGCGATCATCTTCTACATCTACGGCACGCTCGGCACCATCTTGTTCGGCGGGATCGCGCCGGAGCACTTCGGCTCCCTGCACCTGAGCCTCCTGAGCCTCTTCGAGGTCATGACGCTGGAGGGCTGGGCCTCCATGATGCGCCAGGTCATGACGCGCAGCCCCCACGCCTGGGTCTACTTCGTGAGCTTCATCCTGGTGGGGACGTTCTTCGCGCTCAACGCCGTCATCAGCGTCCTCATCTCCAACCTGGGCTTCCTCGTCGAGGACACGGACCTGGCCAGGGTGGAGGCCTCGCTCAAGCGCATCGAAGAGCGGCTCGACAAGCTGGAGGTCTGACGCGAGGGCCGTCCGGCCGGACGCGGCGCTACCGGCCGAGGGCTTGGAGGATGGCGCGGGCGAAGTCGGCCAGGCTGGGGTCCCGGGCGCCCATGACGACCACCATGTCGCCGGGCCGGGCCGCCTCGACGATCCTCGGGATGATGTCCGAACGCCTGGGCACGTGGCAGGCGTTCTTCCCTCGGGCCGCCAGGGGGCCCGTGATGTCGGCCGACGAGATGTCCTTGCTGGCGGTCCCGCCGACGTAGTAGATATCCGGCATCCAGAGGATGTCCTGGGGCCGCAGGCCCGCGGCGAAGGCTTCGATCAGCTCGGAGCGCAGGAGCCTCGTCGGCGCGAACCCGTGGGGCTGATAGACCGCGTGGACGCGGGAGGCCTTGAGGCAGGCGGCCGCGAGGACCGCCGAGACCTTGGCCGGGTTGTGGGCGAAGTCGTCGACGACCTCGACGCCGCGGGCCTCTCCCAGGCGCTCGAACCTGCGGCTGACGCCCTTGTACGCGGCCAGGCAGCGCGCGCAGTCCTTCAGGGCGACCCCTTCGGCCAGGCACGCCGCCGTCGCGGCCACGGCGTTGGCCACGTTGTGGCGGCCGGGGAGGGGCAGGGTGAACTCGACGCCGTCGACGCAAAATCGCGACCCCGCGGCGTCGAGCTCCACGCGCCGGGGCCGCACGGCCCCGGCCTCCAGGCCGAAGGTCGCCGCCCCCCGCGCGAGGTCCGAGAGGTTGGGGTCGTCGGCGTTGACGACGCGCGCGGCGGCGTTGCGGCCGAAGGCCTCGAGGATGCCCTTCATGACGGCGACTTCCTTGTGGTCCTTGGTGAGGTTCAGGAAGACCCCGACCGCCGGCCGGTAGTTCAGCAGGGAGCCGTCGCTCTCGTCGGCCTCGATGACCAGCAGGTCCGAGTCGCCCCGGAAGGCGTTCCCATAGAGCCCTTGTTCCTTGAGGCTGATGAGGCTGGCGCCGGTGATGATCGAGGGCGACCGCCCGGCGCCCCGCAGGATCTCGAAGACCATCGCGGCGACGGTGGACTTGCCGCTGGTCCCGGTGACGGCGATGGTGCGGGAGCGCTCCACGTGCCTGGCCAGGAGCTCGGAGCGGTGGAGGAGGGGCTTGCCCCATTTCTTGGCGGAGGCCACCTCGGGGTTGGCGTCCTCGATCGCGGTCGACAGCACGACCTGGTCGGTCTGCTGGCCGACGCCGCTGCCGTCCTGGGGGTGGAGGCGGATGGCCAGAGCCTCCAGCTTCGCTTTCAGGGCCAGGTTCTCCCCGCGGTCGAACAGCCTGTCCGACCCCGTGGCCTTGCCGCCCGCCATGGCGTGGATCTGGGCCAGGGAGCTCATCCCTATGCCGCCGATGCCGACGAAGTGGATGGTGGTCGTCTCTTCCATGGGGGTAGGATATTACATCAAATTTAGGCCTTTGGACCTATTTCCCGCTAGGACCTTTCTCCGGCCTGGGCCGGCCCTTGGGCCCAACCGCCGGACCCTTTGGGCGGCTACAATATCAATGAGGAGAATGAACATGGAACTCTACGGAAGGTTCATCGTAGCGCTGGCCTTCGGGCTCGTCGGACTGGGGTTGGTCCTCCAGGTCCTTCTCGACCGGGTCTTCAACGAGTGGGACGCCGTCGCCGACGCCCAAGCAGGCATCAAGCGGTTCATGAAGGGCCATGTCCTGACGCACCAGAAGACGGAAGACCTCCTCCTGGACATCGAGAAAGAGAGGCCCAAGGAACTCAGCACCCGGTTGGTCGACATGCGGCGCAAGGAACTCCGGGAGATCGACATCGTGGAGCACAAGCTCCACCAGCCGGTCCAGGCGTCCGCCGTCAAGAACACCGCGACCGCCGCTCGGAACACCCTCTACGACGAGGAGTGGTCCTGACCCGGGCTACTTCCTGCCGAGGATCTCGTCCTCGACGCTGAAGAGGTGGGCGATGAGCGCGGCCCTGACCCACATGCCGTTTCTCTCCTGCCGCCAGTAGACCGCCCGGTCGTCCTCGTCCACCTCGACCTCGATCTCCTCCCGCCTGGGCAGCGGGTGCATGATGATGCAGGTCTTCTTGATGACGGCTAGGTGCTCGGCCCGGAACTGGAACTTCGAGTAGTCGACCTTCCGGGACTCGCCGGCCACGTCGTGCTCGTCCTGGATGCGGGTCATGTAGATGGCGTCCGCCTCGCGCATCACGGACCCGAGGTCGTCGGTCTCGCGGTAGGGGATGGTGTGCTTGGAGAGGAAGGTCAGGATGTCTTTCTCCATGCGCAGCTGCGGCGGCGAGACGAAATAGAGCTTGACGCGCTTGTAGTTCTTCATGAGGTAGGACAGCGAGCGGACCGTGCGGCCGCGCTTGAGGTCCCCGACCATGACGATGGTCTTGCCGTCCACGCCGCCCTCCAGTTGGGAGTCGAGGGTGTAGACGTCGAGGAGGGCCTGCGTCGGGTGCTGGTCCTTGCCCGAGCCGCCGCTGATCACGGGCACGGGCCGCTTGGCCCGGTTCATGACCCAGGCCGTCTTCTCCACGAATCCCGGGACGGGGTGCCGCATGATGATGAGGTCCACGTAGCTCGAGAAGGTGCGCACGGAATCCTCGGGCGACTCGCCCTTGATCTCCGACGAGGTGTTCGTGTCGCGGATCTCCGAGGTCTTCAGGCCGAGGAGGTGGCAGGCGTTCTGGAAGGAGAGGAAGGTGCGGGTCGACGGCTGGACGAAGTAGAGCATGGCCCTCTTGTGGGAGAGCAGGCTCAAGAGGAAATCGGCGCCCTCCTTGGTCTGGGCCGTCGCGCGCAGCTTGTTGGCGAGGGTGAAGAGCCTGTCGAGCAGCGCCCGGTCGAACTGCTGGGCGAAGAGGCAGTCGTAGAGGCGCCCGTCCTTGGTGAAGAAGGGGATCTTGGCGGAGACCTCCGTCGAGTTGAACTCCTCCCAATTGCGGGTCACGTCCGTCATCGTCGCTGTTCTTCTCATGCCTCCATTCTACAAAACTGGCGTCGCGTCTGTCAGAGCGCGATGACGGGCAGGAGGCTGGCGTAGCCGTCCGTCCAGAGCCTCACGGAGGCCGCCCTCCAGTGGGCCGCGTCGGTCCACCCGGCCTTGCGCTGGAGCCTGCGGATGGCCTCGGGGTCCTTGCTCAGGACGACCCAGCGGCAGCGGTAGTATTCGCGGGCGAGGCGCGGCGGGGGGATGCCGGCGCGGATGGCGGCATGGACGCCGAGGGCTTCGGCCGCGGCCGCCAGGACGGGCCAGAAGTCGATGTTCTTGTTGGAGATGTGGCACAGGATGAGCCCGCCCGGGGCGAGCCTGCGGAAATAGAGCTCGAAGGCCTCGCGGGTGAGCAGGTGCGTGGGGATCGCGTCGCTGCTGAAGGCGTCGAGGATGATGATGTCGTGCGACGCCCCCGCGGCTTGTTCCAGGGAGAGGCGCGCGTCGCCGAGGACGACGCTGACCTTCGCGGGGGACAGGGACAGGTAGCTGAAGCGCTCGCGCGCGATGGACACGACGTCCGGGTCGAGCTCGTAGAAGGTGACGGCGGAGCCCCGCCGGCCGTAGCTCGCCAGGGAGCCGGTCCCGAGGCCCACGACGGCCACGTCCTTGAGGCGGCTCCCGAAGAGCCGGAACACCTCCCCGATCGGGGAGCGCTGGTGGTAGTAGGACAGCGGCTCGGCGGCCTTCTTCGGGTCGAGGTACTGCGTCCCGTGGATCGTCGTTCCGTGGGAGAGGATGCGCAGCCCGTCCCGTTCCGAGACCTTGAAGGTCCCGTAGAAATTGCGCAGGATGAAGGTGTACTCTGCGCGCTTGGCCCTCGCCGTGGACGCCGCGGCCCAGAGCAGGACGGCGATGCCCGCGGCCGTGGCCGGCCTCGAGAGGCTCCTCAGCCGCCAGCGCTCCCAGTCCCCGACGATGAGGGCCAGCAGGGCGAGGGTGCCCGCGACCAGCCAGTCGAAGGTGACCAGGCCGACCCGGCGCCCCAGCCACGGCACCAGGATGCCGGAGAGGACGCTGCCCAGCAGGCCGCCCAGGCCGATGCCGAGGTAGAAGACGGAGGCCCAGCCTTCGGCGGCGGGTTTGGACCGGGCCAAGGAGCGGTGGCAGGCCAGGGCGATGGCGAAGAGCCCCGCCGGGTTGAGGGCGAACCAGAGGTACTGGGCGAGCTTCGCGCGCTGGCAGGGGCCTCCCTCCAGGACCATCGGGCCGAGGAACCCGACGGCCGCCCCGCCCAGGCATCCCGCGGCGATGAGCCACGGCGCGCAGCCCAAGGCCGTGGGCCTCGAGGACCCGCGCCGGAAGGCCAGGATGAAGGTGGCCAGGTAGGCGCCCAGCGGAAGGACCCAGAGCAGCGGCACGGAGGCGGTGTTCATCGTCATGTACTGGGTCGCCGCGAGCATGACGGAGCACGGGGCGGCGCTCAGCGCCACCCAGGCCAGGAGCCTCAACGGCGTCGGCCGCCAGCCTGCGGCCGACTCGGCCCCGGCGCTGGCGCGAGCGACGCTCGCGCCGGGCCGCCTTCCGTGGGGCGCCCCGGCGGCGCGGGGCAGGCCGCCTTCCAGTTCGGATCGAAGCGGCACGCCCGCGTCAGAAACGCCGGACGCGGGCAGACAGAGAAGGTGCGCCGCGGCGAACAAACCGTAGCAGCACCGCCAGGCCTGGACCTGGGCTCCCAGCGACAAGAGGGGCTCGATGACGAAAGGATAGGCGAGGAGCCCGGCCAGCGCTCCGGCGTTGGAGGCGGCGTAGAGGGCGTAGGGGTCGGCGCGCTCCGGGCGCTCGGAGCGGCTGAGCCACGCTTGGACGATCGGGACCGTGGCCGAGAGCGCGAAGAAGGGGGCGCCGATCGTCCAAGCCAGGGCGGCGAGCAATTGGGCGACCGGGTGGGCGATGGCCGGCGTCGCGACGCGCAAGGGCAGCGTGCAGGCGGCCGCGGCCAGCACGATGAGGTGGACCCGCGCCTGCAGCCGGCCGGACCAACGGGTGGTGGAGAGATGGGCGTAGAGGTACCCCGCCAACAGGACCCCTTGGAAGAACATCATGCAGGTCGTCCAGACGCGGGCGCTGCCCCCGAAGGCGGGCAGGAGGAGCTTGGCGGCGAGCAGTTCGGCTTCGAAGAGCAGGAAGGACCCGAGGAACGCGACTGCGTGATGGGGAGAGGGGAGCATGAGTGGCGGTCGCGGTACCGGGCCAATCATACCAAAACCCCAGGTCGGGGGGCCTCCGCTCCGGGATTGACAGCCGGCCGCGTCACTGCCATAATATGGAAAGGTCACTTTTGTGAGCAACTCCTCCCAATCCGATCCGTGGTCCGACCCCGTCAACCTGATCCTGGGCATCGCGGTGATCGTGGTGGCGCTGGCCCTCGTGGTGGGCGGTTTCGTCATGATGCGAGGCAGCGGCGAGTCGTCGGTCGCCCGGCCGTCGGGATCGGTGTTCGGCGGCATCCCCCGCGACAGGGAGCCCCTGGCCCCGGCCCCTCCTCCGTTGAGCAACCAGGATTCCACCCAGCTGGCCGCCACCTCCAAGCCCGCCGCGCCGGCGCCCGTGCTGGCGGCCCCGTCGGGGAACAGGGCACGGGAGAAGGCCTTCCTGGCGCAGCATGACGGCGAGATCCGCCAGTGCCAGGACCGCCTGCGCGAGCTGGGCATGCGCTACCACGCCAAGTCCGCCCTCGTGCGGCAGATCGACGCCGAGTTCGCAGGGATGGACCGGTACATGGCGCTCAAGAAGCGCTACGAGGCCGACCGGGACGCCTATGCCTGGGCCCGCGACACCATCGCCCTGCCCGAGGTCCGTCAGACCATCCGCAAGTACGTCACCAAGCCGGAGGCGTGGTCCGTCTTCTCGGACATCATGATCGAGGCCCTCAAGGAGCCGCCGCCGAAGGCCGTCTACGACGAGATGCGCAACTTCGTCAAGCGGGATCCGTCGGTGACCGACTACGCCAGCGAACTCACCCAGGCCATCGGCGAGAATTCCCAGGCCGTGTTCAACTCGCTATCGGGGAAGAATTCCAAGGCGCTGCACGAGCTGGCCTTGGACCTGGGGACGCAACGGCCGTCCAGCACGAAAAGCCCCTGACCTGAAGGGGCCCTCGGCGTTCAGGCGTGATGGATGGCCCGGTTCTCGGGCTTCAGCTGCAGCATCCGCCTTTTGGCTGCGTGCTGCCGTCCGACCCGGAGCTGGCGCCGTAGGCATGGCGTGTCGAGAGGCTCATCGCGCCTAACACCGCCAAGGCCAGCGTGATCACCAGGGTACGAAGCGCGAACAGTTTCATGGCGTTCTCCTCACCGGCTGTCCACCTCTCCTAAGTATAGCCCCCGAACCGCCGCAAAGCAAGGCTCCCTTGAGGCAGCCGAGGACCACCAGGCTGTCGAAGGCCATGCCGAAAGCGATGCCTATCGGCAGCGCGCGGTCGGCATGCCGCCCGGCATGGTAGCGCCAGCAGTTGTTCGTCGTCCCCCATAGATCGGCCAGGAACACGCAGGCGACCCCGGCGGCCAGGAGCCAGAAGTCCCTGCGGGGGTCCGGCCAGGCCGCGACGGCCAGGAGCAGCGCCGCGAGGGCCGCCCAGGTCTGCGGCCGGTCGTGCCAAGGCCAGGCGAACAGCGCGAAGACGGCCAGGCACGCCGCGCTCAACAGCGCGTAGGCCCGGCGGTGGCCCTCGTCGGAGAGCTTGGCGCCCCAGGCGGACCGGGCCGAGTCGGCCAGACGGCTGATGACGACCGCCCCCAAGGGCCAGGCCGGGATGATCCATAGGGGGGGCTGCTCGCCCGTGTAGTAGGACCACAGGCCCTGCCGCGTCCCCCAGGCTTCCACCGCCCAGCCAGCGAGCACGGCCAGGACAGCCGCCGGGAGATCCCGGGCCGGCTCGACGCGGCGGGGGATCACCCGCCACGTCAGGGCCAGGATGCCTGAGAACAGCGCGATCTCGGCGAGGACCCGCAGCCGCGCGGTCCCGCCGGCCTCGAGTTGGCGCAGCGTGACGAGGAAGGCCTCCTGGAGGAGGTCGATGCGCCAAAAGGCCAGGCCGGCGAAGACGGCGACCACCAGGCCTCCGTAGACTTTCCGCAGGCCCCGGCCGCCAGCGTCGCTCAAGGCTTCCTCCATGCGCGGTGGCACCAGACCGCGGCGGCCAGGGTGAGCATCGCCAGCAATTGGGCCGTCGTGAGCCCGCCCCAGCGGATGAGCCCCGGGTCGCTCCCGCGCGACCAATCGGTGCAGAAGCGCAGGACCGCGTAGAAGCCGGCGCAGAGGACGAAGGCCGAGCCCTGCCTCAGGCGGCCGGCCCGGATGGCGGGCAGCGCTGCCGCATGGAGCGCCAGAAAGCCGGCGGCCGCGGCCGAAGCCTCGTAGAGCTGGCTGGGGTGCAGGGGGATGCCGTTGAACTGCGAGGCGACCCTCGTCATCGGGTCGGTGAACGAGATGCCCCAAGGGAGGCTCGTGGGCTTGCCGTGGCAGCAGCCGTTGAGCAGGCAGCCGATGCGCATGAAGACGAGTCCCAGCAGGGCGGCCCCGCCGAGGGTGTCGGCCACCGGGGCGAAAGGCCGGCCCTTCGCCCGGCAGAATAGGCGGGCCGCCAGGGCCGCGCCCCAGAACACGCCGAAGAACGAGCCTCCGGGCACCCGGGCGTCGTCGATGGCCTTCCGAAGGTTGCCCTCCGGGCCCGAGCCGTAGACCAGAAGATAGACGCTGAGGCCGCCCAGCAGCAACCCCAGGAAGAGGGCGAGCATGAGGCCCCAGAAATCCTCCCAGGACAGGCCCAGGTCCTCCCGTCGGCGGCGGAAGTAGAGATGGGACGCGAGGACGGCCAGGGCCGCGAAGAAAGGGGCTGACAGCACGTCGAACCGGGCGAACGAGAACAGCACGGGTCTCATCGCTCCCACCTCGCCAGCGCGAGCGCCGCCAGCAGCGCCAAGGCCAGGCCGTAGGCCATGTGGCGGAGCGTGATCTGTTTGGTGCGTCCCTCGAGCAGCGCGACCCGGGCCGCGAGGAACCCGGGCCTGCCTGCCTCCACGCGCTGGAGCACGCGGCCGACGGGGTCCACCACCGCGCTCACGCCCGTGTTGTTGGCCCGCAGCATGAACTTCCGGTTCTCCACGGCGCGCAGGAGTCCGGTGCGCAGGTGATGCTCCGGGGCCAAGTCCCGGTCGAACCAGGTGTCGTTGCTCTGGCTGACGAGGAGGTTCGCGCCGAGGGCCGCGAAGCCGGCCGCCGGGCCCGCCAGCATGTCCTCATAGCAGACCAGCACGCCCAGCCGGCCTCCTCCCGGCAGGTCCAGGACCTTGGGCCCCCGCCCGGGCGACAAGCCGCCGGTCTTGGGCGTCAGGCGCCTGAGCCACGACAGGAGGGGTCCCCCGGGCATGTACTCGCCGAACGGGACGAGGATGGACTTCTCGGACAGGCCCCAGGCCTGGCGCTCGGGTCCGACGAGCAGCGAGATGTTGTGCGAGGCGCCGGAAGCGTCTTGGCCTATCGCGCTCAGCAGCGTCGGGACGCCCGGGCCGAGGTCCTGGGCCAGGGCGTCGGAGGCGGGGCGTCCCGCGACGGCGGGCGAGGGGTCGTCGTCGTCCCGGTAGGACACGAGCCCCGCGTACGTGCTCTCGGGCCACACGATCAGGTCCTTGGCGCCGGCGGCCGCGGCCTGGGCGCTCAGCCTGTTGTGCGACGGGAGGTCCTGGGAGAATTCTCCCACCGGCTGGTCCGGGTCCAGGGGGAGGCACCCCTGGATGACGCCCGCCGCCAGGGACTCGCCGAGCGCGGCCCGCCGGGCGACCAGCCCGTCCACCTCGGCCATGCGCCTGGTCCCCCAGGCCTCGTTGGCCAGGACGGCGGCGGCCGCCGCCGCGGCGAGCGCGGCGCGGCGCGCGGTCAGGCGCGGTCGAGGCTGTAGGCCGAGCGTCCCGGCCGCGCTCGGGGAATGGCGTTGGCGGCCGGGGCGCGGCCAGGACCTCAGGGCGCTGAAGACGGCGGCGTTGAAGGCCAGCACCAGCCAGGCCGCCGCGGCCATGCCGAAGACCTCGGTGGACTGCACGGTCGGCAGATGGAAGGACTGCGAGTAGACCAACTCGGACGGGATCACCGCGGGGAACAAGCCCTCGGCCGCGACGGCGGACAAGACGAAAGCCGCGGCGAAGCCGTCTTCAGGGTCCCAGTTCCACCTGCGGGAGAGCCCCTTCCCTACCCAGGAGGCGGCCGCGCAGGCCAGCGCCCATTTGAGCCCGTGGAAGCAGCAGATGAAGAGGAACCATGCCGCGGGCTCCGGCTGCGGGATGCCCAGGAAGCGCTGCAGCGAGCCAGCGAGCCAGAAGCCGCCGACGACGTACCCGGCGGTCCCGAAAAGCCAGCCGTATCTGAAGGCGGCGCCGTCGGGGCGGCCCGCGGCGGCCCAGAGCAAGGGGACGAAGGCGACCCAGGCCCCCAGCCCCCAACAGCCGGGCCGGTAGGCCGCGCCGTAGAGCGCCCCCGCGGCGACCAGGAGGCCGACGAGACCAAGACGCCGGCGCATACGGCGGCCGGCCTCCTCTTCGCCCGGGATGGCGGCGACGTCGGCGGCGGAGGCGATGGCGTAGGTGTAGCCTCCCCACCCGATCTCGCCGGCCAGCGAGGACCACGCGAAATTGACGGCGTGGACCGGCCAGAGGAGCGGCGCGACGAGGCCCGCCAGGAGCGGGGAGGTGCCCCGCCACGCGGACGGCGCGGCCCGGCGCAGGCCGGCGCATACGGCCGCGAGGGTGGCGGCGTCCGCCGCCGCGATCGCCAGGGCGGGCCAGGCTGCCGGGGCGTGCCAGACCCGGCACAGCGCGGCCCATTTGAAGGCGGTCAGCAGGAGCCCCGGCACCCAGATCCTGGGGTCGTAGACCCGGAAAAGGGTCATCCAGCGGTTGTAGAGCGCGAGCATCGACGGCAGGCTTGCCGGCGGCCGTCCCGTCGGGGCGGCCGCGGCCACGAAGCGGACCTTGAGGCCGGCCTGGCGCACCCGCCGGGCCAGGGCGAGGTCCTCCGAGACCGTGCCCTCCCAGAGCTTGCGGACCGAGAGGGCGTCGAAATCCCGCCGCCGCAGGGCCAGCGATTGACCCGTCACGCACCCCAAGGGCTCGAGCCAGGGGATGCCCCAGGCCATCCAAGCCAGGCTCAGCCACCCGGCGAGGCCGCGCCCTCCGGCCAGGCCGTTGGAGACGCCGGGCGCGGGCAGGCCGTCTTCCCGTTCGGATCGAAGCGGCACGCCCGCGCCAGAGACGCCGGGCGCGGGCAGGTAGAGCATGGCGGAGGTGCTCGCTCCGACCGAGGCGTCCCGCAGCGGGGCGGCCATCAGGCGCAGCCAGTCGGGCCGCACGCGGGCGTCGCTGTCCGCGAAGAGGAGGACCTCCGACTCCCGGGCGCAGGACTCCACCCCCGCCAGGAGGTTGAGGGCTTTCTCGCTGCAGCGCCGCGGTTGGGCGTTCGAGACGACGACCTTCGCTCGAGCGGCGCTCGCGTCAGAAACGCCGGGCGCGGCCAGGCCGCTTCCCGTACTCTGCGGGGGCGGCACGCCCGCGCCGGAAACGCCGGGCGCGGCCAGGAGGCGGCGCAGCGCCTCGTGGGCGGGGTCGGCGGGGGTCGGCACCACGAACACGAACTCGGCCCGGCCGGCGTCGTCCTGCCTCAGGAAGGAGAGGATGTTCTCGTCGAACCCGGGGCCGGCGCCCTTGCAGGGGACGACGACCGAGACGCTCGGGACCGGCGCCGTTCCGGTGGAGTCTCGGCGGAGTCTCAGCAGGAAGCGGGCCGCGACCGCCGCCTGGAGCAGCCATGCCGCCAGACAAGCGAGGAGCCAGCAGGGCGGGAAATCGGCGATGCTCAAGGGGCTAGCGCTTCGCGCCCGCCGCCTCCTTCAGGAGCCCGGTACGGTCGTTGAACTCGGCGATCATCCTGTCGACCTCGTTGACCTGGGCGAAGGTCTTGTCCCAGAACTCGGGGTCCCAGAGGGCGTTGAGCTCTTCGACCGTCTTGCCCTGCTGCTCCACCCAGGTGAAGTACTTGAGGTTGTGCAGGGCTTTGCGGTCGTGGTGGCCCAGCTCCCGCAGGTGGTCGATGCCCACCCCGCGCAGGCGGCGCTCGAGGTCCCCGTGAGCCTGGGCCTCGGTGTAGGCGCCGCGCTCCTGGCGCATCTCCTTGAGGCGCGAGCCGTAGAGCTCGACCGAGTCCGTGAAGACGGTGAACACGACGTCGTCCTTGCCCAGCTCGTAGTGCTTGGCCAGCTTGATGGCCGCGAGCATGTTGCAGATGCCCGAGAAGCCCAGGAGGGGCAGCGACTCCACGAAGGCGCCCGGGACCCCCTGGCTCTTGAGCGCCTTCCGGCCGGCCGGCTCGTTGAACAGGCGCAGGAGCCTCACCACGCTCTCGTCGTCGACGGCCAGCACCATGTCCGTGTTGCGCACGTTGTGGATCCAGGGCACGTGCTTGTCGCCGATGCCCTCGACGCGGTGCCCGCCGAACCCGTTCCAGAGGAGGGTCGGGCACTGCAGCGCCTCGACCGCTCCGATCTTCGCGAGGGGGAAGTCGCGCTTGAGGCGGTCGCCCGCCGCGATGGTGCCGGCCGAGCCGGTGGCGGAGACGTAGCCCGCCAGGCGGGACTTCCCGCCCTTCACCTCGGCGAAGACCTCCAGGAGGGCCTGGCCCGTGACGTGGTAGTGCCAGAGCGGGTTGCCGAACTCCTCGAACTGGTTGAAGATCACGCAGTCCTTGCGGTTCTTGCGGATGTCCCAGCACTTGTCGTAGATCTCCTTGACGTTGCTCTCGCAGCCGGGCGTGGCGATGACCTCGGCTCCGATGGACTTGAGCCACTCGAAGCGCTCCTTGCTCATGTCCTCGGGCAGGATGGCCACGGCCGTGCAGGCGAGGACCGCGCAGTCGAAGGCGCCGCCGCGGCAGAAGTTGCCGGTGGAGGGCCACACGGCCTTCTGCGACGAGGGGTCGAACTCGCCGGCGACCAGGCGCGGGACCAGGCACCCGAAGGCGGCGCCGACCTTGTGGGCGCCTGTCGGGAAGTACTTGCCGACGAGCCCGATGACGCGGGCCGGGACGCCGGTAAGCGCGCTGGGGATCTCCAGGTAGTTGGGGCCGCCGAAGAGGCCGGTCTTGACGTCGTTCTTCCAGGTGATGCGGAAGAGGTTCGCGGGGTCGACGTCCCAGAGGCCCACGGGCTTGAGCTTCCTCTTGACGGCGTCCGGCACCCGGGAGGGGTCCGCGAGCTGGGCGAAGGTCGGGATGATGATGCCGCGCTCGCGGCAGCGCCCGGCGGTCCTCTTCAAGACGGCTTCGTTCAGTTTCGGCATGTCCTCATCCCTCCTGGGGAGTGCGTTTTGACCAGCTTCCTCAGTTCGGCCGGGTCGGGCCCGATGGTGAAGGGCCGGCCCGCCGCTTTCAGGGCGCTGGCCACGTCCTTGAGGCCGTTGCCCGTGATCACGGCCACGATCTTCTCGCCGGCTTGGACCTGCCCCCGTGCCGCGGCCTTCCTGAGGCCCGCCACGGCGGCGACGCCCGCGGGCTCCCCGAACACGCCCTCGCGCCGGGCCGTCGCGCGCATCGCGTCCAGGATCTCCGTGTCCGTGACCGAGACCGCGAAGCCCTGGGACTCCGTGAGGGCCTGGACCGCGGCCTCGCCGTCGCGGGGCAGGCTCACCGAGATGCTGTCCGCGAGGGTGTCGCCGCTCACCGGCCGGATGACGCCGTCGGACTCGAACGCGCGCTTGACGGCGTCGCTCTTCTCGGCCTGGACCCCCACGAGCCGGGGGAGCCGGTCGATGAGCCCGAGGCTGTAAAAATCCTTGAAGCCCTTCCAGAGCCCGCTGATGATGTTCCCGTCGCCCACGGACACGAAGACCTTGTCCGGGACCTTCCAGCCGAGCTGCTCGACGATCTCGAAGGAGGCCGTCTTCTTGCCCTCGCGGGTGAAGGGGTTGTGGCCCGTGTTGCGGTTGTACCAGCCGTACTCGTCGGTGGCCTTGAGGCACAGGTCGAAGGCCTGGTCGTAGGTGCCCTTCACCGCGATGACCGTGGCCCCGAAGACGAGCAGCTGCGCGATCTTGGCGGCCGGCGCCTTCTCAGGCACGAAGATGATGGTCTTGAGCCCCAGCCCCGCGGCCAGGCACGCCATGGAGGAGGCCGCGTTGCCGGTCGAGGCGCCGGTGACGGTCCGTTCGCCCAGTTCGAGGGCCTTGGCCACGACCACGGCTCCCGCGCGGTCCTTGAAGGAGGCGCTCGGGTTCCTGCCGTCGTCCTTGAGGTAGACGCCGCTCAGGCCCAGATCCGCGGCGAGGCGGTCCGCCTTGTAGAGGGGGGTTCCTCCGATGCGCACGACCGGCACGCCGCGGAAGGCCTTGATGGGCATGAGGTCGCGCCAGCGCCAGACGCTCGGGTCCGGGTTCCTGGCGAGGCTGGCCCGGGTCAGCCTCTTCCGGACGGCCCGGTAGTCGTAGACCAGGTCCAGGTTGCCGGAGCACGAGGGGCAGACATAAGCGGCGTCCGCCACCTCCAGGCCGCAGGCCAGGCAACGGAAGCCCAGCACCGAGGGCGGGAGGTGCCGGTTCTTCATGGAACGATGGTCGTCCCGGCCTTGCCCGCCAGGGTGGCGTCGAAGAGGTCGGTCTTCGTGATGTAGGCCGCGGCCCCTCCGTCCCGGACGAAGCGGATGGCGGCCCCGATCTTGGGGCCCATGCTCCCCGCCGGGAACGGGCAGGGCTTTCGGGCGAAGAGCTCCGAAGCCTCCTTCAGGGTCAGCCTCCGGAGGTCCGCCTGGTCGGGTTTCTGGTAGTTGAGCTTGGCCCCGTCCTCGCCCGTGAAGATGGTCAAGGAGACCTCGAGGTCCTCCCCGCGGGCTTTCGCGCGCTTCTTGAGCTCCGCGCCGAGCAGGGCCGAGGCGAGGTCCTTGTCGATGACCGCGTCCACGCCGGAGTAGATCTTGAGCGGCCCCTTGGCCTTGGGGCCCGGGGTGAAGCGGATGCCGTAGCGGGTCTCATAGCTCCCGTCGGCGGCCCGCTCGGCCAGCGACACCGGGATGCCTCCCCCGCCCACCGTGACCGGGATCATGCCGCCGGCCAGCATGAGGTCCACGGCCCCGATCTCGAGGATGGCGATGGGCGCGGGCGAGGGCACGACCCGGCGCCAGACCTCCTTGCCCTTGTCGTCCTTCTTGTAGAGCTTGACCGCCCAGCCCTCCTTCTGCCGCCGCCCCTCGGCTTCCGAACGGGTGAGGGAGGGGCCGATGAACTTCGAGGGGTCCTTGAAGTCAGGGTCGGCCTTGTCCACGAGCACGCGGGTGACGACCGCGGCCACCTGCTTCTCGATGCCCCGGGTCTTGAGCTCGCTCTCGAGCTGGGTGAGCATGAAGCCCATGGCGCCCTGGGTGTCGGCGCCGCAGACGTCGAGGGGCAGGGAGGGCAGGATGGGCCTCGAGTACTCCGCCCGGAGCAGGATGTTGCCGACCTGGGGCCCGTTGCCGTGGGTGAGCACGAAGAGGTCGTCCGGCCTGCCCGCGATGATGTCCCCCACGAGGCGGCAGGTGTCGGCGGTGCGCTGCCACTGCATGCCGACGTCCACCACCATGGGCTTGCCCGTCTTGGGGTCCGTGAGCCCGACCGGCGAGACCTCGTTGCCGCCGAAAGCGAAGAGGTGGAGCCGTCTGGCCATCGTGTCCTCCGGGGGAGGGCGTCCCGGCCCGCCGTGCGGCGGGCCGGGACCGCTCCGCGTCTGTTACGGCCTGCCGCCCATCGTGAGGGCCTCGATGGCCTTCACGGTGTGGAGCCGGTTCTCGGCCTGGTCGAAGACCACGCTCTGCGGGCCGTCGATGACCGCGTCCTCGACCTCGGCGCCGCGGTCCGCGGGCAAAGGGTGCATGTAGATGGCGTTCTTCTTGCCGAGCTTCATGCGATCTACGGTGCAGACCCAGTTCTTGTACTTGGCGATGAGGTCCATGCCGATCTTCTTGCGGTCCGCCTCGGGCACCCCGAGGTCTTGGAGGTGCTGGTGGCAGCCCCAGGACTTGGGGTAGAGGACGTGGGCGCCTTTGAAGGCCTCGTCCATGTCGTGGGTGATGGTGAACTTGGAGCCCGACTCCTTGGCGTACTTCTTGGCCGCCGAAACCGTGCGGGGGATGAGGTTGAACTCCTTGGGGTAGGCCAGGGTCACGTCGATGCCGAAGCGCGGCATGAGCGTGATGAGGCCCTGCGGGACCGACAGGGGCCTGGCGTAGGCCGGGGCGTAGGTCCAGGCGATGACGAACTTCATGCCCTTGAGGTTGTGCCCGAACTTCTCGCGGATGGTCATGAGGTCCGCGATGGACTGGCAGGGGTGGTCCACGTCGCACTGCAGGTTGATGACCGGGATGCTCGCGTGCTCGGCCACCTCGCGGATGTACTTGTTGCCGACGCCGTAGAAGCAGTTGCGGATCGCGATGCCGTGCCCGTAGCGGGAGAGGACCTTGCCGGTGTCCTTGGGCGTCTCGCCGTGGGAGATCTGCATCTTGTCCGGGGTGAGGTCGTGGGCGTGGCCGCCGAGCTGGGTCATGCCCGCCTCGGTCGAGTTGCGCGTGCGGGTGGACTGCTCGAAGAACATCATGAAGAGCGTCTTGTCCTGGAGGAGCCGGTGGGGTTCCCCCAGCGCGAACCTCTGTTTGAGGTCCCAGGAGGTCTGGAGCACCGTCTCGAGCTCCTCCGTGGTCCAGTCCACCGTCTCGATCCAGTCCTTCCCTCTCAGCATCGATTGCATGTCGTGTCCCCCCGGTTCGGTCGGTTCTCAGCTCAGGTGCTGCGGCAGCGCGGCGTAGAAGACCGCCGCCTTCAACAGGTGCTCCACGGGCATGACCTCGTTGACGGTGTGGGCGTGGACCTCGTTGGCCGGCCCGAAGCCCACGGTCGGGATGCCGAGGCGCCCGGCGCTGGCGACCCCGTTGGTCGAGAAGGTCCACTTGTCCACCACGGGCTTGCGGCCCAGGGCCGTGGTCGCGGCCTTGACCGCGGCCTGGACGAGTCGGTGGCTCTCGGGCAGGACCCAGGTGGGGAAGAACTTCTCCTGCCCGACCTTGAGGCCCGTCCAGCAGACCGCGTCGTAGTGCAGGACCTCCACCTTGGCCTTCGCCCGGCGCACGGCCGGCAGGCCCGAGATCTCCTTGACGGCCTTCTTCCAGGTCTCCCCCGCGGTCAGGCGCCGGTCCAGGTAGATCGTGCACTCGTCGGGCACGGCGTTGAGCGAGGGAGTCTTGCACTCGATGCTCGTCACGCAGACCGTGCCCTGGCCGAGGAACTCGTCCTTCTTGAGGCGCTTCCTCAGGGCCTCGACCTCGGCCACGATGGGCGCCATCTTGGCCACCGCGTTGTCGCCCCGCTCGGGCGCCGAGCCGTGGCAGGAGCGGCCCTTGGTCACGACCTTCAGCTCCATGCGGCCCCGGTGGCCGCGGTAGACCTTGAGGTCCGTGGGCTCGGTGATGACCACGTAGTCCGGCTTGTAGCCTTCCTTGTTGATGAGGTGCAGGAGGGGCAGGCCGTCGCAGTCCTCCTCGAGGGTTGAGCCCACGACCCAGAGGGTGTAGTCCCCGCCCAGGCCGAGCTCCTTGATGAGCTTGCCCGCGTAGACCATGGAGGCCATGGAGAGCTTCTGGTCCGTGGCGCCGCGGCCGTAGATGGCTTTCCCGTCGAACTTCCCCTTGAAGGGGTCCCATTTCCAGGCCGTGCGGTCGCCGATGCCCACGGTGTCGATGTGGGCGTCCATCATGATCTTGGTCTTCCCCCGGCCGATGCGGCCGATGATGTTGCCCATCCGGTCGACCTTGACCTCGTCGAAGCCGACCTTGCGCATCTCGGCCGCGATGACCTTGACGAGCTTCCCTTCCTGGCCGGAGAAACTCGGGGTGGCCACGATGCGGCGGGCGAAGTCGACGATGCAGCCGCGGTGCCGGGCGACGGCTTGGCGGAGGGTCTCGGGGTCGAGCATGGAAGTCACTTGCCTCCCCCGCGGGGAGGCGAGTAGCTGAGGGGGCATATTCTGTTTCATAAGAACTCCTTGATGAAACGGCATGTGCCCCCCCGCTACTGGCCCCCCCGTGGGGGGGGCCAGTGATTTATTCTACATATTGCGTCCCGCCTCCGCAATCGCAGGCGGCCGCAGAGCGGCCGCATCGGGGCGGCCAATATGTGGGATAATATCCGGTAGCGCGCCGGGCCGTGGGCGTCGCGGCGCGCGGGAGGATCCCGCGATGACGAAGACGACGACGAAGACGACGGCGAGGGCGAAGGCCGTCCCGAGGGGGCTCGAGCTCATCGGGCATCCCGCCGAGGGGCGTCCCACCCTGGGCCCGACCATCCCCGTGGACCTTTTCCGGGCGCTGCGGCTCATCGGGGTCATGGAGGGCCTCGAGGACACCATCGGCAAGGAGAGCGCCTCTTTGGTCTACAGCAGCGGCAAGTACCTGGGCTACGGCCTGGGCAAGGCGATCATGGAGCAGACGGGCCGGGACCTCACGCGCTATGCCGAGGCCCTGACGGCCAAGCTCAAGGAGCTGGGGGTGGGGCTGCTCTCCATCCTGGAGCTCAAGCTCGACGAGGGCATCGTGAGGTTCCAGGTGGACGAGTGCGTCACCTGCGCCGGCATGCCCGTCGTCGGCAGGGCGGTCTGCCACTTCGAGGCGGGGTTCATCGGCGGCCTGATGGAGGTCTTCCTCGGCGGCGGCAGGAAGTGCCACGTCAAGGAGACCAAGTGCAACGGCATGGGCGACGGGACCTGCGAGTTCGAAGTGAGGATCAAGCAGGGTTGATCGAGCTCGACGGCGTCTCGAAATCCTACGGGGGCGTCATGGTGCTCGACGCCCTGAGCCTGAGCGTCCCGCCCGGGGCGTTCATGGTCCTGGAGGGCCCCAACGGCTCGGGCAAGACGACCCTGCTCGAGGTCGTCGCCGGCGTCCTCGAGCCCGACGCCGGGACCGTGCGCGTCGGCGGGGAGCCCATGGACGGGGTCTCGCCCGCCGAGCGGGGCGTCTTCTACATCCCGCAGACCCTTCACAAGTTCTGGGCCCTCAAGCACGAGTCCCAGCACTGCTTCATCCCGCGCCTGAGCGTGATGGAGAACCTCATGGCCGCCGTGACCGGGCGGGGGGAGGGCGAGCTGGTGGACGCGGCCTCGGCCGCGGCCCGCATCGAGGAGTGCCTGACGCGCCTGCGGTTGGAAGAGCACGCCGAGGCCCAGCCCAGCAAGCTCTCCTACGGACTGCAGCAGCGGGTCGCGCTGGCCAGGGCGCTGCTGCTCAAGCCGAGGGTGCTCCTGCTCGACGAGGGGTTCTCCGCCCTCGACGCCGGGGTGAGGGCCGAGGTCCTCCGCATCGTCCGCGGCATCCCGGAGCGCACGGGCGCCGCCGTGGTCTACGTCTCGCACCTCCATGAGGAGGCCCGCGCCATGGCGGACGTCGTCTACCGCATGGAGGGCGGCAAGGCGCGCCGGCTCGAGCGGGGCAAGGCCGGACGCCGGGACGGCGGGTCCCCGGCCGGCGGCGCGAGCCTGCGGGAGAGGATCCGGGAGCGGCTGGGGGATTTCCGGGCCGCGAGCCGCGGGGTGCGGGAGAGGATGATCGGGGAGGCCGCGCTGCCGGAGGGCTGGCGGCCCGAGCTCCATCCGGGCTTCGAAGCCGTCGGCGAAGGGCGCATCCTCGAGGTGCGTCTCGTCGATGGCCGGGGCAAGGGCGTTCCCTGGAAGGCGTTGAAGGCGGCCATCGACCGCTTCGGCGGCCGCTCCTCGACCGCGCCGGCCGTCTATGTCGCCGCCGGGGCGGCCTCGGCCTCCCCGGAGCGCCTCCGGGAGCTGCGCGAGCTCGGCGCCCTCGTGGTCGTGACGGTCGCGCCGGGCGAGCCGCTCGCCGCGCTCGCCCCGCTGGACAAGGACCGCCTGGCGGCGCGGCTGGCCCTGCGGCCCGGGGGGCTCGGAGGCGCCATCGAAGCCGTGGACGGCCTCTCGCGGATGGGGTTCGCGGCCGTGGACCTCGCGTGCGACCCCGAGGCGTCGTGGGACCGCGAGGGCGTGCGCAGGCTCGGGATGTTCATGGCCGCGTTCTCGCACTACTGCGTCAAGCGCGTGAAGGAGGACGGCCGGATGCCCTTCTTCGTCGCGTCGCTGCGCCAGGCGCTGGCCCGCGCGGCCCGCCGTCCGCAAGGCAAGGAGCGCCCGGGGGCCGCCAAGGCGTTCCAGCAGGGCCTGCTGCGGCTGGCCCTGCACCTGCGCCGCGAGCCCGGCTTCGTGGAGAGCTACGTCGACCGCGGGGCGGGGCAAGACGCCAAGGCCCGCGCCAGGCTGCGGGAGCTGCTGTCATGAAGCGGCGCGGCGGCCCCAACCTGTTCCTCTCGCCGGCGGCGTTCGGCGACTGGGACATCGTCCGGGGGGGCGAGAAGGCCGCGCAGGCCTACGACCCCTGGGCGATCAAGGAGGGCGCGGCCCGCGGCGACGTGGACTACGACCCGATCCTGAAGGACCTCGAGACGGGGCCGGTCGCGGCGTCGCTGCTGCGCAAGGTCAGGGGCAACCCCTTCGGCCATCTCATGGTCTACCCGTTCTTCCGCTGCCCGAACCGCTGCGTCTTCTGCGGCGAAGACCAGTCCATGACCGAGTTCGCCGCCCATCCCCTCGCGATGGCCGAGCTCGCCGCGGTCCTGCTGGCTAAGAGGCGCCAAGGCATCCGGAGCGTCACGTTCTCGGGCGGGGAGCCCACCAACTACCCGCGGTTCTGGATGGTGCTGGACATGGCCAAGAGGCTGGGCTACCATACGGAGATCTTCACGTGCGGCGCCAACCTCGCCGACCCCGAGTTCGCCCGGAGGACCCTGCCGTTCCTTGACCGGGCGCTCGTCACGGTGCAGGGCCACGATCCCGCCTCCCAGGACCCGCTGACCCGGCGGCCGGGCAGCTTCAAGCGGATGGACCGGGCTCTCCGGAACCTGGACAGCGCCCCTCGGAAGGTCGAGCTCAGGACCAACACCGTGGTCGTGCGCCGCAACCTCAAGGACCTGCCGAAGATCGTGGACTACGTCTCGGGCTTCCGCCAGGTGACCCAGGTCTGGCTGTCCGTCGCGGCGCCCGGCGGGTCCATGGGCCGCCACTGGGACGAGATGGCGTTTCGGGTGGAGGAGCTCATGGAGCTGGTCCCGGAGCTGCACCGCCGGGCCAGGGCGAAGGGCAAGACGCTCAGGCTCTACAACATGCTCTACTGCCTCGTCGATTCCCCCGACCTGGTGGCCGAGCTGTCCATGCCCCTGACCCTGCTCGTCACGCGCAAGCTCGGCCAGGGAGGGGGGCCCGACGGGCTCGGCGAGGAGATCTCGCCCAACCCCATCACCGACAAGGTCCTGCTCACCAAGTGCCGGGGGTGCGCTTACGAGCGCAAGTGCGGCGGCGTCTGGAAGCACTACCACGAGAAGTTCGGCGACGTCTGGGTCCCCGGCATCCCGCGGGGCGGGGCGCTGCCCGCCTCGGCCGGCCCGTCCGTCCCATGACAGGCGCGCCGAGATGAGGATCACGCTGCTCTACCCGCCGGCGGCGGCCCGGCACATGGAGCCCTTCCCGATGCCGAGCTTGAGCCTCGCGGTGCTGGCCAACCTGCTGCGGCCGGCGGGGCACGAGGTCCGCATCGTCGACCTCGACGTCATCTATCATCGGGACCGCGGCGTCGGCCCCCTGGCGTCCCCGCTGTTGCGCGATGGGGCCGGCTTGGAAGGCTATCTCGCGGGCAAGGCGCCGCGCGCCGCCGCGCGCCGCTACGAGGCGCTCGAAGGCGAGCTCCTCGAGCTCGCCGCGATGGGCGAGCCCGATCTCCTCGGGGTCACGCTGGTCGATCATTCCGGCGATCTCTTCCCCGTGCGCGTCGGCGCCCTCTTGGCGCGGGCGCTGAAGGCCCGGCGGCCCGCGAAGGCGGCGATCGGGATGGACAGCATCTCCCGCGAGGTCTATCGGGATCTGCTGCGCCGGTTCCCTCCGTTCGACTGGGCGTTCTACCTGAACGGCGGGCCGGCGGTCCTGCGCCTCGTCAAGCGTCTGGAGGGGGGCAAGGCCAGGCTTTCGCACGTGCTGGAGCGCCGCGGCCGGGAGGTCCGCGACTCCGGCATGGTCCTGCCCCCGCGGCCCATCTGCGACGGCCCGGACTATCAGGGGTACCCCCTCGAGCCCTACAGCACCACCCTGCCCGAGGTGCTCGCCCGCTACGACTGCCGCTCGGCGGCGGTGCGGGCCCTGCTCCGGCGCCCCTCCGCCGGGCGCGAACTGGTCGTGTTCTACGGGTTCGACACCACGTGCAGGGCGGGCTGCATCTTCTGCTCGAACGCCACCCAGCCCCATCTCGGCCGCCGGAGCGTCGCCGCGATCATCGAGGACCTCCGGCGCCTGAAGGAGCTGGGCGTGACCGGCGTGCACTTCATCAACCCGAACTTCAACGACGACTACGCCTTCGCCGAGGAGCTCTGCCGCCGGATGATTTCGGCGCGGCTCGGTCTGCTGTGGTCCGATTGCGCCAATTTCCGGGAGCTCGACGAGGCCCTCCTGATGACGATGCGCCGGGCGGGGTGCGTGAAGCTCGTCCTGGGCGCCGAGAGCTGCAGCGCCCGCATGCTGCGCTACATCCGGAAGGGGACGACGAAGGCCCGGATCAAGAGCCTGCTGGAGGCTTCCCACCGGGTCGGGATCTGGAACCACGTCGACCTCATCGCCGGGATGCCGACCGAGACCGACGCCGACGTGGCCGAGACGACCGGGTTCCTGCGGGAGGTGGCGCCCTTCGTCGACGCCTTCACCATCAACCCGTTCTTCCTCCATCACCGCTCGCCCATCTACATGGACCCAGGGCGCTACGGCATCCGGCTGTGCCGGGAGGACAAGCCCGGGGAGTGGGACGCCGTCGCCGCGAGCCCGGCGGCGCAGTTGGGGTTCGACACGAACCGCTTCGACGAGGTCGGGGGCCTCGCGTGGTGCGAGAAGTCGAAGCAGATGCGGCGCTCCATGGAGGCCCTCCGCGACGCCACCCGCCGGTGCGAGGCCCTGCTCGACGCCGAGCACCTCCAGCTGCTCATGCACCTCTACCGGACCTTCGGCCACGGCCGCAAGGACCTCATCCGCCGGATCATGCACTCGGCCGCGCGGAGCTTCAAGCCCTACAACTCGGACCAGCCGGCGTATTCGGCGTCGGCTGGGTGAAGGGGGGGATATGATGGAGCGGTTCGGCGCGGCCGTGGTATAATGAGCCAATGGATATCATCCTCGAAGCCGCCGTCATGGAGAGCACGGATGCCGAGCTCTACGCGCGGGAAGCCGCGTTGTTCGACAAGAAGCTCATCGGCGGCGACCGCATCGCCGACACCTTCCAACGGTTCGCCGCCGAGGAGAGGGCGCACCTCGACGTCCTGTTCGGGATGGGCGCCCAGCGCGAGCTCGCCGGCCTGGCCCGCGAGCCCCTGCCGCCGAGCGATTCCCTCCAGGGCTCGCTCAAGACCCACGCGGACCGGGAGCTGACGTCCATCCGTTTCTACGAGGGTTTCCTGCGCTCCCCCCTGGAGCCCCGGGACAGGCTGCTCGTCAAGGGCATCCTGTGCGAAGAGAGGGAGCACCTCGCGAGCGTCCTGGAACACCTCAAGGGGATCAAGGAAGGCAGGGGATGAACGCATGAAGCTGCTCGGCCAGTTCGTCGTGGCGCTGGCGCTCGCGTGCGTCGGCTACCTGGGATACCGGTTCTTCTTCGCCCTTCCCTACGGGATGACGGCGGAGGATCCCCTGGGCGCCTATGCCGGGCTTCACGCCCATTGCACCGAGACGATGGGGCTGGAAAGGCCCGCGAGACAGCTCTTGGTCGATCCCGAGTACGCCCAGCCCCCGGGCACCGGGCTCGTCACCTATGTCCTCATGGCCGGCGGAGCGGCCGTCGAGACCGTCAACCTGGCCGTGGACAAGAGCGGGAAGGTCCGCGGGCTGAACGCGAAATTCGCCTACAACCACGGCAACCTGAGCTACCCGAACAAGGTCGGGCGCTTCGCCAACGGCTATTGGATGCTCGTGACGGGCGACAAGCCCATGTTCAGCGGCGCCAAGAACCTGGCGACCTTCGAGAACGCGGTCCTCACCGGGCAGTTCCAGCTCTACTCGGAGCTCAACGTCGGCAGGATGGCGGTGAACATGAAGTAGCCGTGCCCGGGCGCGCTTTCGCCGGGCCGCTCAAAGTTCCGAGCGGCGGTAGTTGGCGCCTATCTGGACGTGGTAGTGGTCGTCGTGGTTCTCGTCGAAGGCGCGCAGGAACGACTGGGCCTGCGCGACTCTCTCCCTGTCGCCGGTCTGGCGGCCGTGGCGCAGGACCAGCTGGCGGAAAGTCCCGCCGGCCAGGACGGCATCGGTGTGCCCCTTCCAGTAGGGGTTCTCCGCGACCAGGGCCATCACGTCCCAGTTGCCGGCCGCGTCGAAGCGCAGCCGGCCCCTCGCGCCGTTGCGGTCGAACGGCTGGAAGGTCGTGTTGTCCGCGGGCGAGCCGCCGGCGTCGGCCGCCAGGAAGAGGATGTCCGCGTTGCGGCCGTTCTCGTGGGTCTTGTGGCCGCTGACCTCCCCGCCTTCCCGGGCCGAGAGGTCCCCGTAGCGCAGCCCCGGGTGGGCGGGGTGCGCCTTCTGGAACTTGGCGGCCAGCCACATCAGGCCCAGGACCATGTTGTCGGTGCCGTAGTTGCGCCGGCGCTCCGGGTGCAGGTGGGCGTAGCCGTAGCCCTCGACCGGCAGCTCCATGGAGAACTTGAGCTTCCCGTTGGAGGTCGGGCCGACGGCGACGGAGGGATGCCGCTTCTCTTCCTCGAGCGCCGCGATGAACTTCAAGGCCTGCTCGTAGTCGTCCGCGGGCCCGGCCGCGTCGTCCTGGCGGCCGGGGTCGGAGGGCCCCGGGTCCTGCGGCGGGACCGCCGTGGCCGGCTCCAGCCCGCCCCACAGCCCCTCCGGGTCGGACAGGGGGGCGACGGGGTCCGCCTTCGACCGGGGCGGGCCGGCCGGGCCGTTCCCGCCTCCGGTGTAGAGCCCGTCGAGGGCGCCGTTCCCGGCGGCGTCCTCGAGGCGGCCTCGAGTCCGGGAATCGCCGCGGGTCCAATCGACCTTCCGGGGCTGCCGGGAGGCCCAGGCGCGGCCGACGGCGGCCAGCATCCTGTCCGGGTCCCGCTGGGCGCGGGCGTTCCCCGGGAAGAAGTGCGCCATGACCGCCCTCTTCCAGGCCAGGAGGCGGGTCTCGACCTCGTCGAGCTCCTCGGCGCTCCGCGCGGCCTCGACCTCTTCCTTCAGGACGGCAAGGACGGAGGACCTGTCCCGGGCGGATTCGTCGTCGACCCGGCCTAGCACGGCTTGCCAGCCGCCGAGGACCTTCAGGGCGCGCTCGCGCCGCTCCTGCAGTCCGGCCGCGTGGCAGACGCCGGCCGCCAACGCTTCGAGCGACAGCGCCGCGGCGAGGATCGCGCCCACCAGGCCTAGCCTCATGATGGATAGGTTAGGTCCGGCCCAAGGCGCGAAGCAGGGTCCAAGGGCCCAGGTCCTCATGGGACTTTGGTACTACCCTTGAAATCCCCGGCTAATGTGATAGACTAAGGCAATGAACACGATCCTCGTCATTTTCCTGTTGTCAGCCGGCCGCGCGGCGGCGGCCCCCGCGCCCCAGGAGGCCGCCCTGCCGAAGAAGGCCGTCGAGGCGGTGCGGTGGGTCGAGGCGTGCGCGGCGGACAACCCGTTCGGTCCCGCGGGCGCCCTGATGGCCTCGCCGACCGCGGCGGGGCGCTACCAGCACTGGGCAACGGCGTGCTACGAGCAGAAGGAGCCCTGCAAGACCGTCTCGATGGACGAGGCGGAGAAGGCCCTGGTGGGCCGCTGCCAGTCCTGCATCGCCCCGCCGCCCTACTACCTGCCCGACCTGAGGAAGGCGGAGGGGGCAGAGCGCGACGAGCCGGAGAAGCGGATCAAGGTCTTCCGCACGACCGAGGGCTGCATCATGCGGCTGGTCCGGCGGTGGGTCTGGGAGGACGTCAAGAGCAAGGGGACCAAGGCCCCCCGGGCGCCCTTGAAGGCCGTCGTCTGCGGCGCCTCCTCGCGGGCGATGTTCGAGCGCAACTATGCCAAGAGCGCGGCCGACGACTACGTCAAGGAAGGCGAGCGATGCACCGCGACCTCGCTGCGCAACGCCGACCACTACCTGTTCTCCTACTGCGAGTACCTCGAGAACGGGGTGGTCCGGGGCTTCCCCAACATCTACTGCAGCATCACGGCCGGGTATTCGGTGGTCAAGATGCTCCTCGGGTCCAAGAGGGGCGTCCTGTCCACGGGCTCGCAGGACCCTTCCGCCCCGTCCACCGAGGAGGTCTACTGGGGCTGCTCGGGCATCTGGGACGCGCAGGACGGCAAGCTGCCCGAGTCCGAGGAGAAGTGGCAGACCCCGCCCTGGGCCGAGCGGAAGAGATGAGGACGCGGGGGGACGGCATCCCGATGAAACGGCCTATGCCCCCTCGGCTACTCGCCTCCCCGCGGGGGAGGCGAGTGACTAAGGAACCGCGAACAGGTAGATGATGTCGGCGCTGAGCTCGCTGACGTTCTTGTAGTATCGGTCGTCGAACTTGCCTTCCGCGGTGAGCAGGACCATCTTCCCGACGTTGTCCGACGCCGAGAGGAGCCACGGCGTCCACCAGGCCACGGTCAGGACCTTGTGCGCGGCGTTGGCGGCGGTGAAGGCCGCCTGGGCGCCCGTGGAGCCGGCGACGAAGGACGAGCTCCCCTTGACCGCGGCGGCGACGTGGCCCGCGCCCAGCATGGCCCACATGACGGGGTTGCAGAAGGATTCCCCCACGCTCTCCGCCACGCCCGTGACGATCCCGGCCGTGGTCAGCAGCCCACGCTTCCAACCGGTGGACTGGATGCCTTCCGCGATGATCCTCTTGCCGTACGAGCCGGCGCCGTAGCCGTCGCTCAGGGTCTGCACGGCCTCCTTGTCGGAGATGGGGGCGTTCACGGCGTCGCGCGCCAGGTCGGGCGGGATGGGGAAGGGCTGCGACTGAAGGGCCGTCAGCCGGTTCTCTCGGACCTTGTCGTAGAGCTCCTTGCGGGCGCCGGGAGTGAGCCGGTCGAGGTAGCCCTTGTCGTCGAGGAGCTTCTTCATGAGGGGGTTCTTGGCGTAGGAGCCGGCCGCCTCCAGGCTCAGGGCGTCGGAGCCCGCCGCGGCGCCGATGACCGAGGGGACGGCGACGATGCCCGTGTAGAGCGTGCCGGCCACGTCGTCGCAGAACTTGAGCGTGGGCCCCAGGACCGGCGCCTTCATGAGCTTGGCGCCGGCGCGGCCGAACCAGGACTGGCCTTCCTTGGCGGTGACGGCGCTGGTCTGGGCCTTCTTCACCTCGCGCCAGCGGCCCTCGGTCCAGGACTGCTCGGCGAGCCAGATGCCGCGCAGCTGGTTCTCGTGGGCCCAGGGGCCCCAGCCCTTCCGCTCTTTCTCGTCGGTGGAGGTCCACTCGAGGCGCTTGTCGCCCCCAAGGTACTCGCGCCAATAGCCCTGATGGTCCTGGCGGGCGCGGCCGGCAGCGTCCGTCTCGATGGCGCCCATGACGATGAAGGCCGTGGGGCCGGGCTTGCCGGCGGAGGAGGGCAGGAACTGCCCGACGAGGATGCGCTGGCCCGAGCCTGCGCGCTCGAAGATGAGCCGGTAGTGGTTCTTGTCGTCCACGCTGAGGCGGACGGCGGAGGCGTCGGCGGGCTTGTAGTCGGGGACGTCGCGCAGGAAATCGGCCAGGGCCGAAGAGAGGGAGCCGCCGGGGTCGGCGCGTCCGGCGATCCGCAGGACCTCGGAGGCGATCTCGCGGCCGAGCGCCGCCCGGGACTTGGCGTCGGCGGCGCGCAGGAGGTCGGAGACGCCCACCTCGTACGAGAGGAGCTTGCCGGCGCCGTCGAGCAGCTTGATGATGCGCTTGGTGACGACCTGGACCTCGGGCCGGCCCGGCTCCCGGGCTCGGGCGGTCTTCGGGCCGTCGGTCGGCGAGAGGGAGGGGACGGTGAGGTCGATGTCCTTGGTCTTGCCTTGCCGGGTCGTCGAGACCGGGACGCGCTTGCGCCCGCCGTCCGTGGAGCCTGGCACGGCGGTCGGCGCGCCGGAGCCCAAAAAGCGGTTGTTGTCGAAGACCCGGGAGGCTGCGGACGGGTCCCCGGCGGCCAGGCGCAGCCGGCCGGCGTCGTCGCCGGCGGCGTTGCGCCGCGGGTCCAGCCGCAGGGCCGCGGTCTCGACCGCGCCCCGGGCCTGGGCGATGACGGCAAGGAGCCTGTCGATCTCGGGCCGCAGCCCTGCCGCCTCGTCCGGGAGCATGGATCCGTCGGCAAGCCTCTCTTCCAGGGCCTTGAGGCGGCTCTCGAGAGCATCCCAGTCCGCCTCGCCGCGGCCGGCGAGCCGCTCCGACAGGTCGCGGCGGATGTCGTCGAGCGCGACGAAGGCGTTGAGACCGAAGAAGGTCGCTGGAGGGGGGGGCGAGCCCGCCGCGCCGCGGCCGTTGACCGCGGCGCTGGCCGGGGTGAGCAGGAGGGCCAGTCCAAGGGCCCAGAGCGCGGCCCGATGGCGGCGCGTCGGAACGGGAGGTCGCTGGGCCTGGTCCATTCCCCATTAGTATAGGGGACCAGGGCCTAGCCGTTCAGTGCCGGATGGCCTATCCCTGGGTGAGTCCTAGGACCCATCCCAATGACCCGCTCGGGGAGGCGGGGTCAGGGCGCGGGGGCCTGGGAGTCCTGGCCCGACTTGCAGCGGACCACGACGTGGTTCATGAAGCTGGTCGTGGTCTTGTTGGACGTGCCGCCGATGTGGGTCCATTGAGCGAAGGCGGAGCCGCTCTTGGCGCCCTGGGGGATCTGCTCCTCCTTGACGAGGAAATAGCCGCCAGGGCAGAGCTTCAGCGCCCGGTCGTAGCAGTAGGTCAGGGGCAGATCGGTGCACTCGACGAAGTATTCGCGCTGGCCGTCCGGGCCGTAGCGCAGGGAGGATCGGACGCCCGAGCAGGCGGCCGCGGAGAGGAGCGCCGCGCCCCAGGCGACAACCAGGAGGAATCGGGTCATGCGGAGAATCTACCAATAAATCGCCGTCCAATCCAGGGGCCGGCGAAGTCGCGGCAAGGCGCGGTCCGTTGTGGTAAGATAATGGCTCGATGATGAGGACATCGGCCGCCCGTCGTCCCGAGACCGCCTGGGAGGGATGGGGCGTCTGCTACCCGCCGCGATGCCTCTGGGCCCGCCTCGACGGCCGGATCGTCCGGCGCGCCTGGGCGGCCTCGGTCGGGGCTGTCCCGGCGGAGAGGCTCGGCTTGTACGTCCACCTGCCGGCGGAGGTCCTGCGGCTCCCCCTGAGCGGCGTCCCGGCAAGGGCCCGCCTCTACTCCGCCTGCCTGGGGAAGGAGGCCGGGCTGCTGGGTCTGCCTGGGCCGGCCGGCTTCGAGACGGTCTTCATCGGCAGCGGCGGGGCCGGCGTCCTTTCATCGTTTCCTCCCCTGGAGGCGTCCCGGCTCCTGGCGCTCCTGAGGCGGGTGTTCCGGCTCGGGTCCCTGGCCCAGATGACGGTCGAGCTCGACAGCCAGGGGGTCTCCAGGGACCTCGTCGGCGCCCTCGTCGGCCAGGGCGTCGACCGGGTGACGCTGCCGTTGGCGCCCGGCCAGGAGCCCGGCGAGCACGCCCGGCGTCTGCGTCGTCTCGCCGAGGCTTGCGACTTGTGCCGCGCGGGAGGCGTGCGCTCGATCGACGTCGACCTCGCTTCCTGGGCCGTCCGATGGAAAGACGCCGGGTCCTACGAGCGGGACGCCGTCTTCGTCTCGCGGTTGAAGACGGACTCCGTCGAGCTTGCCGGCTCGGCCGGGCCCGGGGGGTCCCGGTTCGACGACCCCGGGGCCGGCAACCTCCAACTGCGCCGCGCCAGCCAGCGGCGGGGTTCCGTGGTCGGCCTGGGTTGGGGGGCGGTGTCGCGCGTGCGCGGCCGCCTGGTCTACGCCGCCGGAGGCGACCTCGTCGCCTACTTGAAGCGGCTCGCCCGGGGCCGCCGGCCGCCCTATGAGGGTTGCCGCGTCGGGCAAGAGCAGGAGATGCGCGCCTATGTGCTCGGCTTCCTGGAGAGCGAGGGAGGCGTCGACCGGTCGAGCTTCCATGACTGCTTCGGCGTCTTCCCGGAACAGGCTTTCCCCGAGGAGTTCGGCCGGCTGGTGAAGGAGGGCCGGCTGGTCCGCCGTCCCCCGGGGCCCCCAAAGCCCTTCGGGCCTCACCCCAGGGACGGCGGGAAGAGGTCCCTTGCCCGCCGCCCCCGGGGGCCCCATAGGTCCTTCGGGCCTTACCCCAGGGACGGCGGGAAGAGGTCCTTTGCCCGCCGGGAGGAGAGGTTCGAGGTCGAGGACGCGGGCGGAGCGGGGCTCGCCGCCTGCGTCCTGGCGTTCTACGGCGAGAAGACCCTCAGGCGCATGGAGCGCAGGCTCGTCGCCCGCGGCCGCCGAACGAGCTCGAAGGCGGCCTGGCCCAAGGGGGCCAGGCCCTCGCAGGCGCAGGACGCTCTCCTATCGCCGGAGAGGGCGGCCCGGGAGGCTGGCCTCCTGGCCGAACGGCAAGGGCTGGAGGTCCTGGGCTTGCTGGCGGACCGTCGGCGGGACGCAGGCTTCCTGCTCGACCTGGCCGCCGCGGCCGCGAAGGCGGATGCCCGCGGCCTGGCGCTGAAGTGCCTGGCCCTGGCGGATGAGCGCAAGGACGGCCCAGCGGCGGCGGCGAGGAAGGCGTCGCTGCTGCTGGAGCTCGGCCGGCATGGGTCCGCCCAGGGCATCCTCGAGCGGTCGACCGCGACGTCCCCTGCGGACGCGGGCCTGTGGCTCGACCTGGCCGAGTCGGCCGTCGGGGCGGGAGCGCGCGGCCGCGCCTTGGAGGCGGTCAAGACCGCCCAGGGGCTCGAGCCGGACCCTCGCCGCAAGCGTCGCATCGCTTCCCTCTATCGGGCGTTGGGGGACCACCCGGCGGCTTTGGCGGTCTGGAAGGGGCTGAGGCTCGGGCCGGAGGACGCCTGCTCTCTCGTCGACCTGGGGGTCGGCGCCGCGGCGGCGGGCGACCGGCTGTCCGCTTTGGAGGCCTTGGGGTTGGCCGGCGGCCTCGGGCCGCCCCCGGCCCTGGCAAGCCGCATGGCCTCTTTGTACCAGCAGTTGGGCGAGGCCCGCAGGGCCGGGACGATCTTGGACGGGCTCGTGCGCAAGGACCCGTCCAACGGCCGCTACCGCAGCGACCGCGGCGTGGTCAAGGCGCTTCTGGGGCTGCGGGAGGAGGCGGCCGCCGACTATGAGGCCGCCCTCGCCCTGGAACCGGATTTCCTGCCGACCTACCTTTCGCTGGCCTGGCTCCACCTCACGCGGGGCGATCCGAGGGAGGCGGCCAGGGTCTACGACCGGGCTCTGGCGCGCAAGCCTTCCGCCGGGGACCGCGCCCTCTGGGAGACGATCCGCAAGGAGCGCGCGAAACTTCCAGGCTTTCCATAGGAGGCTCCTATCATGGTATTATCTAGGGGAGGGGATCGTGGAACGATAGCTGACCCCCAAAGCTGAAGAGCATGAAGAAGGCAGGAATCGTCGCCGCCGCCGGCGTGGCCGGGCTCGCCTGCTTCGGGGTATGGAGGGTCAAGTTCCGCGAGCCTCCGGACCTCTCGGAGGCCGAGGCGCGCGCCATCGCCGAGAAGGAGCTGTTGGATTTCTGCTCCAACGGGGAGACCGTCGAAGCCATCTGCCCGTACTTCGTTCTCAAGGGCCAGCAGCCGTCCTCCGACGCCAGGTTCCACTGGTCCTTCCACTACCTCAACGAGCGCGCCGACCCGTGGCAGAAGGTCATGATCTCCGTCGGCAAGAAGGGGGACCGAAACGTGGAATACACGGCCATCCCCGTTCCCGTTCCCGCGGACGGAGCCGCGCCGCCGGCGGCCGAAGCGGCCCCTGTCCCGGCTCCCGCGGCGCCGTCCGAACCGGGCTCGCCGCCTCCTCCCCCCGGGGAAGGAGAGGGAGAGGGCGAGGGCGAGCCGGCGTCCCCATGAAGCGCCGGATGCCGGCGGGCTTCACGCTCATCGAACTCATGATCGTCGTCTCGATCATCGGCATCCTCGCCGGCGTCGCCATCCCGAAGTTCGCCCAACTGCTGCGCAAGTCCCAGGAAGGCTCGACCAAGGGCAACCTCGGCGCCTTGCGCTCGATCCTCAGCATCTACTACGCCGACAACGAAGGCCTGTTCCCGTCCTGCATCTTCGCCACGAATTCGGCCGTCCTGACCGACAGCTTCGTCCCCAAGTACACCACCAGTATCCCGAACTCCAACCCCTCCGCCTACCATGCGCCGGCCAGCGGGGTGCTGTGCCACACCCCCATCGACGCCACGGGCTGCACGCACGAGGGCTACGGTTGGATCTACGTCGGCACGAACTCGGCCGACCGCAGACACGGCAACCTCTTCATCTCCTGCTACCACACCGACACGAAGGCCTCCCAGTGGAGGACCTATTGAGCCCCGCTCAGCGGTAGAGCCTGATCGACTTGAGCGCCATCGTCGACGGATCGTTCTGGTGCATCGGGTGGCTGAAGACGTACAAGTAGGCCGAGACGCCGGGCTTGAGCCACGAGAACTTCCCCTCCCTCGCGATGCCGGTCGAGGTCTCGGCCCGGATGAAGCCCGGCTTGACGGTGAAGGTCACGGTCTCGGGGATCTCGCTCGGGCCCTCGTCGCCGGTGTAGCTCTCGGTGTCGTTGCGCGTGTTGGCCAGGCCGGCGGTGGTCTCGGTCAAGGACTTGCGGCCGAAGTGGAACCACATGTTGGTCGTCCAATAGACGTCCGAGACCTTGCTCTCGGCGAGGGCGATGCAGAAGCCCGTGGTCTTGTCCGGGTCGAAGGTCAGCTTGAGTTTGAGGGGATTCTCCTCCATGCCGGCGTTGACCGTGAGGAGGCGGTCGCGCGACACGATGCCGGTCTTGCCCCAGGAGTTGCCCGCGGGAACGGAGACTTCGAACGCTCCCCCCGTGGCGCGGGCGAACTTGTCGAAATTGCCGCCCGCGACCTCGCTCTTCTCCCAGGCGGCCGACAGCGAGCCCGCGAAGTTCTCCTCGTAGAGAGCCTTGCCCTCGCGCGCGGACCGCGCTCCCGACTCGGAGAAGCGCACGCTCTCGATCTGGGCCGTGTCGTAGGCCGCGGTGGTGCCGTCCTTCATCTTGATGACCATGGTCCCGGCCAGGGCCGTCCCGGCCGCCAGGAGCGTCGCTGCCGCGGCGAAAAGCTTCGTCGTCTTCATGGGCGTCCTCCTCCGGCCCCTTAAACCTCGGAGCCTGGAATAATCTAGGTTATTGCGCGCCTCGCTGTCCATGATGGGAAGCGCGGATGCCTTTCCCGACCGACGCCTTCAGCGCGGCGCGGCCCGGGCGCCGCCGAAGGGCGCAGGTCGCGAAAAGCGATGGTATTTCAGCGGCAATCAGCCATGGGAAAAGGTATAATGCATGATTCCCGCGATATGTTCCGGGCGGAAGCAAATTTCGAGGGCGTGCGGTGCGGCGGCATGGGCATGGAAGATCATCCAGAGAAGAAAGAACCCGGCCAGGATATGGATGTCGATGAGCTCATCGCGCAGCGGGAGCGGCTCGACAAGCTGTTCAAAGACCAGTTCACGAAGGCCATCACGGTCATGTTCACCGACCTCAAGGGCTCCACCTCCATCGCCGAGACGCAGGGCGATTTCGCCGTCCGCTCGTTGATCAAGCAGCATAATGAGATCCTGTTCCCGGTCGTCAAGAAATGCGGCGGGACCCTGGTCAAATCCATGGGCGACGGCACGATGTCCTATTTCCCGAACCCTCAGGAGGCCGTGCGGGCGGCCGTCGAGATCCAGAAGGGGATGGACGCCTTCAATCTGGAGAGGAAGATCCCGACCCCCATCCTGATGCGCATCGGGATCCATACGGGGGAAGGCATCGTGGAGAAGAACGACATCTTCGGCGACGTCGTCAATGTCGCGTCCAGGATCGAGGGGCAGGCCAATCCCGGGGAGATCTACCTGTCGGAAGAGGCCTACAACGCGCTCTCCGACAAAGCCGAGACCTACTGCGGTTTTGTCAAGGAAGCGACGCTGAAGGGCAAGCGGGCCCCGGTCAAGCTGTACAAGGCGTTCTGGAATCCGAGCGAGGTGGACCGGGCCATCGCCGCCTCGACCGTCAAGGCCCCTGAAGCGCCGGCGGGACGGAAGCTGCCGCTGCCCGTCAAGATCGTCCTGTCGCTGGCCGTCACGCTGCTTGTGGCATTCGCCGTCGTCAGATGGATGGGGTCGTCGTCCTCCGGCGATGAGAGGAGGACGGTCGAGCACAGCGTGGCGGTCCCTGACGCTCCGAAATGACGGTCTGATGAGACGGCACCCATCCACGGGCGACGTCCTGCACCGCGACTCGAGGGCCCTCCACGTCCTCGCCTGCGCCATCCTGGCGGCAGCCTGTTTCCTCTTCATCCACCTCGCGCGATTGTATCTGCCCCTCGCCCGCCAGTTCGTCATCGGCTGGGGCATCCTCCTCATCCTGTTCTTCGCCAAGAGCGCTGAGCGGGTCAAGAAGCCCCCTCTCAGGATCGTGTTCGTGATGCTGTGCGTCTTCCTGACCATCCGTTATGCCCTGTGGAGGACCGCCGAGACGCTGATCTACACCCGGCCCCTGGATTTCGTGGGCATGATGGCTCTCTATCTCGCGGAGATGTACGCGATCTCCGTCCACCTCCTGGGCATCTTCACGAACATCTGGCCCCTGGAGACCAAGATCATGCCGCTGCCGTTGGACAAGTCGCTTTATCCTTCGGTGGACGTGTTCGTCCCGACCTATAACGAACCCGTCGACATCGTCAAGACGACCGTGATGTCGTCCCTGAACATCGATTATCCCAAGGACAAGCTGAAGGTGTTCATCCTCGACGACGGGGCGACGGCGGCCAAGAGGAACGATCCGAAGACCTCGGCGGCGGCCTGGGAGAGGCACTACGCCCTCAAAAGGCTGGCCGGGGAGCTGGGCGCCGGCTACATCACGCGCGAGAAGAACGTCAAGGCCAAGGCCGGCAACCTCACCCACGCCCTGGCGCATACCCATGCCGACCTGGTCCTGGTCTTGGACTGCGACCACGTGCCCTCCAGGGACATCCTGAAGGATACCGCGGGCTGGTTCCTCAAGGATGACCGGATGGCCTTCGTGCAGACGCCGCACTTCTTCATCAACCCGAACCCGATCGAGAAGAACATGGCGATATTCAAGAACGCGCCCTCCGAGAACGACATGTTCTACCGCGCCATCCACCCGGGCCTCGACTTCTGGGACTCGAGCTATTTCTGCGGCTCGGCGGCGCTGTTGAGGAGGAGGCACCTGGAAGAGATCGGCGGCATCTGCGGCGAGACCATCACCGAAGACTGCGAGACGGCCCTCTCCCTGCACAAGAGAGGCTACAAGAGCGTCTTCATCCCCCGTCCCATGGTGTGCGGGCTCTCGCCGGAGACGTTCGACGACCTGATCCTGCAGAAGAGCCGGTGGGCCCAGGGGATGGCGCAGATCTTCGTCCTGAGCAATCCGCTGCTCCAACGGGGGCTCAAGCTCTACCAGAAGCTCTGCTATTTCAACAGCTGCTTCTATTGGTTCTTCGGCTTCTCCAGGACCGTCTTCTATGTCGCGCCCGCCGCGTTCCTGCTGCTGAACCTCAAGGTCTATTTCGCCTCCGTCCCGCAGGTCCTGGCCTACGCGATCCCCCACGTGCTGGGGTCCATCTTCCTCACGGGCTATCTCTACGGCAAGTTCAGGTGGCCCTTCTTCTCGGAGCTGTTCGAAGGCATCCAATCGCTGTTCCTCATCCCCGTCGTCCTGTCCGTCATCGCGAACCCGAGGAAACCCTCCTTCAAGGTGACGCCCAAAGGCAAGACCCTGGAGAACGATTTCCTGAGCGGGTTCGCCCGGCCCTTCATGCTGCTGACCACGGTGCTCATCATCGCGATCCCGGCCGCGATCATGAAGTGGTTCCGGCAGCCGATGTATCGCGACATCACGATGATCACCCTCGTCTGGTGCGTGATGAACCTGACGCTGGCGATGGCGTCCTTCGGCGCGTTCTTCGAGCGCAGGCAGCGGCGCCGGCATCACCGGGCGTGGACGAAGAGCCGGGCGCGGGTGTTCCTGCCCATGACCAGGGAGACGGTGGAAGCGAGACTGGTGGATGTCTCGCTCTCGGGCATCGGCCTGTCCTTCAAGTTGTCCCGCCCGCTCGCGCCCCTCGAGCAGCTCGTCGTGGAAGCCAGGAACAGCTACGGCAGGAAATTCCGGTTCGACGCGCGCGTCCAGAGGAGCGTGCGGATCCGGGACAGCCATACCTGCGGGTGCGAATTCCAGATCGCCGACGCGAAGCGGCACGCGGCGACGGTCGAATTCGCCTACGGCGACAGCCAGCGGTGGGCCGACTTCTGGCAGCAGAAGACGGCGCACGCCAACCCGCTGTGGGTCAGCCTGTTCCTCCTCAGGTCGAGCGTCCACGGCGTCGGGATCTATTTCATCGCGCTGGCGAAGTTCCTCGTCCGTCCCGCGCTGGACCGGATCGGGCTTCGGTTCGACCGCCCGCCGGCCCGCGCCGGCAGCCCGCTCGCGGGGGCGGCGGCTTGAGCGGCGCCATGAAGAGATACAGGCTCGTCACCAAGGCCGATTTCGACGGGATGGCCTGCGGCGTCCTCTGCAAGGAGCTCGATCTCATCGACGGCGTCGCCTTCGCCCATCCCGACGAAGTCGACGACGGGAGCTTCGAGATCACGGACGGCGACATCACGGCCGGCCTCCCCTACCGGGAGCAGGCCCACATCGCGTTCGACCACGCTCCCTTCGCCTCCCGCTCGGCCGGGAGCGCGGACCATTGGAAGGTCGCCTTCGACGCTCCGTCCACGGCGCGGGTGATCTACAACCATTACGGGAAGGACAGGTTCGCGGATATCCATGAGGACCTCCTGGACGCGGTCGACAAGGGCTTGAACCGCAACCTGACGACGGAGGACATCCTGTATCCGACGGGCTGGGTGCTCCTGAATTATCTGATCGACCACAGGACCGGCCTGGACCGGTTCAAGCGGTTCTCCAGGTCGCACGATGAATTCATGGACGAGCTGATGGCCGAAGGCCGGGACCATTCGATCTGGGAGATCTTGGGCCTGCCCGACGTCGAAGAACGGCTCGACCTGTATTTCTCCTGCGTCGAGGAGTACAAGGCCCAGATCCTGAGATGCTCCTCCGTCTATTCCAATCTCCTCGTCACGGACACGCGGGAGGAGAAGCTCATCTACCCGGGCAACAGGTTCATGCCCTACGCCCTTTTCCCCGAGTGCAACGTGTCCCTGTACGTGTCGTCGGTCGAGGAGGACGGCAGGACGGTCCTGGCGGCGGGGCGGTCCGTCCTGGACAGGTCCTGCTCTCTGGATATCGGCCATGTCATGAAGAAATACGGCGGAGGCGGCTATCATGGCGCCGGGGCCTGCCATGTCGCCGATGGCCGGGCGGAGGAGGTCTTGGAGGGGCTCATCGGGGACTTGCAATACGGGTTCTTCACGAATCTGTACATGGGGTACTTCAACTATTATTGAACGGCGTCGAGCGCGACGCCTCCGGCGCCAGGAAAGGAAGACACTATGGGAAAAAGATCCGCTCTCGCGGTCGCCGCCGCCATCCTGCTGTCGAGCGTCTCGTCGAGGACGGCGCGAGCCGAGACCTTGAGGCTGCCGCTGGGCAAGCTCTCCCGGGTCGGCCGGGTGGACCTCAAGTGCGTCGCCGCGGAATATAGGATCTCGATCCCGATCCCGGAGAGATGGAAGATCAAGAAAGCGTCGATCTCCTTCGGGATCGTGAATTCCGCGGCTCTGCTGGCGGGCAGATCGAGGCTGATGACGAAGCTCAACGGGGACCTGGTGTCCCAGACGCAGCTGAACCCGCTGGCTCCCGAAAGGACCGTCACGGTGCCTCTGCCCGCGGCGCGGCTCAAGCACGGCTATAACGACCTGGATTTCGTCGTCCAGCAGCATTATTCCACGGGCTGCGAGTTCCCCTGCGAGCCCGAACTCTGGACGACGCTGAAGCTGGGCGACGATGACGCCGTCTTGGAGATGGAGTATTCGCTCGAAAAGGTGCCTTCGAACCTGTCCTCCATCGCGAATTTCCTGTTCGACCCGAAGACCAATCCGCGGGGAACGGTCAACATCGTCCTGCCCGACGATGCCGCGGAGACGATCGCCGTGGCCAGCATCATCGCCTCCGGCGTCGCCAAGAGGTACGACTATAAGAGCGTCGATTTCACGGTGTCGCGGGAGGTCGTGGCGGGGTGCGACAATATCATCATCGGGGACGGCCGTGCTGTCGGCAAAGCCCTCGGCGCCTCTCCTTTCGACGAGAAAGCCGTCAAGGGGCCCTTCTTGAAGATCATGCCGCTGCCTCGGGCGCGAGGGGGCTCCTCGCCCAGAGAGGACGGCGCCGACCCCTATCATGCGCTGATCGTCGTGTCGGGATTGAGCCAGGACCACCTGAAGCTCGCCGCCGAGACGTTCGCCATCATGTCCGCGCCGTTCCCGCTGACGGACGAGATGACCGTGACCGGGATCGTCATGCCCGACATCCCCCTCTACGGCGGGAAATCGGTGGTGAAAGCCGACACGACCTACACCTTCAGATCGCTCAATTTTCCCAGCCACACCTTCGCCGGGGGCAACGCCAACGGGGCCGAGATCTCCTTCCGCCTGCCGGCGGATTTCCTCATCAAGCAGAATCTTTACGCCCAATTGTCGCTCCATTATTCCTACGGCGCGGCCAACCGCGCCGACTCGGTGTTCAACATCATGCTCAACGGCAAGCTCATCAGGGGCATCCGTCTCGACGACGACCGCGGGGCCCTGATCGAAGGGTACAAGCTGGACATCCCCACCTACCTGTTCAAGCCGGGGGACAACCTGCTGAGGTTCGAGCCCGTCCTGACGCCCCTGATCGGGAAGAACTGCGAATACATGCAGACGCAGAACCTGTTCCTGACGATCATGGAGAATTCCACCATCAAGTTCCCGCCGATGCCCCATTACGTGGACATGCCGCGTCTGGAGCTGTTCATGCTCAACGGGTTCCCCGCGACGCGCTGGCCCGACGGCCACGGGTCGAGGATCTATCTGACGAATTCGAGCCATGAGACCATCGAGGCCGCGCTGAATCTCGTCGGCATGATCACGCAGAAGAACGGTCATCCCCTCATGGGGCTCGAATACACGCTGAAGCCCCCCGAGAAGTACGACGGCGAGCTCGTGATCGTGGGCGGCATCGGCGAGCTCCCCGCCCGGTTGGCCGGGTCCTCGCCCCTCTCGCTGGGCAAAGAGCTGTCGTTCCCGTACCCCGTCGTCCAGGGGTGGGCCGAGGAAGCGCAGTTCGCGTTCAGCAAGCAGCTCAGCGGGCTGGGCCCCGGCACCGGGAGCCTGATGGAATTCCGTTCGCCGTACGCCGACGGGCGCACGGCCGTCATGCTCGCCGCCAGCTCCCCCCGGGACCTCCGGGCGCTGTCCGTCGCCCTGATGGAGCCCGCCGTGCAGGCGAACGTCAAAGGCGACCTCGTCCTGATCGGCCTGGACGATCCGGAGAAGAACATCATCGCCGTGAGCATCGGGAAGAAGTATTTCGCCGGGAAGGCCGGCCCGCTCTCCCGATTCGACGCGTACCTCTACGCCTATCCCTGGGCGTATGACGCCCTGCTGGGGCTCGTGGTCTTGGCCCTCAGCTTGTCCTTGTTCTATTTCCTGAACAGATACAGGAAGAAGAGGATGACGGGCGCGTAGGCGCGGCGCCTGCGTCCCTCGGCGCGCCCCCGCCTGGTGATGGATCGCCCCATGAGACCGATCGGATTGGCCGCCCTGTCATGCTGGGCGTGCTTGGCGGCGGGATTGGGCCTTGTCCCGATCGAGGCCGGCGCGGCGCCATGCCCTGCGAGCTGCGGGCCCGCCCGGACTCCTCCGCGGGGCGCGGCGAAGGCGGAGGCCGGAGAAGCGGCTCCCGCCGGATTCCTGGGGATCGATTGCTCGGGCATCGATAGGGACAAGATAGACGGCCTTCGCAAGGAGGACCTGCTCGGCCTGCTCAAGATGAGCGGGATTTGGGTCGACAAGCTCCCTCCGGACGAGTACCGGAAGGCGTTGGCCGGATTCTGCGCCTATGCCGCGAAGAGAGGACAGGCCGTCTTCATCGAGATCCCCGTGTCGTTCTCGAGTGGAGAGATCGCCTCGATCTTGGGGGACATGGCCGCTTCTGGCTGCAGCCCTCGCGGCGTGTCCATCGGCAACGAAGTCGACCGGCGCGTCGCCGAAGGCCTCGCAAAGCGGTATTCGGTCAAGGACTACATCTCGGATTACAACAGGATCGCGCCGCTGATCAAGAAAGGGCTGCCGGACGCCAAGATCGTCGCGCTCGAGCTCTCCGGCTTCCTGAAGGGGAACTTCACGAAGGATGACCCTCCCGCCGTCGTTTATGAGCCCGTGTTCGAGTGGCTGATACCGTTCTCAAGAGCGCGTCTCGCGAAGAGGCCTGATTACATCGCCGTGCACTACTATCCTTTCACCGGCTCCCAGAAGGAGTGGGAGACGCTCTCGGCGGGCAGGACGTTCCGGGACATCATGAATGACCTTGAACCCCATCTTTCATCCGCTCCCCCCTTGATCGTCGGCGAGTTCAACGCGACCTACCAGTTCCTTGAAGCCATGACCTACCCCGGCAGCGGCGGCGACTCCTTCATGGCCGCCCTGGTCTTGCCGGCCATCCTCTCGGCTCCCAGGGTCGCCGGGTTGTTCCACTGGTCTCTGATGGAGGCGGCCCCCTCCACGCTCGGGCTCTACCGGGCCGGCGAGCCCGTCCCCGCTCCGCTGTTCCCCTCGTACCGGATCATGTCGGGCGTCCTGGGCCACCGGACGGCGAAAGCCCGCTCCAAGAAGGCCTCCCTCGAGGCCTACGCGTATCATCGGGAGGGACGATACAAGGTCATCGCCGTCAATACGAGCCCGTTCTTTCGAAGGGACATCTCCTTCTCAGGGGAGGGCGGCGGCGACATCGTCATCGAAGAGTTCTGCGGCTGCGACGGGGCGGCCGGCTCGATGACCTTGCCTCCTTTCTCCATCAACGAATACGAGGGCGGCCTGTCGGCGTCCGGCGCGAGGCCTTCCAGGCGGTATTCGTACGCCGACAGGACCGTCAGGACCGGCGAGTTCTCCCCCGATGAGCGGGCGAGGGCCTATTGTTCGACCATCGCCGACTTCTCGGAACAGGACCACGACGCGCCGCACTTCAAGAACAGCGTGTACGACCAGAACGCGAAGATCGCCACCGGCGGCACCGTCGTCGCCTTGTCCTCGCCGGGCGGGCGATCCGCCCTGAAGAAGGCGGGGGGCTCCTTGGATGTCCGATGCGCTCTCCCGGCCGCCGGGGCCGGCTTCTATCGGTGCGGCGTCAAGCTGCCGCTCGTCACGGATCGGCTGTCGAATCGCAGATCGGGCGCGGACTGGAGCGACGGATATCGGCAAGGGTTCCTCCGGCTGACGATCGAAGCGGACCCCCGGGTCCCGCTCGAGCTGCATCTGGAGGACTTCCGGCCTGACGCCGTCGGCTTCAACACGCATCGGAAGGCGGTGGTGTTCCAGGGCCTTCAGACCATCGATGCGCCGATCAGGGGTTTCGCGCAGGCCCCGGGGACGGGCGTCGCGCGCGATCTGGCCGTCGTCCTCAGGAACGCCGCGGCCCTGAGGATCGAGGCGAGGCGGCCGGGTTTCTCGGGAGGTTTCAGGATCCGCAAGGTCGAGGTCTGCGACCGCCTGTGATCAGAGCCCGTAGCGGAAGACGACCCTCTTGGCGCCCGCCGGCACCTCCACGGCGCAGAGCGTCTCGTTGGCGCGCCGCACCCTGAGCGGGCGGCCGTCGGCCCAGGCCTTCCAGCCCGGGTACCAGGTCTGGGACATGACGAGGATGCCGCCCTTGGGCGCGAAGACCTTGGCCTCGAGCGACCGCTCCTCGGGCGAGAGGAAGGAGGTCGCGACCGCCTGCGGCAGGGAAGCGGCCGGCAGGATCCAGCCGTCGAGCAGGGCGGGGCGCCGTCCGTCCGAGGGCCGCAGCAATTGGGCCTCGAAGGAGGCGGGGCTGTAGGCGCCGACGGCGGTGGCGAAGAAGAGCCGCGGCAGCGCCCGCGGGTTCTCGAAGACCGCCGCGTCGGCTCCGTCGTAGAGGCGCTTCAAGCCCTTGAGGCCCAGGGTGACGAGGTTGCGCAGGTCCCTCTTGTCCGCGACGAGGTAGCGCACTCCCAGTTGGTCGAGGAAGCGCGTGCCGACGAGCCGGTCGAGCCTGCCCTGCTCGAGCACGCCCGAGGCGTCGGCGCCCAGGGAGGCCATGTACCAGCGGGGCAGCAGGCCCGGCGAGTGGCCGGTCGCGCTCAGGTAGCCGTCGAGGGTCGCGGCGTGGTAGCGCGCGAAGGGCCGCAGGCGGCGCGTCCTCGAGTCGAGGTGCTCGCTGGAGACGGGCAGCACCCGGTAGGCGCGGTCGATCATCGCGACCCAGGCGGGCGCGCCGCCGTAGGATTCCGCGTAGCCCTTGAGCGGGAGGTCGTGGGCGAGGGCCACGGTGCCGACCGCCCCGGCCAGGACGGCCGCGGTCCAGACCGCTTGCGGCCTCGGGCGATGGCACCAGGCCGTGAGCCCCAGGCAGGCCAGTCCGCCGAGGAAGGAGAGGACGCCGCCCGGCGAGGCCAGCAGCGGGGAGCCCAGGAAGGCCAGGCCCAGGCAGGCGAGCCCGCACGGCAAGGCGCTCGCGGCGATGCGCTCCTCGCGCGTGAGGGTCTCGGCGTGGCGGAGCAGCCGCTCGAGGGAGAGCGCGGCCAGGACGACCCAGCAGGCCACCACGTGCGGCAGCAATTTGTGCGGCCACCGGAAATCCCTCCAGACCGGGATGCCCAGGGTCAGGGGGTAGAGGACGCCCCAGGGGCCCAGCGAGAGCAGGGTGAAGAAGGCGCCCATCCCGGCCCAGCCCAGGGCGAGGCGGCGCCATCGGGCCTCCTTGACCCTGACGAACAGCGCCGCCGCGGCGAGCAAGGCCGGGACGACCCAGCCCCCGGCGAAGAGGAAGATCGACGTGTCGTTGGCGATGAAGCCGTTGGCCACCCTGAACAAGGGGAGGATCATCCCGACGAAGGAGCGGGGCAGCGCGGCATGGACCAGGACGTCCTCGGGGGACAGGCCGTGGGGCCGCGCCGTCTCCGCGAGCATCCGCAGGGGCGCCAGCAGCAAGAGCAGGGAGGCGCCGCCGGCCAGCGCCAGCGCCAGCGCCAGCCTGGCCAGGCGGCCCCGCCGGCCGGCGGACCACCCCGTCCAGGCGGCCGCGGCGGCGAAGGCCAGGACATGGAGCCAGATGTAGACGGTCTGCTGCGGGTGGCCCGCGGCGGCCGCGCAGGCCAGGCCCGCCGCGATCAGGGCCGACCGCCCGAGGGTGACGCCGTGCTCGAGCGCCGTCCAGACGCCCAGCAGGACCCAGGGGAGCCAGGCATAGGCCGGGAGCATGTGCATCCAGACCATGCCCAGCACGGCGAAGTAGCCGCAGCAGGCCAGGCTCACCGCGCCCGCCAACGCCAGGACCCGCCGGACGCCGAGGCTCTCGAGCAGCAGGTGCCAGCCCGCCGCCATCCAGGGGATGTGGAGCAGAGCCACGCACGCGGCGAGGTCGCCCGGCCCTCCCCCGAAGGCGCGCAGCAGGGCCACCGCCACCGTGTGGGGCGGGTAGAACGCCGCGCTCTGCGCGTTGGCCAGGAGGGGCTCGCCGAGGAACTGGTGCTGGTTCCACCAGGGGACCTGGCCGGCGAGCCAGAGGGAATGGATCTTCCAATAGAGGATGCTGAAGTACTCGAAGTTGTCCCAGCGGTTGAAGCCGGGGTCGCGGGACACGGCGGCCCCGACCAGGCTGCAGAGGAACGCCGCTGCCGCGGCGAGCGGCGCTCCGGACCAGCGCTTCAGGGAGAGGGTTCTCAATGCGGGCTCGGTGCGGCAGGGCGGCCTCGGCCGCCAGAACAAGTATAACAGATGCGGAAGCGGCCCCTCATCCGGGCGGAAGATGGATTACACCGTGGTGGGCGACAGGGTGAACCTGGGCGCCCGGCTCGAGGGGGCCGACAAGACCTACGGCATCTAGGAAAGACCCGCCCCCGGCCGATTGGGACGGCGTCTTCGTCCTGCGGACGAAGTAGCCCTCAGGGCCGCAGCGGGCAGCGGGCCTCCACGACGGTCACGGCCCCGGCGTCCTCGGTCTCGACGCGGTCGCCCGGCTCAGCGCCTGTACGGGTCGTCCGCGGCCCGGTCGGGCTTGCCCTTGATCGCGTTGTAGACGCCAAAGCCCGCGCCCGTCAGCAGGCCCACGGGCAGGAGCGCCGCCATCTTCAGCAGGTAGAACGCCTGGCCGAACCTGTACATGGCGAAGCTCCAGGCCGCCTTGGTGGTGGGGCGGCCGCTGGGGCCGGCGGACTTGTCGTCCATCCCGTCCAGGAAGACCTTGGTGTAGCGCTTGAGGAAATCCTGGGAGCTGTCGCCCTCGACCATGGATTCCCAGGTCCGGGCCATGCCCGAGAAGAAGCGCGTGATCCGGGAGGCCGGCGCGAGCTCGTACGACAGGCCCCACAGGAAGTTCAGCGGCGCCCGGATGACGCCCAGCGCGAGGCCCAGCGCCCCGCCGAGCACGAGCTCGACGAACTGGCTGATCCACATCGGCACCCAGATGACCGACAGCCAGGCGCCGTTCCACACGCTCCTCTCCAGCCAGTACTCGGCGTGGGACTGGAGGTTGCGGTAGAACTTCGTGTCCCTGCTCCAGGAGCTGAGCAGCCTGTAGGAGTTCCCGACGCTGGTCCAGAGCCGGTAGAAGACCGCGCCCAGGCCCGTGAAGATCGACTTGGGCAGGTGCATGAGGAGCAGCGGGCTCGTCAGGTAGGCGGCGACCGTGAGGATCGTGGGGAAGACGCCGGTCGAGGCGGTGAGGATGAGGCCCGCCCCGGTGACCGCGGCCAGCGCGCCGAGGTAGGCCCCGATGCGCTCGCCCGAGTCCATGGAGAAGTCCTTGCCGTCCTCGGCCGCGCGGCCGAGGTAGCGCATGAGCCCCCAGCCCCCGAGCACGTTGACGACCGCCATCCAGAAGGCGTTGGTCTTGGCGGCCGCGGCGAGGGCGGCGAACGCCGGCAGCCCGACGGAGAAGGTGAGGTAGGGCACGGCGACGCCCAGGACGATCATGAGCGCGCCGGGCAGCATCCGGATGAGCTTGGAGGTCTTGGCGGGCACGAACGGCAGGGCCGCGAGGCTCAAGGTGACGGCGAGGTAGACCCACCCGACGGTGGGCCCGGCCAGGTACAGCGGGATGCCGAGGAACACCGCGGGCAGGAGCCCCAGGGCCGACGCGATGAGGCGGGGCACGATGGTGCTCTTGACGGGCGGCTCGGGCTGGCCGGGCTCCTCGGGGTCCTGCGGCTGCTGCCCCGGGCTGTCGTCGGTGGAGACGCGCAGGCTCGAGGGGTCGTGCTTCTCCCGCTCGTAGGGCTGGCCGACGCGGGTGGAGGCGACCCCCAGGCCCGCGACCAGCATCAACGGCGCGGCCAGCAGGCTCGCGGCCGCGGCCAGCCAGGAAGCCGCGTAGATGCCCAGCGTGGCCGGCAGGCTCACGGCCTTGCTCTTGGAGGCCGCCAGGCCCGCGAGCCGCTTCTCGACGGGGTTGAAGAAGGCCTTCTTGGCTCCCTGGAGGTTGTCGAACATGAAGTGCGCCCAGGCGGCGAAGAACTTGGTGGGGCCCGACTCGCGGGAGATCTTGTGCGAGGCTCCCCAGAGGAACATGACCGGCGCCTGCACGGCCGCCAGCCCCAGGCCGACGACGAGGGTGCCGGCCCAGTCGGCCGCCATCAGGACCCAGACGGGGATCCAGAGCCCGGCCAGCCACACCGCGTTCCACTTGGAGGCCTCGAGGTACCGCTCGGAGAACTTCTTGAGCCGGTCCACGAGGGGGGTGTCGTTCCAGGCCGCGGCCATGACGCGGCTCGTCCCGCGGAGGCTCTTGACGGCCGAGGTGAAGACGTTCGTGATGCCCATGCCCACCCAACTCGGCAGGTGCATGAGCAGGAGCGCCGCGGCCGGGTACGAGAGGACCAGGAAGGCGGTCGCGACCAGGCCGGTCGCGCCGGAGAGCACGAGCGCCGCGCCGGTCACCGCGCCGATGCCGCCGAAGTAGGCGCTCAAGGCGGCCCCGTTGTCGGAGCGGTCCTCGACGCTCTTGCCGGTGCCGTACCGGATGAGTCCCCAGCCGCCCAGGGCGGCCAGGATGCCGACGGCCAGGCCGCCGCCGCCCAGGATGGCGCCGGCCAGCGTCAAGCCGCCGAGCCCGAGGAGCGCCGCGCCGGGGAGGGCGTGGACGTATTTCGGGGTCCCTTCGCCCATGAAGGGGAGGGCCGCCAGCAGCGCGCTGGAGGCCATGACCCCGACGCCGGCGTAGAGCGCGCCGGCCGCGACGAGGGGCCAGCCCAGGAGCGCCGCCGGGAGGAGCGCCAGGGCCGAGGCGATGAGCCGCGGCGCCAGGGGCTGCTTCGTGGCCGGAGGCTGGCCGGGCCTCGTCTCGGGCAGCGAAGGCTCGGAGGCCTGCCGGGCGGAGCCCTCTTCGGGAGCGGCCAGCCTGGCCGCTCCAGAGTCGCCGGAGAGGTCCCCGAGCCTGCCGGCCGCGGGGGCGAGGAGTTGGTCCGCGGCGTCCGCCTGCCGCGTCCTCGTGATGATGGCGTCGAGCTTGATGCCCAGGCCGTGGGCGCTCTCGCCCTGCGTCTTGGCGATGTCGCCCGTGGCCTTCAGGGCCTCGGACACCTCGCCGGACATGCCGTCGAGCTGGACAGCGGCGGCGGCCTCGGGACCCTGGACCGGGGCCTGGGCCCGCGGCTGCGCGTCGAATCGGAGGGGGGAGGTCTGGAGAGAGGCGGGAACGGTCGCCGCAACGGCTGAAGGGAGCCCCGCGGCGACGACGCGGACCGAGGCCGGCGTCTCTTTGAGGCCGGGCGTGAAGCCGGCGGGCAGGCCGCCTTCCCGTTCGGATCGAAGCGGCACGCCCGCGCCATAAACGCCGGGCGCGGGCAGGACCGCATCCAGCCGCAGGTTGGATAAGGAAACCGTATTCAGTTGGGAGGATGCCCCGCCCGCGACCCTGACCGCGCCGGCTTGCGTCGGGACGCCGCCGGGCTGGACGCGCGACGACACGCCCGTGACCTGCTGGGCGGCCGCTTCGTAGGCTGCGAAGCCCGGGCTCAGCGCGATGAGCGAGAGCGAGAGGGCGACGGCGACGAGGGACTTGGACGCGGCGATCGAACGCTTGGACATGGTTCCTCCAGACTGAATCTGGGAGGATTATCCTAATTGTCCGGGAACGCGGGGATGGGCCGAGAGACGCAGGCGCCCGGTGGAAATGGACCTACGTCCCGGGGGGCCCGGTGTCGGCGCCGGGCCCAGGCTCGCGGGGCCCGGGGTCCCGGATCACGGTTTGCGCGTTTCCAGGCCCTCGAGGTCCACCACGAGCGCGTGGTTGGCGTTGTTGAAGGCGACCACGCGCAGCGTCAGGGGGCCGGCGTCCATCGGGCCCCGGCCGCCCGTGCCGAAATGGAACCGGCCGTTGGTGAAGAGGCCGTCTTTGGCCTTCGCGTCCCCGTGCTCGCCGTTGTCGTTCATCCAGGACGGCACCGCGTACCAGTTCTTCACCCCGATCCCGTCGCGCAGCGCGGTGCAGTCCAGGTGCTTGAGCTCGGGATCATCCGAACGGGCGGTGACGGTCGCGAAGGTGGAGCCGTCCGCCAGCAGGAAGCGCGGGGACGCGTCGATGTCGTGGAGCGGCGGGGCGCCGTTCTGCTCCATCGGGTTGAGATCCACCACCACCAGCTGGCTGGGCCTGCCCTGGTCCACGGACTCCGGGCCTTCCAAGACCAGGCAGACGCGCTTGGCGTCCGCGCTCATGGAGGCCATGGAAGCGCGGTAGAGCGGGTCCGAGACCGGCCAGTAGGAGGCGTCGAGCCGGCCCTGGCCGCCGCCGTCGAAGAGCCTCAGGCCCCAGCTCGAGAGGACCTTGCCGCCGTTCCCTGAGACCTGCATCCAGTCCGTGGACGCCGTGAAGGGGCCGGCATGGACCGTCTGATTGCCGCCGTCCCAGTCCACGACCGTGATGGCCGGTTCCTCCGAGTTGTGGTACGCGACCCTGCGGCCGTCGCCGCTGAGGCGCACCCATTTGAGGGACCGGTCGTCCGGCTTCCTGGAACCGTTGAGCCGCCTCAAGCCCGTGCCGTCGCCGTTCAAGGCCGCCACGTCCTGCCAGAACTGGATCACGATGCGCGACGCGTCATTCGATATGCCGAAGGATTCCGAGAACATGTAGCCGTTGTAGTCCGTGTACCCCAGGACCTTGGCCACCTCGGGGTTCCCCGTGATGCGCCGCGGCTCCGAGCCGCCCGGCTGGACCCGGTAGAGGGAGCCTTGGTCCCGCGAGAAGACGACCAGCGCGGCGCCGTCCGCGGTCATGCGCAGGGAAGTGACCTGGAAGGGGAACGCCACCTTGACCCGGCCGGAGCCGTCCGAGTCCGCCATGAACAGCCCGTCCTGGTCGAGCCAGACGACCTTCCTGCCGTCGGCCGAGATGTCGATCATGGCGTCGTTGCGCTTCCCGCCGAGCTTCACGAGGTTCGAGCCGTCGGGGTCGATGACGAAGGTGCCCTGGTAGGCGGCGAAGGCGATCTTGGACCCGTTCGCGCTGATCTTGGCCGCGTTGATGGCCTTGTTGTCCTCGCCGCGCGCGAACCGGGTGATGCGGCGGAAGGTCATCCAGCGCGCCACCTTGAGCCCGTCGCGCGCGCTCAACCACGAGGGCAGGGAGCCGACGGCGGCCTCAGGCCCCCCGAAGAGGATGGCCTCGACCTCCGCGCGCTTGAACTCCCGTTGGCCCGCCGCCGTCTTGAAGACGACCGTGCTCCGGTCGAACCCGAGGGCCCGGCCCAGGAGCGTCGTCCCGCTGCGCAGCTGCAGGGAATCCTTGGCGTCCTCGGCCCGGGCGCCGGACGCCAGGGCCGTCACGACGGAGATCGCCGCGGCGAGCACGAGCGCCTGTCTTCCAAGCCTGGTGGTCATGTCGGTCATCCTCTCTCGCGCGGAATGTGGGCCGTGCAGGATTCGAACCTGCGACCCTTCGCGTGTAAGGCGAATGCTCTACCGCTGAGCTAACGGCCCGGCTCCTCATTCTACTACACTTCCCGGGAGATTGGCGCTCTCGAGCGGGGCTGCTTCTTCCCGTAGGTCTCTTGATTGACACGGGACGGACATAGCTCCTATACTTGCTGCCGTCGCAGGACCGGACCAGGGAGGCCCCATGACCAGACGCGACCAGCGCCGCATGCCGTTTTGGCTCACCGTCGTCCTGCCGTCCCTGCTCCTCGCGGCCGCGGCGGTGCCGACGGCCTCCAGGGCGGCGGAGGCCGCGGGCTCGACCAAGTTCCCCGACTGGGTCATCAAGGGCTCCATGGCCGACAAGGGCACGCTCATCGGGGTCTCGGCCGGTCGGTCCCACCAGGAGGCCGTGATCCACGCTTTCGGCGAGCTGGCCAAGGAGAAGAAGGCGCTGGTGAAGGAGATGGACATCGTCTCCGTCCGCTCCAAGATGACCTCCCGGGCCAGGGCGGACTTCGGCCCCATCGCCGTGTCCCAGTTCGTCGAGGACGCGATGGGCAAGGAGGCGCGGGACATCATGAGGACGCGCGACGCGGCGAGCAAGTCCGAGCGCGCCTTGAGGGAGCTGGCGGCCGAGGAAGCCCGCCGCGAGGGCGACGACAAGGGGGGCAAGGCCGCCGACGGCGACCTCCAGGCCGTCCGGTCCCTCACCAAGGTCGCGCTGGCCCTCGGGAAGAAGACCTGCGTCTTCGAGTCAGAGATGGAATCCCTGACGGGCTCCGGCGTCCCCAGCGAGGAGAGCTCGACTTTCTCGGAGACGAGCGACGGCCTGTCGTTCGCTGACCTGCTCAAGGAGATGGGCCGCCAGGGCATCACGATGCGGACCTTCGAGGACCCGGCCGACGGGACCCACTTCGTCTACCTGCAGGCGAAGGCTCCCTAGAGCTTGACGAAAGGCAGGCCGGCCTCGCCCCAATCCTTGATCCCGCCCTCGTATGCCGAGACCTTGGTGAAGCCCATGGACACGAGCTTCTCCGCGGCCTGGGCGGACGAGGGGCACTCCAAGCATCCGCAGTAGGTCACGATCTCGTCGGTCTTCTTGAGTCCGAGCTCCCTGACCTTGGCCGGGACCTCTGACACCTGGACCCACCGGGAACCGGGGATGTTCGCCTCGGGCTTGTAGTACTCCGGGCTCAAGACGTTCCAAAGGTGGAACTTCTCCTTGCGGTCGATCTTGGCCTTCAACTCCTCGCGTCCCATGACGCGGAACTTCGTGGTCTTCGCAGTCGCTGTGGTCATGAATCCTCCTGAAGATGATATCGCCCTTCATCCTTTGGATGACGAACGGCACGAAATGGATTCAGGTCCTCTGGTTTCAGCCCGGTTCCTGCGCGACCTTTCAGGGATTATCGTTGGTGCCAATCCCGCCGTTCTGTGGTATCATAGGTCGCAGTGACCAACACGAGCGCGGTCGGCCCGCGGGGCGCCGGGACTGGAAGGCGTCTGTTGGTCGGCTTGGCCGCGGTCCCCTTGTGGGTCCTCCTGACGGCCGCGGGGCTGGCGGCCTCCTTGCTCCCGCGGTCCCTCGAGCTGTGGCTGGGGCCGAGGCTCGGCCGTCTCGTGCTGGCCTCGGGCTGGTTCAAGCGCGCCACCGCCCAAGACAACATCGGGCACTGCTTCCCCGAGCTCGGGCCCCGAGGCCAGCGTGCCCTGCTGGAGCGCAACTACACGCACTACGGGATCCTCTTCTTCGAGTTCCTGCATTTCTTCTCCCCGCTGCCGGGGCATTTCGCCGCTTATACGCGGCGCATCTCCCGGCTCGAAGGGTACGAGCACTGGCGCCGGGCCCACGACAAAGGCAAGGGCGTCATCGTCTTCTCCTGCCACGTCGGCTTCTGGGAGATGATCGCGGCGTCCGCGGGGCTCGCCGGCCTGGAGCCGACGATCGTGACCACGGTCCTCAACCCCCCCTGGCTGCACGACAAGATCACCGCCTGCAGGCTCTCCACCGGCGTGCACGCGGCCCACCACCCCGGGTCGATGCCGACGGTCCTCCGGGCGCTCAAGCGCGGCGGGACGATCGCCTTCATGAACGACCAGTACTTCGCGCCCCCCATGGGGATGCTGATCCCGTTCTTCGGCGTCAAGGTCGGGACGCTGGCCGCCGTGGCCCTGCTGGCCAAGCGCACGGGCGCGCCCATCGTTCCCGTCTCCGGCTGGCGCGAGGAGGACGGGACCGTGCGGGTCGTGATGGAGCCTGAGTTCGAGCCGGTCGCGGCCTCGGAGGCCGACATGGTCGAGAAGACGACCGAGGCCATCGCCGCCAGGGTCGAAGCCTGGGTCCGGCGGCATCCTGACCAATGGCTCTGGATTCACCGCCGCTTCAAGAACGTCCGGTGGCCGGCCGTCGGGCGGCTGGCGGCGAAGACGGCGTAGTCCCTGGCCGGCGCGTCAGCGCGGCCGGCGGCGGCGGCGCCAGAACGGCCTGCGCTGCGACGCGCCGGGCGCGTGGACCGGGGCAGGCGCGTGGCCATGGGAGCGGGCCGGCGCGTGAGCGTGGGCATGGGCCGGCGCGTGCGTTCGCGGGTGCCCGTGGTGGGCGGCCTTCGGCGCGTGGTCGCACCCCGGCGCCGGCGGCTTCTGGTAGTCGAACCCCTCGATGCGCCGGCGCTCGATGGCCCGGCCGAGGCGGCGCTCGATGGCGCGGATGCCCTCGCCGTCGGCGTCGGTCACCAGCGTGTAGGCGTCGCCGGTCTTGGCCGCGCGGCCGGTCCGGCCGATGCGGTGGGTGTAGAGCTCCGGGGTCGTCGGGACGTCGAAGTTGATGACGTGGGTGATCTCGGAGATGTCGATGCCCCGGGCCGCGATGTCGGTGGCGACGAGCACCTGGAACGTGCCGTCGCGGAAGCCGTCGAGCGCGTGGCGGCGCCGGTTCTGCGACAGGTTGCCCTGCAGCGAGGAGGCCGCGAGGCCCGCGTCCTCGACTTTCTTGCCGAGCTTCTTGGCGCGGTGCTTCGTGCGCGTGAAGACGAGCACCGAGCCCGCCCCGGCGCGGCGGATGAGCTCGAGCAGGAGCTCGGCCTTCAGGTGCTCGCGTACGGGGTAGAGCGCGTGGGAGACCGTCGTGAGCGGCACGGTGTGGTCGATCGACACCGTGACGGGGTCCCGGAGGCACTCGTGGGCGAGGCCGCGGATCTCGTCGGGCATGGTCGCCGAGAACAGCATGGTCTGGCGCGCCTTCGGGACCCGGGCGAGGATCTTCCTGATCGAGGGCAGGAACCCCATGTCGAACATCTGGTCCGCTTCGTCGAGCACCAGGACTTCGACGGCCGAGAGGTCGGCGTTGCCCTGGCCCAGGTGGTCCAGGAGGCGCCCCGGGCAGGCGACGATGATCTCGGCGCGCCCGGCCAGGGCCTGGATCTGGGGGTGCATCCCGACGCCGCCGTAGACGCTGGCGGCGCGCAGGGGCGTGCGCCCCCCGAAGGCCTGGAACGCGCCGCGGATCTGCTCGGCGAGCTCGCGCGTCGGGGCGATGACCAGCGCGCGCACTTTGCCGCGCGGCCCCGCCATCAGGCGCTGCAGGATCGGCAGGGCGAAGGCGGCGGTCTTCCCCGTGCCGGTCTGGGCCAGGCCCAGGAGGTCGCGGCGGGCGAGCGCGTGCGGGATGGCGTCTCGTTGGATCGGGGTGGGGGTGTGGTAGCCGAGGGCCTTGAGGCCTGCGACGATGTCGGGGTGGAGCTGGAAGCGGTCGAAACCCATCGAACATAGTAGCATTTCAAGAGGAGGATCCCCTTGGGCGCTTCCGGGTTTGCCGGGGGTCTCCTGGCGTTTCGCCGACTGCAGTGGAACTTTCCGCCGGGGTCGGTCGTATGGCAGTCATGGGAGAACTTGCGGACTTCGCCGATCCGGTCCGTGATGCCCTCGTCCATGGGGAGTCGACGCCTGCCGATTTCGCCGCGTGGCCCGTGCACGAGTGCCTGCGCCGGCTGCGCATCCGTTTCGGCCTCAATCGCAAGCAACTCGCCGCCAAGGCTGGGGTTTCCGCCTCGCTGGTCGGCCGCGCGGAAAAGGGCGCGGACATCCGACTCAGCACGCTCGTGAAGCTCTACGCCGCTTTCGGCTGCCGATTCTTGGCGCTGCCTGACAAAAACCTAATTGCGTTTCCAGGCATTTCACTTTCATCGCTGAAGTAGAATTCATGGAAACGCAATTATGGCTGTCCGGGGCCTGCAGAATGCATGAATACGCAATCGGCACCGCGGTTTCGCTGGCTGCCGGGCCAGGCCATGGTGGAGGGCGCCGTGCGCTGCCAAGCGAACATCGTGCATGCGGCTGTCCTGGCAAGACCCGGAAGCGGCGCCACTTTCTCGGGATAGATATGGTCCGGATGGCCCAGGGGCGGGTGGCCCCAACAGCCCATGTCAAGGGGCGCGATCCATGCTAGAGTCTCTTGAGCGATCGCCGGAGCGGAGGGTGAAGATGAACAGGGCTTTGGCCGGGATGGTGGGCGTGCTGCTGTTCGGCGGGACGGCGTGGGCGCTGCCGCCCTGGCAGGACGCGGGAGACGCCATGGACGCGATGAAGGAACGGCAGGCACGGTTCGCGCGTTCCTGGGACGCCCGGCACGCCTCCCTCGTCGCCCAGGGCGCCGAGGCGCCCGTCGCCATCGACGCCATCCAGCAGGTCCTGAGGGACGCGGCCGAGAGGCTCGTCCGGGCAGACCGGGAGAACCCCCAGACGCGCCGCACCGATTCCCAGATGCGCGGCAACCCCTACGCGACGGCGCCCGGCGACAACGGGGAGGTGGACTCCCGCGAGGCCCAGTCGACCGGCCAGCCGCTGGCGGTCTCGCTCTACGGGGCGGCCGCCGACTTCTACGGCTCCGTCTACCTGGAAGGGGGTGGGAGCGACGGGTTCGTGGAGAAGGTCATGCCGTCGTTCGGCGTCAGCCTCGGGGAGATCAGGCTCTTCGAGCAGCACCTCGAGCAGATCATGGCCCGCCTGGACGGCGACGGCGACCGCCGGCTGACCGGCGACGACCTGTCCCGCCTGCCGGCGGAGATCGCCGCCTACTGCAAGGACGCCTTCCGCGGGTCGGCGCCCTCGAGCGCCCGGACGAGCCCCATGTCGTGGAAGAAGCTCGAGAAGGTCGTGCGCGAGGCGCACGGCGTCATCGCCGGCCTTCCCGGGTCCTGACCGTCAGGAAGGGGGCTGGGGCGGGCCGTCCTTGGGGCGCTTGCCGGACTTGTGGTCGACGGTCCGGGTGCCGGCCACCAGGCCCTTGGCGATCTTGACGACGATCTCCCGCTCGAAGACCGAGGCGTAGCCCATGTGGACGTACTCGAGCATCTCGCCCTGGGGGATCCTGAGGGTCCCCGTGAACCAGTCCGCGAAGAGGGGGCCCTTGCCGGCCAGGGAGTACTTCCCCTCGATGGCGACCAGGTAGAACCGGCCGTCCTTGATCTCCCAGGTGCCGATGTACCCGCGCCAGCACGCGGAGCTCATCACCGCTTGATGGTCGAGCGCCACGATCCGGGGATGCTTCTTGGGCAGGGGAGGCTCGCAGGCCATCGAGGTCCTCGTGCCGTTGTAGATCAGGTGCTCGTGCTGCTGCGCGGTCATGAGCGGAAGTTGGTGAACTGGATGGCCAGGCCGAAATCCTTGCCCCGGAGCAGCGCCATCGTCGACTGGAGCTCGTCTTTGGACCGGCTCGCCACGCGGACCTGGTCGGCCTGGATGGAGGCGGTCACCTTGAGCTTGGCCTTCTTGATGTCGGCGACGAGCTCCTTGGCCTTGTCCGAGGGGATGCCGTTCTGGACCTTGACGACCTGCCGGACCGTGCCGCCGAGGGCGGTCTCGATCTTCTGGGGCTGGAGGTTCTTGAGCGGCACGCCGCGCTTGGCCAGGCGCATGTCGAGGATCTCCATGACGCTGCGCAGCTTGAACTCGTCGTCGCTCGTCACGGTGAGCGCCAGCTCCTTGGCGTTGAACTCGATCTTGGAGATGGAGTTCTTGAAGTCGAAGCGGTTGACGATCTCCCGCATCGCGACCTGGACGCACTCGTCGATGACGTGGGCGTCGACCTTGGAGACCACGTCGAAGGAAAGCTCCTGAGGCATGTTGCACCGCCTGCCCCGCCAGGGGCGCCGAGGATGACGACGGGGTATTCTTCAAAGCTTGGCCTCGCGCTGTCAAGCAGGCCCAGGGACGGCCCGCGCCGGTCGAGCCGGGCGGACCGGTTATTGTATAGTATCCGGGCATGTGCGGCGTCATCGGCTTGCGGTGCGCGAAGGACCGCCCCGACCTCGGGGCGGTGGCGTGCTCCCTGCTGAGGATGCTCGAGTACCGGGGCTACGATTCGACGGGCGCGATCGTGCAGTCGGCCGGCGGCGCCGTCACGCTGCTCAAGGACGTCGGCTCGCCCACGGTCGTCACGAAGAGGCTCGGCATCGGCGCGCTGGCCGGGAAGGTGTTCTGCGGGCAGGTGCGCTGGGCCACCTTCGGGGTCGTCACGCGCGCCAACGCCCAGCCCCACGAGGTGCGCTGCAAGACCCACCTCTACGGCGCCCACAACGGCAACATCACCAACTGCGACCAGCTCAAGGACTGGCTGACGGCCGAGGGGCATCGGGTCGTCAGCGACAACGACGGCGAGATGCTGGTCCACACGGTCGAGCACTTCTTCGCCCGCGCCCTGCGCGGGGCGTCCCGCGGCCCCGGCCGGGACGACGCGTCCCGCCGGCACGCCGCGCTCAAGGGCGCCATCCTGGAGGCCCGCCGCAAGCTGGTCGGCTCCTACGCGGCCGTCATCGTCGATCCGGTGACGCACCTGGTCGCGGCCATCAAGGCCGGCAGCAGCCTCTACATGGGGTACGGCCACGACGAGGCGAGCGGCCCCTTCATCATCGCCTCGTCCGACCTGGCCTCCGTGCTCTCCCAGACCAAGATCCTCGTGCCCATCAGCGAGGACGAGTTCGCGCTCTACGCCCACGACCGGGCCCGGTTCTACGACCTGAGATCCGGCCGGGAGCTCGAGAAGAAGGCGGTCCGCAGCCGGCTCAAGGTCGAGGAGACGGAACTCAAGGAGCCCTTCCGGTACTTCATGCAGCAGGAGATCTTCAGCCAGCCCGCCGCGGTCCGGAAGGTCATCAGCCTCTTCCTGGGGCGTTCGGCCAGGCTCAAGCTGGCCCGGAGGCTGTCGCGGCGGCGCCCCGGCCTGGCGCGCGCCGCCCGGGGCGCCGTCCGGCGCTTCTCCGCCATCACCGACGCCGACCTCCTGAAGAAGGCCTTGGCCCGCTTCCTGGAGAGCTCGGACTGCCGCCTGCTGAGGCGCTCGGCCGCGGGCGCGCGGGCCGAGCTCGAGGAGGGGGGCTTCGAGTCCTCCATGGGCGGCTTCCTGGGGGAGCTCGCGGCGCTCTCGCCGGCGGATTCCCTGCCCACCGTCCGGCTCATCGACGGCGTCGTCCTGATGGACGAGGCCGACGACGTGGCCGGGCGCTGCGAGGCGTTCGTCCGGCTCATCCTCCGGGCGTACCGCGCGGGCCGGAGCGCCACCATGATCGCCTGCGGGACCTCGTACCACGCCGCCAAGGTCGCCGCGGTCTTCTTCGACAAGATCGCCGGCATGAGGGTGGCCGCGATGCTCCCCGGGGACTTCCGGGCCGAGAGCGCCGACTCCCTGCGGGACGGCGACCTCATCATCGGCATCAGCCAGAGCGGCGAGACGAAGGACCTCATCGACGTCGTCAACCTGGTCCGCCGGTCCCGCCGGCGGGTGGCCGTCGTCACGGTGGTCAACAACGTGAACTCGACGCTGGCGCTCGAGAAGGCCGACCTGTACCTGCCGCTGTTCTGCGGCCCCGAGGTCGCCGTGCCCGCGACGAAGAGCTTCATGAACCAGCTGGCGGTGCTCTACGTCCTCGCGCTCAAGACGTCCTGGAAGGCCCGCCCCGGCCGCGAGGGCGGCCGCCGCGGCGGACTCGATTCGCGGCAGCGCGCCGCGGCGGGCGGCCTTGGGCATGGCGGCGCCGGCCGCCGGCTGGAGAACCTCCTGCGCGTCCCCGAGCTGCTCGAGGAGACCATCGCCTCGACGCGGGACGCCGTCGAGCAGGCCGCCCTCGACCTGCACCTCGAGCCCAGCATCCACATCCTGGCCACGGGCATGCAGGGCGTGGCGCGGGAGGGGGCGCTCAAGGTCCGGGAGGTGGTGCTCAACCACACCGAGGGCTACGAGGGGGCCGAGTTCAAGCACGGGCCCAACACCATCCTGGGCGTCAACACCGTGTTCGGCCTGGAGGCGGTCCGGTCCATCCTGTGCGAGTTCGCCGGCATCGCGAGGGAGGCCGCCCGCGGCCGGGCCTTGCCGGCCAGGAGCCTCGCCAAGCTGTACCGGGCCGCGGCGGACCACGCCTTCGACGGCGTGGAGCCCCGCGGGCTCGACGAGGCCGAGCGGGGGGTCTTCCGGGACGTCTTCGAAAAGCACGACTTCTTCCGGCGCCTCTACACGAACTACCCGCTGGTGTTCGTGACCGGGCCCGCGGAGCGCGACGTGAACCTCACGATCTCCCAGATCAACACCCACAAGATCCGGGGCGCCGACATCTACATCGTCGCGGAAGAGGACCGGGCCCTGCGCGACGCCGTGAGCAGGCCCCAGCCGGCGCGCTACGAGAAAAGGTACCGCTACGGCTACCTCAGGCTGCCCCGGACCGGCGACGACCTGCTGCCCTTCTTCACGAGCACCGTCGTCCTGCAGCTCCTGGCGCTGCGCATGAGCGTCAGGAAGCTGTCGCTGCTCGACAAGCTCCGGATCCGCGACCACGGCGTCCACCCGGATTCGCCCAAGAACGTCAGCAAGTCCATCACGGTCGATTGAAGACCGGCGGCCGGTTGAGGAGGCCGGCCAGGCCCGCCTCGCTCTCGCCCACGGTGAAGAGGAAGCGCCTGCCCACCCTGCCGTCGGCCGCGTGGATCGCGTGGAGGCGGTAGTGCCTCCTGCCGAACGGGACCGGCACCACGGCTTGGACGTCGTCGAGAGTCGCCGGCTTGGTCCAGGCTTTCTCGAAGATCAGGTCCTGGAAGCGGATGGCGGCGGCCTCCGGGAGCACCGTGATCTCGCGCGAGTACACCGAGCCCCGGAGCCCGGCCGCGAAGAGGACCGTGCCCACGGCCATGCAGGCGGTCCAAAGGGCGAGGTGCCCCATCCCTCGCAGGGCCACGGGGACCCACGCCCCGGGCGCGCCCGCGGCGGGCGGGCCCGCCTCGGCGAACTCGATTCGCGGCAGCGCGCCGCGGCGGGCGGCCTCGGGCAGGGCGGTGCCGCCCGCCTCGACGAGCTCCGAGCGGGTCCGGGAGGTGGCGTCGATGGCGAAATGCGACGAGGTGAGGAAGAGGACCGCCCCGGCGACCGCGACGATGGGCATGAACAAGTACCGCTGCCAGGGCTTCGTCTCGAGATGGATGGAGACGGCGTCGGGCCGGAGCCGGAGCGTCGCCCTGTAGTTGGTCGAGGCCAGCTCCCGGGAGCCGGGCGTGGCCGTGAAGGCGGGCAGGTCCATGCGGACCTGCGTGATCGAGCCGGTCCGGAGGAATCTCACCGGGATGCGGAGGTGCCGGGCCGGGTCGTCGCAGAAGAAGACGCGGCCCCCGGGGACGGCGCCGATCCTGTAGGGCCTCCCGGTCCTCGGGCAGAGCGAGCCGCCGCCGTCGAGCGTCCCGGCCAGGGCGGCCAGGTTCGCCAGGCATCGCAGGGAGGCCTCGGACCGGACCAGGTCCCGCAACTCGAAAGCTTTGGCCAGGAGGGGCCACAGGGCCAGGGCCGTCAGGGCGACCGCCGCCGCTCTTCTCATGATCCGGGGGAGACGCCTATTTCGGCGCCGGCATGTAGCGGACGATGACAAGCTCGTAGGTGGACAGGCGCATCTTCTTCGAGGCGCGCCGCAGGACGGCCCTGAGCTCGGTCTGCGAGAGCTTGCCGTTGGGCCTGATCACGAAGGTCGCCGTTTCCTGGTCGAAGTCCACCTTGGGCTTGGAGATGAGGGGGTGCTTGGCCAGCTCGACCTGGATGGCTCTGGCGCAGGCCCTGGTGAGCATGCCCTTGATCTTGACCTGGTAGGGCCCGGGCGTGAGGGTCTTGTAGAGGTCGTCGGCGATGGTGGCCCCCATCAGGGGCCGGGCCGCGAGCATCAGGGCGCCCAGGAGGAGGCTTCTCATGCGGGCCATTATACCAAAGCCTATTAAAGAAAGTGTTGACAGATTGAAGTTCTTCCGTTAAACTACACACGTTCTCATGGGCAAAAAGGCCTGGTTGGTGGATGCGGCTATCGGGCTGCTGCTGAGCCTGTTCGTCCTGGGCTCCTACGCCCTCTCCCTCCCCTTCCTTGAGTCGTTGGAGCTCAAGGCGTTCGACATCCGCTCCAAGCTCAGGCAGACGGCCGAGCCGTCCCCCGAGGTCATCCTCGTCTCCATCGACGATTCCTCCCTGGCGCAGATCGGGCGCTGGCCGTGGCCGAGATGGCGCCTCGCCGAGCTGGTCGACAAGCTCGCGACGGCCAAGCCCAAGGTCATCGGGTTCAGCATCCTGTTCTCCGAGGAGCAGCGGGACGAGGGCCTCAAGGAGATCGAGCGGCTCCAGCAGCAGTACGACGAGCTCGTCGTGGGCAGGAAGATCGTGGAGAAGGGGGTCTGGTTCAGCGCCGAGTTCTCCTCCTCCGTCGTCCGGCTCGACACGGACTCCAGGTTCCTCGGGTCGATCCGGAGCGCGGAGAACGTTGTCCTGCCCATGTTCTTCGACCTCGGGGGCGTGAAGGGGGCCAAGCCCGAGGCCCTGCCGCCGTCGATCTCGAGCTCCGTGGTGACCCACAACGTGGTCCGCGGCGCCGCCGAGTCCGAGATGCCCGACGGGAGCAGGGCCAGCTTCCCTCTCGTGAAGTTCGCGCAGGCCTCGTTGGGCGTGGGGCACGTCAACGTCTACACGGACATCGACGGCGTGGTCCGCAGGGAGATCCCGGTCGTCAAGTACGACGAGAGCTACTACCCGTCGTACGCCCTGCGGCTCGTCCTGGCCTACCTGGGGGTGCCGGCGAGCCAGGCGGCCTTCACGCCCGGGGTCAAGGTGTCGGCCGGCAAGCTCGATGTCCCGCTCGACTCCGCCAACGGGATGTTCATCTCGTTCGTCGGCCCCGCGGGGACCTTCCGGTCCTATTCCTTCCAGGACGTGATGAACGACAAGGTCTCGATGGACGCCTTCAAAGGCAAGATCGTGGTCGTCGGGCTGACTGCGGAAGGGGTCGGGACCCGCTACGTGACGCCCGCGGCGCCGAGCTTCCCCTCCATCGAGCTGACCGCCAGCGTCATCGACAACATCCTCCACGGGAAGTTCCTGACCCGCCCGCCGTGGGCCACCCGGCTCGAGCTGGGGCTCCTGGGCTTCGTGGCGCTCTTCGTGATGCTGGGCCTGCCCCGCTTGCGGGCCATCTGGGGGAACGTCCTGTTCCTCCTGATCCTGCTGGGCATCCTCGGCGCCGGCACGGTGCTCTTCGTCCACCAGGGGTTCTGGATCAAGATCACCTACCCCATGACGCTGCTGGTGGTGGGGTTCCTCGTCGTCATCGCCAAGAAGTTCCTGATCACCGAGAAGGGCAAGGAACTCGTCGAGGCCTCGGCCATCGAGACCAACAAGCTGCTGGGCCTCTCCTTCCAGGGGCAGGGCATGCTGGACCTGGCGTTCGAGAAGTTCCGCCTGTGCCCCGTCGACGACAACATGAAGGAGACCCTCTACAACCTCTCGCTCGACTACGAGCGCAAGAGGCAGTACAGCAAGGCCGCCTCGGTGCTGGAGCACGTCGGCGCCAAGGACCCCGCGTACAAGGACATCCAGGAGAAGATCAAGGTCCTCAAGGCCGCCGGCGAGGGCGCCGTCTTCGGCGGCGTGGGGCAGACGAAGAAGGAAGGGACGGTCATGATCGCCGGCGGGGCGACCAAGCCCACCCTCGGGCGCTACGAGATCGAGAAGGAGCTCGGGCGCGGGGCCATGGGCATCGTCTACCTCGGGCGCGACCCGAAGATCAACCGGATGGTCGCGATCAAGACGATGATGATGGAGGAGGGCTCGGACGCCGCCGCGGTCAAGGAGATCAAGGAGCGGTTCTTCCGCGAGGCCGAGTCCGCCGGCACCCTCAACCACCCCAACATCATCCGGATCTTCGACGCCGGCGAGGAGCAGGACGTCTGCTACATCGCGATGGAGCTCCTCGACGGCGAGGACCTGGTCCGGTTCGCCTCGAAGGACAGCCTTCTGCCGCCGCTCCAGGCCATGGAGTACGTCGCGCTGGTGGCCGACGCCCTGGACTACGCGCACGGCCAGGGCATCGTCCACCGGGACATCAAGCCGGCCAACATCATGCTGCTCAAGAACGGCACCATCCGGGTGGCCGACTTCGGGATCGCCCGCATCACCTCGTCGTCCAAGACCGCCACCGGGACGGTCATGGGCACCCCGTCGTACATGAGCCCCGAGCAGGTGGCGGGCAAGAAGGTGGACGGGCGGTCGGACCTGTTCTCCCTCACCGTGGCGCTCTTCGAGTTCGTGACGGGGGAGAAGCCCTTCAAGGGCGGCGAGGGCATCGGGACGCTGCTGTTCCAGATCGCCAACGACCCGCACCCCAGCCCCTTGTCCGTCCGGCCGGACCTCCCGCCGGGCATCGCCCCGATCATCGACAAGGGCATGGCCAAGAACGCCGACCAGCGCTACGCCAGGGGCTCGCTGCTGGCGGCGGACCTGCGCGCCTTGATCGCCGCGGTGAAATCCGGCAAGGCCGGCGAGCCGGTGCCGCAGGCTCCGCCGTCGCCGGCGATCGCCCTGCCGCCTCCTCCCGCCGCCGCCCCGGTGCGGGCGTCCGCGGTGGTGGTCCAGCCCGAGCCGCAGCCCGGCCCCGCCCCGGACGCCCCTTCGGGCGCCGGGGGGGACGCCGCGGCGGAGGCGCCGGCGCCTCACGTCGACGAGGGCCTGCCCATCGCGCCCAGGCGCTCCAAGAGCGCCCCGACGCCGGAAGCCGTGGCGCCGGTCCAAGAGACGGCCGGTCTCCCCGAGCCCGCGGCTCCGGCCTTGACCCTCGAGCCTATCCCCGCCGCCGAGCCCGCTCCGGAGGCGGCGGTCCCGGCGCTGCCCTCGGAGGTGGCTCTCGCCGTCGATCTCGCGGCGCCGGCCAGCGGGGGCGCCCCCCCGCCGGCGCCGGACGCCGACAAGACGATCGTGTCCCCCGGCTCGCTCCCGAGGCTGGAATTGGAGCCGTTGACCGCGGCGATGCAGGCTCCCTCTCCCGTCGTGGAGAGCGCCGCGCCTGTTCCCGTCGAGCCCGAGCCGCCCCCGGCGCCCGTCGTCGAGGCCGTCCCCTCGCCGGAACCGGACGCCGACAAGACGATCGTGTCGCCCGGCGCGATGGCGAGGGTGGAGTTGGAGCCCTTGTTGGCGGCGATCCAGTCTCCGGCGCCTGTCGTCGAAAGCGCCGCTCCGGCCGCCGGCGCCGCCGACACGACGCAGCCCGATGTGAGCCCCCTGCCGGTCCCGGAGGTCGTCGTCACGCCGGTCCCGGTCGAGCCCCAGCCCTTCGCCCAGATCGTGTTGGAGCCGCGCGCGGCGCCCGCGCCGGCGCCCACGGCCGAGGCGTCGGACAAGACGGTCGTGCTGGCGCCCGGGTCGGTGCCGTCGTTCGAGCTTGCGGCCGCGCCGCCGGTCGCTGAAGCGGCGCATCCCGATTTGGATCCGCTGCCGGCCACGGAGGCCGTGCCCGCGCCCGTCGCGCCGGCTCCGGTCGAGCCCGAGCCTCAGCCCGCCGCCGCGGGGGAGTTCCAGATCATGCTGGAGCCGCGCGCGACGCTCAAGCCGGCGCCCAAGGCCGAGGCGTCGGACAAGACGGTCGTGCTGGCGCCCGGGTCGGTGCCGTCGATGGAGCCCGCGGCCGCGCCGCCGGCCGCCGAGCCCGCCGCCGCGGGGGAGTTCCAGATCATGCTGGAGCCGCGCGCGACGCTCAAGCCGGCGCCCAAGGCCGCGGCGTCGGACAAGACGGTCGTGCTGACGCCCGGGTCGGTGCCGTCGATGGAGCCCGCGGCCGCGCCGCCGGCCGCCGAGCCCGCCGCCGCGGGGGAGTTCCAGATCGTCTTGGAGCGGCGCGCGACGTTCAGGCCGGCGCCCAAGGACGAGGCGTCGGACAAGACGGTCGTGCTGGCGCCCGGGTCGCTGCCGCCGATCGAGCCCCCGTCGGCCGCCCCCGAGAATCCCGACGCGAACCAGGAGAAACAAGCATGAAGGGCGGCGTCCTCGAGATGGCTGGCCGGTGCGACCGCGGGTGCGTGCGGGAGGTCAACGAGGACAGCCTGACCATCGACGAGGAGATCGGCCTGATCGTGGTGGCCGACGGCATGGGGGGGCACAACGCGGGAGAGGTGGCGAGCTCCATCGCGGTCAACGAGATCAGGTCCCTCGCCCGGAAGATGCTGGCCGGCGACAAGATCATCGTCCCGGAGGGCGGCACCCCCAACCTCAGCTCGCGGGGGCGGCAGCTCGAGTGCTTCGTCAAGGCCGCCAACTCCGTCATCTTCCGCAAGGGCCGCGAGGTCTCCAAGGAATACGGGATGGGTACCACGGTCGTCGCCGTCCTGGCCGACGGCCAGGGGATGACGGTCGCCCACGTCGGCGACAGCAGGCTCTACCTGTTCAGGAAGGGCGCGCTCACGCAGCTCACCGCGGACCACTCCCTCGTCGGGGACCAGGTCCGCAAGGGGCTGCTGACCCCCGATGAGGCGGCGCGGTCGACCCTGCAGAACATCCTCACGAGGGCGTTGGGCACGGAGGAGGAGGTCCAGGTGGACGTGGCGGACCACCCCCTCTTCGAGGAGGACATCCTGCTGCTGGCTTCCGACGGGCTGACCAAGGAGGTGACCGAGGACGAGGTGAGGCGCGTCCTGGCCGAGGGCCGCCCGCCGAGCGCCTTCGTCGAGCAGCTGGTGAACATGGCGCGCGACGGCGGAGGCCATGACAACATCACCGTGGCCGCGGCCAGGGTCCAGGCCGCCGGGGTGCTGCACTCCGTCAAGAAGCTCGCGAACAAGATTTTCGGGAAGGGAGCTTGAATTGCCGAGGTTCATGAATCAACGATATGCCTAAGTTCCTTCTGAAGTTCAACGCCGCGGTCATCAAGGAGATCGTGATGGACAAGGACGCCCTCACGATCGGCCGCAAGGCGGACAACGACGTGGTCATCGACAACCCCGCGGTCTCCGGGCATCATTGCAAGGTCAGCGTGCAGGGCGGGACCTACTTCGTCGAGGACCTCGATTCCACGAACGGCACGTACGTGAACGAGAAGCGCGTCAAGAAGTCGGGGCTGCACCACAACGACGTGGTGGGGGTCGCCCGGCACGCGCTGGTCTTCCTCGAGGACGCGCCCGCTCCCGAGCAGCCGGCGGCGCCGCCCGCCGCGAAGCCGGCGGACGCCACGGTGGCGATCCCTCCCGAGAAGCAGGCCGAGATCGCGGCGGCCCAGGCCGCCGCCAACGCCCAGAAGATGGGGGTCCTCAAGGTCCTCAAGGGCCTCGTCGGCCAGGCCGAGTACGAGCTCAAGGGCATGTCGACCTATCTCGGCAAGTCCGACCGCGTCCAGGTTCCCATCAAAGGCGCCGGGCTCTTCGGGTCCGCTCCCGAGGTCGCCGCTTCCATCCACCGCAAACCCGACGGCTACTACCTGCTCGCCATCGAGGAGGGCTACCCGTCCATCAACGGGCAGAAGGTGTCGGGCAGCGTGCTTCTTAAGGAAGGGGACCTCATCGAGTGCGGCGGCACGACCATGCAGTTCTCCCTCAAGGACAACGCGCCCGACGCCACGAAGATGGCCATCTAACTCGTCTCCCCCCGCAGGGGAGGATCGAGGACGGGGAGGCGAGTAGCGAGGGGGCAAATGCCGTTTCATTAGGAAAACCCCCGTCCGGCTGTCGTATCTTCGGCGGCCTGCGCCGCCGCTACTGCTTCTTGGTGGTCGACGGGGAGGGGACCGCGGTCCCGGCTTGGCCAGGCTGGGCGGCGCCGCCCATGCCGCCCATCATCTTCATCATGGCGGAAGGGTCCATCCCGCCCGGGGGCGCTCCGCCGGGAGCCCCGCCCGCGCCGCCGCCCATCATCTTCATCATGGCGGCGGGGTCCATCCCGCCTGGCGCTCCGCCGGGCGCCCCGCCCGCGCCGCCGCCCATCATCTTCATCATGGCGGCAGGGTCCATGCCCGGCGGCATCCCGCCCGGGGGCGCCGCGCCGGCCGGCGCTTGCGGAGCCGTCGTGCCCGCGGCCGCCTTGGCGCCCATGCCCCATTGCGTGGGCTTGAGGCGGGACTGCGTCGTCCCCAGCTTTGGGGGGGCGAGGGTCCGGCCCTGGGCCTGCTGGACGGGCTGCGCCACGGGCTGTTGAACGACGGGCTGCGGGACCGCGGGCTGTGGGACCGCGGGCTGCTGAGCCGCGGGCTGCTGGGGTTGGCCCGAATCCGGGGTGGGGCCATGGTCGACCGCCTGGCCGGCGGAGGGGACTTCCGGCTGCTGCTTGGCCATCTGCTGGTACTCCTGGCCGCCGGTGATGTAGCCCAGGAAAGCGCTGGTCGACGCGGCTCCCGCGACGCCGTCGGCGGGCTTGGTCATCGAGGCCTGCATGTCGCCGGCGGGGCTCGACGCGAGGGGCGTCGGGGGGAGCGGGGCGGTCCGCGGGTCGATGCGCCGCTCGAAGGTGTTCATGAGGTTCGTCCCCGGGGTGCCGCTCCTCGTGGTGTCCTTCATGCGCATGTAGGCGATCCCCAGGAGGGGGAGGATCAGCAGCAACGCTCCGCTGACCATCAGGAGGATGGTCCGTCGGCTCCGGGATGCCTCTTGGTCCTCGGTGTTCGATTCCATCGGCGTGGCAGGTGCTCATAGTTTAGCAGTGGGAGTGCCCGATTTCAAGGGTATTATGGACACCGCCGGCGTGGCGCCCGGGCGACACGGGCAACGAGGCGAACCAGCCAGCCAGCCTTGTCAGTCGCGGTGGGATTTGATATCATGTCATGGTGCGCATCTACGAAACCGTACTCATACTGAAGCCTACGATGTCGGACCCGGAAGTCGCCGAGGTCGCCGAGAAGACCAAGCAGATGATCGCCTCCGGGGGGGGCGAGGTCATCAGCCAAGAGGTGTGGGGCCGCAGGAAGCTGACCCACATCATCGGGAAGGCCCGCGACGGCGTCTACGTGTATTTCAAGTACAAATCGACGCCCGCCTTGCTGGGCAAGCTGGGACACAACTTCAGGGTCTCTGATCTCGTGCTCCGCCACTCCTTCGCCCTGATTCAAGAACGCAAGGTCAAAGAGAAGAAGCCTCGCAAGCCCAAAGCGGCTGCCGCGGCTTGATATGACCGGCGTCAGACTGCCGGAGCAGAATCAGGTCCTCATCACCGGTCGGCTCACCCGCGACCCGGAGATTTTCCGCACGGCCCAGGGGACGGCCAAGTGCTGGTTCTCGGTCGCCGTCAACCGGAACTACCGGGACAAGGCGAGCGGGGAGTGGAAGGAGATGGTGACGTACGTTCCCGTCCTGGCATGGCGGGAGGCCGCCGAGCGCTGCAAAGAGAAGCTCGCCAAGGGGAGCCCCGTCCACGTCGAAGGCCGTCTCGTGAGCCGGGAATTCGAGGACAAGAAGAGCGGCCAGAAGCGCACCGCCCTGGAGGTGGAGGCCCGCCGGGTGCAGTTCCTGGCGCCGGCCAAGACCGCCGCCGCCCAGGAGCCCCAGGGCGCCGCCGCTCCCGCCGAGGCGCAGGTCGCCGCCGGCGAAGACATGGAGGAGGTCCCTTTCTAGATGCCCGAAGAAATCGTCGAATCGAAGCCGGAAGCCGCGCCGCACGCCGAGACGCCCAGCCAGCCGGATACTCGCCAGGTTCGCAGGCCCGGGGACATGGGCCGCCGCCGCGGCCCCATCGCGCCCAGGCGGAAAGTCTGCCGGTTCTGCGCCGAGAAGGCGGCCGACGTGGACTACAAGCAGATCCAGGTCCTCCGCGTCTTCATGACCGACGGCGGCAAGATCCTGTCCAGCCGCATGACGGGCAACTGCGCCCGCCACCAGCGGCAGGTCCGGCGAGCCATCAAGCGGGCCCGCAACCTCGCGCTGCTCCCGTACGTCGTCTACTGATACCAGGCAGGTCGCCACCATGAAAATCATCCTGAGAACCGACGTGTCCCGTCTTGGCCGCACCGGGGAGGTGAAGGAAGTCTCGCCCGGGTACGGCAGGAATTTCCTCCTGCCGAGGGGCCTCGCCATCGAAGCGACCCCGTCCGCCATGAAGTGGTGGGAGAAGGGCAAGGAGAAGCGCGCCAAGCTCATGGAGCGCCGTGTCCTGCAGGCCAGGGAGCTGGCGACGAAGATCACCGGGACCACCCTGTCCTTCGCCCGGCAGGCCGGGGCGGAAGGCAAGCTTTTCGGCTCGGTCGGCAGGAGCGACATCGTCAAGAGCCTCAAGACCTGCGGCTTCTCGGTCGACAAGGGCGTCGTGGCGCTGGACGCGGCCATCAAGAAGACCGGGGAATACGAGATCGAGCTGAAGCTGCAGCCCGAGGTCCTGGCGAAGATCAAGGTGTCGGTCGTCGCGCGAGAGTAGTAGCAAGCGGGCGCAGCCCGCGCGCAGATCATAGGGGATTCCTCTAGGAGAACACGAGAAGGCTCCGCCTTCCCGTGTTGAAATATGACCACCAACATCAACCTGCCCCCTCAAGCGTTGGAAGCGGAGATGGCCGTGCTCGGGTCCATGCTGATCGAGAAGGAGGCGGTGGAGCGGGCGCGGGACATCCTCGTCGACGACGATTTCTACCAGGAGGTCCACCGCAGGATCTTCAAGGCCATGGGCCGGCTCGCTTCCCGCGACCAGGCCGTCGACCTGGTGACCGTCGCGGAGGAGCTGCGCAAGCTCAAGCAGCTCGACGACGTCGGCGGGAAGGGTTTCCTCGTCGAACTCACCCACCGGGTCACGACCGCCGCCCACGTCGAGCACTACGCTCGCATCGTCAAGGAGAAGGCGGTCCTGAGGGGGCTCATCCGGGAGTCCACCGAGGTGGTCGCCAGCTGCTACAAAGAGGAGAAGCCCGCGGCCGACATCCTCGACGAGGCGCAGAGCCGCATCCTGAAGATCTCCGAGTCCCAGGGCGGCGGCGAGATCGTCGAGCTCAAGAGCCTCACGGGCGAGGCCCTCGACCGCATCGAGAACGCCTACCGCAAGAAGGCCGCGGTCACCGGCGTCCCTTCGGGCTTGACCATGCTCGACCGCGTGACGACGGGCTTCCACGGCGGCGAGCTCATCCTCATCGCCGGCCGCCCGGGCCACGGCAAGACCGCGTTGGGGCTCAACGTCGCGATGAACGTCGTCATGCAGAAGAGCCCCCGGCCCGTCTTGTTCTTCTCCCTGGAGATGAACAGGCACGCCTTGATGGACCGCGTCATCGCCGCCGAGGCGCGCATCGACCTCAAGAACCTGCGCACGGGGTATTTCCGGCGCGAGCGCTTCACCGACGTGACCAACGCCCTGGCGAGGCTCCAATCCGCGCCGCTCCTCATCACCGACCGGCCCGGGATGAACGTCCTCTCCATCAGGGCCGAGGCCCGCGTCATGGACGCGAAGCTCAAGAAGGAGGGGGGGCTGGGCCTGGTCATCATCGACTACCTGCAGCTCGTGAGGGGTCCCAAGAGCGAGAGCCGCCAGCAGGAGGTCGCCGAGATCTCGCGGGGCCTGAAGTTCCTCGCGCGGGACCTCAATTGCCCCGTGATCGCGCTGGCCCAGCTCAACAGGCGCGTCGAGACCCAGGACCGCGGCGACGAGCGGCCCAAGCTCTCCGACCTGCGGGAGAGCGGCTCCCTCGAGCAGGACGCCGACATGGTCCTCATCGTCTACCGCAAGTCCCTGGCCAAGCCCGACGACCCCACCCTGGACAACCAGGCGGAGGTCATCGTGGCCAAGAACCGCCAGGGCCCGACCGACGTGGTCAAGGTCTCGTTCATCAGGGAGTACACGCTCTTCGGCAACCTCGCGACGGACGCCTCCACGCAAGGCGAGGCGCCGCCTCAGGAGGCCCAGGAGAGCTTTGCCTGAACGGCGGGCGTGCCCGTCCCGCCGCCCGCGGATGAAGTCGGGCGCGCTTCGCTTCCCGATGAGCCCCAAGCCTTTCCTCCGGCCTACCTGGGCGGAAGTGAGCCTGCCCGACCTGCGGTCCAACCTCAAGCGCCTGAGGAGGCGCCTGCCTGCCAGGACCAGGCTCCTGTTCGTGGTCAAGGGCGACGCCTACGGCCATGGGGCCCTGGCGTGCTCCCGGTGCGCCCAGGGGTCCGGGGTCGTGGATTGGCTGGGGGTCTCCTCCGTGGAGGAGGGGGCGGCCTTGAGGGACGGCGGCATCCGGCTGCCCATCCTTGTCCTGGGCAGCCTCTACCCCTTCGAGAGCTTCCGGGCCGCGGCGTTCTATGGGCTGGCCCCGACCGTGGCGAGCCTCGAGTCGGCCCGGCGCCTCGCGGCCATGATGCGGCGCCTCGGCCGCAGGGCCGAGTGCCACCTCAAAGTCGAGACCGGGATGGGACGCATCGGCATGACGCCCCGGTCGGCCCTGGAGGCCCTGGGATTCCTTTCCTCCCGCCGAGAGGTGCGGGTCGGGGGGGTCTACACCCATTTCGCCTGCGCCGAGACGAGCCGCGCTTTCACCGAGATGCAGTTGGGGCGGTTCACGAGGTTCCTGTCGGCGGCCGCTTCGTTGGGCCTGCGGGTCGGCATCCGCCACGCGGCCAACTCCGCCGCGGCGATGGAGCATCCTGCCAGCCGGCTGGACATGGTCAGGCCAGGGCTGGCGGCCTACGGCCTCTACGGCGGATTCAAGCCTGTTTTGACTTTAAAGACCAAGATTGTGTTTATTAAGACCGTGAAGACCGGCACGCCCATCGGCTATGGAGCGACCTTCCGGGCCCGGCGGCGCTCGCGCATCGCGACCATCCCCGTCGGGTACGCCGACGGCTTCTCCCGCGGCCTGTCCAACAAGGGCTCCGTGCTGGTGCGGGGCGCCAAGTGCCCCGTGGTCGGCAACGTCGCGATGGACATGACGATGATCGACGTCACCCGCGCCCCCGGGACGCACGTGGGCGACGAGGTCGTCCTCATCGGGGCGTCCGGGGGCCAGTCGATCACGGCCGCCGAGATGGCGCGGGCGCTGGGCACCATCCCCTACGAGGTCGCCTGCTCGATCTCGGGCCGGGTCCCGCGGGTGCACCTGCCATGATCGGGGCCTTCTTCGGGGCGGGCGGCAGGTGGTTCCTCGAGACGGCCGAGTCGGCCGGCCAGTTCGCGCTGATGGTGAGGTCCGCGGCCTTCTGGTTCCTGCGGTCCCGGGTGGAGTGGCGCCAGGTCCTCATCCAGATGCTGCGCATCGGCGTGGAATCCACCCCGGTCGTCACCATGACGACGCTCTTCACCGGCATGGTCCTGGCGCTGCAGACCGGCGCCTCGTCCAACGCCCTCCTCAACGAGCCTTTCTTCGTCGGCACGGTGGTGGGGTTCTCCATGGTGATGGAGCTTGGTCCCGTCATGAGCGCGCTGGTGGTCTCCGGCCGGGCGGGCGCCGCCATCGCGGCGGAGTTGGGCACCATGAAGGTGACGGACCAGATCGACGCCCTCTACACCCTGGGCACCGACCCGGTCCGCTACCTGGTGATCCCGCGCGTCCTGGCGTTCGTGGTGACCCTGCCGATCCTCAAGATCATGGCGGACTTCACCGGCATCTTCGGCGGCTGGGTCGTCGCCTACTTCAAGCTCGGCATCCCCACCAACACCTACTGGCACGACATCTTCGACTACATGGAAGTCGACAACTTCATGCACGGCTTCCTGAAGTCCTTCGTCTTCGCCTTCGCGATCTCCTTCATCTGCTGCTTCAAGGGTCTCACGACCTCGGGCGGCGCCGAGGGCGTGGGCAAATCCACGACCGCGGCCGTGGTCGTCAGCATGACCGCCGTGCTGATCCTCGACTACTTCGCGACGGCGGTGCTGGTGGCGCTCGGGATAACATGACCGGGGCGATCTCGATGAAACGGCGACCACCCCCCCGCTACTCGCCCCCCCGCGGGGGGGGCGAGTGATATGATCGACGCGGTCGGCGTGAGGAAGAGCTTCCGCCACAGGCCCGTCCTGCGCGGGATCGACATCATCGTCGAGGAAGGCGAGACCCTCGCCATCATCGGGGGCTCGGGGTGCGGGAAGAGCACCTTCCTGAAGTGCGTGATCGGCCTGCTGCGCCCCGACGAGGGGTCGATCACGGTCGACGGCATGGACATCACGAAGCTCGCCACCGAGGCCGAGATCGCCCAGTACCGGCGGCGTTTCGGCTACCTGTTCCAGGAGGCGGCCCTCTTCGACTCGCTGCCCGTCTGGGAGAACGTGACCTTCGGCCTGAAGTACCTCACGGACACCCCGCGGTCGCGCTTCCGGAGCATCGCCGGCGACAAGCTGGCGCTGGTGGGCCTCAAGGACATCGAGGACCTGCGGCCGTCCGAGCTTTCGGGCGGGATGAAGAAGCGCGTGGCCCTGGCCCGCGCCATCGCGGCGGAGCCGTCGTATATTTTGTATGATGAGCCGACCACGGGGCTCGACCCCATCATGTCGGACGTGATCAACGACCTGATCATCGACCTTCAGAAGAAGCTCAAGGTCACGTCGATCGTCGTGACGCACGACATGAGGTCGGCCTACAAGATCGCCAGCCGCATGGCGATGCTGCACGAGGGGAAAGTGCTGCAGGTGGCGCACCCCGAGGTCATCAAGATCAGCACCAACGCCCACGTCCGGCAGTTCGTGGACGGCCTGAGCGAAGGCCCCATCAAGATGAAGATCAAGGAGTATGAGCCGCCGGAAGACGAGGAAGAACAGGGAAGAGCTGATGAAACGGCGAGACGGCGGTAAGCCCCCACGCTACTCGCCTCCCCGCGGGGGAGGCGAGTGACTTGAGCACCGAAGCCAAGGTCGGCGCTTTCGTCATGGTCGGGCTGCTCCTGATGGCCGTCGCCATCTTCCTCCTGGGCGATTTCACCCTGGAGAACCGGTACACCATCTTCGTCAAGTTCGGGGACGTGGCCGGGCTCTCCAACAACGCGCCGATCAAGCTCTCGGGCTACGAGGTCGGCCAGGTCAAGGGCATCGACCTGAAAGGCAACCGCGTGGTGGTGACGGCCAAGATCCGCAAGGGGATCGACGTGTACGAGGGAGCCTCCTTCACGGTCGGCATCACGGGCATCATCGGCTCGAAGTTCCTGGAGATCACCCAGGGCGACCCAAAGGCCGCGGCCATCCCGGACGGCACGACCGTCCTCGGCGTCGACCCCGTACCCCTCGACAAGGCCATGACCAACGCCTTGCGCGGCATGGACGACCTGATGGCCTCGCTCAACAGCGCCTCGGCCAAGCCGGGGACCCTGGCCCGCAACCTCAACGACACGGTGGCGAACCTGCGCGACCTCACCGGGAACCTCAACGAGCTCATCGAGACCTCGCGCCCCAACCTCTCCAAGGCCATGGCGCGCACGGACGCCATCACGCAGAAGCTCGACGACCTCCTGGCCAAGAGCAACCAGGTGATGGCGAGCCTCTCCACGGACAAGGGCGCCGTGGGCGCCCTCATGAACGACCCCAAGGTCAAGGAGGACGTCAAGGAGACCGTCGCCAACGTCAAGGAGATGGCCGGGACCGCCAAGGACGTCCTGGGCAGGATGACCCAGTTCCAGGTGAGCTGGAACTACGACTGGCGCTACGAGCACCAGGCCCGCGCCGCCCGCTCCGACATCGGGCTCAAGATCTCGCCGCGCGAGGGGCGCTACTACTACATCGGGGGCTCCAACCTCGGCAACGACTCCGACGCCAAGGAGGTCGACAACGACTACTCCAGGGCCAACAAGGTGGACGCCCTCCTGGGCTGGGAGCGGGGGCCGTTCGACGTCGGCGTCGGGGTCATCCGCTCCGGCGGGGGCGCGCGGGTGAGCGTCACCCCGTTCTACAAGGACCCCATCGGCAAGAAGTTCAGCCTGACGGCCCAGGCCTACGATTTCGGCCGCAACCGCGTCATCGAGAGCCGCCGCTTCGACAGCCCGGTCTACGACATCGGCCTGATGGCCAGGATCAACAAGTTCTTCGGCATCGGGGGGCGGCTCGAGGACGTCGCGGAGATCAGGCGCTGGCAGACCTGGGCCAACGTCACCTTCGAGGACAAGGACGTCGCCTATCTCTTCGGCATGGTGTCCTTCGGCGCGGCCGGAACGAAGGGACGATCCAAATCGAAATAGCCGTCGCAAGCCAAATGAAACAGCCCGGCAGCCGTCGAAGCCGGCTGCAGTATCGATGCCAGGAATGCGGCTACAGCGCCCCCAAGCCCCTGGGGCAATGCCCCGAATGCTCGGCCTGGAACTCGATGGCCGAGGAGGTCCAGGAGCTCGGACCGGCCGCGGCGCCGTCTAGGTCCTTGGCCGAGTTCTCGTCGGCGCCCACGCCCTTGGGCGACCTGGCCGGGGAGGTCGAGACGACGGCGAGGTCCGCGACCGGCATCGGCGAGTTCGACAGGCTCCTGGGAGGCGGCGTCGTGTGCGGGCAGGTCGTGCTCCTGGCCGGCCCCCCGGGCATCGGCAAGTCCACCCTCATGCTGCAGGCGGCCGCGGCGCTCAGCTCTGGGCTCAAGACCCTCTATGTCTCGGGGGAGGAGTCCCTGCGGCAGATCGCGGGCCGGGCGCGCCGTCTGGGCGTGGGCGGGGGCGGCATCGTGCTCCTCTCCGAGACCAACCTCGGCCGCATCCTCGACGCCATCGAGTCCCTCAAGCCCGGGCTGGTGGTGCTCGATTCCGTGCAGACCGTCCACCACCCCGAGTGGCCGGGCACGGCCGGGTCCGTCACCCAGGTCCGCGAATGCGCCGCGGAGCTCCTGAGGACCGCCAAGAGCCGCGGCGCCGTGGTCTTCCTCCTGGGGCACGTCACCAAGGAGGGGTCCCTGGCGGGGCCCAAGCTCCTGGAGCACATCGTCGACACCGTGCTCTACTTCGACACCGAGCGCCACGACCTGCTCCGGGTGCTGCGCGCCAGCAAGAACCGCTTCGGGCCGACGGACGAGATCGGGCTCTTCGAGATGGGCGAGAAGGGCCTCCGGGAGGTCGCCCAGGCGGCGGACCTGTTCCTGGAGGAGGCCGGGGCGAGGACGTGCGGCAGGGCCATCTCGGTCTCCCTGGAAGGGTCGCGCCCCATCCTGGTCGAGGCCCAGTCGTTGGTCGTGACGACCCATTACCCCCTGCCGCGCCGGACCGCCACGGGGTTCGACCTCAACCGCGTGCTGATGCTGCTGGCGGCGATGGAGAAGCACCTGAGGATCAGGCTCGAGGACAAGGACGTCTTCGTGAGCCTCGCCGGGGGCCTCAAGATGAGCGACCCCTCCCTGGATCTGGCGGCGTGCATGGCCGTCTTGAGCTCCGAGCGCGACCTCGCCCTGCCGGCCGACACCGTGTTCATCGGGGAGGTGGGCCTGCTCGGCGAGATCGGGCGGGCGCCGTCGCTGGCGGGCCGGCTGAGGGAGGCATCGAAGGCCGGGTTCAAGCGGGCTCTCGTCCCGAAGAGGTCTTCCGGGAGCGCCGGCGCGGCGGGACTCGACGTCATCGCGGTAGGGAGCATCCAGGAGGCGGCGGGGTGGGTGGCGGGTTCGAAAAAATCTACAATGAAAGGAGAGCCCGGCCGGCGGACCTTGCCGGGCTGATACCATGGGCATCTGGCTATTCAGGAGTGTCGTCGTGATCGTCTGTCCCGCGCTGGTCTACACGCAGATCAACCCCAGCGCCCGGGGCATCGCGCTGGGGCTGCTGGTCGGCCTGGCCATCGTGGCGGTGGAGGTGCTCGTCGAGAAGGTGAACCTCCTGACCGCGGTTTCGGGGGTGCTGGGCGCTGCGGGCGGGATCGTCCTGGCGAAGCTCGTCGACTACGTCGTCTACCAGGCGGCCAACGAGGCGGTCAACAAGGCCTGGGACAAGTACGCCGTCCTGCGCTACTTCGCCCTGGCGCTCCTGGGCTTGATCGTCGCCGTCAAGAAGCTGCCGGAGCTCGACGAGCTCGACAAGGACATCCTGAAGATGAGCCGGCGCCGCGGCGCGGAGTTCAAGGTCATCGACACGAGCGCCATCATCGACGGCCGGGTGATGGACATCTGCGAGACCAAGTTCCTGACCGGGACGCTGGTCGTCGGGCGCTTCGTGCTGCAGGAGCTCCACGGCCTGGCCGACAGCCCAGACGCCCTCAAGCGGGCCAGGGGCAGGCGCGGCCTCGACATCCTCTCGCGGCTCCAGGAGAGCCCCGACATCCCCGTCAGGATCGTCGACAAGGAGTACCCGGAGATCCCCGACGTGGACGGGCGGGTCGTGAGGCTGGCCAAGGACCTCGGCGGCCGGGTCCTGACCACCGACTTCAACCTCAACAAGATCGCCGCTCTCGAGGGCGTCGTCTGCCTCAACGTCAACGACCTCTCGCTCGCGCTCAAGCCCGTCGTCCTGCCGGGGGAGGCCATGAGCGTCTTCGTCATGAAGGAGGGCAAGGAGCGCGAGCAGGGCATCGGGTACCTCGACGACGGCACCATGGTCGTGGTGGAGGACGGCCGGCGCCACATCGGCAAGCGGATGGAGGTCGGGGTGACCTCGATCCTGCAGACGTCCGCCGGGCGCATGATCTTCGCGAAAGCCAAGGGGGAGAAGGTGTGACGCCGCTCTCGGCGCGGGCCGGACTGGCGCTGCTCGTCATCGCCTGGTCCTGCCGCGCCGAGGCCCAGGAGTTGGCGACCTGGAGCGGGCACGGCCGTCCCGTGCTGAGCCTGGCCGTCGCGCTGGACGGCAAGACCGCGTTGTCGGGCGGCTCGGACGGCTCCCTGATCCTGTGGGACCTCGCCACGGGCGGGAACCTCTTCTCCTGGCCGGGGAGCGAAGCCGGCATCCTCTCGGGGGCTTTCATGCCCGACGGCAAGCGCGCCGTCACCGGGGGGGCGGACGGGATGGTGCGGGTCTGGCAGCTGCCCGGCGTCGAGTCGGCCCAGTGGGGGGCCCACAACGGCCCCGTCACGGCGTTCGCACTGGCCCCGGGCGGCCGGTCCGTGGCGACGGGGGGAAGGGATGCCCTGCGCAGGATCTGGAAGGTGTCCGACGGCGAGGCGATCGTGGCGTGGAAGAAGCGCGAGAACGCGGCCGTCGTCTCGGCGGCCTTCTCCAACGACGGGAGGGTCGTGGCGTTCGGCAGCGACGACGGCACGGTCAGGGTCTGCGACGTGGCGGCGGGAGGCCGGGACGTCACTCCCCCGTGCGACGTCTACTCTCTGGGCCAGTGCTTCCAGACGGTCATCCTCCCGGACGGCAAGAACGCGCTGTCGGGCTGCGCGAACGGCAGCCTCCTGAGATGGGACCTCGCCACGGCCAAGGAGCGCTCCGTCGCCGAGAGCGGGGGAGGGAGGATCCGCTCCATCGCCGTGTCGCCCGACGGCAGGCTCGCGCTCTCCGGCGGGGACGACCAGACCGTGAGGCTCTGGGACGTCGCGGGGATGGCGCTGGTCGCCGCCTGGAGGTCCCACCAGGGCCCCGTCACGGCCGTCGTCTTTCCGCCGGACGGCAAGACGGCGCTCTCGGCCAGCGAGGACAAGACGATCAAGGTGTGGGACGTGCTCGGGGAGCTGGCCTGCGCCGCGAAGTTCGCCGCCGGCAGGAGGCTCCTCGAGGCCGGGCAGCGCGAGGAGGCTCGCCAGCAGATGGAGGAAGCCGTCGCCTGCAGGCCGGACAACCTGGAGCACCTCAATTGGCTCGGCTCCGTCTACTACGAGCTGGGGCGGTTCGACAAGGCGGCCGAGACCTTGCAGAAAGTGGTGGCGCGCTCCCGCAACGAGGCGTGGTATCACTACCTCGGCCGCAGCCTGCTGGAGCTCGGCCGGTTCCCGCAGGCGCGGGACGCCCTGCGCGAGGGGCTCTCCGAGTCGCCCTTGAACAACAGGGGCGTCGACCGCCGCGTCGAGACCCGGGGGCTGCTGGACCGCTTCGACGAGTATCAGCGGCACATGGACGCCGCCTCCGCGGCCCTGGCCGCCGGCCAGTTCAAGACCGCGGTCGCCGAGAGCGAGCTCGCCCTGGGCCGCATCGAGATGGCCCAGGCCAAGGTCCTGCGCGACGAGGCCGCCGCGGCGCTCGCCGCCGAGGCCGAGAAGGCCCGGTCCCGCCGGAGGGCGACCCGCGGCACGGCGCTGGCGGCGGCCGTCATCATCCTGGCGGCGGGGCTGAGGCAGTGGCGGAAGATGAAAGCGGCCCGGGCCGAGGCGGAAGCCGAGGAAAAGGCCGCGTAGCCCATGCCCATCAAGCAGGTCTTGGAGGGCCGGGTGCCCGTCAAGATCTGGACCGACGACGCCGACCCGGAATCGCTGCGCCAGCTCAGGAACGTGGCCTCCCTGCCGTTCGTCTTCCACCACGTGGCCGCCATGGCCGACGTCCACGCGGGCATCGGCGCCACCATCGGCGCGGTCGTGGCCACCGAGCGGGCGGTCATGCCGGCGGCCGTCGGGGTCGACATCGGGTGCGGGATGGCGGCCCTCAAGCTTCCCCTGGACGCCGGTGCGCTGAAGGACCGGCTGCCCGCCATCCGCCACTCCATCGAGCGCTCCATCCCCACGGGGTTCGACAGCCACCGCCACGCCTCGCCGGCGGCCAAGGCCTGGGAAGGGTGGAGGAGGTTCAAGAGCCTGCACGCCAAGGCCCAGCACCTGTGGGACAAGGCCATGACCCAGCTAGGCACCCTGGGCGGCGGGAACCACTTCATCGAGCTGTGCGTCGATCTGGAGGAGCGCGTGTGGGTCATGCTCCATTCCGGGTCGCGCCACGTGGGCAAGTGCCTGGCGGACCTCCACATCGCCGAGGCCAAGGCCTACGGCCGCAAGCTCGGGGCGCGGCCTCCCGATCCGGCGCTTTCGCACCTGGAGGAGGGGACGGCGCCTTTCGACGCGTACATGAACGACCTGGGGTGGGCGCAGGACTACGCCCGCGAGAACCGGCGGCTCATGCTGGAGCTCGTCCTCGAGGATCTGGCCCGGATGCTGCATGGCGGCCGGCCGCTGCAGGTCGAGGCCGAGATCAACTGCCACCACAACTACGCGTCCCGCGAGAGGCACTTCGGGCGCGAGGTCATCGTCACCCGCAAGGGCGCGGTCCGGGCGGGGGCCGGGGAGCCCGGCATCATCCCGGGCTCGATGGGGACGAAGTCCTTCATCGTGGTGGGCAAAGGCTGCGCCGAGGCGTTCGACTCAGCCAGCCACGGCGCGGGCCGGCGGATGTCGCGCCACGAGGCCAAGAGGCGCTTCAAGGTGAGCGACCTCCAGGAGGCCACCCGGGGCGTCGAGTGCCGCAAGGACGCCGGCGTCCTCGACGAGATCCCCCAGGCCTACAAGTCCATCGACGAGGTGATCGCCAACCAGGCGGACCTCGTCGAGGTCACGGCCACCCTGAAGCAGGTCCTCTGCGTCAAAGGCTAACCTGAAAAGTTCAGTTGGCCGGCGCTTGGGGTCTGGAAGGGTCGGATTTTTCTGGCCCACGGTTTTGGGCTGGTTTTGCCTCGATAGCGACCCCCTGTCTCTTGGCCTTCGGCTGCCAAAATCGCCTCCGGCCAAGCGTGTCACTTGTTTCTTAACGAGCCCTAAGCTGCCGGATGACGGTGCTCTCGGGCAGCAGCGCCAAGGCCTCTTCCAGGAACGCCTCCGCCCCGCGTGCGCTCGTCGTGTTTCCGGACCTCAACCAAGCATGGACCACCCACGGACGCAATCCCAGCGTCGCAATCAGCGGGTGGTGGCTTGGCAACGCTCCATGATCGAGCTGTCCAGATCCAGGGTCTCGCCTTCCAGCTTGGTGCGCAGGGCTTCTTCCAACCCTACCTGCCGTGCCAACCCGCTGAACAAGACCATCCCGCCCCAAGGCGTCACGGCTTTGTCCGTGAACGTAATCCCTATTTCCTCGCTGCCCAGCAATGATGTAACTTGTTGTCCCATCGCCTCGCCTCCTCCTGTCCGAAGAATTCCCAACAGGAGTTTAGCGAGGCGATGCTCATTTGGGAAGCCCCTATGGTGAGGGGGCCTTTAGGTCCGTGTTGAGGTGATATGCTCCAGCATATCACCTCAACACGGGTTGGGCAGGGGACCCCATGCAGGCCAGGGGCGCTTCCCTGGCAAGATTTCCCGTCAAAATATCAGCGGCTGAGGGCCTTCCGGCGCCGGCCAACTGAACTTTCCAGCGCTCTGACCGGCTCCTAAATTGCCCTTTTGGTGCCCCGGCTTCGTGCTGACCGGCATCCCAATCGTCAAGGCGTTCCGGGCGGCGCCCGGGACCGGCGAGACGAAGGCGTAACGCTCGACCCCCACGATCACCGCCACGTCGTCCTTGCCTCCGCCCTGCTCGGGACCGGGAAGGGACAGATCGGGCCAGCCCGCGGCGGAGACGTTTAGAGACAAGGCGCCCAACGCAAGCAACAAGACATCGATCATGGCTGCCCCCTACGGCGATGGCCGCGGTCAATAAGGTTGGGCCATCAAGGGGCAATCGTGGCAAATTCCCGCCGGAACTGGCCGGCGCTTCGAGCCGTAAATTCCCCGCAGCACGTTCCAGACGACGCGCAGCGAGTGGGCCACTCCCAGATTGAGCCGGAGCAGGTGGACGGAGAGGCGGTTCATCGTCACCGAATAGGGCAGGACGAAGGCGGTTGCGATGGCCACGGGCAGAGGCAGCGGGGCTCGCCCTACAAAGGCGGGCCAAACGACTTCTTCATATCACAGAGGTCTTCCACGGACCGAGGCTCCCCTTCCTTGTCGAAATAGAGCGGCACGCGCCAGAGCGCCGTCTTGAGCGGATCACGGCCTTTCCGCTCGGGATCAGTTGACACGGCATCCGCGGGCTCATGGAGGTGCACGCATGTCATGGCGCATTCGAGCATCCTGAGCCGATCCCCGGAAAGCTTGCCGCCGAACAAACGCCTCAACCTGCCTGTCCGTCGATCTTTCTTGAAGCAAGCGGCCAATGAAGCCAGAGAGAGGCTTCTCAAGCGTCTCCATTCTGGGACCAGGCCCGGGTTCGCCATCAGCAGACCGCCGACGAGCCGCATGACCCGTGCGTGGCGCTCCATCATCGCGAGCGAGTGTTCCCTGGCCGCCTCCTCCACGGCCTTGAGCGCCGCGTGCCAGCGCTCTCCTTGGACCGCGGACTTCAAGGAAGCGTCGAGCTCGAGCTGCAGGTCGTCCACCCACGCGCTCCACGGGACCGGGAACGGGATGGCGGCCGAGCCTTCGACCGCGACCCCCGCCACGCAGAAGCGGACCTCGATCCCAGGCACTTCTCTCGGTCTGAGAAGGATGCGAAGCCCTCCCTTGTGCACGTCCTTGAGCAGGCCGCCCCGCTTGTCCGGCTGAGCAGGCTCGATCAGGTAGGAAAAGCGGTCGTTCTGCGGGGTCCACACCGCCATGGGACAAGGCTCGAGGGCGGACCGGAGTTCAAGCGCGTCCCAGCTCGAGCTCAAGGGATAACGCTCCAGGTCGGCCTCCACTTTCCAGCGTGCTTTCACGACCGTGTCCGCGGAACTGGACGGGCTGTGGGAGGCCGGTTCCGCCGCATGGAAGCCATCATCGTCGAGGACCATGACCATTCGGGAGTCCGCTGGCCCGGACTCGACCGTGAGGCGCATCATCGGGATCGAGGTATGGACCAGGGCGACCGCCAACCAGCGGGAAGCGGGATCAGCCGAGCTTCCGCTCAACAGCACCGAGAAGGGATCCTTCATCTCCGCAGCCGTCAAAGGCTTGCCGCCGAAGCGGATGGTCATCGAGAACGGCCAAAAAACGAAGTCCGCCCGTTTGGCGCCTCGCAGGACCGCGGCTCGCACCCACAGCGCCATCCCGTTTTCCTTGACGGCCAACTGGCTCTCTCGCAGGACCTCGAGCGCGCGTTTGGGGTCGATACGGAAGGAGCCTGAGCCTACCAGGACTTCGTCGTGCTTGCGCTGGCGCGTCTTGTTCTCCTCGGCCTTTCCCATGGTTCGAGAGGAGATTGTAGCATGGTCCATTGAGCGCCATCTCGCCCGATGCCCGTGCCGCGGCGATGCCGTCAGACCATGGTCCCTACGGCGGTCATCATGATGGACCTGCCCAAAACCGTGCCCGCTGTCAGCGTCTTGCCTCACGAGCCCGAACCCGACGAGGACCTGCGCGCCCCTCCCGACGACGCCTGCCAACTCGACCCCCGGGCGGACCTATACGGGGAAATGTCTCCTCCAGCCGACGATTTCAGCGCGGCGTAGCCCCGGCGCTGCCCGGAGCGCATGAGCCGTGTCTGAGCCGAGGGGGAAATCACTCGTCTCCCCCCGCAGGGGAGGGTCAAGTACGGGGGGGCGAGTAGCGAGGGGGCTAACGCCGTTTCATCGAGGCTGCCTCCCCATATTGTGGAATCCCGATAGGTCCGTTCCCGGGAGGCAAGCCATGTCGAGTCCGTCGAAAGGCAGGAAGCTCAGGATCGCCCTGAGCACGGGCGGAGGCGACGCGCCGGGGCTGAACGCAGTGATCAGGGCCGCCACCAAGACGGCCTACCACCTGGGCTGGGAGGTCTACGGCATCCAGGAGGGGGTGGCGGGGCTCTCCTCCGTCACGGCCACGGGCCGGTCGGCGATCTCGAAGGTCACGGTCCGCGTCGATGGGTTCGCCGGGCTTCTCCCGACGATCCTCCTGAACGCGGTCGCATCGTCCGACACGTCCTTCCCAGACCCCTGCCGCGGCACCAATTCCGTGATCCTGATTTCCCCCGACTCTCCCGGCTTCCCAAGGGGGAGATCGACCGTCGTGCGCTCGCGGCCGTCGTTCCAGCAGACCCATACAGGCTTGCCGTTCCTCATGAGCTTGTAGACGTGCGTCCCGTCCTTGTCCAGGACGGTCTGGACGGTGCTCCAATCGCTGCCCTCCAGCGTGGCCGCCAGCTTCTTGTAGGCATAGTAGGAGAGCTTCCTGTGGCGCTGGCCGTCATTGAGCGGGTTGTTGATGAGGCCGACGTTGTCGAACACGCCGTTGAGGTCGCCTCCGAAGGCATGCCATTCGGTCAGGGTGACCCAGAAGACCTTCTGGATGCCGTGGGCGATGGCGTAGAGATAGAGTTTCACCAGGAAGACCGCTTGCCGGGATTCGCTGTGATAGGCCGACGAGGTGTCGGCGGCTTCCGGAGGAAGCATCCTGGTCCGCGACGGGGTCCCGCTATATTGGGCCGTCTCCGTCATGAAGATGGGGGTGTCGGGATACCCGAACCTCGCCAGCGTCTGCCTGATGTCGTCGACGTAGCCGGCGAGGCGGAACAGGCGGCCTTCGGGCAGCGGTTCCGGCGGCTCGATCATGTGGTCGTAGTCGTAGGCGAAAGGGTACCAATGGAGATCGAAGACGTCGAAGTACCGGTCGCCAGGGGCGGCCCTGGCGGCATCCAACGCCTCCAGCGTCCGGATATAGAACTCCTTCCTTCCGTCGAACCCATCCGGCGTGCCGACGCCGCCGATGGCGACCTTGGCGGCAGGGTTGGCGTCCTTGACCGCCTTGTACGATCCCATCAAGAGCCTCGCGTAGTCCTGCGGGGAGTCCTTCCAGAAGATGTCGGGCTCGTTCTCGATCTGCCAAATCTCGACCACCGGCGAGCCCGGAGCGTCGTCGACACCGTCCCCATCATAGCGCTCCACGGCTTTCCGTAGGAAGTCGAGATAGGCCTTCATGTTCGGCGGCGTGCGGCCGTGGCGGGCCCGGTGGGCCCTGCTCGCCGATATCGTGCTGACGAGCATCCTGACCCCCATCCGGCGGGTCTTCAGGTAGAGGTGGTCGTTGTGTCTCCAGTCAAGACGCCCCTCCTGACGTTCCACGGCATCCCAGACGATCCCGTCCCTGCCGGCGTAGCGCACCCATTTCGCGCCGATGGCTGTGATGTCGTTCTCGGCGGTGGGAAAGCCGGGGTCGTGGATGCCGAACGGCGAATCCGCGCTTGTCCGCGTCGGGGCGGACACCTCCGCGGCCAGGGCCGGGAGGGCCGGGGCGACCGCGCAGGCCAAAGCGACCGGCAAGACCAGGTCCAAGAGCTTGGGAACCTCCATCCAACGGGAATGATACATCATCAAGTGCCGGGCGTCGCGAGGCGCGCCCGACCGCCGACGAAATCGCGCTCCGGCCTCGCCGATCTGTTGTATCATGGTCTGGGCTGGACGCCTTCGACTTCTTCGAGGCCCGCAGGCTCGTCGTGAGATGAACGGGTGAGGGGTTTGCCATGAGCAGATCTGATGCGATCTTCGTGGGCATGTGGTTGGCCGGATCGGCGGCTTATCCGGCCACGGCTGAAGCCAGGTGCGCCGTCATGCCGGTTCTGGCCGGGAGGATCCAGGCGAAGAGCGGGAGCCATGCCTTGCTCCAGTATTCCTGCGGACCCTGCAAGTCGTGTCAGAACGGCGGCAAGACAGGTTGCGTGGACATGGAAACCGGCCAGTGCCTCTCCCCGTCCGAGGGGCGACTGCAGCCTGCCGTTGGCCGGAGGAAATTCGATTGCAGGCCTTTCGGAGCCGATTCGCAGCGGCGCTGGGGTGGCAAGTCCGTGGTCCTTCCGCCGGAGATCGCGGCGGACGGCGATGTCTTCTTGAAGACCGAAACCTGCGGGGACGACTCTCCTCATCAGGTGTGGCTGCTTCACAAGACCAACAAGGCCAAATACGTGAAAGTCCTTCATCAGCTGGAAGGAAGTTCCGGCAAGGAGCGCGCTGACCCCGGCGATATCAACGGCATCATGATCGCGGCGGCGCAGAAGGACATGCTGGGTTGCCGGGATCGATTCTGCGAATATTCCATCCTCTTCACGATCGACGGCGAAGATCCGGTCCTGAAGCCCGGGCAGACGTACAGGGGGAGGGGGTTCACCCTGAAATGCATCGCTTCCCGCGTTGCGGCCGAAGGCGCACCCGTCGTCGAGGGTGTCTTCAACTCCTTGGCGTATGAGGTCTTCTTTGACGCCGAAAAGCCCCCTTCAGCCGGCGCGGCCGGCCCGTCGGAGCGGTCAGGCTCCGCCCAGGGCGGCGTGTGGATCGAGTACGCGTACCACAACGGTTTCAAGGGCTACACGGACGTGTTGGTCATCATGACGAACGGCGCCTATCGTTCAACGAGGGCCAGCAGCCGCGAGGATGCCTCCGTCACGCCGCTCGCGAAAGGGGATCTTGATCGAGGCGAATTGGAGGCGCTCGGCGAATTGGCGGCCGCCAGCGGTTTCATGCGGCTGAAAGAGTCCTATGATGTGTCCGGCGGGGTGCTCGATGCGCCGGTGGCGGTCATCACGCTGCGCAGCGGCGGCCGGGCCAAGAAGGTCTCCGTCATGACGTCCGATAACGAGGGGGAGTCCCTTCCGGCCGGGTTGGGAGGGCTTTACCGCTGGTTGAACGGTTTCTATGGCAAGGGGATGTGGTCCCGCCCGGCCGGCGCCTTGCCGCGACGGCCGGGCTGATCATGAGGATGCCTCCCCATATTGTAGAATCCGGGAGGATCCGTTTTGCGGGAGGCAAGCCATGTCGAGTCCGTCGAAAGGCAGGAAGCTCAGGATCGCCCTGAGCACGGGCGGAGGCGACGCGCCGGGGCTCAACGCCGTGATCAGGGCCGCCACCAAGACGGCCTACCACCTGGGCTGGGAGGTCTACGGCATCCAGGAGGGGCTGGCGGGGCTCATCGACCCTAGGCGCAAGCTCGTTCGCATCGACCCGGAGGACATCCGCGGGATCCTCAACCAGGGCGGGACCATCCTCGGCACGGCCAACCGGGGCAACCCTTTCAAGCACGTCGTGCGCACGCCCGCGGGGCCCAAGGAGGTCGACCTGTCGGGTACGGTGGTGCGCAACTTCAGGAAGCTGGGCTTCGACGCCCTGATCAGCATCGGCGGGGAGGGCACGCTGGGCATCGCCCATCAGCTCTTCGAGAAGGGCATCCCCATCGTGGGCGTCCCCAAGACCATCGACAACGACCTCCTCGGCACGGACGTCACGTTCGGGTTCGACACGGCGGTGAGCATCGCCACCGAGGCAATCGACCGGCTCCACTCGACCGCCCAGTCCCACCGGCGCTGCATGGTCGTCGAGGTCATGGGCCGCTACGCGGGCTGGATCGCGCTCAACGCCGGGGTCTCGGGCGGGGCCGACTGCATCCTCATCCCCGAGATCCCGTTCGATATCGACGCGGTGTGCGACAAGGTGCGCGAGCGCGACCGGATCAAGAGGATGTTCTCCATCGTGGTGACGTCCGAGGGCGCCGTCCCCAGGGGCGGGCAGCGGGTCCTCCAGGAGGCGGCCCAGGCGGACCACGTCGAGCGGCTCGGCGGCGTCGCGGAGTGGGTCGGGCGGGAGGTCCAGAAGCGTTCCGGCAAGGAGACCCGTTCGCTGGTGCTCGGCCACCTGCAGCGCGGCGGGCATCCCACGACGTTCGACCGGCTGCTGGCGACCCGCCTGGGCTCGGCCGCCGTGCGCCTCGTCCAGGAGGGGCGGTTCGGCCGGATGGTGGCGCTCAAGACCCCGAGGATCGTCTCCATCCCGCTCTCCCAGGCCATCAGGCGCTTGAAGACCGTGCCGCTGGACCACGACACCATCACCTCGGCCCGGTCCATGGGGATCAGCTTCGGCGACCTGCCGGGCCCGCGGGAGCGCCGTGGGTCGGGCTACGGCCCTTCCTTGAGGCGGAAGACCACCACGTAGACGAAGCAGAGGCGCCGCAGCGGCCGGCGCCGGGCGAGCCGGTTGACGAGGCCGCTGAGCAGCGGCACCCGGACCGGCAGGAGGATGCGGCCCTCGACGGCCTCCACCTCGAAACCGTGCCACTCCAGGAGGCGGCGGATGTCCCTCAGGGACATCCATTCATGGACGCCTTCCGGGAACTTGAGGCCCAGGACCTCGGCCAGATGCAGGGGGCCGGCCCAGAGGGGATTGGACACCGTGGCCACGAAGCGCGTCCGGCGGTCCGCGTAGGCCTTGAGCCCGTCGACGGCGAGGCCGGGGTCGGGGAGATGCTCGAGCACGTTGCAGATGACGACGCGCTCGAAGACCTCCTGGCGGGCGGGGCGGGCGATGTCCTCGGTCCAGAACTCGTACTGCGGGTGCTTGGCCCGGGCCGCCTTCACCATCGCGGGGCTCATGTCCAGGCCGGCGCCCCGGCGGGGGTCCAGGCTCGCCAGGAGGATGCCGGTGCCGCACCCGATGTCCAGGACGGAGGACTTGGGGGGGACGTGCTCCCGGTAGATGGAGACGAGCTCCTGCCAGTAGTACGTCCTGTCGAACTTGCCCAGGTCGTAGTGGGCGGCGATGGAGTCGAAATGCTCGCGCACGGATGCCGGATCGAAGCGTTGCACCGATGGATTCTACCATGTATGACGGAGCCGATGGGCCGGCCTTGACACGGCGGTCGCGGCCCTGGCTCTCGAGCGCCGGAGTTGATATCATTGGTGGCATGAGAAGGGCGGTCGCAGCGTTCGCCGGGGTCCTGGTCCTGCTGGCCGTCGGTCCGGCCGGGGCCGACAAGGGCCAGTGGTCCCTGTCCCTGACGCCGGGCATCGCCGTGCCGGTGGGCACCAACGGGACGTTCGTGGACCAGCACGGCAACTCCCTCAACATCCTGGCGTGCGTCAACTACGAGGTGGCTGACGGCTATTGGTACGCGATGGAGATGGGCTTCTCGGGAGGGCACAAGTTCCAGGGCACGTTCGAAGGCATGGACCTCGACCGGGACGGGAGCCCCGAGACGGTCTCCTTCACCTCGGACATGGACACGACCATGCTCCACTTCTCGCCCACCCTCAAGGTGGGCGGCAGCCTCACCGACGAGGTGAGGTACTACTTCGGCGTCGGGGGCGGCGTCTACGCCTTCATCAGGGGGGCCGGGAACGCCATCCTCTCGGGCCAGACGACCAACGGGACGAGCCTGGCCGGGCAGACCTTGCCGATGAAGGAATCCTCCAACACGTACTTCGGCCTCAGCGCCGGCCACACCCTCGGCTACGGGATCACCGACACCTTCGAGCTGGACCTCGACTTCAGGTACCACGCCGTCTTCATGCCCGGCGGCGGCGCCGGCATCGTGGTCCCCGGCCTGCGCTTCGCCTACCAATTCTAGTGCTGCGACCGGCCGCGCTCTCAGGGAAATCACTGGGCGAGACCATCGATTCCTCTCAAAAGCGCGGAGGCCCGTCTTCGGCCGGCTGCGGTGTTGCTCGTCAGTCGCAGGCGTCCAGCCTTTTCCTTCCTCGCGCCTTGCAGCCGGCTCAAATCCTGGCCTCCAGGACCGCAGCTATGAGCCGGTCGCAGCACTAGAGGATCGTTGGCGGCGGCTGGAGATGCTTGGTCCATAGCGTGTACAGATATCTGCGCTGCTCGTGGATCTTCACGGAGGCGATGTCCTTCATCATGAAGGTCAACGCCGCCCGCGCCACGCGCTTGCCGTCCACGCTGGCCTCGGCGGCGGCCTGGACCGCGTCCTCGAGCCGCTCGCCGAGGGTGACGGCGAACTCCAGGCGGTCGCCGGGCTCGCAAAGCGAATAGAACTTGGCGTGCTCGATCTGGACCAAGAGGGCGCGGCGGGGCGGGCTGTCGGGGCGGTTGAGGGTCATCTCCAGCAGGAAGCCCGCCAGCTGGGCCGCGCCTTCCACGATCAGGGCGCCCGGCAGGATGGGGTAGTCCGGGAAATGGTCGTGGATGACCTCGTCGCTGAGCGTGACGCATTTCACGCCGCGCACGCTCTTGCCGACCTCGAGCTCCGTCACTCTGTCGATGAGGAAATAGCGCATGCAGTGGTTTCGAGCCTGTCGGCGGGATCCCGGCGGAGCCTCAGCGCTTCGGGGCGGCCTTCGATTTGACGGTGTCGATGAACGAAGCCCGGTAGCGGACCCTGTCGCCGTCGAAATCCTGTTCCTTGTCCGCCCGGACCTTGTGGAGGTCGAGTCTGTTCGTCGCGGCGGCGGGGATGGCCAGCCGGTCCAAGGCCCCGCCCAAGAGCTTCTTGGCCGTCACCTTCAACGCCAGGGAGATCTTGTCGATCGGGTCGAGCCGGGAGTTCATGGACGAGAGCTTCCAACGGCCGCCGGCATCCTTTTGCAGCCGGACTTCCCACTCCGAGTGGAACTCGACGGGGTCTCCCGGCCGGACCTCGAACTTCTCGTCCGTGCGGCCTTTGGCCACGGCCTCGTTGCCGGCGATCCTGAGGTTTTCGGGGTTGAGCCTGATCGTGTAGCGGTGGACTCCCTCCTTCTCGGAGACGCCGCCGATCTTCTTCCAGAAAGCCTGCAGCCCCTCGACGCCGCTCACGTCCTCGTCGGACACCATCCGCCCCTGGAAGGCTTTGTCCAGGTACGGCCTGAGGAGCTCGAAATCCTTCTTGTTGGCCGCTTCCTCGAAGGCGGTCTGGATGCGGGCGAATTCCTGGCGGTCCTTCTCGGAGGCTCCGCCCTCGATCTGGAGGTTGGCATGGGCGCGGGGAGGGATGCCCAAGACCAGGCTCAACGCGAATAGGACGGCTCCTGCGCGGGGATGGCCCATGCCCATAAACGTAGCGGATGATATGATACGATAAGTCGTCTCCCGCCCTGTAGAGCCGCAGGGCCCAGGCGGGCGGCGCCAATGGGCCTATCCGCGGGCGACCCGAAAGGCCTAGCAAGAGGGGGAGGGCCATGCTGAAGGACAAGACGGCGCTCGTGACCGGGGGAAGCGGCGGTCTGGGCGAGAAGATCTGCGAGGTCTTCGCCGCGCACGGCGCCGACGTCGCCTTCACCTACAACCGCAACGAGACCAAGGCGCTCAAGCTCCGCGAGGGGCTGGCCAAGAAGGGCGGCAAGGTTCTGGCGGCGCGGGTCTCGGCCCTCGATCGGCCCGGCATCGAGCGGTTCGTAGACGAGGTCGTCAAGGAGTTCGGCCGCATCGACATCCTGGTCAACAACGCGGGGATGACCAGCGTGATGCCCTTCGCCATGATCGACGAGGAGGATTGGGACCAGGTCATGGACGTGAACGTGAAGGGCGTGTTCCTGGCGACCAAGGCCGTGGTCCGGCACATGATCCGGCAGAGGGCCGGCGCCATCGTCAATTTGAGCTCCATCGCGGGCCAGCGGCTCCTCGAGGTCCCGGTCCACTACGCCACCTCGAAGGCGGCCCTGCTGGGCTTCACCATGTCCCTCGCCAAGGAGCTCTGCCGCTACGGCATCCGGGTCAACGCGGTCTCGCCGGGGTTCATCGACGCGGGCGTGGGCATGAATCTGAGCGAGAGCCAGCGCGCCGAGTACATGAAGTACTGCTCGTTGGGCCGGGCGGGCAGGCCCGAGGAGGTGGCCGAGGTCGTGGCCTTCCTCGCCTCGGACCGCTCCGGCTACATCAACGCGCAGAACATCACGATCGACGGCGGGTTGTGACGGACAAAGGCTACACGTACTTCTCCACGACCAGCGGCCTGTGCCGCGAGTGCCGCAGGATCGTCCGGGCCCAGATCGTGTTCGAGGGCGGCAAGGTCTACCAGGAGAGGATCTGCCCGGAGCACGGCGCGTCGCGGGCGCTGGTCGCGGCCAGCGAGGAATGGTACCTGGACGCGATCCGCCAGCCCATGGCGACGGGCAAGCCTCCCCTGGCCGCCACCAAGGTCGAGAAAGGCTGCCCCTTCGACTGCGGGCCGTGCGCCTTCCACGAGCAGAAGTGCAACCTCCCGGTCTTCTCCATCACCAACGCCTGCAACCTGCGCTGCCCCATCTGCTTCACCTACAACCGCAAGGACAAGGTCTACTTCAAGACCAAGGAGGAGATGAAGCGGCTCCTCGACTGGATCGTCGAGGCCGCGGGCCCAGTGGACCTCATCAACGTCACCGGAGGCGAGCCCACCCTGCACCCGGACCTCTTGAGCCTCCTCGAGCTCGCCAAGAGGCCCGAGATCGGCCGCATCACGCTCAACTCCAACGGCCTTACGCTCGCCAAGGACCCGGACCTCGTCCAGAGGCTCAAGGACCTGGGCGTCTACGTCATCCTCTCCTTCGACACCTTCGACCCGGCCAAGAGCAGGCGCATCCACGGCCTTGACATCGTGGAGGCCAAGCTCAAGGCCCTGGAGAACCTCCGGAAGTTCGACGTGCCCACCACCATCCTCAACGTCCTCATCAAGGGCGTCAACGACGACGAGCTTCCCCGCATCCTCAAGATGGCGCTCGACGAGGACTTCATCCGCAGCCTCACGGTCCAGACCATGACCTTCACCGGCTACGGGGGCAAGGAGTTCTCGCCGAGGGAGCACATCACCATCGACGAGACCGAGAGGATCGTCGAGGCCGGCACCGGCGGCCGCATCCGCGTCGCCGACTTCATGCCGCTGCCGTCCGCGCATCCCTTGTGCTACGGCATCTGCTACCTCTTCGGCAGCAAGTCGGAGGAGGTCGTGCCGTTGCTGAGGGTCGTCTCCAGGGAGGAGCTGAGGGAAGCCCTCAAGGGCGGCTACCTCCTTCACCCGGACGGCAGGTTCGAAGGTGCCCTCAAGACCGGCATGGACCTGCTCTGGGCCGGCAGTTCCGGCTCCGACGAGGCCGCGGGCCAGCTCAAGACCATGAAGGCCATCCTGAGGAAGCTCTATCCCCCGGGCGAGTCCCACACCGTGTTCGAGCGCCAGAAGCTCGGCGAACGGCACACCAAGACCATCTACGTGCACGCCCACATGGACGAGGACAATTTCGACGTGGCGCGCGCCGTCAAATGCCCGGACATGGTCCCGGACGAGTCCCGCCGGCTCCGGCCGGCGTGCACCTACAACCTGTTCTACCGGCAGAAGGACGAGAGGTTCTGGGTGGAGAAGTAGGCCTCCCTTATGAAAAGACCCCTCTCCCCCACGGCTGCGCGCCTCCCCGTGGGGGAGGCTTGCTATTTCTCCACCACAAAGAGCCTTTGCCCGGCCTGCGGCAAGCTCGTGGACGCCAAGATCGTGTTCAGCGGCGGCAAGGTCTATTTTCTCAAGCACTGCCCCAAGGACGGTCCCTCCCAGGCGTTGGTGTGCGGCGACGAGAAGTGGTACCTGGATTCGCTGACCTATCTGAAGCCCGGCACGGACCCCAAGGCGCGTTCGGTCGGGACCTATGCCGGATGCCCGGCATCCTGCGGGCTGTGCCCCCAGCACCAGCAGCATACCTGCGTGCCCATCATCGAGATCACCGACCACTGCGACTTGAAGTGCCCGCTCTGCCTGGTCAAGAACCGGGACTCGTCCTTCATGCCTTTCGAGGAGTTCAAAGGCGTCATGGACAGCCTCGAGCGCTGCGAGGGCTCCCTCAACCTGGTCAACTTGAGCGGGGGCGAGCCCACCCTGCACCCCGAGTTCCGCAGGATCGTGGAGCATCTCGTCTCGAGGAAGGTGGCCAAGGCCTCGGTCTCGACCAACGGGCTCGGGCTCCTAAAGAGACCGGACCTGGTGGATTTCTTGAGGGACCAAGGCGTCGTGGTCTCGCTCCAGCTCGACGGCTTCGAGCCGGCCACCTACCGGGGCCTGCGCGGGGCCGACCTCTCGGGCCTCAAGCGCCGCGTCGTGGACCTCCTCATCGGACGCCAGGCGCCTTTCTCCATGACCGTCACCCTGGCCAAAGGCCACAACGAGGCCGAGGTGCCGGCGCTCCTGGACCTCTTCTTCAAGACCGACAACGCGCTCAGCATGATGTTCCAGCCCTGCTGCCACGCGGGGACGGGGGGGGCGGCGTTCCCGCACGATCCCATGGACGTCCTGACCATCCCCGACGTGGTCGGGCTCATCGCGGGCGGGTCCAAAGGCGCGCTCGAGAAGTCCGACTTCTCGCCGCTCCCTTGCAGCCACCCCGCGTGCTTCGCGCTCACCTACCTCATCAAGCTCGCGGACGGGGGCTTCACGCCCATCCCGCGGCTCTTCGATCCGGCCGACTACCTGGACATCATCAAGAACAACGCGCTCTTCGGCATGGACGAGGGCAACGTCGGCCGCATCAAGGACTCCATCTACAGGCTCTGGACCGCCTCCGGCTCGGTCCCCGACCGCCAGGCCGCGCTCAAGGCGATCAAGGCCATCCTCTCGGAGCTCAACGAGCTCAAGGCTGGCTTCTCCCCGCGCCAGGTCATGTCGGTGACGGAGAAGCACGTCAAGTCCATCTTCATCCACCACTTCATGGACCGCCACACCTTCGACCTGTCTCGGGCCGTCAAGTGCTGCCAGCAGTACCCCCAGGCCGACGGCAGGCTGATGCCCGCCTGCGTGTTCAACAACCTGCGCCGATGATGCGCTCCCTCGCCGCGGCCAGATTCCTGCTGGCCGTGACGCGCTCCGGCGGGGGGGGCGTCGAGCCGCGGTCCCGGACCACCGCCTCCGGCGCCGCCTTCGACGTCTACGAGCCGGCCGGGCCCGCCAAGAGGACGTGCCTGCTGGTCCACGGCGTGACCCTGGCTGGGAAAGACGATCTCCGCCTGAGGGCGTTCGCCCGGCGCCTGGCCGAAGCGGGCGTGCGGGCGGCGGCCGCCGACCTGCCGGGGCTCAAGTCCTGCGTCTTTTGCGAGGGCGACGTCGGCGTCATCGCCGACATCGCCGGCTCCCTATGGTCGGAGTACGGGGGGCCCGTCGCGATGGCGGGGTTCAGCTTCGGCGCGGGGCTCGCGCTCGTGGCCGCGGCCCGGGAGGACCTGGCCGGCAAGCTCGACCCCGTCGTGTCCTTCGGCGCCTACCATTCCTTGGCCGCGATCTGGGAGCGCCACCTGCCGGAGAGCAGTCCGCCCCGGACCGAGGCCCAGTGGCACGACCACATCTACCTGCGCCTCGCCATGGCTTTCCCGGTCATGGACAGGCTGGGCCTGAGCGAGGAGGACCGGCGCGAGGTCGCGGCCGCCCTGGGATCCTACTGCACGGACCCCGCCGTGGAGGGCAAGCGGCGGGCCTACGCCCTGGTGGAGCGTCACAGCCTGCGGGAACTCCATCGGCTGGGCAAGGACCCCGGGCTCGATCCCGCGCTCTCCCCGGCCGGGAAGCTCAAGGGGCTGGGCTCGCGCGTCCACCTGCTCCACGACCCGGACGACCGGCTCGTCCCGCCCGAGCATGCCAGGCGGCTCTACGAGGAGCTCCGCCCGGGCGGCAGGGCGCGGCTGCTGATCACTCCCCTGCTGGCGCACGTCTCCCCAGGCTCGACGCTGCGGGGGCTCGCGGACATCCCCGCCCTGCTGGGCATGATGGGCGACCTGGTCGGCTGACGGGCGGCCGGGATCCGGACCCGGTCCTCTCCGCCGGAGGGCCCTTCCTCACGGCCGCGCCGGCTTGGGATGGGACTTGAAGAACTCCCAGATGAGGGAGGAGTCGAAGTCGCGGCAGACCCGGCCGATGATCCTCTTGGGCAGGTACTGGCTCCCGCCGGGCCAGGCGTGCCCCGCGCCCGCCATCTTGAGCAGCACGACCTCGGTCCCGCCGCGGCAGCCTGACCAGACGGAGCGTTCGACCCGGCAGCCGTCCCCTGGGTCGAGGTCCGGGAGCAAGTCCGTCCGCGGCTCCGGCTCGCAGCCGTCGGCCTTCACCCATAGGCGCAGCGCCTCCTCGGTGGCGATGACCTTGCCGCGGCCCCGCGCCACGTTTCCCCCTCCGTAAGGCACGAGGGGGTCTTCCGTGCCCTGGACCACGAGGACGGAGACCGGCTCCTCGGGAGCGAAGGCCTTGTGGAAAGGGTCGGCGATCCCGCCCACGACCGGGGCGATGGCCGCGAACCGCTTCGCATGGGTCGCGGCGATGTAGTTCGACAAAAAAGCCCCGTTGGAAACCCCGGTCGCGTAGACGCGGTCCTGGTCGACAGGGTGCTCCTTGTGGATCGCGTCGATCATCGCGACGATGAATGCCGCGTCGTCGCGCCGGTCCCGGTGGGCCCCGGAGAACTCCCCTTCTCTGCCGTCGTACCAGTTGCGGCTCCCGGATTCCGGATAGGCGACGATGAACCCCTCGCGGTCCGAGAGCGGCACGAGCCTGCTGAAGCCCACCATCCCCCTGGCGGTCCCGCCGCCGCCGTGCAAGGCGACGACGAGGGGAGCCGGGATTTTCGCGGCATCGGGGACGTGGAGGCGGTAGCTGCGTTCCAGGCCTCCCGCGGAGACCTTCCTGACGACGGTGCGCGCGGCGCGGGCGCCTGCCGGGCAGAGGAGGGCGGCGGCAAGGATGACGGCCCTCAGGCGCGGCCTGCCGCGGGCTGCTTGAGCCTTGGCGGGCGAGGCCCGCGTCATGAAGGGACGAACTTCAGCCACGCCTTCCGGTTGCGCGGGCCGTCGAACTCCGCGAAGAACACGGCCTGCCAGGTGCCCAGGCGCAGGGCTCCACCCTCGACGATGAGGGTCAGGGAGGGGGAGAAGAGCGAGCTCTTGATGTGGGCGTCGGAGTTCCCCTCCCCGTGGGCGAAGCCCGCGTTCTTGGGGATGAGCTCGGCCATGAACCCCGTGATGTCCTGGGTGACGTCGGGGTCGGCGTTCTCGTTGATGGTCACTCCCGCGGTCGTGTGGGGGACGAAGACCACCAGGATGCCCGACTTGGCGCCGATGTCGCCGAGATGGTGGAGGATGTCCTCCGTGATGTCCACGAGCTCGGTCCGAGACTTGGTCGAGATGCGCAGTTCCTTGGTCATAGGCCTCCTAAAACTGGAATGTCAGGGTGCTCCCCAGCTGGTAGGAGATGTACTCCTCCTCCTTGAGGTACTTGTGCCAGAGCCGGCCGAGGGAGCCGTTGATCGTCATGCGCAGGTTCTTGGCGATCTCGTAGTCCCCGCTGGTGTTGAGGGTCAGGAGCTTCGAGTTGTCCGCGACGCTCAGCGGCGAGATCTTGTTGACCATGGACACGGTCGTGGTCCAGATGATGCGGTTGGTGAACAGCAGGACCTTGGCCGCCCCGGGGAGCTTGAGGCCCTTGGGCAGGGCGAGGTCGGCGCGGACCAGGAGGCTGGGCGTGACGGTGGTGAGGTCCGCGGTCTTGAGGCCCGTGCCCAGCCGGGTGACGTCGTTGGTGTAGTCGACCTTGGGCGTGAAGCGGAACTTCCTGACGTCGAAGGTCACCTGCAGCGTGGCGTCCTCGTGGCTGGTCCGCTGGACCATCTGGTTGATGCGCAGGTCCTTCTTCTCCGCGATGCGGAAGTTGTAGTTGATGAGGCTGTCGAACTTCTTGAGGACGATGGTGCGCAGGTCCGTGCCGAAGGACTCCTCGTCTTCGATGGAGTGCGCGACGTCCTCGGTCTTGCGGAAGGAGTACTTGAAGTTCATCTGGGTGTTCTGCATCCACCGGTCGGTGAACATCAACCGCTCGAGCTGGCCGACGGAGGCCACCATGTCCGGGAGGGTGGTGGCGATCTTCTTGGACACGGTGCCCGTCACGTCCGTGCGCTCGATGCTCTTGACGAAGTTGTTGGAGAGCGCGATGGTCTTGAGCGGGGCCAGGCGGCCGGGGATGGCGTAGGAGTCGAGCGGGTTCCAGCGCTGGGACGAGTTGATGGTGTCGCGGAGGGTCTGGTTGGCGCGCTGGGCGGCCGGGTTGCGGGGCTTGAGCGCCTCGCGGACCACGAGGCCGAACTGGGACCTCAGCCCCTTCTCGACCGCGTTCCAGACGTCGCCGTCCTGGATCTGGTAGCCCGAGGCGACGTTGAAGGAGCGCAAGAGCTTGGACGAGGGGAAGATCTCGCCGATGGAGATGGGGAGGTTGACCGACCCGTTGGCGTTGCGGTTGACGGTCTTGATGTCCCCGACGTCGAAGACGTAGGTCGACCCGGCCACGATGTAGGTGGAGACGTTCAAGACGTTGTTCTCGATGATGTCGACCGAGTAGTTGGCCTGGGGGTTGAGCCAGCGCAGTATCCTCCAGTTCGAGTTGAACCCGGCGCTCTGGTTGAGGGACTTCGGGTAGGCCTTGACGAGCTCCGTCGGGCCGGTGAAGTCGGCGCGCCGTTCGACCACCCTGGAGAGCGAGTAGTTCGGGTTGAAGCCCGACCCGTCCCACGGCACGAAGGTCATCCGGGCGATGGTGGTCTGGCCGACCTCGCGGGTGTTGGCGTTGCCGGGGAACTTGCGCGCTTCCAGGGAGTCGAAGGTCACCTCGTACTTCTGGTAGGTGTGGCTCGCGTCGATGGACTTCGGGGTGACGTACCAGTTGACCGGGACGCCGTAGCTGGCCGAGACGCTGTAGCTCTGCCGGTCGTCGGCGCGGGTGAGGAGGTCGTATTCGATGCGGTTCCTGGCGTGGGCCAGGTTCAGGCGGGGGAGCGAGCCCAGCGAGAAGGTCCCCGAAGCGTTCCCGTTCCAGGTCGTGACCTTGCCCTGGTAGAGGAGCTTGACGAGGTTCGAGAGGTCGCCCGTCTTGACGGTGGAGGGGGTCTCGGTGATCGCGCGCGAGACGGTGACGTTCATCGGGAAGAAGCGCAGCCGCGTGAAGTTGAGGTAGGCCGAGTCCTCCCGGTTGTTCTGGTTGGAGACGACCGACGTCGGGGTCTGGAAGTTGCGGTCGACCGAGCGGTGCTTGAGCCCGTAGGTCGCCCAGCCCGGGGTCTCGAAGTTGATCTCGAGCTTCTTGGCGGTCCCGACCCGCACCACGGGCTCGGAGAGGTAGAGCTCGTCGAGGTAGAGCCTGCCGCGCTGGGTCTGCCCGACGGGCGAGGCGGTGGACCGCACCCCGGCCACGACCTGGGCGACCTGCTGGAGGCTGGGGTACCCGCTCGAGACGATGACGATGTCCGGGACGGTCGAGCGCCATTCCTCGGCGATCATGTCGCCGTTGACGTCGGCCTGGTGGATCTCGACCTTGCGCCACCCGGTGAAGGAGAGGGGGACCTGGGCCTCGAAGAAGTTGGTGTCGTTGCCGACGCGCAGGAAGAAGACCTTGTTGCCGGTCTGGTTGACGTTGTTGGGGTCGGCGTTCCCGTAGACCAGGAAGTTGAAGACCTTGTGCTGGCTGATGTCCACCGCCCTGGGGAAGAGCCGCTTGGTCGTGACCACGGCGCCGGCGGCGAGGTTCACGAACTCGAGCTGCAGGGCCTGCTCGGTGAGGTTGCGGGAGCCGGACTGCTTCTGCAAAGTCGAGACGTCGCCGTAGAGGTCCTTGAAGGCGTCCGAGGCCTGGCCGCCCGCGTTGAAGATGGGCACGTAGTCGGGGTTGTCCACGGAGTTGACCGGCGTGGCCGTCAGGGTCTCGAGCGCGGCCGTCTGCCCCTGGCCGGTGGAGGGGTCGCCCGCCTGGCCCCTGAGCCAGGTGTTGCCGACCACGGCGATGCGCGCGAACTTGATGGCGCAGGAGAGGCCCGCGCAGGCCGCCCCGCCCGCCTTCTTGCGCACCGAGATCCTGAGCTGCTTGATCGCGGTCCACCGGCTGGCGGTCGCGGTGGAGATGTTGAGCGGGATCTGGAAGGTGCGCCACTTGTCGGGGCCGAAGTTGACGGAGGCGTGGTCGGTGCTGTCCGTGGCGTTGTGGAGCGCGGCGTTGACGCCGGTCCCCTTGTACCCGAAGTCGTCGCCGCTGAAATCCTGGGCGTCGAGCCGGCCGTTCTTGTTGAGGTCCTCGGTGTCGACGCGGCCGTTGTGGACGCCGTAGTGCCGGGAGGCCTTGCCGGCCGGGGCGTAGGATTGGCCGGTGTCCTCCCACTCCTCGAGGATGCCGTCGATGTTCGTGTCCTCGGTGTCGAGGATCCCGTTGGCGTCGGCGTCCTCGTTGACGCCGCCGAGGTGGAAGTTGAGCTCGTTGGCGGAGGCGTCGCCGAGCATCACGACCTCCAGGATGTTCTTCTGGGAGAAGTCCTCGCCCGCGACCGAGAACGGGAAGACGATGGAGACCTCGTTCGTGTTGGCGGGATCGGAGAAATCGTACTTGAGGCCGAGCACTTTCTGGGTCTCCTCCGAGCCGGCCTGGGAGCGGGGGTTGATGTCGAGGATCTTGACGTCCTCCGTGAACCAGTCCACCTTGCTCGGGTCGGCCGGGCCGGCCGGAGGCGGGTTGGAGGCGATGCGCCACGCCGTGTCCACGGTGGGGGCCATGTCCTCCTGCTTGATGCCCTCCATGTTGTCGATGATCGCGTAGTCGTTGAGGTTCGGGTTCTGGCGGCTCTGGGCGAACTCGGCCTTCAGGGAGATCAGGCGCAGGAAGGAGAGGAGCTTGATGTCGGTGAGCTTCGTATCGAACTCGTAGGTCAGCAGGCTGCGGGCCAGCTCCGTGACCGTCGGGACGGTGGGGGACTTGATGCCCGACTGGTAGAGCAAAGTCGAGCCCATGGAGACGTGCGGGCCCCAGTCGTAGGAGACCCGCGACCCCATGAGGGACTCGTTGGAGAGCCCCAGGAACGGGGCGACCTCGTAGGCGATGGAGATCTCGGAGTCGGGCCGGATGCGGTCCTCGTTGAAGAAGGTGACGAACCCGGCGTCGTAGTCGATGAAGTAGTCGACGTTGCGCACGAGCTTCTGGCGGTCGAGGATGACGACCTCGCTCTGGTTGACGATGCTGGGCTCCAGGAAGAAGGTCTTGAACCTGTAGTTGTACTCGACGCGAAAGAGCCTCTTGGAGACGGGCGTGGGGGCGTAGAGGTCGGGGTCCGGGGCGGTCGGCGAGTCGTTGGCGACCGAGAAGGGCTGGAGCAGCCTGAAGTTGCCGTTCTCGAAGTCCACCTCGATGGTGTCGGGGTATTTCTGCGGGGGGTTGAGGGCCGAGCCGACCTCGTTGCGGGTGGTGGGGTCGAGGACCTTGAGCACGAAGTTGCCGCGGCCGTCGTCCCGGACGATCTGGTTCTGGCCGATGGAGTAGAAGGTCTTGATCTCGCGGTTGTAGCCGGTCTCGGTGGACACCGAGATGGGGAGGTCCGCGGGGGTCTTGATGAGCTTGTAGAGGCCGCTGCCGCCGCTGTAGGCGATGGTGCTCTGGAACACGATCGGCCGGCCCGCGGCGTCGACGTAGGACAGCGCGACCACGTGCTGGGGCTGGAGCTGGTAGCGGAACGTGACGATGCCCTTGGCGTAGTCGATGGAGTAGTCGGTCCCCGCGACCATCTGGGAGAAGCGCCCGGTGAAGCTCGACGAGCGGACCGCCAGGTCGTCGGCCGTCAGGTCGACGTCGTTGAGGTTGATCTGGGCCCCCGGGGTCTGCTGCGCGACGAAGAGACGCTCTGAGCCCGCCTGGATGGGCAGGCGGTTGGGGTCGCCGAAGGAGACGTCGTAGTACTGGCGGCGGATGTAGCTGTTGTCGGGGATGTCGACCGACGTGAACTTGGTGTTGCCGTAGAAATGGAGGATCTTGGTCTGGCCTTTGGTGCGGCTGCCGATGACGGACGCCTTGAGGCCCTTGTACTTGACGTCCGCCCGGATGCCGAAGAGCTGCTTGTTGTACTGGACGAACTCGGTGGCGGGCAGCGAGAGGTCGATGTCCCCGAAGGAGACGTTCTGGACGACCTCGTTGGGGTCGCCCTGGTAGACCACGGAGATGTCCTGCTTGTTGGTCTTGGTGTCGTCGTAGTCGACGTTGACGGTGATCTTGGGCCCCACCTTGCCCTGCATGCGCAGCTGCAGCTGCTGGGTGATGTCGAGCATGCCGCTGGTGGCGGGCCGGTTGTTGGTCTTCTGGGGATTGATGTAGCGCTTCTCCGAGTACTGGAACGAGATGACCTTCCGGCCGGTCACCGACAGGCTGGTGCCGTAGGTCGGGAGCTCGACCTCGGGCTGCGGGGGCCTGGGGGCGGGGTCGGCGGGGGCGGCCAGGGCCTGGGCCGGCCCCGGCGCGGACGGGGGCGCCTCGGAGGGGGCGACGCCGTGCTCGATGTCGGAGCGCGCCTTGTTCCACCGCTCCTGGGAGAACTCGAAGGGCTTGAGTTTGCCGCGGAACTCCTCGAACTCGGCGGGCTCGGCCGCGGGCTCGGCCGGGCGCTCGAAGATGAGGGACTTGTCGGGCCGTTCGATGAGGCTGAAGGGCCCGGCCTGAGGGGGCATTCGGACGCTCGGCGGGGCGGGTTCCGCCCCCGCGGGGGCGGCCTCGGGCGCCTGCGGGGCGGCGGCGGGGGCGGGGGAGGGCGGCCGGGCCTCCCGGGCGGGTTCGGCGGGGAAGTCAGGGTCGTAGGGCGCGGACCATTGCGCCGCCGCATCGCGCGCGGACGCGGATATTAAGACGAAAAGAAACAGCCGGATGAAGCGAATGGGGCTCAATTGATCGCAGCAAGACCCTCGCCCCCGGCGTGGCGCAGGATGCGCGCGCGAGCGCGCAACGGTCTGAAGTATAACAGGGGCATGTTAAACTGTCAAGGTCTCGGGCCGGTCGGGCCGGCCGGAGGAAATGAGGGCGGGGCTCCCCATAAAAGCGCGAGGCGCTCAGGCAAGCGTCGTTCCATCGACTGCCTCAGCGCCTCAAACTTTGCCGGGCATCCGCCCCCAACTCGGCCGTGCGACTGACGGCCACGTCAGACGGCGACTACCCACGACGACCAGCGACTGCGTGCGGCGACGGCACTCGGCGACGACGTGCGGCCACGACGACCGGCGACTGCGTCCGGCGACGGCTCTGCGACGACCGCCCACGACTTCCGGCATGCGGCTTCGGCGTGCTAACGCCGAGTTCGGGGCGGGGCACCTACCCGGCATCCATAGTATAGCCCGAATACTTGATTTGTCAAGACCTAAATCACTCGACCCTCCCCACGGGAGGGTCGAGTAGCGGGTGGGGCGGATGCCGTTATATGGGTATGCCTTCCCATGAAACGGCATCGGCCCCCTCGCTACTCGCCTCCCCGCGGGGGAGGCGAGTGATTTCAATCGTTCTTGATGAAATCGAGCGGGGGCTCGACGCCCTGGTTGCGCAGCTGGTCGAAGAACTTCGGCATGGTCCCCGTGGCCCTGAGCGTGGTCTCCACGCCGCCGGGCGTGCGGCGGGTCTCCATCTTGAAGAGGTCGGCGAGGGTGATGACGTCCTGCTCCATGCCCGTGACCTCGGAGACCTGCACGATGGAGCGCACGCCGCTGGGGAGCCTGGCCATGACGATGATGAGGTCGAGGGCCTGCGCGATGTTCTGGCGCAGGGCTTTGAGCGGGAAGTCCACGCCGGACATGAGGCAGAGGGTCTCGAGGCGGGAGAGGGCTTCCCTCGACGAGTTCGAGTGGATGGTGGCCATGACGCCGTCGTGGCCGGTGTTCATGGCCGAGAGCATGTCGAAGGCCTCGGCGCCGCGGCACTCGCCGACGATGATGCGGTCCGGCCTCATGCGCAGGGAGTTGACCACGAGGTCCCGGATGGTGACGTCGGGGTTGCCTTTGGGGTCGCGGTTGCGGGTCTTGAGGTAGATGACGTGCTTCTGCGGGAGCACGATCTCGGGGGTGTCCTCGATGACGAGGATGCGGGCCTTCTCCTCCGAGAGCGACGCCAGGGCGTTGAGCAGGGTGGTCTTGCCCGAGCTGGTGCCGCCGACGATGAGGAAGTTCTGCTTGCGCTCGGTCGCGTAGGCCAGGAAGTCCGCGCAGCGCCCGGGGATGGAGCCGTTGCTGACGAGTTCCTCGAGCGGGGGGCGGAGGTTCGGCCGCTTGCGGATGGTCAGGCACGCCCCGGTGCGGGTCAGGGGCGAGACGACGACGTGCACGCGCGAGCCGTCCTTGGCCGAGAGGTCGGCGTACGGGCGCTCGGGCCCGAAGCGCTCCGCGGGGCCCACCAGGTGCAGCAGGAACTCGCCGAGGGCCGGGAGCGGCACCTTGAACGGGAGCTCCTCCAGCTCGGAGCCGGACCGCTCGATGTAGACCGAGCCGTCCTCGATGACCATGAGCTCGATGGTCTCGGGGTCTTGATAGACTGCCAGCACTTGCTCCGCTTCGGTGGTCATCGTCGGGGCTCCATGGTCAGACTGCTCCGCTCCGGTCGAACCGCCGCGCCAGCTCGTCGCGGGTGAGGGCCATCATGGCGGGCCGGCCGTGCGGGCAGCAGGTGCCGTTGGCGCAGGCCTTGAGGTCCTCGAGCAGGCGCAGGGCTTCGCGCTCGGTCAGGAGGTCGTGGGCCTTGACCGCGCGCTTGCAGGCTATCGTGGCGGCCGCGTCCCGGACCACGTCGACGGCGGCGTGGCCCGGGTCGGCGAGGTGGTCGAGCAGCCTCAGGACCATCTCCTTGAGGTCGGCCTCCTTGTGGAAGATGTCCGGGGCGCTGACGACGTGCAGGACGGTCTTGCCGAAGGGCTCGATGCCGAACCCCAGCGCGGCCAGGCGCTCCTTGTGGCCCAGGAGCTGCTTCTGCCGGGAGGCGCCCAGCTCGACGGGCAGCGGGAGCATCAGGGGCTGGCAGAGCCTGCCGCCTTCGCGCACCCGGCCGAGGTACCTCTCGAAGAGGACGCGCTCGGCGGCCGCGTGCTGGTCGAGGACGAAGAGTCCGCCGGAGGCCTCGAAGACGAGGAAGCTCCCCTCGATCTGGCCGAGGTAGCGGTACGGGGGTCTAAACCAGCCCGGTGTTCCGGGCTGGTTTGAGATTGTTTCCGCCGGTCTCATGCAGAGGTCCAGGTGGGACTCCTGGAAGGAGTCCTTGGTCGTAGCCTTTCCTGGGTGATACGCATGCTGTCGTTCTGCTACGATCGAGAAGGCCTCGGAGCTTGCGCTCCGAGGGCTTTGTTGCCCGGCCAAGGCCCGGGCGATCAGGTCCACCACGAGTTCGTGGATGTCTCTCTCGCGCTTGAAGCGGATCTCGCGCTTGCCGGGGTGGACGTTGACGTCCACCTGGTCCGGCGGGACCTCGAGGTGCGCCACGCAGACAGGGTGCCGGTCCCGGGAGCGGACGTCGCGGAAGGCCCGGTAGAGGGCCTGCTGGAGGGCCCGGGACTGCACCGGCCGCTTGTTCACGAGCCAGTGCTGGATGCTCCTCGTCGGGACGAGGCTGCCCGGCGTCGAGACGAAGATCCAGGCCTTCAGCCCGGGCCGCTCGAAGGCCGAGCAGGCCAGGCCCTCGGCGGTCTCGCGGCCCAGCACCGCGGCGAGCCTCTCCCGGCGGCGCTCGAGGGGGTCGCGGGAGGCCGCCGGGGCGAAGGAGAGGGCCTTGCGCCCCTCCGACTTGTAGGAGAACCCCGCCTCGGGGTTGGCCAGGGCCGCCTCTTCCAGGGCGAGGATGAGACGGCTGGTCTCGAACGAGTCCGAGCGGAGGAACTTGAGCCGCGCCGGGGTGTTGAAGAAGAGGTCCCTGATCTCGACCGTGGTGCCGGCCGCGGCGGCGGCGGGCGACGACCGGGTGACCTTGCCCGCCTCGGCCTCGACGCGCCAGCCGTTCTTGCCGTCCTTGAGCGCGCTCGTCAGGGTCATCTTGGAGACCGCAGCGATGGCGAAGAGAGCCTCCCCGCGAAAGCCGAAGGTGGACAGCGCGTCGAGGTCGGCGATCCCGGCGATCTTGCTGGTGGCGTGGCGCTCGAGGGCCAGGGCGCAGTCCTCGGGGTCCATGCCCCGCCCGTCGTCGCTGACCCGCAGGAGCTTGCGTCCCGCGCCCGCGACCTCCACGGATATCCGGCGGGCCCCCGCGTCCAGGGAGTTCTCGATGAGCTCCTTGAGGGCGGACGCCGGGCGCTCGATCACCTCTCCGGCGGCGATCAGGCTCGAGACCGAGGGGCTCAGGAGCCTTATCCTAGGGCTCATCAGAGCTTCTTCTTGAGCTCCGCGAGCGCCGAGAGCGCCTCGAGGGGCGTCATCGAGTCGGGGTTGATGAGCCGCAGGGCGTGCAGGATCGGGTTCTCCTCGAAGATGGGCAGCTGCGGGGCTTCTTGATAGGACGGCGGCTGGCCCCCTGGATGCTCGCCTCCCCGCGGGGGAGGCTTGCGACATGCGGACTCGTTCTCGAGCCGGGAGAGGATCTCCCGCGCGCGGGCGAGGCAGCCCGCGGGCAGCCCCGCCAGGGCCGCCACGTGGATGCCGTAGGAGCGGTCCGCGGGCCCGTGGGAGATCTTGTGAAGGAAGACGACTTCGGTGCGGCCGCTCGCGTCGGTCCACTCCCGGGCTTCGACGTTGAAGTTCTCGACGCCCTGGATGAGGCTGGCGAGCTCGGTCAGCTCGAAGTAGTGCGTGGCGAAGATGACGCGGGGGCCTTGGGCCTCGGCGTCCTGGCCCGCGTAGGCGGCATGGAGGTGCTCGAGGACCGCCCAGGCGATCGAGATGCCGTCGAAGGTCGAGGTGCCGCGGCCGATCTCGTCGAGGATGAGGAGGCTGCGCGTGGTCGCGGCCTTGATGATGTGCGAGGTCTCGCGCATCTCGACCATGAAGGTGGATTGCCCCTGGGTGAGGGAGTCCTGGGAGCCGATGCGGGTCAGGATCTTGTCCACCACGCCGATCGAGGCCTCCCGGGCAGGCACGAAGGAGCCGATCTGGGCCATGAGGGTGATCAGGGCGCTCTGGCGCAGGTAGGTGGACTTGCCGCTCATGTTGGGTCCGGTGAGGACGATGATCCTGGGGGCTTGGGCGTTGATGGCCAGCGAGTTGGGTACGAACGTCCCGGACGGGAGGATGGACTCGAGCACGGGGTGCCGTCCCTCGAGTATCCTCAGCTCGTAGCTCAGGTCCACGGAGGGGCGCACGTAGTCACGCTTGGCCGCGATCTCGGCCAGGGAGTCGAAGACGTCGATCTCGGCCAGCAGGTGCGCCAGGCTCATGACCAGGCCGTGGAACTTGACGGCCTCGGCCCGCAGTTCCTCGAAGAGCCTGGCCTCCAGGCGCAGGATCTTGTCCTCGGCGCTGAGGATCTTGTTCTCGAGCTCCTTGAGCTCCGGCGTGATGTAGCGCTCCGCGTTCGTCAGGGTCTGTTTGCGCACGAAGCGCGCCGGCACCTTGCTCTGGTGGGTCCTGGTGACCTCCAGGTAGTAGCCGAAGACCGAGTTGAACCCCGCCTTGAGCGAGGGGATGCCCGTGGCCTGGCGCTCCTGGGCCTCGAGCTTGGCCAGGAAGGTGTGGCTGTCGAGCTTGAGGTGCCTGAGCTCGTCGAGCTCGCTGTTGTGGCCCTGGCGGATGATGGAGCCGTCGGAGAGCCTGGCCGGGATCTTCTCCGCGAGGGCCCGCTGCAGCAGGGCCTGGCAGGGCGCGAGCTTGCGCGAGACGGCCGAGACCTGCTGGGCGGTCTCGGCGAGCTCGGGGCAGAACTCGCTCTGGGAGAGGAGCTTGACGATGTCCTCTCGGCGGGCGAGCGAGTCCCGCAGCGCTCCCAGGTCGCGGGGCGAGGCCTGCCGCGTGGCCAAGCGGTTGATGACCCGGGGGAGGTCGGCGACCTCGCGGAGGTTCTCGGCGAGCCGGGCGCGCAGGTCGGGCCGGTCGTAGAGCTCGGAGACGCAGTTCTGCCGGCGGCCGATCTCTTGGATGTCGGTCGAGGGGTGCAGGATCCAGGTCTTGATCGTGCGGCTGCCCATGGGCGTGGAGCAGGCGTCGAGCGCGCCCCAGAGGGTGTGGCGGCGCTCGCCGCTGGGCGAATCCACCAGCTCCAGGGTGCGGATGGCGGTCTCGTCGAGCTGCATCTCGGAGGTCGACTCGCGGTACTGGGGCTCGAGGATCTCCCGGATGTGGAACTGCGTCTCGGCGAGGTAGCGCAGGCACCGCAGGGCCGCCGAGGTCGCGAGATGGTGGTTGACCCAGGTCGGGCCCGCCGCCCAGGCGGCCTTGGCGCGGGGGGCGCTCACGTCCCGGCCGGCGGCGGGGCCGGCCGCGATGTCCGCGGGGGACCCGTCGGCGAACAGCCCGTCCTGGCGGGCGGCCTCGTCGGATTCTGCCGACCGGAGCGTCAGGCACGTGCCGCGCAGCTCCGTCTGGAAGCCGAGGCTCTCGGCGGTCTTGGCCGCGCAGAGGACCTCGGCGGGGCGGATGCGCGCCAGCAGGCTCTTGAGCTTGCGGGCGCCCTGGTCGTTGAGCGACTGCGTCGCCCAGAATTCGCCGGTCGAGACGTCGATGACGGCCGCGCCCCAGCCCACCAGGTCGAGCTCGATGGCGACCAGGTAGTTGGTCGCGGTGGGCTCGAGGAGCTCGTCCTCGATGACGGTGCCCGGGGTGATGGTGCGCGTCACCGACCGCAGCACGAGCTTCTTGGCCTTGGAGGGCTCCTCCATCTGCTCGGCGATGGCCACCTTGAAGCCGGCCCGGATGAGCTTGGCCACGTAGGTCTGATGGTTGTGGTGGGGGATCCCGCACATCGGGATTCCCTGGCGGGAGGTCAGGAAGAGCCCGAGGACGGGCGCCGCGATCTGGGCGTCCTTGCCGAACATCTCGTAGAAATCACCCAGCCGGAAGAAGAGGATCGTGTCCGGGTGGAGGGTCTTGAGCTCGTTGTACTGCCGCATCAACGGGGTATCGGGCAGGGTCGCTGTATGCATTGATCGATTCTAGCAATTTCTTAGACGGCAAGGCCCTACTTCGCGAGCCGGGTGCGCCGAAAATTCATAGGTAGCCGCCACTGCACGCCGCACTTCCCGGCTTCCAGGCGGGCGAGATGAGGCTGGGGGATCCCGCAACGCCTAGCCAGTTGCGCTTGGCTCATGCGCAGCGCCGAACGAAGGGCCCTTGTCAGGACCCCAGGAGGGGCTTGGGCGGCTGGAGGCGTTCGGCTGGCGTGGAGCATGGCTTGGTTGAGGGCCCGGCGGTGAACCACGGACACTCTGGTGAGCCCTGCCATGATCCCTATACGATTCCGGCATGAAAAAGTTCCATTATGTCGTCTGTCGGGGGGGCTGGAACCCGTGTTGAAGTGATATGTTCAAACATCTCACTTCAACAGGGATCGCAGGCGTCCCCAGGCCATGACCTCGCACCCCGCGAACCTACCGGGGAGTCGGGGGAGCGGGCGGAGCGTCAGGACCGGCCGGACTCGAGCTTCTTGATGCGGCCCTCGTGGTCCTTGACCTGGACTTCGAGGTCCGTCAGGGAGTGGCCGTGGAAGACGGCGGTCCGGTCGTAGCGCTCTGCCTTGCCAGCGAAAGTCTCGATGGCGGCCATGATGTTCCTGACATCGTCCTTGGTGGACATGGTCGCCTTGATCGCGGCCACGTCCGACTGTGTTTTGACGATTTCAACGGCTAGGCTGTGTTGGGCCCGGTCGATCTTCGCGTCCAGACGGTCCCCCAGGGTCTTCATTTCGCTGCGGAAGGCGTTCATTGTGGCGTGGAGTTCGCCTCGCGTGGCCGGCATGCTCGCTTCAGCCTGGGTCATCTCGTCCATTTTACCGTTTCCCCCTGGACCGCGTAAGTGTCGAAAGCCCCATCCGGCCGTAGGCCTCCAATATGTGTACGAATGACCGGCGGGGAAAGTCCCATCCCTTGGCGGGCCTGGCTTTCAGGGGAGAGGGCCGAACTTCCCCAACTCGCGAACTCGCGCCGGCGCGAGTTGGGAGAAGAAGGAGACGGCGGGTGGTTCGCTCGCTGCGCTCGCGAGCTTCAAGCCCTACCTTGAGAACCTGCCCAGGGAGGCGGGCAGCAGACGCACCACGAGGGCTGTCTTGTCGAGGAAGATGAGCGCCCCGATGACGACCAGCAGGGACCCGGCCACGATCTCGCCCCAGCGGATGAAGGGCTTGTAGCGGGCCATGAGCCTGACGAAGGCGCCCACGCTGAGCCCCGCCAGGATGAAGGGGATGCCCAGCCCCAGGCTGTAGACAGCCAGCAGCCAGACGCCATAGAGGACCCTTTCTTGGGTCGCGGCCATGGCCAGGATCGTCGCCAGGATGGGGCCGATGCAGGGGGTCCAGCCGAAGGCGAAGGCCATGCCCATGAGCACGGCCCCGCCGTACCCGGGCCCCACGCCCGACGCCGACAGCCGCTTCTCGTAGTAGAGCCAGGGGATGGTGATGGCCCCGGCCGTGTGCAGGCCGAAGACGATGACGAGGACGCCCGCGATCTTGCTGAAGGCCCAGACGTAGGCGGTGAGGACCTTGCCCACGGCCGAGGCCGTGGCGCCCATGGCGACGAAGACGATGGTGAAGCCCAGCACGAAGGCGGCCGAGGCCAGCCCCGCGCGCAGGGTCGCCGCGGTGCCCGCCCCCTTGGCCGAGGGGGCCGAGAGCTCGGCGAAGGACACCCCCGAGATCATGGAGACGTAGCCCGGCACGAGCGGCAGGACGCACGGGGAGAGGAAGGACGCCACTCCCGCGAGGAAGGCGGCCCAAGTCCCTATCGAGTCCATCGGCGTAGTCTACTTTTTTACAAGGGCGGATGCCCGATTTTCATATGATATCTCCCATGGAGCTCTCGACCAGGCGCGGCGGCCCCCTCCTCGGGGAGCTCGGCTTGCCGGGGGACAAGGCCGTCTCGCATCTGGCCTTGGTGCTGGGCGCCCTGTCGGAGGGCACCTCCGGCATCACGGGCATCGCGGAGGGGGCGGACATCGAGGCCACGAAGGCTTGCCTGCTGCGGCTCGGGGTGGAGCTCGACCGCCACTCGGTCAAGGGGCACGAGATCATCGCGGTCACGGGCAAGGGTCTGCGCAGCCTTGCGGCGACGGACGACTGGCTCGACTGCGAGGACTCGGTCGCGACCCTCGGCCTGCTCATGGGGGTCCTGGCGGGCCACCCCATGGCCTCCAAGCTGACGGGCGGGGCGGCCCTGCGGCGCGTGCCGGTGGGGGTCATCGAGAAGGCCTTGCGGAGGATGGGCGCGGCGGTCTCCTTCGAGGACAAGGACTGCGCTCCGCTGCGCATCCAAGGGGCGGCCCTCAAGGCCGCCACGGTCGCGCTCCGGGCGCCGGACCGCCATGCCAAGGCGGCCGTCCTGCTGGCCGGGCTGATGGCGGAAGGCGAGACCGCCGTGGAGGAGCCTTCCCCGAGCTGGGACCACGCGGAGAGGATGCTGCTCCACTTCGGTTGCCCCGTGCGTCGCGAGGGCTCCCGGGCGACGCTCCCGGGCGGGGCCCGGCTCAGGAGCACGCCGGTGCGGGTCCCGGGCGACATGCACCTGGCGGCCTACTGGGCGGTGGCCGCGGCCATCGTGCCGAAGAGCGACCTGTCCATCGTCGAGGTCGGGACCAACCCCTGCCGCACCGCTTTCCTGGGCATCCTGGCCCGCATGGGGGCCGAGGTAGGGCTCTCCCCCTGGGGGGACAACATCATCGGCGCGCCCGAGCCCGTGGCCGACCTGCGGGTGGCCGCGGCCGCGCTCAAGGCCGCGACGGTCCCCGCGCCCGAGCTTTCCCGCGCGGTCGACGAACTGCCCATCCTGGCCGTGGCCGCGAGCCAGGCCCGCGGCGCCACCCGGTTCCAGGGGGTGGACACGCTGGGGCCCGAGACGGCCGGGCTGGCCAAGGCCTCGGCCAAGCTGGTCAGGTCATTGGGCGGCAAGGCGTCCGTGAGGGGGGGGAACCTCGTGGTGACGGGCCCGGCGGCGCTGCGGGGGGCCAGGCTGCCCAAGACCCCGGACCACCGCGTGGCGATGGCCGCCCTCGTCGCCGGCCTCGCCGCCGACGGCGAGACCGTCGTCGAGGACGGGCGCTGCGTGGACGACGCCTACCCCTCGTTCTACGGGAGCCTCAAGCAGAGGTCGCTCTGAGGGCCGTTCCCGATTCGATATAATGTCCGGCAAGGAGGACCTCATGTCCCGTCCCGTGGTCGAAGGCGCAGGCGAGAAGATCGAGCGGCTGGCCGCCAACATCAACGAGATCTTCGTGGGCACGCCGCAGGTCGTGACGCTCACGGTGGTCGCGCTGTTCGCCCGGGGGCACCTGCTCATCGAGGACGTGCCGGGCATCGGCAAGACCCTGCTGGGGGTGGTGCTCGCGCGTTCGATGGAGGCCTCCTTCCGCCGCATCCAGTTCACCAACGACCTCCTGCCGTCCGACATCCTGGGGTCCTCCATCCTCAATCAGAAGGAGCACTCCTTCGAGTTCAGGCCCGGGCCCATCTTCAGCAACGTCGTCCTGGCCGACGAGATCAACCGGACCACGCCCAAGACCCAGTCCGCCCTGCTCGAGGCGATGAACGACCTCCAGGTCTCCATCGACGGCAAGACCCACGCCCTGCCCTCCCTGTTCATGGTCATCGCGACCCAGAACCCCGTGGAGTACCACGGGACCTACCCCCTGCCCGAGGCGCAGCTCGACCGCTTCCTCATGCGCATCCGCATCGGCTACCCCTCCGTGGAGAACGAGAAGCGCATCCTCAAGGAGAAGGACCTCGCCGCCCGCATCCAGGCCTTGAAGCCGGCCTTGAAGGTGGACGAGGTCCTCGCGCTCCAGAAGGCGGCCGACGAGGTCCGGGTCGACGAGAGCATCCTCGACTACACGGTGCGCATCGCCGAGGCGACCCGCAAGGCCGGGGCCGTGAAGCTGGGCCTGAGCCCCCGCGGGGCCCTGAGCCTGGTGCGGGCCGCGAGGGCCTTCGCCCTGGTGGCGGGCCGCGACTACTGCATCCCCGACGACGTCAAGGCCGTGGCCGTCCCGGTCGTGTCCCACCGCCTCATCCTCGACACGAGCCTCTACGGCGTGGCCAAGCTCGACGCGATGGAGGAGGCGGTCGCCGCCATCATCCGGACGGTGCCCGCCCCGTCCTGAGTCCATGGCCGCCCGCAGCGTCCGCTCGCGCCCGACCCGCCTGGGGTGGGGCTCTTTCGGGATGGCCGTCCTCACCATGGTGGGGGCCTTCTCCACCACCAACAATCTCCTCTACGTCCTCTACAGCGCCATCCTGTCGGCCCTCGTCGTTTCCTGGCTCGCGGGCAAGCTGAACCTCCGGCGGCTCTCGGTCTCGGCGCGGTTCCCGGATCAGGTCTTCCGGGGCGACCCATTCCGGCTGGGCCTGGTCTTGCGCAACGAGGGGAGCCTGCCGGCCATGGGTCTCGCGGTGCGCGGCGTTGCGGTGGAGCGGCTCGACCCGAGCGGCCAGGTCGCGATCGGGCTGCCCTTCACCTTCGCCCATCGGGGCCTCAACCTCGCTGCCGGGCTCGAGGTGGAGAGCCTGTTCCCGCTGGGGCTCTTCCGGCACCGCCTGGCCCTGGCCGAGCCCGCGGGCACGGCGTTCCCCAAGCTCAAGGAGGTGCACGGCGCCTTCGAGATCACGGCCGACGCGAGCCTCTCTGGCCGGCCCCTGCCCAAGAAGGGACGCGGGGACGAGCTCTACGGCATCAGGGACTACGACGAATCCGACGACTCGAGGCTTATCAACTGGAAGCTCTCCGCCAAGGCCGGCAAGCCCCTCATCAACGAGTACTGCGTCCCCGGGGAGTCGCGGGTGACGATCAGGATCGACGCGGTGGGCTCGGGGGAGGAGGCCGAGCGGCGCATCAGCGAGGCGGGGTCGGCCTTCAAGTACTACGTCGACACCGGCGCCGAGGTGAGGCTGGTCACCTGCGAGGGCGGCGTCGACTACGGCAAGGGGCTCCTCCACCTGGACAAGGCCCTGAGGCTGCTGGCCGCGCTCGGGGAGGGCAAGACCCCGCGGCCGTCGCGGGCGGCGCCCGGCCCTCCGCGGGGCGCGCTGACCGACACGCCCGCCTTGAGGAGGCTGCAGTTCGCCGGAGCGGCGATCGTCTACGCCGGCCTCTTCCTCATCGACGAGATCAACGTGGCGCTGCTGGCGGCGCTGGCGGCGGTCATCCCCCTGGGCTGGCTCCTCTACGAGTTCAAGGCGTGGCGCGTCCCGAGGCTCGCCTGGGACGCCCTGTCGCTGGGGGTCCTCGTCTTCATCCTGGCGCTGGATTGGCGCGTGTCGGGCGTGGCCATCGCCAACACGCACCTGGTCCTCTACCTGCTCGCCAACCGCGCGCTCAACGAGGTCAAGACCGCTGAGTTGCCGCAGTTCTTCCTCATCCTGGCGCTGGGGGGCTTTCTCGTGTCGGGGCTGACCATCAGCCCCTGGTATTTCCTCTTCTTCCTCCTCTACGCGGCGTTCGCCGGGACGTGGCTGATGCTGGCCTCGGGGTTCAGGTTCGAGGACCGGGCCCGGTGGGCGCCGGGCCTGGCCGCGGTGGCCGCGGCCTGCCTGGGCCTGGCGGGCGTGGTCTTCGGCGTGAGCCCCAGGACCGAGGGCCTGCGCCACATGAACCCGTTCGTGGCCATGGGCATCGACAAGCTGCAGGTCAAGAGCGCGGCCATCGTGGGGTTCACCGAGCACGTGTCGCTCGGGTGGTACGGCCGGATCAAGAAGTCCACGTCGCGCGTGATGCGCATCCGGCCCCTGGCGCCGCCCGGCCCCGGGGCCCCGGGGCCCCTCTACGTGCGTGGCGCCGCCTTCGACACGTTCGACGGCAACAGCTGGGACAAGGGCAAGCTCGACTTCGCCTACAGGATGGAGGGGCGCCGCTGCGTCTCGAACTCGGGCCGGGCGTGGGCGGTCAGGGCCGGGGAGCAGGTGGTCTTCCCGGCCGACGACGGGACGCTCGAGCCCGCGCTCGAGTTCACCTGCTACCCGATGAACCTGAGCGTGCTCTTCACCGTCGGCAGCCTGACCGCCGTCCGCCTGCCGAGCGGCGCGGCCAACTTCGACTACACCGACACCGCCTACTTCGCCGCTCCCTACACCGCCGGGATGAGCTACGTCCTCTATGCCCGGCGCGCGGCCCCGGGGTTCGGCCGGAGCATCGAGGGCTACGACCGCCTCCTGAGGGAGCGCTTCCTCCGGTTGCCGCCGGGGGAGGACGGCCGCGTGGCGGCTCTCGCGCGCAAGATCACGGCCAAGGCCGCGACCGACGAGGAGAAGGCCGGGGCCGTCGAGAGCCACCTGCGCCGGTCGTACCGCTACTCGACCTTCTCGGATTCGGACCGCCGGGGGCTTCCCGAGTTCCTCTTCGAGGATAAGAAGGGCAACTGCGAGTATTTCGCGACCGCCGCGGCCATCCTGCTGCGCCACGCCGGGGTCCCGGCCAGGCTCGTGACGGGCTTCCTCGCCGAGGAGTGGAACGAGTACGGGAAGTTCTACGACGTCCGCCAGAGCGCGGCCCACGCCTGGACCGAGGCCTATGTGGGCGGCCGGTGGGTGACGCTCGACGCGACCCCGCCGGCGGGCTTCACGCAGGCCGCCGACGCCCTGTACAAGAGGCTCGAGCGTCTCATGAGCGCCCTCGAGATGCGCTGGTACCGCCACATCATCGGCTACGACACCTACGTCCAGCGCAACACCTTCTACCGGCTGAGCCAGGCCCTCTCGCCGGAGCGCGCGGCGGCCTGGCTCAAGAAGGCCGCCAGGCCCTTGGCGGCGGCGGCCGCGGTGGCGGGGGTCGTCCTGGCGGGGTGGCGCTTCAGGCGGCGAGGGCGCCGGCCGCCCAAGACCATCTTCGAGCGCGCCCAGGCCCTGTTGGACCGGGCGGGCCTCGGCCGGGAGGCCCACCTCACGCCGCTCGAGCACGCGCGAGGGGTGGGCCGGGTCCGGCCGGACCTCGCGGCCGTCGTGCCCCTGGTCGAGCTCCACTACCTCGACCGCTACGGCGGCGCGGGCCTCGACGGCGGCCGGAAGCGGCGGGTCGAAGAGCTCCTCGAAGGGCTCGAGCTCGCCTTGCGCAAGTAGGCCGTCGCGGCCTGGGTCTTGGCGGATTCCCTCTGGAGGTCAGACTGCCTGCCAGGGGCAGGTGCGGCCCGATAGCGTGCGTCCGCGCGGACTCAAGGCATGCACAGGCAACTGGCCCCGGGAGGGCTGGAAACGGTCGCCTCCCGCACGGCCGTCCCGCCGCTGAAGACTCGTCCGGAGACGCCCTCGGCGCAGCGTTGGTTGCAGGCGATGGCGCAGGCCATGGGCTCCCATGCCGCGCAGCCGGCATCGTAGGCCTGCAAGTCGGTGAAGCGCATGTCTATCGCCGCGCTGCCCAGCGGTTTCCAGCGCGACCTGGCGCGAACCTCCACGATCTGCCAGTCGGTGTTGTAGATGAGCGACCCCTCGGTCACGATGGCGTCGGCCTGCGCCATGGTCATGCGGGGCAGCACCAGCCCGCCCCTCGTGGAGCGGATGTCCAGCGCTCCCGCCGGGAGGGTCGTGCCGATGCCCACCCCGCCGCCGTCCCGCGCCAGCACCGTGGAGCCGGTCGTCGTCAGGCGCTGGTAGATGCCTGCGGGAGCCGGATAGTAGGCCGTCATCGTGAACGATTCGCAGCCCAGATCCTCGACGCCGGCGCAGAGCATCGCGGCGGCCAGGAACCAGCGGCTCTGCCGTCGGGTGAGTCGGATGCGGACGACCAGTTCTCTCGTTTCCATGGCTTGGCACCTCGCAGCGGGGATATTTTAGCACAGCGGGGCGGCTTGATTGACGGGCATCGCCGCGATATACTAATCCCATGGGCAAGCGAGGCAGCAGCCTGGCGGAGGTCTTGATCGCGACCGTCCTCCTCGCCTCCGCGGTGTCCACGGTGGCTGCCGTCATCTTGAGCGGCCTCCAGCAGGGGGGACTGATGGGGACGCGCGAGCAGGTCGCGCTGCTGACCCAGGGGCTTCTGGGAGAGCTTGAGAATTACGTGACGGCGGATCCCGCCCCTTCCCCCGAGGCGCCCGGCGGCAGCTGGGCCCTCCCCGGCGATTCCTGCGCCTGCTGGGCTCTTGAGGAGCGGACGCATGACGTGACGGCCCGCCTCCCGTCCGAACTCAGGGAGCGCTTCGGGGCCAGGATGAGCTACACGGTGACCGTGGAGGACCGCGCCGGCAAGGCTGTGCGGCGCGTGGAAGCCCGTGTCGATTGGAATGAATCGTAACGAGCGTCATGCGGCGGGTCCGCGCGGCGTGACCCTGGCCGAGCTTCTCATCTGCGCAGCCCTGTTCATGGTCATCGTGGGGGGCGCGTTCGAGTTGATGACGTTCGGGCTCAAGGCGCATCTGCGCGCCGCGGCTTCGACGACCCTTGCGGCGGAGGACGCCCTCGTGCGCCAGGCCGTGGCCGGCGCCGTCGATGGAGCATCGCAGATCGCCATGCCCGCGCCCGGCTCGAACTCGCCGGTCCTGACCGTGCTTCACAACTACGATTCCAGCCTCGGCGATCGCTTGGCGAGCGAGGCGCCGGTCCGATTCTTCCATCTGTGCCTCGACCCGGGCCGAGGGCGGCTGTACCGCTACGATGGGACAGGCACTGGCTTCTCGCTGACGTGCGGCCTCGACCCGCCTGAAGGGGTCGGCCGGGTCCTGGTGGCCGGAGGAGAGGGTTGCCGCATCAGGATGGATTTCTCCAGGCCCGGAGGGATCAATAATCTGGTGAGGATGGAATTCGCCATCACACGGCGGAGGGCCCCGTCCTCGGCCCCGGAAACCCTTTCGCGCAGCATCAGCGCGGCCATTCGCCATGCGATCCAATAACCCGCGCCGCGCCGGGGGCCGCAAGGGGTCGGTTCTGGCATGGGTCCTGGTGATCCTGGTGATCCTTGGCTTCATGAGCGCCTCGATCATCCAGCTCACCCTGGGACGGCGCGGGTTCGTCGCCAGAGTCAACGATTCCGCCAGGGCAAGGCTGGCTGCCCATTCGGCCGAGCATCAAGCCGCGGCCTGCCTTTACGACACGGGCTTCGGCCGCGACGGCTGCTCCCTCGCGCAGGCCGCGGCGTGCCTGCCGCGCACGGTGTCGGGTTACGGCGTGAGTTTCGAGGCATCCGGCTCGCCCCCGTCCTGCCAATTGGCGATCCGCGTCACGCGATGATCCCATGTCGCGTCCCGGGGAGCGAATGACCGCCAAGTCCGCGGCAGCGGCAGCCATGGTCGGGGCCGGCATCCTGGCTGCCTGGGCGCCCGCCCCCGCTTGCGCGGATGCCGTCCATCTGAACAACGGCAACGTCATGGAGGGCGTGGTCCTGCGGGAGGATCAGTCTGAGATAGAACTGGACATCGGCTACGGGGCGGTGATCCTTCCGAAATCCGGCATCGACCGCATCGTCCGTTCCCAGGCCAGGGAACGCCAATCGCTCGAGACGCTGCACAGGGAGCGGGGGTTCGAGTCCGGCCGCGGGATCCCTCCGGCCGCCATGAAGACCTTCGCGCAATACCAACGCCTGCGCGCCGCGCACCAGAGGGTCGTTGAAGCCAAGACCGCGGCCGATTTCTCGTTCGACTGGCTGCGGCAGAAAGAGGAAGAGGCCGCCTCCGCCGCGCTCAGGCCCGCCTTGGAGGACCTCGACAAGGCTCTGCGGGCCGCCCCGGCCGCCTCCGGCAAGACATCGGGCACGCCGGAGGAAACCGCGTTCTATGCCTGGCTGCGCCGGACGGCCGACAAGATGAGCCGCGATGTCGGCCCCCTCGGCACGACGCCCGTCAAGCGCGACCTCAGCTTCACGGTCCAGGTCACGATCAACGACAAGATCGAGGGGTCGTTCTTGGTGGAGCCCGACAGCAGCTTCGTCGCGATCACCAGCAAGCTCGCCGGCCGGATCGGCCTCAAGCTCGCGGGTTTGCGGGGTGAAGTGATCGTGACCGCGACCAACGGGCGCCGTCTGAAGGGGCAGGCGGTGCTGCTGGATTGCGTGCAGGTCGGCGGGAAAAAGGCACGCCGGATCGACGCTGCGGTCGTCGACCAGCTCGGCCCCGGCATCGACGGGGTCCTGGGCAGGCCCTTCTTGAGGCTATTCGACTGGAAGCTGGACGATGAGAAAGGCGTCCTCACCTTGGAAGACGTCCCGTGACCGCGTTCTGCCACTTCGACCGCTACGGCGGCGCGGGCCTCGACGGCGGCCGGCGCTGCGCCGGCGGCCAGGAGCATCAGGGCTACCAATAGCGTTGCGCGCAGGTCCGCCTCCTGTGGCCGATCGGACGAAGGAGGCTCGTGCCGACAGGCCAGTAGAGTGCCCTAAGCGTGGGCCCTGGCCCGTGATAATTCAAGGTGGCGCGGATGATGGTATGATATCCCACCCGCATGAACAGCTCCGTCCTGCCGGTCCTGGCGTTGGGCGCGGTCCTCTGCGGGTGCGGGGGCGTCAAGGTCTCCGCGCGCCACAAAGACGCCCGCCGGCTCTACCAAGCCGGCGCGGTGCTGGAGGCGGAGAAGGCCTTCGCCGGGTCCGTCGACGAGGCGAAAACCCGCTTCGACGCCGTGGCCTGGACGGAGTCCCTGGCCGAACTCGCCTGGATGAAGGCGGAGCTGGGGCTCCAGGGAGAGGCCGTCCGGCTGATGCGCGAGGCCATCGACGTCGGCCGCCGGAACGGGCTCTCCGTCTCCATCTTCATGGCCAGGCTCGGCGCCCTGCAGGCCCGCATGGGGCAGTACGAGGCCGGGCTGGCTTCCGCGGAGCAGGCGCTCGACGAGGCGGCGGCCGGGCGGCGGGCCCTGCGCCCCGGCTCGGCCCAGGAGGGGCGCGCCGCGGTCATCGACGAGGCCATGCGGCGGCCCGGGTGGCCCCCGGACGTCCCCATGATCAAGGCGGTGACGGCCGCGGAGGGCGCGCTGACCACGATCCACTACCTGCGCGGCGATTTCGCGAAGGTCCTGGAGATCGGGCCCACGGCCCTGAGGCACTTCCAGGACATCGCGGGCCTGATCAGGCTCGCCTCCGCCGACGAGAAGAGGAGCTTCCACGAGGGCTGGGGCCTGACGACCCTGGCGGTCGCGGACTCCTCCTTGCGCACGGGAGACATCGGCCGGGCCCGGGAGCTGTTCGCCCAGGCGCGGGAGCGGTTCAACAAGGCGCGGTACCGCTTCGGCGACATGGTGGCCGAGGGCCTCGACGCCCTCTCCTACGCCTTCCAGGGCGACTACGCGGCGGCCAGCCGCCTGGCCAAGCCCGCGTTCGAGCGCATCACGGCCTCCGGGGTCGACGAGATCATCTGGAGGATGCGCTACGAGTTCGCGGCCGTCCTCTGGAAGGAGTCCCGGGCGTTCGGCCTGGCCGTCGAGGGCCTCGAGAAGGCCGGGCAGCCGGGGGAGGTCGCCGCGTTCCGGGACAGCTGGATCAAGCAGCGCGACCTGCGGGGGCTCCACCTCCTGCAGCTTCTCGACGACCGGCGGGCCGGGGAGCTCCGGGCTTCCATGGACCGTTTCGCCGCCGTGACCGCGAAGGACGAGGCGGTCCTGGAGGGCCGCAAGCTGGCCGGGGTGCTCGGCGACATCGCCTACGACAGCATCCTCTCGTCCGTCGGGAGCATCGAGTCGCTCCGGGGTCTCCTGGAGACCGACCTCAACAAGCGCATGTTCCTCGGCGACAAGGGCCGGGTCTACGACCTGGCGGTCCTCATCGCCCTGGAGCTCAAGGGGCCGGAGGAGGCGCTCGTCATGGCCGAGCGCGCCAGGGCCCGGGCGCTCGTGGACCTCTTCGCAGGGGAGGCCCTCCGGTTCGGCTCCCCCGAGCTGCGCGACAAGGAGTCGGCCTTGCGCCGCGCGCTCAAGGAGGACTACGCCCGCGCCTCCAGGCTTCGGCAGGCTTCGCGCCAGGGCGGCCGCGCCGGGGCGTCCGAGGGGCTGGCTTCGCTCGAGGAAGCCGTCGCCCGCGGGGAGGGCCGGTACCGCGACCTCATCGTGACCCTGCGCCAGTCGGTGCCGGAGACCGTCTCCCTCATCAGCCCCGAGCCCCTGGACGCCAAGACGCTCCTGTCGCTCATCCCTGACGGAGCCGGCCTGCTGTACTACTACGTGGCCGGGGACCGGGCCGTGGTCTGGACCCGGGGTCCCGGCGGGCTGTCCGCCGCCGTCGTCCCCCTGCCCAAGGATGGCGCATCCTCACTCGTCGAGGGCTACCGCAAGGCGGTCCTGGCTCGGGACTCGGGCGGGGAGCCTAGGCTGGCCAGGGAGCTCCACGGTCTGCTGGTGGCGCCATTCGAGGCGGCGCTCCAACCGGGCAAGAAGGTGCTGGTGGTCCCTCACGCCGGCCTGCACTACCTGCCCTTCGCCGCCCTCCTCTCCGACGCGGGAAGGCTCGGCGCGCGGTTCTCCCTGCGGTACGCGCCGAGTCTCACGGCCTTGAGCTATCTCGCCCGGCGGGACCTCCAAGGCTCGCCTGGGATCGTCGTGGTGGGGAACCCGGACCTGGGTATCAGGAGCTACGACCTGCCCAACGCCGAGGCCGAGGCCCGGCAGGTAGCCGCGGGCTACGGGGGCGCGGCGCTCTTCCTGGGCACGGCGGCCACGAAGGCCGCGGTCCGGGAGCGGCTGCCCGGCGCCGGCATCCTTCACGTGGCGGCACACGCGGCCTACGACAACCGCGAGCCCATGAACTCGGGCCTCTATCTCGCCGCCGCCAGCCCCGCCGCCGGCCTATGGACGGCCTCGGAGATCACCGGGGAGCGCCTGCCGCTGAGGCTCGCGGTGCTGAGCGCCTGCCAGACCGCCGTGGGCGCCGCGGGCTCGGGCGACGAGGTGGTAGGCCTCAACCGCGCCCTAGCGTACGCGGGCGTGGGGACCGTGGTCTCGAGCCTTTGGAGCGTGGAGGACCGGTCGACCGCGAAGCTCATGGCCGCGTTCCACGAGGGGCTGCGTTCGGGCGGGAGCCCCGCCGCCGCGCTCCGGGAGGCGCAGGCGTCGCTGATGAAGGACCCGGCGTTCGACCAGCCCTTCTTCTGGGCGGCGTTCGGGGTCTACGGCCTCGACCGCTGAGGGTCGTCAGGCCGGGGCGAACTTCGCCAGGCAGACGTCCTTCTTGCCCTTGCGCACCAGCAGGTACCTGCCGAAGAGGAGGTCCGCGGCGGCGACCTTCCGGTCGGGGCCGGCCACCTTCGCGTTGTTGAGGTAGACGCCGCCCTGCTCGACGAGCCGCCGCGCTTCGCCCTTGCTCTTGGCCAGCCCGGACCTCGCCAGGACGTCGACGACGGCCACCCCCGCGGCCAGGCCCTCCGTCGGGAAGACCACGGTGTGGGCGTCGGCGAAGACGTCCTCGAAGAGCTTCTCCGAGATGCCGCGGATCTCCTCGCTGAAGATGACCTCGGAGGCCTTGGCGACCGCGTCGGCCTGGGCCGCGTCGTGCACGAGGGTCGTGACCTCGCGGGCCAGGGCCTTCTGCGCCCGGCGCTCCTCGGGCGCCTTGGCGGTGGCAACTTCGAGGGCGACGATCTCCTCGCGGCCGAGGCGCGTGAAGAGCTTCAGGAACCGGACGACGTCCTTGTCGTCGGCGTTGTAGAAGTGCTGGTAGAACCTGTAGGGCGTGGTCAGGATCGGGTCGAGCCACACGTTGGTGCCCTTGGCGGTCTTGCCGAACTTCTCGCCGGTCGCGGTCGTCAGCAGCGGGAAGGTCATGCCGAAGACCTCCTTGCCGCGCATCTTGCGCACGAAGTCGATGCCGATGGTGATGTTGCCCCATTGGTCGTCGCCGCCCACCTGGAGGGTGCAGCCGTGGGCGTCGTGGAGGTGGAGGAAGTCGTTGGCCTGCAGGAGCATGTACGAGAACTCCGTGTAGGACATGGTCTTCTCGCCCTCGAGGCGCCGGCGCACGGAGTCCTTCTCGAGCATGTCCTTGACGGAGAAGTACTTGCCGACGTCGCGCAGCCAGCCGAGGTAGGAGAACGTGGAGGTCCAGTCCGCGTTGTTGACCATCAGGGCGGCGTTCTCCCCCTCGAAGGAGAAAAACTTCCCCAGCTGGCGGCGGATGCACTCCGAGTACTCGGCGACCAGCTCGGCGGTGAGGAGGTTGCGCTCCGAACTCTTGCCCGACGGGTCGCCGATCATGCCGGTCGCGCCGCCGATGAGGACGATGGGCGCGTGGCCCGCCTTCTGGAGGTGGGAGAGCGCCATGACCGGGATGAGGCTGCCGAGGTGCAGGCTGCGGGCCGAGGGGTCGAAGCCGACGTAGCAGCGCACGCCCTTGGCCGCGAGCAGCGCCGCGACGTCGGGCGACGTGGTCTGCGCGATGAAGCCCCTCCACCGGAGCTCGTCGAAAAGGCTTGATGCCATGGCCATCCCTCCGTTGTTCGACGGCCATTATATCATGCCCGGGCCGCCCCGAGGGGTGGGACCTGCTGGGCCTTGACAGGGCGGGGCCTGGCTGTTATGCTGTACTAGCAAGCTGGTACAGTGGAGGAGAGGGGATGATCCAGATCGACCCGGAGTCTTCGGTGGCCATCAACGACCAGATCAAGGCCGGCTTGCGCGGCCTGGTCGCCCGGGGGCTGCTCAGGCCCGGCGACGAGGCGCCCAGCATCAGGTCCCTGGCCGTGCGCCTGCGGGTCAACCCCAACACGGTGGCCCGCGCCTTCAGGGAGCTGACGCTGGAGGGGTTCTTCGAGGCCCGCCGCGGGGAGGGCAACGTCATCGCGGAGGCGGCGCTGCGCAACGTGAAGAAGGGCCTGGGGAACCTGGCGGGCGGCCTGGCGGAAGCGGTCCGCCTGGCGCACCGGGGCGGGCTGGGGTGGCCCGACATCGAGGCCGTGGTCAAGGACGTCCGGCGGGAGGAGCCATGACCGAGCATAGCGAGGGAATGGTAGATTCCGAGGTCGTGGGGAGGAAACCATGAATGCCATCGCTTTGGAAGGGGTGACGCGCTCGTTTTGCGGCAGGCGGGTGCTCCGGGGGGTGAGCGCGGCGGCGGCGGCCGGCAGGGTCGTGGGGCTGCTGGGCAGGAACGGCGAGGGCAAGACCACGCTGATGAGGATCCTCCTCGACATCTTGGAGGCGGACGCGGGCACGGTGGAGGTGCTGGGCCGGCGTCCGGACGGCAGCGGTGAGCTGCGGCGCAGGGTCGGCTACGTGCCGGAGCGCCCCTCCTTCCACGACTTCATGACGCTGGGGGAGGCCCTGGACCTGCGCCGGCGCCTGTTTCCGTCGTGGAACCGGGAGAAGGCCGCCTCGCTCGCGGCGCACCTGGGCCTCGAGCTCTCGGCGAGGGTCTCGGCGGCGAGCAAGGGGACGCTGGGCAAGCTCGCGTGGGTCTGCGCCGCGGCCCACGAGCCAGACCTGTTCCTGCTCGACGAGCCGACCTCGGGCCTGGACGCGCTCGTGCGCGACGACCTGCTCTCGAACCTCATTTCGGAGCTCCACGGCTCGGGCAAGACCTTTCTCATCGCCAACCACCGCATGGAGGAGCTCTCGGGCCTGCTTGACGAGGTCTGGCTGCTCCACGGGGGAGCCGTCGCCGTGCACGACGCCGAGGCCCTGCGCACGCAGGCCCGCCGCGTCACGGGCCGGCCCAAGGCGGGCGGGGAGGCCGCTCCGTCCGGGGCCTTGCGCCTGCCCGGCGTAGGGGCGCTCGCCGAGTACGCGGTGTTCGGCAAGGAGGACGAGGCGCGGCTCCTGGCCGACGGCCTGCTCGAGGGAGCGGAGTCCCGGCCCATGCCTTTGTCGGAGACGCTCAAGGTCCTGCTGATGTCGTCGGGAGGTGCGCTATGAAGGAGCTGATCCTGCTGGAGCTGCGCAAGCAGAGGCTGGCGTTCATCGGTCTTGCGGCCGCGGTCGTGGCGTCGGTGCCGATGGTGGCGCTCGGGGCGCGCTGGGCGCACGCGGGGGTGCGCGAGCCGCTCAGCGCGCTCATGCTCTTCTGGACCCTCATGGGCCTGCCCGGCGTCGCCGCGCTTTTCGGCGCGACAGCCGGGGCCGGGCTGCGCGCGGAGCCGGCCGCGAGCGCCGAATCCGTCCTGCCCTTGCCCCCGCAGCGCCGGGCGCTGGCCGCGCTGGCGGCCGCGGCGGTCTACGCTGCCCTGCTGGCCGCGCTCGTGCTGGCCGTGGCCTTGACCGCGTCCCCGGGCTGGCGTTCGACGCTGCTGGAGCAGAACTGGGTCCAGCCGACCATCACGCGCAGCTTCTTCCATCTCATGGGCTTCGGCATGGCGCACATCCTCGCCTTGAGCTTCGTGTGCGCCTTCGCCTTCGGGCACGGCCTGGCCGGCGGCTTGGCGGGTCTCTTCATCGGGGCCTTCGCCGACGCCACGTTGGCCGCGGCCTGGGGCCTGCAGGAGCTCTTCAAGGAGCGGGACATCCTGGCGCCCGGGTGGGTCCTCATCTTGATGCTGCTCTGCCTGGGCGGGGCGCTCTTCGCGTTGAGGAAGGCTTCCTCGCGCCTGGAGAGGCGGGCCGGGCTGGGCTGGTGGCACGGGCCCTTGTGCGGCCTGGCCATGCTCGTCGGCGCGGCGCTCTGTCTCCTCACGCTCGGAGCGACGTTCACCCGTCTCGTCAGCGCCCCGCAGCCCCTGCGCCGCGACCCGTACTTCCAGGAGGGCCGGGAGTGGGGCGCCGGCTGGTCCTCGCCGGCCCTGCGCAAGGCGGCCGGCCAGGGCTGCCTGGCCGTCACGCTGGAGGGCGAGCTAGCCCTCTTCACCCCGAAAGGGGAGCGCGTCGTCCTGGTGCCGGGGGGACCCCGCAGGACGCTTTCGGACGTCGCGGCGTTTCCTCTCTGGAGGATACGGTCGGCGGCTTGGGACGAGGACGGCTCGCTCTGGGTGCTGCTCAGCGTGACCCGCGGCGGCCCGGGGGACCTCTCCCTGCTGCACGGCCGGCCCGGCGGACGCTTCGAGGTCCACTCCGCCGTCGAAGGCGATGTCCACTTGATCGTGCGCAACGGCCGCCAGCTCGGCCTCATACGCTGGGCGTGGGAACGCAACTCGTATGCCTTCCTGCCGGCCAAGGGCAAGCGGCCGGTCTGGAAGCCGCTGACGCCCAAGGAGCGCGACTGGGCGCCGGCCGGCTTGCCGTCTCAGTTCCACGCCGACGGCCTGTCCGCGGACGGCACGCTGTGGCAATCGAACGGCCCCCAAGCCATGACGCTCATCGGCCCGGCGGGCAAGGCGGCCTCGCTCGTCGACGTATCGACAGCGCTGGCGGGCCTCCCCCGGCCCGCCCGGCGGGTCAAGGAGAGGGCCGTCCTGCTGCGCGCCCAGGAAGGGGAGCTCTGGGTCCTCCTCGCGGGCCGCTGGCTCTGCCGGGTCGACGGGAAGAGCGGCGAGGTCAGGAAGCGCTGGCGGCTGGCGGCCCGGCCCATGGACGCCCTGCGCTCGGTGCAGCCCGTCGAGGAGGGGTTCTTCCTGCACGACGGCGAGAGGATCCACTTCGTGGACTGGGAAGGCCGCTCCAAGCGGCTGACTTAGAGAGTCATTGCAAAAGCGTTCCCGGGGCGCTACACTTGTCTCTCGATGCCCGAGCAGGCCCCGTCGGCGACGCTGAAGCTCCCCTCGGCCGAGGCCGTGACGGCGTTGCGCTTCGGGGCCGAGGCGGCCGCGATGGGCGAGCTCCTGGAGGACCCGCAGATCAAGCAGGCGGCCGCCGCGGCGCTCTCGAACTCGGAGTACGACGCGGAGCGCCGGCGCATGCTGGCCGGCGGGCTGCGCGTCACGGACCGCATCATCCCGATGCTGGTGCGCGCGGTGGAGACGGCGCGGCGCATCGCCCACCTCGACGACCGGCGCATCGAGCTCTACGTCTACGACAGCCCGACCCAGAACGCGAGCTGCCTGGACGTGGGCGACGGCCGCATCTGCTGCGCGTTCAGCTCCAGCATCATCGAGCGCCTCAACCCTCGGGAGCTCCTCTTCGCCATCGGCCACGAGATGGGGCACGTCCGGTTCGGGCACCGGGAGCTGCCGGCCCTGGCCGTGATCCAGCGGACCAAGGGGCTCGAGTCCGCCCGCGTCATGAAGCTGATGTCGTGGTGCCGGCGGGCCGAGATCTCGGCTGACCGGCTGGGCATGGCCTGCTGCCAGGACCTCACGGCCGCCACCACCGCGCTCATCAAGGTGTCCTGCGGGCTGCGCGAGCCGGCCCTCCAGTTCAATGCCGAGGAGTACATCGCGCAGATGAGGGAGATCCAGAGCCTCTCCGACTCGGTGGAAGACGCCCAGGACTGGTTCTCGACCCATCCTTTCAACCCGCTGCGCGTGGCGGCCCTGTGCCACCTGGCCGAGTCCAAGCTCATGGCCGGCATCGTGGCGGGCGCCCCGGCCAAGACGTCCACCGAGGAGCTCGACGCCCGCATCGAGGCCCTGCTCGTGTCCATGGAGCCCGGGACCGCGGAGGCCAAGGAGGCCTCGGCCGCGGACTGCGTGTTGTGGGGAGGCTACTGGGTGGCCGCCTGCGACGGGAGCGTCGAGGCGGCCGAGCGGGCGAGCATCGGCCGGATGGCCGACGAGCGGGCGGCCAAGGCGGCCGACGCCGAGATCGCCGCCGCCCAGGACCCGCCGGCGCTCATCAGGGAGCGGTTCTCCCAGGCCGCCCGGCGCTGCCTGAAGCTGCCCTCCTCGGACCGGCACGCCCTGGTGCAGAAGCTCATCGTGGTGGCCAGGGCGGACACGAGGCTGGAGGAGAGGGAGAAGGCGGTCCTGCGGGAGATCTGCGCCGCGCTGAAGGTCAGCCCGGATTTCGTCGAGACGATCCTGCGGATGACGGAATAGGGCCCAAGGGCCCGGGAGGACGCATGGAGATCGAGCAGAAGGTCCAGGTCCCGTTCGCGGACTACATCGAGCAGCTTGCCAAGAAGGCCGGCATGGTGGTCAACAAGACGAACCCTGATTTGGTCGTGATCCCGTTCGACATGGGCGGCGGCCGGCACCAGAACGTCTTCGTGAGGCCCATGGGCAAGACCGGGGACGGGAACGTGATCATCGGGTTCTTCTCCCCGGCCCTCAAGATGCCCTCGGGGCAGATGCTCGGCCAGAAGTCGGCCAACGACCTGCTGCGGGAGAACGCCAAGCTCGCCCACGGGGCGTGGGCCATCGAGAAGATCGAGAACGACGACTACCTCGTGGTCTACGACACCCAGATCGCCCAGACCATGGAGGCCGAGGAGTTCAAGGCCTCCGCCTACGCCCTCTCATCCATCGCCGACGAGATGGAGAAGCGCCTCGGCGCGGATTCGTTCTGACGGGGGCGGCGTTGCTCCCCGGCGAGCCTGAGACGATCCGCGGCATCGACGACGTGACCGCCATCGTCGGCCTGGCGCTCAAGCTGTGCGGCGAGGGCCGGACCGCCGACGGCGGCCGGCTGATGACCAGGATCTGGCAGGAGCTGGCGCTGGCCGACCTCAAGCGCGTCGTGGAGATGTCGGCGGGCTACTGGACCGAATCGGTGAAGGCCTCGGTCTCCCCGGAGGCTCTCTCGCGGGCCCGCGAGAGCCTGCGCTTGGCCGCGGAGGCGGCCGGGGGAGGGAAGGAGGATGAGGCCCTGCGCCGCATCCAGGCCGCTCTGAAGGAGGCGCCGCCCAACACGGCCCAGCACCCCATGGTGCCGCTCCTGGGACTGGGCCTCAAGGGGGTGGCCGCGGCCAAGGCCGCGTCCCCGGACGGCCGCTACAGCGCGCTCGTCAATCAGGCGGTGGAAGCCATGCTCCGGCCGGACGGCAAGGCGGAGGCGGCCCGGCTCTTCGAACAGGCCCTCGCCCTCATCCCGGACCCGCCGGCGAGCGAGCGCGACAAGACCCGGCGGGACAGGGTGACGGCGATGCTGTCGACCCTGAGGGAGGACAAGCCGGCTCCCCGGGCCCCGGCGCAGCCGCCGGCGCCTGCCGGGCCCCAGGCCCACCAGGCCGACGCCCGGGCCGCCCGGCGCGCAGTGCTCGAGCGGGAGGGCATGTTCTGGAACCCGGAGGATTGGCGCAGGAAGGGCCTGGCCCTCCTGGAAGAGAAGGACTACGAGCTGACGCTGCGCTGCATGGACCAGGTCCTCGCGGTGACGCCCGGCGACCTGGCCGCGCTCTCGGCCAAAGGCAGGGCGTGCCTCATGCTGGCCCGGGCCGCGGGGAACCCGGCCGTGGCCAAGCCCCTCCTCGAGGCCGCCATCCAGAGCTTGCGCAAGGCTCTCGAGCACAAGCCCGGCGACGCGGAGGTCGGCTCCCTCCTGGCCGAGGCCGAGGCGGCGCTCAAGGGATAGCGGGGCGGAGCCGGTGTTATTCCCCGTTCGGACCTCGCCGCGCTCAACAACCTGGCCCGGGCCTTCGTCTGCCGCTCGTTCTACGACGGGTCCATCCCTTCCTGCAGCATCTGCAAATACGGCTCATAAGAAAATACCCGATGCCGCTGCTTGCCGGTGTATTAATTAAACTTTAGTGTCATATAGTTTAATTGATTGATTAGCAATTAAACTTTCCTTGATTATCTTAAAATTGCTTACTTTTTCAACATTTAACTGCGATGCCTCTTCTCTACTGTCACCACTTCGTGTAATCATCGTCGGTCGCGAGGTATCATGTGAGGGGTGACCAGGATCGGACTTCTCGCTCCGGCGCGGGACGCGGCCTGCGGTAGGGCCGTGGACCACGGCGCGGACGCCGTCTGCATCGGCGCGCCCGAGTTCAGGGCGCGGCGCGCGGCCGGCAACCCGGTCTCGGAGATCGCCGCGCTCGACGCCTACGCGCACCGCTACTGGCAAGCTCCTCTGGTTCTTACTTCATTGGCCCGGCCGTCGGCGGGCCGGGTCGAGGGCTAACGTAGCTGTAGAAAAATCGATTCTTTGTTAGGCGGGCAATGGTCCACCAAGCAAGCCCAGCCGCTTTGCTTCGCGGCAGAGAGCCTTATCCGTGCTCCAGAGCTTGGCCCCAGCAAGCCTTGCGGAGGCAATTAGATGTGCGTCGACAGAGCCGATCCCTGTGCCGAAAAGCCGCTCCCTTGCGGTTAGATCGAGAACCTCTGAATGCTCGACCATCGGAGCCTCGGGAAGAGAATGCAGCAGTTCGAGAGTCTCCTTGCGGTGCGGGAGATTGCCGCAGGCCAGTTCCTCAATGACGAATGGGTGGACCAGGACAGCGCCCTCAGTCAATAGTGTTACTAAGCCAGGCTCTGTTGCCCGAAGATGGTCGACCCAGACAGATGTATCGACAAGAATCATCGGCGTCTGCGACCAGCGCGAAAATGAGGGGCCGCGCCCCCTAGTGCGATGAGCCGCTCGCGGGCCTTCTTTTCAATCAGGGCCTCAAGACCTGCATGGACCAATGCGGTTTTCTCGTGTAGGCCGGTCAGTTGAGCGGCACGTTTCAGCATGTCGTCCCGGATAATCAGTGTGGTTCTCATACATATCATTATGCATCAAACATATGCCAATGTCAAGGGGCCCCAGCTCTGCCTCCTAAGAAACTGGGGAGGCCCTTCTATGATGGCGGAACAGACGTAGATTTCGGTAGCGCCGATGTCGGCGCCCGCAGCGTCCGGGGTAATGACCGGCAGCTCGGACTTGGACTTGCGTCTTGGAGCCATGGGATTCTCCTTGGAACGGAATAGGCCCGCGGAGTGCCGGCGGACGGCCCAAGTCGTGAATAGCTGGGAGCAACCTCCTAAACGGGATAGCCGGCCCGACGACAGGACGGCTTCGCCATTGTCTAGGTCACAGGACTCGGAACCACGCTAACGAACGGGCTTGTTACGCAAGCACCATTGGCATGTCGGTTTTGAGCTTGCCTCCGCCGGCAACCCCGTGGACTGACGGCTATGGTAGGGAGTTGTCCCGCAGCCGAAAAGCGCTCACCCGCTCCGGCAGCCAGGAGACCAGATGGCGCAGTCTCGACGACAGCTCCCTCCTGCGGCCTGGATGGGCCTCGTAGATCCATCGAAGTTGGACGCAGTCGGCGACACCCCATTCTTGCGGAAAGCCCTGCCAGGCATAGCGCATCTCGGAACCTTCGGGCTCGACGCCCACCCAGTCCTCCTGCAGGAGGCGCAGCTTGTATGACTCGCGGTGCGCTAGACAAAATGGGAGCTTCGCCTTCTCCAGCGCGACGGCGATGCGGCAGGTCTCGACGAGGCGGGTGCTGGAGAAGGCGTCCAAGCCGATGGACCAGCCGCCCGCGGGATGATCCCGCGCGTAGAGGTCGATGTGGGTGGAATTGCCGCCCCGATAGATCTCCCAGGGATGGGCCCCGGCCCTTTCACCGGAGGTATGCCACCTCCGGAAGGCCTCCTTGGAGCGTGGGTCCACCTTCAGCAGGCCTGCGTCCCTGCCGTCCGCGAAGCGCCGGTAGTAGTCCCTTCCCGCGAGCCCCGGCTTGAAGCCCCCGCCTCGAAAGGAGGCGGGATTGGCTCGGTACGCGACGCGGCAGTACTCGAAATACCGCTCGGCGGTCATTGCCGGGATGGGAGGCGGGTCCGGGCGGTCCGCGACGGCCAGGACCGCCTTCAGCTCCCGGGCGCTCAAGTCGCGCTCGATAGGCAGCCAGTCCGGGAGCAGGGCTCGGACGTTCCTGCGCAGGAGAACGCCCCGCCGCGCGGAGAGCGGCAGCTGGCGCGAAAGGCGCGCTTGCGCGCCGACCGGGTCCCGCGCCGCTACGGATTCCCACTGGCGCAGGCTCTCGAGCCAGGATCTCAGGCGCGCCCGGCGCTCCGGGTCCTCCCGGCGTCGAGGGTCGGGATGCTCGATCGTCTCCCCGTCGCCGCCGGTGATGAAATAGGTCTCGCGGTATCGCCGCACCAGGACCCGAGTCCAGGCGCGGCCTTCCTTGAGCCAGAATTCCCAGAGCGAGTCGATGCCCTCATGCCGGGGGATGAAGCGGCGCGTCAGCGCCAGGAAATCCTCGACCAGATGGGTGACATCGATCATGCGGAGGGCGGGGGCTCGGCGGCGAAGAACCTGCGGCGGCAGGCCCACGCGCCGCCCGCGAGCATGGCGGCCAGCGCGGCGCAAGCCGCGGCGTTGACCGGCAGGCTCTCGCCGCCGCGACGCAGCGCTTCGGCGATGCCTCCCTGGTAGACGAAGCCGCTCCAGACGGTCCAGTAGAGGACGCACGGCAGGGCCAACGAGAGGGTGGCGGCTTCGATGAGGCAGGGGTAGCCCTCGGGGAGGGCGGGTTCCTGGGCGACGAGAGGCGCCGCTGCGGGCTGGAGCTTCTTGAGGCGCTTCTTCTCCCTGGAGGACAGCGCCGCGGGCTGGGCGGGGGTCGCGCCAGGAAGGGGCGTCGGCGGAGGGAGCGGCCCGGCCGCCGCCAGCCAATCGGAAGCGGCGCTGCGCCGCAGGTAGACGGCCAGCCAGCCCAGCGCCAGCAGGCAGGTCAGCGAGAACAGGGGCACGAGCCAGCCGGGCTCGTAGCGGAACTCGACGGTCGAGCGGCCCGCCGGCACGGCCACGGCCCGGAAGGTGAGCCAACTGCGCAGGATGCGGGTCTTCCGGCCGTTCAAGAACGCCGACCAGCCAGGGAAATAGTTGTCGGAGAGAAAGACGAACCCCGGCCGCGGCGTGTCCACCGCGACGCGGACCCGGTCCGGGGCGTAGCTCTCCATGCGCGCCTCAGGCCGGGCCGCCGGGGAAGGCGCCGGCGCGGACGTTCTCTTTTCGCCGGTGCCTGGAGGGCCAAGGGGCCCGGAAGGCGCCGGCGCGGCGGGGGCGGGCTCGGGCTGGTCGTGCAGGACCAGGGTCTTGCCCGGGTCGAAGCCCGGCCGCGTGATGGCGGCAGGCAACTCGGACAGGGCGAACCTCCGGCCGGCGTCGAAATCGAGCGGTCTCGGGAACGGGAGATGGAGGGAGTCCTCGAAGAAGACGGCCCGCGGCAGGAAGCGCTTGTTGCGGTAGACCGCCATGTCCGGCCCGCGGTAGAACTCCTCGGCCGCCGATGACGGGAGCTTGGTCGAGGGGGCGTCGAAGATGTACTTCACGTTGGCCAGGCCTTCGAGCTGAAGGCCCAAGGCGAGCGCGGGGTCCTTGGGCTGGCTCATCAACCCCTGCCGGAGGTACAGGAAGTACAGCATGGAGAGGACGTCCATGTTGTCGCCGCCGTTGCGGATGTCGTGGAGCCCGTACAGGTTGGGGTAGTCGGCCTGGAGGAAGTCGTAGGTCGTCGAGTCCACCCGGAAGAGGGACGCGTCCTCCTTGATCTTCTCGACGCCGGGGAGCCGGAAGGGGAACTCCTTGGCCGGGATGCCCATGGGGTCCTGCGTCGAGACGAACATCATCGCCGCCGCGGCGAGCGCGGCGTACCGGAGCCACCGCGGCCCGGCGAGCAGCAGGGGCAGCAGGGCCAGGCCGATGAAGAAGACCGGGCCCGGCTTCTGGAGCACGATGATCCTGGGCCCCGGCAGGATGCGTTCGCCGCCGGTGAACCTGACCTTGGCGTAGAGGTTGACCTCTCCTTTCTCGAGCGGGAACTCGGCGGCGAAGCGCCGCCGGCCGTCGATCATGGCGTCCCAGAAGGCCGGCATCGCGCTCTTGGCCCGGTCGCCCACGACATGCAGGATGTCGACGCCCTCGATGGGAGCGCCGGGGGGCAGGGAGCCGGCCACCGGGTACTTGCCCGGGAAGGCCGTCAATTGCTCCGGCCCCAGGAAGCCCGCGTCGGCGAACCGTTCCGAGCCGCGGGCCGCGAACCCGGCATGGCCGACGACCAGGGCCTTCAGCGGCCTGGAAGCGGCGTAGCCCAGGCAGCCGATGACGGCCAGCAGGACGGCCGGCCAGGCGCGGGAGAGCCTCTCTCGCCAAGCGTCGGGCAGGGAGCCGCCGGCCAGGCCCTGCAGAGCGTAGGCCGCCAGGATGCAGCGCGACAGGTCGAAGTCCGGGGTGTAGACCGTGTTGTTGAACGACCCGACCATGGGGAGGGCGGCCATGAGGTGGGACAGCCCCGGCAGCTTGAGCTCCACGGCGAGGCTGCCCAGGAAGAGCAGCCCCAGCGCCTTGTGGGCCGCCGGCAGCGCCGGCTCGGGCCGCAGGAACAGCCAGACGGAGAAGAAGAGCAGGAACGCCTGCGCCAGCCAGGCCTTGGGATTGACGCACCACCCCAGGATGGTGTCGTCGAGCCCCACGGCCCAGAGGGCCGCGACGCCCAGCCCCAGGCTGGCGGCGGCGGCGAGGGTCCGGCCCAGCTGTGACGCGCTCGCCGGCTCCTTGGACACGGCGGCGCGGTAGGCCCGGTAGGCGCCGTAGAGGCACAGCAGCCCGATGGCCAGCAGGGGCAGGTCGGCGGAAGCCAGGTGCTTCTGGATCGTGTGGTAGACCCAGCCGTACTCCGGCTTGTTGCGCCAGACCTGGTTGTAGCTCCACTTGTGGTACTCCATCCCGGGGACGACCTGGCAGAGGGCCGCGAGGTCGCCGACGGCTGCGGCGGCGAAGAACCTCACCGCGAGGCCGGCGCGTTCCCGGCCCGGCAGCCCGGGGGTCTGGAGGATCCTGAAGACCAGGTAGGCGAAGGCGCCCGCCTGGATGCGCGCGGCGGACTCCATGTGGCCCACGAAGAAAGGCAGCGCGCAGGCCCAGGGCAGCATGACGAGGGCGAAGGGCCTGTGCCCCTGGAGGTAGAGTTCCGCGAGGGCCAGCAGCAGGGGCAGGAACAGGCCCGTGCCGATGGGGCTGAAGAGGGCGTGGCCCTGGAAGGCCGTGAAGTAGGTGTAGCACACCGCGGCCAGGATGGCCGGCGCCAGCTCGAGTCGCAGGAGCCTGCCGTACAGGTACACCAGGCAGTACCCGAACAGGCCGGTGATGATGGGGACCAGGGTGAAGGCCAGGGGCATCCAACGGTCCGGCACGAGGTAGTAGTGCAGGTGGAAGGGGGAGAAGACCCCGTTCTGCATCTTGGCGATGAGCGGCGTGCCGCCGTGCGGGTAGGGCGTCCAGCTCGGGAAGGTCCCCGACCGGACGATGCGCGCCGCGGTCCAGTGGGCCGGGGGCTCCTGGTGCACCATCTCGTAGATGCCGCCGCGGATGCGCTCCTGCGCGGGCAGGACCGTCGTGAAGGAGTTGACCTGCCGGTTGAGGATGAGGCTGCGGTGCGTCCAAGCCATGAGCAGGCAGTAGACGCCCAGGGCGATGAGGAAGTCGCGCCGGGGGAAGGCCGAAGGCCGAGGCGGGGCCGGGGGGCCGCTGCTCATGTCGCGGGGGAGCCCGGCGCCGGCGCGGACGTTTCCCTTTCGCCGGAGCCTGGAGGGCCGGGGGGCCCGGAAGGCGCCGGCTCGCTTGCGCGGTCGGGTTCAACGGGTTTTGCGTCGGGAGCGGCGTCGGCGGGCCGGGCCGCGAGCCTCGCCGCCGCCGCTTCGATGTCGGCGAAGAACTTGTCCGTCCGGCCGCCTTCCCACGAATGCCGGTAGCGGTCGAAGAGCTTCGCGCGGCGCCTGCCCGCGAGTTCCGCGAGCTTGACCAGGCCCGGGGCCGGGTTGCCAGCGCTATGGGAGGGCCGCCCGGGCCGGGCGGGTCCGCCGGAGGCGGACTCGACGAGACGGCGGGACCACGCGCCGACCTCTTTCTTGGCGCAGCGGCCGAGGGCCGAGATCATCAGGTTGAGGTCGTGGACCGCGCCCAGGCAGTCCTGGAGGCGCTTGAGGCGGGCGATGGCCTTGCGGCTGCCGGCGCAGCGCCAGCGGAAAGGCTCGAGAAGGTAGCGGAGCTGCTTGGCGGCGATCCGCGCCCGATGGAGCGGCTCGTCTTCCTGCGCCGTCTTGAACCCCCGCAGGCGCCGCTTCACCTTCAGGGCGACCTGGCGCAGCAGGGAGGCCGAGAACGCGCCGAAGGTCCGCGACGGGGCGGCCGGCGCGGTCCGCCGCTGCCCGGGCGCGGCGCCGCGGGGCCCGGCGAGGTCCGCGGCGATGGCCGCCCTGAGCCCTTGGTCCAAGGCCGCGAAGTCGCGCCGCGCCTGCGAGACGAGGCCCTGCCGCGAGGCCTGGCGGCGCTCCGACAGGCGCCGGCGGAAGGCCTCGACCCCGGGCTTGTGGGCCGGCTTGAGGGACTTCTCCAGGAGGCCCAGCCATTCCTCGAAGACCTCCGTGTCGCGGGCCTCGCCCGTGGACTCGGCGATCTTCCGGGTGCGCCGGGCGGCTTTCCCGGGCGCCAGCCCGGCGAGGGCGGCCCGGTAGAACCGCAGGCAGACCCGCAGGCGCCGCAGCCCGACCCTGAAATCGTGAAGGGCCTCCGGGTCGGCGCCGCCGTCGAGGCGCCGGCGCGGAGGTCCTCCTTTCACCGATGCATGGAGGGCCAGGGGGCCCGGAAGGCGCCGGCGCGGATGTCCTCCTTTCGCCTGTGCCTGGAGGGCCGGGGGGCCCGGAAGGCGCCGGGAGGCGTCGAGCACGGCGTCGAGCCGGTGGAGCGTCAGGAGGCGGGCGCCTTGCGGCGCTGGTTTCTCTGTCAGGTTCCGCGGGAACCGTGTCGTCAGGCGAACTTCCTCAGATGCGCCGGCTGCAGCAGCCACCGGAGCAGGCCCCGGCCGGGCTTGGGCGCGGCTTCGAACTCGACCAGGGCGACGGCGCCTTTCCTGAGGTCGGCGAACGAGTCGGCCTCCCCGGTGAGCATCCTCGCCAGGATGGCGCTCAGGTCCGGCTCGTGGCCGACGAAGGCGATGGCCGCGGTCGCGTCGAGCTCGCCGAGCCTGCCGAAGACCTGGGCCGGGTCGCCGCCGGGCCGCAAGCCCTCGAGCTTCTCCAGCTTGGCCGACGGGAACTGCTTGTGGAGGATGTCGGCCGTCTCGATGGCGCGCGCCAGGGGGCTCGACACGATGACGTCGAGCTTGGGCACCACGTCCGAGAGGCCCCGGGCGGCGCGGCGCATCTTGTCGCGGCCTTTCTTGGTGAGGGGGCGTATCTCGTCGGGCTTGCCTTTCTTGGACCACATCGCGCGGTCTCCGGCGGGGGCGTGTCGGACGATCAGGACTTGCATCAGGCTGTCTCCTTGGCGTTCTGAAGGGGTTCCGGGCCGGGGGGCCCGGAAGGCGCCGGCGCGGGAGGGGGCGCCGCGGCCGCGCCGTCCGCGCCGGGGCGCGCCGCCTGCGCGGGCGGCGGTTCGGCGGCGGGAGGTCCCTCTTTCGCCGGAAGAGGGGTCGCCTCGGGGCGCGGCTCGGCCTTCTTAGGCGAGAACCTCTCCTCCAGTATGGTCCCCTGGTATTGGGACTCGGCCAGCTGCTCGAAGATGGCCTGGGACCTGACGGGCTCGGCTCCCGGGGCCCGGGCGACCCTGTCGTAGGTGCCGTCGGGCTGGAGGGCCCAGGCCTTGGTGTTGTCGGCCAGGCTCTTGCCGAGGATGGTGTCCACGATGAACCGCCGGATGTGCGGGTCCTTGATGGGGAAGGCCAGTTCGTAGCGGGTGAAGAAGTTCCTGGGCATCCAGTCGGCGCTGGAGAGGTACAGCCGCTGCCTCTCGCCGGAGCCGAAGCAGTAGATCCTGCTGTGTTCGAGGAAGCGGTCCACGACGCTGACCACCCGGATGTTCTCGCTCATCCCGCTGATGCCCGGCCGCAGGCAGCAGATGCCCCGCACCAGGAGGTCCACCTTGACCCCGGCGCGCGAGGCGTCGTAGAGCGCCTCGATGATGTCGGGGTCCACCAGGGAGTTCATCTTGGCGACGATCCTGCCGTCGCCCTCGGCCTTCCGGGATTTGATCTCCTCGCGGATGAGGCGCATGAACTGGGCGTGGAGGTTGCCCGGGGCGACCAGCAGGTCCTTGTAGCCGGAGGGGTCCTGGCGCTGCGCGAGGGTGGAGAAATAGACGCCCGTCTCGGCCCCGAGGCCGGCGTCGGCCGTGAGCAGCCCCAGGTCCGTGTACTGGCGGGCGGTGCCGGGGTGGTAGTTGCCGGTCCCGAGGTGCACGTAGACCGTCTGTTGGCCGTCCTCCTCGCGCACGATCCGCGTGACCTTGCTGTGGACCTTGAACCCGCCCATGGGCTGCACGACCTTCACCCCGGCCTGGCGCAGCTCCGCGGCCCACTGGACGTTGGCCGCCTCGTCGAACCTGGCCTTGATCTCCACGTAGACCGCCACCTTCTTGCCCTGGCGGGAGGCTTCCTTGAGCGCTTCGATGATGGGGGACTCCCGGCTCGTGCGGTAGAGGGTGTGGTTGATCTCCCTGACGGCGGGGTCGCGCGCCGCCTGCAGCAGGAAGTTCACGACGATGTCGAAGGAGTCGTAGGGGTGGTGGAGCAGGACGTCGCGGCTCTTGACGATGTCGAAGATGTCCTTGGATTTGAGGAACCTGGGGATCTGGGGCCGCACCGGGGTGTACCGGAGCCGGGTCGAGGCCGGGGCCTCGAAGATCTTGCGCAGGGCGGGCAGGTCGATGGGCAGGTCGAACCGGTAGAGCGCCGCCGAGTCGAGCCCCAGCTGGGAGGCCAAAAAGAGCGCCCCTTCGGAGTAGGACGGGGCGTCCACCTCCAGCCGGATGACCTTGGACTCGCCGCGCCTGCGGTGGATGCCCTGGAGGATCTGCTCCTCGATGTTGACCTCCTCGTCGGGCCGGTAGCCGAGGTCGGCGTCGCGGATGATCTTGAAGGGGAAGGCCTCGATGGCTCCCTGGCCCGGGAAGATGTTGCGCACGCGCGTCGCGACCCAGCGGTCGGCCAGGCCCCAGACCGTGGTCTTGCCGTCGGGGGGCAGCTCGACCAGACGGTTCTCCCGCTCGCCGAGGTCCACGAGCGCGTACTGGCGCTGGAACCGCACGAAGACGTAGATCTTCTGGCTCTGGAGGGCGGGGGGCGACTCGGCCGAGCGGCACAGCATGGCCTTGGCGCCCGAGAGGCGCGCCTGGATGTCGTAGTCGTAGGGGCTGGCCTCGCCGAACTCCGTCACCAGGCGCACGCCCAGCTTGGCGAGGGTGTCCAGGATCTCGTTGAAGTACCGGGCCTGGAGCGCTTTCTGGCGCAGGGCGTGCTCGCGCACCAGCGACAGCAGCTGCCGGGCGTTGAGGCCGTCCGGGTACCGGTAGTTGGGCGTGCGCGTGGCGATCTTGGCGATCTCGGCGACCCGGACCATGAAGAACTCGTCGAGGTTGGAGCTGACGATGGAGGCGAACCGCAGGCGCTCGAGGGCGGGGACCGACGGGTCGGCGGCCTCGTTGAGCACGCGGTCGTTGAAGTTCAGCCAGCTGAGGTCCCGGTTGTAGAGCCGCTGGACCGTCGGGGCCGCGTGCCCGGCGGCCGCGGCCTTGGGCTCGGAGAGGAACTGGGAAAGCGGCTTCCAATCGCTGTCGTCTTTTTCCATATGAAACGGCATTTGCCCCACCCGCTACTCGACCCTCCCGCGGGGAGGGTCGAGTGATTTCAAGGCAGGAGCAGGCCTTCCTTCCAGCCCTCGGTCTTGCGGACCTTGTTGCGCACCGCCTTGGCCACGGTCTGGAGGACCTTGATGCGGGAGCACAGCTTGTCGTCCGACTCGACCAGGGTCCAGGGGGAGTCCTCGGTGGACGTCTCCACGACCATGTCCGCGACCGCGGCTTCGTACTGGGGCCGCTTCTCGCGGTTGCGCCAGTCCTCGGGCGTGATCTTGTAGCGCTTCTCGGGGGTCTGCTCGCGCTCCTTGAAGCGCCGGAGCTGCTCGTCCGGGCTCACCTGCAGCCAGAACTTGACCAGGACGATGCCGGAGCGGACCAGTTGGCGCTCGAACTCCTTGATCTCGGCGTAGGCCCGCCGCCAGTCGGCCGGCCTGCAGAAGCCCTCGACGCGCTCGACCAGGACGCGGCCGTACCACGAGCGGTCGTAGATCGCCCAATGCCCGGCCTTGGGCACGTGGCGCCAGAAGCGCCAGAGGTAGTGCTTGTGCTTCTCCTCGCCCTCGGGGGCCGCGATGGGGATCACGTTGTAGCCGCGGGGGTCGAGGGCCGAGGTGAGCCGCCGGATGGAGCCTCCTTTGCCCGAGGCGTCCGAGCCCTCGAAGACGATCATGACCGGCAGGCGCTTGGTGTAGCACAGGTGCTGGAGGACCCTCAGCTCGTCGACGAAGTTATCCAGGCTCTCGGCATAGATGCCGCTGTCGAGCCTCTTGGAGAGGTCGAGCGCGGCCAGGGGGTCGGGGCCCTTGGTCACCCTGCCCGAGCCCGGCGTCGCTGGCGAGGGCGTGCCGCCGCCGGCGCCCATGGGAAGCGGCTTGCCCGCGCCGTCCGGGCCGGGCTTGGTCTCCTCGGGGGCCTTCTTCTGCAGGGCCCGGCGGAAGGAGCCCACGACCTCCTCGACGACGCGCAGGCGGCGGTAGCGCCGATCCGTGGCCTCGACCGTGATCCACGGGGCGTGGCGCTCGTGGGTGGCGGCGAGCATCTCCTCGGCGGCGGCGAGCCGCTCGTCGTAGAGGTCGTTCTCGGCCCAGGCGTCCTTGCTGACGCGGAAGGCGAAGGCGGGGTCTTTCTCCCACTTCTTGAAGCGCTTCCTCTGCTCGCCGCGGCCGATGTGCAGCCAGAACTTGAGGACGAGGACGCCGTCGTCGGCGAGCATGCGCTCGAACTGCCGGAAGGCCTCCAGCCCGGCCGCCCATCTCTTGTCCTTGAGGCCGTTCTTGAAGCGCTCCCTGAGGAGCCAGTGGTAGTAGGAATGCTGGAACACGGCGACCTGGCCGCGGGAGGGGATGTCGAGCCAGTAGCGCCAGAAGAACGGCCTGTACTTCTCCTCGTCGGATGGCTCGGCGAACGAGTAGACCCTCGTCCCGCGGGGGTCCATGCGTTCGAGGAGGCGGTTCACGCAGTCGCCCTTGCCCGCTCCCTCCCAGCCCTCGAAGAGCAGCAGGACGGGGATGCGCGCCTCGTAGATCTGGCGGTGCAGCTGCTGGAGCTCGAGCTTGAGGGAATCCGCCTTTTCTTTGTAGGAATCAGGTTCGACGCTCTTGTCGAGGTCGAGTTTGGTGAGGTTGAGTTTGGTGTCGGTGGCCATGCCGACATTATAGGATAGCGGGTTGCCGTATCTCAACGGTGCTCGCGCCCCTTGCGTGTGCCTGGGCACGGAGCTATACTAAACTTATGGGGAAAACGATGGTGGCGTTGATGGCGGTGTTGGCGGCCGTCCCGGGCAGGGCCGGGGAAGACCGCGGCAAACCTTACGGGGGGGGCGGGTACAGGCCGCCGCCGCAGCCCTACGTCCAGCCCTATGCCCCGCCCCAGCCCGCCTATGTGTCGCCGCCGACCTACTATCAGCCGACTTACAGCAAGCCCTCGATCATCCAGGAGCCGTATCAATACCGGAGGCACGTCGACCCCGGCCATTGGAAGCCGCCGCCCAGCGATGGCGGGCCGGAGATGCCGCCGGTCATGGTGGATTTTCCCGACGTCTACAAGGCGGTCGTCCAGGCCTACCTCAAGGAGCAGTCCGAGAAGGGCTCGGGCGAGTTCCTCCTGAAAGACGACGTGTCCGGCCACGTCTTCAGGCTCCGGGTCGCCGGGTACTCCAAGGACAGCATCGTGCAGCTTTCCCGGGACGAGGCGTTCGCCTGCGTCCAGTTCGAGAGCGGCTCGGGCGAGAAGCTGGACCTGGACTTCTACGTCAAGAAGAGGGACGTCGGGGAGTGGGCCGTCTCCAAGATCTACGTCCACAAGGTGGACGGCAAGGCCCGCTTCGTCTACAACGCGGACCACCAGCCGGTGAGCCCCGAGTCTCTCGCCTCCGCGGCGGCCGCGGCCAGGAGCCCGGGCAAGGCCGCCGCGTCCAAGGTCGTCCCCAAGCCCAAGCAGCCGGCCAAGCTTTCGGCGCAGATCTCCTTGCGCGAGCCGTCCGGCAACGACGCCCTCGACGGCGGCGAGACCGGCAAGCTCAACGTGACGGTCTTCAACGCCGGGCCCGGGCCGGCCTACGCCGTCCGCCTCGCGTTGACCGTGGACTCGAAGGCCCAGGTCAGGGTCCCGTCGTCGCTGGAGCTGGGCGACATCAAGGCTGGCCAGACCGCCACCGGCGAGGTGTCCATCGAGGCCCCCGAGGACGTCGTCTCCGGCAAGGTCAAGGTGACGGTGGAGGCCCGGGAGGGCAACGGGTTCGACGCCGAGCCCATCGTGATGGAACTCGAGGCGAGGGCCTTCAAGGCCCCGAGGCTGGAGGTGGCTGGCGTGGCGGTCGGGCCGGGCAAGGTGGTGAAGGCCGGCGAGCCCACGAAGGTCTCGGTCGCGGTCAGGAACGCCGGCGCGGGGCCGGCCGGCGGCGTGGCGGCCTTCTTGTCCATCGGCAGCCAGGACATCTTCATGTCGGGCGAGCCGTCCGCCTCCATCGGCGAGCTCAAGCCGGGCCAGACCAAGACGGCGGAGTTCGAGTTCTTCGTCAACAAGCGCTACAAGGGCCAGGGGGCCCTGCCGATCTCGGTCAACCTGAGCGAATCGCGCGGGAAGTACGGGACGGAGGCGGCGTCGCTCAACCTCGCCCTGGGCAAGGCGCCCCCGGCCACGAAGGTCTTCGCGGTCAAGGGCAAGGAATCGCTGCCCGAGCCCGAGGCCGCGCCCGCGGCGGACGACGTGGACATCCCCCCCAAGGCCAGGACCGAGCGCGACCCCCAGGCCTACGCGGTCCTCATCGGCATCGAGAAATACCGGGACCTGCCCGCCGTCGAGTTCGCAAGCCAGGACGCCGACATCATGCAGTCCTACCTGACCCGGGCCATGGGCTACGACGTCCGCAACGTCGTGGTCCTGCAGGACGACCGCGCGACCCTCACCGACATGGCGACCTTCCTGGGCCCGTGGCTGGAGGACCGCGTGACCGCCGGCAGCAAGGTCTTCGTCTACTACGCCGGGCACGGCGCGCCCAACCCGAGGACCGGGGAGGGCTACCTCATCCCCTACGACGGCAACCCCAACTACGTGGAGACCAAGGCCTTTTCGGTCAAGCAGCTCTACGCCAACCTGGCGAAGCTGCCCTCGAAGGACGTGACCGTCGTGCTCGACGCCTGCTTCTCCGGCGCGGGCGGCAGGTCCATCATCGCCAAGGGCGCGCGTCCCCTGGTCACCATGACGAAGGCCCCCTCGCCCGGCGAGAACATGGCGGTCATCACCGCGGCCGGCAACGACCAGATCAGCACCTTCTACCCCGAGGCGCGCCACGGCATGCTGACCTACTTCCTGCTCAAGGGCCTGCGGGGCGGGGCCGACGCCGACGGCGACAAGGCGGTCACGACGGCCGAGCTCTTCGACTTCGTGGCGCCTTCGGTCGAGACCGAGGCCCGCAAGCAGCACGTCGAGCAGACCCCCACCATCAACCCGGCGCGGGGGGCGCTCGGCGACAAGGGCTCGAGGGTCTGGGTCAAGCTGCGCTGAGCCGCGCGGTCCGCCAGCAAAGCTTGCGAACCGCCCGCCGCAGGCCGCCGGCTTCCGTCGAAGCCCGCGCTCATCCGTGCTTCTCCGATCTGTTTGCGCCCATAATCGCCGAGTCCGGCCGCAGTGTTGATCGGTCCTGACCGATGGGAACTTTTCACCCAGGGTGCGCTTTACGGCGTGCCCACTTTAACATCGCAAATCGCGATCTTAGAAAAGGGAGGGCACGGATAGCGTCGCAAGTACCTTCTATTGTCACGGACGCAGCACTAGGAACAAGGGGGTCCCATGGGACACGTGGTCTGGACGCTCGAGGACGTGAAGGCGGCCCTGCCCGCCCAGGACACGTTCTGGCTGAGCGACTGCGCGTGCCGCAAGGAGGCCGGGGGCGGGTGCAAGAAGGGGCTTCGAGTCTGCCTGGGCTTCTCCCCGGAGGCCACCTCCACCGCCGACCGCCGCGGTCCGGTCAGCCGCCGGGAGGTCGAAGAGCTGCTCAGGCTCTCCGAGGCCGAGAACCTGGTCCCCCGTCCCTGGATCGACGACGGCGGGAAGGTCGCGGCCGTCTGCCTCTGCTGCCCCTGCTGCTGCGCCTACATCACGGGCAAGGAGCCCAACGTCGCGGGCCCCAGGAAGGAGTCCACGGACCGCCAGGCCTGCCAGGACTGCGGCGCCTGCGAGAGCGTCTGCTATTTCGGCGCCCGGAAGATCGAGGGCGGCAAGCTGGAGGTCCTGGCGGACAAGTGCTTCGGCTGCGGCCTCTGCGTCGGCGCCTGCCCCGCCTCCGCGGTCGCGATGGTCCCCCGGTAGCCAGCCCGAGGGGAAATGAGATAGACTCCAGCATCATGCCGGGGGGATTGAGCGTCGAGCGCCGCGGGGACGTGGCCGTGCTCAGGATGGGGAGGCTGCCCGCCAACAGCCTGCATCTGGCCCTGCTGGGGAGCCTCAAGGCGGCCGTGGCCGCCGCCGCGTCGGACGCGGGGGTGCGCGCCGTCGTGCTGGCTTCCGCCGTTCCCAAGTATTTTTCCGCGGGCCTCGACCTCGACGAGATGCTCTCGCTGCCGGAGGAGCGCCGGGAGGGCCATTTCGCCGCGATGCTCGCGGTCCACCGCGGCCTGGCCTCCTGCCCCAAGCCCACGGTCGCGGCCATGGGGGGCTCGGCCCTGCTGGGAGGCTTCATCGTGGCGTTGGGCTGCGATTGGCGCATCCTGGGCCAGGGAGCCAAGGTCTCGCTCAACGAGATACGCCTGGGCCTCTCGCCCACTTACGCCATCATCCGCCTGGCGGCGCGCATGGCCTCCTCGCAGGGGCCCGTCAAGGAGACGCTCCTCCTGGGCAAGACCATCGGGTCCGAGGACGCCCTGGCGGCCGGGCTCGTGGACGCCGTCCACCCCCCTGAGTCGGTCGAGGCCGAAGCCCTCCGCCTGGCCGGACGCCTGGCCCTCCAGGCCTCCGGGGCTTACGCCTCCATCAAGGAAGACTACCGTCGGGGACTGCTCGGCGACGAGGAAGCCGCCTGGGCCAGGAGCGCGGCGGCCTTCCGTTCGGTCTTCGGCGGGGCCGAGGCCCGGGAGGGAGTGGCCGCCTTCCGCGAGAAGCGTAAGCCGCGGTTTAGCTAACATATCCCGTCATGTCTTGCGTCCTGGCCGGTCTCCTTGTGTTGTCGGCCGTTTGGGGACCGTCGCCTTCGCTGGCGCAGGAGCCGGCTGCGGCCCAGCCTTCCGTGGCCGCGTCCTCCGAGACCGCGGCGCCGGCCTTGTTCAAGGGACTGCCCCAGATCGGGACAGTCACGCTCGTGGTGCACGACGTGTTCGACAACTCGCTGCCGGCCGAATCCAACTGGCTGTTCCGGAGGGCCAACGAGTTCCACGTGAACACCAAGGAGTCCGTCATCCGCCGGGAGCTCCTCTTCCGGGAGGGGGAGGTCTACCATCCGGCACTCCTCAGCGAGACCGAGCGCAACCTGCGCAAGCTGCCGCTCTTCCGCAAGGCGTCCATCTCGGCGTCGCCTCCGAAGGACGGGAAGGTGGACGTCACCATCGAGACCTGGGACAACTGGACCTTCGAGCCCAACGCGTCCTACAAGCGGGCCGGGGGGCTCCAATCCTGGAAGGTCGGCCTGCGGGACTCCAACCTGCTGGGCTACGGCAAGACGGCGGGCGTCGGCTACGGGGAGAACTTCAGCCAGGTCGAGAAGAGGGTCTTCTACGACGACCCCCAGTTCCTGGGCAGGCGGCTGACGCTCAACACGGGGATCTTCGAGGACGGCGAGTCGAGGACCTACTACGCCAGCGTGGCCAAGCCGTTCTACGCGAGCATCGCGCAGGAGTCTCTGGGCTTGGCCGCCTCCTACCGGGACGAGAAGGTCTACCACGAGTTCGCGGTGGTCGACGACGGCCGCGTCCGGCAGAAGACCACCGAGGGGTCGGTCTTCTACGGCCGCTCGCTGGGCTCGTCGCCGGCCGTGGTGCGGCGCGCGATCTTCAGGGCCGGGCACTCGAGGTCGTCGCTCGAGGCCATCCCGGGGGAGAGCGTCCTCTCGGGCCCGGGCGTGGACTCCCTGACCACCCTGGACGCGAGCTTCGCCTCGGAGCAGCAGGCCTTCATCAAGGAGCAGAACATCAAGAAGCTCTACCGCGACGAGGACTTCAACCTGGGGTGGGTCCTGTCGATGGGGATGGCGGGGAGCCCGGAATGGCTGGGGTCGAGCTACAACACCATCGAGGAGCGCGTCACGGCGTTCAAGGGGCTGTCCCTCGGCCCGGGGCATTTCGGACGAGGCCAGGTGGGCATGAGGTCCAAGCTCTCCGGGCGGGACGCGACGAGCATCTCGTGGAACTTCGGCCTGGAGTACTACCGCCGCCTGGGGTCGTGGAACACGCTGGCGGCGCACGCCTCCTACGACTACGGCTACCGGCTCAACCCGCCCAACGCGTTCCGACTGGGCGAGGAGGACGGCCTGAGGGGCTACGGGCTGGGGCAGTTCGCCGGGAACCGCCGCATCCTCGTCAACCTGGAGGACAGGGTCTTCGTCGCCAACGACGTCCTCCGGCTGTTCTCGGTCGGGGGCGTCCTCTTCTTCGACGCGGGGGGCGCCTGGAAGGACGGAGAGGACATCGGCGTCAGGAGCGCGCGGTCCGCGGTCGGCGCCGGGCTGCGCTTCGGCTCGACGCGCGGCGGCGCCGGCAGCCCGCTCCGGATCGACCTCGCCTACGCCTTCAACGAGAACAACCAGGCCTCGCCCTGGTCGCTCTCCATCCTGGCGGGTCAGGCGTTCTAGGAGGGTTCCCGCGGAATCCTTAGGCCCCTGGGGGCATCAAAAGAGGAAGAGAGGATCACCATGAAATGGATCATGACGATGTTGGCGGTCGCGGCCCTGTCGGCCGTCCCGGCGGCGGGGGCGGACGTCTACGAGATCGACCCGGCGCACAGCCAGATAGGGTTCCGGGTGAAGCACCTGGGCATCAGTACCGTGCCCGGCCGGTTCCGGGGGTTCTCGGGGACCGTCACGCTCGACAAGCCCGAGTCCACGGCGGCCAAGGTCGAGGCCCGCATCGACGCCGCCAGCGTCGACACCGGCGTCGAGAAGCGCGACGAGCACCTGCGCGGGCCCGAGTTCTTCGACGCCGTCCGGTTCCCGGCCATCACCTTCGCGAGCACCCGCGTCTCCAAGATGAAGGGCGGCAAGTTCGTCATGGAAGGCAGCCTGACCATGAAGGGCGTGACCAAGCCCGTGAAGCTCGACGTGACCTTCGGGGGCTCCCTCACCGACCCCTGGGGCAAAACGCGCGGCGCCTTCACGGCCGTCACGCGCATCGACCGCAAGGACTTCGGCGTCTCCTACAACAAGGTCCTCGACAACGGGGGGCTCATGGTCTCCGACAAGGTCGACATCACCCTCGAGATCGAGGCGACCAAGAAGGAGCCGGCCGGCAAGTAGGCTGCCCGGGCCGGCCGAGTCTTGGCGCCCCATGCCCGCCACATCCTCGCCATCGCCTTGGTCGTGGACCTCCAATCTCCTGGAAGGCCAGGGTCTCCGGCCTCGACCGCGAAGTCTGCGGCCATCGCGGGACGGGTGCGCCGGACATTCCCCGCGGGGGTGTCTGGGTCGTTGGGGGGCGGTTTGCCTCCCGACGCCGCGCCCACAGCCGGGACGCCAAAGCCAGTTATCCACAGAACTTTCCCGGGAAAGTTCGGTGGATAACCTTGGCGCAGGGACGTCTGGGCCGTTGGGGGCAAGTGCCCCCCCGACGCAACGAGTCTCCCCCGTGGGGGAAGGCTCGTGGCACCCGCGGCCATCGTGACCCCGTCCGACGCGCGGTGTAAACTTTAAGGACCCGGGAGGTACCTATGGGGATTCCAACCCGTTTTCGCGCGGTGGACGTTTGGGCGGCTACGGGCGGGAGGATTCGAGCCGGACCAGGCGGCCCTCGTGGTCGCGAAGCTTCTGGCCATGCTCATCCACCACGGCCGGCAGGATCGCCGACTCCCTCCAGAGCGTCTCCATCCTGGCGACCGAGGTGTCCAAGGCGGTCAGAACCTGGGAGTTCAACTGCCGCATCTCGGCCTTGAGGCGGTCTTCCACCCCTTCCAAGCGCTCGTTGGTCTTGACGACCCCCATCGCCACGCAGTCGATCTTATGGTCGAGGTTCCTGATGTCGGCCTTGAGTTCTGTGCGGACGTTCTGGATGTCGGTCTTGAGCGCGGTGCTGGCGCCAGCGAGATCGGCTTGAGTCGCAGGCGGAGACTTCCTGGCGGGCATGAATCTACGATATCATCTCAGCCGCCCGGCAGGAAGAGCCGGAAGGCCCAGGCGTTCGGAGACGTTGGTCCGCTCTGGACGAGCTTCTGCCCCATGTCCCTTGCTTCCATGAGCCCTTAGGAAGGGCGGTGGGGCGTCCGGGTGCCGGCGGGGTCGCGTATCTTGTCGAGCCAGGTCCAGAAGTCGCGGGCGGTGCGGATGCGCTTGTCCGGGTCGGGGTGGAGCGCGGCGTCGACGAGGGCGTCGAGCCCCTCCGGGAGGGCGGCCAGGTGCGAGGGCTTGGGGTAGCGGGCCTCCAGCTTCATGGGGGTGGAGGCGGGCGACGGGTAGGGCCGCTCGCCGGTCGTCATCTCGTAGAGGCAGGCGCCCAGCGAGAAGATGTCCGATTCCTTGCGCACGACGCCTGAGCCCTGCTCGGGCGCCATGTAGAACGGGGTCCCCAGGATGGTGTTGGTCATGTTGAGCGCGCCCGTCGTCTCCTTGGCGGCCTTGGCGATGCCGAAGTCCATGACCTTCACCGCCCCGTCGGCCGTGATCATGATGTTGGAGGGCTTGAGGTCCCGGTGCACGACGTTGTGGTGGTGGGCGTAGTCCAGGGCCTCGCAGACGCGCTTGAGGATGGCCTTGGTCTCGGCCAGGCTCAGGTGCTTCTTGTCGAGGAGGAGCTGCTCGACGGAGCGGCCCTCGATGAACTCGAAGACGAGGTAGAGGCCCGCCTTGTCCTCCAGGATGGAGTAGATCTCCACGATCGAGGAGTGGTGCAGGGCCGCGACCGTGCGCGCCTCCTCCAGGAACCGCTCCCGGTCGCGGGGGTCGGCCTTGAGCTCCGGCCGGAGCATCTTGATGGCGACCTTCCGCTTGAGGGCCCGGTCCAGGCCCTCGTAGACCACGCCCATGCCGCCCTGGCCCAGGATCCGGCCCACCTCGTAGGTCGCGTCGATGGCGGAGGGCTGGCGGATGCCGCCGGTGTCCGCCCGGGAGCGGTTGAGCTCGGCCGTGAACCGCCGCTGCCACTGGGTGGTCATGATGTGGAGCAGGCCCAGCGCGATCAGGAAGCCCCCGACCAGCGAGGTCGCCATGACGGCGGCGAAGGACCTCTTCCGGGAAGAGCGGGGGCGCGGCTCGTCGGGCAAGGGCCGCCTGACGGCCGGCGGCTCGGTGAGCAGGGGGGCTTTCTCGAGGTTGGACCTGGACACCGCGTCGCGCAGGGCCGGCTCGAACTGGGGGTTGAGGGAGGCCGCGGCCTTGAGGTCCGAGACCATGGCCTGGAAATCGCCGAGCCGCTCGTTGATGAAGCCCCTGTTGGCGTAGGCGTAGGCGTTGCGGGGGTTGAGCTCGAGGGAGTGGTTGGAGTCCGCGAGGGCCTCCTGGAACTTGCCCAGCCGGTAGTTGGCCCAGGACCGGGCGTCGCGCGAGGCGGTGTCGTTGGGGTTGAGGAGCAGGGCTTGCGAGGCGTCCTTGGCCGCCTCGGCGTACTTGCCGACCAGGTTGTAGGCGGCGGCGCGCAGGTAGTAGGCCTCGGCGAAGCCGGGCTCCAGGGAGACCATCTTGTCCGCCTCCTGGATGGCGCCCCAGTAGTCCTTGACGGAGATCTTGTTGGCGGCCAGGCGCACGAGCTTCTCCACGGGCCTCGGGACGGCCTCCTCCGAGAGGGCGCGGCTGCGCTCCTCCACCTGGTTGAGCTGCTGGACCATGCCCTGGTATTCCCGCTGGACCTCGAGGCCCTGCTCGATCTTCTCCTCCGGGAGCGTGACCGTGGGCTTGAGCCGGCCCTCCGAGAGCTTCATGACGGAGAACGCCGTCTTGTCGTCGGGGTCGATGGAGAGCGCGCGCCTGGCGTCCTCGATGGCCTGCTGGTAGTCCCCGGAGCCGTAGTAGGCCAGGGAGCGCACGGCGTAGGCGGTCGAGTTGCCGGGGTCCAGCTTGGTGACTTTCGTGGCGTCCACGATGGCGCCCGCGTAGTCCCCGAGGCCGAACCGCGCGCCGGCCCGGTTGTTGAGGGCGTCGCGGTTCTCCGGCTGCGACCGCAGCGTCGTGTCCGAGAGCTTCATGGCGCCCTGGTAGTCGCCGGTCTGCAGGTCGTATTTCGAGATCTGCTCGCGCACGGAGGCGTCGAGCTCGGCCTTCTGCCCGAGGGCGTTGAGCTCCGGCAGGCGCCGCTCCATCACGCCCGCCGGGAGGTCGGGGTTGCCGGTGCGCTCGGCTTCCACGTAGGCGGCGTCGAGCTCCTTGTTGAGGCTCTCGGAGATCTTGCGGATGCCGGCGTTGGCGGAGTTCGGATTCTCGTCCTTCGGGCCGGCGGGCATCCGGAGGGGCGAGAACCTCTTGACCTCGGGCTCCGGGATGCTCGAGGGGACCGCGTCCGGCTGGGGCGAGGGCTTCTTCTCCTCCTTCGCGTCGGGCCGGGCGGACGGGGGGGCGCCGCGGGCCGCGGCCGGAAGGCTGAAGGCCAGGCCGCACGCAAACAGCAACGCAGCCAGCGCGTTCCAGCCCCCGCAATATCGCGGGGGTTTCCGGTGGTGAAGGAGCCGTCGCATTAAGGTAAGTGTAAAGACGGGCCCCGAGCCTGTCAAGGGCCTCCGGGCCCGCTTACCGATCTTTTTCCGCGAATCCTTCCGCTGCCGCCGGCATCTAAGTGGATAGACAGGGGGATTGCCATGGAACTGAGCTCCTATTTCGACGAGGCGAAGGGCGTCGGCGTGCTGGCGACCGTCGGGAAGAAAGGGGAGGTGGACGTGGCGCTCTACGCCAAGCCGCGCTTCTACGACGAGAAGAACGTGGTCTTGGTCATGGCCGACCGCCTCTCGCACGAGAACCTCCGGGCCAACCCCCGGGCGGCGTACCTGTTCCTGGAGTCGGGCGGCGGGTACGAGGGCAAGCGGCTCATCCTCAAGAAGGTGCGTGAGGTCGTCTCGGCTCCTGGCGGCCGGGGCTGCCCGGCCAAGCCCGGGAACGGGGCCGCCAAGAGCTTCCAGGTCAAGTTCAAAATCCTCAAGGTGCGGCCACTGGTCGGGGGCTGACCCGGCATCCTCGGGCCCTTCGGCCGTCCTTCAATAGTTGGTATGATTGACCCGGGCCGCCGGACGACGCCCGGGCAAGGGTCTCCCGGCCGCCCTGGAGCCGCCCATGCCTGAAGAGAAGTACTTCATCATCGATTTCGACAGCACCTTCACCCAGGTGGAAGCCCTCGACGAGCTCGCGACCATCTCCCTGCGGGGCCGGCCCGACCGGGAGCAGGCCGGCCGGCGGGTCCGCGAGCTGACCAGGCTGGGGATGGAGGGCAAGATCCCGTTTGGCGCCTCGCTGGCCCGGCGCTTGCGGCTGCTCCGGGCCGACAGGCGGCACATCGACGCCCTCATCGGCCGCCTCAAGAAGCGGATCACGAAGTCCGTGGCCCGCAACAGGGAGTTCTTCAGGAAGTACGCCGGGAACATCTACGTGGTCTCGGGGGGCTTCAGGGAGTTCATGCTGCCCGTTCTGGCGCCCCTGGGCATCCCGGAGGCCAACGTCTTCGGCAACACCTTCGTTTTCGACCAGCGGGGCAGGGTGGTGGGGTTCGACAAGAGCAACCCCTTGTGCCAGGATGGCGGGAAGGCACGTCAGGTCGAGCGCCTGGGGCTCCGGGGGGACGTGTGCATCATCGGGGACGGCAAGACCGACCACGAGATGAAGAAGGCGTGCCCGGGCAGCAGGTTCTTCGCGTTCACGGAGAACGTCCGGCGGGAGGCGGCCGTGCGCCACGCCGACTCGGTGGCGCCCAGCTTCGACGAGTTCCTCTACGCCAACAAGCTGCCGACGGCCCTCTCCTACCCGAAGAACAGGATCAAGGTCCTCCTGCTGGAGGGCGTCAGCCCCGAGGCGGTCTCGCAGATGCGGGAGGAGGGCTACTCGGTCGAGTCCCTGCCCCAGAGCCTCCCCGACGGCCAGCTGGCGGCGCGGCTGGCCGACGTGCACATCCTGGGCATCCGCTCGCGGACCCAGATCGGGGAGGCGTCCCTGGCCGAGGCCCGGCGGCTGCTCTGCATGGGCGTCTTCTGCATCGGCACCAACAACGTGGACCTGGGGGCGTGCACCAGGAAAGCGACGGCCGTGTTCAACGCGCCCTTCAGCAGCACGCGGTCCGTCGCGGAGATGACCGTGGGGGAGATCGTCATGCTCGTCCGGGGCATCTTCGACAAGAGCACGCGGCTCCACGCGGGGACCTGGGACAAGTCCCCCCAGGGGGCTTTCGAGGTCCGCGGCAAGAAGCTGGGGATCGTCGGCTACGGGAACATCGGCAGCCAGGTCTCCATCCTGGCCGAGGGCCTCGGCATGGACGTGCTGTACTACGACGTCGCCGACAAGCTCGCCCTGGGCAACGCCAGGAAGTGCCGCTCGATGATGGAGGTGCTCAAGAAGGCCGACGTGGTGACGATCCACGTGGACGGCGGCCCCATGAACGACGGGCTCATCGGCGAGAAGGAGTTCCGGGCCATGAAGCCAGGGAGCAGCTTCCTGAACCTGAGCCGGGGCAGGGTCGTGGATCTCGCCGCGCTGGCGCGCTGCCTCAAGGCGGGCCGGCTCCGGGGCGCGGCCATCGACGTGTTCCCGGAGGAGCCCCGGGGCAACGGCCAGGGGTTCGTCTCGGAGCTCCAGGGCATGCCGCAGGCCATCCTGACCCCGCACATCGGCGGCAGCACGATCGAGGCGCAGGAGAACATCGCGCGCTTCGTGACCGACCGGGTCATCGGCTTCGTCAACAGCGGCGACACCCTGCACAGCGTCAACTTCCCGCAGCTGCGCCTGCCGAGGGTGGCCAAGTCCCACCGGTTCCTCCACATCCACAAGAACGTCCCGGGGATGCTGTCCCAGATCAACACGGTGTTCTCCGACCACCGGATCAACATCGAGGGCCAGTACCTCAAGACCAACGACGAGATCGGCTACGTCATCACGGACATCTGCGCGAAGTACGACGAGGGCGTGATGGCGGCGCTGAAGCTGATCCCTGGGACCATCAGGTTCCGGGTCCTCTACTGAAATCACTCGCCCCCCCGCGGGGGGGGCGAGTGTTAATGGGTCAGCTGGTCGAGGCTCCGCCGGTAGATCTGGAACAGGTCGGTCGTGCGGCGGCGCGTCGTGTTGAGCATGAGGTCGAGGGTCTGCCACCAGAAGCCCCCGCAGACCGAGCCGGCCTGGGCGCAGGAGGCGGCGTTGTAGAGCAGGAGCAGGTCCTTGCGCCCGCCGTCGACGTCGGCCGGGTCGAGCCACCAGTAGCCGGCGAGCTTGTCGCCCTCGACGTAGGAGAACGAGCCGAGCATGAGCTTCTTGGTCGGCAGGACCTCGTGGACGCGCTGGAAGATCCGGTCGAAGGCCATCCCCACCGGGTTGTCCTCGGGCAGGAAGCTCAGGGCCACGACGTCGAGGCCCCTGCCGAAGCCTCTCGGGATGTACTGGTCGAGCCAGCCGAAGAGCGAGTGCTCCCGGTCGGGCGCCGTGCCGTCCCACCAGTAGAGCGTGGCGACGGTCTCGATGGAAGGGTCGATCTCCTTGACGGTTTTGAGCCCCGCCGTGTAGATCTCGAAGACCCGCATGGGGCTCAAGGGGGCGCGGACGCCCCCGAGCCAATCGCCGTTGAGCTCGCTGCCGACCTCCCAGCTGCGGACCCGGTCGCCGTAGCGCAGGACGAGGTTCCGGACCCGCTGGCCGTAGACCTCGGGGGTGAGGGTCCTGGGCCATTGCGCGGTGTCGAGCACGCAGGCCATCACCTTGACGTTGCTGAGCGTCAGCTCCGAGATGAGCGTGTCGTACTGCTGGAAGGAGCCGCCGTTGGCGTAGACGAAGTCGGCGGGGTTGGCCTTGAACACCAGGCGCACCCAGTTGGCGCCTGATTTCGAGATCGTGTCCGCTACCCATTGGGCGGCGGCGGCCCTGTCGGCCATCGACTCGTCGAGAGTCAGGCCGAAGCGCAGGCCCTCGCCCGCCTTCTCGTCGTGCGTCACCTGGAGCCCGTGCTCGTAGACCGTCTTCTGCCAGGCGAGGCTCACCGCCTGGAGGGCCTCGTCGAAGGCCTTGGCCCGCTCGGCGGGGTCCCGCTCCTTGTGCGCCCGGGCGATGAGGCCGCCGGCCTTCTCGACGAGCTTCTTGGCCTTGTCGCCCGCCTGGTAGGGCGGCTTGAATTCGTAGGCCCTGCGCCGGATGGACTCCTTGAGGAGGCGATGCTGGGTCTGGGCGATCTCCTCGTTGAGGATGATGGTGTCGCGGTCGGCGTAGCCGGTCCCGCCCTTGTCGATCCACACGGTGGAGAAGCCGTCGTCCTTGACGGGCCAGGGGAGGCTGGCCTGGATCTTCTCGGGCCCGTCCCACACCAGGACCGCGCCTCCGGCGGCCTGCAGGAGCTCGGCCCGGGGCGCGCGCGAGAGGCCGTCCGCGGCGTAGACCGCCAGCCCAGGCGCGGCGGCCGATGAGCGGGCCGCGTCGGCCCGTCCGATGAACTTCAGGAGCTCGTTGAAGTCCATCCTCCGGCCCTTCCAGTCGTAGGCCGTGAGCCATATCTTGCGGGTGGAGAACGCCGAAGCCTGGACGGGGCGCGGCCGCTGCTCCGCCGGGGTCGCCGCCGGCAGGGGAGGGGCGGAGGCCGGGGCGGGCGGGGGGGCCGGGGAGGCGGCCGGCCGGGCATCGTCCTGCGCCGGCTGCGTCGGCGCCGGCGGAGGAGGAGTGGGCGGCGGCGCGGCCGGTGCCGGCGCGGCGGACGCCGGTCCGCCGTCCTGCTCGGACGGCTTCGCCTCGCTTCGCGCCTGGGGGGCCGCGGGTTCGTCCGATGACGCCGTCTGCCCCGCGGGAGGCGGCGACAAGGGCGCGGCATCGAGAAGGGGTTGTTGGGCCAGGGCCGGGAGCGCCGTGCCGAGAGCGAGCGCGAGAAAGAGGGTCATATAAAAATTATATTATAATCCGGCCCCAAGGCAGAGGGGCTTGGCGAGCCAGGCATGAAACCGAGCGTCCTTGTGGTCGGCGGCGGGGTGATGGGGGCCGCCTCGACCTATTGGTTGACGCAGATGGGCCGTTCCGTGGTCCTCCTGGACCGCTGCGACATCCCCAACATCGGCGGGTCCTCCGGGGACCACCTGCGCGTCTTCCAGCTCACGCACGGCAAGGACGCCTTCTACACGGATCTGGCCGCCAAGAGCATCCCGCTGTGGCTGGGCCTCAACGACGAGGCAGGCGAGAAGCTGCTCCACCAGAACGGGATGATCGAGCTGGCGCTCAAGGAGGGCGGGTTCGAGGACCAGAGCTACCAGGTCCTCAAGGAGATGAACTTCCGCGCCGAGAGGATGGGCAAGCCCGAGGTCAGGCGCCATCACCCGATGCTCAACTCCCGCTCCTTCCAGTTCGCGGTGTTCCACCACGACGGCGGCATGATCTGGGGGATGAGGACGGTGTCCGCCCTGGTCCATCTGGCCCAGCGCAAGGGGGCGAAGGTCAGGCCCCTCACCGAGGTGACGGCCGTGCTGCAGGACAAGGACGGCATCCGCGGCGTGCGGGACAGCCACGGCAAGCTCTGGCAGGCGGAGAACTACCTGTTCACCGCGGGGCCGTGGACCGGGCAGCTCCTCAAGCGCTACAAGCTGCCGCTCAAGGTGACCAAGCAGGAGCAGCTCTACGTCATGCCGCCCTCCAACCGCGGCCGCTACCGGCCGGAGCATTTCCCCGTCTTCGCGGTGAGGGGCGCGGGGATCTACGGCTTCCCGATCCACATCCACGGCTACATGAAGCTCGGGACCTACGTGGTGGGGCCGCCGGGCTTCGCGGACTCGGTGTCCTCGACGAAGACGCCCCCCCAGTTCGAGAAGAAGTGCCGCTCGTTCCTGCAGAAGTACATCCCGGACCTGGGGGGGTTCAGCGAGACGGAGGGCAAGGTCTGCTGCTCGGCGACCACCCCGGACGGGGATTTCATCGTCGACCGCCTGCCCGACGCTCCCAACGGCTTCGTGGCCGCGGGGTTCTCGACGACCGGTATGAAGTTCGCCCCGCTCATCGGCAAGACCATGGCCGAGTTGATCGTGGGCGGCAGGTCGGAGATCAACCTGCACCGCTTCCGGCTCCATCGGTTCAAGAGGTAATCACTCGACCCTCCCCGCGGGAGGGTCGAGTAGTGGGCGGGGCAAATGCCGCGTCGTCAGGATGCCCGCGGGGAAGGCGTGTCTTAGGCTTTAGGCGCCACGAACCCCACGGCCTGCACGACTTCCTGGACGTAGGCCACCCCGCCGCCGGGCTTGTCGATCTCGCCCGCGGCGATCACGGCCTGGAGCACCTTCTCGGTGTGGACGGGGGCCACCAGGATGCTCACCACGCGCTTGCCGATCTCGATGTTCTCGGCCGCCGTGCCCAGCGTCTGGCGCACGCCGGTGCCTTGGGCGTAGTAGTAGGTCGCGCCGGTGGCGCCCCCCTTGAGCGCCGCGTCGATGACGGCGCCGCCGAGGTGGTGCTGGACGATCGCGGTGACGAGGTGGAGCTTTTTCGTTGCCATAGGCCCTGATTCTACCTTCGCCGCGTCCCCAGGTCAAGCTACCTGCGCCGTCTTCTTGGACAACTGCTCGAAGACGTACGGCAGGATGCCGCCGTGGCGGCAGTAGTCAATCTCGATGGGCGTGTTGACCCGGGCGGTCGCCTTGAACCGGACGGTCTTGCCGTCCTCGGCGCGGGCCGTCACCGTCAGCTCCTGCCGGGGCTTGAAGGACCCGGCGATGCCCGCGATGTCGAAGGTTTCGCCGCCCGTCAGGCCCAGGCTCTTGACGCTCTCGCCCTGGGCGAACACGAGGGGGAGGATGCCCATGCCCACGAGGTTCGACCGGTGGATGCGCTCGAAGGACTCCGCGATGACGGCCACGATGCCCAGGAGCGAGGGCCCCTTGGCGGCCCAGTCGCGGCTCGAGCCGCAGCCGTATTCCTTGCCCGCGAGCACGATCAGGGGGACGCCTTCCTTCCTGTAGAGTTCGGAGGCCTCGAAGACGGACAGCTGCCGCTTCTCCGGCAGATGGACGGTGACGCCGCCCGCCGCCTCGACCAGGGCGTTCCTCAGGCGGATGTTCGCGAAGGTCCCGCGCATCATGACCTCGTGGTTGCCGCGGCGGCTGCCGAAGGAGTTGAAGTCCTTGGGGGCGACGCCGTGCTCCTGCAGGTAGAGCCCGGCCGGCCCGTCCTTGGGGATGTTTCCCGCGGGCGAGATGTGGTCCGTCGTGACCGAGTCGCCCAGGACCAGCAGGGCGCGGGCGGACTTGATGTCGGCCAGCGGCCGGGGCCCCGGGGCCATGTCCTTGAAGTACGGGGGCATCCGCACGTAGGTCGAGTCCTTGTCCCAGGCGTAGAGCTCGGAGGCCGGGGGCTTGAGCGCCTTCCAATGCTTGTCGCCGGCGAAGACGTTGGCGTAGCGCTTGGAGAACATCTTCGGCGTCAGGGCTTTCTTGACCGCGGCGGCGACCTCGCGGTTCGACGGCCAGAGGTCCTTGAGGTAGACGGCCTTGCCGTCGGCGCCCTTGCCGAGGGGCTCCTTGGCGAGGTCGACGTCCATCCGGCCGGCCAGGGCGTAGGCCACGACCAGGGGCGGCGAGGCGAGGAAGTTGGCTTTGACGAGAGGGTTGACCCGGCCCTCGAAGTTGCGGTTGCCCGAGAGGACGCTCGCCACGACCAGGTTCTTCGAGCTCACGGCCTGGGCCACGGGCTCTGGCAGGGGGCCGGAGTTGCCGATGCACGTGGTGCAGCCGTAGCCCACGTTCTGGAACCCGAGCGCGTCGAGGTGCTCCTGGAGCCCCGCCGCCTCGAGGTAGTCCGTCACGACCTTCGAGCCCGGGGACAGGCTCGTCTTGACCCAGGGCTTCGCGGCCAGCCCCTTCTCCACGGCCTTCTTGGCGATCAACCCGGCGCAGACGAGGACGTCCGGGTTGGAGGTGTTGGTGCACGAGGTGATGGCGGCGATCACGACGCTTCCATGACCGACCTGGCCGGTCTTGCCGGCCAGGTCGACGGTGACTTTGGTGCCCAAGGGAGCCGGATAGTCGCCTTTCTTGTCCTTTTCCTTGAGAAAATCCGACAGGGATCGCTCCCACGAGGCTTTCGCATCGCCAAGGGCGATGCGATCTTGGGGCCGCTTGGGGCCCGCGATGCTCGGGACCACGTCGCCGAGGTCGAGCTCCAGGGTGTCGGAGAACTCGGGCTCGGGCGACTTGTCCGTCCGGAAGAGCCCCTGCGCCTTGCAGTAGGCCTCGACCAGGGCGATCTCGGCGGCGTCGCGGCCGGTGAACCTGAGGTACTCGATGGTCCGGTCGTCGACGGGGAAGAACCCCATGGTCGCGCCGTACTCCGGGGCCATGTTGGCGAGGGTCGCGCGGTCCGCCACGGGCATGGCCGAGAGTCCCGGGCCGTAGAACTCGACGAACTTGTCGACCACGCCCTTCTTCCTGAGCATCTGGGTCACGGTGAGGACCGCGTCGGTCGCGGTCACGCCCTCGGCCAGGGCGCCCTTGAGCCTGAAGCCCACGACCTCGGGGACGAGCATGGTCATGGGCTGGCCCAGCATGGCCGCCTCGGCCTCGATGCCGCCGACGCCCCAGCCCATCACGCCCAGGCCGTTGATCATGGTGGTGTGCGAGTCGGTGCCGACGAGGCTGTCCGGGAAGGCCTGGACCGCGCCGTCGACCTCCCTGGTCCAGACGACCTTGGCCAGGTATTCGAGGTTGACCTGGTGGATGATGCCGGTCTCCGGGGGCACCACGCGGAAGTTCCGGAAGGCTTTCTGGCCCCATTTGAGGAAAAGGTAGCGCTCGCGGTTGCGCTCGTACTCGAGCTCGGTGTTGATGCGCAGGGCGTCGGCGCAGCCGTAGGCGTCCACCTGCACGGAATGGTCGACCACGAGGTCCACGGGCAGCAGGGGGTTGATCTGGGCGGGGTCTGCGCCCAGCATCTTCTTGGTGTCGCGGATGGTGGCCAGGTCCACGACGCCGGGGACGCCGGTGAAGTCCTGCATGATGACCCGGGCGGGCATGAGGAAGACCTCTTGGGGCTCGCCCTTGCCGCGCTTGAGGACCGCCGAAATGTCCTCCTTCTTCACGAACCGGCCGTCCTCGTGCCGCAGGAGGTTCTCGAGGAGCAGGCGCAGGGAGAACGGCCAGCGGTCGACCGGGAAGCCCTTCTTGGCCAGGGCCGGGAGGCTGAAGAGCTCGTAGGTCTTCTTGCCGACGGCGAGGGTGGTCTTCGTCTGGAAGCTGTCGAGGTTCTTAGGCATGGAGGCTCCTTAAGGAACGCGATCCGGCTACGCAGCCCATTGTACCTAACGGCATGAGGGTGGGACAACCACGGATTCCTCCCAGGTCCGTGCGCGTAGCGCACGGACTTGCAACGGCCGTTGAGGTCGTGCCCGGCAAGGAATCGCGCGCGATTCCTTGCCGGGCATATTAGTATACTTCCCGTCGGACCATGCTCCTGCGACTGCCCTTCCTGGCGGTTCTGGCCTGGGGCGCCGCCTCGCCGGGGACGGCTCCCCCGGCGCCCGAGCCCGCTCCCGACCCGTATGTCAGGCTGGAGAACGGCGACGATCCCGGCGTCGTGAAATGGACGCGGGCCCAGGACACGCTGGCGTCGACCGCCTTGAAGTCCCGGCCGGGGCGGGAGGACCTGCGCAGGCGCCTCGCGGCCCTGCTCGCCACGGGGGAGATCCCGGGCATCGCGTGCCACGGCAAGAGGCTGTTCTTCCTCCAGCGTTCCGGCTCCGAGAGCCAGCCCAGGCTTTACGTTCGGGACGCCGCCGACGAAGAGCGCCGCCTGGTCCTCGACCCCGCTCGCCTGAGCCGGGACGGCAGCCTGGCGTTGGACTGGTGGCAGCCTTCCCACGACGGGATGCTGGTGGCCTACGGCGTCACGGACCTGCGCACGCAAGAGAGCACCTTGCGCGTCCGGGAGGTGGATTCGGCGGCGGACCTCCCCGACCGCATCCCTCGCACGCCGGACGCCAGCGTCGCGTGGCTCGCGGACCGGACGGGGTTCTTCTACACGCGGCTCGCGCTGCCCGGGGCGGTCCCCGCCGGGGAGCTGGCCTATCACCGCCGGGTCTACTTCCACCTCCTGGGCTCCGATTGGGCCCACGACCCGCTGGTGTTCGGGGAGGGGAGGCCCAAGGAGGAGTGGCCCGAGGTCGCGACCTCCCCGGACGGCCGGTACGCCCTGGTCACGGCCTGGCAGGGGACGTCGCGCAGCGAGCTCCACTACAGCGACCTCCAGGGGGAGACGACCGCCTTCGTCCCCGTCGTGGCGGGGGTCGACGCGGTCTTCCAGGGAAAGATCGTCGATGACACCCTCTTCGTCCTGACCAACGAGGGCGCCGCCCGCCGGAGGATCATGGCCGGGGACATCCGCAGGCCCTTCCGCGTGTTCGGCAAGAAGCCCAAGGGGCGGGGGGGCTCGAGGAAGGGGTGGCGGGAGGTCGTCCCGGAGGGGCCGTTCACCATCTCGGATTTCAGCCTCCCCAGGCGCCGGCTGGTCGTGAGCGTCCTCGAGCGCGCGTCGTCGAGGCTCAGGGTCTACGACCGGTCGGGGAAGGCGCTGCGGGAGATCCAGATCCCGCCGCTCGGGACGGTCAGGGCGCTGGCCAGCGACCCGGACGCCGACGAGGTCTTCATCCTGCACGAGTCCTTCCTCGAGCCCTCCGCCCTCCTGCGCTACGGCCTGGCCGCCGGCACGCTGGACACCGTGGAGTCCCTGCCGTCTTTGGGCGAGCTGGAGTCCTTCGAGGCGCGCCAGGTGACGTACCATTCCAAGGACCGCACGCCCGTGACGATGTTCCTGGTGCACAAGAAGGGCCTCAGGAAGGACCGCGGGGCGCCGGCCATCGTGTCGGGCTGCGGCTCGTTCGGGGAGCCCGTGACGCCCAGGTTCGAGGCGCATCTCGTGGCCTGGCTGGAGAAGGGCGGGGTCTGGGCCGTGCCGAACGCGCGGGGCGGGGGGGAATACGGGTGGGACTGGCGCCGGGCGGGCATGCTGGCCAAGAGGCAGAACAGCGTCGACGACCTACTGGCCGCGGGCCGATGGCTCCTGGACCAGGAGTATACCCGGCCCGAGAAGCTCGCGGCCGTCGGCGCCGGGCACTGCTCGGTCGCCCTCGGCGCGGCTCTCGCCCAGGAGCCGGGGCTGTTCCGGGCCGTGGTCCTGACCGAGCCGCTGGCCGACCTGCAGCGCTCCGACCGGCTCCCGCCCGGCGGCCGGTGGGCCGCGGAGTACGGCTCCCCGGCGGACCCGGCGCAGGACCGGTGGCTCGCCGAGCTCTCCCCCTACCGGCGCCTCGCCCAAGGCGGCCGCTACCCGGCGGTCCTGATCGTGACCGGCGAGCGCGACGAGCACTTCGACCCGGCCCACGCCAGGAAGCTGGTCGCCAAGCTCCAGGCGACCACGGGCTCGGGCATGCCCGCGCTCCTGCGCCTGCACCTGCGGGCCGGCTGGAGCGCGGGGCGCCACAGGGTCGGGGTCCTGGAGGAGCTCCTGGACCGCTACACGTTCCTGATGGGACTGCTGAAGGTGGAGTGAAATCATGGAGCTCATCGTCCTCGGGTCGGGCGGCTACGCCTTGGGGCGCTCCGCCGCGGGCATCCGTCATCCGGCGGGCTATGCCGTCAGGATGGGCCGCAGGCTCATGGTCTTCGACCTCGGGTTCGGCGACCTCAGGCAGCTCGCGCGGGCGGGCCTCGATCCGGCGGACGTGGGCGAGGCCTTCTTCACGCACCGCCATCCTGACCACGTCGGGGACCTCGCGGCCCTGCTTTTTTTCTTCAGGTACGAGCGGCGTCCGAGGAGCGGCGCCCTGCGCCTGCACGGCCCCACGGGGATGCGCGCCTTCCTGGGCGGCCTGCGGCGGTCCTTCTCGCCGTGGCTGGACGCGCGGGGCTACCGCTGCGCCGTCCGGGAGCTCGCGGACGGGGCAAGGGCGGCCGGGCCGGGCTGGTCCGTCCGGGCGGCGTCCGTGCCCCACCCGACGCCGTCCTTGGCCTACCGCCTGCATTGCGGGGGCAGGAGCCTGGTGTACACCGGCGACACGGGCTACGACCCCCGCCTGGCTGAGTTCGCGGCCGGGTGCGACCTCCTCGTCATCGAATGCAGCACGACGGACCGGCGGCCCGCGCCGGGCATCCACCTCAGCGTGTCCGAGGCCCTGCGTGTCGTCGAGCTCTCGCGGTGCCGGCGGGCCGTGCTCTCGCACTTGAGCGGGGAAGCCGAGGCCGAGCTCAGGGCCCGCGGGGCGGCGTCGAGACGGGTCCTGCTGGCCCGGGACCTCATGAGGGTCGGGGTTTGAGCCTCGCGCTCGACACCCTGGTCTTCCTCGTCGCCTCGCGCCGCGATGACGACCTCTCCCTGGACGAGGTCTCGCGGCTGTGCGACTCGCTGGGGCCGCTCCCCGGCCTGGTCCTGTCCGGGGGAGAGCCCCTCCTGCGCGACGACCTGTACCGGATCTGCCGCATGTTCCTGCTGCGCAACGGCGTCCGGCGCCTGGACCTCCTCACCAGCGGCGGCCTGCCGGAGCGCGCCGAGGGCTTCGCGAGGGACCTGCTCACGGCCCATCCCGGGCTGCGGCTGACGGTCAAGGTCGCGCTCGACGGCGTAGGGGCTTCCCACGACAAGTCCCGGGCCAGCCCTGGCTCCTTCGACAAGGCCGTGGCGACCCTCGCCGCGCTCAAGCGTCTCCAGGCCAGGCACGGCGGCCTCGGGGTCGTCGCGAGCACCCTCATCACCGGCGACAACGCGGCCGACCTGGGGGCGATCATAGACTTCGTCTACGGGCAGGTGCGCCCCGACGCTCACGAGTTCGACTTCGCGCGAGGCGTGCCGGGCTCCCCGGGAGGAGCGCCCTTCGACCTCCGGACGGTGGAGCGCCTCCACCTGGCCGTGTTGGCCAACAAGCGGCGCTACCTGGACAAGAGCGGCGCGGGCGCGGCGCGGCGCTGGGCGGTCCTGGCGTCGGCGGCCGTGGCCCAGTGGATGCAGCGCCGCTGCATCGAGGGCCGGCGGCCGCTCATCCGCTGCGGCGCGGGGAGGACCATCGCCGTCGTCGACTCCAACGGGGACGTCCGCGCCTGCGAGTCCCGCCCCCCCATGGGGAACCTGAGGGCCGCGGGGATGGAGTTCGGGCGGCTATGGCGCTCGGCCGAGGCGCAGGCTCAGCGGGAGGCCATCCGGGCCGAGCGCTGCTCGTGCACGCACGTGCTCTTCCTCAAGAGGAGCGTCGCCGGCGACCTCCGCTCCGCGTGGAGCGTCGCGGTGAGGATGCCCTTCGCGCTGCGCACCCTCCTGTAGAGCGCGCTTCCCGCGCGATCTTCTATCTTGGATTCGGCCCAATTCGGCCGGCCCGGCTATGCTTCGGGGCCCTCAGATGCCTGGCGGCAGCCTTGGCAACATCCAGGATGAATTCCCGATCCTTGTTGGAGCGGTCCCTGACTAGGCTCAGCAGAGGACGTATGAGGCAATAGGTCTGCTGCTCTCTGGGATTGGCTGGTGATCCTTTTGGGAAGAGTTCGGAGATATGAATCCTGAGGCCAACGGCAATCTTCTCGAGATTGTCAAGGGAAGGGTTCCTTTGCCCGCGTTCTATGTCTCCCAGGTAGTTCGTATGAATGCCTGAGCGGAATGCCAGCTCTTCTATCGTAAGGATGGACGCTTTCCGCAGAAGCCGAATCCTCTTTCCAAGCGCAGCCCTTAGGTTTGGTTCCATAGCCGTTCCGCCAGCCCCCACTTGCTTCCCCGGAGGACTCTATTCCATATCGCCATCATCGACAACAGCCGATAAGGGTGTAATAATAGTTGACATCAACACTTATAAGTGGTATTCAATTCTAGCCTTCCCAGGGGTCGGCCCTTGTCCGGCCAGGTGCCGGACAAGGGCCGTCGAAGGCAGGAAGGCCGGAGGGGTCAAATGCACAAGATACTGCTGATGGCTTTCGTCGCGCTCGTGCCGATCCGCCCATGTTTCGGCCTGGGGCTTTGGAGTTCGGAATCATACCACCCGGTGGGCGCGCGAGCGACCGCCCTTGGCGGTGCCTTTACCGCCATCGCCGACGATGCTACCGCCGTCTATTGGAACCCTGCGGGTCTGGCACAACTGAAGCGACCAGAGGTGTCGATCGCGGCACTTCATTTTGGCAATACATCAAAATCGGACATGATGGGTTTGGAGCGCAAGTACGACACAGCCAGTGTCAATTTCGCCAGCGTTGTGTGGCCTTTGTACAAAGAAGCGGAGAAAAACGTCAGTTTCGCGGTTACCTACATGCGTTTCCTTCTTAGAGGAAAGATGCTCGCCAGATCGCACCAGTACCCTTTGAACGGCGACCACGCGCAGGAATGGTATCAGGTCCTTGACGGTGGAGATTTCGGCTATGTGGACTTGTACGGCGCATCAACAGGCATTGACATCACCAAGGACATGGCAGTTGGCTTGACCGCAGGCTGGCAGAACGGCAAGATCAAAGGCGGCGCGCTTGGGAATTACTATGACAACACGTTCACCAATTCGTGGCTCTCAGACACCATGGACTATACTGGCAACATCTCTGGTCCTTGGATCGGGGCAGGCTTGCTATGGAAGATCCTGCCGACCTTGAAACTGGGCCTGAACCTCAACGGGTCAGGCGGCCAGGGAGTCACTTTCCGCAACGTGGACAACGCAGTCACTGTCATTAAGCGGCCGATGCGGGATTCTGCCGCCGGCAACATAGGCCTGAGCTGGCGAGCGATGGATAATCTCACCTGTGCGGCTGATTTCGGCAGGACCAGTAGCCGTTGGTTCGGCCTTGATACCACCGCGTACCATGTGGGCGCCGAGTATGTCATCCCCATCAAGAGCGTTCTCAAAGCGTTGCCCGTGAGGCTTGGTTACTATCACGCGCGGTACAAGATGGCCGACCAACTCGTCACCTACAAGACGGACGGCAACGGCGACGGCAACTTCGGAAGCGCCGGTTTCGGCCTGGTGTTCGATGACTTTCAGATCGAGACCGCGGTCGAGCACGGCAGAAGAAACCTCAACAACATGTCCTATGAGTTCGACCATCCGTCCAAAGACCCGACTCACGCGGATCGCGTGGACATCGTCCGCGACCAGAAGGACACGACCACGAGATTCATCTGGTCGGTCATCTATTATTTCTAGAAATAGGGTCGCGCTGCCGCCGCTGGCGTTGCTCCTTCTGCTGGGGTCCGGCCTCGCCCACGCAGCGGGCGACTGGTGGGACTACTACGGCCAGGCCCAAGCTTTTGCCAAGAAGAGGATGGTCCGCGAGGCTTTCAACGCCTACAAGAACTCAGTCTGCCTAAGAAGCGCCGACAAGAGCAGCGTTCGGACCTACGGAATGCACTTTGTGGACTATTTCCCCCACAGGGAGCTTGGGGCGCTCTTTCTCCAGGTGGGCGACTTCGCCAAGGCCGTCAAGGAACTCGAGCAATCCCTGCGGATGGAGCCGTCGCAACAGGCGCGGGATCTTCTGGCCGCGGCCAGGCGCGGGGAGCGCCCTGGACAGGAAGGCCGAATTGGGGATGCCGAACGAACGCTCCCGGAGGAGACGCGCGGAGGCTCTGCCGCGGTCTTCGGCCGCAGGCTCGCTGTTCTCGATATCGAAAGCGTGGGTCCTGACAAGGCGCCGGCCGAGGTCGCCGGCGAAACCTTGAGGACCGAACTGGCCGGGAGCAGCAATTACTACGTCCTTGAGAGAAAATTCCTGCAGAAGATATTAGATGAACAGAGACTCCAGATGGACCCGGTGGTGGACGAATCAACCGCCGTGAAGATCGGCAGGCTGATGGCGGCGGAATCTGTAATCCTCGGAAGTATGGCGAACGTCGGCTCCCGATGGGTTCTCAACGTGCGGATGGTAGACGTTGAGACGGGCCGGACCGTTTCAGGGAAGTCCTTCGACACCAAGAACTTGACCAAGGTCCACGCCCTGGCGAAGAAGGCCGCCGCCTTCTTTGATCGCTGACCGGTCGGTAACACGCGGACGTGCGCGGAGGCGGCAATCGTGCTAGAATTTTCTGCGCAGAACCCCCAGTCCTCCATTGCCGGAGGACGCGCCGCACATCTGCTCTGGTCGGCCGCCCTCGCCGCCGGCATGACCCTCCCGGTTTCCGCGGGATCAAGGGCCGAGACCTCCCTGCCGGATGAGCCCCTGCAAGCCGCGGGCGAAGAGGCCCCGGGCGCGGTCGCCGCCCCCCGTGACAGGAAAGCCCAGCTTCAGCGCTTGGCGGCCCTCCTCGAGTCCCTCTCCGACGACGAGTACCTCCTGGCCATGCGTGAGGCGCCCGCGAAGGTGCGCAGCCAGCAACTGGCCTCGCGCGGAGGCGTTCTCAAGCAAATCTACGTGACCCTGGCCGCGCTCGAGTACTACCAGGCGTCCCAGGACGCGCCGAAAGCCCGGGGAGACTGCGACGAAGCCTTCGAGCGCGTCGTCCTCCAGAACAAGGAGGTCGCTTGGGCTGTTGCCGCCGCCCCTGAGTCTCTGCAGGAGACGGGCTGGATGACGGATGTGGTCAAGTGGCTCGGCAACGCGGCCATGAACTATTGGCTCAACGGCGGCACGGACTTCATCGGTGACGAGGGATCGAGCGCGGGCAAGCTCAAGAAGACCCGCGACGGGCTGGAGGTCGAGCTGTCGAAGTCTTCGGCCAGCCAGGAGGAGGCGGGCATCCGCCTAAAGCTTGGAGGAGTCTACGAGGAACTCGCCTCCGCGGCGGCACAGCCGGAACCCGAGTCGGAGAGAGCCGCCAAGAAAGAGGCGCGCCTCAAGCGGCTGGCGGCCGTCCTTGAATCGCTCTCCGATGATGACTTCGACCGGGCCATGCGCGAAGTTCCGGAACAGGGTCGCAGCCCGCAGACGGCCTCGCGAGCCCAAGCCCTCAAGACGGCGTACGTGACATTGGCCGCCTCGCAGTACCGGCAGGCGGCTCAGCATGCGCCCCAGGACTCCGAGGGACGCTACGAGGTCGCCTACCAGCGCGTCCTCAAGCAGGACCCCGACGCCGCCGGTTCCGCCGAGCCCCTGCAGGACACCGGATGGGTGCTCGATGTCGTTAAATGGCTCGGCAACGCGGCCATGAACTACTGGCTCAACGGCGGCACGGACTTCCTCGGGGGCGAAGGCTCCAAGGCCGGCAAGCTCGACAAGACGCGCATTGGGCTGGAGTCCCAGCTCGCCAAGCCGTCGCTCAACCCGGAGGAAGAGGCGGGCCTCCATCTCAAGTTGGGCGCCGTTTACGAGGGCTTGGCCACGGCCGCGTCCGCGCGCCTCCCGGCGCAGGCCCGCCCGGACCGCGCAGCGGAGGAAGCGCCTGACGCCTCCGCTCCCATGCCATTCAGCAGGGAAGCGCTGCTCAGGCACGGCCGGTCCCATCTGAGACCCCCGACGCGGGAGATGAACACCGCCGGGGCCGGCCGGCCCGAGGGCGAGGTCTCTACCGACTACACGGAGGCGAGCCTGCTGAGCCAGTTCGTCCGGAACGTGATCAAGCAGCTCCAACCCCCGAAGAAGGCCTCGCCTCCAGCCCCCGCCCGGGCCCCTCAGGCGGTGCCCCATATCGTCCAGGCGCCGCCCCCCGCGCCTACACCTGCGCCGTCGCCCCCGAGTCAATCGGCAACTCCATCCCAACCGACCATGAGCCAGCCTTCAGCAGGCGTTCCCGATAAGGCCACCATCTCGCCATGGACTGGACCGACACATTACCCGCTGGAGGCTCGGCACTTGAGTTCCTCTGACATGGAAGCGTATAGAATCGTGCAGAACATATTCGTCGAAGTCTATTACTTTCCGGATGACAATGAGGTTCATATTACGGCAAGCAGCATCAACGCTCCCCATGCTGACAGGACGCATCTATATGTTTCATTCGAGGGGACCGAAATAGCCGGCGTTGAGAAGACCCCGACCTCTCGCGCTCAGAAAGGACCTGGCCCAAACTCAACATCGAATCGGCAAGGGCTTCCTACAAAGGGAGAGAAATTCGATGTTGGTCTTGTTGGCTGGGATCAGGGGATCACCATTATTGTGCATCTCTCGGGCAAACCGACTCGAGAAGGATTGATGTTCACTCTCTATGCAGTGAATCCTCCCGATGAACAGGTGGTGCAGAAAGCGATTCTGAACTTGCAGAAGAAGGTATTCGGCGTGGTCTTGGATGCGCTCAAGGTGGCCGGACTAAGCCGGGAAATCGGGCTGACATTTGACAAATTCGGACTTGACCCTTCAACGGAGAAAGGGAATCAGTCCAACCTGCTGGATTCATTGGCGCTACGGCATTCAGTTGATAGGTGGATTGACATCGCAAAAACAGCGGTTGATACGTTTTCTGAGTTGCAGGACAGTTCTCCAGATGAGCCGAGCACGAATCTGCCGTCTTTGCCCGAGTTGCCGCCGGTGCCTCGGCTAACACCGCCAACGGCACCAGCCAATGTTCGGGCATTCTCAAGTTCGTCCAACCAGACAAGCATCTCCTGGAATGCTGATTCCGACAATGAGTCCGGGTTCAATATCGAGCGCAGGACAGTTGGCGGCGCCTATTCCCAGATAGCAATTGTCACGGCGAACCGGACAGGATACACCGACACCGGATTGGCTCCCAGCACGAAGTATTCCTACCGCGTCAAAGCCTACAACTCAGCCGGCGATTCGGCGTATTCTAATGAGGCGAGTGCCACGACCGAAGCGCCTGCCGTGACCCTGCCGACGCAGGGGAAATGCTCGGCGACTGACAGGATCCGGTGCCCGGGCAACGCCGGCGACCTGGACTGCGCGTCCTGGCGGGAGCAAGGATGCCCGGTGCCCTGCACCAGCGGCGGCTACGCCTATGACTGCCGCAGCGACACGCCCAAGCCCTGGTATGCCGGCACGATACAACCGGTCCTCAAGAGGTCTCCGACCGCGGACAGGAACATGCCATCATCATCAGCGGTCACCGTGACCGCGGGGCAGGCCTACACCTTCAAGGTTACCGCCTCCGACGCCGACGACAATCTTCGCGGCGTCGAATGGAACAGCGGCAACGGCGTGAGTCCCAATGACACCGGTGCCAAGCAGTATATGGGTGCCAGTGGCGTCTCGGGCAACGGCAAGAACGCCACCTTCGAGAGGACCTACAGGTTCGACGCCGCGGGTCAGAAGACCATCCGCGCCACTGGGTTCGACGGCGACTTCCAGTACAGCGGCGCCGCCACCTGGACCGTGACCGTGAACGCGGCGGCCAAGCAGCGGGTGTGCACGACCGACGACTACGGGAACTGGGTGGACAAGTGGTGCGGCATGCGGGGCGGCGCGGGCTGCGGCAACACTTCGCAGATGTGGCGCCAAGGCGTCATCAAGCCCGGCGTGCAATGCGTGAAGTGGGAGGGCGGCCCCCTTGCCGAGGCCGGAGGTTCCATCTTCGGGTGCTTCACTAGCATAAAATGCAAATGAAGGAGCCGGATGAGCGTGTCAAGGACGAATGTTTTTGCCTGCTTGGTACGGAATGCTATCGATGGGAGGCGGTAGCGCGTGGCGGCGGTGTCGATGTCTGGGCCTGGCTATGTTGCTCGGTTGGGAGATGTTGGCGAGTTGCCCACAAGGGGGATGGGGAAATAGCAAAACCGGCTATGGGTGGAAGCCGATTCTCCGGGGTGGCTCCTTGGGTGAGGTCATGAGCCTCTTGATGACGTCATGGCATGGGGGTTTCGGAGGACGCTGGGGAGCATGGCCACGCCTTGTTCAGTGAAGGCATGCGGGAGACAGCGGCTTCCGCCTCGGCCCGCGCGCTTTGATATTCCAGATGCGTCCGGACGCAGTAGCGCACGGTGCCACGCGTAGGCCGCCTGGACGGGACCGCGAAGACGGCGGACCCTCTGAGGGAATTCCTCTGCAAGCCGGCAGCGCTCGTTGCGGGGGGCGCAAGGAAACATAACATGGTTATGTTTCCCCGAAGGGCGAAGCGAGGGGGCGAGGCAAGCCTGCGGGCCTATGGACGGACCCAAGGCCCGCAGGTCCCGCCCGCTGCCGCGGGCCTTGGAGCGGCGATGGCGACCCTTGAGGCGGAGGACGCCGCCGAACGGACCGGCTCCGCCGGGGCTTTATAGCCCGGGCTGGGCCGGAGGTCCTGCTTAGAGGGAATCGGAGGCTGCGTTGCCGCGGCTGCTGGTTCGCGCAGCGGCTACATGACGTCCGGCCAGCGTCGCGCGCCGTGGATGACGGCCAAGACCTCCAGCCTTTCGTCTTTGATGCGATACGCCACGATAAAAGGAGTCCCCGTGATGACGAGCTCCCGGGTGCCGCCGACCCGGCCAGGACGGCCTATCTCCGGATGCAGGCGAAGGGCATCGACCGCCTTCTCGATCCTTTCGACCACGCGCAGGGCCGCCGAGGGGTTCTCCTCGGCGATGTAGCCGCAGGCATTGTCGAGGTCCGCCAGCGCAAGCCTGGTCCAGGCCGGCTTCACTTGCGCCGCCTGCGAAAGGCGGCGGCGACGTCGGCCTCCTTGGCGAACATGCCGGCGTTGGCCTGGCGCAAGCCCTCCTTGATATGCCCGGCCTGCCATTGGTGGACTTCGAGATAATTGCTGATGGCCTCGTTGAGGACGTAGCTTCGGTCCCGGTCAAGGCCGGCCGCGATGGCGTCGAGGGCTTTTCTTCTTTGCGCGTCCAGGCGGAAGGTGACGGTCTGTTTGTTCATGGCGAAGCCTCCGGACGGGTATTGTCTTATATAATGATACATCGTAATGCGCAGTAATGCAATACCCCACGAAGCCGCGGAAGCAGACGCGCCTGCCTTGAGGCTGCCGGCGATCTCCTGGAGGGCGAAGGCGTTGGCGTGGCGCCTTTCGAAGACGGCCTCGAACCAGCGGCGGTTTTACTCTTCCATGCGGTTTCCTAATCCCATGAGCCAGTCTCGCTGGCGATGCCCCGGAGTTGCTGGTACGGCTTTCCGGGAGTTTCGTCGGGAAGACGGCCGCCGGGGCGCCTCTCGCCTACAAACGGAGCGGCCACGGTTTTGACGATGGCTTCCCTTGCGCGTGGAGCTTCGCGGTGAGGATGCCCTTCGCGCTGCGCGCCCTGAGGTGAAGGGCGCCTCACCTCCCCGCGGGGGAGGTGAGTTACTTCGGCCCCTTGTCGTAGGCGGCCCGGATCTTGTCGACGAGGTCCTTGAAGAGCTTCTCCCGCTGCTTGGAGTCGCCCTTGCCGTGGGCCGCCTTCCATTCGCAGTTCATCAGCGCGATCACGGCGTCGGCGATCGGGTCCATCCGGGAGCCCCAAGCCTTGCGCATCTTCTGCTTGAGGACCTCGACGCGCAGGTCGTGCGCGGCGTGCTCGAAGGACTCCTGCCAGACCCGGACCATCGCCTCGACGTCGGACGACGAGTCCTCGGGGCAGTCGCAGCCGGCGTGGTGGTCGAATTGCTCTCTGTGGCTCATGGGGACCTCCTGTCTAGCCCGTCCTAAAAGGACGTTGTCTTGAGATTCTACCGCATTTCAAGCCCGGCCGGACAGGAGCTTTCGGGCCGCCTGCCGGAGTTCCGCCATGTCGAAGGGCTTCACGAGATAGGGGAGCTTGGTCCTGGACAGGAACTCCAGGACCTTCGGGTTGAAGATGTCGCCCGTGACGAAGAGGAAGGCCGGCAGGGCCGCCCCGGGCCGCCGCGAGAGCTCCTCGAAGATGTCCGTGCCCTTCACGGCCTCCATCTCGATGTCGGTGATGACGAGGTCGTAGGAGCCGCGCGACGCCAGCGCCAGCGCCTCGGGCCCGCCGTGCGCCGCGTCCACGGCGTCGTCGTCCTCGCGCATGACCCTGGCCATGAGGTCCGCGAAGTCCGCCTCGTCGTCGGCGACCAGGATGCGCCTGCCCGGCACGGGCGGCAGGGACTCCGCCTCCGGCGGCAGCGCCAGCCGGGCCAGCTCTTCCTCGCCGGCGGCCGGCAATTCCACCGCGAAAGCCGTCCCCTTCCCTGCTTCCGTCTCGAAGCGGATGCCCCCGCCGTGCGCCTGGACGATCTGGCGGCAGATGGCCAGTCCCAGGCCCGTGCCCTTGCCCGGGTCCTTGGTGGTGAAGAACGGCTCGAACACCTTCGCCCGGAGCTCCGCGGGGATGCCCGGCCCGTTATCCTCCACGACGATCCGGACCCTGTCCGCGACCGCGCTCGTGGCCACGCGCAGCCTCTTGGCTTCCAGGGCGCGAGGGGCGGCCGCCATGGCGTCGCACGCGTTGTTGACCAGGTTCACCAGGACCTGGGCGACTTGCTGGAAGTCGCCGACGACATCGGGGAGGACAGGCGCGAGCTCCAGGGCCAGGGCCACGTCCTCGGTCTTGGCGAGACGGTACTGCAAAAGGTCCAGGGCGGCTTGGACGGCGTCGTTGACCCGCACCCTGGAGCGGCCCTCCCCGCTGCGGCGCACGAACACCAGCAGGTTGTCCACCACCTTCCTGCAGCGGAAGGCGTTCCTGTTGACGCGCTCCAGGTCCTCGCGCAAGGCCGGCGGGCAGCCGCCGAGCAGGGCCACCTGGGCGAAGCCCACCACGGCCGCCAGCGGGTTTTTGATCTCGTGGGCCACGGCCGAGATGAGCTGGCCCATGGCGGAGAGTTTCTCGGCCTGCACGAGCTGGGCTTGGAGCTCCATGGTCTGCCTGCGGTTCTCAACGAGCCGTTCGCCCATCTCGTTGAAGGAGGCGCAGAGGAGGCCCAGCTCGTCGGCGCCTGCGCACTGGATGCGGTAGCCCAGGTCCCCCGCGCCGATGCGGCGGGCTCCCTCGACCAGGGCCGCCACGGGACGGGTCGCGCTGCGGACCAGGAAGAGGAGGATGACGGTCAGCAGAGCCAAGCCCGCCAGGGAGGTGAGCAGGGCGGCGTTGCGCATGTCCTTGAGCGGACCCAGGAAATCGTCGAGGGGCGCCTGGACCGCGACCTTCCAGGGCATCGCCTTCAAAGGACTCTCGGCCGCGAGCATGTCGCAGCCGGCGCTGCCCGGTCCCGGGACGGCGGGAAAAGAGCCCGCGCCGGTTAGGATCAGGGCCCTTCCCGACCTGCCCATCCGGAAGTTTCCGAGGATATTCTTGATCTGGGAGAGGTCATAGTGGAGGAAAAGGACGCCCTGGAAGCGGCCCGCCTCGTCGCGGATGGGCTTGGCATAGCGCACCAAAGACCTGCCGTCCGGCCCGGCCTCGATGGACGAGACCCACCAGGAACCCGGCGGCTTGGACCGGCCTCCCGAGAATAAGTCAGGGGCCGCCGGTCCCGGCGGCCGGGGGGCCCGCGCCCGGTCCCCCTCCACGACGCAGACCTCCCTGCCCGAGGCGTCGAGGTAGCCGATGGCCGAGTAGACCCCGCTCCGCCGGGAGAAGTTCAGCAGGTAGCCCTCCAGTTCCTGGCGGTAGGACCGCGCTTCGTCGAAGAGCCGGAAATCCACGTTGCGGTAGTAGTCGGCGATCAACGGAGTCTCCGCCAGGGTGAAGAGGTCGTCTTGGCGCTGGCGCAACAGGGCGTCGATGTTGCCGGCCAGCCTCTCGGCCAGGCCGTGGAACTCCTTGTCGATGGCCGCGTGCATCTGCGCGCGGGCCAGGCAGTAGTGCGTCCAGACGACCGCGCTTATTCCCAGCACCACCAGCGGCAGGATGGACAGCAGGAGCTTCCAGCGAAGGGTGCGGGGCATGGAGGAGGGCCCGGGCCAGGCCCCATCCTAGCAAATTATCGTTTGAGCCCCCCCCACACGGCGAAGCCGAAATTCTTCCAGAAGCAATCCACCCGGACGAACCCCGCCTCCCTCAGCCAACGCAGCTGCCGTTCCAGGCTCGATGGGCGGTCTCCCTCCGCGTCCCGGGTCGCGTCGATCCAGCGGAGGATGGAGGCGATGGACCGGTCTTCTCGCTTGAGCGTCACGAACCGGCCCTTGATGTAGGAGGCCCACATGAGGTCGTTGGCTTTCCTGAGAGGGGGCTGATCCGGCCTGATGGCGTCGCCGTGGACGAAGACCCCGCCTGGCCCGAGGAGCCCGGCGACCTCGCGATAGAGCCTTCTCTTGGCCGCGTCCCGCAGGTGGTGGATGGCGATGGTCGAGATCGCCGCGTCGAATCGCGGCAGGCCGTCGCTCCAGCGGCCGCCGCCGAATCTCCGGCGCATGAGCTCGACCCTGCCGCGCCAACGCCCGAGCCTGCGGCGGGCCTTGCCCAGCATGGCCTCGGAAGCGTCCAATCCGCATAGCCGCGCCCTGGGGAAGCGGCGCAGGATGCGGGACGCCAGGTTGCCGGTGCCCACGCCCAGCTCGAGGATGGAGCTGGGGGGCCGCTGGGGCAGAAAGAGCGCCTGGACGGCCGCGCCCAGCATGTCTTGATACCATTTGCCGCCGGCGAGCCTCATCAGGGCGGCGTATTCATCGGCCCTCTCCCGGCGGGCGTAGACCGCCACGCCGTCCCCAAGCCGCGCGGAGCGCCCCCTCATCGCCAGTAGGCCTCCTTGAGATCGAGCATCCCGGTCACCGGGATCGGCACTTCCAAGCCGCGGTTCATGGCGAAGGTCCTGATCTTCTGATAGGTGAAGACCGCCGGAGCCTCATGGTAGATCCAGGCATCCAGTCGCCTGGCCAGCCGGAGGTGCTCCGCCGGATCGATGGTCTCAAGGAGTCGCTCGTAGAGCCGGTCGAATTCGGGGCTGCTCATCCGGCTGAACAGGGACTTGCTGTGGAAGCAGATGCCCGCGAGGAAGTAGATATGCGCCGTGATGTCAGGCGCCAGATTGGCGGTGACGTCGAACTCCTTCTTCCTTCCCACCATGATCTTGTGGACCTCGCTCAAAGGGAGGATGGTGAGCTCCGTTCGCACGCCGATCTTCTCCCATTGCGCCGCGATGATCTTGGCTTCGCGGGCGGATTGCTCCGTGCTCAAGAGGGTCAGCCGGAAGCCCCCCGGGTGGCCGGCCTGCGCGAGCAGTTCCCTCGCTTTGTTGGGAGAGTAGGGGTAGGGCTTGAGCTCCGGGTCCTGCCCCGTCTCGCCGCGCATGCTCAAGGTGGCGATGGACTGACCGTTGCCCCGCACCGCATAGCGGATGAGCTGCTCCCTGTCAACGGCCATGTTCAGCGCCCGGCGGACCCTCGGGTCCCCCAGGGGGCCGGCGAACGAGGTGACCCAGAACGCCGGCGTGGCGAGCACGAGCTTCTTCGACACCTTCGTCCTCTTGTTCCCGGCGACGCTGGCCGTCCGGGTCGCCGGGATCTCGGTCACCAGATCGAGCCGGCCGCCGAAAAGCCCGGGGAGCTGCTCGGCCTCGGGCACGAAGAGGAAGGCGACCTTTTTGACTCGCGGCAGGCCGGGCTCCCAATAGCGCTCGTTGGCCTCCAGCCGGATCGCTTTGCCGCGCTCCCAACCCGCGAACCGGAAGGGGCCGGTTCCCACGGGATGCCGGGAGAAGCCTTCATCACCCACGCGTGTGAAATAGCCCTTGGGGAGGATCTTGACGAAACTGGCCAGGCGATGGCGCAGAAGCCCGTCGGGACGGCTGGTCAGGATATCCACGCTGTCCGGCTCGACGACGCGGATCTCCTTGATGCTCGAGAACTCCATGGCGGCGGGATGGGCCGTCTTGGGGTCGATCTGTCGGGAGAGGCTCCAGCGAACGGTCTCGGGGTCCAGGGGCTCTCCATTGTGGAAGGCGACGCCCTTCCGGATACGGCAGCGCAGGGTCAGAGGGTCGAGCTGGCGGCACTCGGTGGCCAAGGCGGGCTCGATCCCGCCGTCCCGGTCGAAGCGCAGCAACCCATCGAACATCTGAAGGATGATGTTGTCGGATTTGTTCTCGAAACTCCGGTGCGGATTGAGAGTCACGGGGTCCGCGATGTCGTCGCACAGGACGATGGAGTCCCGGCCGGCGACCGCGGCGCCGGCCGGGGCCACGCCGTGGGCGCCGAGCACCAGCAGCCAGCCGAAGGCCCCCAGGGCCATGTCAGCGCCCCCTGCCGCCACCTTTCCTGAGGGCGCAGGGGACGCTCGGCCCCTGGGCCTGCCGGCCCAGGCCGCGGCTGGGCCCGGCCTTGCGCCCGATGACGGCGGTCGAAGGGTGCAGGCTCCGCCGGGAGATGGGCATGGAGACGACGCGGCCCAGGCCCGCGGCCCGCATCCAGCCGGCGTAGTCCTTGATGGTGTAGACGGCGCCCTTGCCGGTGAAGAGCAGCAGGTGCAGGCCCAGCAGGGCCGGGAACCTGGGCCCGGTCCTGTCCTCGGACACGACGAAGTCGTGGATCACGAGCCGGCCGCCCGGCTTGAGCGCCCGGACGGCCTTGGCCACGAGCCTCCGGTTGGTCTTCTCATCCTCCACATGGGTCACGTTCGAGAGGAGGGCCAGGTCGAATTCCTTCTCCCCGAGGCTTTCCGTCAGGTAGTCGGCCGGCCTGAAGCTCAGGCGCCGGCCGTGCCGGTGAGCCTTGAGGAGGCCGCGGGTGACTTTCAGGGTCCTCGGCAGGTCCAGGAGCACCGCCGACAAGGCGGGGGCGCGCTCCACGAAGGCGGCGGCATAGGTCCCGGCGCCGCAGCCGATGTCGAGGACGCGGCCGACCCCGGTCCAATCCAGGCGCCGGGCGAGGTCCCGGGCCGGCTCGCGCGCCACGTCGCCCATGGCCTTGACATAATCAGGCGTGAAGAAGCCCTGATGGATCCAGTCCAGGAGAGTGCGCCGCGGCTTGCCGGTCTTGAGCACGAACCTCAGGTCCGACCACGCGTCCCAGGTCAGCTCCTGGTACCTGAGGTTGCTTCCCATATAGTCGGGGCTCGCGTCCACCAGGAACCGGGACGCCAGGCGGAGATTGCGGTAGCGGCCTCCCGACTTGGCGAGGAAGCCCAGGCCGGCCAGGGCGTCGAGCAGCACGGTCAGCGCCCTGCGGTCGAGCCCGAGGCCTCGGCCGAGCCTGGCCGGCGTGTCCTTGCCCCTGGCGATATGCGAGAAAAGGTCGTAATGGAGGGCGACCAGCAGGGGCTTGGAACTGCGGTAGGCCAGGACGACCTCGGCCAGCTTGTTGAAGTCAAGGGCGTACGATGTGAACATGAGGCTCCACCTCCTTCTGCAAAGTCCGGACCCTGCCTCCCATGGGCGGAGGCGACTGCATGTCCATGGCGGCGTCGATGACCGCGGGCGCGCCCAGGCGCAGGGCGCCGCGCACGGCCTGGCCGAGTTCCCCCGGACGGCCCGCTTTGAAGACGCGGGCGCCCATGGCCGCTCCGAGCTTGGCCGCGTCGATGGGCTCGTTGTAGAGGGAGCCCGGATACGGGGAGCCGAACTGCATCTTGCTGCCGTGATAGATCATGCCCAAGCCCCCGTTGTTGGCCACGACCCAAAGGACGGGCACGCCGTGCTCGACCGCGGTGTGGACCTCCATGCCGTTCATCGCGAAGGCGCCGTCTCCGACCAGGGCGACCACGGCCTTGCCCGGCCGCGCCAGGCTCCCTCCGATGCTGGCCGCGACCGCGTAGCCCATGGAGGCCAGGCCCATGTTGACGAAGAAGGAGCCCTCCCGGTACACCGGAAAATGCCTGGCCGCCCAGGTCCTGATGGTGCCGTTGTCCACGAACAGGAGCGCGTCCCGGGGAAGGGCTTCCCTCAACTCGGCCAGGAGGAGGTCGGGCCTGTAGCGTCCCTGCTCCGCCTCCGCGCCATGGGCGGGCGAGAGAGGAGTCCCGCGACCTTGGGCGCAGGAGGGAAGTTCCCTGGCCGGCCGGGCATCCGGCGTTCCCAAGTCCCTCTCGATCTGAAAGAGGAGCTCGACGAGCACCGCCTTGGCGTCGCCGATGAGTCCCACGGTCACGGGGAAGTTCCTCCCCAACTGGTCCGGGTCGATGTCCGCTTGCAGCAGCGACTCCTTGCGGCCCAGGCGTTCGTCCCAGCCGCAGGTCGAATCCTCTCCGAGAGAGCTGCCGACCACGAGCAGGCAGTCCGTGTCCCGGCTCAGGATGAACTCCCTGGTCTCGGGCGAGCCCGAGTAGCCGAACACGCCCAGGGAAAGGGGGTGGTCCTCGGGCAAGGCGCCCTTGGCCTTCAGGGTGGTCGCGACCGGGGCTCCCAGGCGCTCGGCCAGGCGCCTCAAGGCCGGCCAGGCGCGGGAGATGTTCACCCCGCTGCCGGCCAGGATGGCGGGCCGCCGGCCGGCCAGCAGGCGCCGGGAGGCCTCGCGTACCGACGGCCGGTCGAAGAGCTCCGCCGCGAACCTGTAGCAGGGAGGGGGCACGAGTTCGTCGGGGACCTCGCGGCCGGCGAAATCGAGCGGGAGGTTGACGTGCACCGGACCCGGACACCCGCTCGTCATGACGCGCAGGGCCGTGCGCAGGGTCGCGGCCAGGCGGTCGGGGTGGTGGACCATGGCGCTCCACTTGGTCACCGGCCGGTAGAGGCTCACGATGTCGACGCCCTCCTGGCTGCTCTCCTGGAAAGCGCCCCTGCCGAACTGGTGGGTGGGGACCTGGGCGGTGAGCAGGAGGAGCGGGACATGGTCGGCGTAGGCGACCGCCACCCCGGTCAGGGCGTTGGTCGCGCCCGGGCCGGTGGTCGTGCAGCAGACCCCGAACCTGCCCGAAGCGCGGGCGTAGCCGTCGGCCATGAAGGCCGCGCCTTCCTCGTGCTTGGCCAGGACCGGCCGGATGCTCCCGGACTCGGAGAGCGCGGCGTAGAAGGGCATGATCGGCCCGCCCGGGATGCCGAACACGAACCGCACGCCCTCGGCCTCGAGGTACCTCAGGAGAAGCTGGGAGGCGTTCAAATCACATCCTCGCGGCCGGCCCGGTTCCTCTTCCAACCGTGCCGGACTCGTCGCCGGCCGCCAACGCCTTTCCCGAGTGCGGCCGGGACGCTCGGCCTCCGGCCTGGACCGCGACGCCGGCCAGTTCGGACGCCTTGGCAAGGAGCGCCGAAAGGTCGAGCGGCTTGGCGAAGAAAGCGTCTATTCCTCGCTCCCGGAGCCTGGCTTCGGTCAAGGAAAGCCTCTTGCCCGTGATGGCGATGACCTTGACGCCCCGGGTCTCGGGCTTGGACCTCATGATGGAGCACACCTCGAGCCCGTCCATCTTGGGCAGCACGATGTCGAGGACGACCAGGTCCGGCGGGGACTTCCCTATGCGGATGAGGGCATCGACCCCGTTGTGGCAGACTTCGGTCTGGAAGCGCTCCGGCTGCCGGGCGAAGGCCTTCTCGATCATCCGGGTCACCTCCGCATCGTCGTCCACGATGAGGACCCGCTTGGGCCCGGAGCGCAGCTCCTCGGGGAGCGGGATGCGGAACTCCGCGAGAAAGGCCAGGAGGTCCTCCCTCATGACGCGGTGATGGCCCCCCGGGGTCGAATAGGCCTTGAGCTTGCCCGCGTCGATCCAATGGATGACGCTGGAAGGGTAGACGTCGCAGAACCTGGCTATCTCGTAGGTGGTGTAGGTTTTCGCGGGCATTGATTGTATGCTATGATTGCTATGTTTACTAATTATACTATCTTGACTATGATGTTGTCAACGAGCTTCGCGAGCCCATGATCCGTCGGCGCGTGCTCGTCGTGGAGGACGACGAGGAGATGCGCCGCTTCTACCGCGTGTTCTTCGAGCGGCTTTATCCCGCCGAGTTCCTCGCGCAGGTGGCCGCCGACGGCGACGAGGCGCTGGGCGTCTTGTCCCGCCAGGCCCTGGATCTGGCGCTCCTGGACCGCAGGCTCCCGGGCCTCTCCGGCGTGGACCTGGTCCAGGCCATCCGGGCCCATCCCAGGACCCGGTCCATGGGAGTCATCATGGTCTCGGCCCTCTCCTCGCCTCAGTACGTGGTGGAGGCCCTGGAATCCGGCGCGGACGACCACCTGGCCAAGCCCTTCGACGAAGGGGTCCTGCTCGCGAGGCTGAGGAGCCTCACGCGCCGGCAGTCCTTGGAGACCGGGGCGTCCGAGTCCCTCCGATGGGGCTGCGTCGTGCTCGACTACCGGGCGGGCCGGCTCTGCGTCGAAGGCAAGGAAGTGCATCTCAAGCCCAAGGAGCTGGACCTTCTGAGGCTCTTCATGGAGAAACCGGGCCGCATCCGCGAGCCCTCCTTCCTGTGGGACGCGGTCTGGGGCTACGAGCACGACGCCTGGCAGCACATCCTGATGGTCACCCTCTCTTCTTTAAGGAAGAAGCTGGGCCCCAAGTGGGGGCCGCGCCTCCAGGCCCAC
>JACRDT010000043.1 GCA_016212795.1 Elusimicrobiota bacterium | reverse complement strand
CGGCCCGCTTGGAAGCGCTACGCCGACCCCGACCACCATTTCAGGGTGCTCTTCAGCCACGAGTACGCGCACCGCCTCCAGAGCCAGGGGCTGTGGACCAACGCCTACGGCATCGAGATCCCGGCCGTGGCGGTCGAGCTCTTGCGCGCCCTGGAACTCGCGCCCTTGTCGAAGCTCGCGGCAGGGCACATCGACTTCATCGGCCAGGGCGTGCTCGACAGCTTCGAGGACGGCCGCCGCTGGCTGAGGGACGGCGGGACCAGCGTCGAGGCGTTCTACCGCAAGGGAGCCCTGGCGGGCGCGGCTTACGAGCTCTCGCTCAAGACCGGCAGGCCCGACGACGCCTGGGAGTTCCTGCGCAGGGTCTGCGCGATCCGCCCAGGGTCGAAAGCCGGGGAGAACCCCGCCGAGGCCGCCGCGGCGATCGCGTCCCGACCCTGACCTTTCCCGGTCCTCCACTCCACCAGGGATCGGGGAGGAGTCCAGCGATGCCTCCATCGGTTTCCCGGCCCAGAATGTGCTACTCTGAAGAGCTGGACGACTTACAAGGAGGGACGATGACATCGATTCCGATGCGGACAGGGATGACGCGGGTGGGGCTATGGATCGACCACAGGAAGGCCGTGATCGTGGTGGTCGGGGATGGGGGCGGGGTGACGATACGCATCGAGTCCAACGTCGAGAAGCAGCTTCGCCCTGATAGCGCGCGTTCCAGGGCCCCCTATGGTCCCCAGCAAAGGCCGCCGGATGACTACCGGGAAACGGTCTTCATGGGCCACCTCGGCATCTTCTACGACAGGGTCGTCGCGTGCATCCGCGACGCCGAGGCCATCCAGGTCTTCGGCCCCGGCGAGGCGAAGGGGGAGTTGAAGAAACGCCTGGAGCGGGATGGCCTGGGCAACCACGTCATCGGCGTGGAAACAGCCGACAAGATGACGGATCGCCAGCTCGAGGCCCAGGTCCTGCAGGGCTTCATGGGACGGACTCGCAAAGCGAGTCATGGGCGGCGCGGTTCAGGGAGTCTCTCCCTCAAATCCTCCTGACCCGGCTTCCGACCCCAGGAGGCCGCTGTTCGAGGCCGACCCATGACGATCGAGTTCAAGGACTACTACGCGGTCTTGGGAGTGAAGAAGGACGCTCCCGCAGACGAGATCAAGCAGGCGTACCGGCGCATGGCCAGGCAGCACCACCCCGACCTGCACCTGGACAAGGACAAGGCTCGCGCGGCGGACAAGTTCAAGGAGATCAACGAGGCCTACGAGGTGCTCTCTGATCCGGACAAGAGGGCGAAGTACGACCAGATCGGCCCTGGCTGGGACGCCCTCCAGGAGCCCGCTCCCCCTTCGGGAGCCGGCGAGGAGCGGCGCGGATACCATCAAGCCGGGCCGGGAGAGTCGTTCTCAGGCTTCAGCGATTTCTTCGAGACGCTCTTCGGCGAGGCTGGAACGCGGGGCTTCGCGGAGGGAGGTGACTTCAAGGGTGATCCTAGGAAAGGGCCGGACGTGGAAGCCGAGCTGCCGCTCTCCCTGGAGGACTCTTTGCACGGCGGGGACAAGAAGATATCCATCCTCGCTCCGACGCTCTGCTCCCTGTGCCGGGGCTCGGGCCGGCGGGGAAACTGCTTCTGCCCGGCCTGCGCCGGGGTGGGAGAGACCAGACAGGAAAAGAGCATCACCGCGCATCTGCCCGGGTTCATCCGGGACGGCATGAGGCTCAGGCTGCAGGGCCAGGGCGGCCCCTCGACGCACGGCGCGGCCCCCGGGGACCTGTTCCTCAGGATCCGCCTGCTCCCTCATCCCTTGTTCAAGGTCTCGGGCAGCGACCTCGAGGCCGTGGCGACCGTGATGCCCTGGGAAGCGTCCCTGGGCGGCGTGATCACGGTCCCCACGCTGGAGGGGCCGGTCCGCATCCGCCTCCCGGCCGGCACGCATGCCGGCCGGCGGCTGCGCATCGCGGGCAAGGGCCTGGGCAAGGAGAGCGGCGCCAGGGGAGACCTCCACGCGGTGGTGCGCATCGACATCCCGGGCCACACCAACGAACGCATGGAGAAGCTGTACCGGGAGTTGCGGGAGGCGGGGTCATGACTTCCGAACGCCTGCTGATGCTGGCGACGCTCATGGAGGTCGAATCCGGGTTCCTCGAGGAGTGCGTCCGATACGGGGCCGTCCGCCTGGACGAGCCTCCCGAAAGCGGCCCCGCGATCGCCCCTTCCCAAGCGGCCCGGCTCAGGCGCCTGCAGAGGCTCTGCCGCGGCCTGGAGATTGACGCCTTCGCCGGGTGCATCATCGTGGACCTCCTCGACCGCATGGACGAGCTGCAGGCCGAGCTTCAGCGGCGTCAGCGCGGCGACTGAGCGCCTCGAGACCGGCCCGCCCGGCCCTCAGCGCCGTTCCGTGAGGCTGTATCTCGCGAAGTGCAGGTCCGTGCCGTTCTTGTACCCCGAACAGCACGTTCTCGCGATCATGTCCAACAGCGGGTTGGTGATGCCGTTCAGGAACGCATAGCCTAGATTGTCCCCGGCATGGTGCCTGGCGTGGTGCCGCTTCGGCAGCAACAGCCCGGCGCGGGCAAGGATTCCAGCGACCGGCGAGGTGGAGTTGTGGGCCAGGTAATGCGACACTTCCGCGACGGATGAGAGTATCCCCGCATAGACGAGCGCATACAGCAATACAGGGTTGATCCCCGGCCGATAGGACAGCCAGGCGGTCGCGGCGAGGCAGGGCACCAGCCAGACCTTGGACCGAGTCTCGACGAAATACACCACCGGAGGATAGCTGTCCTTGTATAGGGGGACCTTGTGGTGCAGGTGAAAATTGGCGATCAAAGGACCCGCCAGCGAATCGTAATCGTCATTGTGGTCCATATACATGTGGACCAGGCCATTGACGGAGTCCGCCGCGAGGTAAGCAGCGGCCAGGGCGGCCATCTGCCGCCACAGCCCTATCGAATGGCCGAGCGCCCGGAACAGCAGGAACGCCTGCAGGGAGACATTCGCGACCGCGACGAGATTGCCGAACGATCTATAGATCCCCTTGCTCTCATACAATCCCATCGCCGCATTGAATTGCTTCTGTTTCAGCGCCAGATCCACCCTTCCTCCTTCGTATGGACCGAATCATGATATCATTCCGACGAAGCGCTATGAGGGCGCGAAGGCTACTGCGGCTTGCGGCGGCCGGGAGCCGCCGGCCGCGGGGCCTGCCTCTTGTCGCCGCGGCGGGCGACGGCGATGGGGAAGTCCATGCCGCGGGAATCCACGACGGGGTATTGAGCCTCGGTCCTGTACCGGCGCGACACCTCTGGCAGGGCGTTCTCGACGTAGGTCAGCAGCTCCCGGACCGTGACCACGCCGTCGGCGGGGCTGACGTCGGCCTTGCCCGCGAAGCCCTCGAGCATGGTGTAGGTGAAGACCCCGTGGCCGATCTGCTTGACCTCGGAGGCGATCTGGTCCTGCGTCGAGGCGGCCATCACGTGGACGCCGCTGGCGCGAGCCAGCTGCGCGAGCGCCTTGCGGTCCTCCAGCCCCCGGCCCGACAGGCCCAGGAGCGCGCCCCCGGAGCGGCAGGAGTCCATGAGGACCAGCACCTTCTGCGCCCCGAGGGCGCGCAGGGAATCCTGCAGCTCGGACGAGGAGATCCCCTGCGAACGGACGTCGTCTTCCCGCTCCGGCCGGACCAGGTCGTGAGGGATGAAGTACCACGCGTTGCCCAGGGTGTCGCCATGGCCCGCGAGGTAGATGACCACGACGTCCTGGGGGGCGGTGCCGGAGAGCTCGCGCAGGGCGGCCATGATCGCCTCCCGGGTGGCCTGCTCGTCGTAGAGGGTACGCACCTGCGTCCGGGAGAACAACGCCCCCGAGGCCCCGCCCAGCCTCCCGGACAGGCTTTCCGCGTCGGGCCGGGCGTAGTTGAGGTTGAGGGCCGAGTTGCGGTATTTATTGATGCCGACGACCAGCACATGGAGAGCGGATTGCCGCGAGGCGCCCTTGTAGACGACGCCGACCTCATCGGGGTTGCCTTCGATTCGGGCCCGGCTCAAGGCGACGGCCTTGAAGCGGTTCTCCCCCTCGGCCAACTGGGCCCGGAACGTCCACAACCCGCCTCCGGCTTTGGCGACGGCCTTGATGTCGCGCGCCCCGCCCCCCAGGGCCTTGCCGTTGTGATAGAGCCGCACCTCATCGACCCCGCCCCCCTGGTCCGTCGCGGCCACTCGCACCTCGACCGTGTCCGAGGCGAGCTCGGCGCCCTGGGCTGGGTTGACGATCCTCACGGCGGGCGGGAGGGCGAAGCCTTCGGCGAGGGAGGGGAGCTTGGCGGCAGGCAGCCCCTGCCCGGCCATGATCCGCGCCAGCAAGCCGGGCACGTAGTAGCCCTCCGCGAAAGCCTCGAGCGGGTAGCTCTGCAGGCCGACCGTCCAACGGATGCTCCGCATGCCCGCGGGGGAGCCGTCGAAGTAGCCCTCGGGCGTCACCACGACCCAGCCGTCCTCGGTCGACATGAGACGGCAGAGCTCCTTGCCGGTGGCGAGGTCCCAGACACGGGTGGCGCCGTCCTCGGCGGCGGAGAAGAGCTTGCTGCCGTCGGGGGTCACCGCCGCGGCCTCGATCCAGTCCGTGTGCCCCTCGAAGCCGCGCACCCTGGTCCCGCTCTCCAGGTCCCAGAGATGGAGGGACTTGGAGCACGTGCCGGCGACCACGTGCTTGTTGTCGGGCGTCGCCGCGAGAGCCTGGACCCAGTTGCAATCCTCGCGCATGGCCCGGAGCTCCCGGCCGCTGGCCGCGTCCCAGACCTTCACGTTGGAGTCCCGGTCGCCCGTCACCAGCCTGCCGTCCGGGGTGAAGGCCACGGCGAGCAGGTAGTTCTCGGCCGCCTTGATGGTCTTGACCACCGCGCCGGTGAGGCGGTCGGTCAGGGTCGCCTGGCCCTCGTCGTCGGCCTCGGCGACGAGCTTGCCGTCGGGGCTCACGGCCCTCTTCGACCCGCCGGGGCCGGGCCCGTCGTAGGGACGGACCTCGACGCCCAGCCGCAGGTCCCACGACCGGGCTTGGGCGAAGAAGCCGCCCGTGAACAACCTCGAGCCGTCCGGCTGCAGCGACAGCTTCTCGACCCGGTCGGCCTTTCCCTTGACGACGCGGACCAGCTTCTCCGTCGCGATGTCCCAAAGGAACACGTTCCGGTCGGAAGCGGCGCCGGCCAGCAGGCCCGCCTTGGGCTCGAGGGCCAAGCCGTTCACGCTCCCGGGCGTCCCCGGCAGCGGTGGGAGGTCGGCTCCGGTCCTGGAGTCGATGACCCGCACGCCGTACTGCCCGACGTAGATCTTGCCGCCGTCCGGGTGGAAGACGATGGCCCCCACGCCGCCCTCTCCCTTGGCGGTCGAGAACAGCAGTCTGCCGTCGTTCGGATCCCAGACCTTCACGACGCCGGCGCTGTCGCCGCTGGCCAGCCTGCTGCCGTCCGGGCTGAAGGCGAGCTCCCGGACCGTGTCGTCAAGCCCCGGCAAGGTGCGCTCCAGCGCCCCGGAGGACTCCGTCCATATCTGGATGACCTTGCCCGTCCCCCCGGTAGCGACGCGGCCGGTCTTGGCGGAAAGCGCCAGCGCGCTGCTGCCCCTGTCGGCGTAGGTGACCGCGGTGGACGCGTCGTCGGCGCTCCAAAGGTACGACCCCAGCGCGCTGCCGATGGCCACGAAGCGGCCCGCCGGATCGTAGGCGAGGGACTTGAGGAACACGGCCGGGATGGGAGACGGGATCACGCCGCGGCGGAGCTCGCGGCCGGTCTCGACGTCCCAGAAATGCACCACGCCGGAGAACGTCCCTCCGGCCAGCGTCTTGCCGTCGGGGCTGAACGAGACCGCGGTGACGGAATGGTCGCCGTTGAAGACCCTCAGCTCGTTGCCGGTGGCGACCTCCCAGAGGCGGGCCGTCTTGTCCTCGCCCCCGGTCGCCAGGAACCTCCCGTCCGGACTGAACGCCACGGTGGGAGCGTCGCCGGCGTGCCCGGCCTGCACGCTCATCTCGGGCCGAAGCCCGGCCGCCGAGGCTTGGAGCGCCAGGAAGAAGAACAGGGAGCCGATCATGGGGATGCAGAGATTGTAGCCGTTTGCCGGGTCCGGCGCTATGCGAGGGAGAGCATGATTGTCACCCTTTGCCGTCCTTGAATGTCTCGGCGTTGGACTTCCAGCGCACGGACCAGCCAAGCCGCTCGAGATCCTCGCGGACCCGGGCGTCCTGGTCGAGGCAGTAGACGACGACCTGCGCCGTTTCCCAGCAAAGGCTCCCCACATTGGTGATCTTGGCGAGGCGGACCGCGCCGCCGTGGATGACGGGCAGGAGCCTTGCCGCCTCCTCGACCACCTTCTTCCGGGGGAAGGTCGTCATCCACTTGCCCAGCCGCTTGCAGCGGAATCAAGGCGCGCCGATAGCAGCCTTCTTCCGGCCTTCCAGCCGGTCGCGCTCGGAGCGCAGGCGCAAGAGCGTCCGATTTGCTTCCGGGCTCCACGCTCCAGCTAGCCGCAATGCATCCTCGTAGACCTTGAGAGCCTCTCCCTCCTTGCCCGCGCTCTCAAGCACGCTCCCAAGGCTCAGCGCCATCTCAGGGTTCTCGGGCTCAAGCCGCACAGCCTCACGCAAGTCCGCCGCCGCTCCCTCGCTGTCCCCCATCAGCCACTTGAGCACCCCGCGGTCCCCAAGGCAGGTCCCCTTGCCAGGTTCCCTTGCTGCCAACCCATCCAGGATTCCGAGCGCCTTGCCGTATTCTTTGAGCCCCTGATAGCGCATCGCGATCATCCTGAGCTCCTCTGCCTCGGCCCCCGCTGCCTGCGCTCGATCCAGGCACTTGACCGCCAGCCCCTTCTCCCCCGCCTCCCCTGCCACGCGCCCCAACTCCACCCACTGCCCTGCCTTCAATCCCGTCCCCCACCCTCCAAGCTCCCGCCTTACCAAACCAGCAGCCAGGCCAGGGGCCTCGGCTTCCAGGCTCTCGCGCGCCAGCTCCACTCCCTCCCATGCCTCCTTGGCTGCCTTCTCCCCGCGTACCAACGCTTCCTTGGCCTGCCCTGCCTCGCCTGCCTTGCGGCACGCCCGACTCACCTCCAGCCAATCCAGCACGCTCAGGCCCCGGCCTCCTTCCTTCATCAGCCTGCCGGCCGCTTCTGCCGCGCGTGTCCGCTCCCCCGCGCCGGCGTGGCCTTTCACCAGAGCGAGCATGTCGCCGGGCCGGCTCGCGCCCGCCTTGGCGCGCAGCAAAGCCCCTGAAGCGGCCCCCCGGTCCCCTGCCTTGCCGGCTGACCGGTCTGTCGCCGCTGCCGCTCCTCCCCCAGCGCCCCCCGCGTCTTGAGGCGACCCGGGCAGAAACCGCTCCGAGCCGCCGAGCCCCAGAGACGGGCCCGCGATCTCCGGCTTCCGGCTTGTCGACGGATCCACAGCCAGGGTCTCGACCGATGACCGTCCGGAGGGCCCCGTGGGCCTTCGCCTCCGGAGGCCGCGTGCCGTCATGGCATCGACGCTTTTCGCATCGGCCGTGGACGCGGGCTGCCCAGCGGAGCCCCACAAGGTTGCGGCCAATGCCGCTTCCGTGCGGCCGAGTTTGGACCGGTCCAAGCCCCGGAGAACGGACAACGCCCTGCGCTTCTCTCCCGCCCGGAGCAGCTCCTCGGCTTCGAACAGCTTGAGCCGCGGGTTCCCGGGCGCGAACTCGAGCAGACGCGCCGCCATCGCGGCGGCGTCCTGCGCCGACAGCATCAGCCAGCATTGAGGTTTGATGTATTCTTGAAAGAACATGGGGACCAGGTACTCCATGGACTTGAGGTTCCTGGCCACCGCCTCGTCATGGGCTTGCTCGAGATGGTCCGTCTGGACGCTCAGCAGCCAGAATTCCAACCCGCGCTTCAGCTCGTCACGTGCGTGCCGATCCTGTCCCAGCCTGCCGTAGGCCGCCGAACGAGCCACGTGGAGCTTGCCCCAGTCCCCCTCCAGAGAGCTTCCCGGCGGCTGCAACAGCAGCAGCGGGCCGAAGCGGCCGCCCAGCATCCTCGCCCATGCCCAATCGATCGCCCACGCTTGCGTCCCCGGCCGCAATGCCGACGCCCGCAGATAGTCGTCCCCCGCCCCGTTGAAATCGCCCTGCGTCAGCCGCTCCCGCGCTCTTGCGGCGTAGAGCCAGTCCTGGCCGGGAGCCGCCGCTATCGCCGCATCGATCGATTCCCCGGGGCTAAGACCGGCCTTGACCATCGCACGATAGCGCACCGTCAGTCCCAGGACATGCGCTCCTCCCGCCAGCGCTGGCACCAAGACGGCCAGCGCCAATCCGCGCCCGACCCGGCGGGCGCGCTGGTCCTCGGAACCGCTCGCGGACAGCCCCAGGGTGAATGCGAGGACCCCTGCCGCGGCTGGAGCATTCAAGGCGGCACCTGCCAGCGCGGTCCCCAGCGAACCATACCGCACCGCCCGGAGCCAATGGACGGCCGGACGTCCTTCTTTCCCGCAACCGAATCCGGCAAGACCCTGCGCCGCCAAACCAGCCAGGACGGGCCAGAGGGGCGTGAAGTATTCGGCCCGAACGGACATCAGGCAGTGCGCCAGGATGAAATAGAGGGCCAACAGAGCCGGGGGCCGAAGTTCCTCCCTGGCCCGGTGGCGCCAGAGCGATACCAGGCACAGGATCGTCAGGAACGGCTGCAGCGACACCGCGAAAAACAGCCGAGCCGCGATGCCTCGGATGAAGCGGCCAGGGTGCCGGGAAGCCGTCTCGACCGCTCTGCCGATGACAGCCTTCCCGTCGTGTGGATCCACATCGTAGACCACTACCTCCCAGTCCTGGCCCGGCGCGACCGTCGAGACCGTTCCCGCCGTCGCGGTGAGAATGTTGTTGTAGATGGCCTTGCCTTCGAACACCGATAGCCGGCCGTTCGCCGTCCCTATCATCAGCACGACCGGAAGCAGCATCAGATAGGGAATGACGACCAAGGGCAGGACTTGCCGCCAGCAGGAACGCAAGGAGAGCCTATGGACCGCCGTCCATTCATAGAACGCCAGCACCAGCGGGAAAAGCGCCAGCGGCGAACGATACAGGAGGCTGACCCCGATGGCCAGACCCAGGAGGGTCCCGTTCGCGAAGGTGGGCGACCGTGCCCGCCATACCGAGAGGCATCCCACCAGAGCGACCAGGACGGCGTAGAACGGCTGCGGATGACCCCACAGGGCGCTCGACGGCTCAAGCACGGCCAAGTGAAAGAGCAGTGTGCCGGAGAAACCCAAGAGCATCGAGCCCGCCAACGCTCCGAAGGCGAACACCAGGACGGACACGAGCAAGACGGGGAGAGAGTCCCAAAACGGCCTCCAGGCCCTGTCGCAGTGATAAGAGACCAGCGCGGCCAAAACGGTGGAGAAGGGCATCCTCCTGCCCAGCATGCCTTCAGGCACTGCCACGGCGTGGATCAGAGTTTGGCCTTCGTCAGCGACGCCTCCATAGGGGTTCGCCCTGCCCTCGCTGGTTCTGGAGGCAAGCTCCATCCTCGGCTGCACAAACGCCGTCCAGGCGAACAATACGGCAGCGGCCAGGAGGACCGCCTCCCATCGTCCGACTTCGCGCGCTCTCCCGGCAAGGAGTCCCGTCATGACGGGCCGTCCGGAGATGCGCCCCTTCTCGTTGACATCAGGCGATTCCTCTGAACCCGAATGCGCGAGCACCTACGCTGCTACCGGAGCCCATCTTGCCCCGGCTCACAAGGGACTGCTCCGTAGGGGATTCTACCACGCGTTGCGTCTCGATGGCCAGGTTCTCCCCTTGCCTGCAGGAGTCTCAACCGCGAATCTGGGAAACCGTGAAGGGAATTGTAGCGCACTTTCCGCCTCCAGGCACACCTCGCTGGCGTGAGAACGCCGAACTCGGGCGTCTGGCCGCATGCTTGGGCAGGGACGATGCCGCCGCAAAGCCGGGGCGCGGCCCATCCGGGGAGCTTCGCCCGTTTCCTGGGAGACCGCCGGCGCGGCCGAAGGCCAGCCGGCGGGGCTCGCGCTCTCAGCCCGCGGCCCAACTCCGGGCAGCCGCGCTCATCGCCTTGCGGACCATGGCCGATGCTTGGGCGATCGTCGCGCAGACAGGAGAGACGCCGGCCAAGAGTTCCTGATAGGGGACGCTCTCGCGGGCGGCATGGGTGACCCAGGGTCTCAAGCGGTGCCTGGGCCCCAAGGCTCCAGCGCAGCGGGTCAGACCGCGAAGCCCCAGCCGGGCCTCATCGAAGTCCGGACCGTCATCCCTCGCCGCTCCAAGCGCTTGAAGAAGGGCTCGGTGGGAACGGCGAGCTCGGGCGGGAGGGCGCCGGGCTCGACGATCTCGCCGCTCGCAAGCATCTGGGCCGCCACGGCGGGCGGCGAACCGGTGTCGATGTCGAGCCCGATCCCCCAGGAGGGCATGCCCGCGGTGCGGCAGTCCACCACGCAGGTGGCCTTCTTGCCGTCCTTCCTGCCCTTGACCACGGTGCGCACGACCTCGTACTGGCGCAAGGGCCCGGCCTGCCGGGCGGGCTTCTGGGCCATGGCCACCTTGTTGGCCACGTCCACGGGCGCGACCTTCACGGTGCCGCGACCGTCGAGCGAGGGGACTTCCACGCCCTCGTGCGACGCCAGCCCGAGGTCGCGCAGGAAGCGCACGCGGTCCACGAACTCGGGGTCGAAGGCGATCTTGAAGCTGACCTCGCGCACGCCCTTGAACGAATAGGGCAGGGTGGCCACCTCGGAGTGGATGGTGTGCATGGGCCGGCGCACGCCGACCGGGGCCGGGAAGCGGTGGGGAGCGGCCCCGGACATGGGGTCCACGAAGGTCATCCTGCCCCGGGTGAAGAAGGCGGGGCGCATGGAGAACTCCTCAAGGATGGTCTTCAGGGAGTAGGACACGGCCAGGGCGGGAACACCCTCGTAGCGGGTCTCGTCCATGGACCCGACCCGGCAGTGGATCTCGGCCACGGAGTCGAGCTTGTCCGCGCCGACGCGGGCCATGATGTTGGTGATGCCGGGCGCCGCGCCCATGCCCACGACCGCGGTGCGGCCGATCTTCTTGAACCTCCCGTGGAGCTTGAGCTGGCGGCGCGTCATGTGGAAGAGGCCGCCCAAGTCCACGTAGTGGCACCTCAAGGCCAGGGCGACCTCCATGACGTCGAGGTTGAGCTGGTACTGCGCGCTGTTGAGCAGGACGGACGCGCCCCTCAGCGCCCGGACGGCCGCGGCGCGGTCCCGCACGTTCACCCGCACGGCGACGACCTTGCGGCTCCTATGGGAAGCGGCCAGCGCCCTGGCCTTGGCGAAGTCGTAGTCCGCGACCACGATCTCGTCGCCCGCCGGGCAGGTCTCGACAAGGTCTTTGACGGTGATGCGGCCCATGGCGCCGGCGCCGCCGATGACGACGTATCTCGATCTATTCATGGGAAGGGAGGGGCCGATCCTTGTAGGGGTACCAGTACGCCTTGGCCTCCATGACGTAGTCGAGGTGCACGTGCTTGGGCTCCCGGAAGGCGTCCAGGCCCTCGACGCCGAGCTCCCGGCCGATGCCGGAGTGACGCATGCCGCCGAAGGGGCCCGCGTCGTTGTCGGTCAGGGGGTCGTTGATCCAGAAGGTGCCGGCCTTGATGTTCTCCATGGCCCGCATGGCGGTCCCGAGATCCTTGGTGTAGACGCAGGCGCCCAGGCCGTAGGCCGAGTCGTCGGCCAGGCGGATGGCCTCGTCGGCGTCCTTGGCCGTCATGAGGGCGAGGACCGGGCCGAAGATCTCCTCCGTGGTAGCCTCGCTCCCGTGGCGCACGCCCGTCAGGATGGTAGGCTCGAAGAAGTGGCCCTTCAGGCCCTTGGGCTTCAAACGCTTGCCGCCCAGCAGGAGCTTGGCGCCCTGGGACACGGCCCTGGCCACCTGGCGCTCGACCTTGAGAGCGGCCTCGGCCGAGATGAGGGGCCCGATGTCCGTGCCGGCCTTCATGGGGTCGCCGACAACCAGGGTCTTCACGTGCTCGACGAGCCGCTGGGTGAACTCCGGCGCGATGGGCTCCGCCAGGATGACGCGCTTGGAGGAGGTGCAGACCTGGCCGGCGTTGAGCAGGCGCGCCCAGGCCACCCCGCGGACCGCCACGCCCAGGTCCGCGTCCTCGAACACGATGAAGGGGTCGATGCCGCCGAGCTCGAGGTTCACCTTCTTGAGGTCGCGGCCGGCCTGGGACGCGATCGAGCGCCCGACCTCGGTCGAGCCGGTGAAGGCGATGAGGTCCACCCTGGGGTGGGCCGTGAGGAGCTTCCCGGTCTGAGAAGCGCCGGTGACCACGTTGACCACGCCCGGGGGCAGCGAGTCGTAGCACCTGGCCATGAGGAGGCTCGAGAGCGGGTTCTGGTGCGGCGGCTTGCACACCAGGGTGTTGCCCGCGGCCAGGGCCGGGGCGACCTTCCACGCCATGAGGAGGAGCGGGAAGTTGAACGGCGCGATGGCGGCCACGACGCCGTAGGGCTCCTTAATTGTAAAATTGACCTGATGAGGAGCGACCGGAGGCAGCGAGAGGCCCCAACTGCTGCGGCCGACCTCGGCATAGTAATCGAAGCACGCCGCGACCCATTCGATGCAGTCGACCGCCTCGCACAGGGGCTTGCCGGTCTCGAGGGCCATCAGGCGGGAGAGCGCCCGCTCCTGCTTCCTCACGCGCGCCCCGACCTCGCGCAGGAGCTTGCCCTTCTCCACGCCCGGGGTCTTCCACCACGCCCGCTGGGCGCGGCTCGCGGCCGCGACCGCCGCGTCCACGTCCTCCCGGCCGCAGTCGGGGACCGAGCCGAGGACCTGGAGCGTGGCGGGGTTGCGGATCAGGGTGGAGCGCCGGGACCGCGCCTCGGTCCACTTGCCGTCGATGAGGATGCGCTGGCGTTTCATGGGCTGGGGTCTCCGCGGATGCGGCGTATTCTCTGTCCGGATAAAATAGGTTATAACTAGGACCAGTTCAAGGGAATCCAGGGAAAGAGAACGATGAGTCCATGGGTCTGGCTGACGCCCTCGCTGGCGGCGCTGTTCCTCTACGGCATCGGCCAGGGCCTGGTCAAGAAGTGGATCTCCGAGGTGCCGCCGGCCCGGTTCTGCCTCTACTTCGTGGCGGCCAAGGCCGTCGTGAACCTGGGGTTCTTCTTCACCAACGGCCACCCGGCCCCGTTCGCCCCCGAGGGCCGGGCCTTCCTCCTGGCCGGGGTGCTGGCCTACATCCTCGACGGCGCGGGCTGGATCCTCTACTTCCAGTCCATCGTGGCGGGCCCCATCACCATCGTGGGCACGCTCTCGGCGGCCTACCCGGCCCTGACCGTGGTCTTCGCCAGGGTCTTCCTCAAGGAGACCCTCATGCCCGCCCAGTACGTCGGCGTGGCGCTGGTCATCGCGGGGTGCCTGGGGCTCTCCTACGCCCCGCCGGACCCGGACGCCAAGGTCACGGACAAGACCTGGATCCCGCTAGCCGCGACCGCTCTCGTGCTCTGGGGCGCGGCGCAGACGATCGTGAAGTACTCGTACGGGCTGCCCCACGCCAGCGAGGTGAACCTCGCGCTGTTCAACACCATCGGCGGGGCGCTCACCCTGGGCGCGTTCGGCTGGCTCAAGGGCCGCGGCGGCGGCCACAGCGGGCTCGAGTGGCTGCGCTCGTTCTTGCCCATGGGCATGATGGCGGGCGGGGACCTCGGGGTCATCCTCGCCACCAAGAACGGCCCGGTGTCCATCGTGACCCCCCTGACCGGGGCCTATCCCCTCGTGACGCTCGGCTTCGCGGCCGTGGCGCTCAAGGAGAAGGTGTCGCGCCTGCAGTGGGCCTGCATCGCGATGATCCTCGTCGGCATGTACCTGAGCCCGGGAGCATCATGAAACAGACGACGACCTTGAAGGAACACGCCATGCTCATCGACGGCAAATGGGTCCCGGCACGCTCCGGCGCGCTCCGCGAGATCCGCGACCCGGGCGACGGCAGCCTCCTGGCTTCGGTGCCCGAGGCCGGCCGGGAGGACGCCGAGGCCGCCATCGACGCGGCCCGCGCCGCCTTCGACCAGGGCCCCTGGCGCAAGACGACCGCGCAGGACCGGGGCAAGCTCCTCCTGCGCGTGGCCGAGGGCATCCGGGCCGAGGCCAAGAAGCTCGCCGAGCTCGAGACGCGCAACTGCGGCAAGCCCCTGGCCGAGGCCGAGTTCGACGTGGCCGACGCCGCGAACTGCTTCGAGTTCTACGGAGGTCTCGCCACCAAGATCCACGGCGAGACCATGCAGGTGCCCGCCAACTCGCTGAGCTTCGTGGTGCGCGAGCCCATCGGCGTGTGCGGCCAGATCATCCCGTGGAACTTTCCCCTCCTCATGGCGGCCTGGAAGCTCTCGCCGGCCCTGGCCGCGGGCAACACGGTCGTGCTCAAGCCCTCGGAGCTCACCCCCCTGACCGCGCTCGAGCTCGGCCGCATCGCCGCCGCGGCGGGCGTCCCGGCCGGGGTGGTCAACATCGTGACCGGCCCGGGCCCCGGGGCCGGTTCGGCGCTCGCCGAGAGCCCCAAGGTCGACAAGGTCGCCTTCACGGGCGGCACGGTCACGGGCCGCAAGGTCATGACGGCCGCCGCCGGCAGCCTCAAGAAGATCTCGCTCGAGCTCGGCGGGAAGAACCCCAACATCGTGTTCGCCGACGCCGACCTCGAGGCCGCCGTGGACGGGGCGCTCTTCGGCGCGTTCGCCAACCAGGGCGAGGTCTGCTCCGCGGGCTCGCGCCTGCTCGTGGAGCGTTCCCTGCACCGGCGGCTGGTGGAGGGCATGCTCAAGAAGGTGCCGCGCATCAAGCTCGGCCACGGGCTCGAGCCCGGGGTGAAGATGGGGCCGCTGATCTCCGCCCCGCACCGCGACAAGGTCGAGGCCTACGTGAAAATCGGCGTCAAGGAAGGGGCCAAACTCCTCTGCGGCGGCAAGCGTCCCGCCGGCCGCGCCTTCGCCAAGGGGAACTTCCTCGAGCCGACCATCTTCGACGAGGTCAAGCCCTCCATGCGCATCGCCCGGGACGAGATCTTCGGGCCCGTGCTCGCGGTCATCCCGTTCGACACCGAGGAAGAGGCCGTGCGCGTCGCCAACGACACGGAGTACGGCCTGGCGGCCGCGGTGTGGACCAAGGACGTGACGAGGGCCGTGCGCGTGGTCGCCCGGCTGCGCGCGGGCATCACCTGGGTCAACACCTACCACCCCACGTTCAACGAGCTGCCCTGGGGCGGGTACAAGGCCAGCGGCATCGGCCGGGAGCTGGGCCTCTACGGCATCGAGGAGTACCTCGAGACCAAGCAGGTCAACATCAACCTGGACGAGGCGCCCCTGGGATGGTACTGACATGACGATCCAACTGCGCACGCCCGTGCCGGGGCCCAAGAGCAAGGAGCTCATGGGCCGGCGCCGCCGCTACGTGGCCCGGGGGCCGTTCCACGCCACCCCGGTCTTCCTGGCCAAGGCCAAGGGCGCCGTGATCGAGGACGTGGACGGCAACCGGTTCATCGACTTCGCCTCCGGCATCGGCGTGGCCAACGTGGGACACTCGCCGGACGCCGTGGTGAGGGCCGCGGCGGAGCAGGCGGCCCGCTGCCTGCACGCGGGCTTCAACGTCACGCCCTACGAGGGCTACGTCGAGCTGTCCCGGAGGCTGTGCGAAGCGACGCCCGGCGCGCACGCCAAGAAGGCCCTGCTCGTCAACTGCGGCGCCGAGGCGGTCGAGAACGCCGTGAAGATCGCCCGCTGCCACACCAAGCGCCAAGCCGTGGTATGCTTCGACCACGGCTTCCACGGCCGGACCTACATGGCCATGACGCTGACCTCCAAGGCCAAGCCCTACAAGCTGGGCTTCGGCCCGTTCTGTCCCGAGGTCTACCGGGCCCCGTTCCCCTATGCGTACCGCTGGCCGTCTGGCGGCGACGGCGTCCGCGTGTCCCTGGAGTGCTTCGAGCGCTTCAAGGAGATCGTCGAGGCCCAGATCGGCCCGGCCAATGTCGCGGCCGTCATCATCGAGCCCGTGCTCGGCGAGGGCGGGTTCGTGCCCGCGCCCAAGATGTTCCTCGCCAGCCTCCAGGATTACTGCCGCGCCCAAAGGATCGTGCTCATCGCCGACGAGATCCAGACCGGGTTCGGCCGCACCGGCTCCCTGTTCGCCTGCGGGCAGATGGACGTCGAGCCCGACCTGATGACCCTGGCCAAGGGCCTGGGCGGGGGCATGCCGTTGGCGGCCGTTGTCGGACGTTCGGAGATCATGGACGCCCCCATCGAAGGAGGGGTCGGCGGGACCTACGGCGGCAACCCGGTGGCGTGCGCCGCCGCGCTGGCGGTCCTCGACCTGTTCGAGGACGGGTCCCTGCTGGCCCGCAGCCGCGCCCTGGGCGAGCGGCTCGAACGCCGCCTGGCCGGCTGGCGCAAGCGCTTCGACTCGGTCGGCGACGTCCGCGGCCTGGGGCCCATGCGGGCCCTGGAGTTCGTCACGGACCGCGGGAACAAGAACCCGGACCGCGAGGCGGCCGGGAAGCTGGCGCGCTATTGCTACGAGCACGGCGTGATCGTGCTCACCGCCGGGACCTACGGCAACGTGGTGCGCATCCTCGTGCCGCTGTGCGCCTCGCCGGAGGAACTCGAAGAAGGCTTGGACGTGATGGAGGCGGGCTTGAAGGAGCTGGAGCCGCGCCGGACGAAGGAGAAAAAAGCCGGGAGCCGCGCGCCGGCCAAAGGAGAACGACCATGACCACCAAGACCGCCCCGAAAGAGATCGCCGTCCTGGACAAGTACACCGGCGAAAGCCTCGCCCGGGTCCCCGAGGCCTCGAAAGAGGACGTGGAGCGGGCCATCGCCAAGGCCCAGACGGCTTTCGCCTCCTATTCGAAATGGCCCGCCCACCGGCGAGCCAAGGTCCTGGAGCAGGCCTCCCATCTCCTCTCCCAGCGCCGCGAGGAGCTGGCTCTGACCCTGAGCCGCGAGGCCGGCAAGGCCTGGAAGTACTCGCTCATCGAAGTCGACCGCGCCGCCGAGACCTTCAAGTTCGCGGCCGAGGAGGCCAAGCACCTGCACGGCGAGACCATCCCCCTGGACGCTTCCACCGCCGGCGAGGGCCGGCTCGGCTTCTACATCCGCACCCCCATCGGCGTGGTGGCCGCCATCTCGCCGTTCAACTTCCCGCTCAACCTGGTCGCCCACAAGGTGGCGCCGGCGCTGGCCGTGGGCAACGCCGTGGTCCTCAAGCCCGCCACCACCACGCCCCTGACCGCCATCAGCCTGCAGAAGATCCTCCGGGAGTCGGGCCTCCCGGAGGGCGCCCTGGAGATCGTGATCGGCGGGGGCTCGACGGTGGGCGCGTGGCTCGTGACGGACCCGCGGCCGGCCATGGTCACCTTCACGGGCAGCCCCGGCGTGGGCACGCTCATCACCAAGATGGCGGGCCTCAAGAAGATCACCATGGAGCTGGGCAACAACGGCGGCGTCATCATCGAGCCCGACTCGGACTGGGAGAGCGCGGTCGACCGCTGCGTGATGAGCGCGTTCGCCAACTCCGGGCAGATCTGCATCAGCCTGCAGAGGATCTACGTCCACGACTCCATCGCGGCCCCCTTCACCGAGAAGTTCCTCAAGGCCGTCAAGAAGCTCAAGGTGGGCAACCCGGCCGACAAGGACTGCGACGTGGGCCCGATGATCAGCGAGGACGAGGCCGTCCGCGCCGAAGCCTGGGTCAAGGAGGCCGTGGCGGCCGGGGCCAAGGTGCTCGCCGGCGGCTCGCGCCGGGGCGCGGTGCTCGAGCCCACCGTGATCGGCGGCGTCAAGCCCGACATGAAGGTGGTCTGCGACGAGGCCTTCGCGCCCCTGGTCACGATCACGACCTACACGGACTTCGACGACGCGCTCGGCCAGCTGGCCGACACCATCTACGGGCTGCAGGCGGGCATCTACACGAGGAACATCCCCAAGGCCCTCAAGGCCATCGAGAAGCTCGACTTCGGCGGGGTCATCATCAACGACACTCCCATCTTCCGCGTGGACCACATGCCCTACGGCGGCAACAAGCTCAGCGGCATCGGCCGGGAAGGCGTGCGCTTCGCCGCGGAGGAGATGACGAACCTGAAGATGGTGGTCATCCGGCCCTAGTGCCACAACGCCCGATCAGAGGCCTTTGGCCTGGAGCAGCACGCGCAGGGTGCGCGCGATGATCGTCAGGTCGAACCAGAGCAGGCCGACCGCGCTCTTGGAACGATAGGCCTCGATATACTGGAGGTCCAACTCGCTGTCGCTCGCCGTTCCTCCCTTGTAGGATTGGAAGAGCCCGGTCAGCCCGCAGGGCACCGTCATCTTCCTCTCGGCGCCGCGCGGCACGGTCTCGACCTCGAACGGCCGCCAGGGCCGCGGCCCCACGAGGGACATATCGCCCCGGAGGACGTTGAGGAGTTGGGGCAGTTCGTCGGCGTAGGTGTTTTGGAGGATCCTCCCAAGGGCCGTCAGGTTGCCGGAGTCCCTCTCGAAAGGCTTGACCAGCATGCGTTGCGCTCCTTCCCTGGCCATCGCCGCGTCGATGACCGGCTGCCTGACCGTGCGGAACTTCAGAAGGCGGAACTGCCTGCCGTGGCTGACCCGGATCTCGCCGTAGAACACGGGCCCGGCGTCCCTCTCCGACAGACGCTGCCGCACCCACAGCACCGCGATGAGCGTCAGGATGAAGGGCCCGAGAAGGAGCAGCAGCGTCAGGCTGACCACGACGTCAAAAAGCCGCTTCAGGGGCCTGACCTTGAGGGGCGGAGGAGAGAGGGGCATAGCCGGCTCAGGGGGCGGCGCAGCGCAGGCCCCGGTCGTAGCTCCTGCCGCCGGCGTTGGCCCTGATGCGGCCCGCGGCTCGGCAGTCCCCGGGCGCGTCGCCCCACGACGCGCCGCGCAGCATGCGGTACTGCCCCGACGACGGGCCCTGCGGGTTCTTCTCGGGGCTGGACCTGTAGTAGGTCTCGTCGTAGAAGTCCGCCATCCACTCCCACGCGTTGCCGTAGAGGTCGTAGAGCCCGCAGCGGTTGGGCTGCTTCTGGCCGACCGGATGGGTCTGCCGCCCGGCGTTGTCCTTGTACCACGCGTAGACGCCGAGCTGGCGTTCCGAGTCCCCGAAATCCCACGGCGTGTCCGTCCCGCAGCGCGCGGCCCTCTCCCATTGGGCCTCGGTCGGCAGCCTCTTGCCGGCCCACTTGCAGTAGTCCTTGGCGTCGTTCCAATCCACGTTCACCACGGGATGGTCGCAGCGGGTGAACGGGACCTGGTCCGGCATGGCGTGCTTGGCGGCCTTGCTGAAGGCGCAGAACTGAGCCGCGGTCACCTCGTAGCGGTCCAGGGAATAGGCGTCGAGGTAGACCCGGTGCTGCGGGTGCTCATCGTCGTAGCCCTTTCCCTCGGGAGAGCCCATCACGAACCACCCGGCGGGGATGCGCACCATGCCGCCGTCGCGGCCGGCCCGGCAGGACCCGCAGTCGAAGACCTTCTTGTCCGCCGCCGTCGCTTCCTTGGTCTCGGCCCCCTCCAGCTGTTCCCCACCCTTGATCATGGAGAGGGAATCCTTCCCCGGGGGCGCGGCGGGCTGAGGCACGGCGGCCGCCGGGGCGTCGTCAGGGCTGAGCGGCGCGGTCAGGCGCCTCGCGGCCTCCTCGGCGCGCGCCGAGGCCGCCTGGGCGAGCGGGCCGATGACGGATTCCAGCGACCCCGCCTTGGCCACCAAGCCCTTCACGATGAGCGTCAGGTCCCTGCTCTGGATGGCGCTGCCTTGCGACGCCAGCGGGGGCCACAACTCCTGCCCGGCCAACGGCGCGCCGTTGAATCCCCGGCTGAAGAGCCTCACGACCGGCATGGCGAGGGGGTCCCTGGGCAGCCAGAGGAACGCCGACTCCGCGACGTTGCCGGGCTTGGCGAACTCCCTGAAGAAGACGGGGTCCATCTCCTGGAGCGACGCGGGGCTCATGCCCACGACCACCAGCTTGCCGACCCCCACCGGACGCCCGCCCCGCACGGCCCCCTCGAGCCCCCGGACGGCCTTCAAAACCGGGACGGCCGAAGCGCCCTGGGCGACGATGTTGACCGCCGCGCCGGCGTCACGGGCTTTCACGACGGCTTTCGCGACCTCGGCGGCCATCGCCTCCGCGCTCACCGCCGCGAACCCGTCGTGGACCCAGACCGCCGCCGCGGGGTCGTCGGCGAACGCCTCGGCGAAGGGATGGGGAGCCTCGACGGCGGGGGGCCCTCCCAGGAGGCTGCGCTTGGCCCAGGCAAGGGCGGCCTCGGCCGTCCCGGGCGCCTGGGGCACGACGAACGCCATGGGACCGGCCCCGGCGTCGGCGAGCACGAAGTCGACGACCCGGCCCTCCACGGGAACGCCCTTCGCCTTCCACTCGGCCGCCATGGAATCCACCCGGCCGGTCATGACCCCGAGCTCGCGCTTGGCCAGAGCCTGGACGCGCCGGTAGCCGGCCAGCGCCAAGAGGCAAAGGCACGCCAGCCAGCCGAGCCTAAAGACGTATTTCATGAGCTTAGCGCGTCGGCCATGGCCTGGCGCACCCGGTCGGCCAGTCCCCGGGCATCGCCCTCCCTCAGGCCGCGAGTCTCGAAAGTCGGCAGGAACCGCACGCGGATGACGCCGGGCCGGATGACGACGCAGCCCTTGGGCAGGAGCGGCTGGGCTCCTTCGGCGACCATCGCGCAGACCGGGGCCTGGCTCCTGATCGCCACGACGAAAGCCCCTTTCTTGAACGGCAGGAGCTTTCCGTCGAGGGAGCGCGTCCCTTCGGGCGCCAGGCAATAGGAGCGCCGGTCCGAGAGCACGCTCTCGGCCACCCCCTCGATGCTCCGCGCGGCCTGGATGGGGTTGGAGCGGTCGACCCGGATGAACCCGAAGGCCCACCAGGCGAGGTTGACGAAGGGGACCCAGACCACTTCCTTCTTGCCGACGGCCAACGGGGCGGGAGGGCAGAGGGCCGCGGTCCAGAGCATGTCCAGGGCGCTCGTGTGGTTGTAGACCACGACGCGCGCGGCCCTCTCCTCGAAGGTGCTGGCGTTGGCGAGCTCCAGCCGGACGCCCGTGATGGCCAGGGCCGAACGGCCCCAGAAACGGATCGCGGCCTGGGCGAAAGCCGGCGGGAGCCTACGGAAGGTCGCGAGATAGAGCGCGAAGACCGCCGTCCAATAGACGGCGGTGAAGGCCCAGGCCGCCAACGTCCTCAACACTGCCACCACGAGATTGTATGAAAGTTTGCCCGCCCGCCGAGGATTCCTTGACAATCGAGCCAGGCCGCGCTAGACTGTGAGCACCATGGCAACAGACACGGAATTCGGCGAGGTGGACCTGGCCAAGATGACGTCGCTCATCGGCCACGAGATCCGCAACCCCCTGGCGGTCATCAGCAACTCGATCTACTACATCAAGAACAAGGTCGAAGCCGCCCAGTCGAAGGACGAGAAGGTCGCCAAGCACATCCGCATCATCGAATCCGAGGTCCAGCGGGCCAACTCCATCCTGAAGGAAGTCAGCCTCTTCTTCAAACTCAAGGAGCTCGCGACGAAGGCCGCGGCGCTCGACGGCTTCATGGAGGAGCTGCTCGCCGCCCACGCCTTCCCGGACGGGATCGCCGTCAAAAAGAGCCTCCAGAGCAAGGCCACGGTCTCGATCGACCCGGCGCAGCTGCAGCGCGCCGTCGAAGCCGTGCTCCAGAACGCCGTGGACGCCCTGCCCTCGGGCGGGACCGTCACCGTCGGCGCCAAGACCGAGAAAGGCCAGGCGGTCGTCGAGATCGCCGACTCAGGCCCCGGGTTCACGCCCGAAGCGACGGTCAAGGCTTTCACGCCTTTCTTCACGACCAAGGAGCGCCGCATGGGCCTGGGCCTGGCCACGGTCCGCCGGATCATGACGCTCCACCAAGGCAAGGCCGAGGTCAGGAAGTCCTCCGCGGGCGCCGTCGTCAGGCTCACCCTAACGCCGGCCTGAGCGCCCCATGCTCGCCGTCGGCTTGATGTCCGGGACGTCGGCGGACGGCGTGACCGCGGCCCTGGTCCGCTTCGGCCGCGGTGTGAAGGTCCTGTCCTGCAGGACCTACCCCTACCGCCCCGCCGTCAGGGCGCGCGTCCTGGCGGCCGCCGGGCTCAAAGCGCCCGAGCTCTCGCGCCTCAACATGGAGCTCGGCGGCATCTTCGCGGCCGCGGCCCGGCGCATCGCCCGGGACCGGCGCGTGGCCGTGATCGGCTCCCACGGGCAGACCGTCTGGCACGGCCCCGACGCCGACCCGCCCAACACCCTCCAGCTCGCCGAGCCGTCCGTCATCGCCGAGCGCACCGGCGTGACCGTCGTCGCCGATTTCAGGCCCCGCGACATGGCCGCCGGCGGCCAGGGCGCGCCCCTGGTCCCCGCCTTCGACGAATTCCTCTTCTCCCGGGGGCCCCTCAAAGCCCTGCAGAACATCGGCGGCATCGGCAACGTGTCCGTGGCCGGCGACGGCGGGATGTGGACCGCTTTCGACACCGGCCCCGGGAACTGCCTGATGGACCTCGCCGCGGCCCTGGGCACCGGCGGCAGGCTGGCCATGGACGAGGGCGGCCGCCTGGCCGCGCGCGGCAAAGCGGACGAGCGGAGGGTGGACCGGCTGCTCAAGGCCTCCTTCTTCCTCAAGCCGCCGCCGAAGTCCCTCGACCGCGGGACCTTCGGCAAGGCCTACCTGGCCGCCCACTTCGGCCGCCTCGACCGCCGGACCCTGCCGGACGTCATGGCCACGCTCTCGCTGCTGACGGCCCGGTCCATCGCCGACGCCTACCGCCGCTTCGTCTTCCCCCGGCACGCGATCCGCTCGGTCGTGGTGAGCGGAGGCGGCTCGAGGAACCCCGTGCTCATGAGCCGCCTCGCCCGTCTCCTGCGGCCGGTCCCGGTGACCGTCTCGGACCTCGCCGGCATGCCGGCCATGGCCAAGGAGGCGGCGTGCTTCGCCTGGATGGCCTGCCGCGCCGTCCAAGGAAGACCCAACAACAGCCCCCGGGCCACCGGCGCCGCCGGCCCGAGGATACTGGGAAAGATCATCCCGGCGTAAAGGAGCGTTGCCTCGGCGCGGATCGCCGCCGCCGGAGCCATCCCAGGGCCCTGTAGTTCGCCCAGAGGAAGAAGACGCCCACGGCGGCCCACAGCACCGCGTGGCCGAATCGTCCGGAGAGGAGGCTGGCTCCTGCCGCCATCACGGGCAGCAGCACCGAAGCCGCCACCACGGCCAGGGCCAGCAGAAGGAGCGGGACCGCCAGCACGAACAGCGCCATGGCCGTCACTTCCTTCGGGTTGGAACGTTTGCTCGACCTCGCCGGACGGTCTTCCATGGCTCGCCCCCTCAAGACGGCTTCGGCCCCAGTATAACAGAGGGAGTCCCCCCCTGCAAGAGACGAGCGCTTCCTTTGTATCATAGCGCCATGAGAAGGGCCCTCGGGGCGCTCGCCGGCTGTCTCACCCTGGCCGTCGTCTTCGAGGCGGCCGTCCGGGTGGCGTTGTCGGCCCCCGGCATCTTCGAGCGCGTCAAGGGCGACGACGACGCGTCGCACCGGCTCGAGTGGGTCAGAGGACGCGGCGGACGGGAGGGCGTCGCCTTGCGCTTCGACGTCCACGACGCGCGGCGAGGCTGGGCCCTCGCCCCGAACGTGTCCGGCATGCCGGTCTTCGACGGCAAGGTCCTCAACTCGAATTCCAAGGGGATCAGGGGCACGGAAGAATACACCCGGGAGCGACCCGCCGGCAAGCTGCGGATCGTGGCCCTCGGGGACTCCCTGACCTTCGGAGACGAGGTCGGCGACGCCGAGACCTACCCGGACCGCCTTCGGCAGTCGCTGCCTGGGACGGAGGTCCTCAACCTCGGTGTCCACGGCTACGGCCACGACCAGATGCTGCTCGCCTTCAGGGACCACGGGGCCGCGTACCGCCCGGACATCGTGCTCCTCGGGTTCTCCGAGAGCGACATGGACCGGAACCTCCTCGGATTCAGGGACTACGCCAAGCCCCGCTTCGACCTGACCGCCGGCGGACTGATCCTGAGGAACGTCCCCGTTCCCGCCCCCGAAGCCGTCCTCGATGGGGAACCCTTCCGGCTGAGGTCCTTGGACCTCCTGACGATGCTCCGGCATCGATGGTCCGTCCGGTCCGGCGCCTACTTCCACGAACGGCATCGCCTGACCGCGGCCATCCTGGACACGCTGGTCGACGAGGTCCGCGCCGCCGGGGCGGTCCCGGTCTTCGTCCACCTTCCCTACCCAGGCGACTTCCGGGTCGACCGGGGCTCGGAGACCGTTCCCGTCATGCAGTATGATTGCGGCCGCAAGTCGGTCCACTGCGTCTCGCTCTACCCCCTCTTTCACCAGCGCCTGCGAAAGGGTTTCCGGGTGACCGACGGCGACCACTGGGACCCCGCGGGCAACAGCGTCATCGCCGAAGGGACCAAAGCCTACCTCGTCCGCCAAGGGCTCTTGAAGACGGCGAGCAAGACGTCGCCGGCGAAGAGTAACGAGTAAAGACCTGACCCTTTTTATTGTAGACTCGTGCGATGAAGAGACGAACGCTGCCGGCCAGGATCCTCAAGGAGATGCTGGGCTATCCCCCGTTCCGCCAGGCGGTCTGGAAAGCCTGCGCGGAGATCCCGAAAGGCCAGGTCAGGACGTACGGCTGGATCGCCAGGCGCATCGGCAAGCCGGGGGCCGCCCGCGCCGTGGGCCAGGCCCTCGGCAAGAACCCCTTCGCGCCCCACGTCCCCTGCCACAGGGTCGTCGGCGCCGACGGCAGCCTCACGGGCTTCACGGCCCCCGGCGGGCTCAAGGCGAAGCTGAGGCTGCTGAGGAAGGAAGGCGCGCCGGTGAGGGACGCCTGATGCGGCCGGGCATGGTGGAGCGGGCGGTGTTCGAGGCCCTGCTCCCGGCCGGCCCCGGCCCGAAATCCAAAGGCATCGCCGAGACGGACTTCGCGCGGTTCTACGAGGACTTCTTCAAAACGGCGGTCCTGCCCATGCGGGTATCCTGCGCCGCCGCCGTCTTCTTCGCCGCCTGGGTCTCTCCGCTGCTCGTCGGCCGCCTGCCCCCGTTCCTGATGCTGTCGGCGGAAGACCGGGAACTGGCGCTCGAGGCCATGGCGAAATCCCCCTTCTACCTCGTCCGGCAGCTCCTCCTGCTGCTCAAGGCCATGGCCGCGCTGTGCTACGGCGCCGATCCGGGGGTGAGGGAAGCGTTGGGGTACGTCAAGAAAGACGACCCTGAAAGGAAGACCTGATGAAACGGCATTTGCCCCCTCGGCTACTTTCCTCCCCGCGGGGGAGGAAAGTGACTTGACCATCAACGGCGAGAAGGAAGGCCGGCCTTACTCGGAATCCTACGACTACGTCATCGTGGGCTCCGGCGCCGCCGGGGCCGCCGCGGCCAGGGTGCTGGCCGACACGGGAGCGAGCATCGCCCTCGTGGAGGAAGGCCCCGCCGTCGACGCCAGGGATTTCGACGACAAGCTCTACCCGGCCTTGAGGAGGCTCTTCCGCGGCATGGGCGCCCAGGTCTCGCGGGGCCGGGCCTTCATCCCGGTCATCCAGGGGCGATGCCTGGGCGGCGGCACGACCGTCAACTCCGCCATCGTCTGGCGCCTGCCCGAGGACGTGTGGGACACGTGGGCCCAGGCTTACGGGCTGGCCGACGCCATCCCCCTGCGGGAGCTGCAGGGGCATTGGGACACCATCGAGCGGGAGCTCTCGGTGCGGCCCACCCCGCCCGAGGTCTGGGGCGAGAACAACCGCCTCATGGACAAGGCCCGCGCCAAACTGGGCATCCAGGCGGCGCCCACGATGCGCAACGAAAGCGGCTGCCGGGGCAGCGGCCGGTGCCTGACCGGGTGCCCCTCCGGCGCCAAGAAGAGCGCCCTGGTCACCTTCATCCCCTACGCCGAAAAGAAGGGCGCCGCGGTGCTGACCAGCGCGCCCGTTGAACGCGTCGTCGTGAAGGACGGCCGGGCCATCGGCGTGGCCGGGCGCTTCGACCGGCCCGGCGCCAAGACGGGCGTCGCGCCTTTCTGCGTCTACGCCCGCAAAGCCGTGCTGGTGGCGGCCTCCGCGATCCAGACCCCCGGGCTCCTGCGGCGCAGCGGGGTGCGCTCGTGGCATCTGGGCCGGCACTTCCAGGGGCATCCCGGCTCCCCCCTGGTCGCGCTCTTCGACCAGAAGGTCGACATGTGGACCGGCGCCACCCAGGGCTTCGACGCCGACCACCATCGCCGGGACGGACGCTTCAAGGTCGAGACCATCTCCCTGCCACCGGAGGGCGCGGTGCTGCGCCTGCCCGGCGTGGGCCGCCGGTGGGCGGAGGCCATCGGCCAGGCCCCCTTCGCCGCGCTCTGGGCCGTCCAGATGAGGGCCTACGCCGAGGGCCGAGTGAGCGAACGCTTCTTCGGGACCGACATCGCCTACGACCTGCGCCAGCAGGACGTCGACATCCTGCGCCGGGCCCTGCGGTTCACCGCCGAGATGTTCTTCGCGGCCGGGGCCCGCGAGGTCCTGCCGGGCATCTACGGGATGCCCGAGCGCATCGGCCCCGACGAGCTCTACCTCTTCGACTCGGCGCCCTCCGACCCCGCGTCCTACACCTTCATCCTCTCCCACCTCTTCGGTACCGCGCGCATGAGCCGGGACCCGGGCGACGGCGTCGTCGGGCACGACTTCGGCGTGCACGGGGTCAAGGGGCTCTTCGTCGTGGACTCCTCCATCTTCCCGACCAACATCGGCGTCAACCCGCAGCACACCATCATGGCCGTGGCCTTCCTGGCGGCCCAACGCATCGCGCAAAGGAATACCTGATGAAACGGCATATGCCCCCCCGCTACTCGCCCCCCCGTACTCGATCCTCCCCTGTGGGGGGGGGCGAGTGACTTGACCTTCGAGGGGCTGGCCCGCGCCGGGAACGCCGACCTCGAGGCCCTGCTGCGGTCCTCGGCCGCGCCCGCCCCGGACTCCCTGGCCGGGCACGAGTGGCGGGGCTACAACACGCCCTTCTTCACCCGGCTCCTGGGCATCCAGAAGTTCATCAAGGGCTTCTTCATGGACGGCGGGTCGCTCGAGGGCTACAACATCCCGGTGTCGCAGAACGGCCTCGCGTCGCCCTGGCTGCACCGGCCAGGCGCGGGCGCTCCCAAGCGCTTCGGGTTCTACCTGGTGCGCCGAGTCGAACCCGGCGCCCCGGACGGCCGGTATCCCCGGGCGCTCCTGCTCGACTACGGCGCGAGCCCGCGCAACATGGTCCTGCGGCCCGAGAGGGTCCTGCGCGACTATCTGGCCCAGCCCGACCCCGCCAACCCCGACCTCCTGCTCGGCAAAGCCTATCTCGCCCTGGGGGGGCCGCGCATCCCGTCCAACTTCTTCATCCTGGAGCGCCTGCGCCGCACCGACTGGAAGCCATGAGAGGCGCGGCACTAGTGCTGCGACCGGCTCATAGCTGCGGTCCTGGAGGCCAGGATTTGAGCCGGCTGCAAGGCGCGAGGAAGGAGAAGGCTGGACGCCTGCGACTGACGAGCAACACCGCAGCCGGCCGAAGACGGGCCTCCGCGCTTTTG
>JACRDT010000042.1 GCA_016212795.1 Elusimicrobiota bacterium | reverse complement strand
TCCCGTTGGCCGTAGTTGGAAGCCAATTTCTCGTCGGAGACGTTGGACAATTCAATGGGCCAGGCTCTCTCCGACGGAGGGCGCACGGTCTCTCGACGAGAGCCACTTCGCTCAACGGGATATGCCTTGTCCGGACATAGTCAACATGAGACCGACCTCTCGATTGGGTCCCCAGGGTCCGAATATGAGATTGCGGGCGTTCTGGATCTTCCCGGCCACGATGGGCCTGACGATGCGCGCGCAGTCCGCATCCTTGTCCGCCCGCCGAAATTGCTCTCGCCGCAGGAGGACGTTGCCGGATTGCGGAGCGTCCACGCGGGCTATGCTGCGCCCGCCCTCCGAAAGGAAGGTCAACGCGGCGCCGTTCTCCACGCACAACCCCCCAACACGTACCGGACGATCCGAACGCGGGAGTGAGGCCGAGCGGCAGAAGAAGCTGAAGGAGAGCCGCGCTATGGTCGGGGATCGAAGAGTTCCGGCGCAAGAGCAAGGATCAGGCCATCGTGTTCGTGGGGGGGGGGCGTACGGGATTGCGCCTCAGGCGCTCTGATGGCCTCGTCCCCAGTCACGACACACACCCAGCATTGGCGCGGGGCACGCCCATGAGCCGGGACCTGCTGGAAGGCTCCCGGTCATAGCAGGGGCAGGGTCACCAGAAACGGAGCCCCGCCACCTTGCGAAAATGATCGTCGTAACTGACCAGGACGGAGCCGGTCTCCACGGCCTGGGCGGCCAGCCAAATGTCATTGACCGGTATGGGAGATCCGGCGGCCTTGAGACGGTCCTTGATCTCGCCGAAGATATCGGCGGTTTCGAGCGTCAGCAGCAGGGGAGTCACGGTGGGCCTGCCCAGGAATTCCCGCAAAAGCCTCTCGTTCTCGGACCGCCTGCTTCCCCCCCGGAACCCCGCGTGCAGTTCCCCCAGCACGATGACGGACAGGTAGACGGCCTCCGCCTCCGCCAGTACGGCGTGCACCTTGCGGTCGCCCGAAAGGAGGGCCGCGTACGCGTTCGTGTCGAGCAGGACCCGGGTCATGCCCAGTCTTCCCGATCGATCTTCTCGAATCCCCGGACCGCGCCGCGGAAGACCTCGGCCTCCTTGGGCGTCCAAACGCCGCAGAAGGCGTCGAAGTCCTTGCGGCGCTCGGACCGCACCGAAGGAAGGCCCAGCGCCTTGGCCAGAAGGCTCTTGACGAGCTTGTTGAGGCTGACGCCCGCCTCCTTGGCCCGCGCCGCCAGGCGCCCGGCCATGGCGTCATCCATGCCGTGAATAGTCAGGGATTTCATGATGGTTCAATTAAAGATTCACTATCATTCATATTATGGTTCATGGCTGCGGCATTGTCAAGTCCTCCTGTCCTTCGCGCCGGACGACCAACCGCGATTGACCCGGGGGACGGCGGCTGGTATAATGGCACCCATGGACTACATGATCCTCGGCGCCGGGGGCCACGCCAAAGTGGTGCTCGACGCCATCGTCTCGGCGGGCGGCCACAAGGTCGTGGCCTTGACGGACAACGACCGCGCCCGGTGCGGGCGCGAGGCGGCGGGCCTGCCCGTCCTCCACGAGGACGACGCCGTCCAGCGCCACCCGCCGGGCTCCGTCCTCCTGGTCAACGGCCTGGGCGGCCGCAGCTCCACGGCCGACCGGCGGCGCTACTACGCGCGCTTCCGGGCCATGGGCTACGAGTTCGCGGTGGTCACGAGCCCCAGCGCCCACGTCGCCGCCAGCGCCCGCCTCGAGCCGGGCGCCCAGATCCTGACGCGGGCCGTCGTGCACCCCGACGCCGCCATCGGCATCGACGTCATCGTCAACACGGCCGCCGTCGTCGAGCACGACTGCGTGGTCGGCGCCCACTCCTTCATCGGGCCCGCGGCCGTGCTCTGCGGCAGGGTCCGGGTGGGCGCCGGGGTCTTCATCGGCGCGGGGGCGATCGTGCTGCCCGAGCTGGAAGTGCAGGACGGCTCCGTGGTCGGCGCCGGGGCCGTGGTCGCCAAGAGCCTCGGCCCTCACGCCCGCGTCGCCGGCGTCCCGGCCAAGCCCCTCTAATCCTGGGTCTGGCTGACGGCGATGGCGCCGGTCATCCCCGTGGTCAAGGAGGCGGCGTTGCCCTCGTCGGTGTCGAGGTGCATGGCGAGCCGGTAGTCGGGGTGGACGCGGATGAGGACGTCGCCGAAGGAGAGGTCGCGCTCGCCTCCCCGGACGCGCACGACCACCTTGTCCCTGTCCTTGAGCCCGAAGCGCAGCGCGTCGTCGGGCGGCATGTGGATGTGCCTGAGGGCGCAGATGACGCCCCGCTCGACCGCCAGCGGGCCGCGGGGCCCCTCGAGCGTGACGCCCGGGGTGCCGTCGAGGTCGCCCGACTCGCGGACCGGGGGGTGGATGCCGAGCTTGAACTGCTCGGTCATGGCGATCTCGACCTGGGTGGCCTTGCGGACCGGGCCGAGCACGCGCACGCGCTCGACGCGGCCCTTGGGGCCCACGAGGTCCACCTTCTCTTTGCAGGCGAACTGGCCCGGCTGGGAGAGGTCCGACTCCCGGGTGAGCTGGTGGCCCGGGCCGAAGAGGGCCTCGACGTGCTCCTGGGTCAGGTGGACGTGGTGGGCCGAGATCTCGATGGGCACCGTGACGTCCCGCTGCGTCTCGATGAGGCGCGCCACGTACTCGCGGCCGAGGGTCCGCAAAGTCTCGCGGGCGATCATCAGCTCCTCGTCCGTCGGCACCACGAGGGTGCGGACCGCCGCGCCCTCGGCCGAGATGTCGCAGACCTCCTTGAAGCCCCGGGCCCGGCGGTTCTTCTCCTCGTCGATGCGGATGCCCAGGGCCCCGAGCCCCTGGCAGGCGAGGCTGCGCACCCCGGCGCTCCCCTGGCCGATGCCGCCGGTGAAGACGACGGCGTCGAGGCCCTGCATGGCCGCCCAGTAGGCGCCGATGTACTTGCGGACGCGGTAGCAGAAGGTCTTGAAGGCCAGCAGCGCCCGGTGGTTGCCGGCCTGGGCCGCGGCCTCGATCTCGCGCATGTCGTTGGAGAGGCCCGACATCCCGAGCAGGCCGCTGCGGCGGTTGATGAGGTTGTCCAGATCCTCCGGCGAGAGCTTCTCGGTCCTCATGAGGTGGGCCACCACCCCAGCGTCGAGGTCGCCGCACCTGGTCCCCATGATCAAGCCCTCGGACGGGGTAAGCCCCATCGTGGTGTCCACCGACCGGCCGTGGTCGATGGCGCACAGCGAGGCGCCGTTGCCGAGGTGGCACGAGACGATCTCGAGCTCGTTGAACGGCCGCTTCAGATGCTGGGCGGCCTTGAGCGCCACGAAACTGTGGGACATGCCGTGGAAGCCGTAGCGCCTGATCTTCTTCTCCTCGTAGTGCTCCAAGGGGAGGCCGTAAAGGTAGGCGTAGGGCGCCAAGGTGTGGTGGAACGAGGTGTCGAAGACCGCGACCTGCGGCGCGTCGGGCAGGAGCCGGCGGGCCGCCGCGATGCCCGCGAGGTTCACGGGGTTGTGGAGAGGGGCGAGGCACGAGAGGGCCGAAATCTCCCTGACGACCTCGTCGGTGACCACCACGGGCCCCCGGAACTTCTCCCCGCCGTGCACGACGCGATGCCCCACCGCGCGGATCTCGCGCCTGTCGCGGATGGCCCCGGCCGGGCCCGCCAGGGCGTCCAGGACCGCGGCCAGGGCCTCGGCGTGCCCGCCTTTCGGGAGAGCGGCGACGGACTCGCCCTTGGGCCCGACGCACCGGTGGGAGGCCTTCTCGGTGCCGACCCGCTCCACCGAGCCGCGCACGTTCCTCGCCCCGTCGGCCGTGTCGTAGAGGTTGTACTTGAGCGACGACGACCCGCAGTTGACGACCAGCAGCTTCATCGGCGCGTCCGTCCTGAGCCCCAGGCCGTAGGGGTCGTCGCTGCCGGCCAGGGCCGCGGCCCGGCGCTCCCGCCGGCTCTCCCCGAGCGTCATCGAGCGCTCCGCGACGAGCTTCGACAGGAGCCGAATCGCGCCCGGGCGGGAGGCGATGACGGCCGAGAAGAGCCCCTGGGGGATCAGCAGCGCCTGGCAGCGGGTCAGGCCGATCACGTCGGCGGTCGTCTTGTCGCCGGTCATGAGGGCCATCTCGCCGAAGACGTCCCCCGGGCCGAGCGTGGCGAGGCGCCGCCGGTCCCCCGCGTCGTCGGCGCACGAGACCTCGGCCTCCCCCTCCAGGAGCACCCCGAGGAAGCTCGCCTCCTCCCCGAACTCGATGACGGCTTCGTTGGGCTCGAACGTGGCCAGCCGCGCCCCCCCGGCGAGCGCCCCGAGCCCTTCCTCGCCGAGCTCCCGCAGCAGCGGGACCTTCGCGGCCAGCGCCCTCAGGGCCGCGACGTCCATCCCCGCGCTCACGCCCGCCTCCCCGATCGGGAACGCCGCTTCGCCCAGAGGGCCTCGGCCACGGCCCAATCGAGAGGCGTGTCGATGTCGACCGCCTCAGCCTCCGGCACGACCAGCGCTCGGGTTCGCGGGCCCAGGAATGACCGACGCTCCAGAAGATCCTCCGTCTTGACCAGGTAGATGGAGCCGTCGTAGCAGTAGGCCTCGGGCAGGTCCTGGCGCCGCGAAGGCTTGCTCCCCCGGACGAACGGCACGAGGATGCCCCCTCGGAGGGTGCTGCACCAGCACGGGTGCTGGCGCGCCGGGGCCACGGAGACGACGGGGTCCCCGCCGTGGCGCTTGAAGAGGTCGACGGCCCGGCGGATCGTGGCGGCGGTCCGGAAGGGGGAGGTGGGCTGGAGCAGCATGACCGCGTCGGGGACGTAGCCGTCGTCTTTCCTGAGCCTCCCGAGCAGGTGCAGCACCGCGTCCTCCGTCGCGGACGAGTCCCGGGCGTATCGGGCGGGCCTCAGCCAGGGGACCGCGACGCCCAAGCGCGCCGCGACCCGGGCGATGGCCGGGTCATCGGTGCTGACCCAGAGCCGGTCGAAGCAGCCGGACTCGAGCGCGGGCGCGATCGTGCGGCCGATGAGGGGCACGCCGGCCAGGGGCTTGATGTTCTTGCCCGGGATGCCCTTGGACCCGCCGCGGGCGGGGATGACGCCGAGCAGGCGCGAACGGCCGGAAGTCAGCACGGCTTCTCCATGTCGCGAGGCGGCCTGGGCACGCTCGGGACGCGATACGACCCGGCCGAAGGGTCGATCCCGGGGATGAGCCGGCGTCCTAGGCCGCGCAGCAGCCGTCCCGCCGGCACCACCGCCAGCCAGTAGCTCGCGGCCAGCAAGCCGCGCCCCACGCCCGCCCCGGCGTCAGTCGAGCTCGTATTCTTTTTTCCAGCCATCGTCTTTCTCTCTCGCCGGCTGATCGGCCTTGGCCAGCAGGTAGTTCTCCAGCACCAGGTAGTCCATCTCCGTGCGCATGAAGCAGCGGTAGGCGTCTTCGGGCGCGCACACGATGGGCTCGCCGCGCACGTTGAACGAGGTGTTCACCAGCACCGGGCAGCCGGTCCTGGCGTGGAACTGCCGGAGGAGCTCATGGTACCTCGGGTTGGTCCGCCGGTGGGCCGTCTGGACGCGCGCCGAGTAGTCGACATGCGTGACGGCCGGGATCTGGGATCGGGGAACGTTGAGCTTGTCGATCCCGAAGAGCTTCTTCTGCTCCTCCGTCATCTCCAGCCGGCGGTCCTTCCTCACGTCGGCGACGAGCAGCATGTACGGGCTCGGCCTGTCGAGGTCGAAGTAGTCGCCGACGTGCTCGCCCATGACCACCGGCGCGAACGGCCTGAACGACTCCCGGTACTTGATCTTCAGGTTCATGACCGACTGCATGCGCCGGTTGCGGGGGTCCCCGAGGATGGAGCGCCCGCCCAGCGCGCGCGGCCCGAACTCCATCCTTCCCTGGAACCACCCCACCACGCTGCCGCCGTCGAGCAGCTCGGCCACGGCCGGCATCAGCGCGTCGTCGTCGAGCCGGCGATACACGGCCCCGACGGCGTCGAGGGTGGCGGCGATGTCGCCGTCCGTGAACCGCGGCCCGAGGAAGGCGCCGCGCATGCCGTCCTCGGGGTCCGCCGTCCTGCCCTGGCCGAGGTACTGGTGCCAGACCGCCAGGGCGGCCCCCAGCGCCCCGCCGGCGTCGCCGGCCGCCGGCTGGATCCAGATGTCCTTGAAGGGAGACTCGCGCAGGACGCGGCCGTTGGCCACGCAGTTGAGCGCCACCCCGCCGGCCAGGCACAGGTGTTCCGTGCGATGCTCCGCGTGCACGGTGCGCGCCAGCCGCAGGAGGACCTCCTCCGTGACGACCTGGATGGACCGCGCCAGGTCCATCTCGCGCTGGGTCAGCGTCGATTCCGGGGGGCGCGGCTCCCCGCCGAAGAGGCGATGGAACTTCGGGGAGGTCATGGTCAGGCCCGTATGGAAGTTGAAGTACTCCATGTCGAGGCGGAAGGTCCCGTCGGGCTTGAGGTCCAGCAGGTTCTCCAGGATGGCGTCCACGTAGGCCGGCTCGCCGTAGGGGGCCAACCCCATCAGCTTGTATTCGCCGGAGTTGACCTTGAAGCCGGCATAGTAGGTGAAGGCGGAGTACAGAAGCCCGAGCGAATGCGGGAAATCGATCTGCCAGCAAGGGGCGAGCCGGCCGCCCTCGCCGAGCCACGCCGAGGTCGTCGCCCATTCGCCGACGCCGTCCAGGCACAGCACGCTCGCCCGCTCGAACGGGCTCGGGAAGAAGGCCGAGGCCGCGTGCGCTTGATGGTGCTCGGTGAAGAGGAGCGGCGGCATCCTCCCGCCCCCCAGCAGCGGCTCCAGCTCCCGCCGGAGCAGCCTCCCCATGAAGAGCTTGCCGCCGAGCCAGACCGGCATCGAACAGGCGTACGACTCGAACCCGTCGGGAGCGTAGGCCAGGTAGGTCTTCATGAGCCGCTCGAACTTGACGCGCGGCTTGTCGTAGAAGACGACGTGGTCCACCTGGCCGAGGGCGATCCCTCCCTCCGACAGGCAGTAGCGGACGGCATGGATCGGGAACCGCTGGTCGTGCTTCTTCCGGGAGAAGCGCTCCTCCTGGGCGGCGGCGACGATCCGCCCGTCGCGGACCAGCGCGGCCGCGCTGTCGTGGTAGTAGGCCGACACCCCGAGGATGTTCGTCATGCGGGTCCCTCGGGATTATAGCGAATTTGGGGCCGCCTTCCCGGCCGGCCCCGCCCGTCTTTCAGGTATAATTACCCCGATGAAGAAGATCCTGTTCATCAACCCGCCTTTCTTCAGGCTGGTGGGGCAGACGTACATCTATCTTCCCTTGGGCATCTGTTCTTTGGCGGCCGTCACCCGGTCCCACCGGTACGAGACCGCGGTCTACAACATGGACCTCCCTCCGCTGGATTCGGCCCTGTTCCGAGACTACCAGGACCTGCATGGAGCGGCCGACGAACGGGACCTCATCCTCATGAACCTGCGGGGCGATCCCCTGGGCGTCTGGCAGGAGCTGAAGGACGTGCTGAGGGATTATGCCCCGGAGGTGGTCGGCATCACGGCCCTCACGCCGCAGATCCCCCTGGCCGAGAAGGTCGCCGACATCTGCAAGGCCCACGACCCGGCCATCGCGACCGTCGTGGGCGGGCCCCACGCGACCTTCCTGCCCGGCCAGGTGCTCGGCAGGGACTCGATCGACTTCGTCTTCAGCGGCGAGGCCGAGGACGGCATCATCGGCCTCTTGAAGGCGTTGGAATCCGGAGGCAAGGCGGAGGACCTGGACCGCATCAAGGGCCTGAGCCACAAGCGCTCCGGCCGCGCCTGTGTCAGCGGGGAGCGGCCCATCGTCGACGTGAACGCCTACCCGATGCCGGCCAGGGAGTCCTTCCTCTTCCCGGAGCGGCTGCAGCCCAAGAACATGGCCATGCTCCTGACCGGCAGGGGATGCTATTTCAGGTGCAAGTTCTGCTCCTCGCCGGCCATGTCCGGGTTCAAGGTCAGGCAGCGGACCATGGGGAAGATCGCCGACGAGGTGGAGCATATCTACCGGACCTACCAGGCCAGGGAGTTCATGTTCTGGGAGGACACCTTCGTCAGCGGCAAGACCAGGATATCGGAATTCCGCCGTCTGCTCAAAGAGCGGGGCCTGGACATCGCCTGGCGATGCCATACCAGGCTCGACACCCTCAACGAGGACATCGTCGACATGCTGCTGGACGGCGGCTGCCGGCAGATCACCGTGGGCGTGGAGACGGGGTCAGAACGGATGCTCAAGTACATGGACAAGAGGATCTCCCGGGACAAGATCATCGAGAAGATCTCGATCCTGCGGCGCAAGGGCATCATCTGGTCCGCCAATTTCATGATCGGGTACCCGGAGGAGACGCCCGCGGACATCGAGGAGACGATCGCCTTCATCAGGGACACGATCAAGAACCACATCGCGATCAACATCTGCATCCCCTACCCCGGCACGCGTTTCTTCGACGACTGCGCGGCGATGGGGCTCATCGACCGCGAGCGCCCCATCGATTGGACGCTCTTCAACCCCCAGAGCAAATACGCCCGCTTCACCAAGCACCTGGATCATCAGCGGCTCCTCGGCTACCTGGAGGAGATCAGGGAGGCCGTCAAGCCGTACATGCGCAAGACGCCCGGAGCCTTTTCACCCTGCGAAAGGGCCTGACCCCCCGGGAAGGACCGGGCCCGAGGCCAGGAATGTTATAATCCTTCCCCCATGAGCTTCCCCCGGTCCGGCGCGCGCATCCTGCTGGTCGCCTACGACAACGACATGTACATCCATTTCTTCCCGCTCAGCCTGGCCTACGTGGCCGCGGCCCTCGAGCGGGCGGGGCACGAGGTGGAGATCTACAGCCAGGACCTGCACCACCACCCGGACAGCCACCTGACGGAATACCTCGACCAGCGCCGCTTCGACCTGGTGGGAGTCGGCGTCATCGGCGGGTACTACCAGTACCGCAAGCTCCTGGCCATCTCGGAGGCGGTCAACCGCTCCCGCCAGAGGCCGTTCTTCGTCATCGGCGGCCACGGGCCCTCCCCCGAGCCGGAATACTTCCTGCGCAAGACCAAGGCCGACGCGGTGGTGGTCGGCGAAGGGGAGGAGACGGTCGTCGAGCTGTGCTCGGCGCTCGCGGCCGGCCGGCCGCTCGACGCCGTGGCCGGGCTGGCGTTTAGCGAGGACGGCCGGGTCCGCGTCAACAAGAGGCGCGAGCTCATCCGGGACGTGGACTCGATCGCCCGCCCCGCCTACGCCAAGTTCCCCATCCAATACTACAGGCTGGAGCGCGGCGCCCACATCCGCAACAGCGACTTCTTCCTGTCCGTCCTCTCCGGGCGCGGCTGCCCGTTCAAGTGCACCTTCTGCTACCGCATGGACAAGGGCTTCAGGCCGCGCGACCCCCAGGCCATCGTGGAGGAGATCCGCTTCCTGAAGGAGGCCTACGGCATCACCTACGTCTCCTTCGCCGACGAGCTGCTCATGGCCTCCGTGGCCCGGACCGAGGCCGTCTGCAAAGCGCTCCTGGACGCCCGCCTCGGCGTGCGCTGGCGCTGCTGCGGCCGGCTCAACTTCGCCCGCCCCGACCTCCTCGGGCTCATGAAGCGGGCCGGCTGCGTCTTCATCAACTACGGCATCGAGTCGATGGACGACGCCGTGCTGCGCAACATGAACAAGGCCCTCACGGCCGCCCAGGCCGTCAAGGGCGTCGACGCCACGCTCAAGGCGGGCATCAGCCCCGGCTTGAACATCATCTTCGGCAACATCGGGGACACCCTGGCGACCCTCGAGAAGTCGGTGGACTTCCTCCTGAAATACGACGACGGCGCCCAGCTGCGCACGATCCGGCCCGTGACGCCCTACCCGGGCTCCCCCCTCTACGACGACGCGATCGGCAAGGGCCTGCTCAAGGATTGCGAGGACTTCTACGAGCGCAAGCACGTCAACTCCGACCTGGTCTCCGTGAACTTCACCGGCCTGACCGACGACCAGATCCACGCCGCCCTGTTCAAGGCGAACCGGCGGCTCATCGACAACTACTTCCGCGCCAAGCGCCGGCTCATGGCGGAAGAGATGCGTTCCCTCTATTTCGACCGTTCCACCACCTTCCGGGGCTTCCGCCAGAAATAGACCGCCCGCTCAGCGCGGGATATCGGCGTAGAAGAGGCGCTTCTGGACCCGGATGTCCGCGCCGGCCAGGATGTCCGCGATGCGGCGGCCGGCGCGCCCGTCGCCGAACAAAGTCGAACGCTCGAAGCGGCCGTGGGCCGCCTGCCTCTCGATGGCGGCCTTGATCTCCTCGGCCCGGTAGCCCGCGAAGACGACGTTCGGGCCGTGCTCGCGCCCCGCCTGCCTGGTCCCGATGTTGACGGCCGGGATGCCGAGGAAGGCGCCCTCGCGCAGCGCGGAGCTCGAGTTGCCCACGATGCAGAGGGCGTTGTTGACCAGGCGGGCGTAGTCCTCGACGCTGAAGTTGCGGTAGTAGCGGATGTTCTTCGGGAAGTTGTTCTCGCGGTACTGCCGCATGCCCTTGGCGACGTCGTCGGAGCCGGCGTCCACGTTGGGCCAGAGCCAGGCCGCCTGGATCCCGAGCGCCGCCACGGCCTTCAGGGTCTCGGTGACCTGGGCGAGCCCCTGCCCGTACTCCGTCGTGACGGGATGCTGCAGGACCACGATGTAGGGCTTGGCCCGGTCGATGGGCTCCCCGACGCCGCTGTGGCGGTCGAAGAAGTCGGACGGCAGGCCGAGGTCCATGCCGGCGATGATGTCGATCGAGGGGCAGCCCGTGACGTGCACGCTCGCCGGGTCCTCCCCCATGCGGATGATGTTCTCGGCGGCCCTGTTCGTCGCCGGGAAATGGACGTGCGAGAGCTTGGTCACCGCGTGCCGTACGCTCTCGTCGATGGAGCCGGTGACCTCGCCCCCCTGGGTGTGGGCCACGGGGATGTTCATGTAGCTGGCGGCGATGGCGGTGGCGATGGTCTCGAACCGGTCGGCCACGGTCAGCACCACGTCGGGCCGCAGGTTCTCGAAGAGGGTGGCCAGCTCGATGATGGCCAGCCCCGTGGACTTGGCCATGGTCGTGGGGTTCTCGCCTTCCACGATGGAGTAGACGGTGGCGTCCGGCTCGAAGCCGTCCTTGCGGATGATGTTGGCCGCGCTGCCGAACCGGTAGAGCAGGGCCGAGGCCCCCACGACCAGCTGGAGCTCGAGGTCCGGGTGCTCCCGAACGGCGGCCATGACGCTCTTGATGCGGCCGTAGTTCGCCCTGCTGTTGACGATGACGCAGACCTTACGTTCAGCCATCGAGGTCCTCCTCGCTGAGGAGCTGGTCGGGCGAGACGTCCCGCTTCAGCCGCTTGCCGAACAGGGAGTCCCGGCGTTCGCAGGGGATCCCGGTGCCGGGCTTCTTGGCGGCCAGCATCCCGGGCCCGAGCACCGTCCCCGCTTTGAGCGGGCGGGCGGGAGCGACGCTCCTGCCGAACATGCCGCGCATCCCGGCGAGCTCGCCGGCGACGGCGTCCTTCTCCACCGGGTGGCGGTCCAAGGTGGAGAAGGCCTTCGCGGCCTCGGCGAGAGTCGAGAGCTCCCCGAAGGTGACGGAGGAGGTGGCGTCGGGGCCGAAGAGGCCCCGGTCGAACACGACGTGGACCTCGAGCATGTCGGCCCCCCGCGCCAGGGCCGCGAGCCCCGGGAAGACCGAGCCCGAGTGGTCGGAGAGCCCGACCGGGACCGAGTAGCGCGCGCGCAGGGCGTCGATCATGTTGAGCCCGACCTTCTCCAGCGGGGTCGGGTAGATGCTGGAGCACTGGAACAGGGCCAGGGGCGCGCCCGAAGCCTTCACGTCCCGGACCGTCGCGTCGATGTCGGCCCACGGGCTCATGCCGGTGCTCAGCAGGATGGGCCGGCCGGTGCGGGCCATGGCCTGGATCATCTCGCGGGAGCGGGCCTCGCCGGAGCCCACCTTCCAGGCGGGCATGCCGAGGCGGTGCAGCAGCTCCACGGCGTGGAGGGAGAAGGCCGAGCTCAGGAATGTGAGGCCCTTCTCCCGGGCGTGCTGCGCCAGGCCGGCCCACTGCTCCTCCGAGAACTCCATGCGCTTCCAGTAGTCGTAGCGGGTCTTGTCCTGGGCGCCGAGGCGGATGCGGAAGGGCTCGCTCCTGGTGGACTCGTGCTCGGCGACGTGGGTCTGGAACTTGACCGCGCCGGCGCCGGCGCGGGCCGCGGCGTCGATGTAGGAGTGCGCCATGCCCAGGGACCCTTCGTGGGCCTGCGCGACCTCCGCGATGATCAGGGGGGGATGGCCCCCGCCGACGGGCCTGTCTGCGATCGTGATGGTGTCCATAGGGTTCAGGGGCGGCCGCGACGCCGGGCCGCGCCGCCGGCCGCGAACCGCCTGAAGAAGGCGAGGTCCTTGGCGAAGTCCTTGAATCCGAGCGCGGACTCGGCCACGAGGAAGTCGAACGGGGTGTCCACGTTGATGGAGTTGGCCTCGGGCATCTCGAGCCCCGCGGCGCGCTCGCCGAGGATGGAGCCCTCCTCGCGGAGGGTCGAGACGCGGGTCAGGTAGATGGCGCCGTTCCTGACGTAGGCGTCGGGCTTGAGGGCCTGGCGGAGCCCCCTGCCCGGCTCGGGCAGGCAGAAATCCTCCAGCCAGACCCCCTCGCGGAGCTTCTTGGCGCGGGCGGGGTGGTGGTCGTGCAGCCTGGTCACGCCGACCACGCACGTGGCCTCGGGCAGCCGGGCGAGGAGGGCCAGGGCGTCGGCCATGTGCCGGGGAGTGCGGAACGGCGTGGTCGGCTGCAGGATCATCACCGCGTCGAAGTCCGGGACGCCCTCGGCCTTGAGCCACTCCAGCGCGTGCATCACCCCCGGCCTCATGGGGGTGTCGTGGCCGGAGAGTTCGGCCGGCCGGAGATAGTCGCGCCGTATCCCGAACGGGGCGAGGGTCTTGAGATAGCGGCGGGAATCGGTCGAGAGGAGGACCTCGTCAAAGAGCCCGCTGCGGACCGCGGACCGGATGGTGTAGCCGGCCAGAGGGATGCCGGCCAGCGGCCGGATGTTCTTGTGCCGCACGGCCTGGGAGCCAGAGCGCGCCGGGATGTAGGCCAGGGTCCTCATGATGTTCGGTGACCGGGCATTATACCACAATAACCAAATTCGCTATAATCTTCGGCGTTATCTCGATGAAATCGATCCTGCGGTGGGTGCGGTCCGCGGCGGAGAATCTCCAGCTCCATTACGGCAAGGCCGCGCTGGCCTTTCTGGCTGCGGGGTGCGCGGCCGCCGCCTGGCTGTGGCTGAGGCCCGCGGGCGGGGGCTCGGGCGCCCGGCAGGTCCTGGCCCTGGCGCTCCTCCTGCCGGCCGTCTGGGAGATCCTCGTCAGGCTCGTGTTCCTCGCGGCCTACGGCGTTTCTTATAGGTATTCCGTCTTCACCTACTTCCTGGTGGACGACCCTGAGTACGGGTTCGCGCTCCGCAAGGCCTGCCGCGCCAAGGACGTCGGGTTCCTGGTGTTCGACAGGTTCGTCTTCAAGGCTGGGACCCCCAGGCTGCTGGACCTGAGGGAGAACATCGCGGCGCGCTGCGACCGCAGCGTCAACAACCTGGGGTTCCGCGGGCCGGCGTTCGACCCCGGGAAGAAGGCCGCCCGGCTGAGGGTCTTCTGCTCCGGGGGCTCGTCGACCGCCGGCGACCGCTGCGACGACCGGGACACCTGGCCCGCCGCGCTCGAGCGCGGCCTCAAGAGCCGCGGCTTCGACGTGGAGGTCGTCAACGCCGGGATCGAGGGCTGGTATTCGTATCAGGAGCTGCTCCGGTTCAAGCGGGAGATCCGCGACTACCAGCCGGACGTCCTCCTCGTCCACGAGGGCTGGAACGAGGAGTTCCAGTACAGCTCGCTGCAGCTCGGCAAGAACTGGCGGCCCCGGACGGTGCGCAACAGCCGCGAGACCCGCAGCCTCTATTGCCCCCGGAACCGGTTCCTGTCGGGCACGGCCTCGCTGGCGTTCTACCTGGCGGTCCAATCCTGGAGGAAGAACCTGGTATTCGTCCCGAGCATGCGATTCACCAACCCGCGCCGCTGGGAGACGCTCCGGCAGGGCGCCTACCTGCAGGCCTGGTTCGACAACCTGGCCGAGCTGGCGCGGCTGGCCCATGAGCGCGGTATCCTGCTCTACACGCTGGACTATCCCGGCCTGGTCGACATGAGCGATACGCCGGGCGACCGGGAGGCGTGCACGCGGCATTCCCGGCTCAACAGGTGGTACGCCGACTACCAGGCCGCGTCCAAGCGGCGCATCAGCATGACGCTGGCGGCGCTCGCGCCGGCGGTCCCCTGCCTGAAGGCCGACGAGGCCTTCGCTTCGACGAAAGGCGCGGCCCGGGCCGGCCTGTTCTACGACGAGGTCCACCTCAACCCGGCGGGGAACGACCTGCTGGGCACGGCGGCGGCCGAGAGGCTCGCGGCCGACGCGGCCTTCCGGCGGCGGCACGAGGAAGGGGGCCCGCCGAGGCCCGCCGGCGGCAACGTGCGGCTCGACGAGGCCTTCTTGGCGAAGGCCAGGGAGTCCTTGGAGCGCAACCCGCCCTACCTGGAGCGGTTCATCGAATCCAAGAGGGTCGAACTGCTGCGCGAGGCGGGCCGCGGCCGCGCCGACGCGACGGACATCCCCACGAGCCAATACACGACCTTCTAAGGACCCATCGCCGCACGCCCGCGTGCCCGGCCACGACGGGATGGCGACCCCGCGGCCTGTTTGGACAGGTCAGGAGCCAGGATGTATAATAGCCGCCAGATGAGCCTGCAGGAGCCCGCCTCCACGGTCCCGGCGACCTTGCGGGTCTGCGCCGCGCTGCCCGGAGGCCCCGGCGCTTCCTTGTTCCTGTTCCCTGGCGAGGCCGGGCGCGGCGTCGCCTTCTCGCAGGAGGAGAGCGTCCGGCAGTCAGGCCTCCTCGCGCCGCTCTACGAGGAACTCATATCGGCGGTGGCGGCCAGGACGAGCCGGCGTTGCGGCGTCCCGGCGGCCGCCGGGGAAGTGCTCGCCCGGGTCGCCATCGTGCCCGTCGTCTGCTGCTTCATGGATCGTCTCCTGCGCCTGGAGCGCCTCATGCGCGGGCGGGACGGCGCGCGTCCCGCGGTCCTGCGCTGCGAGTATCCTGAGGCGCCTCAGGGCTTCGAGGCCTACATCGGCAGCGCCGGCGCCTCGGCCGGGTTCAACCAGGCCCTGCTCGGAGAGCTCGCCGCCATCTGGGACCTGCCCCCCGCGCGGGAGGGACGCTCGGCGTCCCCGGCGCCCGGGCGGAAGGCGGGACCGGCCCCCGTGAACTTCAATTGCGCTCGGCTCGAAGGCAATTGGCTCCGGCGAGCCGCGAACAAGCTGGCCTGCGCGGCCACGCGGCGGCTCAACCGCGGGATACCCACGCTCGGCCTGGCCTACGCCGAGCTCGCCTTCCGGGACGCGTTCTTCTTCGTGCGGCTCCTCCGGCAGATGCCCGGCGACTGGCCGCTCCAGGCCGCGGCGCCCGACCCGGCGGTCCGGGACGACGTCCTGGGCGGAGCCGTCGCCGAGCGCGCGGCCGCCGTGGAGCGGGTCCTGGCCGAGGCCGGCGTGGCGCAGGAGCACGTCCGCCGCCGCGCCCGCGACACCCTCGACCGGCACCTCCGCCGGTTCTACCCCGCCAGCTTCTTGGAGTCCGCCGCCGAGAACCTCGCGTTCTGCGTGCGCGAGCTCGGGTCCCAGCCGCACAAGACGCTGCTGGCCACCGGGATCGGCTCCATGCGCGAGGCCTTCATGGTGGCGGCCGCCCGCGTGCTGGGCTTCGAGACCATCGGCTGCCAACACGCCGGCGGCTACGGCTACCTGGACGCTTTCGCCGAAGCCGCCGAGATGGAGTACCCGCTGGTCCATACCTACGTCACCTGGGGATGGACCGATCGGCCGGAGCATCCCGCCTGCAAGTCCACGCGGTTCGTGCCCCTGCCGAGCCCCTGGCTCAGCGAGCGGGCCCGGTTCTGGCCGAAAGCCCTCGCCCGGCTGACCCCCGCGGACGAGCGCCCTTACGACCTGCTCCTCATGACGAGCAAATACAGGGCCTTCACCAAGACCCCCGCCAGCGCCGCGTCGACCCGTCTCGACACCCTGCCTCGCTTCGCCGACATGGCCCGCGGCCTGGTGCGCGACGCCGCGGCGGCCGGCGTCAGCATCCTGCACAAGCTGGCCAACCACGACACGACGCAGCACTTGAAGGGGACGCTCGAGGACCTGCGCCGCCTGGGCGGGGCCGGCTACGCGCAATGGGAGCGCTTCGACAAAGGCATGACCCCTGACTTGCTGTCGCAGGCCCGGTTCGTGCTGTGGGATCAGCCGGGCACGGGCTTCGCGGAATGCGTCGCCGCCGGCATCCCCACGCTGGTCCTCTGGCCGCGCTTCGACACCCGGGAATCGCCCGAAGCGGCCGGAGCGTTCCGAGCCCTCGAAGACGCGGGGATCGTGCACCGGGAGACGGGCTCTCTCCTCGCGCAGACGCTCCGCTGGCGGTCGGCCCCGGCCGCCTGGCTGGAGGAACCCGCGCACCGCCGGGCCGTCGCGCAGTTCTGCCGCAAGTTCGCCTGGGTCGACCCTGACTGGGCCGGGAAGTGGCGGAAGTTCCTTCTGGGGATAGGAGACGAACCATGAACATCCTGGTGGGCTGGGACGTGTGGGAGTACCCGGAGGCCTCGGCCTTCCGGAGCCTCGGCAAGTGCGATTTCGTCCGATACGACAAGGATTTCCTGCGCCGCCACATCCAGGCTTACGACATCCTGATCCCCAACCTCGACGTCCGCATCGGCCGGGCCCTGCTCCGCAAGGCCAAACGACTCAGGATCCTCGCGACGCCGACCACGGGGATCGACCACTTCGACAAGGAAGCCGCCGAATCCATGGGCATCCAGGTCCTGTCGCTCAACGACGACCCGGAACTGCTCCTGCGGATCACCTCCACGGCCGAGCACACCTGGCTGCTCATCCTGGCGGCCGCCAGGAGGCTGCGCCGCGCCTTCGACAGGGTCATCGCCCAGGGCTCCTGGCACAACACCGACATCCGCGGCCGCCAGCTGAGGGACCTGACGGTCGGCATCGTCGGCTACGGCCGGATCGGCCGCATGGTGGAGAACTACGCCAGGGCCTTCGGCATGAAAGCCCTCATCCACGACCCCAAGCCCTCGATGGCCGCCTACGGCAAGACCGTGGCCATGAACGCGCTGCTGGCGCAATCCGACATCATCACCCTGCACGCCAAATGGCTGCCCGGGCAGCCCCCCGTCATCGACGCCGGAGCGCTCAAGAAGATCAAGACGGGGGCCATCCTCGTCAACACCTCCCGAGGCGGCCTCGTGGACGCCAAGGCCGTCCTGGCGGCGCTGCGCTCCGGCAAGCTCGCATCCGTGGCCGTGGACGTGGCGTGCGAGGAGTATCAGGAGGCGCGCCTGCCCCGCGACCCCCTGGTGCGCGCCGCGCGGACGAACCCGGACATCATCGTCACGCCGCACGTGGCCGGGGCGACCTTCGACGCCCACAGGGTGGTGTTCCACGCCTTGGCCAGGATGGTCCGCGACCGGCGGCCCTGAGAGCGTGAGGCCCTGACCTTGCCCGATCCCGCCTCCCGCCGCCCGGAGCCGTCGGCGCAGGCAATGCCTGCGCCAGTCGTGGCGTCGTTGTCGGAGCAGTGGAGGGCCGTCGGGGCGATCGGGCTCTTCGCCGACGGGGCCGAGCCCGGCGCCGCGCTGAGCCAGGCGCGCCTGCGCGAGCTTTCGCCTCTCTACGCCGCGCTGTTCGGCCGGTTCCTGGCGTCTTTCTCGAGCGCGCTGGCCTCCCGCTGGGGCAGGCCGGAGAAGGCCGCGGCGGTCCTGGGGCGCGCCTGCCTGGTCCCGCTGCTCCACTGCTGGTTCGACCGTTTCCTGAGGCTCGACGCTCTGCTGCGCTCGCGGCCGGCGGGACGCCGGCTGGCCGTGGTCGAGGCCCAGGCCGACCCGCCCTCGGACGCCGCCGAGCTGTGGTCCATGGCCCACGGGTCCACCCGCTTCAACCAGGCCCTCCTCGCGAGGCTCGCGCCGGTCCTCGGGCTGGAGACGGCCGCGGCCATCGTGCCCCTAGAACCTCCCGAGACGGAGCCCCCCGGAGGTCCGGCGGCCCAGGCCGCGCCCGGCTTCGACCTCGCGGCCGCCTCCCTTCCCCGGAGGCTCGCCCGGAGGCTCTCGGGAGCCGTGAAGGGCGCCGTCTTCCGGCGCCTGGCGGGGCGGCAAGGCCCCGTCCCCGTCCTCTCCATGGGCCGCTCGACGGACGCGTTCCAGGCCGCCGGGTTCTATCCCCATCTCATGGAGGACATCCAAGGCCGGGTGGCCTTCCAGGACGCTCCGCGCGAAGACTCCATGAGGTTCATGCTCACCGTGCTGGCCCACTCGGGCGGGCACGCGGTCGCCGAGTTCCTGGCTGGGGCGGGCGTCGCCTGCGAGGGCGTCGGCGACCCGCAGGCGCCGGCGAAAGCCGTCTCGGGCCTGGGAGGATGGCTGGCCTGGGCCTACCCCACCATCCTCCTCGAAGCCATCCCGGGCAACCTCTCCGACTGCATCGAGGTCCTCAGGCCCTTCGCGCCCAAGCCCCTGCTGGTCGCGGAGGCGTCCACGCTGGAGCCCATCTACATGATGGCCGCCGCCCGATGCCTCGGCATGGAGGTCATCCGCATCCAGCACGGCGGGCACCGCGGCTACACCGACGACCACCTGTGGGCCGCCGAGATGGAGTACGCCTGCGCCGACCGCTACGCCTCCTGGGGCTGGGAGACGATGCCGCCGTTCGACAGCTGCCGGTCCGTGCGCGCCGTGCCGCTGCCCGCCCCCTGGCTCGAGGAGCGGCGCGCGGCCTGGCGCGGCGCGCTCCCCCCTCTGGCCGACCGGGCCGAGCCGAAGCCCTTCGACTTCCTCCTCACGACCTCCGAGCTCTACCGCTATCCCCCCGCACCCGGCAGCAGCACGGCCCCCCACAGCGGCTGCCTGCCCGAGATCGCCGCCGCGCTCGAGGGCCTGGTGGAGGACTGCGCCGCCCAGGGCGCGAGCATCCTCCACAGGACGGCCGACCGACGCAGCGCCCTCCTCATGGCGTCCACGCTCCCGGAGCTCGGGCGCCTGGGCGGGGAGCGCTACCGCGGCGCCGAGCACCCGGGCAAGGGCCTCACCCCGGCGCTCCTGGCGCGATGCCACATCGTCTTGTGGGACCAGCCGGGCACGGGCTTCCTCGAATGCCTCGACGGCGGGGTGCCGAGCATGGCCTACTGGCGCCGCCTCTTCAGCCGCGAGGACGACGACGCGCTCCCGTTCATGCGGGAGCTGGAGGACGCCGGGATCATCCACCGCGAGACCTCGACCCTCCTGAGGTCCCTGGCGGCGTTCAAGTCAGGCCCCCGGGGCTGGATGGCCGAGCCCAAGCGGGCGCAGGCCGTGAGGCGCTTCTGCCGGCGCTACGCCTGGGCCGAGGACGACTGGCCCGCCCATTGGCGGAACTTCCTCAACGGCCTCGCCTGCGACCGGCACGCCGACCCCTGAAGCCGGCGCGGCCGCATGCGCCCGCACGTTCGGGCCAACGCCGCTCAAGGTCAGGGCGAGACTGGCATTGGCCCCGCCCAAGCTCCTATAAGCTCGGCCGGAACCTCGGCAACCGCTATATTCTCCATGCCGGAAGTTCCGGCCTGCCGCAGCGGCGCCTGATGTCGTTGGCGGTCTTCTGCATCTCGACAAGCAGCCGCACCTTCTCTTTGATCGGCAGGCGCGCCAGGGCGCGCCGGAGGGCCGCCGCGGCCCACGGAAAGACGCGTTCAGCCATCCAGCCCCCCGAAAGCATCCCTCCAGCGCTTGGTCAACTGGTGCCTTGACAGAATGTCGCGAAGGCGGGCCCGGTCGATGGGAACTTCATCCAGGAACTGCACGATCCGGGCCATGTCCTTGCGCCTTCCCGTCTGCAGCATGATGGCCAGCAGATATTCCGGTCCGAGCACCCTGGTCTTGCGCGCCCCATAGTCTCTCGTTGGCGCCCTTTCCACGGCTTCCTCGAATGGAAACCGATCTTCGGGCGCGGCTTCTCCGGCGGGGCCATCAACTCCCTGATGACGTCGAATATCGCAGGTTCGAAACCGTAAAACCTACCAAGTTGGTACAAACATCCTGCCCGCGTGGCAAATGCTTTTGCAGGGTCCTGCGCATTTCTTGCCGGTTTTATGCGCCCGAAGGGTAAAACGACGCCTCCGAAACGCCAAATCTGCGGCTGAGTCTTTTGACCTGATCCCTGGTCAGCCTACGTTTGCCATTCAGGATGCAGGAAACCACAGGTTGGCCACCAAGCTCCTTGGCCAAGTCCACTTCCTTCAACTCATGCTGCTCCATAAAGAAGCGCAGCACGTCCTCGGGCTCTGCCTTGCCGGCCGGATAATTCTCTGCCTCGAAGGCACGGATAAGCGGGATTAGGACCTTGAGGTACCGCTCAATCCCCTCTCGATCGTTAGCTGGAAGATCATCCTCAAGGAGCGCCATCAGCCGCCCTGCGAGTAGGGAATAGTCCTTGTGCATTTGCTTGGATTCAATTGGCCTGGGAGGGTACTTGCGGATTAGGCCAGTGTAAATGGTGTTGTCCTCCACGAAGGGGGGGATGCTAACTCTTTTCTCCAGGGTTTGGACGGTCATGGCCCGCGCCTCCATTTGCCGCTGTCATATTCCTCATGAGTCAAGATGCTTTCAATCCTCACCGCCTCAAGCGGGTAGGATACCTGGGCGATTAATCGGTACTTGTTCTTTGAAATGTTGAACACCGTATGTGGTTTTACGTAGTCAGCGCTCCTGATGACCCTCTTTAAGTCGGCAAGATGCCCGAAGCTATTGTCCTGCATCACTTGGCGCCATGCCTCCAGCGACTTTGTGGCTTTCGGGTGATCCCGGAGAAACGCGTCTGCAATGTCCCACCCAAAGACTTCCATCGTCTACTAGTAGTATAGCAGATAGCTATATTCTGTCAAGGCCCGATTTGGGCTTGTCGACGTCGTTTGAGATATCTCACGTTGGTCCTCAATCTGCTTCGCCCCAACTTCAGTTTCGGTGGCTTTGGGTAGCCTGCTGTGGGGACGTATTGGGGACAAGGCCATTAAACTCGCCTAGTCCCGGTTAAGGTCGGAGTCGGTTCCTCTTTCACGCGGCCCCGCTCGGCGCAATAGGCGCCTCGGGGACTGCGGGAGGGGAAAACGGAATGCCCGCTGCCTCGACTTGGCGAAGGGGCATGCCGCCGCTGAGCAGTCCCGCGACCTGCACGACGATGGGCGCGGCCGACAGCGTGGGCGCGTGTTGAAAGCCTGAATGCGTTCGGGCGCGGGAAAGGCTCCAGCAGTCCATCCGCAGTCATCCCAGAAGCATGCTCAGAGGCACCGCCCAAAGACGCTCGCCCAGCTTCACGGCGGACGGGCCGTTGTGCGCCAATATCGCCGCCCGGCAATGATTCGTGGCGGCAAGAAAGGCCTTGAGCCCCGACAGGTCCCTGTCTCCCCAGCGGCTTGCGGACTTGACCTCGATGGCGAGGCATTCCCGGCCGGCCTCGACCACGAAATCGACCTCATGCCGGCCCTGGACGTTCCAGAAGGCCAGCCGCGCCTGCGGCCAGTGCGCTGCGAGGATAGCCTCCAGGTTCTGGCCGACGTAGGTCTCGAACAGGGCCCCGCCCAGGGGGTCCTGGGCCAGGGCATCAGGCGAACTGATGCCGGCCAGGTAGCAGGCCAGCCCCGAGTCGGACACGTAGAGCTTCGGCGACTTGATCAGTCGGGAGGAGCGGTTGGCGAGGAACGGCCCGACGCGGTGGAGCACGAAGGACGCTTCCATGAGGCCAAGATACCGGGCTGCGGTCGTGGCCTTCAATTTCGCCTCTCGGGCCAGCTCGCTGGATGAAAGGAGGTTGCCGCAGCGCAGGGCGGCCAGGCGCATGAGCTGGCGGAACGCCAGCAGGTACCTGGGGCAGCAGAGCGTCAATCGCAATCGCGCTTTCAGCCGCGGCGCGCTTGTGGTCACAAGCCGGGCACGCCGTCCTTCGGCGGCATGAGAACGCGACAAAAACGTCTTGCCCGCATTCACCGCACCGGAACCGCACCACCCCGAACCTGTGAATTCCGCACTCCAGGAATGCCCTCATGGAGTCTTGCACAGACGGGGCGATCCGGAACCCTGGGTTCTCCCTGTCCCGGACCAGCCCTGGGCTTCGCCCAGGACGGATCGCCGAGGAAGACCCTGTACGATCCAGGAAAGTCTCCAGGTGGTCCTGCACGATGAGGTACAAAGGGCTTGCGCCGGCGTTCCGGGGCCGGTAGACGCTGACAGGGGAGCTCGCGGGCGGCACTCATAGGAGATACGAACCACGCTCCGAATAGGTTCCCAAGCGCCCTTGGAGTTTGCCGGGTCAGCCGCCAACCGCCCGCCGTCGGCCTTGGAGCTCGCGAGTTGGGCGAAGCTCAGGAACAGCTGCCGGTCCGTGCGCGCCGTGCCGCTGCCCGCCCCCTGGCTCGAGGAGCGGCGCGCGGCCTGGCGGCGCGCGCTCCCCCCTCTGGCCGACCGGGCCGAGCCGAAGCCCTTCGACTTCCTCCTCACGACCTCCGAGCTCTACCGCTATCCCCCCGCCCCCGGCAGCAGCACGGCCCCCCACAGCGGCTGCCTGCCCGAGATCGCCGCCGCGCTCGAGGGCGAGGACGCCGGGATCATCCATCGCGAGACCTCGACCCTCCTGAGGTCCCTGGCAGCGTTCAAGTCAGGCCCCCGGGGCTGGATGGCCGAGCCCAAGCGGGCGCAGGCCGTGAGGCGCTTCTGCCGGCGCTACGCCTGGGCCGAGGACGACTGGCCCGCCCATTGGCGGAACTTCCTCGACGGCCTCGCCTGCGACCGGCACGCCGACCCTGAATTTTGAAGCCGGGAGGCGACAATTGTTAGAATCCCGCACGATGGCGGGGAACCGGTATCCGACGAGTCGCGCTCATGGGCTGATGTTCCACTATTTCCATGACGGCCGGCACCCTCGCGGCCAGGGCTCCCTCGCGGCCGAGCAGTTCCGGGCGATCATCGGCTTCGTGGGGCAAGAGCGCATCCTGCCCGCGAAGGAATGGGTGGCCAGGGCGCTGAGCCGCTCGCTGCGCCCGGACGACCTCTGCCTGACCTTCGACGACAACCTCCGCTGCCAATACGACGTCGCCTACCCGGCGATGAGGGACCTGGGGCTGACGGGGCTCTGGTTCGTCTACACGTCGGTCGTGGAAGGCCGCATCGAGCCTCTGGAGATCTACCGCCTCTACCGCAACACGGCGTTCCGCCACGTCAACGACTTCTACGCCGACTTCGAGAGGTTCGCGGCCCGCTCGGCCCACGGGGACATCCTGGCCCGGGCCCTGTCGGGATTCAACGCCAAGGAGTACTTCAAGGAGTACGCCTTCTACACCGACGAGGACCGCCGGTTCCGGTTCATCAGGGACGACGTCCTGGGCCCGGACCGGTATCGCGGCTTGATGGACGCGATGATGGCCGCCTCGGGGTTTCGCGTGGAGGCCGCCGCCAAGGACCTCTGGATGGACGAGGACTGCCTGCGGCGCCTGCATGGGGAGGGCCATGTCATCGGCCTCCACTCCCATTCCCATCCCATGCGGCTAGCCGAGCTCAGCCCCGAGCGCCAAGAAAGCGAGTACCGCGTCAACATCGAGCATCTGCGCCGCGTGCTGGCCGAAGCGCCCACGACCGTGTCGCACCCGTGCAACTCCTACAACGGCGAGACCCTGCGCATCCTGGCCGGGCTGGGCATCCGACTGGGATTTCGCGCCGACATGGAGGAGGTGGCCTCCCGCGGCGACCTGGAGCAGCCCCGCATCGACCCCGCCGACATCCTCGCGATGATGCGCTGACCGTGAGGGCTACGCTTTCTCCGCGGCGATGTGCCAGCGGGAGACCCTCAGGCCCAGGTCCAGCCCCTTGGCCAGGTCGAGGTATTTCTTGGTCCCCCGCTCGCTCTGCAGGGTGAACTTGTCGATCGTGAACGCCTTGGGGAACACCGTCTCGTGGAGCTCCACGTCGAAGACCTTGAATCCCGCGAACAGCTCCCTGAGCTCCCCCCGGCTGAAATAGTGCTGGATCATCCCCTTCTCGCATCCTTCCTGGATGACGTACGTGTTCTTCATCGTCTTCTCGCCCCTGCCGCAGTCGGCATCCCGGGTGGAGCACAGCGCGAGGTACAGGTAGCCGCCTCCGGCCAGGACCCGGGAGAGTTCGCCCACGATCCGCTTGGCGTCGGGGAAAGGGATGTGGTCCAGCACGCCGAAGGAGACCACCGCGTCGAAGTGCCCGTCGGGGAACGGGAGCCTGGCGAGATCGGCGACCCCGACGTCCGCCTTCAGCCCCCGGCGGCGCAGCCAGCGCTTGGCGACCCCGACGGCGTCGGGGGAGAGGTCGACGCCGCAGGCGTCGAGCCCCTGCTCAGCGAAGAAGCCGACATGCCTCCCGATCCCGCACCCGGCGTCCAGGATCCTCCTGACGCGGCGCCTCTCGCCGTACCGGCTGATGCCCAGTCTCTTGCGGAGATACCTCGCGACGAACCGCACCACGCCCTCGTCGGGCCACCACATGCTCCCGACGTTCAGCGAGTAGAACCTGTCCCACTTATCGGACTTCATCATGGCTCTCCTGGTCTCGAGGACTCGACGGCCGCCGCGTCGCTCCGGGCGACCCTGTTGGGACGGTCCTGGTCGCCGTCCCCCCGGAACAGCACGAACGGGCGGCCGGCCGGCCGCGAGACGGCGAATTCGACCCGCACGTTGCGGGGCACGAACGGCTCGAAGTGGTTGGGCACCACCAGCGGCCCGGCGGGTTCCACGAGCGCGAACCCGGCGGCCCGCAGGTCCGCGGCGTCGAGGCCGTACTCCAGGATGTCCGCGTACTCCGCTCCCGTCTCCTCCATGACCGCGGCGACGGCCGAGCCGCAGCGCGACCAGACGCCCGAGGGCCCCATGAAATCCACGATCCGCAGGGCCCGGGCGCCCTCGTGCTCCGCGAGCCGAAGCGCCGCCAGCCCCGCGGGACGGCCGGCGACCTCGACCAGGCGGACGTCGTAGCGATAGACGGGGTGCTCCAGGTACCGGCGCCGGAAGTAGAGCGGCGTCTTCCGCGGCAGGGCGTTCCCCGGGACGTCCAGGCCGGCGCAGGCGTCGCCGATGGAATCCCGGTCCAGCCGCCGGAACACGGCATCGCCCGGCCGCGGCGTCGCGAGAGGCTGGCCGGGCGGCGCGGCGGCCAGGCGGCGGGGGAGGCGGAGGTTGAACACCGCGTGCTGCCTCAGGGCGCCGACCTCGTAGCCCAGGGCGCGATAGAGGGAGGAGAGCGGGGAGCCGATGCCCAGCACGCCGATGGCGGCGTGCGGCTCGACGGCCGCCAGGGTCTTGAGCAGCCGGAGCCCCAAGCCCGCCACGCCCGCGTCGTCGCGGACTTTCCAGAGCGAGAGCCAGAGGAGGCTCCGGTCGCCGAGCGCGGGGTCGTAGTGGCGGGTGGGGATGAACCCCAGGACGCCGATCACGTCGCCGCCGCGCTCGGCCACCACCCAGTTGTAGCGGTCCGGATGAGCGGTGTCGCGATGCTGCCAGTCCATCAGCGGACGGTGCCAGGACAGGACGTGGTCGGCCGACCAATGGCGGTGCAGGAACGCCATCACCGCGCCGATCTCGTCGAGACGGCAGAGCCGGACGGCGACCATCAGGCCGGGCCCACGCGGCCGGGGGACGGCCGCAGCGCGACGGCGGGGGGCAGGGGGTAGGGCCGGCCGCAGTCCCAGACGAACACGTTCGCCTCCGGCTCGGCCAAGCCGCTCGCCCGCAGCATCCGCAGGGTCGGCAGGTTGCGCTCCGTCGGCAGGTAGCGCGCGACCAACCGCCGGGCGCCGCGGCGGCGGGCCTCCTCGACCGCCAGATGGAGCATGGCCTCCTCCACCTTCCGGCCCATCACGCGGCAGCTCATGAGGAAATCGGCCACGCGCGCCTCGTCGCCCGCGGCCTCGAGCCCCAGGATGCCCGTCAGCCCCATGTCGCCGAAACGGTCGCGGACGCGCAGCGTCAGCAGGCAGCGCCCGGGGGCGGCGCCCCAGGCGGCGATCTCGGCCTCCGACAGCCGGCGGGTCGAGAGGTTCAGCTGGTTGGTCTTGTTGAACAGCTGCGCCACCCGGACGAGCTGGCGCGGGTCGACGGGCTCGACCGTGACCGTGGTCCCGAGCCCGGCCAGCCAGTCCTCGACGGAGCCGATCGCGGCCAGGTCCTGGCGGCGGGAGCGCTCGGCCTCGTACATGGCGCCGCGCCGGCGGTCCTCCTCGCTGAGCGCCGCCGCGTCGAAGCAGCGGAGCGCCCACAAGGCCTGGACGTATTGGCTGGGGTCCTCCGGCCACTCGGGGACCAGGACGTCGGCCAGCGCGGAGCGCACGCGCTCTCGCTCGGCGCGATCATCGTCGAGGAAGACCACGGCGTCGAGCCCGAGCCGGAGCTCGGCCGCCAGGTCGACGATGTTTCGGGCCTTGTCGCGCCAGTCGATGCGCCAGCCGGCGAGGTCGGACCGCCGCAGGACCATCTCCGGATGGGCGTCGATGGCTTCGAGGGCCACGGCCTCCTCGTTCTTGCTGGCGACGGCGAGCTGGACCCCCCGGCTGGCCAGGGCCTTCAGGGCGCGCTGGAAGGCCTGGTGCGCCTCCCCGACATGGTCGTGCCCGCCGAGGCGGATGCCTTTCCAGCCGGTCTCCCCGACGACCCCCCCCCAGAGCATGTTGTCGAGGTCGACGACGATGAGGCGGCGGGACCGCCCGGCCAGGGCCTGGAGCGCGGCCGCGATGTCCGCCGCGGCCTCCTGGAAGACCGCGTTGGCGTAGGGCACCTTAGCGGCGAACCACATCTTGGGAGCCGCCGCCTTCGCCGAGGCGCGCAGCCAGCGGTCGGCATCGAGCACCAGGACGTTGCCCGCCGGCGCCAGACGCTCGGCGAGGCGCAGGTTCATCCTGGCCAGCAGCGCCGCCAGCCCCAGCCCGGGACGCCAGTCGAGCGGGCCGTAGCCCCGGTGCCCGGGCGGCATCGCCCAGGAGGCCACCAGGCAGTGCCGCCGGCGGCCGGCGAACCGCAGGACCGCCTCGGCGAAAGCGTCCACCTCGGCCAAACAGGCGTCAGCGGGCACGGGGCAGAACTCCAGGGCCTTGGCGAAGGACGCGACGACGCCCTCCGGCCGCGTCCAGACCACGGCGTCGCCCCCGTCGCCGCCCGCGGCCGCCAACGCCGTCCCCGAGGGCGCCTCGGACGCTCGGCCTCCGGCCTCGACCGCGCCGAGCTTGCCCTCGTCGGCCAGGGCCTGGGCCAACGGGACCGCCTCGACCGCAAGACCCGCGGCGGGGTGCCCCTGCGTCAGGTAGCGGCCGAGCAGCTCGATGTTGAAATCGGAGACCAGCGCCAGCCGGGCCGTCATGGCGGGAGCGGACGGCCGGGTTCCGCCTCCGCCCGTGCCGGGGGCGGCGTCCGAAGGACGTCTGGGCCCCCCCGGCGCGGACGGCCGGCGAGCCAGGACGCCAGCCCCCCGAGCGTGCGCAGAGGGCTCTCGCCGTCGGCCGACAATCCTTCGTCCAAGAGAGAGCACCGGACCCCGAACAGGTCCGCCATCCTCTCCTCGACCGCCACCAGCAGGCTGACGATGCTCAGGGAGTCGAGCGTTCCCCCCTCGCCGACCAGGATGGCCTCCGGGGAGAGGGCGAGGCGCCGCTCCGGCGGCAGCTGCCTGTTGATCTCTTCCACGCACTGGCAGACGGCGTGGTACGCTCTCTCGGGATCGACCATGGTGGGCCGCGACACGGAGCCGCCGCACCATAGTCTAAAATATTCGTACGACATCGTCCAGGCGATTGACGCCTCGGGGACGCGCATTGACCCCCAGGCCCGACATGATGTTCAATCTGTTGCTTCCTCGAGCCAAGGAGCCGCCGTCCCGCCGGGACGCCGGCTCGGCGAGCGCGCCAGCCGAGTCAGGGCGAGCTAACGATGGCGACCTTCACCCAAGACGCGGAATCCTTCTCCCGCCTGCACGGCTCGGCGTGGGTCTTCCGGTACCTGGGCTGGTTCGTCGGGTGCCGGGGGCAGGACCTGGACTTCCTCGTCCGCAAGCTGTACTGCGAAGGCCTTCCAGGCGCCCACCAAGAGCGCCCCAGCCTGTCGCGGGCGGCCGCGCGGCTGCTGGCCCACCCGTTCTACTATCTGATCTCGAAGTCCTGGCTCTGGCGTGGAGAGCCCCGGGTCGATTTCCAGCTGGAGACCGTTGACCCGGCTCATTTCCAGAGATTCCTCGCTCCCATCTATGCGGGGCTCGACGGCGCCAAGCGCATCGCCCCGAGCCGCCTCCCCTTCCCCGATCCCGGCGCCACGCGGCCTATCTCGAGCAGCATCTCCCCCAGGAGCCTGCTCTTCCTGTTCGGGAGCCCCTGGTGGATCCCGGCGCTGTGGCGGCTCTCCCGTCGCCATGGCACGGACCTGCTGGGGGCGTTCCGCAGGGCCATGGGCATCTTCGCCGTCATGGAGGGGCATTTCCATCGCTATCCCTGCCGCCACTTCATCACCTACTCCGACGAGACCAACCACCCGTGCCGTTACCTGGGGTTCAAGCGGCACTGCGCCGGCAGCCTCGTCCTCATCCAGAACGCCGAGCGGGGCGGCATGAACCTGGCGGCCTACTACGGGATGGCGGACTGCTACCTCGCCTTCGGCGCCTATGTCGGCCCGCTCGTCCAGGAGATGGGCAGCCGGATCGGCCGGGTCGTGCCGGTCGGGAGCCTCACCCTCAACAGCCACCACGCCCCGATCGAGGCCCTCCGCCGCTCCGCGGCGCCCGCGCTCTACGACCTCCTGGTCATCGACCAGGGGCTGGACCCGGACGACCTCACGCCGAGATACGCCTCGGCCATGGAGAAGCTCCTGATCAACGCCGGCGAGCTCAAGAGGCGCCGGCCGGCCTATCGCATCGCCTACCAGCTCAGGCACTACGCCGCGCCCGCCGCGAAGGACGCCACCGTGGAGAAGGCGAGGCGCCACCTCGGGCCCGGGGTCGTCATCCTCGACAACAAGGGCGCGGGCGAGGTCTACCAGAACCTCTTCCTGTCGAAGCTGGCGGTCACCTTCGCGTCCACCTGCGGCTTCGAAGCGTTCTTCCTCCGCCGGGGGCTCAAGACCCTGTTCGTCAATTATACCGGAGACCCCGTGGAGAACATCTGCCCCGACCCGAGGTTCCAGCTCTGCGACGCGAAGGCGGACTACGACCTCTTCGAGGCGCGGGTCTCGGAGCTGCTGGCGGCCGACATCGCGGACATCCCCGAGTCGGCCCGGGCCAGGCATCTCGCTTTCGACGGCAAGGTGTCCGAGCGCATCGTCTCCTTCTTGAAGCCCCTGGCCTCGGGATGAAGGCCGAACTTGCTACAATGGGGGGCCAGCTTCCCATGAAGAAGGTCCTCCTGCCCCTGCACGAGCCGGTCTTCGGCGGCAACGAGTGGCGCTACGTCAAGCGGTGCCTGGACAGCACCTGGGTGTCGACCGGGGCGGCGTTCGTCGAGCGCTTCGAGGCCGCGGTCGCGTCCCGGCTCGGGGTCCGGCACGCCGTCGCCGTGGTCAACGGCACCGCCGCCCTCCACCTGGCCCTCGAAGCGGCCGGCGTGGAAGCGGGCTGCGAGGTCCTGGCGCCGTCGCTGACCTTCATCGCCACGGCCAACAGCGCGGCCTACCTGGGCGCGCGGCCGCGCTTCGTGGACGCCGACCCCTCCACGATGGGGCTGGACCCGGTCGTCCTCCAGGACTACCTGTCGCGCAAGGCCCGGGTGCGCCGCGGCGCCTGCTGGCACCGCGACACGGGCAGGCGCGTCGCCGCCTGCCTCCCGGTCCACGTCCTCGGCCACCCCCCGCGCCTGGACCGCCTCCTCGAGGTCTGCGGGCGCTGGCGCATCCCCGTCGTGGAGGACGCCACGGAGAGCCTCGGCTCGACCTTCCAGGGCCGGGCCGCCGGGACCTTCGGCCTCGCGGGGGCGCTCAGCTTCAACGGCAACAAGATCATCACGACCGGCGGCGGCGGGATGGTCGTCACCGACGACGCCGCGACGGCCGCCCGGCTGCGGCACCTCTCCACGCAAGCCAAGAAGGACCCCGTCGCCTACGTCCACGACAGGCTCGGCTACAACTACAGGCTGCCCGGCATCAACGCGGCCCTGGGCCTCGCCCAACTCGAGCAGCTCGACGGCTTCGTCAAGAGAAAGCGCCGCGTGGCGCGGTGGTACGCTTCGGCTCTGGCCGGGACGGACCTGGCCTTCCGGTGGGAACCGGACGGGGCCCGGAGCAACTTCTGGCTCAACGCCGTCTTCGCCGGCTCCCGGGACCGCGCCCGGCGCATCATGGCGGGGCTGGCCGCCGCGGGCATCGAGTCCAGGCCGCTGTGGACGCCCTGCCACCGGCAGCCCATCTTCAAGCCGCCGCTCACGGCGGGCACCCTGCCCGTGACCGACTCGCTCTGGCGCGCCACCGTCACCCTTCCGTCGAGCGCGAACATGACGAGGCGGGACGTCGAGGCCGTGGCCCGGGTCCTCTCGAGCTGCCCATGAGCGCCCGATCATGGCGGCTCGGCGAGACCATGGGCATCCTGCGGTCCTGCTCCTTGAGCACCCGGCGGATGTGGACCTACGTCGCGGCCTACTATGTCCTGATCCCCCTGAGCGCCGTGCTCGACGGGGCGAGCTGGCTCATGCTGGTCCGGGTGTTCACGTTCGAGGGCTCCCCGCTCGCCTCCGGCGCCTCCCCGGGGTCGATCGACCCGTGGCTGCAGCGCCTCGGCCTGCCCTTGGACCCGGCGTTCCTCCTGAAGACGACCATCGCCGTCTTCGCCGCCCGGGTGGCCGTGACCATCGGGCTCTCCACCCTGGAAGGGGTCATCCAGGCCCTCATCCGCCAAGGGGTCCAGGAGGCCTGCTTCGCGAACCTGATGCAGGGCCGGTGGGACGCGATGCGGGCCGAGCACGTGGGCCGCTGGGTGGGCTCCCTGACCGAGGAGGCGGCCGCCTTCGCCAAGTTCGTGGTCAGCGCGCTGCGCGCCGTCTACGCCCTGGCCGCCTTCCTCATCCTCGCGGCCATGGCCTTCGTGGTCGAGCCGCGCATGACCCTGCTCATGGCCGCGGTGGGCCTGCCGGCCTGGGCCGCCCTCAAGTACACCTACGCCTGGCAGATCGCGCTCTCCCGACGCCTGGTCCAATCGCGCCAGGGCTTCATCGCCGACATCACGGAACGCCTCGAGGGGCTCTTCCAGATCAAGGCCGCCGGCGAGACCGAGCCGTACCTCAAGAGCGGCATCAGGCGCCAGGGCGAGATGACCTCCGCCGAGATCGACAGCGCCTGGCTGGGAGGCGTCCTGACCGCCTTCAACGCGATCCTGATGTGCTGCGTCCTGGCCGCCTATTACGCCGTCGAGACCCTCCGGGGCAGCGGGGTCACGGGCAGGATCCGCCTCCTGGGCAGCGTCGGCATCCTGGGCTTTCGAGCCATCTCCCAGCTCAACTACCTCATCGCCGCCCTCGGCACCCTCACCCGGCTGACCGGGTCGGTCGACCCGGTCCTCAAGCTCCTCGCCATCCCGCCGGAGCGCGCCAAGAGGCCGCTGCCCGAGCCCCTCGCCGCCATCAGGCTCGAGAGCGTCGGCTACGGCTTCGAAGGCCGGGCCGTGCTCAAGGGCCGCGACCTGAGCATCCCGGGCAAGACGACCTTTCTCATCACGGGGCCGTCAGGCTCCGGCAAGACCACGCTGGCCAACCTCATCTCGGGCATCTACGAGCCGGCCGAGGGCGTCATCCTCTACGTCGGCGCCTCGGGCAAGGAGTACGACTCCCGCCGGTTCCACCCCCGCATCGGCTACGTCACCCAGGACGTGCGGCTCTTCAGGGGCACCGTCCGGGACAACCTCGACCCCTGGGGCAAGCTCTCGGACTCGGAGCTCTGGAAGCACCTGGCCGACGCCGACGCGGCCCAGTTCGTCCAGAAGCTCGGCGGCCTCGACGCCGAGGTCGCCGAGGCGGGACGCTCGTTCTCCGGCGGCGAGAAGAGGAGGCTGGCCATCGCCCGGGCGCTGGCCCAGCGGTCGGACTGCCTCGTGCTCGACGAGGTGACCAACGGCCTGGACACCGAGAACAAGCGCGGGCTCCTCGAGACCATCGGCCGGCTCGGCAGCCAGGTGCTCATCGTGGCCATCGCCCACGACGTCGCCACCTACGCCGCCATCGACAAGACGCTCTTCGAGCTCGTCCCCCTCGAGGGCCGGGACGCCTAGGAGACAGATCGGATGAAAGGAACAGTCCTGTTGACGGGCTCCACGGGGCTCCTGGGCAGGGGGCTCGAGGAGACCACCCCCGCGGGCTGGCGCATCCTCGGGCTGCACCAGCGCTCCTACGCCGTCGCGAGCCCGAAGGCCAGGCACCTCGTCTGCGACATCCGCGACAAGCGCTCGGTCGACCGGCTCTTCGCCCGCGACGCGTTCGACGCCGTCATCCACGCGGCGGGCATCGCCAGCGTCGACTACGTCGAGAACCACTACGCCGAGAGCCTCGAGTCCAACATCGTCGGGACCCTGAACATCAGCTCGGCCTGCCGGAGGACGGGGACCCACCTCATCTACGTCTCGACGAACGCGGTCTTCGACGGCGCCCGCCCCCCCTACCGCGAGACCGACCCGGTGCGCCCCGTCAACAAGTACGGGCGGCTCAAGGCCGAGTGCGAGAAGCTGGTCTCGGAGACCCTCACGAGCTACGCCATCGTGCGCCCCATCCTCATGTACGGCTGGAACCACGTGGTGGGCAGGCCCAACACGGCCACTTGGATCTACGACAAGCTCCTCCGGGGCGAGCGCATCCACATGGTCGACGACGTCTACGAGAACCCCCTCTTCAACATCCAGTGCGGCCGGGCCCTGTGGGCCGCCGTCAGGAAGAAGCCCCGCGGGGTCATCCACCTGGCCGGCAAGGACGTGGTGAACCGCTACCAGTTCGCCCTCAAGGTGGCGTCCGTCTTCCGGCTCGACTGCAAGCTCGTGCAGGCCGTCGGGAGCTCCTTCTTCCCCGACATCGCGCCGCGGCCCAAGAACACCGCGCTCTCGACCAGGCGCATGCAGAAAGACCTAGGCGTCGCCCCCATGGCCCTGGAGGAAGGGCTCATGCACATGAAACGGACCATGAAGGCGTGACCCAGCCCGACCGGCCCCCCAGGGTCTCCGTCGTCATCCCGGCCTTCAACGCGGCCGCCTTCCTCGAGGAGACCCTCGACTCCGTCCGGGCTCAGACCTACCGGGACTACGAGGTCGTCGTGGTGGACGACGGCTCGAAGGACGACACCCACCGGGTCGCGACGTCCTACCTGGAGAGGCACGGCCTCCCGGGCAAGGCCATCCTCCAGCGGAACAAGAAGATCGCCGGGGCCCGCAACACCGGGATGCGCGCCGCCGCGGGCGGGCTCATCGCGCTGCTCGACCACGACGACCTCTGGCGGCCGCGGAAGCTTTCGGCCATGGTGCGGGAGTTCGACCTCCACCCCGAGACCGCCCTCGTGGGCCACCACATCGCGGTCACCAGGGACGGCAAGACCGTGCGCGTCCTGCGCAAGGGCCCGGCGGTCAAGCGGATGTACGAGCGGCTCCTCCTGGGCGCCAACGCGGTCTCTCCCTCCGCCGCGGTCTTCCGCAAGGACCTGGCGCTCCAGATCGGGGGGTTTCGCGAGGACCCGGAGTTCAACACGGTCGAGGACTACGACTTCTGGATGAGGCTCAGCCGCATCGGGACCTTCCGCTTCGTCGACGAGGTGCTGGGCGAGTACCCCCTGCGCGGGTCGTCGGCGTCGAGCCGCATCGACTACCACCACCAGAACCTCGTGACCCTCCTCATGAGCCACTTCGAGGAGTACTTCGGGGACAACCCCGGCCTCCTGGACCGCCTGCGCATGCGCAAGCGCCTCGCCGCGGCCTACCGCTCGGGCCTGAGCCAGTTCCTGGAATCGGGCGGCGACCCGCAGGCCTGCCGGCGCTACGCCCTCAAGATGCTCGCGACCTACCCCTTCGAGGCCAAGAACATCGTCCGCGCCCTCCAGTGGGCCCTCCGGAGGGTCCTGCCCCGCTGGCTGCGGAAGTTGGGCTAGCGCGGGATCGTCTTCGACAGGAACGCGGCGACGGCCTGCGCGACGACGGCGTGGCCCTCGGGGTTGTACGCGCCGTCCTCGAACCAGTACAGCGGGGCGGGCGTCTCCCGCGCGGCCTTGCGCAGGGGCCCGGCCAGGTCGAGCACCGGCAGGTCCTTGTCCAACGACGCCTTGAGCAGTCCGCGGGCAAGACCCATGTCGGCCCGGAGAAGGGTCCAGTCCTTCCTCCTCAGGTAGACCTCCGGCATCGCGGGGTGGACGACCAGGACCAGACGCCTGCCCTCGCGCCGCAACGCGGCGTGGAACGCGTTGATCAGGCCCGCCGAGTGCCGGGCGAGCCTCGCGGCTTGCGCCGGGTCGCCATGGAACGGCAGGAGCCGCATGTCGAACGGCCGGCCTTCGGCCCGCGGCACGAACCGGGGGGCGCCCAGGTTGGCGTCAGCCAGACGGCGCGCCTCGTCGGGCAACCTGGGGTCGCGGGCCTCCTCCCTGAGCCGGGCGTAACGGGCCTTCCAGGCGCGGACCCCGGGCGGGACCGCGTCGCCGCCCAGCGCCCCCTGCGCCCACGCGAGCCCCGCCCAGACCGCGGCCGACCTGACGGGCGAGCGGAGCATGAAGTCGTAGCCCCGCTGGAACACGAGGGACTCCTGGATGCCCGCGAGCACGGCGTTGGGGTCCTCCCCGGCGGGGAGCCCCGCGAGCGCCTGGTTCCAATCGAAGGGCTGGCCGTTGTCCGTGAAATCGTCGCTCGCGTGGAAATCGAGGACCACCCAGCCGTGCTCGACGGCGGGAGCCAGCCTGCCGTAGAAGGTCGTCTGCTGGAGATTGCCGGCCCCGGCGTCGCCGAGATTGACGAGGTCGAGCCAGTCCAGACGCTTCTCGACCAGGGCGGCCCACCCCTGGCTGGCCGCGTCCAGGGACCCGTCCCCCCGGGTGGAGCAATCCCCGATGGCCACGGCCCGAACCGGCCTGCGGTCCAGCCCACCGTCGAACGATCCGAAACCCATCCCCAGGGCGTCGTTGGCCGTATACAGGTCCGTGAACCCTCGCCCATGATGGACGACCACCCCGCCTGGGACGGGGAGGACCAGCCCGGGCCCGGGGTAGAAGCGGTAGGCGCGCAAGGAGGCGAGGGCCTCCGCGTAGGCCTTGAGCTTGGTCGGGCCGCCCACGCTCCTCCAGACCCCCCGGGCGACGCCCTCCGCCAACGCCAGGGCCACGCCCAGCAAGGCGGCCGGCAGGGCCAGCCGGCCCGCCAGCCGGAGACACCCCGCCCGCAGGCGGCCGGCCAGGGATGGCCCGGGGCGCTCGAAATGCGTGGTCAGTGAATCATCGCTCATCACGGCAAGAGAGGTGAGTCGTTATCTGGCAAATGGTAAAATATCTCCTTATGAATTGGAAGGGCACTCGCGTGTTGGTGACCGGAGCCGGCGGCTTCATCGCAAGCCACCTGACGGAGGAACTTGCCCGCCAAGGGGCCAAGGTGCGGGCCTTGGTGCGCTACAACTCCCGCAACCACTGGGGCTTCCTGGAGGACCTCGATGAGAGCCTCTCGCCCCGCGTGGACGTCTGGCCGGGCGACATCACCGACTCGGCCTTCGTCCACGAGCTGGTCCGGGACCGGGAGGTGGTCTTCCACCTGGCGGCCCTCATCTCGATCCCGTATTCCTACGCCGCGCCCGAGAGCTTCGTCGCGACCAACGTGCGCGGCACCTTGAACGTCCTCGAGGCCTGCCGCCGCCACAAGACCAAAAAGCTCGTGCACACCTCGACCTCGGAGGTCTACGGGAGCGCGCTCTACACCCCGATCGACGAGCGCCACCCTCTCCAGGGCCAATCCCCCTATTCGGCCTCCAAGATCGGCGCCGACCACATGGCCGAAAGCTACCACCGGAGCTTCGGCCTGCCCGTGGCCATCGCGCGCCCTTTCAACACCTACGGCCCCAGGCAGTCGGCCCGGGCCGTCATCCCGACGGTCATCACCCAGCTCCTCTCCGGCGCCAAGGCCCTGCGCCTGGGCTCGCTGGGGACCGCCAGGGACTTCACCTTCGTCGCCGACACGGTCGCCGGGTTCCTGGCCATCGCCGCCGAGCGCTCGACCATCGGCGAGGTCGTCAACCTCGGCTCGGGCCGGGCGGTCACCATCGGCGACACGGCCAAGCTGGCGATGAAGCTGCTCGGCGTCAAGGTCCCCTTCCTCCAGGACCGCAACCGGGTCCGTCCGGCGCGCTCCGAGGTCCAGCTCCTCCACTGCGACAACCGCAAGGCCCGCAAGCTCCTGGGCTGGAAGCCCAAGTACTCGCTGGAGGAGGGCCTGGTGCACGCCATCGACTACCTTCGGGCGAACCTCAAGGGCTACAAGACGGGGCTCTACAACATCTGAAGGAACGGACGACATGCCCCCCTCAGCTGCTTTCCTCCCCCGTAGGGGGAGGAAAGTGATTCTAATCACCGGCGCCGCGGGCTTCCTCGGCCGCCACCTCGGGCGCGAGCTCAAGGCGCGCTCGCCCGCCGCCAGGATCGTCCGGACCGACATCGTGGCGGGCCCGGGGATCGTCCCCTGCGACCTCATCGACCCGGCCGCGGCGCGCGAACTCGTCCGGCGGGTCCGGCCGACGCTCGTCTTCCATCTGGCCGGGACCACCCGGCCCCTGCCGCCGGCCCAACTCTGGAAGGCCCACGTCAGCGCCACCATCGGCCTCTTCGAGGCCTTGCGACGCGTCCCCGGAGGACGCCCCTGCTCCGTGGTCGTCTCGGGCTCTTCCGCCGAATACGGCCCCGTTAGGGGAACGGCCACCGAGAGCACCCCGCCCGACCCCGTGACGGCCTACGGCCGCAGCAAGCTCTGCCAGTCCCTGGCCGCCCGCTCCTACGCCCATCTCGGGTTCAAGGTCATGACGGCCCGCATCTTCAACGTGTCCGGCCCGGGCATACCGGACTGCCTCGCGCCCGGGACCTTCTCCCGCCAGATCGCGGCCATCGCCGCCGGCCCGCGCCGCGGCAGGGTGCTGACCGGCAACCTCACGGCGCGGCGCGACTACGTCGACGTCCGCGACGCGGCCCGGGCCCTGGTCGACATCGGGAAGCTCGGGGCCGGCGGCGAGACCTACAACGTCTGCTACGGCAGGACCCTGAGCATCGGCCGGCTGCTCGACCTGCTCGTGGCAGCGTCGGGCTGCCGCATCGACGTCGTCCAGGACCCGCGCCTGATTCGGCGCGTGGACATCCCCGAGCTCGCCGGGAGCCACGCCAAGCTCACTCGCCTGAGCGGCTGGGCGCCGAGGATCCCGGTCGGGGAGAGCCTCGCCGACACCCTCCGCTGGTATCTGTCCTGATGGCGCCCCTGCCGCAGATCGTCTTCATCAGCTCCATCGACTGGGGAGCGGCCTGGCAGCGCCACCAGATCTTCGCGCGCCAATTCGCCCTGGCCGGGCACGAGGTCTTCTTCATCGAGAACTCGGGCTTCCGCAACCCCGCCTGGGCCGATTGTTCCCGGCTGCGCAAGAAGGCCCTCGAGTTCGCGACCGGCGCGGACAGCCGCCCCCCCGGCGACGGAGCACCCCGAGGCGTCCGCGTCTTCCCCCCCAGGGTCTTCCCTCCCACGCTCCGGACCTTCCGGCTCTTCAACAGGCACCTGTTCCTCCCGAACCTCGTCGAACGCCTGACAGCGGCGGGGCTGCGGCCCCACCCTCTCGTCATCGTCTACTTCCCGACGGCCACCAGCCTCGACCTCCTCAGCCTGCTGGAGCCCTCCGCCGTGGTCTATGACTGCGCCTCCAATTTCCGGGCGCACCCGTCCGCGCCCGGCGACTTTCCCGAGTTGGAGCGAGCCCTCTTGTCGCGGGCGGACCTGGTGGTCTGCGACTCCGACTACCTCTTCAACGAGAAGAAGGGCGAGCACCCCGACGTGGCCCAGATCCACCAAGGCGTCGCCGATGATTTCTTCGACGTCAAGCCGGGCCGGAGCCCGATCCGGTCGTTCTGCTACTACGGCACCTGGGGTCCGGACTTGGCCCCGGAATACCTCCAGGCCCTCCTGGACGCGGGCTTCCAGGTCACCATGTCGGGGTTCTTCAAGGGGAAGCACGCCGAACTGCCGGCGGGCGTGACAAGGCTGGCGCCGACGGCCCCCGACAAGCTGCGCGAGCGCCTGGAGGGGTTCGACGCCTTCCTGATGCCCTACCGCGTCACCCCGTTCCATCTCGGCGTCGTCCCGGCCAAGATCTACGAATGCCTCGCCATGGGCAGGCCCGTGCTGGCCACGCCCTTGCCCAGCCTCGCGCCCTACAAGGACCTGATCCACATCGCCGACAAGCCGGGAGACTGGGCGCGGATCGCCAGGGATCTCTCCAAGACCGAGACCGAGGCCCTCAGGCGCTCCCGGGTCGAGCGCGCCCGGGAGCACACCTACGCCAAGGAATTCGGCAGGCTCCAGGAGCGCATCCGCGCGGCGCAGGGACGCCGCGCCGCCAACACCCACAGCGCCGCTCCTCCGGCGGCGCTGCCCAGGCAGGTCCGGGCCTTCGTCAAGGGGTTCTCCCTCATCGGGCTCTTCTACGGCCTGGCCAAGGTGTCGATCCTGGCGACCCAGGTCGTCGCGGGCAGGCTGCTGGGCCCCCTGGAGTACGGGAAGGCCAACCTCGTCCTGGCCGTCTCGGCCTTCCTGCAGATCCTGCCCATGATGGGCTTGCCCGTCGCCCTGAGCAAGTTCCTCTCCGCCGAGCCTTCCGAGGAGAAGCGCCGCGCCATCATCTCGACGGGCTACGCGGCCTTCCTGGTCTGGGGCGCGCTCGTCCTGGCTGCCTGCCTCCTCCTCCGGCACGCCGTCGCCGCGTGGCTGGCCGTCCCCCTCGGGCTCTTCCACCTGGCGCTGTTCTACTCCCTGTGCAACGCCTCCTACGTCGTCCTCTCGAGCCCGCTCCTGGGCCTGCGGCGCTTCTCCGAGCGGGGCGCGGCCGAGACGCTCTACGGCCTGAGCGCGCCCGTCCTCTTCCTCCTGCTCGGCGCGAGCGACCACGGCCGCCTGATCGCGGCCCTGTCCCTCAGCTTCGCCCTGGGCTCCTCCTATTCCATCCGCCGGCTCCGGGGCTATCTCAGCCTCCAGTTCCATCCCCAGGTCTTCCGCTCGCTCTCGCGCTACTCCCTGGAGGCGGCGATCAACCTCCTGACCCTCGCCTGCGTCCTGGCGCCGGCCAGGCTCCTCCTGAACCGGCACTTCGACCCCCACGAGGTGGGCGTCTTCAGCGCCTATTTCACGGCCACGGCCCAGGTCAGCCTTTCGCTCCTGTACATGCTCACCGCGGTCCTCATCCCGGTCTCGAGCGACGCCGAGGGCCAGGCCCAGGCGTGGAGCGCCTTCCGGCGCATCCGCTTGCCGCTGACGGTCGGCGCCTGGCTGGGCCTGACCGCCGTGGCCTGCGCCGCGCTGTTCATGTTCGGCAAGAGATACGAGTTCCGCCTCGACTGGGCCGCGGCCTTCGCGGCCGCCGCCGCGCTCATCATGACCCACGGCATCGCCACGAACATCTTCGCCGCGAGGGACCTCTCGGGCCTGCGCGTCTCGGTCCTGGGCAGCATCGCCGCCGGCGCGGGCAACCTCCTGCTGTGCCTGGTCCTCGTCCCGCGCTGGGGCATCACCGGGGCCGCGGTCTCCCTGCTCGGGGCCTACGGCCTGGGGCTCGCCTACTACGCCTTCTTCGGCATCGAGGGCACCTTCATGCGCCGCGCTGGAATCCCATCATGAACCAACGGGCTTCCTCGGCAACGCCACCGGCGGCGACGGCCCTGAGCATCGCCATCTTCGCCTTCTGCCTGTGCCTCCCCATCACGGTCGCAGGCATGAACATCGCGGCCGGCCTCATGACCGCCGCCCTCCTGTGGGCTGCCCTTGCTCAAGGAGGCGTCCGCTGGAGGGCGCCCCTCGGCGCGCCCGGCTATGCCCTGGCCGCCTACTTCGCCGTCGCCGTGCTCGTCTCGACCATGGCCGTCGACACCTCCCGGTGCTGGCCGGACCTCCAACGAGACCTCCACAAGCTGTGGATCTTCTGGCTCCTCATGACCGCCCTTAGCGCGCGGCCTTCGCCCAAGAGCCATTGGCCGCTGGCCGCGGCCTTCGTCTTCATCTCGGGGGTCGGCATCTTCCAGGCCCTCACCCAGAAGGTCGGCGACGGGGTGGCCATCGCGGACATGACGAGGATGAGGTCCCACGGGTTCGTCCACGCCGTGACCTACGGCCAGCAGATGACCCTGGCCATCCTCGGCGGGCTCTGCTTCCTGGGCCGGCCCGGCAAGGACGCCGCGGGCAAGACCCGCGCCAGGGCGATCCTGGGCTTCCTCGCCGTCGTCCTGACGGCCCTCGTCTTCAGCCAGACCCGGGGGGCCTTCATCGCCCTGGCCGCCGGCTTCGCGGCCATCTGCCTCGTGGACAAGAGCTTCCGCCGCTACGGGTACTGGGCCCTGGCGCTGGCCGTCGCCGGCCTCGTCCTCCTCGAGGTCCTCCCGGGCCGCAACCGCTCCATCATCGGGTCCCTGCTCAAGGACGGGCTGTTCAAGGGCGACAACAACCTCAACCCCCAGTTCCACCGCTTCATCCTGTGGGAGGTCGCGCTCAAGATCTTCAAGGACTACCCGTTCCTCGGCATCGGGCTGGGCAACTACAAGACCGCCTTCGTCACCTATTTCCAGGGCAAGGTCGACGGCCAGTGGGTCTGGCACTCGGCCCACAACATCTATTTCCACCAGCTCGCCGAGCGCGGCCTGGTGGGCCTGGCGGCGCTGCTCGCGCTCCTCGGCGTCCTGACCACGCGCGCCTACCGCCGCTTCAAGGAGCGCCCCACGGCGGCGAACCTCTGGGCCTGGGCGGCCATGGCGTCCTTCCTCGTCATGAACCTGACCGAGGCGGCGTTCCAGGTCGAGCTCCTCGCCACCCTGGTCCTGTTCATCTGGACGTGGGCCGAGGCGAACCACAAGCCGCCCGAAGCGGGTGGCGGTTGAATCCCGGATCGCAACCGGAGGCGACGACCTTGGCGGCGACCGTCTCGGCCTGGGTCATGCACCCCGGCAAGGCGGCTTGTCCGCCTATTGACAGGTCTGCGCCCTCGTGGCCGAGGTGGCCGAGGCGCTCTTCGAGGCGCACGCGCGCGGCATCCTGCACCGCGACGTCAAGCCCTCCAACATCCTGATCTCGGGCGCGGGGCGCGCCAAGCTCGTGGACTTCGGGCTCTCCAAGAGCGTCCACGACAGCGACCTGACCGGGAGCCACCAGATCCTGGGGACCCTGCGCTACATGTCGCCGGAGCACTTCAAGGCGGGCGGCAAGGAGGTCGGCCCCCGCAGCGACATCTTCGGACTCGGCCTGGTCTTCTACGAGCTCGCGACACTCTCCCATCCCTTCGATACCCCGGACACCGCCGCCTTCATCGCGGCCCTGACCTTGGGCTCTCCCCGCCCGCCCGCCGAGCTCAATGCGCGCATCCCGCAGGCGGTGGCATCGGCCATGCTGCGCTGCCTGGCCTGCGATCCCGCGGGGCGGTTCAAGGACGGCCGGGGCCGGCGACGTTCAACTCGCGCGGGTGCGGGGGGCCTTGCGCCTCAAGGCCGGGGCGGGCGACGTCGGGGGCACCGTCTTCTCCGAGGACGCCGAGGTCAAAGTCGGCGCGGGAGACCTGGACCTCTCCTGGCTCGCCGCCCCGGAGAAGGGCCGGGTCTCGGTCAAGGCCGGCTGCGGCGACGCGACGCTCGTCTTCCCCGCGGGGACGAGGCTCAGGAGCCGGCTCAAGTCCGGGTTCGGCGGGGCCGTCTGCCAGTTCGACGACGAGCCGGACGCGGTCTTCGAGGTGCCGGTCACCGTCGGGATGGGCGACGCCGCCGTCAAGAAGGCGAAGGCCGGGGCCAAGGGCAGGGGCCGGGGCTAGGAAGGGACCCTTGCGACGGAAACAAGGGGAAAGACGCCGCCAACCGGACGCATCGTGAAGTCGGCGCGGTCGTTGAAAGCTGCCGAGACGATGCTCGTTTGGGGAGGCCCTATGGGGGGGCCGGCCCCTGTCGAAGTGATGCGTCCAAACGCATCACTTCAACACGGGTTGGGCAGGGGACCCCAGCGGGCCCGGGCCGCTCTTCCGACAGAATGAAGCTTCACGCTATGGACTCCGCGCCCGGGACATCAGCTGCGAAAGCATAGTCCTCCACGCCCACGACCACGGCAGCCTCATGCCCGCCTCCTCCTACCGCCATGGCCGGAGCGGAGAGGTCCGGTCTTCATCGCGAGGCCTCGCCTTCCCAGGAGAGCCTGGCGGCTTGAGCTTCGCCCATGCTCCTGTAGCGATGCACCCCGGAGGGAACGCGCCGCGGGCACAGCCTTTCGGAGAAGGCCCACAGCGCGGCTGCTCGGCGCAAGCTGGAGGAATCATCCCCGCGGCCCCAGAGCGCTTCCCTGGCCTCGTCGAAGCTGCGGAATCTCTCCACGGGCATGTCACATTTCTCCCAATTTGAAGCGCCGCTTCAACGCCTCCGCATCAGCGCGATCGATGGGGCGGACCGTGTCTTTCTTCATCCGATAGAGCGTCGCGGGAGTCGCCACGCGCACGCGGACCCCTTCGATCAAGCGTTCTTCGGCCTCCAGATCATCATACCCGAACGCCTCTCCCAAGCGCGCGATGATGTCGATGACAAACGGCTCTTCGTGCGGAACATAGCGGATCGTGGGATAATCCCCAGCCAAATCATCCGCCGAGATCTTGTCGATTTCCGGGTCCGAAAACACCGATCGAAGAGCGGTCTTGATCCGCTCCACATTATCTTTCTCGGGCTCGATGAAAAGGTCGATGTCCTCGGTCGTCCGAACGAGGCCATGAATAGTGAGAGCAACGCCGCCGACCAGCACGTACCGGACCTTCTCTTTCTCCAGAGCGCGCAAGACCGAGAAGACGCGTTCAAAATCCATATTGTTCAAAGTATAACCGGATCAATCGAGGCGCGCAAGATGCTGAGGCCGAGTGTCAAGGCCGAGGGGGCCCGTGTCGCGGGCTCGCGCTCCAAGGATTTGATAGTATAGCTCCCGTGGGCAAGCTCAGCATCCTCGTCCCGGTCTACAACGAATCCGCGACGGTCCTCGAGCTCCTCGCCAGGGTCCAGCGGGCCCGGGTCCCGCTCGACAAGGAGATCATCGTGGTCGACGACGGCTCGACCGACGGCTCCGCCGATATCCTCAAGGGGCCGCTGGGGCCCGACGTCCGGGTCTTCTTCCACGACCGCAACAGGGGCAAGGGCGCGGCGCTGAGGACGGCCATCGGCTACGCGACCGGCGACTTCACGCTGATCCAGGACGCGGACCTCGAATACGACCCCGCCGACTACGCGGCGCTGCTCGCCCCGCTGCTCGACAAGCGGGCCGACGTCGTCTACGGCTCGCGCTTCCTCGGCGGCCCGCACCGGGTGCTCCTCTTCTGGCACTACCTCGCCAACAGGTCCCTCACCCTCGTCGCCAACATCCTCTACGACATCAACCTCTCCGACATGGGCACCTGCTACAAGGCCTTCGTGACGGAGCGCCTCAAGGACATCCCCTTGAGCTCCGACGGGTTCGGCATCGAGGCCGAGCTCACCGCCAAGGTCTGCAAGCGCAAGCTCCGCATCTACGAAGTCCCCGTCTCCTACAGCGGCAGGACCTACGCCGAGGGCAAGAAGATCACCTGGACCGCGGCCCTGGCCTACCTCTGGCGCCTGTTGAAGCATCGTGTCCTGGATTAGGAAGCATCCCGTCGCCGCGCTCTTCCTGGCCTCGCTCCTCCTGCGCGCCGGCCTGGCCGTGGTCACCGAATTCGACCCGATCATGCCGGAGTACTACTTCACCGACGCCCGCTACGCCGACGATATGGCCTCCGAAATCCTCGCCGCGCGCCAGGGGGGCCGGCGGTTCGTCCCCCCGGTCTCGCCGGCCAAACGCCTCCAGGCGTACGCCCTGGCCCTCCTCTACGCCGCCGTGGGGTTCCGGCCTCTGGCGGCGAAGCTGGCCAACGCCCTGATGGGGGCGCTGTCGGTGCTGGCCTTCTACGGGCTCGCCAGGTCCGCGTTCGGCTCCCGGTGCGCCCTCCTTGCGGCCGCCCTCGTCGCGGCCTGGCCCTCGCACGTCTTCATGACCTCCCAGAACTTCAAGGACGGCCCGGTCATGGCCGCCGCGTTCGCTGGCCTGTGGGCCTTCGCGTCCGCCCTGCGCAGCGCCGCCTGGCCGGCCTTCGGGGCCTCGGCGCTCGCCGGAGTCACCGCCCTCATCCTCGCCGGATTCCAGCGGGCCTCGCTCATGGCCGCCGCCGCCGGGGCCGTCGCCGCGGCCGCCGCGTTCGCCTGGGCCAGAGCCCTGCGCCGGCGCGAGCCTTCGCTCAAGCCCTTCGTCTGCATGCTGGCCGCGGCCTGCGTCCCCTTCCTCTACCGCCCCGCCTCCAGGGCCGTCTTCGAGGGCCCCCTCAAGATGACGCCGCCGGCGGCCGGATCGTCCCAGACGCTCACGGCCGAGGTCGGAACCCCTTCGACGGCTCCGCCGCCCTGGGGTCCCAAACGTCTTTCCGAGCTGCGCCGCCGCGAGCAGATCTCGGACCAGGCCTGGGCGCAGATCTACAAGGGCCGCAGGATCGGCACCCAGCTCTTCTACGGCCTCGAGTTCGACACCTGGTGGGACGTGCTCGCCTTCCTGCCGAAGGGGGCGTTCTACGTCCTGTTCATGCCGCTGCCGGGGCTCTACCCCTTGGAGGGCAACCCCGGCAGGATCATGGCATCCCTCGAGAACGTCGTGGTCCTCCTCCTGGCCCTGTTCGGCGCCATGGCCGCGGCCAGGGGGCCGAAGACGCCTGAGCGCCTGCTCCTCCTCGCGTTCTTCTGCGTGATGGCCGCGGGCTCCGCCCTCCTCGAGCTCGACCTGGGCGGCGCGACCAGGCATCGGCTGGTCTATCTGCCCATGCTCCTGCCCTTCGCGCTCTCCTTCATCGGCGAGCGCCGCTCCCCCGGGCCCAGGAAGCGCAAGGTCTTCGAGGTACTCGAGTGCGGCGGCCCCGGGGGGACCGGCAACCAGGTCGCCGCCATCTGCAACGGCCTCGACCCGTCCCGCTTCGACGTGAGCCTCGTGTACGCGGTGAGGACCGGCCCGCCCCAGGGCTACCGAGACAAGGCCAAGGGCGCCCAGGCCGCCTTCCTCATCCCCGAGATGACGCGCGAGATCTCCCCCCTCAGGGACCTGCGGGCCCTGCTCCGGCTGCGCCGCCTCTTCGCGGTCGAACTGCCGGACGTGGTGCACGCCCACTCCTCCAAAGCCGGGGTCCTGGCGAGGGCGGCCGCCTGGATGACGGGGGTCCCCCTGGTCTTCTATTCCCCCAGGGGCTACGGCTTCCTCCAATCCGACAAGGGGCCGGCCTCCCGCCTCCTCTACTGGCTCCTCGAGTGGTCGGTCTCGTGGATCGGGGACATCGTCGCGGTGAGCCCCAGCGAAGCGGCGCTCGCCAGGCCCCTGGCCTGGGGCGGGCCCGTGCACGTCGTCTGCGACCCTTTCCTGGGAGCGGTGCGCGAACCCCCCGCCGAGCGCGGCGGCAAGGGGACCCTGGTCGCCGCCCCCTGGGCTGGCGCCCAGGCGGGAATCGTGATCGCCGCCTGCGGCAGGTTCACGCACGCCAGGAACCCCCAGGCGTTCCTGAGGCTGGCGCGCGACCTGGGCCGGGACCGCCCGGACACCCGGTTCCTCTGGGTCGGAGGCGGCGAGGACGAGCGGGCCGTGCGCCGGGAGGCCGACGCCCTGGGCCTGGCCGGCAAGCTGGAGATCACGGGCTGGCTCGAGCCCGCCCAAGCCCTCGAACGGCTCGCGAGCGCCGGCGTGTTCGTGCATTACTCCCGCTGGGAAGGCCTGCCCAACGCCGTGCTCGAGGCCATGGCGCTGGGTCTGCCCGTGGTCGCCTCCGACGTGCCGGGCAACCGCGACGCGGTCCTCCACGGCGAGACGGGCTTCATCGCCAAGAGCGAGGCCGAGCTCCTGGACTGCTGCGGCAGGCTCGCCCAAGACCCCGGCCTGGGCCGCAGGCTCGGCCTGGCCGGCAGGGAGCGCGTGCTCAAGGAGTTCTCCCCCCAGGCCACCTTCTCGGCGCTCGAGCGCCTCTACCTCGCCCCGGCGTCAGGGGTTTAGAGGGCCTCAGCCGCCGCGCTTCAGGGCGTCGAAGAGCCTCGCGGCGGCCTGTTCCGCCAGGACGTCCCAGGCGGCGGCGCCGCCGCCTCGCTCCGTCACGCCGCCCACGATCTCCCCGGTCTCGACCTTGACCAGGCGCATGGTGAGGACCCCGCGCTCGCCCATCCGGGCGAAGCTCCCCAGGACCAGCGTGTTGGCGCCGAGGAGGTTGCCGATGCGGACGGCGGTCTCCTGGTCCACCATCGCCCCCTCCGAGAGCCGCAGCTCGTCGAAGACCGCGCCGATCCTCTGGCGCTCGACCACCTTGAGGCCCGGCCGTGCCGCCAGCTGCGCCGATATCAGGTCGGCCAGGAGGGCTCCGGTCCTGTCCGGGTCGGCCGCCGCGCCCGGGCCGTGGAACGGGAGCACGGCCACGATGACCTGCGTCAGCTGCCGCTCGGCCCGCTCCAGCGTCGCGACCTCGATGTCCCCCTGCGGGAAGGCCCCGCTCTTGACGAGGGGCGCGCTGGGCGGGTCGGGTCTCACGGCGGGCGCGCCGCCGCAGCCGGCCGCCGCCAGCAGGAGCAGGGCCCCTAGTGCTGCGCGGCGCGGTTCAATCAATGTGGTACTCCGTCAAGACCACTTCCACGACGTCTCCGTCCGAGCCGTTCTCCCGCTCCTTCACGTAACCGATGCCGGGCGTGAACCAGAACGAGCTGGAGGTCCGGGAGGTCGTCTCCGTCCCATCGTCGCCCTTCCGGGTGGCTGCGGAGGTCTTCTCGAACACCTGGGCCTTGAAGGTCCCGGCCGGGACCGTGACGGACTCCTCCCCGGTCATCCGGTACTCCTCGGCGATCGCGCTGCCGCCGCGGAACCGGCCGCCGATGAAGACCTTCCGCGAGAACTCGTTCTTCCAGCCGGCATCTTTCCGGTAGGCATACGGGAAGACCATGGGCATGGGGACGTCCTGGGCCGAGACCGAAGTCGAGCTTCCCTTGGCCTCCACGATGATGGTCGTTCCCGCCTCGTGGATGCCGTCCTCCGCCTTGGCGTAATAGGTCGTGACGGTCTTCTTGTCGAGCTCCACCCCGTCCTTGCGAGGGCGCTCGTAGTAGGAGAAGACATCCTGGCCGGCGAAGCTCTCCAGGCCGCCCGCGTGCCGGGTCAACTCCACGGTCTCGGTCCCGTCGCTCATCCGGTAGGTCCAGTAGTTGCCCGCGTTGAGCGACCAGAAGACCTCCTTGAACTTCTCCCGGGCGGCCTTGAAGCCCGGGTCGAGCGCCGCGGCCTGCTCCAGCTCGCTCACCGCGCCGGTGAGATCCTTGCGGGACTGGAGCAGGGCGCCCTGGCCGAAATGCCGGTAGGCCTCCAAAGACTCGGTCGGCCTCTCCGCGAGCTTGGCCAGCTCGGCCTTCTTCAGGCTGATGTCGAGGTCCTTGGCCAGGCTCTTGACCACCTGGTCCTGCAGGTCGAAGATGTCCGAGAGCTTCCCGGTGGCCATGGCGGTCTGGAGCACGCCGCCGGTCTCGACATCGACGAACCGCGAGGTCAGCCGGATGGTCTCGTCGTGCTTCTGGAAGCCTCCGATGACCAGGATGCCGGCGCCGATGAGCTTGCCGACCCTGACCGCGGTGCTCGGGTCGATCGCGCCGCCGGCCTGGAGCTTCTGCTCGTCGAGAACGCGGCGCAGCTGGAGCCGCTCGACCAGGGCCAGCTCGGCGATGTTCATGAGGTCGTTGGTGATGGTCTCCGGGATGCCCATGGTGAGCCAGTCCAAGGCCGCGTCCTTCGTGAGGTTCTCGAAGGGCATCACCGCAACCGTGTACCGCGCGGCCCTGGCGGGCGCGGGCCAGGCGCAGAGGACGGCCAGCCCCAAGGCTGCCAAGGAACGGCGTCCGGGCCGAAGCCTGCGGCGGGGCTCCATGCCTGGAATTAAACCAAATCGCGGGCCGGTCGGGCACGGATGCGACATGTCCTCGAGAACATCAGGGGGTTCGCTCCTCGCCCGTTCAGGAAAAGGGGCCGCAACCGAGCCTACGTCTTTCTGACGGCTTCGATGATGGGGCTGCTTCCGGGCGGGCGAGCAATCCTGGTCGAGAACCCGGCGCCTTGAAGGCGCCTGGCAATCTCGTCCGGGCCAACTCGGGGGGGATGCGCCTCCAAGACAACGCGCGAAGTCCGGGCCAGGGTCTTGGCCGCGCCGTCGAGCGCCCTATGCTCGGCGCCTTCCACGTCGATCTTGAGGAGGTCCACCCGGGAGACCCCTTCCTCGGCCAGAATATCGTCGAGCCTGCAAAGCCGGACCTTGACGGCTCTGCGGCCGGCCACGGCGGCAAGGGTGTCGGCGGCGGGGTTGTCTTGGTCGCCGGCCGTGAAAAGCTCGGCTTCACCCTCCGCGTCGGCGAGCGCCACGGGATGGACCTTGATCCAGGCGAGGCCGTTGCGTTCCACGTTGCGGCGAAGGAGGTCGAGAGTCGCTGGAGAGGGCTCGAAGGCGAAGACGCGGCCGGAAGGGCCCACCAGGCGGGCCGTCATCAGGGAGAACGCGCCGATGTGCGCTCCCACGTCCACCACGGTCTGACCCGGGCCGAGTTCCCCGGCCGAGTACACGCCCGAATAGACCTCCTCGATGATGCATTTGTCGACCGGGCGGAACAGGATGTTGTTGCCGTCCGGCATCGTGATGCTGGAGAGCCAGGCCCGGTTCTTCCAGCCCCTCAAGCCCGTCTTGTCCACCAAGCAGTCGAAGCGATTCCGACCGAGCGCGACCCGGCCGAAGGCGGCCACAACGAGCCAGGCGGCTTGGCTGATGCCGGATGCCAGGAGTCTAAGCTTCTCCACGCCAAGAATTATATCTAATGGGAGCTCCCGAATCCCGCACGGACGGGGACCGTCGCGAATATATTGGACGACCCGCTCGACTGCCGGACCGAAGCGCTGGTCGGCGTCCTCCGCATCGTGGGTCGATGTCCGTATTTTGATACAATCAATTGCTTGATTACCCGTTGGGACCCGTACCTCATCGACACCAGGGACTCGTTCGAGTTGGTGGCCAGGAAGGTCTGACGGGGTGCCTGATACGCGGCAGACGATCCTCTCCCTGTTCGCCTCCCCCTGGGTGCGGATCGCGACGGTCGCCCTGCTGGCGCTGGGGCTCAGGCTCGCCTACGTCTCCCGCCATTCCATGGGCGAGGGCGAGCGGATCCTCGACGCTCTGCACTACCACCAGTACGCGGTCAGCATGCTGGATGCCGGGAAATACACGGACGAGCTCGGCGACAGGCTCTTCCGCATGCCCGGCTACCCCGTCGTGCTCACCGTGTCGTACACGCTCTTCGGCAGGGGCGTTCTCCCGGTCCAGCTCATCCAAGTCCTCGCCGCCTCGCTCGCCTGCCTGGCGCTCTACGCCGTGGCGCTCAGGCTCTACGGGCCCAAGTGGGCCCTGTTCATCGGCGTCTCAGCCGCCTTTTACGACGGGCTCACCGAGCCGTGCGCGAGGGTGCTCACGGAGTCCTTGGGCGGGAGCCTCGTCTGCTTCTTCTTCTGGGCCTGGATCTGTGTCGACAGGGCGTGGATTTCGACCATCCTGTCCGGATCGATCATGGGGGTGGCCAGCCTCATCAGACCCGACCTCGGCCCCTTCGCCGGGGCCTGCTGCATCCTCCTGCCGTGGCTCAGGCCCGGGCGAGGCCTGCGCCACGCCGTGGTCTTCGGCGGCCTGCTCCTGGCCTGCTTCCTGCCCTGGATCTGCCGCAACTGGCTCGTCTTCCACCGCTTCGTCCCAGGCTCGACGCAGGCCGAGGCGGCCCTCTGCAACGGCCTGACCCTGCCCTTGGCCGCTCTCGGCGACATCGGGCCCAAGGAGGTCAAGTCCCATCCCGCGGGAATGTACGAGATGGACCATCGGGAGTACTACAAGACGGCTCTTCGGGAACTGTTGGCCAAAACGCCGCTCTTCAAGATCGTCAGGGCCTACGTCTTCAACGTCTCCTCGATGTATTATCCCTTCTTGCCGGAATACGACTGGAGCTTCGTCCTCTTCGTGCCGTTCTGGTTCTGGGCCATCCTGCGGATCAGGAGCGAGCCCGAGCTGCGCCCCGCCCTGATACTGCTCGTCCTGTACACCGCGGTCCACGTCGTCGCCGGCGGTCCGATCTCGCGCTACCGCAAGCCCCTCTCTGGCTCGTTGCTGCTCCTGGCCACGGCGGGTTGCAGGGACCTCGAGGCGCGCTTCGGCAAGCGGTTCTGGGTCGCGGGAACCGGGTGGCTGGCCGCGAACCTCTTCCTGGTCGTCGTCGGCCCCCTGGCCAGGGAGGTCGTGCTGGAACTCAAGAAGCGGGTCTTCGGCCGCTGATGCGGACGGCTTCTCGTCGTTTCGACGACGACGCGGTGTCAGGGGTTGAGAGCGCCTAACGCCGTTGCCGCGCCACTTGTTGTATCATACCGTTGGCCGGGCGCAAGGCGTCCGGACGGGAGAGCGGCGATGGCCCAAGCGAAGTTCCACCATATCACGCCGGACGGCGGGCTCAAGCGGCACGACGGCCTCGAGGATTGCCTCAAGGCCGGCGCGGCCGGCGGCTACGTCTGGCTCGACTACGTCGACCCAGGCCGGCAGGACCTCGAGCCCCTGGTCGGACTTCTGGGCATCGACCCCCTCTCCGTCGAGGACTGCCTCGACGAGGACCAGATCCCCAAGGTCGAGAACTTCGACGCGAGCACCTTCATCCTGTTCAACTCTTATGCCTATGCCGGCGGGAAGCTCCTCGCCGACGAGGTGGACCTCATCCTGGGCCGCGGCTTCCTGGTGACCGTCAGGGGCCGCGAGAACCGGACGGGCTGGTCGCAGGAAGTCCTGGACTCCATGACGCAGTCGGCGGCCAAGAGCGTCAGGCTCGGGCCGGAGTTCCTGCTGCACCTCCTCCTCGACTACGTGGTCGACGAGAAATACAAGCCGATCGGCGCCCTCGAGGCCGAGATCGAGTCCATCGAGGCGTCCATCATGAAGGACACGGAGCGGTTCCAGCTGGGCAGGCTGACCCAGCTGCGCAACAACCTCCTCGCGCTCAGGAAGAGCCTCTTCCACGAGCGGGAGATCCTGGTCAAGGTCTGCCGCCGGGACTCGCCCTTCATCGGCGAAAAGGCCGTCTTCCACTTCCGCGACATCTACGACCATCTCACCAAGCTCCTCGAAGAGGTGGAGCTCTACCGCGAGGTACTGGTCAGCCTCGCCGAGATCCACCTGTCCCTGATCAACAACCGCATGGCCCGCATCGGCAACATCACCAACAAGTCGGTGCGCAGGCTCACGGTCATCACCACCATCTTCATGCCCTTGAGCTTCCTCGCCGGGATCGGCGGGATGTCGGAGTGGACGATGATGACTGGCCAGGCGAACTGGAAGCTGGCCTACCCGGCGTTCCTCCTCGCCATGGTCGCAGTGGGCGTCGGCACCCACCTCTTCCTGCGGCGACTGGAGTCGGACGCCGAGCCCGACGGCGACTGACCCGGGTCAGCGGTTCTCGAGAACCATCCGGTAGCGGGCCTTGCCCTGGCGGACCCGGTCGACCGCGGCGTTCACCTGGGCCATGGGGACGACCTCGGCGCGGGCCTTGATGGCGTGGCGCGCTGCGAATTCCAGCATCTCCCGGATGGCCGAGCGCGTCCCGATGGTGCTGCCCAGCACGGCCTTCTTGCCCAGGAGAAGGGTGTCCGCGGCGATGTTGAGCTTGCCGTCGGTGGCGCCGACCAGGGCCAGGACGCCCCCCGGCCGCAGGACCCTCATCCAAGCCTCCCAGTCGAGGTCGACATGGACCGTCGAGACGAGGAGGTCCAGGGAGCCGGCCGCCTTCTTCATCGCGGCCGCGTCCGAGACCGGCACGAAGCGGTGGGCGCCGAGGCCGGCGGCCTCGCCCTCCTTGTCCTTCGAGGAGGAAAACGCCGTGACCTCGCAGCCGAAGGCCCGCGCGAACTGGAGGGCGAAGTGCCCCAGCCCCCCGATGCCGATGACCCCGACCCGCGACCAGGGATGGGCGTGGGCCCTCAAGGGCGTGTACACCGTGATCCCACCGCACAGCAGCGGGGCGGCGTGGTGCGACTCCAGCCCCTTGGGGAGCGGGAAGGCGAACCGGCCGTCCACCCGGACCGCCTCGGCAAACCCGCCGGGGCGGCCGAGGCAGGTGGCCGCCTGCTCGGCGCAGCGGTTCTCCTGCCCCCCCACGCACCACTCGCAGGCCAGGCAGCTCCCGGCCTGCCACCCGATCCCCACGCGGTCGCCCTTGGAGAGCCCCTTGACCTCCGGGCCGGCGGCCGAGACCTTGCCGACGATCTCATGGCCGCAGAGGGCGGGGTATTTGGTGATCCCCCAGTCGTTGTCGATGAGGTGGACGTCGCTGCGGCAGATGCCGCAGTGGGTGACCTCGACCTCGACCTCGTGCGGGCCGAGCAGGCCCGGCTCGTAGGAGAACGGCTTGAGCTTCTCGCCCGGCCCGAAAGCGGCGAACCCCTTGATCGACATGGCGACTCTCCCCGCGGCAGAGGGCCCGACCCAGGAGGCGGTGGGACGGCCTGCCGCTGCTCCGGCAGGTCGTACTATACCAAGTTAGAACCGGGCTCTGGACGTGTAGAGCCTGATGAGCATCTTGAGCTGGCCGTCAGGCTCGTTGTTCTCCATGTTCTTGAGGACCTGCATGGCCCGGTGGGGGATCTGGTTGACGCCGCCGTCCGGCCGGACCCGCCCCAGCGTCCCCAGGACCCGGATGAGCTGGTAGCGGAAATCCACCGGCCGGTTGCGGTCGCCGTAGAGCGCGTAGAGATTGGCCTCGTAGGGGCTGATGAGCTCGGCCAGGACGCTTCCCTGCAGCTCGTACGACTGGAACAGGTGCGCCACGCCGTGGTGGCGCAGATGCTGCTGGAGGATGGTCATGGCCAGGACGTTCTCGGAGGCGTCGGCGTTGTCGCGGATGACGCGCAGCGCCGCCTTCAGGGTGGCCTCGATGAGGTCGCGGTAGGAGTCCGGAACGAGGTGGGCGGCGCGGGCCAGCCCCATCAGGGCCGGCCTGCGCAGGTCGCGCCGCTTGTCCATCGGGTTGTCGGCGTTGACGATATCCACCAGGAACGCCACGGCGTCCCGCAGGTTGATGTCGGAGCTCACCCGCTCGCAGACCTTGCCCAGCGTGTAGACCGCCCTGGCCCGCGCCGACGCGTCGACGACCGGGTTGTCCGCCACGACCCTGAGAGACTGGACCACCAGCATCTCGTCTTCCTGGCTCACCGGCCTGGTCCACCCCTCGATGGCCAGCAGGGTGTCGAGGATCTCCTTGGTGTCCCGGCTCGTCCAGAGGGTGCGGCACAGGTCCTGGAGGGAGGTCAGCGCCGGCTTGGGGATCTCGACGAGCACCCTCTCGAACTCGGGCATCCTCAGGGCCGCCTGGGTCCAGGCGTCGGCGGGGCACAGCATCGACGCGGCCACCGGGAGGATCAAGGACAGGAGGGCGTTGGTCTTCATATTACATATGGTAGCAGGCCGGCCGCCGGGCCGCCTGAGCCGAAGGGGAAGACGCGGGGGGGCCAATGGTCCCAAATGACTCGCCTCCCCCGCGGCCTGGCCGAGTCCTACAGTCGGCCAGGGGTGAGTAGCTGAGGGGGCAGATTCCGTTTCATCAACATGCCACCACCCGCGGGGAGCGTGAGAGGCGAGTCGTTGCGTGAAATGCTAAAATCAGCCCATGAAATTCCTGATCATCGGCAGCGGTTTTCAGGGCAAGGCTTGCGCCTACGACCTGCTCAAGGATCCCGGGACGGAGAAAATCCTCCTGGCCGACGTCTCCAGGAAAGGACTCTCGTCGGTCAAGGACTGGCTCAAGTCGCCCAGAGTCGCGACCAAGGTCCTGAACGCCTCCGACCTGGCGGCCGTCCGAAAAACGGCCGCCGGGTTCGACGTCACCGTCAGCTGCGTCCCGTACTTCCTCAACCTCGGCCTGGCCAAGACGGCCATCGAGGCCGGCACCCACTTCATCGACCTGGGCGGCAACACCGACATCGTCCTCAAGGAGCTCTCGCTCCACGCGAAAGCCAAGAGCCGCGGCGTCACGCTCATCCCCGACTGCGGGCTCGGCCCGGGCATGATCAACACGATCGCGGTCCGCGCCATGGAGCGCCTCGACAAGACCGACGAGGTCCTCATCCGCGACGGGGGCCTGCCCCAGAAGCCGGCCCCCCCCCTGAACTACATGCTCACGTTCTCCGTCCACGGCCTCATCAACGAGTACGTCGAGAACGCCACCGCCCTGCGCGACTTCAAGCGCGTGGAAGTCCCCGGCCTCTCCGAGACCGAGGTCATCGACCTGCCCCCGCCCCTGGGCCGCTGCGAGGCCGCCCACGCCTCCGGGGGCCTGTCCACCATGGCCTGGACCTACGCGGGCAAGGTCCGCCGCATGGACAACAAGCTCATCCGCTTCCCCGGCCACATCGCGTTCATCAACACCATGCGGGACCTGGGCTTCTTCGGCAAGAAGCCCGTGGACGCGGGCGGCGCGCGCCTGGCGCCCCGGGCCCTCTCGGCGCTCCTCATGGAGCGCCACTTCGACCGCCCCGGCGACAAGGACCTGGTCGCCATCCGCGTGACCGCGCGCGGGTGGAAGGACGGCCGGCGGGCCGAGGCCGTCTACGACATGATGGACTTCTACGACGAGAAGACTGGGCTGACCGCGATGATGCGCACCACGGGCTTCCCGGCGGCCATCATCGCCCGCATGCTGGCCTCCAAGGCCATCCGGCGGCCCGGCGCCTACCCGGTGGAGACCGGCGTGCCGGCCGAGCCCTTCCTGCGGGAGGCCGCGAAGCGCGGGTTCCGGCTCAGCTCGCGCTTCTCCTTCCTCGGAGGAGGACGGAAGACGGCGATGGCGACCGGATGACCCCGCTGCCCGCCTGCCCCTCCTGCGGCGCGCCGTTCTCGTTCAAGTCGGCGGTGTCCCTGCTGGCCGTCTGCTCCTACTGCCGCAGCCTGCTCCTGCGCAAGGACCTCGACATCGAGAACCTCGGCAAGGTGGCCCAGCTCATGCCCGACGGCTCGCCCCTCCAGCTCGGCTGCGAGGGCAAGCACAAGGGCGCGCCGTTCGGCGTCATCGGCCGCCTCCAGATGCGCTACCCCGAGGGGTTCTGGAACGAGTGGCACCTCAGCTTCATCGACGGCAAGCTCGGCTGGCTCGGCGAGGCCCAGGGGCTCTACGCCCTGAGCTTCAAGAGTTCGGCCGGGGCGGCGCTCCCCGCCTACGGCTCGCTCTCGGTGGGCGGGAAAGTCGAGCTCGCCGGCAAGACCTTCGCCGTCAAGGACCGCCGCGAGGCCGAGTACATCGCCGCGGAAGGCGAGCTCCCCTTCCGCGTCCCCTTCGGCGAGAAGGCCCCCTTCGCCGACCTCGCCGGCCCGGGCCGGGAGTTCGCGACCATCGACTACAGCGAGGACCCGCCTTTCCTCTTCCTCGGCGAGTACGTCCCGTTCGACGAGCTCGCGCTGACGGGCTTGAAGGAGTTCGAGGGATGGTAGAGCGGGCGGTCTCCTTCACCTGCACGGGCTGCGGCGCCCCCCTCCAGATCAAGGCGCAAGGCTCCACGCAGGTCGTAGCCTGCTCGCACTGCGGCAGCGTCCTCGACGCCCAGGACCCCCGGCACCAGGTCCTCTCGCAGTACAAGGCGAACTACACCATCGAGCCGACCATCCCCCTCGGCCGGCGCGGGACCTTCCGCGACGGGACCTTCGAAGTCGTCGGGTACCTGCGCCGCAGGACCCGCTACTACGGCGCCGACTACGACTGGGCGGAGTACCTGCTCTGGAACCCCTACAAGGGCTTCCGCTGGCTCATCGAGGCCGGCGGGCACTGGACCTTCCTCTCCACCCTGCCCAACCCGCCGCTCGAGACCCTGTCATGAATTGCCCCAAGTGCCAAGGGCCGCTCCAGTTCCTCCACCTGCCCGACGGCATCGACATCGAGTCCTGCCCGTTCTGCAACGGCGCGTTCTACGACGCCGACGAGCTAACCTTCGACCTCCCGTTCGAGGACGCCAAGGACGCCGGCTGCCTCTGCCCCAGGTGCGGCGGCGCCATGCGCGGCGCCACGGTCTACGGGGGCAAGCTCACCCTCGACCACTGCGGGCGCTGCAAGGGCGTCTGGTTCGACCAGGGCGAGATGCAGAAGCTGCGCGCCCTCTCGGGCAAGGAGAACGTGGTCGGCCGCCGAGGCCCCGAGCCAGAGGCGGGCGCGGGGCCGGAGCCCGCCGGCTCGGAGCCGGCCGAGCCGCCCCCGGTGGTGGCCGCCGTCCCGGCCACGCGGGAGCAGATCCTCGCCGCGTTCAACCGAAAGGTCGGCATCAAGGCGAAGAAAGACGCCGACGGCCGCAAGAAACCCGCCGCTGCCGAGCCGTTCGACTGCGGCCTGTGGGACAACCCCGACATCGCCAGGAACCCCTGCGTGGTCCACGACGGCCGCAAGTACCTGCACTTCCAGACCTCCAAGCCCATGACGACCTACGTGCTCGGGGAGTTCAACTGGCGGGTCGCCGTGGGCGACGAGGCCCTGGCCCGCGACTTCGTCTGCCCGCCCTTCATCCTCTCGGAGGACAAGACGGAGGAGGACACGACCTGGTCGCTGGGCGAGCACATGGAGCCCCAGGAAGTCTGGCAGGCCTTCAAGATGGAGGGCGTGCCCCCCTACCGGACCGGCACTGCCCCGGCCCAACCCAACCCGCACGGCCCCGCGCTCGACTCGATGGCGCCGGTTTTCTGGAAGCTGGCCGCCGCGGCCGCCGGCATCTTCGCCCTCATCGCCGGCTTCTCCCAGAACAAAGTCATCCAGACCTTCCCCTTCCAGTACGCCGTCACCGACCCGGAGCGGTCGCGCGTCACCTTCCCCTTCGACATCGCGGGCCGAACCTCCAACGTGCGCGTCAAGGTCGACTCGAACGTCGACAACCAGTGGGCCTATTTCCAGATGGCGCTCATCGACACCAGGACCGACGAAGCCCTGGACTTCGGCCGGGAGGTGGGCTACTACCACGGCGTCGACGGGGGAGAGTCCTGGTCTGAGGGGAGCAGGTCCGACACCGCGTTCCTCCCGTCCGTGAAGGCCGGCAGCTACTACCTGCGCGTGGAGCCCGAGACGGATTCGCAACTCCTCGCCTACACCATCGAGCTCAAGCGCGACGTCCCCCGCGTGAGCTACCTTCTCTGGGCGTGGCTCCTGCTGGTCCTCCCGGTCGGCTGGGTATGGTTCCGCCACAGGAGCTTCGAGTGCGGCCGCTGGCAGGAGAGCGACCACCCCTGGACGACCGAGGATGACGACGATGACGACGATGATTGAGCTATGAAATACACCATCTTCGGCGCCGGCATCGTGGCCTTCCTGGCCTATGCCCTCTTCGTCGGCTGGTCGTACAGCGACGTCGACGAGGTCAAGGGCGTGCCCAAAAGCGTCCGGGAGAACCCCGGGGCCTACCGGGAGCATTACAAGACGTACGTCCGCCACCATTACTACGGCAAATAAGGAGGTCTCATGAAAGACTTGCTCAACCCCGCCCACCTCGCGGCGGCGATCCTCTACTCCCTCATGGGCGTGGTCATCTTCGTCGGCGTCTTCGCGACCGTCGACAAGATCACCCCTTACGACCTCTGGCAGGAGATCGTCGTCAAGCAGAACCGCGCGCTGGGCACGGTCGTGGGCTGCATCTCCATCGGCATCTGCCTGATCATCGCGGCGTCGCTGATGGGCTAAACAGCAGGGGATCGCGTTCCGATCCCCTGCTTGTCTTCGTTCTTTCGCAATCTTCCGTGGCCGCCATGGCGGTTCGTTTGCCCACAACATGAAGCTCGCCCTCTTCATCTCCGTCTTCGTCATCGCCACCTGCGGGCTCGTCTACGAGCTCATCGCCGGGACGCTGGCCAGCTACCTCCTCGGCGACACGGTCCTCCAGTTTTCGACCGTGATCGGCGCCTACCTCTTCGCCATGGGGATCGGCTCGTACCTCTCCCGCTACGTCGGCAAGGGGCTGGTGTCGCGCTTCATCCAGGTCGAAGCCCTGGTGGGCCTCGTCGGCGGCTCCTCGGCCGCGCTCCTCTCGGCGGCCTTCGCGCAGGCCGCGGGGTTCCGGGTCATCCTCTACGCGGTCGTCATCGTGATCGGCACACTGGTGGGGCTCGAGATCCCGCTCATCATCCGCATCCTCCAGGATCGGCTCGCCCTCAAGGACCTCGTGGCCCAGGTCCTCGCCCTCGACTACATCGGCGCCCTGGTGGCATCCCTCCTGTTCCCCCTGGTCCTCATGCCGCGGCTGGGCCTCCTTCGGACCTCGTTCGCGATCGGGCTGGCCAACACCCTGGTGGCCCTGTGGGCGCTGCGCATCTTCCGCGACGAGCTGCCGAAGCGCTCGTGGCTGGGGGCGCAGTGCCTGGCCAGCGCGGGAGCCCTGCTCCTGGGGTTGGCGCTCTCCTCCCACCTCGGGGCCTGGGCCGACTCGAGCATCTACGCCGACGAGGTCATCCTCTCGCGCACGAGCTCGTACCAGAAGATCGTGCTCACCAAGAGCAAGCACGACGTGCGGCTCTTCCTCAACGGGCACCTCCAGTTCAGCTCGCTCGACGAGCACCGCTACCACGAGGGTCTGGTCCACCCGGGCCTGGCCTCCCTGCCGGCCCCCCGCGACGTCCTCATCCTGGGAGGCGGCGACGGCCTGGCGGCCCGCGAGGTCCTCAAGTACCCCGGCGTCGAGAGGGTGGTCCTGGTGGACCTCGACCCCGCGGTGACCCGGCTCTTCGCTGCCAACCAGGCGCTCACCCAGCTCAACGGCGGCTCGCTGAGCTCCCCAAAGCTCACCGTGGTCAACGCCGACGCCTTCGCGTGGCTCGAGGCCGGCACGGACTTCTTCGACTTCGCGGTCGTGGACCTCCCGGACCCCAGCAGCTATTCCGTCGGCAAGCTCTACACCACCTCCTTCTACGCGCTGCTCAAGAGGCGCCTGCGGCCCGGCGGCCTGTTCGTCGTCCAGGCCACCTCCCCCCTCTTCGCCAGGAAGTCCTTCTGGTGCATCGACGCGACCGTCAACGCCGCGGGCCTGAGGTCGGTCCCCTACCACGTCTACGTCCCGTCGTTCGGCGAGTGGGGCTTCGTCCTGGGCACCACCGGCCCCTACAAGCCCCCTCGGACCCTGCCGCCGGGCCTGAGGTACCTCACCGCCCAGATCCTCCCGAGCCAATTCATCTTCTCCAGGGACATGGAGCGCCTGGCCTCCGAGCCCAACCGTCTCAACACCCAGGTCCTGGTCCACCTCTACGAGTCGGAATGGGAGAAGATCAACTTCTGACGAGGCGGCAGTTCCTCGGCCTGGCCTCCGCAGTCGGCGGCGGCGCCCTGCTGGGGTCCTGCCGGCCGGACTCGCCGAGGGAGGCCATCACCGGCGCGATCATGGGGCAGTCCCACCGGCTGGGGCACAGGCTGGTGCAGGGCGGGTTCCCCCCGCCCAAGAGGACCATCGAGACCGGCGTCGTGATCGTGGGCGGCGGCATCGCGGGCCTGAGCGCGGGCTGGAAGCTCGACCGCTCCGGGTTCAAGGACTTCCTCATCCTGGAGCTCGAATCCCGGTTCGGCGGGAACTCCCGCTGGGGCCAGAACGAGTTCACCCGCTACCCCTGGGCCGCGCACTACATCCCCTTCCCCACGGCCGAGTCGGCCGCCGTGTCGGAGCTGCTCGGCGACCTCGGCGTCGAGACCGGCCGCGGCCCGGACGGCAAGCCCCGCTACGACGAGCGCTTCGTATGCTTCGCCCCCCAGGAGAGGCTCTTCATCCACGGCCGGTGGCAGGAGGGCATCTTCCCCCGCCTGGGCGCGACCGCCGACGACATCGGCCAGCTCAAGGCCTTCGACAAGGCCATGGCCGGGTACCGCCGCATGAAAGACGCCCGCGGCCGGCGCGCCTTCGCCCTGCCGATGCACCTGAGTTCCCGGCGCGACGACCTCCTGGCGCTCGACCGGCTGTCCATGGCGGACTGGCTCAAGGCCCAAGGCCTCACCTCCCCGCGCCTGCGCTGGTACGTGGACTACGCCTGCCGCGACGACTTCGGCACCATCGTCGAGGAGACCTCGGCCTGGGCCGGCATCCACTACTACGCGAGCCGCGGCGAGGGGGCCGACGACCAGGTCCTCACCTGGCCCGAGGGCAACGGCTACGTCGTGGACCGCCTCGCCGGCCGCCTCAAGACCCGGCTGCGGGCCGATGCCCTGGTCTTCGACGTGGAGGAGACCTCCTCCGGCGTCCAGGCCGACTGCTGGGACCCGGCAGCCGGAGAAAGCGTGAGGGTGCGCGCCAAGGCCGCCATCGTGTGCGTCCCCATGGTCGTAGCCCGCCGCGTCGTCGCGAGGCTCCGGCGGGAGGACCCCCCGTGGATAAAGGCCTTCTCCTACGCGCCGTGGCTGGTCGCCAACCTCACGGTCGAAGACCCCCCCGAGGGCAAGGGCTTCCCCACGGCCTGGGACAACGTCATCTACGATAGCGAGGGCCTGGGCTACGTCGTGGCCACGCACCAGGGCCTGGAGCGCTGGCGGCGCGAGACCGTGTGGACCTACTACCACCCGCTGGCCAAGGGAGACGCCTCCCAACTGAGGAAGGCCGCGCTCGAACGGCCGTGGGGAGAGTGGCGCGACATCGTGCTCAAGGACCTCTCCAGGGCGCATCCCGGCGTGGCCCGCCACGTCCGGCGTCTCGACGTCATGGTGCTCGGCCACGCCATGGTCAAGCCCGCGGTCGGGTTCATGTGGGGGCCGGAGCGCCTGGCAAGCCTCAAGCCCCTGGGCCGGGTGTTCCTCGCCCACTCGGACCTCAGCGGCTTCTCCCTGTTCGAGGAGGCCCAATACCACGGCGTGCTGGCCGCCCAGCGCGCCCTCTCGGCGCTCGGCCGCTCCTTCACGCCCAGCGTCTGAACCCGGCCGACGACCGAAGCTGCCGAAACTAAACCCCTGACACCGTGAGTTCGAAGGCCCAGCCGTGCTTCTCGCCGCCCAGGATCACCTGGTTCACCCTCCGGTCCAACGACGCCTCGGATCTGCCGCTGTCGCCGCCGATCCTCGTGCCGTTGACGACGGTCCCCAGGGTGCTTCCCAGGTCGAGCACGACGTAGCCGCCGCGCTCCCGGTCCAGGTCGATGGAGCAGTGGTTCTGGGACACGTTGAAAGGAGCGTGGTCCTCGAGCGCGAGGTCGTTGTCCGAGAGGGCGTCCGCCGGCGAACCCGTGCTCCGGCCGATCTTGAACGGGAACGTCCGGAGCACGATGCTGCCGCCCGCCTTCCGCATCCCTTCTCGGGCCTTCTTGGTCAGCCCGGCCATCGAAAGGGTCCCCGCGGGGGCGGGTCGCGCCGGCCGCGCGGGAGGCTGGGACCGGGCCGATGCCCGCCTCGCGCGCATCCCCAGCCAGCGCCGAAGACGCGGGAAGTCGCCCTCCATGACGGTCCTGAAGAGGCATATCCCGCCCAGACCGACGGCGAGGTCCCACGCGCTGTCGACCCAAGCCTGCGGCTTGACAGAACCGTATCGCCGCAAGATCGCGAGGTCCATCGCCTCTTTGGCGACGACGACCGACACCGCGCCGATCCAAGCGTAGACCTCCCTCGTGAAGGCCCTGATGAGCGCGAAGACCATGGGCGCATAGACGAAATGAAAGGCTCTCGAGAGGGAGATGCCGGAAACGGCTTCCCCCTCGACCTTGAAGAACCACTGCTTCTTTTCAAGGAAGGCGACCAGGCCGCGCAGGGCATCCACGAAGGACATTGTAGCTCAATTGGCCCGTTTCGGCCCGTCTTCCCGCGCCGAGAGCCGATCAGGACCGCCGGGCGCCCAGGCGCCGGAACAGCCAGACGGCGGCCGCGGCCATGAGGACGGCCGTGTACTGCGAGTGCGCCATCCCCAGGACCAGGTGCCCGGCGTCGTCGTCCCGGAACAGCTGCACGGAGAACCTGATGACGGAGTACCCGAGCACATAGGCGGCGAAGACCCTCCCGCCAGGCTCCCCTTCCTTCTTCAGCCGGTGGTGCAGGACCGCCGCCAGCACGGCGCACAGGACGGACTCGTAGACCTGCGTGGGGTGCAGGGGGATGCCCTTGGGCGCGGGGGAGAACGGGTCGGAGAAGATGATCCCTAAGGGCAGGCTGGTAGGCTTACCGTAGCAGCACCCCGTGGCCAGGCAGCCCAGCCGCCCGAGGGACTGGCAGAACGCCACGACCGGCACGAAGACGTCCAGGACCGGCAGGAGGGGCTCGCCGGCCAGCCGGAGCATCAGGTAGAGCGCGGCCGTGCCGCCGATGATCATCCCCTGGATCGAGATGCCCGCGAAGACGTTGAAGACCTTCGGCACGGGGTCGGCGGCCATGAAATAGGGATGCGTCAGGATGAAATAGAAGTGCGCTCCCAGGAAGCCCCCCAGGAGCATGGCCGGCCAGACCGCCAGGACGAGCCGCGGCGAAACCCGGCGGTATCGCGCCTCGTAGAGCGCCAGCGGGAGAGATAGCGCGCAGGCGACGGCCGCGACGAGGCTGTAGAGCGTGGGGAAGGGCCCGAAGTCGATCAGGGGATGCATCGTGTCCTGCGCCGGTGATGGATGGACGCCGGGAAACGATACAAAATCAGGGGCGGCCCGGGTTTGACTTGCGAGGGGCTTAATCGTAGAATCACTGCATCCCCACCGTCCGGATTGGAGGCGCACATGCGCGTAGGAAATCCTTCCCGATTCAAAGCTCGCTGCTTCAAGACCCTGGGCGGACTGTCCTGGGCCGCCCTGGCCGTGGCCATCTGGTCCTGCGCGCCCAAAGTCTACATCGCGACGGAGCCTCCCACCAATTCGCCCTGGGGCGGGAAATACGCCATGACGTTCAACCCCCCTGAGAAGAAGGCCGCCAAGGGTGTCCCGGTCACCATCGCGGTGGTCAACCCCGCCTACAAGGGCGAGGAGCTCTCCGAGAGCGCCCTGGCCAACCCCCTCTACGGCAAGGTGGGCAAGGGCTTCACGGCCTCGATGGGCAACGACCTCGACAAGATCCTGATCGCCAAGGGGGTGACCACGGTCGGCCCGTTCTCGTCCCGCGAGGAGATCACCTACAACGAGAAGAAAGGCGCCTCCGTCATCCTCGCCCCGCAGGTGTTCCTCCAGACGCAGATCAAGTACGCCGGGGACTTCGCCATGATCGCCAGCGGCCCCAACGGGAACACCCTCACCAAGGACAAGATCGAGCGCTACGCGCTGAAATTCGGCGCCGCCTACGCCAAGGGCGGGGTCAGCGGCCCGGGCTTCAAGCAGCTGGCCGGCGAGTGGGCCGTCGTCGTCACGACCGGCATGTCCAAGGAAGTCGTCGACGAGTGGGCCAGGAAGTTCGCCTCCGGGGAGCTGCTCATCAGCACCAACGAACAGGCCCCCGCCAAGCCGCAGGGCGGCACGACCAACGTCGGCGGGCTCAAGACCAGGAAGCTCAAGATGGGCGGGCAGGTCACCAGCGCCGGCGACGACGCGTCGTTCGGCCTGGCGCGCTTCCAGCGCAACTTCACCATGACGACCAGCGGGTGGGTCTACTTCATCATGCAGGAGCCCCTGTCCGGCGAGAAGCTCTGGGTCAAGAAGCTCGAGCTCGAGCCCATCGAGGTGCAGGGCGCCGAGGCCTACGCCGCGGACCACAACATGGTAACCATCAACGACCCCTGCCTCGGCGCCTACGAGGTGCCCCAAGGCCTCAAGGCCGGCGAGACCCTGGTCTACGACGGCAGGGCCGACGCCATGGCCACCACCCTGCAGAAGATGTACCCCATCATCATGCAGAAGTTCGAGACCTACCTGGACCCGGCCGAAATCGAGGGCCTCAAGCAGAAGGGCCAGGAGATCCGCGAGCACAAGGTCTATTGACCACTGACCGCATCCTCCGGGGGGGCGCGGGGTTCCTCGCCCTCTGGCTGGCCGGGGCGCTCGCTCCTCCGGCCGGGGCCGCGGAGCCCCTGCTCCTGACCGCCACGGGGCACATGACGGCGGTGACCGCCGCCGCCTTCTCCCCCGACGGCCGCAGGATGCTCTCCGGCAGCCTCAACATCCTCAACCTCTGGGATGCCGCCACCGGCCGGGAGCTCGCCGCCTGGCAGGGCCACGACGGTTGGGTGCGCGCCGTGGCGTTCTCCCCGGACGGCCGCAAGGCCGTGTCGGCGGGAGACGACAAGGTCATCAGGCTCTGGGACCTCGAGGCCGGGGGCAGGCCGGCGGCCTGGGAGGCCGGGGTGGCCATCCGCGCCCTGGCCTTCTCCCCCGACGGGAAGCGGGTCCTGTCCGGCGGGGCCGACAAGGCCGTGACGCTCCGGGACGCATCCACGGGCGGCGTGCTGGCGTCCTGGAAAGGCCACTCCTGGAACGTCAACGCCGTGGCCTTCTCCCCGGACGGCCGGACCGGCGTCTCCGGAAGCCTGGACATGAGCCTGCGGCTCTGGGACGCCGCCTCCGGCAGGGAGCTCGCCCAATGCCTCGGCCACTCCGCCGAGGTGCTGAGCGTGGCGTTCTCCCCGGACGGCAAGTCCGTCCTCTCCGGGAGCGTCGACAACACCGTGAGGCTTTGGGAGGCCGGGACCTGCAAGGCGCTCGCCGTTTGGGAAGGGCACAGGAAGTGGGTCAATGCCGTCGCCTTCTCCCCCGACGGACGCACGGCCGTGTCGGGCAGCCGCGACCAGACGGTCAAGCTCTGGGACACGGCCACGGGCAACGCGCTGGCCACCTGGAAAGGGCACATCAATTCGGTCAACGCCGTGGCCTTCGCCCCGGACGGCATGACGGCCGTGTCGGGCAGCGACGACGAGACGCTCAAGTTCTGGCGGGTCCCCTCGGCCTGGACCTCCGCGGGGGCCATCCCCAAGCCGAAGGCCTTCCCCAAGCTGAAGGCGCAGGTCGCCTTCGTCGAGCCCTCGGGCAACGACATGCTCGAAGGGGAGGAGAAGGGCTCCCTGCGCGTCGCCGTCGCCAACGCTGGCCCCGGCCCGGCCTACGCCCTGCGCGTCCTGCTGGACCTCGAGCCCGTCCCAGGGCTGAGCGTCCCCCGGTCCGTCGAGCTCGGCCAGCTCGGGCCCGGGCAGTCGGCCGTCAAGGACATCGCCATCGAGGCCTCCGACAGCCTGGTCTCGGGCAAGGCGAGGATCAAGGTCGAGGTCAGGGAAGGCAACGGGTTCGACGCTGAGCCCCAGGTCATCGAGTTCGAGACCAGGCCCTTCGTCGCCCCCAGGCTCGAGGTCGCCGGGGTCGCCTTGGGCGGCAGCGGGGTGGTGAAAGCCGGCGAAGTCACCCAGGTCACGGTCGTCGTGAGGAACGGCGGCGGCCCTGCCCGGCAGGCCGTCGCCCGGCTGGCGATCGCCGACCCCGACATCTTCCTGTCGGGCGACGCCTCGGTCGCCCTCGGCGACGTGGGGCCGGGGGAGTCGAGGAAGGCCGAATTCCAGTTCGTGGTCAACAACCGTTTCAAAGGCCGGTCCCTGCCCGTCTCGCTCGCCTTGACCGAGTCGCTCGGAAAATACGGCGCCGAGGCGCCGCTGAACCTCGTCCTGGGCGAAGCCGCCCCCTCGCTCCGGGTGGTCACGGTGAAAGGCAAGGAGGGCTCCCCCGTCTTGGCCGCGCAGGCGCCTCAGGAGGACGTGGACTCCCCGCCCGAGGCCAAGACGGAGATAGACCCCGAGGCTTACGCGGTGGTCATCGGCATCGAAAAATACCGGCAGAAAGGGATCCCGCCCGTCGATTTCGCGGCACGCGACGCGCAGAGCATGCACCGCTACCTGACGCGCGCCATGGGCTTCGACGAGAAGAACGTCATCCTCCTTCAAAACGACGAAGCCGGCAAGACCGACCTGGAGAAATACCTGGGCCCCTGGCTGAGGAACCGCGTGACCAAGAAGAGCCGGGTCTTCATCTTCTACGCGGGCCACGGCGCCCCCAACCCGGAGACCGGCGAGGGGTATCTCATCCCCTACGACGGCGACCCGAACTACACCGACATCGCCGCCTACCCCATCAAGGCGCTCTACGACGGCTTGGCGAGGCTGCAGGCCAAGAGCGTCGCCGTGGTCCTGGACGCCTGCTTCTCGGGGCAGGGCACCCGCTCGCTGCTGGCCAAGGGGACCCGCCCGCTGGTCACAGCGGTCAAGAACGAGGCGGGACTGGGCGCCAACACCGTGGTCCTCACGGCCACCGGCGGCGCCCAGATCAGCACCTTCTTCCAGGACGGGCAGCACGGCCTCCTGACCTACTACCTTCTCAAGGGCCTCAAAGGGGCGGCTGACGCGGACAAAGACGGCCTCGTCACGACCCTGGAGCTGTTCTCCTACGTCAAGCCCATGGTCGAACGGGAGGCCAGGAAGCAGAACGTGTCGCAGACCCCGACGCTGACCCCGGAACCCTCGGCCCTGGGCGACCGGGCCGGCCAGGTCTGGCTGCGCGCCAGGTAGAGGACCGATGACAAGAGCGATCAAGCTGGCGTCCCTCGCGTTGCTGGCCCCGCTTGCCGCTTGGGCCGGGCCCGGCCAATCCGTGGAGACGCGCCCCCTGCCCGCCTCCCCCTGGGGCGGGAAGTACGCGATGACGTTCACCCTCCCGGAGAAGGCGACGAAGAAGCCGGTCCCCGTGACCGTCGCGGTCGTCAACCCCGCCTACAAAGGGGAGGACGTCGACCAGAGCGCCCTCGCCGACCAGGCCTACACCAAGGTGGCCAAGGGCTTCGCCGCCTCGATGGGCAACGACCTCGACCGGGCCCTGACGGCCTGGGGCCTGACCACCATGGGCCCCTTCCCCACCCGCGACGACATGACCTACACCGAGAAGAAGGACGCCGAGATCGTGCTCGTCTCGAAGGTCTTCCTGGTCACGGAGATCAAGTACCTCGGCGATTCCAGACTGTACGCCACCGGCCCGGCCGGCAACTCGGTCGCGGGCGAGAGCCTGCTCGCCGCCGTCCGCGAGTTCCAGGCGGCTTACCTCAAGTCGGGCGGCAGCTTCGCCTCGCCCAAGCTCGAGGAAGCGGCGAAGAGCTGGGCCGGCAGGGCCTGCGCCGGGATGCCGGCCGCCGCGGCCGAGGAGTGGGCCAAGAGGTACTCCTCGGGCGAGCTGGTCCCGCTCGACGACGAGAAGACCCGGTACCGGGTCTCCCTGCAGAGCGGCTTCAAGCAGGGCCGGCCGGTCGGCCTGCCCCAGGACGCCTCCTTCGGGCTGGCCCACTACGAGCGGGGCTTCAAGATGACCACGAGCGGGTGGATGTACTTCGTGATGCACGAGCCGCTCTCCGGCGAGAAGCTCTGGGTCAAGAAGCTCGAGTTCGAGCCCGTCCAGTTGGACGGCGTCGACGTCATCATCCCGACGTTCGAGACGGTCCAGCACAGCCCGGCCTTGGGGATCAGCGTGCCGTCGGGCCTCTCGCCCGACCCCCGGATGGTCGTGCCGGGCAGGGCCGACGTCATGGCCACCATCCTCCAAAAGCTCTACCCGTCCATCCTGCAGAAGCTCGAAGCCTCCCTCGACCCCGTCGAGCTCTCGGAGCTCAAGCAGCGGGCCATGGAGATACGGCGCCACAAGGCGAATTGACCCGCCCCCGCGCCATGCGCAGCCGCGACATCGGGATCCGCCTGCTCTGCGCCGCCGCCTCGACCCTGCTGGCCGTCGCGCTCTCGGAGGGCGTCGCGCGCTGGAGATACCCCCGGTGGCTGGCCCGCGGCACCGAGAACTTCCGGTTCGCCGAGTACGACCCGGTCCTGGGCTGGGCCAACAAGCCCGGCGCGCGAGGACGCTTCGCGCAGGACGACTTCGACACCGCGGTCACGGTCGACTCCCGAGGCATGCGGGGCGGCAAGGACACCCCTTACGCCCGCCGGCCCGGCGTCTCGAGGATCGCGGTCCTGGGCGACTCGTTCACGTGGGGGTACGGGGTCGAAGAGAGCCAGCGCTTCACGGAGCTCCTGCAGGAGAAGCTCCCGCGGACCGAGGTGCTCAACTTCGGCTGCAGCGGCTACGGCCAGGACCAGGAGTGGCTGCTGCTGCGCCAAGAGGCGCTGAAGTACGGCCCGAGCCTGGTGATCGTCATGGTCCACCCGGCCTCCGACCTCGACGACAACACCAACTCCTACCGCGGGCTCTACGAGAAGCCCCTGTTCTACCTCCAGGACGGCAAACTCCGGCTGACCAACGTCCCCGTGCCTCCGGCGACCCCGGGCAAGAAGCTCCACCGGGCCCTGAGCCGGCGGCTCACGCTCTGGAACCTGGCGGCCAACGTCCGTTGGCGCGGCTTGGCCCTGTCCGCCAGGTTCATCGGCCTCGTCGACGGCCTGCTGGGGACGGGCGTGCGCAACAGGCAGGCGGCGCTGGCGCCCGACGAGATGACCTGCCTCCTCGCGCGGGAGATCGACCGCACGGCCAGGAGCCGCGGCGCCAAGACGCTGTTCGTCCTGATCCCCGACGTCCTCCCCGCGGGGAACAGGCCCGTGGAACAGCCCAGGTTCGAGGCCCTGCGGCGGCGCCTGCGCGAGAGCCGCCTGCCCGTCCTGGACCTGGCCGCGGCCTTCGAGGCGCACGCGTCGCGCTCCGCCGAGCCACTGACCCTCGCGCACGACCCGCACTGGAACCACGCCGGCCACAAAGTGGCCAGCCAGGCCATCTACGAGGCCGTCAGGTGATCACTTGGCCGTGAGGTTGAACACCTCGTCCCACTCCTCGGGCGGAGGGACGGAAGCGTAGTCCGTGCAGATATTGAGGTAGAGCTTGCTCGGCCCGTCCTCGGGGAAAACGGCCAGCACGTCGCGAAAGCATCCGCAGGCCGCGGCGAAGTCGCGCTTGTTGAAGGCCGCGATGCCCGCTTCGTAGCGGGGGAGGACGCTCTGCCATTCCAAGGAGAGTTCGCCCTGCCGAGCCATCAAGGTGAAGACCCTGATGGGCACGGCCTTGCCGACCACGCGCACGCGTCCGAGCTCGCGCGCCACGACCGCGCCCCTGGCGGCCGTCACGGTTGACTCACTGACCATGATGTAGGTCCCGAAGAACTTGTTGGCGCCCTCGAGGCGCGAGGCCAGGTTGACGTCGTCGCCGATGACCGAGTAGTCGAAGCGGTGCTCGGAGCCCATGTTGCCCACGATGCACTTGCCCGTGTTGAGGCCCGTGCGGATGCGGATAGGCACGAACTTCTTGTTCTCCGCCTCGGCCTCGGCCTTCCGCTCGTCGTTGAGCTCCGCGAGCCGCTCGTGCATCTCCAGGACCGCCAGGCAGGCGTGCTGGGCGTGCTCGGGGTCCTCCAAGGGCGCGTTCCAGTAGGCCATGATGCAGTCGCCGATGTACTTGTCCACCGTGCCCTGGTGCTCCAGGATGACCTCGGTCATGGGGGTCAGGAAGCCGTTGAGGAAGGCGATGAGCCCGTGGGGGTCGAAGAACTCCGAGATGGTCGAGAACCCGGCGATGTCGCAGAAGTGGAACGTCATGTCCCGGAACTCCCCGCCGAGCTTGAGCTTCTCGGGGTGGGCGGCCAGCTGCTCGGCCAGCACGGGCGACATGTAGCGGCTGAAGGCGCCGCGCACCCGGCGGCGCTCGCCCTCGCTGCGCATGTAGCTGATGATGGTCATGAACGCGTGGATGAGGAGGATGACCGCGGCCGGGAAGACCGCGTCGAGGAGCCACCCCCAGCGCGTGAACGCCAGCCAGGACAGGGCCGTGGCGCCGACGACCGCCCCCGCCGAGATGGGCAGGCCCCAGCCCGCGCCGAAGCGCAAGAAGAGCAGGATGAGCAGGGAGCCCAGGACCAGCAGGTAGACCACCTCCGCGCCGTCGGCCCAATCCGGCCGCTCGAGGTAGCGGCCCAGCAGGACCTGCTCCATCACCTGGGCGTGCACCTCCACGCCGGGGGCCATGGGGTTGAGGGGGGTCGCGCGCTGGTCCTTCAGCCCCGCGGCGCTGGTCCCGATGACGGCGATGACGCCCTCGAGCCTGCTCTTGTCGAAGCCCTTCTCCATGACCTCCCAGATGGGGATGGTCCTGGCCTTGGCGTGCTTGGTGTAGTAGACCAGGATGCGGCCCTGGGCGTCCGTCGGCACGGCGATCTTGCCGATCTTGACCTTGCTGATGCCGGTCCGGGCGCCGAAGCTGGCCTCGCCGCTCGACCCCGCGGACTTGACGGCGATGGTCGGCGCCCCCTGCGCCACGCGCAGGGCCTCGGCCGCCAGCGACGGGATCAGCGTCGTGCCGACGCGCAGGACCAGCGGGACCCGGCGGATGATGCCGTCCGAGTCCGTGATGGAGTTGAAGCTCCCCGAGCCGGAGGCGGCCTCCTCGAGCTCCGGGAGGTTCTTCACCGCGCCGTAGAAGGGGATGATGAAGTCGGTGGGGTCGTCGCCCGAGAACCCGAAGGACGCCTTGACCGCCGGGAGGTCCTCGTTCTTTTGGCGCGTCAGGACGCAGCCCACCACGACCGGCGCCTTGGCGAACTCCTTGGCGAGGAGCCTGTCGTGGTCGGGAAGGCGCAGCAGGCGGCTTCGCACCGCGTCGAGGTCCGCGGTCTGCGGCCACAGGGGCATGATGCGGCCCGCGGAGGTGCGGTCGGGCTCGGCGAACACGATGTCGAAGGCCACGGCCGAGACCCCGCACTCCGAAAGGCGCCGCACCAGCCTGCCGATCAGCGTGCGCGGCCAGGGCCACTGGCCCAGGCGCTTCAAGGTCTCGTCGTCGAGGTCCAGGATGCGCACCGGCGCGTCCTCGTAGGGCCGGGGCTTGGCCCGCTGGTAATAGTCGAAGACCCTGTTCCTCAGCTCCTCGATGGCGTCCACCCGCATGAGCCGCGCGCCGGCGCAGCCGAGCAGGATGAGCCACGGGACCACGATGTAGACCCAGCGGCTCATCGCCCCGCGCCGGCGCTCCTGCCAACGCGAGCGGAGCCTGGAGAGGGGGACCACCTTCTGGAAGGTGGAGAGCTTCACGGTCTTGGCGGCATCGGGGAGGGGCATGGCCTATTTTTGTATTTCAAGGGCGGAAAAGCAATCGCCGGCGCCGATTTGCTATCATTCCCGGGATTTCCCATGCGAGGTTCACGATGATCCGACTCACGATGACGCTCCTCATGCTGGCCTCGACCGCGATGGCGGCCGCGGTCGAAGACGACCCGGAGATCGCCAAGGTCAACAGCGTCTCCATCCGGAAATCCGAGTTCCAAGACACCCTCCTGCGGGACTACGGCCAGATGACGCTCGACAAGATGGTCGACAGGATCCTGCTGCGCCAGGAGGTCGCGGCGCGCAAGATCGAGCCAGACCAGGCCGCGGTGGACAAGCGCCTCGCCGCCTTCCGGTCGCAGTTCCCCACCGAGGACGCCCTCCAGGGCCACCTCAAGGAGGCGGGCGCCACCCTGGAGACCGTCCGGCAAGGCATCGCCGCCGAGCTCGCGGTGCTGAGATTCATCGTGACGGAGAAGAAGCTCTCGGTCTCCGACCAGGAGGTGGCGGAGGCCTTCGAGAAGAACAAGGCCAGCCTGGGCCAGCCCAAGACCGCCCACCTGCGCCACATCCAGGTCGCGACCAAGAAGGAGGCCGAGGCCGTCGTCTCCAAGCTCAAGTCCGGCGGCGACTTCAAGAAACTGGCCGAGGAGAAGTCGCTGGCCAAGAGCGGCAAGGTCTCGGGCGGCGATTACGGGTTCGTCCCTCCCGGGACACTGCCCCCGGACATCGACAAGGCCGTGTTCTCCATGAAGGCCGGGGAGACCAGGATCGTCGAGACCAAGCTGGGCCGGCACGTGCTCCAGGTCCTCGAGACCAAGCCCCCAAAGCCCGCCGAGTTCGCCGCGGTCAAGGAGAACCTCCGGGAGGCGCTGCTCAGCAGGAAGGCCACCGCCTCCCTGCCCTCCATCCTCGTGCCGCTCCGCCAGAAGGCGGACATCAAGATCCTGCGCCAGCCCAAGACGTCCCAGCCCTGATCTGCAGGGAGGGCCGCCCCTGACGCTCCTCGGTCGCATGGCCGCCGCCATGCTGTCCCGTCTCTTCGGCCAGCCGGTTCAAGCCGGCGCCTCCCAGGCCCCGCCGGGGCATGATTAGACGCTCTCAACCCTGTCCCGGAACTTCGCCACCTCCTGGGGTAGCGCAACATGTTCCTGGATAGATGTGCCACCCCAGGAGGTGTCATGCCGGCCGTCCACATGTCCGGTCGTAGATGCCCTGCCGCCCATTTCCCACCGCCGACTGCGCGGGCGCCTCGGGATGACCCAGCGGCAACTGGCCGCCCTGGCGGGACTGCCGCATTCCAAGGTGGCAAAGATCGAGGGAGGACAGGACGTCCAACTGGGCACCCTCCGCCAACTGTTCGCCGGATATGGCTGCGGACTTGTCATCATTCCCTTGAGCACATCGACTGCGGAGGAGCTTTGGCACCGCACCCATGCCCTTTCCGATGCGGGCCATATCCCGCGTCGCCGGCGCTACCCCAGAAGGTAGCGGAACAATCGCTGGAATTGTTGTGCAACCCCTTAAGGTAGCGGAGACACCCCAGCGACTATGCCAAAGAACCGGCCGGCTCCCGAGAGGGAGCCGGCCGTCACGTTCCAACGCCAGGCAGCGTTACGGGCAGGCAGGCCCGGGGCAGAGCGGGACCCCCGCCACACTGCCGGCCCCGTCGGCCACGATGATGTTGGGATCCCCCCCGTCGACGACGTGGTAGGCTGCCGCGGCATCGGCCGTGGCCCCCGGGACCCCGCCCACGTTGTTCAACGTCATGTCGAGCGAGTAGCCAGCGTTCGACTGGCTGATCGTGGCAAGACCCGTCAGCTTGTCGAACGCCACGTCCGACACTCCGATCGACGCGATGGCAGCCGTATCGGGGTCGTACAACGTGGAATTCAGGTAGTAGGTGCGCGCCCCGAAGTCCACGCCCAGGGTGAAGTCGAAGGCCCCCTCCCGGGTGTCGTCCTGGCTGTTCAGCCGGGTGAAGGCGAAGGGCGTGCCGAACGCCTCGTACGTCCCGGCGCCGGCCGGGATGGCGCGGAGCTCGTCCCAGGATGAGACGCCGTCCTCGACCACGCGCAGGCCCGACGAGGACTGCCCGAAGCCGACCGTCCCGTCGGCGCCCATATACCTGGCCTGCACCTCGGCGCCGAGGCTCGCGAGGCTCTGCACGTTCTTGAGCGAGAAGTCCACGTCGAAGCCGTTGCCGTCCGTGGCGCTCACGTGAGCCGGCTCGGCATCCGGATAGGTCTCGGCGGAATCATACGTCACTTGGCCGACGGACGCGCTCACCGAGAACTGCCCGGCGCCGTACCCCCAGACGCCCTCAGCCCGGACGCCCGACCCGTTGCCGCCGATGAGCTTGTTGGCGAAGTCGACGAAGAGCCCGTAGCGGAAAGAGGCCTGCGGGAACACGCAGGCGCTCCCCGCGCATCTGACCAGGTTGAAGGGCATCTCGCCGCTGAACCACCCTGTCCCGTACTCGGGATTCGAAGCCAAGTCGCGCATGTCGCTCCAACTGGGGACCGTCCCGCGCGGGTCCGAGCTCCAGCCAGCGCCGAACGTCCCCGCCCCCTCGTCCTGATAGGAAGCCACGGCGTCGAGCGCCATGGCCGGGTCGCCCTCGGCATCCTTGAGCGAAAAGTCGATCGTGAAGCCCGCATTGTCGGTAAACGAGCCCAGCGACGCGTCCCCGGCAACCCCGAATAGCTGCCCGGACGGGATGGCCACGTAACCGGCGATGTCGACCGCCGGGACGAACTCGCTTTCCGGGTTGGCTGCCCGGAACATGGCGAACGAACCGTTCCCGCCGTATTCCCCGAGCGAGAAGTCGACGAAGACCGCGTACTCGAAGAAGCCGGTCGGGCTCGCGCACGTGTTCCAGTTGCACAGCCCCAAGCCGAACACGCCGCGGCCCGCGAACAAGCCGCCGCCGCTCTGCGGCATGAGCAAGATATCCTCCCACTGGGAGACGTCCAACCCCGCCCGAGGGCGGCCCAAGGCCGAGCCCGAGCCGATCGTGTAGTTCCCGTCAACCTCCTCCTCATAATACGCCGCCGCGTCCACGCCAGCGGCCGCGAGGCCGCCGACATTGTGCAGGCCGAAGTCGATCGAGAAGTTGCCGGACTCCGAGGTCGCCGTCGGGATGATGGCCTCCCCAGCCATCCCGGCGAAGCTGGTCGGCGGGATGTAGAGGGAGTCCCTCACGTTCGTCCCCAGGGTGACCACCTCGCCCACCTGGACCGCCGGGTCGTAGGCCACGACGTAGGCCCCTCCATCATAGATCTGCTTGCCGAAGTCCACGTTGAGCATGTAGCTGAAGAACCCCTGGGGGTTCGCGCAAGCGCCGGCCAAGCCGCCGGCGCACGACGACAGCGCGAAGGGCGCCGAGCCCCCGAAGTGCGCGCTCCCCGAGATGATGGTGCGCACGTCGTTCCACGAGGCCTCGCCGCCGACGCCCGGGTAGTCGATGCGGCTGCTCGACGAACGGCCGTAGCCGTAGATATAGTTTTCGCCGTCATAGTACGACACCGACGCCTCCAAGCCCGCGGCATCGGTCCCGTTGCTCACGTCCTTGAGGCTGAAGTCGATGACGAAATTGCCCGACGCGGACTGCGCCGTGATGTGCGCGGGCCCGCTGGCGTCGTAGCTTATGTTCGACGCGTCGTCGAATCCCACCGCCGCGGGCATGCTGATCGAATCGGAGAACGAATAGCCGCCGGCGAGGTCCTCGCCCCAGACGTAGGCGCCGGAGCCGTTGCCGCCGAAGGTCCCGTTCGAGAAGTCGATGTAGAGCCCGTAGTGGAAGCCGCCTTTCGGCGCGACCCAATAGTTCCCATTCTCCCAGGCCGCGGCCAGAGGCCCCGAGCCCTCGTACCAACCGGTCCCCCCGAAGGTGGCCAAGCCGCCCACGTCGCCCCAACCCGGAAGGCCCGCTCGCCACGCGCGGCTCGACCCGGCCCCTTTGACGGAGACCCAAGTGTCCCATTCGTCGTAGTAGCCGCCTTCGTAGTACGCGTCGGCCCAGAGCAGCTTGGCCGGGTCGCCGTTGACGTTCTTGAGCGTGAAGTCGATCCCAAAAAGCCAGGAGTCGGACATGTACGTCCAATTGGTGAAACTGGCGGGACCAGGGGCGGGAGCACCGTAAGGGAACTGCCCGATCGCCACCGAGTCGGCGACGTCGACGCCTGTCGTGGCGTCGCTGGCCGAGAACGAAGCCATCGAGCCGTTGCCCCCGAACACGTGGTTCGTGAAGTCGATGTACACGAGGTAGTCGAAGGAGCCCGTTGGGTTCACGCAGTTCGCCCCGTCGCCGCAGTCGTAGAGGTGGAACGGCCCGCCGCCTTTGTAGAACCCGGCGCCGGCCAGGGTATTGGCGTTGGTCGCCACGTCCTCCCACGTGGGCTGGAGCGCGGCCCCGCCGAAGACCGCGCCGCCGGACCCCTCGGCGTAGGTGTCGCCGTCATCGAAGGTCGCGTTCGCGAACAGCGCGGTGGCCACGCCGTTGTCCACGTCCTTGAGAGTGAAGTCCATGCCCAGGGGGCCGGGGTTGAACGAGAAGCCCACGCTTCCGAGGACCGCCGTAGGGAAGTAGAACTGCTGAGAGAGGTTGGTCTGCGTGTTCTGGTCCGAGATGCTCACGTAGGCCCCGGAACCGGAACCGCCCACCGTCATGTGCTCGAAGTCTATGTTGATAAGGTAAGTGAAGAACCCAGCGGGAGCGACGCAGGTCTGCCCGTTGCAGCTGGTCACGGTGAGCGGCCCGCCGCCGGCATACACGCCGGCCGAGGGCATCCCGTTGATGTCTTCCCAGACCGAGTCCGCGAGGGAAGATACCTGGCCGGAGACGTCGTTGCCGCTGCCGGTCGTCAGCGCGTGGTCGTCGTACTCCACGCTCACGCCCAACCCCGCGGCCGCGACGCCGGCCACGTTCCTCAGCTCGAAGTTCGCGGTGAGGTTGCTCGAATCGGACACCGCGGCCGGGAATTGCGCGTCCCCGGTCAGGCCCGCGAAGCTCGTCGGCGGGATCAGGACCTGGTCCTCGACGACGGTCTCGGAGGGGCCGTCCACGGCCGACACATAGGCGCCGCCGGCGTAGGTCTTGCGGCCGAAGTCCACGTTCAAGAGGTAGGTGAAGAACCCGGAGGGGGCCCCGCACGCGCCGCCTTCGCCGCTGGCGCACGCGGTCAGCGTGAAGGCCGCCGAGCCGCCGTAGTTGCCGACCCCGGAGATGATGGCGCCCGCGTCCGCCCAGGTCGCGAGGCCGTCAACGAACGTCGGCTCGACGCCGAGCAGGGCGTAAGCGCGACCGTAGCCATAGGTCCCCATCACCCCGTCCTCGTAGGTCGCCGACACCTCGGCCCCGCCGGCCGAGACGCCGCCCACATCACGGAGCGTGAAGTCCAACTTGAACTCCCCGCCGCCCGAAGCCAACTGGATATGGGCCGGCCCATCCGCGGCGTAGCCCGGCAGGTCAGCGAAATCCTGCGCAACCGCGACGTCGAGGTTGTCCGTGAAGGAAAAGTTGTTGGGCGTGTCCTCGCCCCAGACATAAGCCCCGGACCCGGGCCCGCCGAATTGCCCGTTGGCGAAGTCGATCTTGATGCCGTAGTGGAACCCGGCCTGGGGAGCGATGCAGTAGCTGCCGCCGCACATGCTCAGAAGCAGAGGCCCCGAGCCCTCGTACCAGCCCGCGGCCCCCTCCGTGGGAAGCTCGTTCCAGGCCAGAGCGGCCCGGCGGCTGGCATAGCTCGATCCGAATCCGGCGTTGATGGTATGCCAGGTCAATTCCTCATCTTCATAGCCGCTCTCGTAGAAGGCCTCGGCCCAGAGCCCTTGGGCCGGGTCGCCGTTGAAGTCCTTGAGGGTGAAGTCCACCCGGAAGTAGTTCGATGGGGAGGAGAAGGAGCCGTTGGTCTGGTCCAGGAACATGGCCGACCCTGGGGCCAAGGGGATATACGCCACCGCGCCGATCGACAACGAGTCGCTGACGGTGACGCCGGTCGCGGCGTCGCTCGCCGAGACCGTGGCCACGGAGCCGTTGCCGCCGAAGACCTTGTTGGCGAAGTCCACGTACACCAGATACTCGAAAGACCCGGTGGGCGCCGTACAGCTCCCCCCGTTGCAGGCCGCGAGCGTGAACGGCCCCCCGCCCTTGAAGATGCCCAAGCCGCCCGCCACGCTGGCGGCGATCGACTCCCAGGTCGAAGTCGCGTCCATGGCGGCCCTGGCCGCGACGGAGAACCCATCGGCCGAGGCGGTGATGTTGGCCTCCGGGTCCGAATACGAGTAGCCCACCGTCACGTCCGCGCCCGCGGCGGCGACGCCAGCCACGTCTTGGAGCGTGAAATTGGCGGCGATCTCGCCCCCTCTCATGCCGACGTACTTCGCGGCGTTGAGCGAGACGCCGGCCGCGCCGGCATACCCGTTGAAGCTCGTCCTGGGGATGTCGTAGCGGTCCGTGATGGGGTGAGCCCAGTTGTCCTCGCTGGCCAGGATATCGATTCCGGAGCCCTCGCCGCCGAAGGTCTTGGCGCCGAAATCGACCGTGAGGAGATAGGAGAACACGCCGCTGGGGTTGACGCAATCGCCCGGGGCGCCGTGGCAGATCGAGAAGTCCAGCACCCCGGCGCCGGCGTACGCTCCAGCGCCCGTCTCGGCCGCCAGACTCACATCCCACGTGGACGGGGTGAGGGCATCCGAGGTCCCCATGGGGGCCAGGATCCAATCCGAACCGCCGGCAACGTCGCCGTTGGAGTAGGTCGCCTGGGCTTCCATGCCCGTGGCGGCCACGTCGCCGACGTTCTTGAGCGAGAAGTCCACGGTCAGGCCGTTGCCCGACGAGCCCGAGAAGGAGGCGGGGGTGCTGCCCGACCCGAAGGCCCCGCTGAAGGCGAGCGCGTCGTTGACGCGGGCATCGCCGGCCTGGTCCCAGGCGTAGATGTAGGCGCCCGCCTCGTAGGTCCGCTCGCCGAAGTCGATGGCGACCATGTAACTGAAGATTCCGGCCGGGCTGACGCACCCGTCGCCGGGGCACGACGTCAAGGTGAAGGGGCCCGTGCCGGCGTACATCCCGGTGCCGTAGTAGATGGAGCGCGCGTCATCCCAGACCGCGTCGTAGCCTTCGATCGAACGCGGGGCGGAGATGTCCGCCGCGTCAAAGCCGTAGCCCATGGTGCTGCCGTCATTGTACCAGGCCGTCACGCCGACGGCCTGGCCGGCCAGGCCGCTGACGTCCCTGAGGGTGAAGTCCACGTTGAACCCGTCCATGGAGCTGGCCGGCTGAGGATGAGCCAGCCCGGAAAGGGGCGCCTCGCCGCCGTAGATCGTCTCAGGGATGGCGATGTCCCTCGAAACGGTGACGGTCTGATTCTGAGGCTCCTCGGCATTCGCTTGCCCGCCAAGATTGGCAGGTCCTTGGAGGTCCTGCGGAGCGACCTCATAGGAAGCGGTGAAAGCGACCCCGGAGCCGGGTCCGCCGACCGTCTTATTGGCGAAGTCGATGTAGAGCCCGTAGCTGAGCGTGCCGGTGGGGTTGAGGCAGGAGCCGTTGCCGCACATGGTCAGGTAGAAGGGCGCGCTGCCCGTGAAGAGCCCCTTGGTCCCTACCGGCGCCGCATCCAAAGCGAGCACGCTGCCCCAATCCGACGCGGACGCTCCCTGGGCCGAAGACGAGCCGAAACCCTCGACCGAGTACATGACATCGTTCATCCAGAAGGAATCCGTGTAATAGGCATTGGCGTCGAGCCCCATGGCCGAGGAGCCGTTGACGTCCTTGAGCGAGAAATCCAGGGAGAACACCTCATTGTCGTCCCAGTAATCAGTCACGACCGCTGGCCCGTTGCCTCCGAAACCGGTCTGCCCGATCTCCATCGGAGCGGCGATTTCGTAGCCCGTACCGCCGACGTCTGCCGCGGTCAAGACCGCCATCGAGCCGTTCCCGCCGAACTGGTGGTTCATGAAGTCGACATAAACGAGGTATTCGAACTGCCCCGCGGAAGCGGAGCAGCCTGGAAACTCGCCGTTCTGGCACACGTTGAAAGCGACGGGCCCCTGGCCGGAGTAATAGCCCGCGCCGCCCAGGGCCGGCAGGCCCGCCCACAGGTCGTCCCAAAGGGAGAGCCCGTCGATGGCGACCTTGGGGGAGAAGCTGTTCCCGCTCCCATAGATGGTGGTGAAGTTGTCGTAGGTGACCGCCACGTCCAAACCGCCCGCGGCGACGCTGTTCACGTCCTTCAGCGTGAACTGGGCCCACAGGAAATCGGCGTTGTTGGCGCTGAAGGTCGCGGGGCCGGCGTTATTAGGGAAAGGCTGAGACTGCGAGAGGTCGATGTTCCCGGCAAGGGGCGTGATGTTGTCCGCGGAAGCGCTGAACATGACCCCGTCCAAAGCCCCGCCGCCGAAAGACTTGGCCCCGAAGTCGACCGTGACCAGGTAGCTGAACTCGCCCGTGGGGTTGACGCAATCCCCGGGGGCGCTGTCGCACATGGTCAGGTTGAACGGCCCGCCGCCCGTGTAGTAGCCGGCGCCGCGGACAGGCACGGTCTCCCAGCTCGAGGTCCCGGCCATCGGCGCGATGAACGCCGAACTGGTCCCGTTGCCCAGGATGGAGCCGTCGACGTACTGCACGAGGACGTCGAGGCCGGCCGCCGTCACGCCGCCCACGTCCTTGAGCGAGAAGTCCACGCTCATGCCCGCGTTGTTGCCGGAGATGACCACGGGGTCGGCGCCTCCGCCGTAATTGCCGCCCGCATAAGACCACTCGACCGAGATGGGGGCGATGTTGTCGGCGGTCGCGTTCAAGGTGACGCCGGAGCCGCCGCCGCCGATGTACTTGGCGCCGAAGTCGATCTTGAGCAGATAGCTGAACTGGCCGCTGGGGTTGACGCAATCCCCCGGCGCGCCGACGCATTGCGTCAGGTTGAACGGCGCGTAGCCCATGTAGACCCCGGCGCCGGTCTGGACGGCGTACAGGCCGTCCCAGGTCGTGGGCGTGCCCGCGGACACGGGCTGGTCGAGTTCGAACATGGACGAAGCCGCGCCCGAACCGATAGCGTCCGTGCCGTCTGTGTAGGAAGCGGTCGCGTCGAGGCCCATGCCGGCCACGCCGTTGACGTCGGTCAGGGACATGTCCACCGTGAACTTGCCGGAGTCGGAGACCCCGGGGATGGAAGCGGGGCCGCTCGAACCGAAGTTCGTCTGCCCGATGCTCAGGAAATCGTTGACCATCACGCCACTGACGGCGTCGGAGGCGTCGACGAAGGCGCCGGAATTGGCGCCGCCGTAGGTCTTGGCGCCGAAGTCGATCTCGAGCATGTACTGGAAAAACCCGGTCGGGCTCAGGCAGTCCCCGCCCAGGCACGTGGTCAGGGTGAAAGGTCCGCCGCCCACGAACCGGCCCGTGCCGCCGGGCACGAGCCCGACGCTAGCCCAATCGGACGCCCCCGTGAGGGAAGCGGCATCGGCTTGGAGCTGGGCCGTGGAGGCGCCGTTGCCCAGGATGGTGCCGTTGTCGTCGTAGGCGGCGGTCACGCTGAGGGCGTCGGCCGTGCCGAGGTAATCGAGCAGGGTGAAGTCCATGGTCAGGTTGTTCGACGTCTCGGAGAACGCGGCGGTCCCGGCCGGCTGTTCGGCGATGATCCGGCTCCCGATGGACATGTTTTCGCTGAGGTAGACGTTCGTGCCTGGGTCGGAGGCGATGAGCGAGCCGAATGAGTCCCCGCCGCCCACGGTGCCCACCCCGAAATCGATCTCGAGCAGATAGCTGAAGAGGCCCGAGGGGCTGGCGCAGTCGCCGGGGACGGTGTTGCACATGGTCAGGGTGAAGCTGCCGCTGCCCGTAAAGCGCCCCTTGCCGCTCAGCACGGTCTGGACACTGGCCCAGTCGGAAGGGTTCGCGGTGACCTGGCCGGCCAGTAGGGCGTTGGCCGCGCCTTCGCCGATGGTGGAACTGTCATCGTAGGAAGCGAGCACGCTGACCGCGTCCGCGGCGCTGGAGTTATTCTCGAGGGTGAAGTCCACCGTGAAGAAGCCCGAATCCGAGACCTGGCTGATGACGGCCGGGCCGGTCAGGCCAGCGTAGCTCTGGGCCGGGATGGACAAGGAATCCGTGATGGAGACGGCATCATCGTAGGCGTTCACGAAAGCCATGGAATCGGGGCCGCCGAAGGTCTTGGCGCCGAAGTCGATGGCCAGGTAATAAAGGAAGTAGCCCTGCGGGTTGGAGCAGGGCGCGCCGCCGCACTGGGAGAGAAGGAAAGGCTCCTGCCCGTAGTAATAGCCGCTCCCGAAACCGTAGCTCTGCACGGCCTCCCATGTCGTGGCGCCCGCCACCACCTTGTCGGCGTTCTCCTCGGCCACGGTCTCGTCCGCGTTGTCGGAGGAGGCGGTCGTGGTGACCGAGCCCGCCGCGTCGGTGACGCCCGCGATGTCGACCGTGACAGCCAGGTCGCCGCTGGCGCCCGCCGTGTCCTGGCCGGCCATGCCCGAGATGCTCTCGCCGCCGGCGCCATAGTCGCCGCCCATGTCGGAGCTGAACATCCCGCCCGTGGCGTCCGCGCCGGCCCCCGTGTCGCCGCCCAACGCCGTCCCGCCGGCAGCGGCGTCGCCGCCGCCGCCCGTGGTCTCGCCCGCGGTCTCGCCGCCGGACGCCGTGTCGCCGCCGGAGGCTGCGCCTCCGTCGGAAGATGTCCCGTCGCTCGAAGCCGCGTCGCCGGTCCCGCTCGACTCGCCCGAGCCCGAGGAAGCCTGCCCGCCGCCGTCGCCGGAACCCGAGGCCGCCTGGCCGCCCTCGCCAGCGCCCTGGTCGGCCGGGGGAGCCAGCGCGCCCAGGATGGCGCCCATGGTCTCGGCGGGGATGAGCGCGGGCGGCGTCGGAGGCGCGGACTCCGAGCCCATCGTTGAGCCGAAGCCCGGGTTCGTCACGTCCACGCCGCCGGCGCTGTTCTCCAGGTTGAAGGCGCCCGGCCGCTCGCCGGCGTTGTTGCCCGCGCCGGGGCCGAGCAGGACCACGGTGGTGGAGCCGTCCTCGCCGACGTTGCCCGCCACGATGGTGCCCCGGATGCCCATGGTGCCGGTCGGGAACTTCACCTTCACGCTCGAGGGGTCCTTGTGGCCGATGTGGCCGGTGACGAAGCGGAAAGCCCCTTTGGTCACCTGGGCCGAGACCTTGCCCGCGCCGGTCGCGGGGTCGTAGACGAACTCGTCGAGGACCATGGAGGCCTTGGGCCCGAGGGTGAAGGTGGTCTCGTCGATGAGCATGATCTGCATGTGGCCCTTCTCGTCGGTGGTGACCTTCTCGTTGAGGAAGAGGGGCTTGCCGCTCGTGATCTCGCGGCCCACGGGCTTGGCCTGCGCCTGCGCCGCCGGGGCGAACGCGAAGACCTTGCCCCGCACGCCGGCGGCCACGCCGATCTGGCTGGCGACGGGCATGGCGGCCATGGCGGGAGCCGCCAACAGCGCGGCCAAGCCGGCGGCGAGAGTCTTCTTCAACATCATGTTAAAGCTGTTCATTACGATACCCCCGAAAACGGAAGAGACAGTATATCACGGAACCGCCGGCGGCACGGATGTCAATTCAGTCACACGCCCGCGGGCTCACAGCTCCCATCTGTACGTGAACATCGTCGAGATCTTGTTGTTGGTGTAGCCGTAGCTCTCGAGGTTGGAGAAGTTCTGGAAGTACTCGTAGGACGCGGTCCAGACCACGCCCTTGAGCGGCTTCCAGAGCGTGCCCAACGGCAGGCCGTAGGTGCCGCGGGCGCGGATGCCGTCGTCGCTGCGCCGGCGCACGCTGACGGCCCGCTCGGCCAAGTCGTAGCGGTCGAAGTTGACGCTCGCGGAAGTGAGCAGGAACTGCCCCTTGCCCAGGAGCCAGGTGTGGCCCAGCGTCAGGGTCTCCCGGTCGTAGCAGTTGTACCCTTCGATCGCGGCCGTCCGGTTATGGCTGAACCCGAGGGTGGCCTTGCGCGACGGCGACAGCGCCAGCGAGAGCCCGGCGCCGAGGTCGAACTTGTCGCCCGTGCGCTGGTCGCCCGTGGTCACGACCCAGGTCCGGTTGTACTCGTCCCGCTCGTAGCCGGCCTCGACGTAGCCGTTGATCCCGTCGGCGAAGCGGTGGTCGAAGCGCCCGCTCACGTCGCGGCTGCGCAGGTAGGTGGTCTGGGCCAGGAGCAGGTGGGAGAAGCCGAAGGAGGGCGTGAACTCCCCCCAGCGCGTCTTGACCTTGGCGCCCGTGTTGACGCCGTAGACCTGGAGGTTCATGGTGCGCATGTCCATCTGCTCGGAGCGGTAGTAGCTCACGCCCGCGAAGACCTTGTGCCCGGCCTGGAAGCCAAGGTCGTACTCGCCGTCGACGTTGAACATCATGGTCGCGGCCACGTCGTCGTCCCGGGTGCCCGTGACGAGCGTGATGGGGATGTCGAAGAACAGCCGCCGGCCGCTGGCCGGGGCCGCGTTGCGGTTGCCGTCGTAGTCGAGGCCGGCGCCGAAGAGCGCGCTCACGCGGCCCTTGCGCCGCTTCTTCTTGATCTGGGCGATGTAGCCGTCGAGCTCGGCGCGCAAAGTGTCTGGCATCTCCTCTTTCTTGAGCTCGACGAGGAGGCGCTCCGCGTCGTCGAGGTTGTCCAGCCGGAAGAGGATGACGGCGTAGAAGAGCTTGACCTTGGGGAGGTCCTTCTTGACCAGGAGGATGCGCTCCAGGGTGGAGGCCGCGGCCCGCAGGTTGCCCTTGGCGACCTGGCCGAGGGCGTAGCGGTAGTTGAGCTCGATGTCGTCCGGGTTGGCCATGACCTGCTCGTAAGTCACCTCGGGACCGCCCTTCTCCACCTGGCGCTTGCGGTTCTCCTCCACGGCCTTCTCGATCTCCGTCTGCGCCTTCTGCTGGCGCGCGGGCTCCTTGATCTGGTGCTGGATGTCCCCGACGGGGTCCTGCTGTTGGGCGAAGAGGGCGGGCACGCCGAACGCCGAGAGCGAGAAGAGGCAGAAGAATGTTTTCATGGGCGCGGGTATTATACAAAATACCCCCCCCTCACGCCCGTCGGCCGCGGGACGAAACCCCCGGGAACCGCCCGACGACGTCAGTCCGGCTTGGCGTCGTCGACCGTGACCTCCACCCTCGCCGGGGCCGAGCAGACCACGGTCTTGCGCCCCTTGACCAGCGTGACGGCGGATTGGAACTGCCAGGTCGCGAGGTTGGGCACCGCGTTGGGCAGCCCCTCGCCCGCGCCGGCCAGGCCTTTGACGGGCCCCGAGAGCTCCACCTGGAGCTGGACGACCACCTCGCCGGGGTTGACCGGGTTGACCGTGGGCAGGACGTTCACGATGAACCCCCACCTCTTGAACTCGACGCCCGTGCCCTGGCTGCTCTTGACCGCGAACGCCTTGTCGCCGCCGGCCACGTGGTTGGCCTGGGAGCCGTTGCCCACGACGAACCGGGTGGAGCCCTGGAGCTCCTCGTATTTCGCCGAGACCTCGATCCGGAGGTTGGCCTCGTCGGCGGGCTCGGCCGGCAGCGCGCCGGACCGGGGCGCGGTCGAGACGGGCCGGCCTTCCCGGGCGCGGAGAGAGGCCGCCTGGCCGCCTTCAGCCCCCAGGACCGCCGCTTCGGACAAGAGCGCCAACCCGGCGGACAGGACGACGAGCTTCATGTTCATCGCGCCACCTCCCGCAGACCGAGCATCCGGCCGCCCTGGTATCATACCAAAGAGCGGCCTTATTTTATGTAGAATAAGCATCGCTTTTTCCATGACGAAGCTCCCGACCCTATTCCTGCCCGCGTGCCTCGTTCTAGCCGGCTGCAACAAGCCGGAGGTCCCGAACCCGGCTGCCCAGAAGTCGGAAGGCAAGGTCGCCCGGGCCGCCAAGCACGGCGACGTCAAGAAGGTCCGCCAGCTGCTCGACTCGGGCGTCAGCCCCGACTCGATGGACGAGAACGGCTGGACGCCCCTCATGTGGGCCTCGGCCAAGGAGAACAACGCGGTCGTCGAGCTCCTGCTGTCGAGAGGCGCGGAGACGGAGCTCCAGAACGCCCAGGGGGAGACCGCGCTCATGCTCGCGGCGAAGTGGACCAGGGTCCCCACCGCGGACCTGCTCCTGCGCGGCGGGGCCAGGCTCGAATCCCGGGACCGGCTCCGCTGGACCGCCCTGATGTGGGCCGCGTTCAAGGGGAGGACCGACATGACCAGGTCTCTGCTGGACCACGGGGCCAGGATCGAGGCCATGGACTCGGACGGCAACCGGCCGCTCATCCTGGCGGCTCGCAAAGGACACGCCGACATCGTCGCCATGCTGCTCGACCGCGGGGCCGACCCCGACGCCCGGACCCGCGCCGGCGACACGGCCGAGTCCATGGCGAAGGACGAAGGCTACCGGGAACTCGCCGCCCTGATCAGGAAGCGGCGCAGTCACTTGCCTCCCCCGCGGGGAGGCAAGTAGCCGAGGGGGACAAGGCCGTCGTCGCTCGACGCTCCAGGCGGGCGAGCAGGCTGTAGGCGCAGGGGACCACGAACAGGGTCAGGAAGGTCGAGACCGCCACGCCGCCGATGACCGTGACGGCCATGGGGATGCGCGTCTCCGCCCCGGGACCCAAGGCCAGGGCGGGCGGCAGGGCCGCGGCGATCGTCGAGATCGAGGTCATGAGGATGGGCCGCAAACGGACGGGGCAGGCTTCGAGCAGGGCGTCGCGGACGGGCAGGCCCCCGGCCCGGCGCTGGTTCGTGAAGTCCACGAGCAGGATGGAGTTCTTCTTCACGATGCCCATGAGCAGGATGATGCCGATCATGGAGTAGAGGTTGAGGCTCGTGTCGGTCGCGCGCAGGGCCAGCAGCGCTCCCGAGACGCTGAAGGGCAGGGCCAGCAGGACCGTGAAGGGGTGGAGGAAGCTGTTGAACTGCGAGCCGAGCACCATGTAAGCCACGATGAGGCCCAGGCCCAGCACGAGGAGGAGGCTCTCGAAGGACTCCCGGAAGGTGCGCGCCGAACCCCCGAACACGACGTGGTAGCCCGGGGGCAGGCCCTCGCGGGAGAGGCGCTCCACCGCGGCGATGGCGTCGGCCTGGGACTTGCCGGGAGCCACGTTGGCCGTGATGCCGATGGCGCGTTCCCGGTCCTTGCGCAGGATGGAGAGGAGCGTGGAGCGCTCCTCGATGCGCACGACCTCGGCAAGGCGGATCATCTCGCCCCGGTTGTTGCGCACGAAGAACTTGCCGATGTCCGACGCCTTGAGCCGATAACCGGTCGCCGCGCGCACGCGCACCTCGTAGCGCCGGCCCGCGTCCGTGAAGTAGCCCGCCCGCACCCCGCCCACCATGGCGTTGATGACCGTGCCCACGGACTCGACCGACACCCCCCGGGCGTAGGCCTTGGCGCGGTCCGGATAGACCCGGACCTCGGGCATGCCCGCGCGGTAGTCGCTGTCGACGTCCACCATGAGGCCCGTGGCCTCGCAGCTCGCGAGCAGGGTCTTGGAAAGCCCCACGAGCTTCTCCCAATCGGGCCCGCGCACCGAGAACTCGATGGGCATCCCGCGGTTGGCGCCGAACCCGGCCTGGGAGAGGTCCAGGGGGATGGCGCTGACGCCCGGGATCTTCTTGAGCTCCTTGCGCGCCTCGCGGATGAAGTCCCCCTGGGTGACGCGTTGGCCGCCGGGTCCCTTGGGCCGCTCCTCTGGAGGCTTCATGGTCACGAACATCATCCCGGTGGAGACCTCGCCGCCTCCCATGCCGCCCACGTTGCCGAAGTAGCGCCTGACCGCGGGCTGGGCGGTCAGCCATCGGCCGATCTCCTGGAACTTGGCGTCGGTCGCCTCGATGGAGGAGCCCACGGGCGTGCGCAAGCGCAGCATGAACATGGACTGATCCTGGGGAGGCACGAACTCCCAGCGCAGGCCCCGCGCCAGGAGCAGGGTCCCGCCGAAGAACGCCGCGGCCAGGGCCAGGGTCTTCCAGCGGTGGTCCAGGCACGCGGCGAGGACGCCCCCGTAGACCCGGGACAGGCGGCCGAACAGGTCGTTGGCCAGCCGCGCCATGCCGGACGCGCGGCCCTCCGCGAGGAACTGGGAGGTCCTCATCGGCGTCAAGGTCAGGGCCTCGAGCAGGGAGAGCATCACGGCCACGGAGATCGTCACCCCGAACTGGAAGAAGAATTTGCCCACGATGCCCTTCATGAAGACCACGGGAACGAAGATGGCGAGGATGGCCAGGGTCGCGGCCATGGCCGCGAACGTGATCTCCCTGGCCCCCTCGACGGAAGCGCGCACCCGGTCCTTGCCCAGCTCGCGGTGGCGCACGATGTTCTCGAGCACCATGATGGCGTCGTCGACCACGATGCCGATGGCCAGGGTCAGGCCGAGCATGGAGAAGCTGTTGAGCGTGAAGCCCAGGAAGTAGGTCGCGATGAAGGTGCCGAGGATCGAGGTCGGGATGGCCATGAGGATGTTGGCCGTGGACGACCAGGTCCCGAGGAAGAGCCAGCAGACCACGGAGGTGAGGAGCGCGGAGAGGATCAGGTTGAAGTTGAGCTCGTGGACCGCGTCCTTGATGAAGCGGGTCGAGTCGAAGTTGACGTTGAGCTCGACCTCGGGCCGCAGGGTCTTGCGCACCTCGAAGAGCCGGCGCGTCACCTCGGCCGCGACCTTGACCGAGTTGGCGCCCCGCTGCTTGCGGATGCCCATGCCGATCGCGCGGACGCCGTTGGCGCGCGCGATGCGGCGGGTGTCGCCCAGGCCGTCCTCGATGCGCGCGACCTCCTTGAGCTTGATGGGCACGTGGATGGGCGCCCCTCCCCGCTGGGTGATGAGGAGGCCCGCGAACTCCTCGGCCGAGGGGAACTCGCCCAGCGCCCGCACGTTGAACTCCCTGGCCGCGGTCTCCAGGCGCCCGGCCGGGACCTCCACGTGCTCGCGGCCGATGGCGGCCAGGACGTCCTGCGCCGTGATCTGCTTGGCCTGCATGGCCTCGGCGTCGAGCCAGACCCTGAGGTTTCGGTCCACGAGACCGCCGAGGTGGACCTCGCCCACGCCGGGGATCGTCTGGAACTGCTGCTTGACCCGGGTCTCCATCAGGACCATCATGTCCTTGAGCGGCAGGGTGCCCGACAGGGCCAGCCACATGATGGGGTTGTCTTCAGGGTTGGATTTGGAGACCACGGCCGGGTCGAGGTCCCTGGGGAGGCGGCGCTGGAGCTGGGCGAGCTTGGCCTGGACGTCCTGGAGAGCCACGTCGATGTTCCGGTCGAGCTCGAACTCCACCGTGACCGAGGCCGAGCCCTGGCGCGAGCTCGAGGAGATCTCGCGCACTCCCTCGACCGAGGTCATGGCGTCCTCGACGAGGTCGACGACCTCGGTCTCCATGATCTCCGGCGCGGCCCCCTCCCAGGAGAGCGAGATGGACAGCACCGGGAAGTCCACGTCCGGCATGAGGCTGACCCCCATGCGGGAGAAGCCGAGCCAGCCGAAGAACATGAGCCCGAGCATCAGCATCCAGGCGAAGACCGGGTTGCGGATGGAGACGTCGGAGATGCTCATCGCCGCACGTCCCCGGCCGCCACGTCGAGCCTCACGCGGGCGAGCGCGACGTCCACGGCCGCGGCCGTGAGCCTCAGGCGCGCCTGCTGAAGGGTGTTGAGGGCGCCGAGGACGTCGAGGTTCGTCACCAGGCCCAGGCGGTAATCCTCGGCCTGGGCCTGGGCGTTGTCCTCGGCGAGGGAGACCGCCCGCTCCAGCGCCGCCACGGTCGCCAGCCCCCCCCGCAGGTCGGCATGGGCCTTGCGGACCTCCGTCTCGGCCTTGCGCAGGGCCAGCGACAGGGCCTCCTCGGCCGTCTTCTCGCGCGCGACCGCCTGCTGGACCTGGGCCGCGGTCCTGAGGCCCTGGTACAACGGCAGCTCCGCCGAGACCGTGAGGTCCCACCTGATGTCCTTCTGCGTCTCGGCCCGCTTGAAGTAGTAGCTGCCGTCGAGCGACGCGATCGGCCAGCGGCCCCGGCGGACGATCTCGGTGCTCTCCCGCGCGGCCTGGAGGTCGCGGCGGCGGGCCTCGACGTCCGCCCTGTCACGGCCTCGGCCCAGGGCGCCCTCGAGGTCGGGCTCCGGGGCCTCCGGGAGGCCGGAGGGCGCGAGACGCTCCGAGAGGCCGGTCAGGAAGCGCAGGCTCTCCTGGGCGTCGAGCTCGTCGCGCTTGGCCTGCTCGAAGTCGGCCACGAGCTGGGCGCGCTGGGACTCGGCGGCCAGGACCTCGCTGCGGCGGGTCCTGCCGATGCGCTCCCTCTCCTTGAGCTCGCGGATGCGGTCCGAGATGATGGCGACGAGCGCCTGGCGGATGGCCAGCTGGCGGTGGTACCCCAGCAGGCCCAGGTAGGCCGCCGCCACGTCTTGGAACAGGAGGTCCTTGGCGCGCCGGAGCTCGAGCTCCGCGACCGCGCCCCGGGCCTTGCCCACGCGCACGGCCAGGAACTCCCTCAAGCCCGTGAAGAGGGGCTGGCGCAGCGACACCTTCACCTCCGGCTTGTCGCGGGAGGATTCGGAGTCCTGCACGAACTCGCTGGTCTTGAAGGAGAGAGTCGGCTGGACCGCGGCCCACAGCTCCTTCACGCGGGCCCAGGCCTCGGCCACGCTCTGCGAGCGTTGGGCGAGTTCCGAACTCCTGCCCAGGCCGAGCTCGAAGGCCTCCTGCAGGCCGACGGCCCGCCCCGCGCTGGAGAACTCCACCGCGGGCGTCGAGGCCGGGGGCCGAGCGTCCCGCGCGGAGCCCGCTTGGGGGGCTCCGCGCCCCTCGGGAAGGGCGTTGGCGGGCCGGGGCGCGGGAGCGGCCAGGAGGGCGGCCGCAGGGAGGAGCCTCGCCAGCGCGAACATGGGGGGATAGTCTAGCAAACCTCGGCCGGCGCGGAAGAACGCCGGGATTCTGGTATGATGTTCACATGGGGATCGCTCCCTATCCGGCCGGGATCCAGGAGAAGAAGGACGTCGCCCTGTCCTCTCTCCTCGCGGCGGTCGCGCTCACCGGCACGAAGCTCGCCGTCGGGCTCTGGACCAACAGCCTGGGCATCCTCTCCGAGGCCCTGCACTCGGGGCTGGACCTGGTCGCGGCCGCGGTCACGCTCTGGGCCGTGCACGTCTCCGGCCGCCCCGCCGACAAGGACCACGCCTACGGCCACGGCAAGATCGAGAACCTCTCGGCGCTCTTCGAGACCTTCCTGCTGGCCGCCACCTGCGCCTGGATCGTGTGGGAGGCCGTCGAGCGGCTGTGCTTGCGCGAGGCGGCCGTCGAGGTCAACGCCTGGTCCTTCGGGGTCATCGCCCTGTCCATCGCGGTGGACTATTCCCGGTCGCGCTCGCTCAAGCTCGTGGCGGTCAAGTACGACAGCCAGGCCCTCGAGGCCGACGCCCTCCACTTCTCCACGGACATCTGGTCGTCGCTGGCCGTGCTCCTGGGCCTGGCCGGCGTCGTCGCCGCCCACCGGACGGGCGCGCCCTGGCTCGTCAAGGCGGACGCTGCCGCGGCCCTGGCGGTCGCGGCCATCGTGCTGTCGGTCTGCTGGCGGCTGGGGCGCAGGGCGGTCGACGAGCTCCTCGACGCCGCCCCCCGGGAGCTCCACGACGCGGTGGCCGCCGCCGCGGCCAAGGTGCCGGGCGTGCTGGCCGTGCGCAAGGCCCGCGTGCGCAGGAGCGGGCCGGAGGTCTTCGCCGACGTGACCCTGGCCGTGCCCGAGGCGTCGGGGCTCGACGCGGCGCACGACATCGCGGACCGCGCGGAAGCCGCGGTGCGAGCCGCGCTGCCCGGGGCCGACGTCGTCGTGCACGTGGAGCCCGAGCCGGCGTCGCCCGAGGACACCCTGGGCACGGCGCGCCGGCTCGCCGCCCGCCAGGGGCTGCACATCCACAGCCTGCGCGTCTACGACGAGGAGGACGCCAAGTCCGTGGAGCTCCACCTCGAGGTCAGCGACTCCCTCAGCCTGGAGGAAGCCCACCGCCAGGCGACGGCCTACGAGGACGCCCTGCGCTCGGCCCTGCCGCGGCTGGCGGACATCGCCACGCACATCGAGCCGTGCGTCGACGACGCCTCGGCCCAGCCCGTCCCCCCCGTCGGAGCCAAGCGCATCCGGGAGGCCATCGACGCGTTCCTGCGGGAGCACGAGCCCACGGCGAGCGTCCGCGACCTGAAGGTGCGCTCGTCCTCCGGGAAGCTGGCGGTGTCCGTGCGCTGCCTGATGGCCGGTTCAGCCAACATCCGGGACGCCCACGCCTTCACCGAGCGGCTCGAAGGGCACCTGCGCGCGGCCATCCCGCTGCTCCACAGCGTCGTGGTCCACGCCGAGCCCCTGCCGCCCGCGGGCTCCGAGGGCTGACTCAGTCGCCGGCCGGGGGCGCCGAGGGGGCGGGGACGGCGCCGCGGGCGACCAGCCCGACCATCAGCGCCAGCCTCTCGGCCGCGGGCTTGTTCAGGATGGTGCCGAGCACCTTGGCCTGCTGCCCCGAGGCGACCAGCCGCCGGTCCTCGGGGGACAGCCGGGCGTAGATCCCCTGGACCTCGGCGAACGCCTGCGCGTAGCCGGCGGCCAGCGCGGCGAGCCGCTTGTCCTTGTGCTTGCCGGCGAACTCGAGGATCCGCCCGCGCGACGGGTCGGGACGGCCCGCGAGCACCTCGCCGGGGGACCACGCCTCGATGGCGCCCAGCAGGACCAGCTCCGCGTAGCGCTGCCGCAGGGCCGGGCTGTCGAGGTAGGCCGTGAGCTCCGGCAGGCGCCTGGGGTCGGCCATGATCTCGCCGAGCTTCCTGGTCTCGTCGGGCTGGGGCACGTAGCTCTTGATGTCCTTGGCGAGCATGCCGGTGACCTTGCCGATCTCCATCCTGCGGACCACGCAGTCGAGGCCGGGCGCCTTGTCGATGAGCTTCTCGTGCACGGCCTTCACGGCGATGTAGCCGTCCATCGCCACCGCGGCCCCCATGGCCTGGGACACGCTGGCCCAGTCCTTCATCATGAGCATGCCCAACGCGACCGATTTCTTGGCCTCGCCCTCGGCCTCGACGAGCCTGCCCTCCTTGAGGTGCTGGACGCAGCGCTCGTGGAAGGCGGTCCCCAGCCTCGCCAGGATGACGGGCACCACCCCGACGCTGCCCGTCTCGAGGTAGGTCCGGGGGGCGATCAGCCCGCCGGTGATGCCGTTGCCGTCGAGGCGCAGCGCGGCCTCGAGTTTCGGGGTCGTCTTCTCCAGGACCGCCTGGGGGACCTTGTAGTCCCTGGAGGCCAGGCCCCCGAGCAGGTCGACGCCCCCGGCCTCGAGGGCGGTCTTGACGGCGTCGAGGAGATAGCCGCCGGCGTCGCCGTCCTCGAGGTCCTTGGGGAGGAAGGCGTCGATGTTGGCGGGGTAGGCGTAGAGCTCCGGCTCGTGCTTCTTGACCGCGTCCTCCACCTCGATCTTCTGCTCGTCGGTGAGCACGCAGGCGTCCTTCTGGTCGGCGGGCCCCCCGATGTGGGAGGCCTTGCGCATCGCGAACACCACGACCAGGGTGAACACGGCGATGCCGAAAAAGACCAGGGCCCAGGGCCCGGAGCGCGACGCGCCCGGCGCCGGGGCCGCCTCCTGGCTCTTGACGAGCCGGAAGGCGTCGTCGATCTCCACCGGGGAGACGCCGTCGTCGGCGAGCCGCTTCCTGATGTCCGGATCGGAGTACTGCCCCCGGAAGCGGCGGATGAACTCGACGACCTCTGGCCTCACCATGGAGCCCGCCTCAGCCGAAGCTGTAGTGCTTGCGCACGGGCTTGCTGATGACCCAGGTGCACTCCAGCCCCTTCGGGAACACCACCCAGTCGCCCGCCCCGAAGGCGACGGCCCCCTCGGCGGTCTTGACCAGGACCTCGCCCTCGATCATGTAGCAGGTCTCGCCGCTGTCGTAGCGCCAGGGGAAAGTCGAGGCCTCCTTGGTCCAGATCGGCCAGCGTGAAGCCTGCTTCTTCTCATCCTCGGTGGGCTTGCGGACTTGAATCGCCATGGGGCACCTCCTGGTGCCCCTAGATGATAGGAAATAACGCCGGCCCGAGTCTCGAGTCGGAAGTCGCCTGCCGCCTTCGGCGGATGAACGGCCGACGCAGCCAACTTTATCTCGGCCCCGTCTCCGAGAACTCCACCGCCCTGAAGACGATGTTGTCAGGAGACAGCTCCGGCGAGAATGCGTCCGCCACGGCATCGCGGACCATCTTCAGTCTTTCGGAAGGGACTTTCTTCTCGTGGATGATGACGACTTGGTATCTTCGGAAGACGGTTTTCACGGCGTATCGTTCTTCGTCTATCCCCTTGGTCTGACGGCTCTCCCGCTGCAGGCTGCTATGGCCGTCGTTCTCGCCGGCGACGGCGGGCCGCTTGGCCTGCGCCCCGCCGACACCATCCCCAAACCCGAATCCTTTGAACAGATCCTCCTCCGGCTCCGCTTCGGCCGCCGCAACGGTCCTCGTCGAGACGCTGGCGGGAGACGACCCGGCTGAGCGAGCGGCAGCCGAGCCTTTCTCCGCCTTGTTTTTTTCCCGGGTGGCCACCCCCATGCCCCAACGTTCGCTGTGCTCGCGTTCGCGTCTGGCCTCCAATTCCATCTTCACGAAAACGGAAGCCTCTCCCTTTCCCAAGATGGGGTCGACGATGCGCTCTTGGATCCGGTCGGCGGTCTCCGTCCGGATCCGGTGCTCCATCAGCAGCATCTCGGCATAGTCGTCGGCCCGGACGGGGAAGGCAAGGAACACCCAACAGGCCATGATCATCATCGTCAGACTCCGCAGTAGTTGGCGATGCGCTCGAGGAGCTTCTGGTACTTCGAGAACGCGTCGTACTCCTCCCGGGTCAGCCCCGGCACGTAGTCCTCCTGGTGCCAGTAGCGCAGCCTGCTGTAGAAGAACTCCTTGAGCTGGGGGTCCGCGATCTCCGAGCCCGGGTTGCGCTTGAGGGAGGCGACCGAGAAATCCCTGTCCTTGAGCTTGATGGCCCAGAACCTCGCCTTGACGTCCGTCATGCCGCGCTCCATCTCGTGGATCTTGCGCCGGGCGCTGGGGCAGTCCATGGCCGAGACCTCGCGGCCCTTCTCGGGGCTCCACGAGACGTTGACCACCGGCGCGCCCTCCAGCGACGGCATGGGGGGCACGGGCATGTCCCACGGGGCCGGGTCGTCGGCGAAGTTCGACCAGTCCTTGTCGACCCGGCCCGAGCTCGCCGCGAGGACCTTGCCGGTCCCGGTCTCGATCATGCGGGCGTGGACCTCGATGCGGCCGTCCCTGAGCTCGAGCACCGTGCCGGTGATGACGGCGTCCACGCCCACGTCCTTGCCCAGCGCCACGGCCATGGCGGAGGTCAGCCTCCTGGCGGCCCCCGTCCGAGCCTCCAGCGCCCTGTCGAGAAGCTCCCGCTCGACCACGTCGACCTCCCCCACGGCGAGCAGCCTCTGCGCGAGCCGCTGGGAGACCACCGCGCCGGAGAGGGACTCCCGCCCCGTGACGCCGGAGAACGCGACCACCGCCGCCCGCTTCTTGGCGAGCCGGAGAGCCGCCCGGGAGATCTCGGAGGCGATCCTGGGACAATCGTCGGTGGGGGCCGCCTGGGCGGCGGACGCGAGCGCCGCCATGACGACCGCTCTCAAGGCTATGGCTCTGATCATCGGGCCTCTGGCCTCGGAGTTTCGGCAGCCTGGCCGGCTCGGGTCTCCCCTTTTGCGCCCCTTGGCTTTGCGACCCCGGGTTTCCCCGGTTCCATTCCTGGAAGGTCCGCTTCACGGACCGTGTGCTATTGTCGTACCTGCGAGTATTTGAAGCATAACAGGGAATCCATGTGCTGTAAATGCACGGCGTTGTGCCTTCGTGTAACATCGCGGTAACGGGAGGGCCACCGGGCTGTTCCCCGAGGGAACTACTGCGGTTGGGGGGGCGGTTGGGGCTGAGGCTGGGAGTGGGGGTTCAGGTAGACGTAGCCGAAGTTCTTCACGTTGACGATCCGGGCGGCCAGGTCTTCCGGCAGGACCTTCCGGAGGCGGTTGAGCATCACGTCGAGCGCGCGCGACAGGCCGGGCGTCTCGGTCCCCTCCACCAGGCGGAAGAGGTCGGCGCGGCTGACGGGCTCCGGGCTCCTCTCCACCAGCACGTGCAGCAGCACGAACATCTTGGGCGAGAGCGTCACCAGGCTTTCCTTCCAGATGATCTGCCTGTCGAGGGCGCGCAGGGTCAGGTCCCCTCGCGTGAGCAGGCCTTCCTCTTTCTCCAGCCTGCGGAAGACCGCCTCCAGGGTGGCCAGGAGCTCGTGGGGATGCTCGGATTTCCCGACGAAGTAGTCGGCGCCGCTCTGCAGGCCCAGGACGCGCTCGGCCTTGTGGGCCGTCAGGAGCACGACCGGCACGCGGCACAGGTCCGGCATGGCCCGCAGCTTCTGGCAGACCTCCAGGCCGCTCTGGTCGGGCAGGACCAGGTCGAGCACGATGCAGTCGGGCTTGACCTGGACGGCCATCTCGATGGCCTTGCCGCCGGTCAGGGCGTACTCCACGTCCTTGTAGCCGGCCATCGAGAACCAGACCTTGAGCAGCTCGACCCACGCCGGCTCATCGTCTACGACGAGGATCCTCCTGGTGGTCATCGGGTCACATCGGCGCCTGGATCATCGACATCGCCATGCGCACCTTCTCGTAGATCTGGCAGCAGGCGTAGAGCTGATACGCCCCGACCACCGCGACCAGCGCGCCGGCGATCCACCGGCCCTTCTCGTCGAACCTCGGGCTGCGCCAGACCAGCGGCAGGGCGAAGGGTCCCAAGGCGAAGACCGTGAGGACCCCGATCCACACCTTCTCGTAGTACCAGGGGACGTTCTCCCCCAAGCCCGAGCCGCAATGGCGGCAGAAGTTGTCGGGCGGATCGACCGCCCCGCGGCAGCTCCAACAGAGCATGCCGGCCTGGGCCGGAGGGACAGGGGCCGGGGCGGCAGCAGGCAGGTCCATGGGCCGGCGACGGGTCCCTACGCCCCCCGATAGGCCTCGACCTGCAGTTCATCATCCTCCATCTGGATGTGGATGGAGATCACCCTCGAGCAGACGGGGCAGTCCTCCGACAGGACCTGGCCCTCCTCGTCGGTGGCGACGTGGAGCTCGAAGACCTCGCCGCAATAGGGGCATTCCACGGAGGCGGTCTGCTCGACCCTGGTCTTCTCCGGCTGGGTCACCTCCGTCAGGACCGTCTCGAGCCGCGAGTCGAGCTGCTTGTCCTCGTCCTCCTCGGACAGGACCTTCTTCACGTCTTGGACCGCGCCGAGGCGCGAGGCGCCTTTGGCCAGGGACTTCTTCCCTTGCCCGGACGGGCCCTTGGAGGCCGGCTTGTCTTTCTCAGTCTTCTTCGGCAATCCCTTGGCGGGCTTGGAGCTGGCCACAGAATCAAGCCTCCCTTCTCACGGAATGGATGCGACCGTCATTCTACTACACGACGCAAATCGATTCAACCTTAGCAACTCACTTCCCCCACGGGATAAAGCCTCCTCCACCGGTCGTCGAACCTCCACAGGCCCGCCTCGACGGCCAGCCGCCCGACCGCCTCCATCTCCCGGCGGGGCACGCAGCGGCCGATGGGCGCGTAGCGCGGGTCCTCCCGCGCCTTCCACGCCGGACGATACTGGTCCATGATGTTGACGTACGTGTCCTTCGACAGCCCGGCCAGCCACCGCAGGACCCGGCCGGAGTCCTCGGCCATGCCCGGCATCACGAGATGGCGCACCAGGACCCCGCGCACGGCCACGCCGTCTTCGTCGACCACCAGGTCGCCGACCTGCCGGCGCATCTCGGCCACGGCCCGGCGGGCCGCCGCGGGGTAGTCGGGCGCGAGCAGGTACCGGCCGCTGGCCGCCGGGTCCCAGAACTTGAAATCCGGCATGTAGATGTCCACGAGACCGCCCATGAGCTCGAGGCTCTCCAGGCCGTCGTAGGAGCCGGTGTTGTAGACCAGCGGCACCTTGAGCCCGCCCTCGACGGCCAGCGCCAGGGCCTCGACGATCTGGGCGACGACGTGCGACGGGGTGACGAGGTTGATGTTGTGGCAGCCCGTGTCCTGGAGCCGCAGCATCATGGCGGCGAGCTCCTTGGGCCCGACCTCGTCCCCCCGGCCAGTTTGGCTGATGTCGTGGTTCTGGCAGAACACGCAGCGGAGGTTGCACTGGGCGAAGAAGATCGTCCCGGAACCCTTCCAGCCGCGCAGGACGTCCTCCTCCCCGAGATGGGCGCCCCAACCGGAGACCCGGGCCGACCTCCCGACCCCGCAGAGCCCCGTCTCATCGCGGCCGCGGTCCGCGTCGCGGCAGGACCGCGGGCAGACCCGGCAGGACGGGCTCAGCAACGCGAGAGCCCGCTCCACCCGCTCCCGGAACCCGCCTTCCTCTCGCGCCTTGAGGTAGGCCGGCGCGAATGACTTGCGCGGCCGCATCAAGCGGCCGTCGCCATGGATCGCCCTGGGCCCCGCCATCGCCATATCTTCCGAAGGATAACCTCGGACCGCCGCGCTGTCAAGGCCATTTTCCCCGCCTGTCCATTTTCCCCGCCGCCAGACGGAGCTTCGCCCCGCCACTTCTGCTTGCTGTACCTGGCTTACGGGATTGGCGGAGGATGGTTCTTCGGACCGAGGATATCCTCGATGCTCGTCGCCCCGAGGAATTCGGCCGCGCCCTCCTTCGAGATGATCCGCACGGGGCATCCGATCTCGGTCCTCTCCAGGCGCCGCAAGGCCGGGGGCTTCTTCGCCCTGCCGCTCTTGACCTCGAACGCGGCGACCGGCTCGTTGTCGCGAGTCACGATGAAGTCAATCTCGAAGGGTTCCTCCCGCCAGAACTGCAGTCGATAGTCCTTCCGCCCAAAAAGGATGTTCAACAGGTGGGACCCGATCAGATTCTCGAACACGAATCCCTGGAGTCCCGCATGCTTGACCGACTTGTCGACGAGGCCGGGGTTGGCCACGATCCACTTCGGGATGGACCGCTTGGTGCGATGAGGCCGCCGCGAGAACTTGCTCAAGGGAACGAGGAGGAACGCGGTCGCGAGCAACTCGGCGTAATGCACGAGGGTCGCGGAGTTGCCCCTCCCCTGCAGATGACCAAGAATCTTCTCGTAGCTGACGATCTGGGCGGGCAGGCGCGAGACGTACCAGAAGAGTTGGCGCAGCAGGGCCGGCTTGTCGACCGAACGTAGCGCCAGGATGTCGCGGCCGAGCGTCGGCTCGAGGATGCCGTCGCGAAGGTAGCTCTCGAGGCGCGCGTGGTCCCCGCGCAGGTCATAGGCCTTGGGATAGCCGCCGATGTCCGCGTACTCCTCGACCGCCGCGCCGAAGCAGTCCCTGCACTCGGCGTAGGTCCAGTGTGGGAAATAGCTCACCTCAAAGCGGCCGGTCAGGCTCTCGGCCAGGCCCTTATCCAGCAGGAGGGCGGAACTGCCCAGGATGCACACGCGCAGGATGGTCTTGCCGCGCTGATCCTCATCCCAGAGCTGTTTGACGACCTCGGACCAACGTGGGATTTTCTGGACCTCATCGAGGATAAGGGTGCGATGGGCGGTTGGAAGCTCGCGGGCCTTTCTCCAATGCTGGGTGATGAAATCAGGCGTCGGGGGAGTCGGCAAGTCCGCATCGGCATAGATCCTATGCGCAGGCTCCATGAGGCCGAGAGCCGCAGTCGTCTTCCCGACCTGGCGAGGGCCGGTGAAGACCTGAATCAGGCCCTTGGGATCATCCCAATGTTTTCGGAGCGATTTCGGCAGAATCCTGTCCATAAAACTAGTTATACCACAATCATAATTTCAACACAATATGTTATCCGAGCTATGCCTCGGATAATTATTATTATACAAGCATATGGCTCAGGCAGGCCGGGGAGAACTACTTGCGCGGCCGCATCCCGAATGTTTCCAGGCCCGTCAAGGAGGAGCATTTGCCAAGCACCCCGCGCATAGATACAATGCCGCATGGCGCCGTCGCAGGACCCCTCGTGGAAGCGCACCGCGGCCGCCGCGGCCTGCATCTCTCTGGCGGCCACCTTCCTGGTGGGCGGCTACGAGTTCGTCCGGAGCGTCTCGACCTCGCTCTTCCTCAACGCGTACGGCTCAGCCAAGCTCCCGTACGCGATGACCGCCATCCCCTTCGCCATGGCCCTGCTGGTCTTCGGCTATGGCCGGATGCTCTCCAGGTGGGGCCCGCTGAAGACCATGGTCGCCTCCTCCCTGTCGAGCGCCATGGTCTTCGTCCTCTGCTACCTGGCCCTCCGGGCCGGCTTCAAGCCCGCCGCGGCCTTCCTTTATGTCTTCCGCCAGGTCTACATCGTGCTCATCGTGGAGCAGTACTGGTCCCTGATCAACAGCTTCCTCAAGCCCGAGCAAGCCAGGATGTTCAACGGGCCCATCATCGGCGGCGCCTCCATCGGCCCGATCGCGGCGGGCTACCTCGTCCACAGAATCGCCACGGTCGTGGGCACCGAGCAGATCCTCCTGCTGGCCGTGGCCGCCCTCCTGCCCGCGACCTTGCTCGCCTGCCTGGCCTACAGGATCGCGGGGGAGCCCCAGCCTTCCCCGGAGGAGCACGGCGGACGGCAAGGCCACCTGCGCTTGAAGCTCCTGACGGATTCGCGCATGCTGGCCCTGCTGGCCGGGGTCGTGTGCCTGGCCCAGGTGGTCTCGACCGTGTTCGACCTCAGGTTCAACCAGATCCTGGAGGCCGCCATCCCGGCCAAGGACGCCCGCACGGCTTACCTGGGCGGCTTCTGGTCCACGGCCAACACGGCCTCGTCCTTCCTCCAGTTCGTCGCCACGCCGCTCCTGCTGCGGTACGTCCCGATGCGCTGGCTCTTCCTGGGCATCCCGGCCGTCCACCTGCTGTCATCGCTCGGCCTGCTGCTCCATCCGGACCTTCGCAGCGCGTCCCTCTCGCTGCTGCTCTTCAAGAGCCTGGACTACTCCCTCTTCAGGGCCTCCAAGGAGCTGCTCTACATCCCCCTCTCGTTCGACGCCCGCTACCGCGCCAAGCAGGTCATCGACACCTTCATCTACCGCTCCTCGATGGGGTTGACCGCGGGGGCGTTGTCGCTGGTCTCGATGATGGCGGGGGTCGTCCCCGGCTTGCTCTGCCCGGCGGTCACCATGGCCGCGGCGGCGGCGTGGGCGGGCCTGACGGTCCCCCTCACGGTGGACGGGAACGAAAGCGGGCGCTACTGCCCGAAGAGAACGAACGGGGCCCAGTAATACGGGTGGTCGTAGCGGCCGCCCCCAGGATGACCGCCGCCGTGTTGCCGTTCATGCCCGCGCCCGATCCCCCCGACGCGCGCGCCCCTCGCGCGGGACCGGGGCCTTCCGAGCCAGCACGATGAGGCGGTTCGTCTCCTTGGAAAGCCTGTCGCCCGCCATGCTCCCCCAGAACTTCAAGGGGACGAAGCCCGCGGCCCGCAGCAGGGCCGAGAGGCTGCGCCGGTCGAAAAGCCACAGGGCGAGCCCCCTCTCCTCGACGCGGCCGTCCGGGAAGATCCTGATCCAGCGCGAGCGGACCTGCCGGCCCCCGCGGGCGAGCTCGTTCTCCTCGAGCTGGTACACGCCCCGGTCCTGGCGCTGCCAGGAACGGCTCCTGAAATGGCCCTTGAGCCAGTCCGCGTTCATCATCTCCATCAGCAGCAGCCCGCCGGGCTTGAGCGCCCTGGCCAGGCCGGCCAGGACCGCCGCGTTGTCGCGCCACTTGTCGAAATAGCCGAAGCTCGTGAAGAGGTTGACGGCCGCGTCGAACTCGGCGGCGAATCGGAGCTTCCTCATGTCGCCGCGCACGAACCGGGCGTCCACGCGGGCCCGCCGGGCCTTGGCCCGGGCCTCCCCGAGGTAGGCGCGGCTGTAGTCCAGGCCCGTGACCAGCAAGCCCTTGCGGGCGAGCGGCAGGCTGTGCCGGCCGGGGCCGCAGCAGAGGTCCAACACGGCCGCGCCCCGCTTCAAGCCGCACTGCCGGACGACGAAACGGACCTCGCGCCCGGCGGCCTCGACGTGGGCGACGTCCGCCGGCGTGTAGAACCGGGGGTCGAAGAACCCCCGCCACCACTCCTTGGGGACGCTGATCGCCACGCCGGTCGCGGCGCTAGGCGGCGGCCAGGCCGCTTCCCTTGGGTCTCGGAGGCGGCAGGTCCGCGCCAGAAACGCCGGGCGCGGCCAGCCCGGCGAGTTTGTCCAGCGCGGCCTTCAGGCCCTCGTGCACCGCGCGGACGTCGCCGGCCTTCCACTTCTTGGCCTCGGCGCGCAGGAAGGAAGTCTTGTCCACCCGGTTGTCGAAGCGCGCGCACGGCAGGTGGAAGGTCTTCCCATGGGCCTTCACGGCCACGGTGCCGCGGCGCTCGGCATGAGCCTCGAGCCAGTCCATGTCGTCGCAGCCGTAGTCGTTGAGCATGACGTCGAGCGGCACGCCGTGGTGGAGGATGGAGCCCGGGTCGTTCGGGTCGGTGCGGTCGGCGTTCTTGCGCCGGGACTCCTCGGGCGTGACCCAGACGTACAGGATGCAGGCCTTGTTGAGGAGCTGCTTCGAGACCTGGGCCAGGGAATACTGGTAGCCGAAAGGCGCGGGGAGCGGCATCCGGGAGCCCTGGGGCCCGCCGCGGGCGAACTCGATGACCAGGGTCTTGCCCTTGAGGTCGATCTTCTGCCCGGGCTTCCTCTCGTTCCAAAGCTCGCGGGCCTCCTTCTCCAGGGGCTCGGCGACCGCCTGGCGGGTCGCGGCGTCGAGGCCCGCGAGGCGCGCCGGCGCGCCCACGGCCTTCGAGGCCCTGTCGATGCGGTCGAAAAGATGGAGCGCCGCGGACGACGGCTCCTTGCACGGCCGGGCCGTGAGGAACTCGTAGTCCTCGTTGAGGAGCTGGATCAGCGTGCCCCAGTCGAGAGGATCGCGGAAAGGCCTCTCGGGAGACTGAAAGAAGAGGCGGGCCTTGCCGCGAGAAACGAGCTCGTCGTCGACGCGCCGCATCATGTGGACGTAGGGGAAGTCGTCGAGCTGCACGCTCGGCCCCATGTGGAAGTCCTTCTTCCTCTTCTCCTGGGAGAGGTGCTTGATGTACCTGCGCACTTCGGATTTGCCGGACGCCGGCAGCGCCAGCAACAAGACGGTGTCAAGAATCCCGCCAGCCATGGTTCCCTCCCTAATCAGCGTCGCCGCCTTCGACAGGCCCGCCAGCGCTGATTATATGCTCTTGGCGCCGGCCGCGCAAGGTTTCGAGGCGACAGGTTTCGAGGCGGGTTTCAAGGCGGGATGGCCCGACCGGTCAGGCGGAAGCCGCCCACAGCCCCGCTGGAGCCGGCGACCCGTCGCAGGCCATGGCTTTGAGGCCGGTCCTGTCGAGGAGCTCGACGCTGCCGCCCGAGAACTTCACGAACCCGAGCCTTTTGAACTCGCCCAGCCTCCTGACGACGGTCTCAGGGGAGAGCCCCACGTGCTCGGCCACCAGCCTGCGGTTGAAGCGCCGGACCAGACCGCAGCGGGGGCCGTCGCCGCGCTCGGCGATGGAGAGCAGGAAGCCCGCGAGCTTGGCGTCGGCCGACTGGAAGAGCCAGCCGGACACCAGGTTCGTCATGAAGCCCAGCTCTTGGCCGGACTTGGCCGCCATCCGCCGGAGGAACTCCGGACAACCGGCAGCCAGTTCGTCGGCCAACGGCCTGGGAACGAGGCAGACGTAGGCGTTGGTGGAGGCTTCGGCCGAGTAGGGATGGGTCGTCCCGGCCAGGTAGGCGGCGTCCCCGAACACGTCCCCGCAGGAGCAGAACCGAAGGGCCATCTGGCGTCCCTGGCGGGACCTCAGGCTCAGCTTGACCGAGCCCCAGCAGAGGATCATGATGCCCTGCGGCCAGTCCCCTTCTCCGAAGATCACCTGCCGCGCGGGGTGAAACCGCGGGACCTTCCCGGCCAGGAAGCGCCTGCGCCACTCTCCCTCCAGGAAGCCCATGCCGCACCGCTTGCCGCAGGAGCAGGAACCGCAAGCCTCCGGGACGGGCATCGGGCAACCGTACTTCGGCACAACCCTCCGAGCGTAGCCCATGATCTCCTTATCTCTTGCGAGGAATCGCGTCATACGGAGATAGGGCATCAATCCTGCCAGACCCCTTTGGCCCGTCATCGAGGCGCCTGGCACGGCACTTCCTCGTCGAGACGCGGTCCCCTCGTCCGCGAGGGCGAAGGCTGGAAGGGCCGTCCCGGCCAGGCACCATCTGCCGGCATGGCCGGCAAGTCCTGCAGGCGGGATTCCGACGCCGGCCGCGCGGCGCCGGCTAGGCTCTAATCCAGGCCGTATTCCCTGAGCCTGTTGTAGAGCGTCCTCACGCTGATGGCGAGCATGGACGCGGCCTTGGCCCTGTTGCCGCCCGCCCTGGCCAGGACGGCCAGGACGTGGGCCTTCTCGACCTCGGCGAGGGTGGCGGTCTCGAACGGGACGGCCGCGCAGGAAGAGGCCCCTGGAAGGCAGAGGAGGGAGGGCTCGATCCGCGGCCCCTCGGCCATGATGACGGCCCGCTCCACGACGTTCTCGAGCTCCCTCACGTTCCCTGGCCAGGGATACCTCATGAGGGCCTCCATGGCCTGGGGGCTCATGGCCTTGCGGCCGCGCGTGCCCAAAGCGTGGAACTTGTCCAGGAAATGCTCGGCCAGCAAGGGCACGTCGTCGAGGCGCTCCCGCAGCGGCGGGACCCTGATCGTCACCACGTTGACGCGGTAGAGGAGGTCCTCGCGGAACCGACCGACGCTGATGGCCGCGGCCAGGTCCTGGTTGGTGGCGCTGACCACGCGGCTGGAGTTCCTCAGGTCATCGACGCCGCCCACCCGGCGGTACTCCCCGGAGTCCAGGAGCCTGAGGATCTTGGCCTGGGTGGCCGGCGACATGCTCCCTATCTCGTCGAGGAACAGGGTGCCGTCGTCGGCGAGCTCGACGAGGCCGGGCTTGAAGCGCCCCGCGTCGGTGAAGGAGCCCTTCTCATGGCCGAAGAGCTCGCTTTCCAGCAGGCTCTCCTGCAAGGCGGCGCAGTTGATGGCCAGGAAGCGCCCGTGGCGGCGTGGGCTCTCGGCGTGGATCATCCTCGCCACGAGCTCCTTGCCCGTGCCGGTCTCGCCGCAGACGAGCACGGGCGAGTCCGCCGCGGCCGCCTTGCGCGCCAGGCGCCTGACCTCCTCGACCGAGGGGTGACGGCCGACGAACTCCTGGAACCTGTCCCTGCGCTCGATCTCCCGGCGCAGCAGGTCGTTCTCCCGGCGCATCCGCGCCTCCCCGCCGGCGCGCTCGACCGCCTGGCAGAGCTCCGCCAGGTCGACCGGCTTGGCGAGGTAGTCGCAGGCCCCCTGCTTCATGGCCTCGATGGCGGTCCGGACCGTGCCGTTGCCCGTCAGCATGATCACCTGGACGCCCGGATGGTCCCGCCGGGCCTTCTTGAGGAGCTCCAGCCCGCTCTCCGAGCGCAGCGCGATGTCGAGGAGCATCACGTCCACGCGCCCGGCGGACAGGACCCCGAGCGCGGCCTTCGAATCCAGGGCCGTGGCGCAGGCGTAGCCCCTGCGCTCAAAGTCCTTGGAGAGCCACCGGCAGAACTCCTCCTCGTCGTCCACGACGAGCACGGCCACCCTTTGGGTCACGCGGGCCTCATGGCCCTGATTATAGCCCTTCCCCGAGCCCGCGGCAACCGGCTCCGGCAACGGCTGTCGCCGGCCCCCCGAGCGGGGGCGGGACGCTCCTGGCGATCCCGGGGCGGGGCCCCGGGGTTCCGGGGCGCCCGCCGCGCCGGCGACTCAATCTTGCCGCGTCTTTACGCTTGCTACCTCGCGAAGCGGGCCGTCAACGCCATGGCGACGATCTTGGCCCGGTAGTCGTTGATGGCGCCGTTGAACCTCTCGGAATAGTCGTAGAAGGAGCCCTTGACCCTGGCGCTGACATCCTGGGTCACCTTGTACTCGACCCCGGCGCCGGTCCACCAGAGGCGCGTCGGGTAGTTGCCCTGCGCGTCGGTCCTGCCGCCGTTCACGTTGAACACCCAGGACTTGACGACATAGTTGCCCTGGGCGTCGAGGGTGACGGCATCCTGGCTGAACCCCCCGATCTTCGCGCCGAAGTAGTTGGTGGCGGCGGCGCCGCTCATGGGGTTGCGCACGACGGAATTGCTCATGTCCGCGGCCAGGGTCTCGGTCAAGCCCGTGCGCCTGGAGACGCCCACCGTCGCCGTCAGCCCCTCGATGGGCGTGAGGACATCCGCCGACAGCCCCCAAACGCTGGTCTGATAGGTCGCGATGCGCTTGAACTGCTCGCCGTCGACGTTGTAGCTCGAGGACACGAAATCGAACCTGGGCCTGAGCGTGAAGTACGGACACGGAGCGATGCTGGCATTCAGGTTGAACTCCTGGGTCGGCTTGCTCCACCCGCCGATCCTGCCGGGGTAGTACAGTTCGGTCCTCGGGGCTCCGACCGGCCAAGAGTACTCGGGATCGGCGCCGGCGCCCTTGTTCTCGATGTAGCGCCATTTGTTGTCAACGGCCGTCGTCTGGTCCGTGAACCGGTACTTGGCGCCCCCGCTCAGCCAGCCGAACGGCCGGGTCCTGGCCGACAGGGCGTAGATCCTCTTCGTGTAGACGACGTCGGCGTCCCAGGACCAGTCGCCTCTCGGGTCGCCGCCCGTCTGCGTCTGGAAGTCCGCGACCCACCACTGGGAGACCTTGCTGCGCTCAACGTCGAACTGCACGGTGACCTTGGTCTTCGGGATGGCCGAGATCGTGGCGCCAACGACGCCCCTGACGTTGTTCTCGTAGTTGCGGGTCCTGAAGTCCCAGATCTCGTCGGCCGTGGAGTCGTTGCCGTCCCCCGCTCCTCCGATCGAGCCGTCCTCGCGCCGGACCGAAGCGTTCTTGCTCTTGCCGCTCTCGACCTCGAAGCTCATGTAGGGCGCGACCGAATCCCATCCGGTCCAGGAGAGGGTGACGTTGCCGGCGTGGGAATAGCTCTGGCCGGCGTGGTCGCTGGGGACGAGGTTGACGGAGTGTTCGTCGTATTGTCGCGCGCGCGTCACGCCGTCGAAAGCGTCCGAGTCCACGTTGTTCCAGTTGTCCGTGCGGGTGAACCGGTAGCGCGCGTCGAGATTGAGCTTGTTCTCGATGATGTCCCCCTCGAAGCCCAGCGAGGTGTTCTGCGTGATGTGGTCGACGTTGGCGATGTAGAGCCTGTCGTGCGTCTTCACCCCCGTCGCCAAAGCGTAGCCGGTCTCCGAATGGAAGGAACTGCCGTATGACTTCTCGATGTCATGGCGCAGGGAGAGGTCGAAGCCCGCGACCTCTTGATTGACGCCGGCGTAGACCCTGTTCGTGTTGTAGTCCACCCGCCTCGACAAGGGGTCGAGCCAGAGGAGGACGTTGTTGCCGATGTCCACGAGCCGTCCGCCCCAGAAGAGGCTCTCGTCTCCATGCTTCGAGGAGTACTCTCCGCCGACGTAGACCTTGGTGCCGCCGAGCTTGAGGCCGGCCTCGGCGCTGAAGTCGTCGCGGTCTGTCTTGAGCTTCTTGCCGATCTCGGTCATCGGGTTGTAGTTGTTCTGCCCGCTGTAGAAGAAGGGGAGCGAGCTGTCGTAGTAATGCCGGTCGGTCACGAACTTCGACTTGAAGTAGCTCTTACCCTCCTTTCCCTTGATATTGAAGCCGACGCTCATGTCGCGCTCGAAGAGGGCCCGGCCTTCGAGGTCGTACTTGAGGCTCCCGGACTCGCCGCCGAGGCTGATCTTCTCGAGCCCCCCGACGAGGCCGTCGACCCGCTGGGCGTTCTCGCGGAACTTCTCCGTGTTGCCGTTCACCGAGTTGTAGCCTGGACCCATGGCGTCCATGGAGACATCCACGGCCCAAGCGCCCGTGGTCCAGAAGAAGGCGATGACTGCCGCGCAAACAATCGTGGTTTTTCTCATTTGGTCGGCCCCTTTATTGCATCCTCAATTCCTTGCTGAAATTCGACCCGTGCACCGCGCGGTGGCAACCAGAGCAATTGGAGGCTGGCGGCCCCGCCGTCTGGGCGGGGTTCAAGGCGCGCCGGTGGGCGTAGTGCCCGATGGATTGGAATTGCGCGCCGGCGTAGTGGCACTTGAGGCACAGGTTGTAGTCCCGCTCCACGACCAGCTTCGGATTGGCCGAACCGTGCGGGGCGTGGCAGGTGGTACAGGCTTCCCTGGTCACCGGCTCGTGCTCGAAGGTCCAGGGGCCCTTCATCTCCTGGTGGCACCGCAGGCAGACTTCCTGCTGCCTCTTGAGGGCCGTCGTCTTGTGCTGCGCATCGTGCAGCGCGTGGCAATCGCCGCAGGTCATCTTGCCGTCGGGAACGGGATGGCGGTACATCATGGAGAACTCGAGCTTCTTGTCGGAATGGCACTTGAAGCAGGCCTCGACGGGCTTGCGGATGATCTTCTTCAGGTCGCCGCCGCCCTGCACATGAAGGCTCCCGGGGCCATGGCAGGATTCGCAGCCCTCGCCGGCCTTCTCGTTGCCCGAGACCGCCTGCCTGCCGTGCGTCGTCAGGCCGAACTTCTTGGCCGCCTTGTCGTGGCACGACGCGCACTGCTGGGCGCCCACATACTCGGCCTTATCCTCGGCGCCCGACGCGAGCGCGGCCTCGGCCGCGAGGCTCGGGCACGGGAGCATCGTCATCCACGCCGTCAGCGCGAGAGCGAGCGCGCCGGCGCAGCCCAGCCGGATCAGGTCTTTCCTTATCATGAGCGTCTTCTCCTCATAGCGCGGGAGCGCCGCGCTATGGTTAGTAGTATAGAGTGTCGACTCCTCGAATGGTCTTCCACGCCGCTGAGATTGTAGAGAACGGAGGGGCGTCCGCCAATGACGCGGCTTTCGCCGGAACGCTGATATGGATCGGAAGAGCTCGGACCCGGGAGCCGGGGTCAGAGCGGGAGGACGACGGTGAAGACCGAGCCGCGGCCGGGCTCGCTTTCCACCTCGATCGAGCCGCCGTGGGCCGCCACGATCTTCTGGCAGATGGCCAGGCCCAACCCGGACCCGGACCCGGGCTTGCTGGTCGTGAAGAACAGGTCGAAGATCCTCCCCAAGTTCTCGGGCGGGATGCCGGCCCCGTCGTCCGAGACGCGGATGAGGGCGGAGCCGTCCCGCAGAGCCGTCGAAACGACGATCCTGCCCCCTTCCTTAAGATGATCCACGGCATTATGGAGGATATTAAGGAGGGCCTGCTTGAGCTGGTCGAGATCGGCGGACACGGGAGGCAGCCCGGGCTCCAAGGCTCTCTCCACGGCGCACCGCGCCGCTTTGAAGCGGTGCTCCAGCAGGGGCAGGGTCTCGAGCACCAGCGTGTTGAGGTCGACGGGGGCCAGGGACGGCTCGGCCGGGTGGGTGAACTGTAGGAGGCCGGAGGTGATCCTCTTGCAGCGGCGGATCTCCCTGTCGATGGTCTCCAGGCCCTTCGGAAGGTCCTCGAGGGAGCCCGGGAGGCACGGCCCGGCATCGCGGAGGCGCTCCACGAGGGACTGGGCGCAGACCGCCATGGTGTTGAGCGGGTTGTTGATCTCATGGGCGACGCAGGCCGCTAGTTCCCCGACCGCCGCCAGCTTGCCGGCCTTCAAGAGCTGGTCCTGGGACCGCCTCAGGTCCGCGGTCATGGCGTTGAACGCCCCGGCCAGGCGGCCCAGCTCGTCGTCATCCTCGACGGGGGCGGCCGCGGCCAGGTTGCCCCTGCCCACCTCCTCGGCGACCCCGGCAAGCCGCTCCAGGCGGCTGGAGATGCGGCCCGTCAGCCACAGCACGAACCCGACCCCCAGGCCCAGCACCGCCGCGGCCGCGGCCCCCCAGCGCATGGTCGCGGCCACGACGCGGCGGCGCGCGCCGGCCGTCTTCATCCCGACGCGGATGCCCCCCAGCTCCTCCAGGGGGAACGCCATGGCGACGTCCAGGATCGAGCCCTCCTCCGTGCCGATCAAACCGGCGCGGGACCGCTCGCCTGGCCGCAGGAAGTTGGCCCGGCCGAGCCCCCTGGGGACGCCGCGGCCGAACGTGTGGGACACGACATTCCCCGAGCCGTCCACGACGAAGATGTACCTCGCGTCGTCGTAGCGGCTCAACGCCGAGCGCAGGATATGCTGCAGGGCGAACGAGTCGTCGGCGAGGCGGAAGCCCTGGCAGGGGTCCAGCAGGGTCTCGGCGATGGTGAACCCGCGGCGGCCGATCTCCTCCTCCAGCGAGGACGACACCCCCCGGTAGACCCCCCCGAGCACCAGGAGGCCGAAGACCGCGGCCACGCCCGCGGTCCCCGCCGCGAGCTTGAGCCTGATGCCGGCGGCGGCGGGACGCGCCCATAAGGGCCGCCGTCCCCGCTGGCTCAGGTCGTTCTTCGCTCGCCGCCGGGGGCTCGCTCCCGCGGCGGGCCCTCGTCCGGGAAAGCTCGTCACGGCGAGGCCACCGCCGCCCGCATCCTGCGGACCTCGTCGTAGGCCGAGTCCCCGACGACCTCGAACCGGTCGATGCCCGCCCTCCGCAGGGCCCCGGCCCCGGCGGGGCTCCGGTGCATCGAGAGCAGAGCCCTCCGCAGGCCTTCTTTCAAGGACGGATCGAGGCCAGGGTGGACCAAGATGGGCGGCATCGCGTGCGGAGGGGACCTCCACACGACCTTGACCTTCCCAGCCAGCGCGGCATCGTCGGCGGGCAGGTCGTTGAGGACATTGCAGTGGACCGCCGCGCCGTCGACGAGGCCGCTCGCCACGGCCTTGACGGAGTTCTCGTGCCCGTGGGAGTAGATCGTGCGGGAGAAGAAGGTCTTCGGCGAGAATCCATGCGAGGCGAGCAGGTAGGAGGGCCGCAGCTTGCCGGCGTTGGATTCGGGGTCCGTGAAGGCGAAGGAGCGCCCTCGCAGGTCCTCCCAACGCATGATCGGGCCGTCCGCCCGCGCCAGGATGCAAGCACGGTCCGTGGTCTTTCCGGCGATCACGGGCACGGCGAGGATCTCCGCGCCGAAGCTCTCCCTGGCGTCCACGTACGACCCGGCGCACATGAAGGCGACCTCGATGTCCCGGTGCTCCAGCAGAGAGATGACCTCCCCGTAGGTCGTCCTAGAGACGATCCGCGCGGACATCCCGACGCCCTGCGCGGCGAGCTCGATGACGGCCCGGTACTTGGCGAAAGCCCTGCCCGGGGAAAGCCTGGGCGGGAGGGAGAAGACCAGCTCGCCTCCCCCGGGCCGGCCAGGCGACTCGGACTCCTCCTCGTCGGCCAGGACGACCTTCGGGATCCCCTCCGTCTTCGCGCACCCCGCCAACAACGCGAGCGCCGCGAGGCAGGCGGCCGGGGCCCTGTTCATGATCGCTGATTATATGCTCTTGGCGCCGGCCGCGCAAGGAACCGCGGCGGGAAATAACCTACAATCCCTGTCGTCTTGGCTTTTCATCTGGCGTTCTCGCTGCTCCTCTCGGCCCGCGTCGTGGCGGTCGAGTTGGGACCGGTCCCCTGGTCCGACCAGCCCGTCCCGCGGCCTGGCTGCATGAGCCTGCGGGAAGCCGGCGCGCTCGCAGCCAGGCGCTTCCCCTACCGCATCGACAAGGAGAGCCTGCTTAGAACGGTCCTTGCCGCCCCCATGCTCTCGAACCTGGCGCGGTTCGAGCTGGAGCGGGCGGTCTGGGCCGACCGCGCCACGCCCGAGCTGTCGGTCATCGACCGGCGCCCGCCGGACCCGGCCTGCGAGGCCCGCCTCTCCGGCTACTCGGCAAGGCTCGATCTGCACTACCTGACGCCCGCCAAGCTCTCGCGGCGGGGCTTGCGCTACGGCTTCAAGGTGGAGGAGATCGCGGTCCCGCTGAAAGACCCCGCGCAGGTGCGCTCCTGGTCCAGGCGCTACGGCGCCCCGTCGTTGCTCGGGATCGACAAGCTGATCCAACGGGCGGAAGCCCATCCCAAGGTCGCGGCGTTCCTCGACCGCTTCCCCCAGGCCGCCGCCTCCATGCACGGCGGCGGCGCCAAGTTCGAATCCGGCGGGTTCAGGCTCGCCTACGACTTCGCCAAGGAGAGCCCTACGGAGTACTCCCTCCCCCCCGACATCAGGCCCTCGGCGTTCCCGGAGTTCGCAGGCGCGCTGGCGGCCTTCGACCCTGTCGGGACCCTGCGGGCGGTGATGGTCCACAGCCGCCGGTGCCGCGAATCCGGCCTTGAGCGGCTCGCCATCGACAGAATCGAAGGGCGCTATTGGGAAAACGACCAGGAGTGGAGCGGCAGCCTCCACTTCGCCCCCAATCCCTGCGTGGACGCCTCCAACTTCCGGGGCCGGTAGTTTCAGATCCTCCTTAGATGCAGGGTGTTGGTCCGGCCGCTTTGGCCCAGGGGCGTGCCCGAGAGGATGACGACATCCGGCCAGGCCTTACGGCCCAGTTCCCGTCGGGCTCAAAGGCCCATGACAAGAGCCTGCGCAGGCGCTACAATCTTGACCAATCTCTTCAAGGAGACCCTGTAGCCCGGGGAATCGGCCCCGGGGTATCCACGATCCCGCCTTAACGGGATGAGGCCAGGGAAGACACGGGCGGATGCGGCCGTGTCTTCTCTGGCCGCTTTCATTGGGAGCGACATGCAACGCTTGAGCCGGCGCGCGACGGTCGCAATCGTGTCGTTGCTGGCTTGTGGGTCGACGCCATCCCCTGCCCAGCAGCCCAAGGCGTCCGTCCAGGTCCAGGCCTCTACGGTCCCGGCCATGACGCCCGAAGCCGAGGCCTTCCAGAAGGAGCTGGAGGCCAGGACGCCGCAGTTCGAGGCCGAACGCCGGGAGATGTTCCGCCGCGAGGCCATCGACCGCAAGAGCTATGTCCGCCCCGCGCCTCCCGGGTTCAAGCCGAAGCGGGCAGGCCGCAAGATCAAGATGGCCTTGTTCCTGGAAAACAAGGTCTTCCGGGTCCTGCGAGATGACGAGCACTGGCTGGACCGGGGCCCTTTGCGCTACCGGGTCGAGATCCAGAACGTCGGGCGGGAAACCATTTTTTGGACCGAGAGGCATTCCTTCATCAAAACAGGCTACCTTGGAGGCGGCAAGTTCACGTTCTACGCGATCACTCCCAGAGGCAAGCAGATCGAATTGGAATGGCGACTGAGAAATCCTCTCGCCAGCGACGTCGGGAGCGAGCCTTTCCCGATCCCGGGTTTCGACCGACTGCCTGACGCGGAGAAGGGAAAAGCGGCCAAAGCGTATGTGGATGAGCTGAACGCACAGCTTGAGCTGTCGGTTCATCTGCATCCCGGGGAGACCCTCGTCAGCAGGCACTTTCTGGAGCCCGAACCGTTCATGTACTTCTATACGAACTACAAGTTCGCTCCACCGGGGGTTTACGGCATCAAGGTGGTGTTCCGTGACCCACCGCCGGAACCCCCAAGCTCAGACGAGATCAGACATTGGATTAAACGTGGGTTCAGCCGTGAGGAACAGATGAAAGAGCATCAAAGAAGCGTGACCGAGAGCTTCGGCCGGGTCGAATCCAACGTCGTGAAGATCAAGGTGGCGCCATGAAAAGCCTTGCACTGGTCGCTCTGGTTGCCCTCTCCGCGCACGCGGGGCCGCCGCGGCGGCCCAAGAGCGAGGCCGACAAAGACAACCTCCTCGGCGCCAAGGTCTGCATCGAACTCGGACTCAAGGCCAAAGTCGACATGGAGAAAGCAAGAGTCGAGGCGCGCAAGGCCAAGGACCGCGGCGACAAGAAGAGCCAGCTCAAGTATCTCGACAAGGCCGATAGCGAGGAGTTCGGCGTCAACTTTTACTTCAATCGCGCCTTGGTGCGCATAGCCGATGCTTACCACTTCAAGCCTGAGGGCGAGATCTACATCAACACCGGTCCGCTGGCGGGCAGGAAAGTCCCCTGGCGGGCCAAGTACGTGGATGACAACGCGCAGATTCGCAAGATCGAGAAGCCCGGCGGCGGCGATCATTACACCCAGCATCCGCCGCAGAACATCCGGCGCGACATGACAAGTTTCGGCTACACGGACGACGACGGGGAGATCGCCATCAGGTTGGAGGCATTCGAGCTTGCGGCGAAGAATCCCTCGATCCTGGGCAGCATCCTGTATCATGAAACCGTCCACTACGAGAAGATGACCTCCAAGGACCCGCCAACGCCGGAGCAGAAGGCAAGGCCGTGGCCGCGCAAGGTCGACCTGGAGCGTGTCGCCTACGAGGAGGAGCGCAAGCAGGCCAAGGTCTTCAGGCTGCCGAAAGCTCAGGCCGACGAGCTCGAGTCTAACTATCAGATCGTGGTCCGGGAGGCGGCCAAGGCCAAGCCCATCGACGCGCTGGCCGGCTCGCCGTTCTCGCCCATAGATCAAAAGACGCAGTCCCGGTACAAGGAGTGGTACGAGGCGGTCGAGCGAGTCCGCGAGGAGCTCAAAGAAGAGAAGCGCAAGCTAGAAGAGGACATCAAGCGGGACGAGGAGAGCAAGGAAGAGCGGCAACGGCATCTCGAGGACCTGCGGGGCCTCGCCGCGGCGATGTGCAAGGACCCGGACAATGTCCCGGCCTCGGCCCTCGCCATCCCTGCCCGCTACGAGAGCGCCTTCTACGATCAAGCCGCCCTGGACGCCTTCGGAGCGGCGTCTTGTGAGACAGAAGGGTTCATCTACGTCCTCAAGCGCCTGGCCGCGGGCGGGCCGATCGATCGCGACAGGATGATCCGGTACGCGCGCATCTACGGGGGCGCGCCTCCAACGCCTCCCTACGAAGCCGCCGGCTACCTGCGCACCATCGCCATGTGGGCCTGCCACGAGCCGGGCAGCATCACCTACGAACGGTTCATCGTCTACGTGGACCGATGGCACTTTCCCAACCCCCGTCTGCGCTACAGGGACCGTTGGGCGGAAGGGCTCGATGCCTGCGCCAGCGAACTGTACTGGAAGCTGATCGGGTTCAACGACGCCTGGCCCCACAACCAGACCCTGAACCCGGACTGGCTCAACGCCGAGGGCAAGCGCCTCAAGGAGAAGCACGCCCAGCCGCAGCCGCAGCCCGCCCGACCAGGAGGAGGCGGCGACGGCAGCGGGGACGGCGAGAGCGGCTCAGGCGGCAGCGGCAGGCGAGGCGGCATCGATCCCAAGCCATCGATGCCGCGCGACCCCAACTGGGACGGCGGCAGGCATCGTTGAACGACGCGACCTTCAGAGGCCGGCAGCCTCAGATCCTCCTTAGATGCAGGGTGTTGGTCCGGCCGCTTTGGCCCAGGGGCGTGCCCGAGAGGATGACGACGTGCCAGCCGGGCTTGGCGCCCAAGCGCCGGGCGCAGCGTCCGGCCTCCTCGAGCAGGTCCTCGTGCTTTCGGAACCTCGGGATGCGCACCGGCAGAACCCCCCAGTAGAGCGCCATGCGCCTGAGGGTCTCTTCCTTGGGGCTCAGGCCCAGGATGGGCGCGGCGGGCCTGGACTTCGACAGGTAGCGCGCGGTCGCGCCCGACTCGGTCGCCGCGGCCAGCACCGTCTCGCCCACCGCCTCGCCGACCAGGCCGGCCGCCAGGGCCAGGGCGTCCACCACGCCGCCGCGCGTCTCGCGGCTGGGCGCCTCGCGCAGGCGCCCGGCCTGGGCCTGGGAGGATTCCGCGGCCACGAGGACCCGGGCCATGGCCCTGACCGCCTCGAACGGGTAGCGCCCCTTGCTCGTCTCGGCCGAGAGCATGACCGCGTCGGCGCAGTCCCGGACCGCGCACGCCACGTCAGAGACCTCGGCGCGGGTGGGCCTGGGGCTCTCGATCATGGACTCGAACATCTCGGTCGCCACGATGCACAGGCGGTCGTGCCGGGCGGCGGCGGTCGCCATCGCGATCTGGGCGGCCGGGACCCGCTCGGCGGGCATCTCGACGCCGAGGTCGCCGCGGGCCACCATGATCCCGTCGCAGGCCTCGACGATGGCCTCCAGGTTGTCGAGAGCCTCGGGCTTCTCGAGCTTGGCGATCAGGCCGGCTTCCCTCAGGCCCACGGCGTCCATGGCCCGGCGGCAGGCGCGCAGGTCCCGGGCCGTGCGCACGAAGCTCAAGGCCACGTAGTCCGGCCCGGCTTTGGCCATGGCCCGGAGGTCGCTCTTGTCCTTGGCGGTGAGGGCCGGCACCGAAAGGTCGGCGTCCGGCAGGTTGACGCCCTTGCGCGATTCCAGCATGCCGCCACGGACGACCCGGGTGATCAGGCGGTCGGCCCGCACCGCCACGACGCGCAGCTCCATGCGGCCGTCCGCCAGGAGGATCCTCTGCCCCGGCCGGGCCTCGCGGGCCAGGCGGCCGTAGGTCACGCCGATGCGCCCGGGCGCGCTCTCGATCGAGCCGGGCACGACCTCCACCCGGGAGCCCGTCTTGAGCATGACGCCGCCCGCGGGAGCGGGGCCCGACCGGATCTTGGGACCGCAGAGGTCCCCGAGGAGCGCCACCCGCCGCCCGGCCCTGCGGGCGGCGGCCCTCGCCTCGGCCATGGCCCGGACGTGCCCCTCGGCCGTCCCGTGGGAGAAATTGAAGCGGAGGCAATCAGCGCCCGCCCGGATGAGCCGCTCCAGGCGCGCCGCGCCCTCGACGGCGGGCCCGACCGTCGCGACGATCTTGGTTCTGCGGATCTCGGTCATCATAGCATCCTCCTAATAAAACAGAATATACCCCCCCACTACTCGCCCCCCCGTACACGATCCTCCTATGCGGGGGGGGGCGAGTGATTGCTACGCGCCCAGCCCGAAGAACCTCTGCCCGATGATCCTCTGGAGGGCGTCCTTGGGCTGCACGGCCTCGGACGGCTTGACTTCCTTGACGTACCGGATGAAAGCGATGCCCGCCACGACGCGCAACGACGCCGTGATGAGGAGCAGGCAGACGAAGCTGTGGCCGCCGACGGCGGGCATGCGCGGGTAGAGATAGCCCCCGATCAGGGGGGCCACGGCCTGGCCCAGGCCGGTCACGGCGCTGAAATACGCCATGGCGCGCGTCCTCTTGGCCTGGGTCACCGCGTCATAGATGAAGTTGTTGACCCCCATCAGGTAGGCCGCCCACGCGAACCCGGAGTAGAGCTCGACGCACGCCAGGAACCGGTAGTCCGGGCTCAAAGCCCACAGCAGGGGGATGATGGGGATCATCACCATGGACATCTTCACGACCCGGGCGCCGCCGATGGCGTCCGCCCAGCCTCCCCAGTACCTCATCGTGAGGTACATCGTCAGCGGGCTGGCGGTCGTGACCGCCATGTACCGGAGGTAGTCGTAGTGGAGGGCGTCGAGAAGGTACACGGCGAAGAACGGCCCGCTGATGCTCACCGCGAAGGTGTAGAAGGCGCAGCAGAAAGTGAAGGCCGCGAAGTTGCTGTGCCCGAGCTGCGAGACGAACTGGGTGAAGGTGAAATGCTCCGAAACCGCCTCCCGGTAGGGGGGCTCGTACATCCGCATCACGTAGCGCCACGACACGACCCTCAGCGCCGTCGCGCTCCCGAAGAGGACCAGGAAGCCCGTCAGCACCCCCGTGCCGAACCACGCGAGGATGCCGCCGGCCACCGCCGCGAAGACCGTGACCGTGATGCCCACGATCCTGTTGCGCCAGCCGAAGTAGATTCCCCTGGTCGACGAGGGGAGGTACTCCCCCATCATGCTGGCCCAGGGCGGGCCCGCCAGGGTGCCGCTGACCGTGTAGATGACGCCGGCGGCGATGAGGAGCGGGAGCGCCGCGGCCCGCGGCAGGAAGACGCACGCCGCGGCGAGCGCCAGCGACACGACCTGGGCCTGCACCGTCATCGACAGGAACTTCTTGCGGCTCCGGAGGGAGTTGACGAGGTCCGCCGTCTTGAGCTGGCCCAGGGAGCTCAGGAGCGGCCCCAGCGAGCGCAGGATGCCGATCTCCATGCTCCCGGCCTGGAGGGCCATGGCGAACGGCACGGTGTAGCCGTCCACGAAGCCGGACATCACGGACCAAGCCACGCCGTCCTTGACCGAAGCGTCGAGGCTCCTGCGGACGGAGCCCTTAATCACTGGCCCCCCAATCACTCGCCCCCCCCACGGGGGGGCGAGTAGCGGGGGGGCATATTCTGTTTTATTTAAGGAACTCCCTGATGAAACGGCATCTGCCCCCCCCACTACTGGCCCCCCCGTAGGGGGGGCCAGTGATTATAGTATACTTGCACCTGATGGCAGCCCCGGGATTCTGGTCCAACGCGTTCGCCGTGGACTCGCGCGAGCCTCTCACCGCGGACGAGCTCCGCTGGCTCGACGCCATCGCCGAGCAGCTCGTCCGGCGCGGCCTCGAGCGGCCCGCCATCCTCTTCCTCGAGTCCAGCAAGCCGCTCCAGTTCGTGGCCGGGCAGGCCGCGCGGTTCCTCGACCCCATCTTCTCCCTCGTCGTCCCCCAATCCGCCCTCGAGCGCCTGGCCGACCTTCTCGAGAAGCGCCAGGCCGCCGAGCGCCTGATCGAGAAACTGGAGATCCATGAGCACGCCCCCCGATCTTAACGTCATCCTGGCGACCGACTGCGGCAGCACCACCACCAAGGCCATCCTCATCGAGAAGCAGGGCGACGTCTACCGGCAGACCTTCCGCGGCGAGGCCCCGACCACGGTCGAGGCCCCGTTCGAGGACGTGACCTGCGGGGTCCTCAACGCCATCACCGAGGTCGAGGAGCTCTCCGGCCGCAAGATCCTCGAGGGCTCGAAGATCCTGACCCCCGCCAAGGGGGACATCGGCGTCGACATCTACGTCTCGACGAGCTCCGCCGGCGGCGGCCTGCAGATGATGGTGGCGGGCGCGGTCAAGACCATGACCGGGGAGTCCGCCCAGCGCTGCGCCCTGGGCGCGGGCGCCATCGTCATGGACGTCCTGGCGTCCAACGACGGCCGCATGGACCACGAGAAGATCGAGCGCATCCGGCAGCTCCGGCCCGACATGATCCTGCTCTCCGGCGGCACGGACGGCGGCACGGTCTCCCACGTCGTCGAGCTCGCCCAGTACATCTCGGCCGCGGACCCTAGGCCGCGCCTGGGCCAGTCCTACCGGCTGCCCCTCATCTACGCCGGCAACAAGGACGCCCGGGACAAGATCAAGGAGATCCTCGAGGCCAAAACCGCCCTCTACATCGCCGACAACCTGCGCCCCACCCTCGACCGCGAGAACCTGATGCCCGCCCGGCACAACATCCACGACATCTTCCTCGAGCACGTGATGGCCCAGGCCCCGGGCTACCCCAGGCTCATGCAGATGACGCACGCGCCCATCATGCCGACCCCGGCCGCCGTGGGGTCGATGCTCGAGAAGTTCGCCCGCGCCAAGAACGCCAACGCCCTGGCGGTCGACATCGGGGGCGCGACCACCGACGTCTTCTCCGTGTTCCAGGGCGTCTTCAACCGGACGGTCAGCGCCAACCTGGGCATGAGCTACTCGGTCTCGAACGTCCTGGCCGAGGCCGGGACGGAGAACATCTACCGGTGGCTGTCCTTCGACATCGAGGAGCAGGACCTGCGCAACCGCCTCAAGAACAAGATGATCCGGCCGACCACGGTCCCCCAGACCCTGCAGGACCTCCACATCGAGCACGCGGTCGCCCGGGAGGCCCTGCGCCTGGCCTTCATCCAGCACAAGGCCCTGGCCGTGGGCCTCAAGGGCGTCCACCAGGAGCGGACCATCTCGGAGGCCTTCGAGCAGTCCTCCACGGGCGAGAGCCTCATCGACATGATGTCCCTCAACTACATCCTGGGCAGCGGCGGCATCCTGGCGCACTCCCCGCGGCGGGTCCAGTCCATGATGCTGATGATGGACGCCTACGAGCCCGTGGGCGTCACCATGATGCTGGTCGACTCCATCTTCATGGCCCCGCACCTGGGCGTGCTGGCCGGCGTCCACGAGAAGGCCGCCCTCGACGTCTTCTACCACGACTGCCTGGTGCCGCTCGGAGCGTGCATCGCTCCGAGCGGAGAAGGGAAAGAAGGGAAGAAGGCGTTTGATTACATCCTCCTTCTTCCGGATGGAAGCAAGAAGGAAGGCAGCGTCAACTGCGGCGACGTCCAACTCCTGCCTCTTGAAGGCGAAGCAAAGGTCCTGCTTCGCCCTCAAAAGGGACTTGATTTCGGGGCCGGGCCCGGCAACGAGTTCTCGGCGCCGGTGACCGGCGGGGTGGCCGGCATCATCTTCGACGCCAGGGGCAGGCCCCTGCGGCTCTCGCCCGACACCGCCAAGCGCCGCGCCGACCTCGAGCGCTGGGCGAGGACGGTGGATATGTATCCGACGGAGTTGCTATGAAGGAAGACTTCATGAAACGGTTCTGCCCCCTCGCTACAAGATCCTCCACTGCTACTCGCCCCCCCTTGGGGGGGGCGAGTGATTGCCCCACCGAACAGAAGCTCCCTCCCCGTGGGGGAGGGAGCTGATATGGCCCACGCCTACACTCCCGGCCTCAAGGTCGTGCCCTCCATCCGGCTGCGCCGCAGGAGGCTGCTGCCCATCCCGGGCGAGGTCCTGGTCAAGGAAGGCGACCGGGTCTCGGCCCGCGACATCGTGGCCCAGACGAAGCTCCCCGGCAAGGTGCACCTCGTCAACGTGGCCAACCGGCTGGGCATCCCGCCGGACGAGACCCGCCGGCACATGCTCAAGAAGGAGGGCGAGGAGGTCTTCGCCAACGACGTCCTGGCCCAGAACGAGCCCTGGTTCAAGTTCATGCAGACGACCATCCCCTCGCCGGTGACCGGGTCGGTCGAGTCCATCTCCGACATCACGGGCCAGGTCATGCTGCGGGAGCCTCCGCGGCTCCTCAAGCTCTCGGCCTACATCGACGGCAGGGTCGTCGAGGTCATGCGCGGCTCGGGCGTGGTGGTCGAGTCGGAGGGCAGCTTCATCCAGGGCATCTTCGGGGTGGGCGGCGAGGCCCACGGCCCGATCACCGTGGTGGTGGAGAGCCCCGGCCAGGAGCTCCTGCCGGAACTCCTCACCGAGTCCGTCAGGGGCCAGGTCGTGGTCGGCGGGGCCCACGCCTCCTGGGAGACCCTGCAGAAGGCCAAGGCCGTGGGCGCCAGCGGCATCGTCGTGGGCGGCATCAACGACAAGGACCTCCGCCAGCTCCTCGGCTACGACATCGGCGTGGCCGTCACGGGCCAGGAGACCATCGGGTTCACCCTCATCGTGACCGAGGGGTTCGGCTCCATCACCATGGCGGAGCACACCTTCGACCTCCTCAAGAGGCGCCAGGGCCACCAGGCCTCCATCTCGGGCGCGACCCAGATCCGAGCCGGCGTGCTCCGGCCCGAGATCATCGTGCCCGGCGTCCTGGAGGGCAAGGCCTCCGACGCCACGGAGCGCGGCGCCATCCAGGTGGGCGACCCGGTCCGGGTCATCCGGGAGCCCCACTTCGGGGTGATCGGCAAGGTCTCGGCGCTCCCGTCGGAGCTCACCAAGATCGCCACCGAGAGCAAGGTGCGCATCATGGAGGTCTCCCTCGGGACGGGCGAGAGGATCGTCGTCCCGCGGGCCAACGTGGAGCTGCTGGAGAGATAGCGTCCAAGGACGGTACCAATGAAAGCCTCGACACTCTTCTCGATCACCATGGCGGCGCTGCTCCTGGCGCCGCCGGCGGCCCGCGCGGCCGCCGCCAAACCGGCCGGCAAGGCGGCTCCCACAGCCGCCGCCAAGCCGGCCCCGGCCGCCTCCGCCCTCTCCGCGGTCCAGGGCCTCGCCGCCGACGACATGCCCTACGACGCGGGTTCGGAGGTCCTGATCTCCTGGAAGGCGATGCCCTACGACGCCCCGGCCGTGAAGTACACGGTCCATCTGTCCTCGATCAGCCGGGACGGCCCCTGGGCCCAGGGGGCGGTCTTCCCCTCGGACACCAAGTACCGCGCCGACATCGACCTCCCCTTCTGGGCCTGGAAGAAGACGAAGGACCGGCACGCGGTCGCCCTGAACCTCGAGACCGCCTTCGGCGTCGATGACGAGGTCGGCAAGAAGCGCCTCCGGGGCTCGGTCATCTACGCCAAGGTCGTCGCGTCCGACGGGACGTCCGAAGCGGCCAGCCCGGCGGTCAGCGCCCTGGCCACGAGCGACTGGTTCTCCCTGCCCAAGCTCAACAACTTCGTCTTCACCCTCCTCTTCTGCTGCATCGTGCTCTGGTTCATCTCCAACGCCCGCAAGAAGGACCTCTTCATGCGGCGCATCCCCGGCCTGGACGCGGTCGAGGACGCCATCGGCCGCGCCACGGAGATGGGCCGGCCCATCTACTTCCTCACGGGCCGCCTCGACATCGACAGCATCTCGACCATCGCCTCCAGCCTCATCCTGGGCGAGATCGCCAAGAGGATCGCCCAGTACGACACCCAGCTCAAGGTCCCCCACACCTACGCCATGACCATGGCCGTCTGCCAGGAGATCACCAAGCAGGCCTACTCCGAGGCCGGCCGGCCCGACGCCTACCGCGAGGACATCAACTTCTTCATCACCGAGGACCAGTTCGCCTACACGGCCGCGGTCAACGGCATGATGGTGCGCGAGAAGCCGGCCGCCTGCTTCTACATGGGGTACTACTACGCCGAGTCCCTCCTCCTGACCGAGGTGGGAGCCTCCGTCGGCGCCATCCAGATCGCCGGATCGGACGCCGAGCACCAGCTGCCCTTCTTCTTCATCACCTGCGACTACACCCTCATCGGCGAGGAGCTCTACGCCGCCGGGGCGTACCTCTCGCGGGACCCGGTCCTGGTCGGCACGCTGCGCGGGCAGGACACGGGCAAGGCGTTCGTGATGCTGGCCATCTTCGCAGGGGTGATCCTGGCGACCTGCGGCGTGCTCTTCGGCTTCGAGCACGGGGTCCAGACGTTCCTGGAGGTTTTCAAGTCGTACTGAACTAAGAGGAGTCCACATGGTTTTCGCCAAGAAAACGCTGCCGTTGATCGTCTGCTTCGTGATGGGCACGCTGGTGGCCATCCAGTACTACGTACCCCACCGCCTATCCCAGAGCTTCATCGAGGAGCTCTCCCACTGGGAGATCATCATCGCGGCCTTCGCCTTCTTCCTGGGGCTGGTGAGCGTCATGCAGGTCCACATCGGCAAGCTCCGGCGGCGCCCGCCGGGGTGGGGCTTCTCGCTCTTCCTGTTCGCCGGGATCATCATCGGCGTGGCCACGGGTTTCATCAGCCGGGGCAAGCAGATCTCCGAGACCGGCGCCATGACGCCGTTCGGCTGGATGTACAACAACATGCTCAACCCCCTGCAGGGGACCATGTTCTGCCTGCTGGGCTTCTACATCGTCTCGGCCGCCTACCGCGCCTTCAAGGTCCGCAGCAAGGAGGCGGCGGTGCTCCTCATGGTCGCCGTGCTCTTCATCTTCGCCCGGGTCCCCTTGGGGCAGTACCTCTGGGAATCCGTCTGGGGGTCTACCCTCCCCTGGCAGCTCCACCAGATCGTCGAGTGGATCATGAACACCCCGGCCAAGGCCGCGGGCCGGGGCATCCTCATCGGGGTCAGCCTCGGGGCGGTGGCGACCTCGGTCAAGATCATCGCGGGCATCGAGCGCCAATACATGGGCGGCAAGGACTGACATCATGAAACGATTCCTCGAAGGACTCGCCAACGTCGACCGCAGGATCCTGTTCCTCCTGGTCGTCGTCGTGATCCTGGTGCCCATCATGCACCCGCTGGCGCTGCCCGGGCTCAAGGTCACGGACTCGGTCCGGGGCGTCTACGACCAGATCGAGAAGCTGCCGCCGCGCTCCACCATCGCCATCTCCTTCGACTTCGACCCGGCCTCCAAGCCGGAGCTCTACCCCATGGCCCTGGCGGTCACGCGCCACGCCTTCAAGAAGGACCTCAAGGTCATCGGCATGAACCTCTGGATCACGGGCACGGGCCTGGCCGACGAGATACTGACCGCCGCCGCCGCCGAGCACGGCAAGAGATACGGCGAGGACTACGTGTTCCTCGGCTGGCAGCCCTCGCCCATCGCGGTCATCACCGGGGTCTTCACGGACATCTACAAGATCTTCTCCAAGGACCAGAAGGGCAACGACACGCGGGCCCTGCCGGTCATGAAGGGCTTCCGGAGCTTCCAGCAGCTCGACTACTTCGTGGAGCTGGGGGCCGGCTCCCCCGGGCTGCCCCACTGGGTGCAGTACGGGGCGGACAAGTTCAAGATCAAGATGGGCGGCGGCTGCACCGCGGTGAGCGAGCCGGGCTACCGGCCCTACTACCCGGTGCAGATCACGGGCCTCATCCCCGCGATGAAGGGGGCCGCCGAATACGAGTCCCTCATCGGCAAGCCGGACAAGGCCTACGCGGGCCTCGACGCCATCTCGCTCGGGCACTTCCTCATCCTGCTGGCGCTCGCGATGTGCAACCTGATCCCCGTCCTCACGAGGTTCACGAAATAACATGAACGACTTCACGATGGTCCTGGGAGCCTGGGTCGCCACCGGGCTGACGCTGTGCATCTTCAGCTTCCTCTACGAGGACAACCCGCTCTTCAAGATGGCCGAGCATCTCTACATCGGGGTGACGATCGGCTACAGCCTCACCAGCCTCATCTTCAACTCCATGGGCCCCAACATCTACGAGCCCCTCAAGGCCGGGCGCCTGCTGCCCATCCTCCCGACGCTCCTGGGGCTGGGCTTCCTGACGCGCTTCTTTCCCAAGTGGTCGTGGCTCAGCCGCATCAGCTTCGCCTTCGTCATGGGGTACTCCTCGGGCCTCACGATCCCGACCGCGATCGTCTCGCAGTTCCTCAAGCAGCTCGAGGGCACCGTCTACCCGCTGCTCACCCGCAAGCAGGGGCTGCTCGACTTCTCGCTCCCCGCGCTCGGGCACGACTTCACGGTGCTGGTCCTGGTGGTCGGGCTGCTGAGCGTCCTGATCTATTTCTTCTTCTCCGTCGAGCACAAAGGCCCCGTCAAGGCCGCCTCCAAGGTCGGCATCTACTTCATCATGGTCTACCTCGGCGCCGCCTTCGGGACCACGGTCATGGGGCGGTTCTCGCTCCTCTACGGGCGGCTCTTCGACCTCTACACCTACCGGGGCGCGAAGTACCACTACGCGACGCCGGTGCTCCTGGTCCTGGTGGTCCTGTTCCTCGTGGTCTACGACGCGAAGTACAAGAAGCCGGCGGACGCGGCCTGAGCCCGCAGCGCCCGTCGCGCCGCCGCTTTTCCGAGGTAGAATATCCTCATGCCCCGCCGGATGCCCCTGGCCGCGATGACCCCGGTCTTGTTCGCGCTCGCCGCCGCGCCCTCGGCCGCGGGCGGCGCGGCCCGCCTGGCTGTCCCCTCCGCCTGGCAAGGCGCGCCCCTGAGCGCGCCGCTGCCCCCGCTCGCCTGGAACACCTCCTGGGGCCTGCAGGGCCCCGGCATCGGCCTTTCACCGGCCTCCCTGACGCCCTTCATCCAGGCCGCCCCCGCGGCCGTGTCGCCGGCGGCGCCGACGCCGCCCTCGCCGCCGGGGCTGGCGGCCGCCCCCGCCGCGGCGCCCCTGGAAGGCGGCCGGGACCTCCTGCGCGCTCCTCTCTGGAAGCCCACGGGGACCTGCGACTCCTTCGTGGACCTGGCGCCGGGGATGCGGCCGCCCGGCTCGCAGGGCTCCGGCAACACCTGCAGCGTGTTCGCCGCCGCCGCGCTGGGCGAATACCTCATCAGGCAGCGCTACGGGACGGACATCGACATCTCCGAACGCTACCTTTATTACCTGGCGAAGCGCGACTTCACCGGCGACCCCGAGCTCCAGGTCTACAAGACCATCGACGGGCTGGCGGGCTTCGTGGCCGTCGAGGCCCTGCAAGGCCCGCTCCTCGAGGAGCGCCACTGGCGCTACGGCGACGGGACGGTCGCGGCGCCGCGGTCCCCCGCGGAGCCCTCGCCCGGGGAGGGGCTCGCCGTCGGCTTCTCGGAGGACGGCCCCTCCTACGCCCGGGGCGGCCGGGTCGCGCTCTCGCGCCCGCCCTACGAGCGGTTCACCGGGACCCCTCCCGCCGGCGCCGAGGAGCGCCTGCGCCGGGAGTTCAAGTTCAAGCCCCTCGCCATCGACCGCCGCCGCATCAAGGACTACCTCTACCGCGAGCGCAAGCCCGTGGCCTTCAACATCATGGTCTACTTCGACGCCATGGACAACGAGACCGGGAAGTTCCGCCTCCCCACGGAGGAGGAGCAGCGCCTCTGCCGGGAGTCCGGCTCGGGCTGCGGCGGGCACGTCATCCTCATCACCGGCTACGACCCCCGGACCCGCGAGTACATCTTCAGGAACTCCTGGGGGACGTCGTGGGGCAAGGGCGGCTACGGCCGGCTCCCCGAGGCCTACGTGCTCGACCACTGCGAGCTGTGCTCCCACCTCGACGGCCTGGCCGGCATGTCGAAAGAGGACCAGGCCATGGTGGTCAACGGCGTCCACGGCTGGTCCGCCGACTTGTGACCCGGCCGTTCATTTGCCGGGATGCCGGAAAGAAGTAGAATCAGGCGATGAACGACCGGGAGAAGCTCGAAGCCGCGATCGCGGCGCAGGAAGCGCTCCGGCCCACCCTGGGCGACGCCGTGGTGGACGCCACCGTCGCCGCGCTCAAGGAAAAACTCTCCGCCCTGGGCGCCCCGGCCGAAAGCGAGCAGCGCAAGCAGGTCACGGTCCTGTTCGCCGACGTCTCCGGGTTCACCGCCATGTCCGAGAGCCTGGACGCCGAGGCGGTCCGGGACACCATGAACGCGCTCTGGGCCAGGCTCGATTCGGCCATCATCTCGAAAGGCGGCAGGGTCGACAAGCACATCGGCGACGCGGTCATGGCCCTGTTCGGGGCCGGCCAGGCCCGGGAAGACGACCCCGAGCAGGCGGTGCACGCGGCCCTGGCGATGCACCGGGAGCTGGCCGCTTTCGCCGCGTCCTCCGGGCACTCCCTGCGCATGCGCATCGGCATCAACACCGGCCCGGTCCTGCTCGGGACCGTGGGCTCGACCTCGGAGTTCACGGCCATGGGCGACACCGTGAACCTCGCCAGCCGCCTCGAGCACGCCGCTCCCGTGGGCGCCGTCCTCATCGCCCAAGACACCTATCTCCTGGCGCGAGGCATCTTCGACGTCGACCCTCTGCCTCCCTTCCAGGTGAAGGGCAAGAAGGACCCCGTGCAGGCCTATGTCGTGAACAAGGCCTTGCCGCGCGGCCTGCGGCTGGGCACCAAGGCGGCGCCGGAGACCGGCATGGTCGGCCGCGAGGCCGAGCTCAAGGCCCTGCAGGACGCGTTCCGCCAGGCCGACGAGGACCGCGAGTCGCAGATGGTCACCGTGCTGGGCGATGCCGGGGGAGGCAAGTCCCGCCTCCTCTACGAGTTCCGCCGCTGGTTCGACCTGATCCCGGCCTGGCTCTTCCTGGGGCGCGCCACGGCGCACACCGTCGGCCAACCTTATCATCTGTGGCGCGACCTCTTCTCCCTGCGATTCGACATCCTGGACTCCGACCCCGGCGCCGTGGTCCGGGAGAAGTTCGAGAGGGGGGTCGGCGGGTTCTTGAAGGAGGACGCCCAGGCCGTCGAAAAGTCCCATTTCATCGGCCACCTCATCGGATTCGACTTCTCCGCCAGCCCCCACCTCAAGGGGATCCTGGGCGACGCCCCGCAGATCCGCAACCGGGCCCTGGCCTATCTCGGCCAATTCTTCGCCGCGGCCTCGGCGCAATACGCGATCCTGCTCCTCTTCGAGGACCTGCACTGGGCCGACGACCGGTCCTTGGACGCCCTCGGCCAGCTCTTCGAATCCTGCCCCAACCTGCGGCTCCTCTGCCTCTGTCTCGCCCGGCCTGGCCTCCTGGAGCGCCGGCCCTCCTGGGGCGAAGGACGGACCTACCACAAGCGCGTCGACTTGAGGCCCCTGTCCAAGACCGACTGCCGCCGCCTCGTGGCCGAGCACCTGGCCAAGGTCCGGGAAGTCCCCAAGGAGCTCCGCGACCTCGTCGTGGAGGCGGCGGAGGGCAACCCCTTCTACATCGAGGAGCTGCTCCGCATGCTGACCGAAGGGGGCGTCATCGTCAGAGGAGACTCATCCTGGGCGGTCGACCTCCAGCGCCTCGCCGGGCTCAAGGTGCCCGCGACGGTCACCGGCGTCCTCCAGGCCAGGATCGACAGCCTGGCGGAGCCCGAACGCCGGACGCTGCAGCGCGCCTCGGTCGTCGGCCGGACCTTCTGGGACAGCACGGTGCGCGACCTTGCCGACCAGCCGGGGCTCCCGTGCGCCGACGTGCTGGCGAGGCTCCGGGAAAGGGACATGGTGTTCCGGCGGGAGAGCTCGGCCTTCTCGGACTCCGTCGAGTTCATCTTCAAGCACGCCTTGCTCCGGGACGTCGCCTACGAGAGCGTGCTCAAGAAAGAGCGCCCAAAGTATCACGCCAAGGCCGCCGAGTGGCTCGTCGCGCAAGCCGGGGAGAGGGTCGAGGAGTTCGCCGGGCTCATCGCCGACCACTACGAGAAAGCCGGCGAGCGGGGGAAAGCCTCCGACTACCTCGGCAAGGCCGGCGGCCGGGCCCTGAGGGTCAGCGCGTACCGCGAGGCCAGAGGCTTCCTCCAGAAGGCCTTGTCCCTCCTGCCGGAGGAAGCCCCTGCCACGATGCGCGCCGAGCTCCTGAACCAGCTGGCCATCTCCCATCTTTCTCAGGCCGAGTACGGCCCCGCCCGAGCGTGCCTGGAGCTGAGCCTGAGCCTGGCGACGGAAAGCCGCGACGCGAAGGGGATGGCTGAAGCCCTCATCGAATTGTTCAATGTCGCCTTCATGCAGAGCGATTTCGTCGAGGGCAAGAGACGCGCCGAGGAATGCCTGCGGGTCTCCCGGGAAGCCAACGACCGCACCCAGACCGGCCGGGCCCTCCACGGGCTCGCCGTGGTGGAAAGGAACGCCGGCCGGTACCCTGAAGCCACCGCGCTGCTGGACGAGGCTCTCGCGATCCTGAGCGAGCTCGGCGTGACCCGCTATCTGGCCAGCGGCACCCACAACAAAGGCGCGTTCTTGTCCGCCCAAGGCTGCTTGGCCGAAGCCAAGAAGCACTACCAAGAGGCGCTCGCCCTCTATCAAGAGCTCCGGGACCGGCAAGGCGTGGCCAGGGCGCTCAACAGCGTCGGATGCATCTGCGCGTCCCTGGGCGAATACGCCGAATGCATCCGCCTGACGCGCGAGAGCCTCGCGACGGCGCAGGACATCGGAGAACGCAGACTCGAGGCATCCGCCCTATCGGGGTGGGGAGACGCGTGCGCTCAATCCGGCCAGGACCAGGAAGCCCACCGCCTCCTTCTCCAAAGCCTTGCGCTGTATCGGACGATAGGCGATCGCGCCGGGGCCACCACGGCTCTCCAGATGCTGGGACCGGTCTGCGCCAGGCTGGGCATGGGCGAGGAAGCCCAGCGGTCGCTGCGCGAGAGCCTTGACATCTCTCGGGAGATCGGCAACCGCTCCGGCATCGCCCGCTCCCTCACGGCCTTGGGAGCGCTCGGCGTCGAATCCGGACGGCTCGACGAGGCGGGGAAGCTCCTCGACGAAAGCCTCGTCCTCAGCCGGGAGCTCGGCAATCGGGCCCTCGAGGCATCCGCGCTCGACGGGCTGGCCCGGTTGGCCGACAAGAAAGGCGACGCCCTTGAGGCCGAGTCCCGTTACCGCGAAGCCCTCTCCCTCTTCCTTCCTCTAGGGAATACGCCGGACTCGATCGCGGCCCTGGCCGGCCTGGCCGGCCTCTACGCGCGCACCTCGAGGCTGCCGGCTGCGCTGGAACTCGCCGGATTCGCTCTGGGCCACCCGGCGCTCAACAGCGACGGCCGCAGGCGCGCCGAGGAAGCCCTCGGCCGACTGAAGCCCGTGATGGCGCCCGCCGAAGTGGAGGCAGGCCTGGCCAGGGGAGCAGCCCTGATCCTGGACGACGCGGTCCGACTCGCCTCAAGCTCGCAGTCCGCCTGAGGGGTCCGAGGCCAGGAACTCCTCAGCGCAGGGCTTCCAACGCGTAGTTGACGAGGAAGAGCCCGGTCATGACGTAGAGGATGGGGTGGACCTCGCGGTGCTTGCGCCGCAGGAGCTTGGCCAGGATGTGGAACACGAACCCCGCGGCGATGCCGTTGGTGATGCTGTAGGTGAACGGCATGAGGGCCGCGGTGAAGAAGGCCGGCACCGCCTCCTCCAGCTCGTCCCAGCGGATCTTGCCCGCCGCGTCCATCATGAGCACGCCCACGGCGATGAGCGCCGGGGCCGTGGCCGAGGCCGGGATCATGAGCGCCAGGGGGGCCAGGAAGAGCGCCAGGATGAAGAGCCCGGCCGTGAAGACCGAGGCGAGCCCGGTCTTGCCTCCCGCGCCGATGCCGGCCGCGCTCTCCACGTAGGTGGTGGTGTTGCTCGTGCCCAGGAGCGCGCCCATCGAGGTCGCGATGGAGTCCGCGAACAGCGCCCGGTCGAGCTTGGAGGAGAAGCCCCCGCCCCGGCGCATGACGGCCTCGTCCTTGGCGTCGAAGATGCCGGCCTTGCGGCCCGTGCCCAAGAAGGTGCCCACGGTGTCGAAGGTGTCGGTCAGGCTGAACGCGAGGATGACGGGGAGGAGCTGGCCCAGCCGGTTCCAGACCCCGGCGAGGTCGAGCCGGAAGAACGTCGGGGCCAGGGAGGGCGGGAGGAAATCCTTGAGCGTGACCGAAGGCAGCCGGGTCACGCCGTTGGCCAGGCCGAGCGCCGTGGTCAGCAGGATGCCGATGAGGATGGCGCCGCGGACCCGCAGCAGGAGCAGGGTGAAGATGATGAGGAGCCCGGCCAGGGAGACCAGGGACGGCCCGGCGGTGAAGTTCACCATCCTGGGGATGACGTCCGAGGCCAGGGCCGAGGCGACCTTGCCGTCCGCGACGCTCGCGCGCAGGACCTGGCCGCCGTCCACCAGGAACTCCAGGAACCGGCCGTTCTTGACCCCAATGTACGCGATGAAGAGGCCGATGCCGACCCCGATGGCGCACTGGAGGCTCTCGGGGATGGCCGCGATGAGCATCTTGCGGACCCGGGTCACGGTGATGAGGATGTTGATCAGCCCGCACACGAACACGACGCCGAGCGCCTCCTGCCAGCGCAGCCCCATGCCGATCACCACCGTGAAGGTGAAGAACGCGTTCAAGCCCATGCCGGGCGCCAGCGCGAAGGGCACGTTGGCGAGGAGCCCCATGCACAGGGTCCCGACCGCGGAGGCCAGGGCGGTCGCGGTGAACACGGCGCCCCGGTCCATGCCGGCGCCGGAGAGGATCAGGGGATTGACGAAGAGGATGTAGGCCATGGTGACGAAGGTGGTCGCCCCGGCGATGGCCTCGGTCTTGACGTCGGCGCCGTGCTCTTCGAGGAGGAATCGTCCGATGATCATGGTCGGGCCTGGCGCCACAGCGCCTCCCACAGGCTCAGGCAATCCCGCCACAGCTGCCGGGCGGCCTCATCCAGCCGGTCCGGGTCCCGGGCCGCCTCCGCCATGTGGCGGGAGAGCCATTCGGCGGCCCGGCGCAGGCGGTCCAACGCGGGGCCGTTCATCATGCCCGCCAGGAGGCGCGAGCCTTCGTCCTCGTCGACGAGCTCCCGCAGGGCGCGCGGCGCCCGGCCCACCCGCTCCCGCAGGAGCACGCCGCCGCGCCCATCCAGGAACGCCTCGAGCTTCACGGCGTGGGCCAGCCTCTGGCGCAGAGCGAGGACGTCGTCGCGGCGGTGATGCGCGTCGGCGATCGCCGCGGCCAGACGGCTGTCGAAGCAGCCGAAGCCGGGCTCCTCCCCCGTGATCTGCCTGCCCAGGCTGCGCAGCTTGGCGTCGAGCAGGGCCCGGGCCGTCTCGGCCGGCAGCCGGAGCAACCCGGCCGTGGCCGTCTCGAACCCGTCCGTGAACGGGACGGCGCGGATGAGGCCGGGGTCTCGCAGCGCCGACGCCACGGCATCCGGCGCGGCCGCGCCCTCGTCGGCGGCCAGGAAGGGCGGCTGGAGGAGCCAGCCGCGGGAGAGCGCCTCGCCGCGCAGGGGCTCGCGGCCGAGGTCGATGACGAGCCTCTCCCCCTGGGAGAGCTCGAGCATCTCCCGGTCGGAGTTGCTGTCCCCGCCGGCGAGCAGGCTCGGCCGGCCGGCCTGGGCCAGGATCGTGTCCGCCTTGCCCTGGCCCCAGGTGCGCTGGGTGAGCTCCTCGGTGAGCCTGCCCGCGTCCACGCGCACGCGCGCCCCGTGCACCCGGCCGCGGGGGATGCCCAAGGCGGCGGCGAAGCGCGCCACCACGGGCTCGGCGGTGGCGCTCACGACGCGCACCTCCCAGCCCGCGGCGGTCAGCCGGCGGACGAGGTCGGCCATCTCGGGGTAGACCCGGATGCCGGTCGGCACGGCCACCGGGTCCGGGTCGCCATCGCGCTCGGCGACCAGCTCGCGGCCCAGGGAACGCGAGGTCTCCAACGCGATGACTTCGTCGGCCAGGGCCTCCAGCTCGGGCACCGTGAACCCGACCATGAGTTGGACCAGCCAGCCGTAGTCGATGTGGAGGGAGGCCCCGTCGCGCTTGACCTGGTCGTACATCCGGTGGAAGATCTTCCGATAGCGGCGGTACTGTGGCGTCCGCTTGGCCTGCGCCGGCGGCAGGCCGGCGATGGACTCGTAGCTCGCGCGCAGCTCGTCGCGGCCGTACGCCGCCGGGATCAGACTCCAGAACCGGTCGCCCAGCTCGAACTTGAAGCGCATCTCCCGGATGGCGTGGTAGAAGACGGCCTCGCCGATGTCGTTGCGGATCATGGTGTTGTCCCAATCGAAGGTCGCCAAGGGGGGCCGGCTCGGGTCCCAGCGCGGCCCGCCGCGGCCGTGGTCCCGGATGAGGCGCTCGAGACGCTCCTTGTTGTCAGGGAGCCAGCGGCCGGGCTCCAGGGCAGCCGGCGCTTCGAAGACGGCCTCGACCGGCTTGGCCGGGACCGGGAGGCCCGGGGATTCCGTGGGCGCCTGGAGCGGGACGGCCTGGAGGCCGTCGACGGCGACGACGCGGCTCGGCGCGAGGAGCCCGCCGGGCCAGGCGGGCGCGGGCAGGAGGTCGCCGGGCTGCCGGCCCCTGGCGACAGGGACGGGGATGGCCGGCGCGGCAGGCATGGCCGGCACCGGCATCCGGACCACGGCCCGCTGCTGAGCCTGGGCCGGAGCCCAGAGCAGGGCTAGGACGGCCCCATAGGTTCGACGCCGCATATTGTCGTGTTCATTATAGGCGCGAATGGCGGGGCTCGTCTTAAGCCGTTGAGGCACCAAGGAGCCGGTCTTTGAGCCTAGAGGATGCTGGGCCCTATGGGGACTTCAGCGGACGGGGCGGAAGCCTTGGCTTGACGACCTGTTGCCGGGTTCGCCCCAGAAACGGATGGCGGCGCCGAGCCAGCCCATGATGGAGCGCCAGTGACCGCCTCGCGTGACGCGCCACGGGCTCGCAGGAACGGGACCTGATTGCCGGCTAGTCGTTCCTCCCGGAATCCTTCTTCAATTGGTCCAGCAATTCGGGCGCGATCCATCTCCCGGACTTGCGCGCCTGATGGACGAGGTCCCAGGCCTTGTCGTACCGCCGACTCGCGTCGATGTACAGGCCGAGCAACGGATCGTAGGGGTCGCACGAGCACCCGTCCGCCGCGCTGCCGAGCTCGATCGACCTCTCGAAATCCGCGACGGCGGAGTCGAATTTCTTCTCTCTCTGATAGGACGACCCGCGCATGCAGTAGGCGTCGGCCAGCCTCACCTTGCCGCGCGGATTCAGGCCCATCGCCCGCGTGTAGTCGCCGATGGCCTTGTCCATCTCGCCGAGCGTCTCATGGACGAGCCCGAGCCTGTCGATGGCCAAGTAGTGTCGGGGATCCAGCTCGGCAGCCTTGGCGAAATCCGCGGTCGCCGAGTCGAACCACGGCCTGGAATCCTTCAGGCGGTCTCCTTGGCTGTCCCTGTGCTCCAAGACGGCCCGGTCGTAATACGCCTGCCCCCGGTTGACATACGCCTCGGCGCTGCCCCCATCGAGCGCGACGGCCTGGTCGTGGTCCTTGATCGACAGGTCGAACAGGCGGCCGTATTCGTCGGCGGGGATCAGCTTGAAAGCCCGCGAATAGCGGGCTTTCTCGGAGTAGGCGCCGCCCCGCAGCGAGTATCCCGTCGCGCGCTGGACGTCGTCCCGGGCGCCCTCGATGGCCCGCGCGCCTTTCCTGATCTCGCGGTCGTAGCTGGCCAGATATAAGGATTGGGATATCCGGGTGCAACCCCCGAGCAGGAGGACGGCGGCCGCGCACAGCGGCCAGGCTCTTCTCAAGGACGCACCCATCATGACAAGCGTAGCGTCCGCGGGCTTCTCGCGCCTGGGCCCTTGGGGGCCGGACCCCCGGGGAAAAGCCCTAGCCAGGATGGGTCCCATCGTCCCGGGGCCGTCGACGGCAGGCAGGCCGGGAGGGGCTTGAGCCGTGAATATGTATAATGGCGCCATGTCGTCTTCCAGGCTCGACTCCGACATCGAGCCTGCCGGCCCCGGCGCGATCGGCCTGACAAGACTGTTGGGAGCTTGGCCGTTGCTGGCCATCGCCTTTTCGATCGCGACCTCTGGATGCTCGCGAGAAACGAAGGACCTTCGCCATGACGCGTCCTACTACGATCGCGACATCCATACGAAGATGTTCACCCCGGACACGGGGCCGTCCGGGGAGCCGGTCATGACGGCCGGCCGTCCCATGATGTCCCCTGCCTCTTTCGCGCGCACGAAGAAGGCCGGGACGACGCGCATCTTCGTCCTGGGCGGGTCGGTCGCCGCGCAGTTCGTTCCCCGCTGGGAAGATGGCTTGAGGACCGCATCCCCCGGCCCGAAGCTCGAGACGGTCGGCTGCGGGATGAGCGGCTACGACAGCCCGCGCGAGCTGCTGGCGCTCGAGGAGCTCCTGGACTATTCGCCGGACCTGGTCGTCTTGATGAGCGGCAACAACGAGCGGGGGGACTTCGACCTCCGGTCTTCTCCGTTGTGGAGCCTGGCCAGGGAAGGCCGGATGACGGCACGCACAGCCGCTCGCAGGATGCTTTGGATCTGGCGGGAGTCCCTGCGGGCTCGTTGGGATCTGTTCCTGGCCAGACGTCGAAAGGACTCGCAACTCCCCAGGCGACGGATCTTCGAAAGGACCCTGAGGAGCATGGTCCGCCTTGCCCGGAAGCGCGGCGTCCCCATCGTCGCGTGCACCCTTCCTCGGAACTACCGGGACATGCCGCCCAGGAAGACCCTTCCGCTGGGAGACAAGGGGTTCTTCGATGCGTGGGAAGCCTGGGAGCGCAAAGACCTGGAGGCGGCGATACGGCTTCTGAGGGCCTACCTCCAACGCCAGCCGGAGCAGCCCCATGCCCATTACCTGCTCGCGCGCGCGATGGAATCGGCAGGGAACGCGTCGGCCGCCCTCTCGAGCTATGTCAAAGCGGTCGACCTGGAGGGCGCGCTCCCATCCCTCAACGCGGTCGCCCGCAAGGTCTGCCTCGAAGAAGGCTGCATCCTGGCGGATGTGGAGGCCTCCTTCAACGCTTTGAACCCGAACGGCCTTGCGGACGGATTCTGCTTCGATGACGAGATGCATTGGGACCGCTTCTGCGACCCGCTCGTCACCAAGACGATCGAGAAGGCGGTCTGCGACCACGACGCGCGTCACGGGAAGAGCGTTCTGGCGGAGCGCCTCCCCTGGGACCAGGCCGCGTTGGGCCGGGCGCTCACCCTGACGCCGACCGCGGACGCCCTGCGCAGGAAGAAGTGGGAGATCTTCATGATCCGGGTGTGGAACGAGTGGGAAGACGAGGAGAGGTACTTCGAGCGCGTCATCGCCCATTTCGACCATATGCGCCTGCTCGACCCCGGCATGGTCTCGAACGTCAGCGGCCTTCGGGACTTTCTCCGGACTGCCTTCCAGAGCAACCGCTGGGACCGGACGCTGGCCGACAACGTCGACCGCTGGTGGCCGCAGATGCTCCGGCACGTGGGGGAGATGTACCGCCGCAACGGACAAGACGAGTTGGCCCTGCGGTACTTCGATGAGACAGCCCTGCTCGCCCCGGGACCTCGGCTGTTCCGTCTATCGCGCGCGCTCGCCTTGTCGAAGCTGGGCCGCGACAAGGAGGCCTGGGCGGAACTGGACCAGCTCGCGGCGCTGGAGAAGCGCTTCAAGGAGATCCGTTATTACCGCGAGACCCTCGCCAACGCTCGGCGCGATGCGCCCAGGACGCGGGCGGCGATGCCGCCGCCGGGCCGCATGATCAGGGCCTCCCGCAGGCTCAAGCAGCAAGAGGAGATCGAGGCGCTCCGCAAGGAAGCACGCCGGATCCTGGAAGCGCCTCGGCATTAGGGCCCCATGGCGAGGTTCTCCTTCGTCGCCTTCCTCGGCGCTTTCCTGCTGTTCCAGATCGAGTTGATCGCCGGGCAGTTCATGCTGCCGCTCTACGGCGGCGGCTACCAGGTGTGGACTGCCTCCATGCTCTGCTTCCAGGGCCTCCTGCTCCTGGGCTACCTCTACGCCACCATCATCCCGCGCAGGACGATGCCCGGCAATTTCCTCAAGCTGCACGTGTTCCTGCTGGGGCTGGCCGCCGTCCTGATGCCGTGGCGTTTCCCCTCGCGCCTCTGGGTCGGGAACCCGTCGGCCGACATGCTCCTGAAATCGCTCTATTTCCTGGGCCTGCCCTTCCTGCTCTTGTCCGCGACCTCGTCCATCGCCCAGGCGATGTACGCGCAGACCCCGCAGAGCCGGACCCGAAGCCCCTACGCGATCTACGGGTGGTCGAATCTCGGGGCGGTGCTCGGGCTGGCGTCCTACCCGCTCGTCTTCGAGACGTGCTTCCGCCTGAGGACCAGCTACGCGCTCTGGCGGCTCCTCTTCGGCGTGTACGCGGGCGCCTTCCTGCTCCTGCTGAGGCAGGACTACGAGAAGATCGCGGACGTCGCGGCCCCGCCTCAGCGCGAAGACCGGCCCCCCGCCGCCTTCATGTGGGTCCTGCTGCCGGCCGCGACCACGGCGGCCATGATCGCGGTGACCGACTACGTGAACACGATGGTGCCCCCGATGCCGCTCACGTGGACGCTGCCGCTCCTGGTCTACCTGCTGGCCTTCGCCGCCTATTACTTCGGGGAGGCCTGGTCGAGGCACATCCTGCGCGCGGCTCTCGCCGCTTCCCTCGCGGCGGCGCTGCTGCTGGCCAAGGTGTTCCATGCCTCCCAGGGGATGATGACGCTCGCCGGCGCGAACCTGCTGCTGCTGCTCGGCTGCCTCCTCCTGAACCGGGAGCTCTACGGCATGAGGCCGGCCCACGGCCTCCTGCCCAGGTACTACCTCGCCATCTCGGCCGGCGGGTTCCTCGGCACCGCGGCGATCAGCCTGGTGCTCCCGGCCGCGGCGCGCAACGTCTTCGCCCACTACGCCGACATCGACGCGGCGCTCATGCTGTTCGCGGCCAGCGTCCTGTTCCTGTTCGCGCCGCGCCTGCTGGAGGGCTGGCGCAAATACGCCGTCGCGGCGGCCGTGCTCGCTGCCGGCGTCATGACGTCGAACAGGACGGTGCCCGGGGTCGAGAACGTGTACGCGCTCCGGAACTTCTACGGGACCTACCATGTCAAAGACGACCTGGCCGAGGGCGTTCGGATCATGATCCACGGGGCCACGCCCCACGGCATGCAGTACCTCGACAAGAGCAAGAGCCGCACGCCCCTCCTCTACTACGGGTCCAACTCGCCCGTCGCCGACGTCTTCGCGGTCGCGGAGGCGGCCGACGTGGCACTGGTGGGCCTGGGCGCGGGGAACCTGGCGCCGTATGCCCGCGACAAGAGCCGCTGGACCGTCTACGAGATCGATCCGGACGTGGTCTGGCTGGCGCGGAAGTTCTTCACCTTCCTGGCCGAGAGCAAGGCGAGCATCAAGTACCGGATAGGGGACGGCAGGATGCTGCTCGAGCAGGAGCCGCCGCGCAGCCTGGATATGATCGTGCTAGACGCGTTCAACGGCGCGAACATCCCGTTCCACCTGCTGACCCGGGAGGCCCTGGAGGTCTACGGATACAGGCTCCGGAGCGCGGGCGTGCTGGTCGTCCATTGCTCGAGCAATCACCTCGACCTGCCGCCCGTCCTCGCCGCCGGCGTGGACGCGCTCGGGATGGAGGGCTTCGCCAGGGAGGCCGTGCCCGCGGAAGAGGGCCCGGGCGCCCTCAGGCTGAGGGAGTCGCAATGGTTCGCCGGGACTCGCGACCGGGGCTTGGCCGCGAGACTGCTGGCCGCGGGCTGGTCCCGGGTGCAAGCCGACGCTGGGAACGCGTGGAGCGACGACTACAAGAACGTCTTCAGGGCGTTGCGTTGAGGACGCTGTCGAGACGGTCTCGACTCCTCGCGCCGGGAACCGGGAAGCGGGGTCGATGGGCCCAAGCTGGTCTGGGGCTTTTCCCGTGCGCTATTTGAGCTATCCGGCCCATACGGACGGGGGCGGCATCTTGTTATCATGACCACGGATGGCACGCTTCAAGCCCTTCCTTGCCGCGTTCCTCGCCTTCGTCATCCTGATCCAGGCCCCGGGCCGGGCCCTGGCCCAGACCGTGGCGAGGCCCGTCGCGGCCGCGCCGGTCGTCCCGATGCCCGTGGGCGCGGCAGGCTCCGTGTCCGGTCCGTCCCGCGGACGGCTTGAGCTTCCCGGCCTGAAGAGCCCGCTCGCGCTTCCCTCCGCGCCCGGCATGATCGCGCCGCCCGGGCCCTCGGCCTCTCCGGTACGTCAGCCGGACTCATCCCCGGTCGCGGCGGCCCAAGCTCCGATGCCGGCCCTCGCCGAGCCCGTCGTGCCGGCCGCCCCGGACTCCCGCCCTGCGGCCCAAGAGCCCAAGGGCTCCGTGGGCGCGGGGCTCGAGGTCGAGAGCCGCGGCGAGACGCTCGTGGTCAACGGCGCCGAGGTGCCGGCCGCGGACAAGGTCGCGAGGATGGAGGCGGGTGAAGCCCGGACCGCCGGGGCGGCCCTCATGGACGCGCTCCTGCGGACCAAGTCCGCCGCCGGGGCCGCGGACCCCGCCGGGTCGGACGGCGCCGAACCAGCGGCTGCGGGGGCAGGCCAGGACGCGCCCCCGGTCTACGCCTCGCGCATCCTGCACCTGCACTACCCGCACCGCTCCTGGGACCACGTCGCCGGGGACATGGCCGCGGACGACAAGGTCAAGGCCACCAACGGCGAGCACCCGGCCGGGGCCCTGCGCGAGATCATGAACCGCCTGGGCTGGGGCGCGAACAAGCCCGGCGGGCTCACGGTCTCGTTCACCGCGGCCCTCATGGAGATCGCGCGCAAGCTCTGGGGCATGGGCTGGGTGGCGCGCTGGCGCGAGGCCATCGGCTGGAAGACCGCCCAGGGAACCCCGCGCATGGAGATGGCGCTGACGGGCTTCCACTTCCTCTACGGGCTCCTGCCGTGGGGCTCGGCCGCAGACGCCCTGGTCCGTTGGAACGTGCGCTACCACGAGCTCCTCATGAAGGAGTTCTGGGGGGGAGCCCCCGGCGGCGCGGCGCAAGCCGGCCGGCTCAAGATCTTCCGTCCCCCCGAGGTGGGGTTCAGCCCGGAGATGGTGCCGGCCCTGGTGAAGGCGGGCGTTCAGGTCGTGGTGGTGGACAGCCACCACGTGAGCCGCAGCCTCACAGGCTACGACGCGAACGGCATGCCCAACCTCCCGCCCCCGAACAAGGCCGACCAGCGCACCGCCTCGCCCTACCCGATGAACTACGCCACCACGGGCAAGGACGGCCGGAACTCCAAGGACGCGCTCCCCTACGCCTACCTGCCGCACTGGCTCCGCTACAAGGCCGCCGACGGCCGGGAGTACAAGGTCATCGTCTTTCCCATGGCGGGCGGGCCGTCCTACATCGCGGGCTACCAGGACTTCCCCAACGACGTGGTCCAAAACGCCGCGCGCTACGCTGCCGCGGGCCGGCCCCTCGCCCTGGGACTCGACACGGACGGCGACAACGCCTGGGGCGGCGGCCACAGCTCCTACATGGAGTCCATGCCGAAGCTGGCCCAGTGGCTCGACGCCAACGGCCACCAGTTCGGCACCATCGAGGAGTACCTGGCGCGCTACCCGGTGCCGGCCGACGACGTGATCGACTGGGTCGAGCCGGGCGCCTGGCCCAACGCGGACTGGGGCACCCCGCAGTTCACCCGCTGGCTCTGGCCCCCCATCAAGACCGCGGGCGTGCCGAAGCCCGAGTTCGATCCCTCGGCCTGGAACTTCAAGCTCCAGTTCCACGCCCTGCTGACCATGGCGGTCCACTGGCTCATGCAGGGCGAGGCCGCCATGAAGGCCGGGAACCCAGGGTGGGAGCTCGACATGGCCGAGGTCGTCAAAGCCGACACCGACCCCGCGGCAGGGCCGCTCGAGAAGGCGGTCCAGCAGGTCCTGCGCTCTTTCGACTCCGGCCACGTCTACTACGGCCCGGAGCCGGACTTCCTGCAGATCCCGGTCCTCGCGGCCAAGGCGGCCATGGACGCCGCGAAGACGGTCCTCGGCGCCGACGCCCCGAGGCTCGGCCCCACCATCTGGGGACCCAACCGCTTCCCCTGGAACCCGGGCGGCGAGAACCGCGGCGAGGTCTACGGCTGGCGCTCGCACGCCTACGCGCCCGAGTTCGACGCCTACGGCTTCGTCTACGCGGCCCCGGGACTCAAGCGCGTGGAGCTCAAATGGCGCGTTTCGTCCGATGGTCGCACCTCGCCGGGTCCCGAGAACCTCTCCCACGAAGGAGGCGGCGCGGCCGGCCCATGGAACGCGGCGGCCATGACGCTCAAGGACCCCTACCCGCAGGCCGAGTGGTCGAACCTGCCCAAGGGCGACCGCGTGCCCGAACTGCCGGCCATGGCCCACGCCAGGGTGAGCCCGGGCAGCGAGGTCCTCGTGGATTACTACATCGAGGCCGAGGACGCCGCGGGCCGCGTGGAGCGCTCGCCCATCATGCACGTCTTCGTGGGCAAGACATCGTGATCCGCGGACGACGGCACTACCTGCCGCAGTCCGCTTTCTTCTCGGGCCCCTTCCAGGGGATCGTGTTCGTCGTCGCCGCCCGCCCCCAATAGAGCCAATCGGTCAACCCGTGGTGGACGCTCATCTTCCTGGCCTTCATCTTGTACAGGACGAGATGCAGCAGCTCGTGGGCGCCCTTCGTCCCCATCCTGGAAACGGGGCTGTCCTCCTCCGCGCCGGAGTCGCCGAGGATCATGATGGCGTCCTTCTTGGGATCCCCCATCGCCCTTTTGCAGACGCGGGCCATCAGGCGCTTCTCGCCGGCGGTCACGGCCAGCGCCGCGGCGACGCCCGTCGCGCCCTCGCCGCCCTTGGCCTTGATGCAGCTGCGCCAGGATTCGTTTGAAACGAACATGACGTCGGTATTCGCGACCCCGTCGTTGAGCTTCTCCTCCAGGTCCTTCCGGCCCGCCTTGACCGCCGGCACCGTCTTCTCGGCGCCGGTTCCCGGGTCGACGTACCGGATCTCCTCGTTGATGAAGGTCAGGATGGTTTCAAGGGGGGAGCACGGCCGGATGTCGGACAAGGGCTCCTTCGACAGGATCCACTTCGTGGCCTGCTCGAAGAACGCCTGCCGGTACTCGTCGGAGGCCGCTTGACCGAACGCCGCCCCCGTACCCGATCTCGCGCCCCTTTCGGTCTCCTGAGCCTGCGCGGGCTGCCCCAACTGGAGCACGGCAGCGGCGAGGCATGCGCAGGACACGCTCATCAGGGCCTCCCGAACCTCCCCCCGAATCCCCATGTCGGCCTCCTTGATCCACGTCCCGGCGCAACGCCCCGCGGGACGATTCCTACTTCACCCAGGAAACCTGCTGCGTGTTGTCCAGCAGCACCTTCGCGTTGAGCCAGACGTGCCCGCAGCGGCACTCGTTGTCGCCGTACTGCCCGGCGTCGCATCCCGTGCCCCAGGAGTTGCGCAGGAGGTACTGCTTGACGCCCTTTTCGACCCGCTTGCCGACGAGCAGCGCGACGTGCATGCCGCACTCGTCGTCGCTCGCCGACAAGAGGGAGCCCGCGGCGCCCTTCCCCTTCGCCATGATCGAGGAGCAGTAATCGATCGCGACGGGGACGCCCTCGGCGAGCCTCGCGTCGATCTCGGGGGGCCACTGCGCCTTGCCCGCCGGATGACGCGGGAGGCACTTGCCGTTGTCGGGCACGCACTGCAGCTGCTTCTCGTCGCGCAGGAACGGCTCGGTCTGGACCATGATCGTTTCCATGGCCGACGCGCCCGCCTTGATGAAGTCCCAACCCGTGTCCTGGAGGCTCCCCATGCACAGCAAGGTCAGATCCTCCAGCTCCTCCTCGCCCCTCGTCTGATAGGTCGCCTTGACGAACTTCATGCACACCTTCAGGAGCTTGTCCCTGCCGGGCCCCTCGCGCAGACTCAGGCCGTCCGTCCTCATCTTCTGGGTCAGCCTGACGAGATTCTCGATGGCCCGGTGCATCATGCGGTCGGCGTGCAAGCCCTTGAGCTTGAGGGACTCCTCGCGCAGCACCAGGTTGACGAGCTTGTTCCCCTCGAGACTGAAGCTCTGGCCGTCGTGGAAGATCGCTCTGGCGAGCGCGAAGATCACCGTCCGCCTGTCCGCGTGGCAGCGCGGCTTGACCTTCTCCCAGATGTTGAGGAGATCATCCGTGAAGTGCCCTTCGTCATATCCCTTGGCGAGCTTGACCGGGAAGAAGATGGCGGAGGAGGGCACGAAGGGGGCCCCCGCCATACCCTCACGGAGCAGGCAGGCGTCGATCATCTGGGCCGTCGAGTAGGCCCAGCACCAGCCGTGATCCTCCTGGTTGTAGACAGGGATCGACTGGAGCTTGGCCGCGGGCTTGGCGGCATAGACGCTGCCCTTGTAAAAGGCGCCATCATAGGTGCATCCCTCCGCAGCGGCCATGCCCCACGGCCGCGCGGCGGAGAGTCCCACGATCAACGCCAGCGCTGTCTTGCTCATCATTCACCTCGATCCCGCCATGGACGCCGTCCCGTCGTCATTGGTATGGTATCATACCTCAAGGCCTTATTCTCCGCCAAACCATCCGCGATATCCCCGCGAAGTGAACCGATAGACGAACGAGCGGGCCTCAAAGATCCCACCGGGATTACGCATCGCCCGTTCTCCATTTCGGGCCATCAGGCCATGAGCGGCCCGGAAGCTTTTCAGCGCACTTCCAGCCTGTAGGCCTTGACGCGCTGGCTGGGGTGATAGGACTCCTTGGCCTTGGCGAGACCCGGGTCCTGCTGGTCGCCTTCCTTGTTGACGAAGCGCAGGCCGCCGAACAGGAGCCTGGCGCACTCGCGGTCCAGGTACTGGTAGAGCCCCTTGTAGCGCTCGGAAGCCTTCTCGAAGAGCAGCACGCCCGTGTCCTCGTTGAGGACCGCCGCGATGCCGAACCCCACGACCACGCCCTGGACCAGGACCATGCCCCCCCTCAGCTCCAGGCGGTCGAAGTCCTTGAGCGCGGCCGTGATGGCCTCCCTCTCGCACTCGAGGACCTCGGTCCAGTCCTTGCCGGCGCGCTCGACCCGCCAGCGCTCCAGGCAGTCCACGCAGGCCTGGGCGTTGGAATCCGAGAGCCGGACCGTCTCCAACTTCCAGCCGTTGAGCGCGCATTCCTTCTCGAAACGCCGGACATGGTTGCGCTTCTTGGCCAGCTCCCGGCCCTCGAGCCCGGCGAGGTCCTCCACCCGGTAGACGTAGTCGTTGTAGCCGGGCTGCTCCGAGACCTTGAAATGCCTCTCGACCTCGGAGAGCCCGTGGGCCGCCAGGTACCCCTCGTGGACGAACCGGTACTCCGAGAACCCGGCCTCGACGGCCTTCTTCTTGAGCAGCTCGGGCGGGCAGGCCGCCCGGGCGGGAAGGGGGAGCAGCAGGAACCGGTCCTGGGGCTCCTCCAGGTACGTCTCGGACACGAGGAGCGTGTCGCCGTCCACGGCGTAATCCGCGGCCAGGATGCAGCGGTCCCAGAGGATGAGGGAGGAGAGGGCGTACTCCGAATGGGGGTGGTTCCCCCCCGCGAACCACGGCTTGAGCCTGGGATAGTCAGAAACCTTGAACGGGGAGAACGACGTCACTTGATGAGCCTCCCTTTCATCAGCTTGATGGCCTGATAGGAGACCAGCGCCCCCACCGCCGCGATGTAGCAGAAGTCCGCGACGAGCCCCGGAGCGAGACGGCCGAACGCCGCGGCCCGGGTCACGGTGACCAGGTGCGTGAGAGGCAGGCAGGCGGCCACGGCCCTGAGCCAGGCCGGCATGCCGTCGAGCGGGAAGAAGGTCCCGCTGAACAGGAACATGGGCGTGATGAAGAGGAACGTGGGGAGGTTGAGGTTGTCGATGTAAGGGGAGACGGCGGCGAACAGCAGCCCGAACGCGGAGAACATGACGCCCGCCAGGAACGACGCCGGCAGGATCAGCAGGCTCGACGGGTAGGCCGCCAGGCCGAAGGCGGTGATGACGGCCAGGATGATGGCCCCGGCGAAGAGCCCTTTGGTCGCCCCCCAGAGGATCTCGCCGGCCAGGATGTCCTCCATCAGCAGGGGAGTGTGCAGGATGGCCTCGAAAGTCTTCTGGTAGCGCATGCGCACGAACGTGCCGTACATGGACTCGAAGGTCGCGTGGAACATGACCCCGACCGCGACCATCCCCGGCGCCATGAACGCGACGTACTCGTAGGTCCTGCCCTCGAAAGAGATGCGCTCGACGTAGGCGCCCAGCCCGAAGCCGAAGGCGAAGATGTAGAGCAGGGGCTCGAGGAGCGGCGGCAGGACGTTGGTCTTCCAGGTCACGAGGCTGACGTCCAGGTTGCGCCGCCAGACCGGGACGAGCCGCCAGCTGATGTTGGAGAGCAGCGTCATTCCCTGAGCTGCCTCCCGGTCAGCTTGAGGAACACTCCCTCGAGCGTGCCGCCCCCGTCCGCGGGCGCGTGCCGGCCCACGATCGCCGCGGGCGTCCCGGACTCGATGATGCGGCCCAGGTCCACGATGACGAGCCGGTCGCAGAGGAGCTCGGCCTCCTCCATGTTGTGCGTGGTCAGGACGACGGTCTTGCCCGAGGCCTTGAGCGCCCTGACCTCGTCCCAGATCTGGTGCTTGGACTGAGGGTCGAGGCCGGCCGTCGGCTCGTCGAGGACGATGAGGTCGGGGTCGTTGATCAGGGTGCGGGCGACCATGAGCCGTCGCTTGAGCCCTCCCGAGAGGTCATCCACGCAGGCCCCCGCCTTGTCCTCGAGCCGGAAGCGCGCGATGAGGGCGTCGGCGCGGCGCGCGGCCTCGGCCTTGGGGATGTCGAAGTACCGGGAGAAGACCATCAGGTTCTGCCGCACGCCGAAATCCGGGTCCAGGTTGAACTCCTGGGGGCAGACGCCGATGCGGGCCTTGACGCGGCGGGGGTGCTCCGCGGCGCTCATGCCGAAGACGCGGATCTCCCCGGCGGTCAGGGGCAGGACGCAGCAGAGGAGCTTGACCGTGGTGGTCTTGCCGGCCCCGTTGGGGCCCAGCAGGCCGAAGCACTCGCCGGCCTCGATATGGAAATCGACGCCCCGAACGGCCTCGAACGCGCCGTAGCGCTTGACCACCCCCGAAGCCTCAACGACGCGGCCATGCTCCGCCATGTCCCAGGGATGATAGCTTTTTCGAAATGGTACCATAGCGGCTCGCCGTGACCGACACCGTCCTGCTCCACCGATCGGCCTGCTCCTCCCCCACGCTACTCGCCTCCCCCGGGAGAAGCGCGGCATCCCCATCAAGCGCCATCGGCCCCCTCGCTACTCGCCTCCCCGCGGGGGAGGCGAGTGATAGCCCTTGACAGCGCAAGGGGGCGGGGCTACACTTTCCTTATGTGACGAGGGGGTACCCCATGATCTCGATAGCCGCCGTCGTCGCCGCCGCCGCGCTCGCCGCCGCCGCCCCGCCCGCCCAGGCCCCAAAAGACATGGTCTGCGGCGCGGTCTCCGCCGAGGACATCCAGGACGTCTTCGACATCATCCTGTCGTACTCGGGCTACGACAACACCCTCGACGACCAGAAGCCGTGGGGCAAGCCGCGCCGGGAGAAGACCACGGGCATCTTCAAGAGCGACGACGCGTCCTTCAGGACGATCGGCTCGCCGGCCGCGGCGTTCTCCGCGAACACGGCCCAGAACAGGGCCGACAGCACGGGCGCGATGGCCAAGGCATCCCACGTCTTCATCCACATCCCGTCCATGGCCCAGTTCAACCAGAGCCGCAGCGAGGTGGCCTACATCCTGGCGCACGAGATCTCGCACCTGATGACGCACGACCCGGAGCGGCTCGAGAAGCTCTCCATGGACAGCTTCGAGAAGTGGTGCAGCGACAACCCCGACCCCTGCTCCGACGGCGACGCCAAGAAGATCGTCGCGAAGTGGGACAAGGCCACCCGGGCCGAGCGCGTCAAGGAACAGCGCAAGATGGAGGAGGAAGCCGACCGCAACGCGCGCCAGTGGCTCACGACGCTCATCGACCCGCGCACGGGCCTCCCGTTCGCCACGGACGCGGGGGAGCAGGCCTTGAAGTCCGCCGAGCTGTGGCTCAAGGCCAAGGGCGAGAAGCTCGACGACCCGGAGCACGGCACGCTGGCCGACCGCATCGAGGTGCTCCGCAAGGACCGCGAGCAGATGGACCAGGGGAGGGCCGCCGCGGACGCGGAGAGGACCGAGGCCCTGCAGAAGAAGGCCGGGGCGGCGATCAAGAAGGCCGGCTCGGGGTTCTGACCGCCGCCTGACGCCGCCGGGGCCGGCGGCCCATCGGTCCATCGGCCCCGGACGCCTGGGCCCCTGCCTGGGGCCCAGGCCTACCCAGCGGACCCATCCCGGCTTGGGCACATTGCCTTCGGCCAAGGCGAACCTTGGGCTCTACGCCCCCTCCGGCCATGTTGGCTATCATGGCGTCATTGGAGCAGGCACCATCGCACCCATGAGGGGTCCCCACATGAAACGCGTCATCGCCGCCGCAATGTCTTTGTCGCTGCTCTCCCTGTCGGCCGGGCCGTGGGCGCCGGGCGTCGCCGCGCAGACGGTCGCCGCGGCGGGCGTTCCAGTACGGACGCCGGCCGCGCCCGTGGCCGGACTGCCCAGCTTCGACATGGGCCTGCGCAACGCCCCCGCGCCGGCCCCGGGACTCCTGTCCGCGCCGGGGACGGTCGTCTTGACCCTGCCGACGCTCCGGACCGCGCCGGTCGCGTCCGCCCTCCTCTCGCCCGTCGCCCCGGGAAGCCCGGCCGCGCCGGCCCCCGTCGCGCCTTCAGCCCGGGCGACACCCCTGCTCCAGCCCGCGTTCGTGAGCCCGGAGGGAGAGGCCACGCCCTTCGCCCAGTCCCTCCAAGCCCTGGCGGCTCCGGCGCCGGATTATAAGGACGCCGACGCCGGCGAGTCCAGGGGCATGGCTGAGAAAGACTTCCAGACCCGCACCGGCCAAGGCAGCATCGTCGAGGGCGCCGGGAGCGAGGTGGCCTTCCCGGAGGTCGACCTCATCGTCTCCGCGCCCGAGGGCTCGGCCCTGCGCCTCACGCGCGACGTCTACCCGGCCTACCTCTCTCCGAAGACCAGCGTCAGGGACCTGGAGCTAGCGATGGCGGGCCAACTCTCCCACCTGGGCATCTCCCCCGAGCTCCTGAGCGCGCACGGCGCCACGGCGCTGGGCGCGGTCGCGCAGATCAACACGGCCGTGGTCCGCGTGCCGGGCCGCGAGGCCTCCCCGCTGGCCGACGAGCTCAAGGCCCTGGGGCTCTCGGTGCGGGTGGGCCGCACCTTCGAGCTGCCCCGGCCGCTCGAGAGCGAACCCACCGCCAAGACCGTGGGATTGAAGGAGATGGGCAAGGTCATCGGCGCCGACAAGCTCCAGGCCGAGCTCGCCAAGGCCCTCGGCGAGCCGACGCCCCCCGCGCCGGGCAAGCCCGAGCCGGGCTTCGTCGCCCGGGCCGCGGCGTGGGTCGGCTCGACGGTCAAGCGCGTCCTCTTCGGCGTGGTCGAGAACCCGGTCCTGCCTTGGGCCGTGCTCGACAGCTGGTCCGACGTGAACCACCCGTACCTCAAGGGCCGGTTCGTCAAGAGCGTGGCCAACGACAACGACGGCGAGTCGCACGGCACGCACACCGCCGGCACCGTGGTCGGGATGGACCGCTGGAACTACCACGGCCGCAACTACAACATCTTCCCCAACGGGAGCGCCACCGAGGGCGACATCCTCTTCAAGCTCAACATGGCCCAGCAGGACGGCGCGCTGGCCACGACGAACTCCTGGGGCGACAACTCCGGCAACCCGGAGGGCGCCATCGAGAAGCTCTTCGTCAAGACCGCCGAGGCGGGCATGCACCACAGCGTCTCGGCCGGCAACTCGGGCTACTACGGCAAGAACTCCATCGGCGGGCCGGCCATCGTCTACCACCTCGCCGACCTCGTCATCAACGGCAAGGTCGTCGGCCAGGTCAAGCGCATCAAGGCCATCGCGGCCTCGGACGCGGACAAGAAGACCGCATCGTTCTCCTCGCGCGGGCCGGGCAGCCGCACGACCTCGCGCGACCCCGAGCACTACAAGGACTACCCGCAGAAGCCCGACGAGAGCGGGGTGGGCGTCAACCTCGTGGCCCCGGTGCCCAGCGGCTCCGTCGTGCCCGAGCTCGGCGGGCCGGGCGCGGCCATGTCCGGCACCTCCATGAGCAACCCGGGCGTGTTCGGAGGCTTCATGCTCCTGACGCGCGCCGTCCTGGTCCTCCTCAAGGACGCCCTGCCGGCCCTGCCCGGGACCCAGGTCACCCAGTTCGCCATGGACCTGGCGCGCTACGCCATGACCCGGACGGCGGAGAAAGTCGCGGGGCCCGACGAGGTGGGCGACGGCTTCGTCAACGTCTGGTCGGCCTACGAGTACGCGGCCAAGCTCCTCAAGGACAACGCCCCCGTTCCCGCCAAGGCGGCGCTCAGGTTCCACTCGTTCATGAGGGGGCTCTTCGGGTTCTGAGCGGAAGGGTCAGCGCAGACCCTTGCGGAGGATGTCGTCGAAGGGGTCGAGGCCCCTCTCCGGCCCGGCCCAGTTGGCCGAGCCGCCGCCGACCTCCATGATGACCGTCTGCTGGCGCTTCAGGGACTCGAGGAGCTCGGCGCGGGTCTCGGCGTCCTTGACGGGGAGGAGCCAGCCCGCGTCCACGATGTAGGCCCGGGGCGCGGGATCGTCGGCGGTCGTGCCAATCATCACGTTGGCGGTGCGCAGGTCCCAGACCCGCAGGCGCGCGTCGGCCATGCGCCCGAGCATCTCCTGCACCAGGTCGTATTCCTTGGCGGTGAAGCGCCGCGCCGCGATCAGGTCCTCGACCGTCTCGCCGAAGATCCGCTCCTTGACGACGGCCGGCCTGTCGGCGACCCGCGCCTCCCGGCCGACCAGCCCCCACAGCCACCGCCGAAGACGCGACGGCTCGCCGGGCACGGACACGACCCCGAGGACCTTGGGGCCGACCCCGGCCTCGGCCACGGCCCTGCCGACCTGGTAATCCTGCATGGCCACCTTGACGTCCGAGCCCCCGAACGCGAAGACCGTGGCGGCCGACAGCGCGACCATCTTGATGACCGCGCCCTTGATCCTGGGGTGGGCGTAGACCGCCCCGAACGCGCCCCTGCCCAGTTCCTGGAGCTCCTGGCCGGACAGGTACAGCTTCTCCCAGCGCCTGCGCATGCCCTGCATGCCGAGGCGCTCGGCCTCGTCGGCCTTCTCGACGGCCGGCGTCCCGGGGCCTGCATCGGCCGGCGCAGCCGGGCGCAGCAAGCCCCCGGCCTCCGGCCTCGGCCTGGCCCCGGCCGGCGCGGCGGGAGAGGCCTCGGCTCCGACGACGTCCGGGGAGGCGAGCGTCGTCGCGGCCCGGTCGACCCCGTCGAAGACGGCGCTGGCGGATAGGGAGGAGGACTCAGCCGGGCCAGGCTCGAGCGCCACGCCCGAGACGGACCCGGCCTGCGAGAGAGCTGCGATGCCGGACGGCCCCGCCTGGCTTTCAGCGCCGCCGCCGGGCGGCGCCGCGACGGAGGCGGCGGGGATCGCCGCCGCCCCGTCGAGGCCGGGCAGCGCCGCCTTCAAGGGCTCGGCGGGCGCCCAGGCCGACAGCGCCGGGCCCGCGCCGGGAAGCCCGATGCCCGGGAGATCGAGGGCTCCGACGGCGTTGGAGAAGGGGACGCGGACGGCGGCCCATGCGGGCAGAGGGAGCGAAGCGCCGCCGACCTGCGGGCCGGGTCTCGCCTGCTGGGAGGCCATACCCGCCCCCCAACAGAACCACGGGGCGGACGCGAGCATGGCAACGACGACCAGCCGGATTACCCGGTTCACACCCCCAGTGTGGCCGCCAAGCTCGATGGATGCAAGAATCCAATGGCCCAGACGCCGGACCCAAGAGGCCCAGGCGTCAGGGGGAGCGCTCGATGCGTTTGAACGCGCCGGACTTGCCTTGGACGCGGCCCGGCGGGCCGGTCCGGCCGCGCTGGATCATCCGGACCGAGTCGGACCTGGATTCCTTGGCCGGCGGAGCGGACCTGACAGGGTCGGGGACGGCGGACAGGTCGAGCCGGATGCCCCTGGAGCGGGGGGCCCACAGGTCGAGGATGTCGGCCCAGCCGAACCTGAGCTCGGGCAAGGGGATGTCCGTCGAGCCGGCCTGCTCCGAGCCCAGGCCTCGGGCGGCCCGCAGCGCCGCTGTCTGGGCCTGCCGGGCCAGCGGATCGACGAACTGGTCCTGGATGAAGCGGACCGCCGAACCGGCGAGGGGGCGGTCCGGAGGGACGCCGGGAGCGTAGAGCTCCGGCAGGTCCGTGGCGTGTGGGTCGGCCAGATGGCGGGCCGCCATGGTGATGTTCGACTCCGCCATCTCCCCCAGCGGAGCCGCCCACCAACGGCGCACGTAGTCGACCATCCTTCCCGCCGAGGAATCCCGGGCGGGAGCGGCAGGGAGCCACAGGGTCGGAACCTGCGCCGCTCCCGGGTCAGCCAGGGACTGCGCAGCCCGGCCGATGTTGTCCAGGGCGGGCTCGACGTATTCCTTCCCCGCCTGCGAAGAGCCGGCGGCCATCGCCCAGACTGGCGCGAGGCCGGCGGCCATGACCGCCAGGACCCGACATGGCGACCTCACCCTATCCGCACCTCATGCTACTAGCTTAGTCCGGATGGCCCGATCCGTCAAGGTCGTCCGGGCTCGCCCGCCGGACTTGCGAAACCCGGGGACTCCTGTTACCCTTGTGGGCAGGAGGAGCCATGAGAACCCGGGCGATCGTCTTGGCCGCGGCCCTGCTCTGCCCCGCCGCGGCGCGGGCCGAATCCGGCGGCCAACTCTGCCAGGAGGCCGGGCTCTCGGGCGACTGCCTGGACGTCAAGCGCAAGCTCGCCCAGACCGGCCGGCCCTCCGGCAAGGAGCCCGCGCCCGAACCCGGCGCGGCCTGCCCCCAGGATTGGCGCAAGTCCCGGCGCGGAGGCTGCTGGATCGAGACCAAGACCTACTCGGGGAACGCGGAGCAGGCGTTCGTCCATCCCAAAGGGTGGGTCGTGGACCAGCGGTGCCTGCGGGACAAGCGGTTCTCCCGGTCCGACCTCATGAACGGCCTGGACAAGGCCTGGCGGAAGATGAGCCCCGCCGTGTCCGTGGGCCAGGGAGGATGCCTCTCCCACTTCAACCCGTGGTGGGGCAAGGAGCTCGTGGACGCCGTGTGGGAGAAGAACATGCACCTGGCGTGCCCCGAGTTCGACCCCGGGGACTCCTCGTGCGCCGACCGCGGCACGAGGGACGCCTATGTCGTCGATGACAAAGGCTTCACGACGCGCCTGGCGGACGGCATCAACCTGCTGTCGCTGCGCAACGTCGGCCGCTGCCTCGGGCCCGGCGGCACGGGACTGGCCGGGGTGGTCTTCCACGAGAGCCTGCACGCGGCCGGGGCGGACAACTTCTCCACCCAGAAGCACAACAAGGCGTGGGACCTGGAGCAGTATGTCTTCGTGAGGAACCGGGTCTACGCCGCCGAGGCCGTGTGCTTCTTCGGGACCGACCCGGGCCGCCGCCAGCTGGCCAACATCCTGCAGTGCCGGGCCACGGTCGAATACCACGCCGACGATCCCAGGCAGCACCTCTGCGAGGGGTTCGGGACATCCTTCACGGACTTGCCCGCCGGCTTCATCAAGCACTGACCCGTCGGTCAATCGCCGTGGTAGCTGACGCCTTCCATCGTGTCGACCGACAGCCCGTCGGGTTCCGCGCCGACCTGGCAGTCGATCCAGCCCCGCTTCCCGTCGGCGGTCTTGATCAGGGCGCGGTCGGGGATGACCCTGCCGCCCCCCACGAGCACGCCCTGGGGGGCGTAGGAGATCACGGTCACGGCCGCGCCTTTGGGCAGACGGCGCTCGGGCGCGGTCCCGTCGCGCGCCCGGTAGAGCGGCGTCTCGACCTTCAGGCGCGTCGCGCGGCGGACCGGGAAGAAGGGCCCCCCCGAGACCCTCGGCGTCGAGCCCTGGAAGGAGACGACCCGTTCGACCGGGAAGAAAAGGTTGAAGCTGTCCCGGACGACCACGCGGCGCCGGCTCTCGATGCGCGCGGACTCCCCGGTGACCTCCACCTGCTTGACGCCCGCCGAAGACAGGGAAACCAGGAAGAACCCGGGGTCGCAGCTGTTCCCGAGCCAGTAGTCCAGCCTCCAACGCCCCCCCGCGGGGTCGGTGAAGATGCCAGCCACGCCGCCGAAGAAGTCGGAGACGGTGTCCACGTCCACTTCCCACTTGAAGGCGCCCGGGTCGTAGGCGAGGCTCATGTCGCACCCGATCCCGGTCGTGCCCGGCAGGACCCGCTCGACCATGGCGGCCCGGCCGGGGGACGCGGCCAGCCCGAACGCCAGCAAGGCCGCGGCGGAACGTGAAGACATCCTCATCGCCGGACTATTATAGCTTCTGCGGGACCCCCAAGCGAACGGGCGCGACACGCGCCTGACAGGGCTGACTACGCCGCCCTCCTCGCGCCGATGGCATGGTCGTCCTGACGTCTTCCTCCATGAGCGGCAGGATGCTTTATGGATGCTTGGAAGGTTTCGGGAAGGAGGACGCGACCTCACGGATGCCGGCCTTGGAGACCCTGGCTTCGGCCGCGAAATCCTTCCAGCGGTCCACGGCCGAGCGGACCTCGTCGATGATGGACTCGGCCTGCGGCTTGGAGACGCCGGCGGCTTGGGCCAGGCGGAGAAGGTGCGTCCGCCCGGGGCTTTTCCCCTCCCCGGCGACGGTCATGGAATGCTCCCCGCCGGGCCCGGGGGCGTTGGTCAGGTCGTAGGCTGGAGAAAGCGTCCAGTCGCCGCTCGCCGGATCCATGATGAACGCGAAGTTCTTCACGTGGTCGTCCCGGTTATGGGCCGCCACGTTGAACGCCATCCTCCGGAAGACCCGGAGCACGGATTGGTGGTCGCGGGTCAGGACCGAGGCCGCCTTGAGCAAGTCCGAGTAATCCGCCGAGGGGACCCGAAAATCCGCCTGGATGAGGTTGCCGAAGGTGTGGACGTGGAACCGCCGGTTATGGTCGCGGTCGAACCTCTTCACTCCGAAGAAGCTCTCCCCCTTGGAGACCTCGAAGAGACGCGTTCGGGGGATGTCGATGCCCGCGGCCGCGGCCATGAGCGCGTAGGCGTGCTCGATGGGACCGGCGTCGGGCATGTCTTTCTTGGCGGCGAACTTGACGATCCAATGCTCGAATCCTCCCGGCAGGTCGTCCTCCCCGGAGAGGAGTCTCTCCCCTTGCACGCCGACCAGCACCTTGGGCTTGGCGCCTCCCGGAGAACCGCCCGCGGCCAAAAGCTGGGGCAGGACATCCACGCTGGATCCGGACAAGATATCCTGGGACCTGCGGGCGAGGTCATGCAGGTCGAAGACGCCAGCGTCGATGCCCCCTCTCTGGGCCGGAGGATGGTAGGTCAGGCCGCCCATGGTCCTCGTACCCAGCCTGGAAAGGCGGTCGAGCGGCGTGACCCCGGCCGGGGTCACGCCCAGGGAACGGAGATGCCGGTCCATCAGCAGCAGGCCCCAGCCGTCGGGCAGGGAGTCGTCGAAGAGCCCGGGCAGGGGCCCGAAGTCATGGTCTCGATGCTCGAAGAGCCCGGCATCGAAGGGCAAACGGAAGGGCGAGAGATTCAAGCCGGTGGACAGGAACCCGGGCGCGTACTCGAAATAGACCCGGCCGCGCTCCTCGGCGAGGGAACCGACGAGGAGCGACTCACCTGGGCAGCGCGTGAGATGGACCTGGAGCTTCTTCAGATGCTCCCTCTCTTGCGAGCAGGCAAGGCTTCGCGCTTCTCGAGCTCCGCGAGGCTCTGCGCCGCGGGCGGCTCGAGGAGCTTGTTGAAGTCCTCCAGGCGGGCCAGGGCATGGGCGGTCTTGAGAACCAGTTCGAGAGAGGCCTTGCCGAAGTTCTCGAACCGCTTGAGCGACGCTGCTGTGATCCCGGCACGCATCGCCAAGGTATGCCGCGTCCAGCCTTTGGCCAACCTCAGGCTGCGCAGTCTCGCGGCCAGCGCCCTACCCATCTCGGCAGGGGCAAGAGGCAGCATGATCATCGCGCTCATACCCAAATATTATACAATGAAAATATTCTACGGTCAATATACTATCCGTTATACGTAATATAGTTTATTATGGTTAATTAATTATCTATACTATATTCAGATCAGCTTCAACACGGAACCCCCTATTGGACCTACCGGCGGACCCGAAGGAGGTTGACCTGCACCGCGACAGCGACGCGAGCCACCGGAGCGATGCGCGGGAGAGAGGGCGCGACGCCGCCCTTTTCGGTATGATAGTCCCATGCCGTCCTGCCCCCAGGCCGCCGTCGAGGAGCCCACGCCCCGGGCCTCCTGGGTCCTGCTCGCGGCCATGACCGCGGCCGTGTTCTGGCCGGTGCTGACCCACGACTTCGTGAGGCTCGACGACGACCTCTACGTGACCGGCAACCCCAGGGTGCAGGAAGGATTCACCCCGGCCGCCCTGGCCTGGGCCTTCGCCACGAACCACCACGGCAACTGGTATCCCCTGACCCTGGCCTCCCACGCCCTGGACGTCCAGCTCTTCGGGCTCGCCCCCTGGGGCCACCACCTGACGAGCCTGCTCATCCACGCGGCCAACGCGCTGCTGCTGTTCTCCCTCCTGGGCCGCCTGTCCAAGGACGCATGGCGCGGCGCTTTCGTGGCCGCCGTGTTCGCGGTCCACCCGCTGCAGGTCGAATCCGTGGCCTGGGTCGCGGAGCGCAAGAACCTCCTCAGCACTCTCTTCTGCCTGCTGACCCTGCGGGCCTACGCCGCCCACGCGCAACGCCCCTCGGCCGGACGCTACGCGGCCGTGCTCGCGTGGTTCGCCGCCGCCCTCATGGCCAAGGCGTCGGCCGTGACCCTGCCCTGCCTGATGCTGGTCCTGGACTACTGGCCGCTCGAACGCTGGCGCCGGGGCTGGAAGCCTCTGCTCCGGGAGAAAGCCCCTCTCTTCGCCATGGCGGCGGCCGCCGGCGCCGTCACCCTGCTGTTCTCGAGGCTCAGCCCCTTGGCGGCCCTGCCCCTCTCCTCCAGGGTGGCCCACGCCCTGGTCTCCTGCTCGGCCTACCTGCGCCAGGCGCTCTGGCCGGCCGACCTGGCCGTCTACTACCCTCACCCGGGCAGGTCGCCGGGCCCGGTCCCGACCCTGGCGGCGGCCGCCGTGCTGGGCGGGCTCAGCCTGGCCGTCGTCCGAGCCAGGCGCGGCCACCCAGCCCTGCTCGCCGGCTGGCTGTGGTTCCTGGCCGCGCTCGCGCCCTTCCTGGGGGTCATCAAGGTCGGCCATCAAGCCATGGCGGACCACTACGCCTATGTCCCGCTCATCGGCCTGGCCGTCATGGCGGCCTGGGTCCCGGCGCCCTCGGGCAGGCTCCGGCCAGGCGCCGCGGCCGCCGTCGCCGCCTGCCTGCTCGCGGCCGCCATGGTCGCGGCCGGCCTGCAGGTGCGGTACTGGCGAAACAGCGTGACCCTGCTCGAGCGCGCGCTCCTGGTCGAAGAAGCCAACCCCGTGGTCCACAACAACCTCGGCTTCTCCCTCTACGAGCGCGGCGACACGGCCGGCGCCCTCCGCCACTACCGCCGCGCCCTCGAGCTGCTCCCGGCCTACGCGGACGCGGAGAACAACCTGGGCATCGTCCTGGCGGAGCAAGGCGACCTCGCCGAGGCGGCCGCCCGGTTCGAGCGCGCAGCCGCCATCGACCCCGGCCTGGCCGTCGCCAGGGGCAACCTGGCCAAGACCCGGGCCTTGCTGGCCGCCCGGCGCCCGCGGCCGGGCGGGAGCGGGTTGTGGCGGGGACGGGAAGTGCGCTAACATCTTCCACCCCATGGCTCCGAGCATCCACGACCGTCCCGGCCCGGGACGGCTCATCGACACCCACATCGCGGGGCACCTGCCCCTGCCCACGCCGCGGCAGATCCAGGAGCTGCTGCCCGCTCCGCCCGCCTGCCTCGAGACGGTCGCCGGCGGCCGGCGGGCCATCCGGGACATCCTCGACGGCAAGGACGAGCGCCTCTTCCTGGTCGTGGGGCCCTGCTCCATCCACGACCCGCGGGCCGCTCTCGAGTACGCCGGCCGCCTGCGCGAGCTCGCGGACAAGGTCCGCGGGCGGTTCCTGCTGGTGATGCGGGTCTACTTCGAGAAGCCGCGGACCTCCGTGGGCTGGAAGGGTCTCACCAACGACCCCCGCCTCGACGGGTCCTTCCGCATCGAAGAGGGGCTCAAGGCCGCGCGGCGCCTGCTCCTGGCGGTCACGCGGCTGGGCCTGCCCACGGCGACCGAGGCGCTCGACCCCGTCGCGCCCCAATACCTCTCCGAGCTCGTGTGCTGGCACGCCATCGGGGCGCGCACCATCGAATCCCAGACTCACCGCGAGCTGGCCAGCGGGCTGTCCACCCCGGTGGGCTTCAAGAACGGCACCGACGGCGACGTGCAGGCCGCCGTGGACGCCATGCGCTCGGCACGGGAACGCCACAGCTTCCTCGGCGTCGATTTCGAGGGCCGCATCGCGGTCTACCACGCCCGGGGCAATCCCGACACCCACGTCGTCCTGCGCGGAGGCCGCAGGCCCAACTACGACCGGGCCAGCATCCGCCGCTGCGCGGACCTCCTGGGGGCGGCGGGGCTCCGAAGGGCGGTGATGGTGGACTGCTCCCACGCGAACTCGGGCAAGGACCCCCTCCGCCAGCCCTCCGTCTTCCACTCCTGCCTGCGCCACGCCTCCGAGCGGGGCTCGCCCCTGGTCGGGATGATGGTCGAGAGCAACCTCCACGGAGGACGCCAGGACCTCCCGGCCGGCCGCGGCAAGCTGCGCTACGGGGTGAGCGTCACCGACGCCTGCCTGGGGTGGGAAGACACCGAGCGCATGATCCTGGGCCGCGCGGCAGCCGCCAGGAGCATCTCTCTCGGCGGGCGTCGCGACAAGTAAGAGTCGTCCGCCACGGTGACCCGGGCCGGCGACCAGCGAAACCGAGGTGCTGATAGCGTGTTCATGAATTCCCCCGACGCGAACTCGCGCCGGCGCGAGTCCCGTCCGATCCCCGCAACCGGGAGAAAGACCATCTGTCACGACCGATAGCAGCAGGTGATGTCGAGAGGACCCCCCCCATTGACAAACGCCGGATCGGGGCTACACTATGGTGGACCGAGGAGGCGGGCACGAGTGAGAAGCCGACCGTCGTCCAGACCCCTGCGAGCCGCGCTCGCCATCTGCCTGGCGGCCTCAACGGCCGCCCAGGCCGACGACACTCTCTGGTACAGCGGCAAGGCCCTGCCGGTGCCCGATGCGGGGCCGGCCGTGGCCAAGGGCGACGCGGACGCGCCCGGCGGCGGCTCGATGTGGGTCGTCATCGTCAGCGTCCTCGAATGGAAAGACGCCTCCTTCTCGCCGTTCCCGAAAGAGAACCGCCGGGACGAGCTGCTCTACAAGTTCTTCACGAAAGAGAAGAAGGTCCCCGCCGACCACATCCTGTGGCTCAAGGACGCCGAGGCCGCGCTGGGCGCCATCAAGCCGCGCTTCGCCAGCCTCATCAAGAAGGCCGGCCGGGGGGACGCCCTCTTCTTCTACTATGCCGGCCACGGCAGCCGCAAGGAGCCGGGCGTGACGTACTTCATCCCCTATGACGCGTCGAGCTCGGATGTCCCCGGGACCTCCTGGTCCGTGCCGGACATCCTCGGCGCGATCGAATCGGGCTTCAAGGGCGAATGGGCGGTCCTGGCGGCGGACTGCTGCTTCTCGGGCGGCCTCTGCCAGGAGGCGCAGAAGAGCGGCAACAAGGTCTCCTACGGCTGCCTGGCCTCCGCCCAATCGAGCTCGCCGTCGACCGGGGAGTGGACCTTCACCGACTCGCTGCTGCGGGGCTTCACCGGCAGCTCCCGCGTGGACCGGGACGGCGACAAGCAGATCCTCTTCGAGGAGCTGGCCGCCTTCATCGAGACCGAGATGGCCTACGGCGAGCAGCAGCTGTCCGCCTCGGCCGCGACGGGAAAGTTCACCCCGGCGATGAAGCTCGCCGACGTCTCCTACAGCGAGAACGCGCCCTCCAGGAAGATGGTCCGGTGGCGCGACGGCAAGACCTACCGGGCGACGGATTCGGGCGCCTGCACCGCCAGCGACGGCAAGCCCGGCCGGCAGGTCCATTACCCGGGCTACAAGGATGCCGCCGACGAGTGCGTGGCGGCCGACAGCGTCGGCCCCTACGCTCCCCCCTCCCGTCAATACGCCGACGGCTCGACCGTCTACGCGTCCTGGAACGGCACGTGGTACGAAGCCGCGGTCCTCGGCTACAAGCTCGGCCTCCACAAGATCCGCTACGCGGGCTGGTCCGGCTATTGGGACGAATGGGCCGCGCCCGACCGGCTGGCCGCCTCCCCCCCCTGCAGCCCGACGCCCTGCAAGCCTTGAACCGGCGCATCGCGGGCTTCGACCTGGCGCGGGGACTGGCCGTCTTCGGCATGGTCCTGGTGAACTTCAAGTTCGTCATGGGCCTGGAGGGCTCCGAGGCGGGCTGGCTGGGCGGGCTGGCCGGGCTCTTCGACGGCCGCGCGGCCGCGACCTTCGTGACCCTGGCCGGCATCGGGGTCTCGCTCCTCTCGCGCCGAGCCCGGGAGACCGGCGACCCCGAGGCGCTCCGGGAATGCCGCAAGCTCCTGCTCAAGCGATCCCTGTTCCTGCTCGGAGCAGGGTTCCTGGACAGCCGGCTCTGGATCGGCGACATCCTGCACTTCTACGCCGCCTACCTCGTCCTGGCCGCGGTCCTGCTGCGGGCGTCGGCCAGGACGCTCTGGGCGGCGTCGGCCTTCTCGGTCACGGCGTTCGTGGCCCTCTTCCTCTTCCTCGACTACGAGAAGGGCTGGGATTGGGAGGCGTTCGCCTATGTCGGGCAGTGGCTGCCCAAGGGGTTCCTGCGGCACCTCTTCTTCAACGGCTTCCACCCGGTCTTCCCCTGGGTCGCCTTCCTGCTGATCGGCATGTGGCTCGGGCGGCAGGATTGGACCTCGAGGCGCCGCTGCTGGCTGGTCCTGGCCGCGGGCCTGGGGATGACCGCCGCGGCCGAAGCCCTCTCGGCCGGGCTCACCGCCTGGGTCCTCTCGGACCAGGATGAGGACGCCCAGTGGTGCGCGCTCCTCTTCGGGACGCAGTCCATGCCGCCCACGCCTCTCTACCTCGTCTCAGGCGGGGGCTCGGCGCTGGCCGTCATCGCGCTGTGCCTGCTGGCCGCCGAGCGGTTCGCGGGCTCCCCGTGGCTGGAGCCGTTCATCGCCGCGGGCAGGATGGCCCTCTCGCTCTACGCCGGGCACGTCATGGTGGGCATGGGCGTGATCGCGGCCCTTGGGTGGATGGAAGGCAGGAGCCTCGCCTTCGCCGTTTCCTTGGCCGCCGTCTTCTACGCGGCGGCGGTGCTCGGCGCCTGGGCCTGGAGCAGGCGGTTCGAACACGGGCCGCTGGAGTGGCTCATGCGCCGCCTGGCGGGCTAGCCCGTCGCGCCTGGCGCCGCACCGCCTGGCCGAGCCCGGCTGGACGGACCCGGACCACCTTGATCTCCCGGGCGCCCACGAACTCCGCCAGCGACCCCAGCGCCCTGCCCAACCCCTCCAACGCCCCATCCCGGCCGGCCCGGCCGAACCCTTCCTCGAAATGCACGGCCGGCACCAGCAGCAGGCCGTCCTGCCGCGAGTTCTTGGCGTCCAGCCGGCCGATCAGCCGTCCCTGGTGGAGGATCGGCAGGCAGTAATATCCAAAGCGCCGCTTTGGGGCGGGCACATACACCTCGATCTTGTAGTCGAAGCCGAACAAGGCCAGGACCCGGGACCGGTGCCAGAGGAGGGAATCGAAGGGGCAGAGCAGGGTCGTGCCCGACGGCTCGGGCCCGGGCTCCCGCAAGGCCGGCAGGTCCTCCCGCAGGGCGAACCACTCCCCGGCCAAGCCCCGCACCTCCACGGCCGCCACCTCCCCCGACTCCACCATCGAAGCCAGCGCCTTCCTCCGGTCTCCCGGGGAGAACCTCGGGAAAGACAGGTAGGCGGCCAGGTCCTTGGCCGTGGCGGCGCCCATGGCGCGCAGGCTCTGGCGCACGTGCCACCGGCGGAACTCGGAAGCCGACAGCGGGTCCACGGCGTCGAGGTCCGCCACTCGGGCCGAGAGGTCGTAGCGCTTGCGGAAATGCGGCCTCGAGTGCACGGCCACCTTGCCGGTCATCCACAGGAAGTGGAGGGCGTGGTGCCCCGGCTTCCAGTCCCACCAGCCCGAGGACTTCCCGCGCCCGCGCCTCTCCGCGAACACCGCGGCCGTGACCGGCCCCTTGGCCGCCACCACGGACTCCACCTCGGCCAGGACCTTGCTGTTGGCCTTCAGCCAGGAGGACCAGCCCGTGTGGGCCGCGCGGTAGTCCACCATGGCCCGCCGCCAGGCCCGCAGGTGCCCGGCCGGCACCAGGCAAGCCGCGTGCGCCCAGTACTCGTAGAGGAGACGGTCCTGGTAGGCGAGCTTGTCCAGCGCGGTCTTCTCGTAGGCCCCGAACCGGCTCCAGACCGAGAGGTAGTGCGCGCGCTCGACGACGTTGATGGAGTCGAGCTGCAGGCCGCCCGTGTCCTCCAGGAACGCCCGAAGCCGCCCGGCGTCGAGCGGCCCCTCCGGCGGCCGGTCCAGGTGCTGGCGCCTCAGGAACAGCCGGCGCACGGCCTCGACCGGGATCGGCCTCACGTATCGGCGCGGGCCCGGCGTCCCTGGCCGCTCACTTGCTGACGAAGAGCTTGTCGACCACGCCCCGGACGCCCTTCACGGCGCGGGCCGCGGCGATGGCGTCCGCCTTGGCCTTGGCCGTCGGCACCACGCCCTTGAGCCGCACGAGCCCCTTGTGCACGCTGACGCCGATGGCGTTGGACGGGACTCCCTCGGCGGCGAGGAGCTCGGCCTTGACCTTGGTGTGGATCCACTGGTCCGACATGATCTCGCCGGTCGAGCGTTCCTTCTGGCCCGCGACGTAGCCGGCCTCGGCCCCGGCCCCCCCGACCAGCACCCACCAGCAGCCGTTCAAGCCCAGCGCGGTCCCGGCCAGGGCCAGGAGCATGCCGAAGCCTCCCATCCGTCGTTTCATCATGTCATCATCCTCTCTTTTTCAATGCTGGGCCGCGCCCAGGGGCTCGGCCTTGTTCCAGGGCGCGAACACAGGCAGCAGGGCCATGCCGGGCACGGCCGCGGCGATCGTGATAAGGAAGAAGCTCGGCCAGCCCGTGGCCTGGGCCAGGGCCCCGGCGGGCGAGACGAGGATGTCCCGGCTCAGGGCCATGAGGCTCGTCAGGAGCGCGTACTGGGTCGCGGAGTAGCGCGGGCTGCACAGGCACATCATGAAGGCCACGAACCCCGCCGTGACCAGGCCGCCGCAGAGGTTCTCGATGACGATCGTGCCGACCATCCACCAGTAGGCGGGATAGAGGGAGAGGGCGTAGTAGGTGAGGTTGCTCGCGGCCTGGAGCACCCCGAAGACCCACAGGGAGCGGTTGATGCCCAGGCGGTTGACCACCGCGCCGCCCGCCAGGGCCCCGACGATCGTGGCCAGCAGGCCCACGCCTCCCTGGATGGCGCCCACGTCGGTCTGGGTGAAGCCGGTCTTGAGGAGGAACGGGGTCGTCATGTTCGAGATCAGGTAATCGCCGAACTTGTAGATGACGATGAAGCCCAGGATCGCCGCGCCCTGCCAGCGCGACCTCCTGAAGAAATCCGCGAAAGGATCGATCACGGCCGCGGCGAGGGTCTCGGGAGGACGCTCCCGGTACGCCGGCTCCGGCGACAGGGCGCTGGACGCCACCGCGGCCAGCATCGTCAAGGCCGCCAGCCGGTAGACCCACGCCCAGGGCAGATGGTCCGCCAGGATGAGGGCCGCGGAGCCCGCGGCCAGCATGGCGACGCGGTAGCCCAGGACATAGATGGCGGCGCCCGCGCCCATCTCGCGCGATTCCAGGACGTCCGCGCGGTAGGCGTCCACCGCGATGTCCTGGCTCGCGCTCAGGAAGGCGACGAGGATGGCGAAGACGGCCAGGCCCTGGATCCCCCGCGTGGGGCCGCAGAGGGACATGAGGAAGAGCGCGGCGGCGATGCCGACCTGGGCCAGCGCGATCCAGCCGCGCCTGCGGCCGAGGAACGGGGGGGCGTAGCGGTCGAGCAGCGGGGACCACAGGAACTTGAGCGAGTAGGGCAAGCCCACCAGGCTGAACAAGCCGATGGTCTTGAGGTCCACGCCCTCGATGGTCATCCAGGCCTGCAGGGTCTTGCTGGTCAGCAGCAGGGGCATGCCCGCCGAGAAGCCCAGCGCCAGGAGCCCGGCCATCTTGCGCTGGGTGAAGACGAGGAGCCAAGTCGGGGGCTGACGCGATCCCATGAGCCTGCCCATTCTATCGCTTTTTTGCGCCTGTCCTTCCAGCATGAGGGCCAGGCAGCCAGTCAGAATCCCGTAGCACCTAGCAAGGCCTCAGTAGAGCTCAAGATGCCCCGTCCGGGAGAAGAGCTGGGGGGTCTGCTCGCGATTCTGCCTATGGGCGGAGCGCTGGACGTTGGCGTGGACGTAGCGGAAGAGATCGGAGAGGGCCAGGCTCCCGTCCCCATCCTCGTCCGCGGCGCCGTTCATGCCCTTGAGCAGATAGTAGGTGAACATGCCGTGCCCCTGGTCCATGAGACTGCCCGCGACCTGGTCCCTGGCGGCCGCGGTCAGGATGGAGAGCTTGGAACCCAAAAGCTTGGGCGCGTCGGCTACCATCACCAAGGGTCGTAGGCCCTGCGCGATCACCGAGCGACCGCCGACGCCGGAGAAGCACGCGTCGAGCATGACCACGACCTCCTTGGACGGGAGCGCCTCGAGCCGCTCATAGAGCTTGGACAAAGGGTACGCGCTGGTCTTGAGGAAGGACGGGTCCCCGTCCCACGGCAGCAGATAGGCCGTGCCCTTGGCCGGATCGGGGGCGCCGTGCCCCGCGAAGTAGAAGTAGACCCTGGAATCCTTATCCGCGTTTCGCGGAAGCCACTCCTCGAGATAGCGCTCGAGGTCGGCACGCGTGGCCTTCGCGCCCGTCAAGAGGATGACGTTCTCCTGGGGAACGCCCAGGACTTTCGTGGCGTAGCGGCCGAAATAGCCGGCGTCGCTCTCGGCGAAATCAGCCCTGGGGATGGCGGACCGGTAGTGCTCGACGCCCATGACGAGAGCGAAGTCCTTGTCGCGCTTGCGGCGGCGATCGACGACATTGTCCACGTCCGAGCGCGGCGTCTGGTAGGAGAACCTGCGGTCCTGGCCCTGGGGGATGCCGGAGACCGGCGCCAGCATGGTCGTGCGGACCTCCCGGGAGACCTTGTCTCGCCGCGGGTCGTAGGTCTCCAGCAGGGAGGTCATGGTGCGGCCGTCCGGCGTGCCTCCCGCGACGTAGAGTGTCCCGCGGATCACTCCCGACGCCATGCAGTCGCGGCCGACCAGCATCGGCGAGTGCATGGCCCAGATGCGGGCCGCTGGGTCGTAGGATGCCACACCGGACGAAGGAGGAGTTTTTCTCGGGCTCACGAACCCCCCGACCAGGAAGAGGCGGCCGTCTACCGATTCCAACGAGGCGCCGCTGAGCGGCGCGGGCATGTCGGGGAGTCCGCTCCATGAGTCGGCGCTTGGGTCGTAGACCTCCATGCTGGAATAAGGGTGCAGGCCGCTGGTGTCGTTGCCTCCGGCCGCGTAGATCTTGCCTCCGTGGACTGCCACCGAAAGGGTGCAGCGCGCCGTGCTCAAGGAGGCCTTCTCGCTCCATGTATCCGTCCGAGGATCATAGGCGTGCAGCGCGTTCGTGCAGTTGCCGCTGGCGGTCCCGCCTACGGCGTAGAAGAGGCCGCCGACCACCGCCCCCATGGCGTTGCGCGCCATGGGCATACGAGAGCGCGATTCCCATCGGTCCCGGGCAGGGTCGTAGACCTCCAGCGTCGCGACGTGACCGCTGCGGGACCAACCTCCGGCCACGTAGAGCTTGCCGTCGACCGCGCCCACCGCCGACGTGTTGCGCGGGGTGGGCATGGGTCGCAATCTGCGCCAGCGGCCCGAGGAGGGGTCGAAGGCCTCGAGCGTGCCGACGTCCAGGTCATTGTCGTGCCCGCCCACGACGTAGAAGATGCCGTTGATGGCCGCGCCGCGCGCCAGGTACCTGCGTGTCGGCATGTCGGCCCTCGTGGACCAGGGAGAAGCGCCATCAGCGGCATCCGCCGCAAAAGAAAACGCCAACAGCAACACTACCGCCAGAAACGGGCGCCAGCCATGCATGATGTTGATAGTATAACAGAAAGATCGGCGGCGAGCGGGCAACAAGCAGAGGATGCTCCACGGCATAGACTTCATGAGGCGGCCCCGTCTTGGGCCCCGGCCTACTTCGACTGCGCCAGGGCCAGCAGCAGGTCCTCGTGGACCTTCTCGACCTCGGCGGGCGCGGCCGTGTAGTTGTTGACGATGAAGGAGAACGCCAGCAGCCTGCCTGACCTGGCGAGCACGTAGCCGCAGTAGGCGCGCACGCCGCTCAAGGACCCGGACTTGATCCTGAGGACCTTCTCCAGGACGGTCCCCGTCCCCAGGTTCTTGATGTGCCCGAACCCCTCGGGGTCGGCCGGGAAGGCCAGGGAGTCGTAGTAATCCTGGAACTGAGGGCTCTTGGCCATGTGGACGAGCAGGTCGGTCACGGCCCGGGCGCTCACCAGGTTCAGCCGGGAAAGACCGCAGGAGTCCGCGAGCCTGACGCTCGAGACGTCGACGCCGGCCTGGGCCAGGAACTCCCTGACGGCCTCGTTGCCGCCGAGCACGCTCGCCGGCTTGTTGAAGCGCGGCGCGACCGCGCGGGCGAGCATCTCGGCGTAGAGGTTGAAGCTCCTCTTGTTCGTGAGCCGCACGATGTCCCGCAGGGGCACGGAGTCGGTCCGGGCGACCAACTTCGACTCGTCGTACGCCGCCGGCCGGGCGAGCAGGCGGGCCTGCCCCGAGACCTTCACCCCGGACCGCCGCAGGAACCCGGCGAAGGCCTCGGCGGCGAAGAGCGCCGGCTCGGGCAGCGCTCCCTTGACGGCGAACTCGCGTTCGCCGGCCGGGACGGTCCCTCTCAGCACGGCCCGGTAGCTCCCCGGGATGTTGAAGATGTAGCCGTTGTCGCCCGAGCCCTCGGGCCCCGTCTTCATGAAGTTGACGAAGGCCAGCCCTTTGATCTCGGGCTCGGTCCTCAAGGCGGGGGCGTCCTCGCCCGCCTCGGCCCCGGGGGCGAGAACCAGCCGGTAGAGGTTGTCGCCGAGGGACAGGGCGTCGGCGGGAGCGGCGTAATAGTTGCCCGCGTCCTCCCAGGGCCAGCTGCCCGGGATGGGCGTACCCTCGAAGAGGAGGTTGTCGGCGGCCAGGTCGCCCTCGACGGACTTGATCCCCTTGGCGGCCAGGGCCTGCAGCCAGTCGGCGAACACGGCGTCCATCGGCCGCCCGCCCTTGACCAGCGTCGAGCCCAGCGACGGGTCCCCCCCGCCCCTGATGACGAGGTTCCCCTTGAGGACGCCCTTCTCGACCCTGCCGTCGTGGTAGAGGGCCGTGGAGAACCGATGGTCCCCGCCCAGGGTGGCCAGCGCGGCCGCGGTCACGAAGAGCTTGAGGCTGCTCGCCGGGACCAGGTTGGCCTGGGGATCCAAGGAGGCGACCACTTTGCCGGAATCGACGGCCTTGACGCAGAGACCCCACTGGGCGTGCCGCAGCGGCGGGCTGGCCGCGGCCTTCCTGATTCTGGCGTCGATGCCGGCGCCGATGGCGGCGCGGGCGGGGAGCTGGAGGAGGAGCAGGAAGAATACGACCCGTCCGACAGGCGACCGCTCAGCCGCCATGACGATCGGGCGCGGACGTCCTCCTCTCGCCCTGTGCCTGAGGACCTGCGGGACCGTCCGAAGGCGCGGGCGCGGACGTCCTCCTCTCGCCCCGTGCCTCGGGGCGCTCGGGGGGCCCCCCCTCGGGGCCGCGGTCGTCCGGCCACGGCCCTCCCTGCCCTCCCCGGCCGCCGTACCAGGCGTCCTCGAAGTCCTGTCCCTGCCCGCGCGGACCGTCGGGCCGGTCGCCGCCGCTGGGATCGCGTTCGTGGTTGCCCCGGCCGATGTTGGCGACCAGCATGTCGGCGCGGCGCATGGAGGACAGGGTGTCGGCCATGCGCTGGACGAACGCGACGAAGCCGGCGAAGCCCAGGTAGGGCATCTCGTAGAGCGCGTGGAAATAATACGAGGGATAGCCCAGCTCAACGACCTGGAGGCTCGGCGTGCGCAGGACCCGGGTGATCTCGTTGGTGTTGGACACCAGCAGGTCCGGCGGGTACATCAGGAACTTGTCGACCGCGGGATGGTAGACGTCCGGCTCGCAGGTGGTCGTGAAGCCCTCGCCCTGCAGGGGGAAGCCCTCCCGGCCCTCCCGGCTCATGACGAACGCCTCCCGCAGGCGCATCCCCAGGTCCTCGCTGATCCCCGCGAAGCCCTCCAGCAGGTACGGGTCGCCGATGTACGAGACCTTCTTGTGCAGGAAGCTGTAGGGGATGATCCACTGCAGACGCTTGAAGACGACCGCGGTCTCCTCGCGGATGAGGGCCTCGGCCTCTTTCTGACGGCCGGTTTCCTCGGCGATCAGGCGCAGCCAGCCGTTGGTCGCCTGCAGCCCGAACGGCATGGAGGCCTCGACGAGCTTCGCGCCCGTCCTCTCGGCGAGCTCGCGCGCCGCCTCCCTCCCGTAGGGCAGGGAGACGATGACCCCCGCGTCCTTGACGCGCCCCAGCTCGGCGTACGGCCCTCCGTCCAGCCAGACCGAGACCACGTCGAGCCCCAGCGCCTTCAGGAGGCGGCGGAGCTCCCGGAGGTTGGCCCGGTGGTCGCCCTCCCCGCGGTCCCTCATGTATCCCACCAGCGCGACGTTCGTGGGCTTGGGCTTGCCGCCCTGGAGGTCGATGGCGCGGGCGATGGCCCGCAGGGTCATGCCGTAGCCGTCGAGCCAGTCGCCGGCCAGGGAGGTCGGCGGGATGGCCAGCGCCGGCCTCGTCATGAACGGCTGGGCGCCGCGCAGGAGGTGGTCGTAGTCGATCCCCGTGATCGAACAGCCGGGCAGCGAGGTCAGCAGGATGATGCCGGGCAGCCCGATCTCGTCGAGGAGCCGGAGCCTGCGCAGGATCAGCTCGTTGTGGTCCTTGGTGACGCTCTGGGCGCACACGTTGGTGAAGCAGACCCGGTGGCGGCCGTTGATGTCGAGCAGCGTCGAGCACAGGTCGTGGCGCCCGTGGATGAAGTGCGCCTTGTAGAGGGAGCAATCCGGCCCGTCCACGAGCACGTAGGCGTCGGCGATGGCGTTGACGGCCAGGTAGGCCCCCATCAGCGAGGGGAAGTTCGCCCGTTGCCCCTTGATCCGGCTCATGGCCGCGCCTCGGGCCGGCCGCTTTCCTGTCCTGATCGAGGCGGCGCAGCCGCAACAGAAACGCCGGCCGCGGGCAGGCACCGCTTGTAGAACGGCCACCGGCAGATGTCGACGAACCGCTCCAGGCTGCGCACCGCCCCCTCCAGGCCCATCTCCACGTCCAGCAGGGAGAACTGGGCCTTGCCCGCCGAGGTCAGCCGCTCGTCGAAGAAGAACTCGGAGTAGACCGCGTCGAACTCGCCCTCCCGCAGGAGCTTGCCCAGCTCCGAAGGCGTGCTGAACCAACGCACCCCGTGGCGCCCCCCCTTGACGTCCAAGGACGGCTCCTTGCCCTCGTGGTAGACCAGGTAGTCGACCCCGAACCCCATCTCCTTGACCATCGTCACCAGCGGGATCCCGGCCATCCCGCAGGGGTCCGCCAGGGCCCGGACGTGCTCGGCGTCCGCCACGAAGCCCAGGCGCTTGCCGCGGACGCGCTCCATCGCCGTCTTCCAGGCGGCCGCCACCCGGACGCTCTTCATGTCCCAGGCGTCCCGGGCCGCGTCCTTGATGCCCAGCCCGGCCGTCACCTCGGCCAGCCACCGCTGGGTGTTGGCCATCCCGTAGGGCGCCACCGGCGAGAGGGACTTGAGCTCCATGTCGCCGAAGAGCTTCTGGAAAGTGCCCTTGTAGTGCGGGTCGGGATAGAAGACGTGCAGGCTGGCCCCTCCGAAGCGCTTGACCTCCTCCACGTTGAACCGCGGGAGCAGGCACAGGTTCACCCTGATGCCGGCGTACCCCAGCAGCTCGACGAGCTCGCGGCGGCCCGGGCCGGGCGGGAACCCGATCAGGTTCACCGCCCTGTCCTCGGGCCTGGCCGCCTTGAACGCCGGGGTCTCCCGGACGCGCTTGAAGAAATACTCCAGCAGGTTGAGCTCCTGCCCGGAGGCCGGGCTCGAGAACAGGATGGGCAGCTCCGTCTTGTGGCGGTAGTCCTCGATGATGCCCACCGAGTCGTCCCCGATGACGGTGGGGACGCACGTCGAGGTCACCAGGATCGCGGACTTGCCCTCCGACCTCTCGAGCGCGAGGTCCAGGGCCTCCTTGAGCTTCTCCCCCCCGCCGCGCACCACGTCCATCTCCCGGATGTCCGTGGTGAAGCCTATGCAGCCGGAGGCAAAGACCTCCTCCTCCCGCCGGCCCCGCTGGATCCACTTGAAATTGAAGTACGTCATGTACCCGTCGTTGAAGAACGGGGTGGCGTAGTGGCACTCGAGGTCCTCGTGCGTGATCCCCACCATCGGCGCGTCGAGCTGGACGTGCTGGTCGTAGTTGCGGCCGGTCTCCCGGTCGCAGAACATGGTCCTCCACTGCGACGCCTCGCCCCACTGCAGGGCGTGGGGCCCGTCCACCCAGCCCCCGGACTTGCCCGTCGCGCGCGACCACGCCTCGAGCGCCTTCTCCAGCCGGTTGTCCACGTCCTCCCCCCGCAGGGCCTCCACCTCGCGCCTGGCCTTCTCCACCAGGACCGAGACGGGCCCCTCGATCTTGGGGGCCGCCGGCCGGGCTTTCGGCCTGCGGCCGCCCTCGAACCCGATCCTCGACAGCTCGTGGAACTCCTCGTCGCCCAGAGGGTCGGGCACCCGGACCTTCTTGATGTCAAGGTCCAGCAGCGTGTCGGCCAGGACCTTCATGCGCTTGGAGAACTCGGCCTTCGGGAACATCTCCACGGCCGTGCGGCGCTCGAACTCGGCGCGCCGCACCGCGATGTCCCGCGGCAGGAACTCCAGCACCTTCGTCCCGATCAGCGCTGCGAAACGCTCCACGCTGTCGCGCTTGGACCCGGGGTCCTTGAGGTTGGCCACGATCCCGCACAGCCCGATGTCGTTGGACGCGTAGTTCACGATCGCGCGCGCGATGTTGTTGCACGCGTAGAGCGCCATCAGCTCCTCGGAGGCGATGACGCAGACCTTGTCGGCCAGCCCCTTCCTCAAGGGCGCCGCGAACCCGCCGCACACGACGTCGCCCAGCACGTCGAAGAGGATCACGTCGTAGACCCCGTCGGCCAGCAGGCCGCACTGCTCCAGGATCTCCACCGTCCGGGAGATCCCCCGCCCGGCGCACCCGATCCCCGGCTCCGGCCCGCCCGACTCCACGCAATCGACGCCCAGGCGCCCCCGCTTGACCACCTCGGCCCGCCGCGCCTTCATGTCCATGAACCCCGGCAGGTCCACCACGGGACGGATGGGCTTGCCCTCCGTCAACGAGACCGTCGTGTCGTGCTTGGGGTCGCACCCCACCAGCAGGACGCGCTTGCCGGACTGGGCGTAGGCCGCCGCCAGGTTGGACGTGATCGTGGACTTCCCGATCCCGCCCTTGCCGAAGATGACGATTTTCTGGGTCATATCACTCGCCCCCCCCCCCCGCGGGGGGTCGAGTAGCGGGGGGGCTGATGCCGTTTCATCAATCTCTCCTTAAATAAAACAGAATATCCCCCTCAGCTACTCGCCTCCAGGACCCATCCTTCGGATGGGTGCCCCGGGAGGCGAGTGTATAGTCTATAAAATTGCCGCTCCCCGCCGCACGCGCCCGACGCCGGGCCCGCAACTTGGTATCATGGTGGGGATGAACGAACCGGACTGGTCCGCGTGGAAGCCGACGGAGCGCGCGGTGCTCTGCTTCGCCATCAAGGACGGCCGCATGCTGCTCATCCGCAAGAAGCGCGGGCTGGGCGCGGGGAAGATCAACGGCCCCGGCGGGCGCATCGAGCCCGGCGAGAGCGCGATGGAAGCCGCGTGCCGCGAGACCCGCGAGGAGGTCGGCGTGACCCCGACGGGCGTCTCGCAGGCCGGGGAGCTGAGGTTCCAGTTCGCGGACGGCTACGCGCTCCACTGCTCGGTCTTCACGGCGACCGGGGCCCAAGGCGACCCGGCCGAGACGGACGAGGCCGCGCCCTTCTGGGTCGAGACGTCCGCCATCCCCTACGCCGAGATGTGGGCCGACGACGCGCATTGGATGCCCTGGCTGCTCGCGGGCAAGCCCTTCCGAGGGACGTTCTGCTTCGACGGCGACCGCATGCTGAAAGGCCGGGTGGAGCCTCTTTGAATGGAGCGATGCCTCGCCGTCTGCGGCCCGGGGCTGGAGTCCTTCGTCGCCGACGAGCTCCGCCGGCTGGGCCTAGCCCCCCCAACGCATACTCGCCCCCCCGCCGGGGGGGCGAGTCGCTCGGGGGCCGTGGAGTTCGCCGGCTCCCTCCACGACGTCCAGCGGGCCAACCTCCGCCTGCGCTGCGCCGACCGCGTGCTGGTCAGGCTGGGCGAGTTCTACGCCTCGGCGTTCCCGGAGCTGCGGCGCAAGGCGAGCCGCCTGCCCTGGGAACGATTCCTCTCCCCGGGGCGGCCGGTCGCGTTCCGGGTCGACTGCCGGAGGTCGCGCCTCTACCACGAAGGCGCCGTGGCCGAGCGGCTGGCGGGCGCGATCGCCGACAGGACCGCGAAGCCTCCCCTAGTCCTCAAGCCCCGGGAGGACGCCGACTCGGACCTCCCCCAGCTGATCGTCGTCCGCCTGGAGGACAACCTCTGCGCCATCAGCCTGGACTCCTCGGGGGCGCTCCTGCACCGGCGCGGGTACCGGCTCGCCACGGCCAAGGCCCCCCTGCGGGAGACCCTCGCCTGCGCCATGCTGGAGGCTTCCGGCTGGGACGGGACCGCGCCCTTCCTCGATCCGTTCTGCGGCTCGGGGACCATCGCCATCGAAGCGGCGCGGTCGGCCCAGGGGATCCACCCGAGCCTGTCCAGGCGGTTCGCGTTCATGGAGTGGCCGGGTTTCGACCGCAAGTCCTGGGAACGCTTGCTGGCCGACGCGGGCAGGGCTGCCGTCTCGCCCCAAGCCAGGATCATCGCCTCGGACAGGGACGCCGGAGCGATCCAGGCGGCCCAGGAAAACGCTCACCGGGCAGGCGTGGGAGATCGCATCGAGTTCTCCTGCAGGGCATTCTCGGCCATCGAGCCCCCCCTTGGCGCAGGCTTCGTGGTCACCAACCCGCCCTATGGCGTCCGGCTGAGCGCGGGCAAGGACCTGCGCGACCTCTACGCCCAGCTCGGCAAGGTCCTGCGTGCCCGGTGCCAAGGCTGGCGCCTGACCCTGCTCTGCGCCGACAGCCGGCTGCTCCGCCACACGGGATGGGAATTCGACCGGCAAGCCTCCACGATAAACGGCGGGCTCAAGGTCGGCCTACTGAGCTGCCGAGTCTAGCGCCGTCATCCTGGCGCTGACGCCGAACTGCCCGTCGGCGTAGTCCGTCATCGAGGAGTTGACCCCTATCTGCGCGCCCCGAGGCAGCAGGAACTGGGGGCCGCCTGACATGCCGTCGGCCAGCATGCAGCGCGCATAGTACTCGCTCGGGCGTATCGCGGTCATCCTCGACCCCCCCACAGGATCCTCGATGGTGCAGCCCCTCGCCAGGGAAGGTGCCCCGTAGCGCGCGCTGGGGTAGCCCAAGGCCTGGAACTCCTGGCCGAACTGGTAGCCGAACGAGGGCCGCGGCGGGGAGAACCTTCCCTGCCGCGGCGCGGGGGTGTCCGCCGACAGTTCCAGCGAGACCAGGTCGCCGCGCGCCGCCAGGATCTTGCCGCTCAGGAAGTAGTCCTCGTGGCCGGTCCTCTCCAGGCGGCCGTCCGATATCCCGTAGAGGTGACGCCGCAGCACCAGCCTGCCCGCGAAATCGTCCGGAAAAGGAGCGATGCAGTGCCGCGCCGTGACGGCCGACCCGTCGGCGAGGAAGGAGCCGCTGCAGAGCGCGTAGAGGGCTGGCCCCCCCTCGTCGGCCGGAGGCGAGGCGGCGCCGGCCGGCTCCGTCGATCCGGGGTCCCGGCGGGCCAGTATCTGGAACGTCCCGACCAGCGCCGAGGCCAGCCGCACGAGCCCGCGTTCCTGGTGGAAATCCGCCTCCGACAGGTCGACGAGCGCCGGCAAGGGACGCTTGGCTCCGGCGTCCCCCCGCGGCCGCTGGGACGCGGCGGGCGCCGGGCGCCAGACCGCCAGGAGCACGACCGCCCCGACGACGCAGGCGGCTCCGAGGCGTCCCATCCTACGGCAGGCGGCCATCCGCGGCGTCCAAGGCTCCGGCGCAGCCCCAATAGATCTCGTCGAGCGAGGGCCGGCTGGCCGGCCTCCCATCCTCCGACGTGCTCACCAGGTCGCGCAGCGGGCCGAGGAGCTTGACCGCGCTGTAGCCGGCCGCGAGGTCGCAGGCCACGAGGGACCAACCCCTGCTCCACACGGCCTCCAGGACGTCGCAGTAGGCCCAGAGGTAATGCTCCGCGTTGCGCAGCGCCATGTCGTCGAGGCGCTTCTTGTATTCCTGGTTGGCGTGGGAGAAGGCCAGGCACATGGTCTCCCGCCGGTCGTTGAACCTGGCCCCGGCCGCCCAATGGACCATCGAGCGGATGGCGTCGTTGGTCCTGGCGTCGACGTCCGGCGGACGCGCCGGGAGCCCGACGCGGGCCGGCGGCGGCGGGAGGTCGGCGTCGTCACAGGAGGCTGCCGGGGCGCGGTCCAGGCCGGAGGCCGAGCGTCCCGGCTGCCCTCCGGGGATGGAGTTGGCGGCCGGGGCGCGGTCCAGGCTGGAGGCCGAGCGTCCCTCCTCGCAGAGCCTCCTGCAGCGCGGCGCGCCGCGCCGCTGGGCGGGGCTCGAGAGGACGACGCGGCACGGCTCCTTGAGCTCCAGGCAGGCCGCGTCCCAATCAGATTCGCCCAACCCCAGGCTGACCATCACGCCCAGGGGCAGATCATCGACACACTGCCCGATCCAGGCGATGGTCTGGCGCACGGCCCGCTCCTCCGCCTCCGGACCGGTCGGGGCGGGCGGGGAGGGCGGGCCGCCGGCCCAGAGGAGGCCCGCCGCCGGCAGGCACAGGAGCGCGATCCAGGACGGCCCCATCTACGGTTCTTTGGGATAGGGGATCTTCCCGTTCCCCTCGATCACCAGGGGAGTCTCCTCCACCTCGCCCGTCGCGTTGTTGAAGAAGTAGGTCATCCCCTCGGCCGGCGGGCCGTCGCGCCGCGCATCGGCGAGGGCGTCTTGTTCCATGCGTTCCCGAAGGGGCTTGAGGAGCATCCTATCCTGCTCCGGCAGGTTGTCCAAGGCCGCCATCATCTCATCGAGATCGTCGACGGGGGCGAAAGGATTATACCCGTTCACCGTGATGACCCGGCCCGTCACGCGGATGTCCCTGTTCTCGGTCAGGCGAGAACGGAGCTCGTCGGTGGACATGGCCGCGATCCCGCCGGCATCGAGCGTCGCGACCCCGGGCCCCGGGACGACCTGGGAGGGAGCGTTCCCGGCCGTCCGGCCCGGCTGCGCGGTCGCCCCCCCGGAGCCGCCCGACGGCCCGGACCTCGCCTGCGCCGGGGCGACCTCCGGGATCCGGGCGAGCCGCACCCGGTCGCGGCAACCCTGGACCCAGTACTGCGCGCCGTCGGAGCGGAGGCTCTCGATGCGTTCTCCCTGCTGGTCCATGGCGGCCTGGGAGCACCGCTGGGCATAGCGGAGGATCCTTCGGGCCTGGTCCCCGGCGGCCGACTGCGGCATGAGCACCATGAACCGGCCGTCCACCAGGCGGATCTCCGGCATCATCGTCTCGACCAGCAGGACGCCCGAGAGCATGTTGGCCAAGGCCAGGGAGTGCCCGGTATAGGACCGCGCGGCCTCGGGCACGTAGGACCGCGGGTCTTGCAGCAACGATTGGAGCTCGCTCCTGATCGTCTTGTTGCGCGGGTTCGCCCAGCAGACCTTGAACTCGCAGGGGAACCCGCTCCAGCGGCAGGTCTGCCCGGCGGGACGATCCGGGCAATAGCCGCGGCAGCCGACGGACACGTCCAGCGGGCACGCGTCGTTCGCCCAGGAGAACCCATCGCCGGTCGGCCCCGACGCGCCCCTCCTGCGGTCCGGCCTGGCCCCGTCCGCCCAGGCCGCGCCGCACAACAGCCCAGCCAGCGCCAGCGCTCTCATCAAGGTCATGGATGAGCAAGTATAGCCCCGATGGCTGGAAGATTCAAGGTCCCCGGCCGCCCGCGATTGCTATACTTGCAGCATGGCTAGACTCGCGACGATACCGGCGGCGTTCTCCTGCGTCCTCATGGCGTCCATCGCGGCCTCCTCCGTCCGCTCCTGGGCGACGGAAGACTGCGTGCCCGCCGGAGAAGTGGTCAGGCTGTCGTCCCTCCCGGGCTTCCAGGACAAGCCCCTCACGACGCTGGTGCGGGACGTCTCGATCGCGGACGACTGCAAGAGGCAGATCCTGGCCTCCCTGTCGAGCCTGCTGCAGATCCAGTCCGACAAGGGGATGTGCCCCCAGGGCCGCTGCGGCCGCCTCCCCGGGGCCGCGGGAGCCATGGCCGGGTTCGCGGTCTCCGGGGACGCGCCGCTGTGCCTCGAGGAATCGTCGCCGGACGGAGGCTGCGCGCCCAACCCGGTCCACGAGCAGGCCTTCAAGCGCCTGGAGGATGCCGAGCCCCACGTGACCGCGATGATCGAGGAAGGACTCGAGGTCATCCTGCGCAAGATCGCGTTCGACCGCGTGCCCTACTGCCTGCTGCCCCAGCAATGCCTGGAGGACGACGTCAACGCGTGCCGGGACGCCCTGCGCATCGGCTGGTGGCTGGACATGTCGCACGCGCGTGGCCGCGAGGAGGTCTGGCTGCACCCGGGAGGCTTCGTCCACCTCCTCCTGGGCGAGGCGTTCACCTGCAGCCCTGGCCTGCAGCGCGGGGGGACCTGCGCCATCTACTCGGCCGCGGCCTTGATGTCGCATTACTGCGCCACGCCGCTGAGGAACCCGGCGTCGAAATCGGAGTGCGTGCAGCCCCCGGGCGTGCGCTGCGTGGGGGCCCAGGAGTTCCTGCAGAAGGCGCTCGACCCGGGGTGCTGGGAGGCGAAGGTCTGCCGCCCGGGCCAGCGGTGCGACCCGGTCGTCGACGCCCCCTCCGGCGAGGCCCAGGCCAGGCTGCGCGCGCAGATGGACGAGCTCGGCTGCGGCAGGACCGCCTCCCCCTCGGCGCGATGCGTGGAGCTCCGGCAGCGGCTGCGGCCCGGCCAGACCGGGGCCTTCCTCTCCTGCATCGAGAAGATCTACAAGCATTTCGGCTTCCGGACCGTCTTCTATCCGCCCGACGACGGGGGCTGGGCGCGAGCCCGCCGCTCCCTCGACCCGCGAGACCCTCACCCCGTCCAGGTGCACATCAACCCCGAGAGCTGGTCGCTCTACGGGGGCAACGGCAGCGACCACGCGGTGGTCCTGGAAGCCCTCTGGAGCCATCGCGGCGTGGAGCGCGTCCTGCTCCGGGACTCCAACAACCCCTTCCTCACGGTGCTGCCGGTGTCGGGGGAGAACGGCGTCCGTCAGACCTTCTTCGACCGCGGCGGCGGCGGGGTGGGCTTGTGCTTCCCCGGGGACGCGAGGCGCTGTCCCAACTGACGGCCGGTCAGCGCCCTTCCAGGCAGCGCTCGCGGTAACGGCTCCTGCGAGCCGCCTCATAGAGGGGAAGTTCGGGGTCGTCGAGCCCCGAGGCGTCCCCCCCCTCCAGGGCCGCGGCGATGCGCCGGCGCATCCGCAGGAGCTCCGCGGCCCGCCCCTGGGGGATCGGGACGCTCCCGTCGTCGGTCAGCGTCCTGATCTCGTCCTGGAGGCTCCGGCAGGCCGGGGCGCGGCAGGCGTTGAGGATCTTGTCCATGACGCAGGCGGGCACATTCGCCTCCCGCCTCTGGTCGGATTGCGCGGCGTCGGCATGGGGCCGGCCCGCGCGGCACAGGTGGGCGTACCGGCGCAGGGCCGCGCAGTACAGCGGGCTCGACCCCTCGCACGGCTGCTCCGCGCGCTCCGGGATCGCGAGCCCGTGGTTGCGCATCTCCAGGGCGTCCTCATCGTGCATGCCGCCGGGATAGCAGGCGAAGTGGCAGCCGTAGACCGCGTCGGGGCTGCCCACGCGGCCGTGGGCCTCCGGCGATATCAGGTACCTGTCCCCGGGGTCGACGGCGTGCATCAGCTCGTGGAACACCCTCTGCTCAAGGGGGAACTGCCCCGCCTTGCCGCCGGGCCTGAGGTTGATGAAGATGTCGGCCCCGCCCGAGGCGCGGTGGACCGTGCGGGCGCCGTGGGTGCCCGCCTCGGCGGCGCAGTAGAGCCTGAAGGCTCCCGCCCGGTCGCCTTGCCGGATCCTGCGGGCCAGGTCGGGGTTGATCCCTTCCAGGCAGGCGTCCACCTTGTCGAGGGCCGCGTTGAGCGCGGCCACGACCTGGTCCCCGTCCCGGGCCTGGTCGCACACGACCGGCGGGGGGAGCGCGCCGTCATCCTGCGCCGACAGGAGCGGAGGCGCGGCGGCCCCCCCCAACCAGGCCCCCAGCAGGACCGGCGCCAACGGGATCCTCCGACGGAGCGGCATGATCCCAGTATAGCAAAGTCACATCCCGGGAACCTTGACTTCGCGGGGCAATCGCCTTATACTTGCGGCTATGGGACGGCTCCGCCCCGTGTCGACGCTGGCGCTCCTCTTGCCGCTGGCGTGGCCGCTGCGGACGGCGGCGGAAGGCGACGGCACCCCCGAGAACCCGACCGTCATCCCCATCTGCGAGTGCGGGGTCGATCAGTGGAACAAATGCCGGGAACCCTGCCCCGCCGGCGAGACCGAGACGACGCCGCCGGCCAAGTGCAATCGCGACACCGACCCAAACTGCCCCAACACCAACGACAAGAAGGATCCGGTGCCCACCCCCCGGACCTCTCCCAGGCCCGGCGTTCCGCCGACGCCCGGGAGCAACACGCCGGGCGCGGGGGACGGGGGAGACGCCTCCACCCCGCCCGGGAGCCGGGCGGGGGACGGGTCCGTCCCCGAGGCGGCCACCAACCCGAGCTCCATCAACCGGTCCGGATCGAGGGCCATCGGCAGCGCCGGCCGGATGGCCGACGAGTTCTCGCGCAGCCTCAACCAGGAGCAGGATCTGCCGGGCGGGGGCCCCGCCCGGGAGGCGGCGGCGTCCCGGTCGAGGCCCGGCGGCAGCCCCGCGGGGCAGGCGACCGGCGTCGCCGGGGGGATGGGCGGCTCGGGCCCGCCGACGGACCCCACCAACCCAGCGACCCCCCAAGACCTGGCCGTGGCCTCGCGCTCCGGCTTCAAGGGCTCCTTCGAGGCCGTCGGGCTGAAGATGGGCTGGCAGGCGGACATCGTCCGCGCCGACGGCTCGCCGGCGACCATGCAGGACCTCGACAACCTGCGAAACCACATCAAGTCCGAGCCGACCGCCCTCATGTGGCGGCCCGACTTCTTCGACGTCATCCCCCGCGAGAGCTTCGCGGACCTCAAGCGGCAATACACGGACCGGCCGGAGCTGGCGCAGGAGGAGTTCAAGCACATCGAGCTGTCGGAATCCAACCGGGACTTCTTGAGGTCGAAGTCCTGCGTCCGGATGTCGGGGAACTGCAACCGCTACGGCACGCAAGCCTCCTACCGGCGAGGCGAGTACGTGCCCCCCGAGGACCTGAGCAACATCTGGAGCAAGCTCAGGTCCGAGGACGGCGCGGACCCGTCCCGCCCGCCCGCCGCCGAGGACGGCGCCCCGGCGCGCGGCTCGGAGCGGGCGGTCCCGAAGGGTCTTCTCTCCAGCATCTTCGGCGCGCGGGGAGCGGCTTCGTTCGCCAACAAGATCAAGTCCGCCTTGAACGGGCTGGGCTCGTTGTTCGGCGCCAGCTCGGACGCGGAAGCGTCGGTCAGCCCGCCTTCCCGGTCCGGCAGCCGGGGAGGGACGGCTGCCGCCGCCGTCGTCATGTCGGCCTCCCAGCGCCGCGGCCAACCGGCCTCTCCCCCGAACCCCGGCCTCAAGGCCGATCAAGCCGGCCGGTCGCCGTTCTGGCGCCTCGCGCTGTGGGCAGCGTCCATCCTGGGAGGCATCTCGATCCTGGTGGCAGGCCTGCGCCGGAAACGCGAACCTGCCTCCTCCGATGAACAGCCTTGACATCCGCCGGGGCATGCCTTACACTTCACGCATGCGCCTCTTCCTGGCAGCCGCTCTCTGCCTGGCGGCGCGGCCGGCGCTCTTCGCGGCCGACCCGCCCTCCCCATCCCCTCAAGACGGCGCCCAACCCCCCGTCAAGATCTCGTCGGCGAGCCCCCCGGCGCTCAAGAGGCCCGGCGCGGCCAGGGCCTGCCGGCCCCGGCTGGACGTCCGCAGGCTGCTGTCGGTCACGTTCGACGGGAGGCGCGTGGCTTCCTTGGACGACCTCGCCCGCCTGCCGTCGGAAGGGCAGCGGTCGGCCGCCGCCATCGCGCTCAGCGAGCTGTGCGATCCCGACGGCAGCACGCTCCAGGAGATGGCCAAGTTCCTCAGGGCCCCCGTGACGGTGGAGCTCGCCGCGGAGTGCGCCGACGTCTCCTACTACAACCCATCGTCGCGCTCCGTCCGGCTCTCGAGCTTCCCCCCTTGCTCCAACGACATGCGGGGCACGCTCTACCACGAGCTCATGCACGCCGTCTTCGCGGACCACGCGGAATCGGGACAGAGCGTCTGGGACACCATCACCTTGTGCTTCTCGCAGGCGCACGACGAATCCATCATGGACCCCGACGACCGCACGTTCCTCAACGTGATGGACGCCCGGACCACGCTCGGGCGCGCCCTCGACGAAGGGGTCGCCGACGGCGTGTCGCTGGCGTTCGAGCCCTCCGTCAACCGCGGGATCGGCTACATGCGCCAGTTCCGCCTCGAGACCCAGTCGGCGACCTGGCGCCGCATGGAATGGCCCCGAAAGCAGGCCAACGAATGGCTCGTGGCGGCCGTCATCTTCGACTACCTCGGGAAGGACCGGACCCAGGCCGCGGAGCGCCTGGGGCGGCTGGTCAGCGTCCTCAACGGCGCGAGGCCCGAGACCCTCCAAGACCTCCTCCAGGGCCTCGAGGACAACGACCCCGTGGTGGACCGGCCCAGGATCGACCGCATCCTCGACGGGCTCCAAGCGGGCTGGAGCGGCGAGCGGGAAGAGATCCTCCGTCTGCGCCGGTAGCCATCCCGAGCCCCCGCCTTCCCACCCGGCACCGGCCCGGACCAGAGGTCCCAGCAGGCCGTAGGCCCTAAGACCTGGGGAGCCTGGGACCTTGGGCCCACAACAGCTTGTGGAGGGCGTGGTACACTGAGCCCGAAAAGATGATGCGCCGATACCGGAAAGGCATAGCCGTCGCGCTGCTGCTGCTCAACTTCAGCGGCGCGCGCGTCGTGACGGTCAGCGCGGCGTGCGAGCGCAGCAGATCGTATTTCGGCCCCGCCCGGGGCTTCAAGGCCATCGTGAAGAAAGCCTTGCACCAGCAACGGCGGGACCGCGCCCAGCGCTCGCTGGGCGCATCCAAACGCCGGTCGTCCCGAGACATCGAGGCGACCACGCGCTCCAACGCCCCGGCACCCGTGGTCGTCCAGCGCGATGCCGAGACCGCGGTCAGCCCCGCTCTCTCTCCCATCAACCCCCTGTACTCCTGGAAGCTGCCTCAGGACCGATCTCCCGTCCAACCGCCTCACCTTTCCTCTAAGAAGTGAGGATCCGCCGGACTCGTTGAGTCCGGTCCCGCCGTTCCGACCCGTTCCCACAGCAGCGCGATCAGGGAAGTCAGCCGTGATTATCAAACAAGAGGTGCGATGATGATGAAGAAGCCGAAAGTAGCGACCTTGCTTCTGGCCGCGGCGTATCTGCAAGCCCCGTGGGCCTACGCCGCCCCCGCCAGGAGCTTCATTGAACAGAACTCGACGGAAGTCGACAAGATCCTGGCGCTCGACGCCCAAGCCTTCGAGTTCCCACAGCGCGGCAAACAACCGCGCGGCGGGTTCAATCCGCAGCCGCGTCCGCAACAGCCGTTCCCGCGGCCTCAGCCCAAGCCGCAGCCTCAACCTCAGCCGCACCCCAGGCCTCAGCCTCAGCCGCACCCCAGGCCTCAGCCTCAGCCGCAGCCGCAACCCCAGCCGAGACCGCAGTTGCCATTCCCCCGGCCACAGCCTCAGCCGCAGCCTCAACCTCAGCCGCACCCCAGGCCTCAGCCCCAGCCGCAACCTCAGCCGAGACCGCAGCTGCCATTCCCGCGGCCTCAGCCTCAACCGCAGCCTCAACCGCAGCCGCACCCCAGGCCTCAACCCCAGCCGCAGCCTCAACCGCAGCCGCACCCCAGGCCTCAGCCCCAGCCGCAACCTCAGCCGAGACCGCAGCTGCCATTCCCGCGGCCTCAGCCCCAACCTCAGCCGCACCCCAGGCCTCAGCCTCCGCAGCGTCCGCCGGTGGTCATCCCACAGCCCAGGCCCGGCCATGTGCGCCCAGGCATACCACACCACCAGCCCATCCCGGGCAACGTGATCGACCCGCGCCACGGCGGTTCCAACGGGCACATCAGGCCGCCGATGACCGGACCGGACCATCGGCCCATCATCCAGAGGCCGCTGGAAGGCAGGAACCACAGGGTCATCCCTCCATGGGGAGCCCACCTCGAGCCAATCCATGACCGGAGGATCGAGGACAACATCCGGCGCCACCATGACGGCTGGAACCACAACGACCACGGCTACTACTGGCACGAGTGGTACGGACGCCGGATGTGCCACCACTACGACTCGTACGGCTACCACCAGTGGGGCTTCTATGTCGGCGACGTCTACTTCTGGACGCGCCACTGGAACAACCACTTCTGGTGGTACGACCCCTACTGGCACCGCTGGCTGTACCTGCGCGACGGCTCCTGGTGGTGGCAGAACCCCGCCTACGTGGAGGTCATCTACATCTACCGCGACGGCTCCTACTACAGGTACGACCGCGGGGTAGGCGGCGTCATCCTCCTGCCCGACCCGACGCCTCCAGTCTCGGCGCCTCCGGCGGACCCGGCCCCGGCGCCCGCCCCTGCCCCGGAATCGAAGTCGTTCTACAGCGACGACGGGACCAGGGTGGTGCAGGTGTTCGGGGAGAAGAAGGACGCCTTCCTCTACGACACGGCCGAGCAGGCCGCGTTCGACCCGAAGTGGCTCGACTCTGGGGTCACCGACGTGCGGTTCAAGCTCGACGACCAGGACCAGCTCGAGACCATCATGACGCTGACGGAGGACGGCGGGTTCAACCTGTTCGACAGGGACGGCAACCCCCAGACCATCCAGCCCGTCGGCGAGCCGGTGGACCCCGCGCCCTTGCCCGACGACGGGCAGGGCGACGGCGGGACGACGCCATCGTCGTTGGGCCAAGGGCTGCGCCAGTCCGGAGCCTTCAACGCGCTCAAGACCGGCGACCTAGGCTGGCGCTAGTCGGCGGACGGTCCCAGGCCCGCCCCGGGCTCGCCCGGGGCGGGCCGCCTTTTCCCGGCCCCCCTCGGCCGCCCGCCTCCCCGTTTGGTACAATCCCGCCAGGTCTTCGGGAGGAGGGCGGAAAGATGAGGACGTCCGGCTGGCTGCTCGTTCTGGCGTGCTGCGGCCTCGCGGCCGCGACTTTCGCGCATGGCGAGAAGGTCCGAGAGCGCGACCTCCCGGAAGCGGTGCTCAAAGCCTTCATCGGAAGGTACCCAAAGGCGAAGGTGAAGGCCTATCTGCGCGAGGAGCGGGACGGCAAGGTCTACTACGAGTTCCACGCCCGCAACGAGGGAGTGACGAAGACCGTCGTCATGTCGCCCGACGGCGCCATCCTGGAGGTCCGGGAACTCCTCTCGAAGAAATCCCTGCCTTTCCGCGTGTCGCGGGCCCTGGCCGCCCAGCACCCCGACGGGACCATCCGGCGCGTGGAAAAGATCATGCGCGGCCCCGAGACGAAGTTCAAGGTCTCCGTGAAGGTGGGCAAGCAGGTCAAGGACCTGTTCTTCGACCGCGAGGGCGCGGCGACGAATTAAGGTCCGGTCTCGCCCGGCTTGCCGGCCCAGTAGGCGCGGCCCTTCAGCGTCCGGGCCAGGGCCCGGCGCATCCGGGCGCCTCCGAAGAGGGGCGCGTCCGCCCACCAGGGCTTGCGCACGAGGTGCTCGGACCCCGCGATCACATGCACGGTCTTGCCGCCCTGGTCGGCCTCATCGAGGGCGGCCCTGATGCTCCTGTCGAGCACCTTGTTCCTCAGGGCGATGGACCGCCACCGCATGACCGCCCAGTTGCGCAAGGTCGCCGCGGCCTTGCCCGCCACTCCGAGATAATAGCGCCAGCCCCGGGCGTCGCTGAACATGCGGTGGTTGATGTCCAGGAGGTTCATGTGGTGCTGCAGGAGCGGGTGCTGAGTCGCCTCGTAGGCGGAGCGTTCGTCCCAGCCCGCGACTTCGATGTCCATGCCGATGCCGGCCTTGGCGCCGAGCCAGTCCGCCTCCAAGCCCCTGCGCTCGAGATAATCGAGCGCCTGGGTCCCGAACAGGCGCGGGCCGAGGTAGCCCTCGTCGAGGATGATGGCGCCGCGGTCCGGGCGGATGTCGTCGGCCAGCTTGCGCATGTTCTCCCTGATGAGAGCCTTGTCGGAATGGCGCTCGCCGTAGAGGAAGACCCGGACGTCCTGGCGCTGGGCCGCGTTGGTCCACTCGAACCCGGCCTGGGGGAGGCCGGCGCGGCTCCCGAGCACGCGCCGGATGAGCCGGTCCAGGAACGGCCAGCCGTGGTCGGGCGACTCCTCGGCCGGCCTCCAGCCGAAGACGCTGCCCTCCACGGTCTGGGCGCGGGCGCCCGAAGCCGGGTCGTCGGGCGCGCCGGCGGCTGAAAGGCCGGGCAGCCGCGCGTCCTCCGACGGAGCGAAAGCAGGCGCCGGCTCGGGCAGGGCCGCGGCCTGGGTCCTCCGGTCGACGCCGTCCCACAAGATCGAGAGCGTACGGCCATCCGCCGCGTTCCGCCGGGAAGACTCGGCCCGCCAAGCCTCGAGGTCGGAGAGCGCGCCGGCGCGAGCCGCATCCCCCGGGAGCGGGCTCGCCGCCTCAAGACCGACCGCGAGAGGCGCTCCGGCAAGCGGGACCGCGGGAGCCGCCACGGGCGCCGACAAGAAGGCCGGCAGGACCGGGGCCTGCCAGGCGCCCGCCAACGGCGAGGGACCGGCCAGCGTCCCCAAGGTCGGCGCGCCCGCGCGCAACGACTCGAGCCCGAACAGGCCCGACCCGAACGCGCCTGCCGGGACCGAGCCGGCGGATGTCCAGGGCTTGAGGCCGGCGCGCGACAACCGCACCTCGACCGCCCACGCCGGCGCGCGCCATGGCCCGAGACAGGCCAAGGCGGCGACGAGGACAGGTCCCAGCCGGAAGCCCGGCGCCGGGACCCTCCGGACCGCGTCGATGACAAGACGCATCCTCGCTTAGGATAGCAGACCCGCGCGCCTCCGTCAGGGCATTGGGACCCAGGAGAACTCGAGCGTTGGGCCCACGCCCGGGCAGGGCCGATGCCGCCCCCACGGCGACCCTTCGGCCCATGCCGATCCCGGCCGGAGGAGCTATCCTGACCGCGGTGACTCCCCGAGTCTCGATCCGCGGCTATGCCGCCGCTGCGGCCTTCGCAGCGGCATGCGCGGGCCCGTCGCTGGCGGCCCAGTTCGCGCTCCGCCCGTCTCCGATGCCGCTGGCCGGCGGCATCCGGACGGTCCCGTATTCGGCCGGCGGGCTCGCCGCCATGGCGGGCGCCGTCTCGCCGACCCATGCGCCTTGGGCCGCCCTGCCCGCCCCGGCGCCGGTCCCCGGCCTCTCCCCGGGACCCCTCGACCTGCCGGCCGCGCCGCCGACCGTCTTGACCCTGGCGCCCCAGGCGTCCATGAAAGTCGCGGCCATGGACGCAGGCATCCGGGCCATCGCCGCCGCGGTCGCGCAGCCGGACAAGATCTCGTCGGCCGATGCGTCCGAGGCGGGGCAGCAGGCCGAGGACCTGCTCACGGGACGCTCGCGCAGCCTCGCGTCCCCCGCCGACGACGGCTCTCCCGTCCCCGCCGGCCCGGACGCCGGCCCGTCCCGGGCCGCGACCCCGCAGGACCTCGGATTCGCCGCCCGAGCCTCGGCGGAATTGGCTTCCCTGGCCGACGATGCCGCGGCCGAGCGCGGCCTCAAGGCCGGCGCCATGACGGGCCAGGACTTCCTGGACATCCTCCTGGAAGGCCGGGCCCGCTACGCCCTCCAACGCCAAGCCCGGGCGCCAAGCCCCGCGGCCTTCGCCGCGGCCCAGGCCGTCCAGGCGGGAACCCTGCGCATGGCCAGGGCCCTGCTCGACCCCAAGGCTCCTCTCAGCGGCCAGATCCGAAGGTTGCTGTCGGTCTGGCAGGTCTTCAACCAGGCCATGGAGGAGGCCGCCGAGAAGGGGACGCTCGAAGCGGTGGAAGCCGAAGCCAGCCTCTTCGCCTCGCAGGTCGAGCGATCCGTTTAGAGCCCGGGACTCCACCCGCTGAACGGAGAAATCGTATACTACGCCCATGGCTGGCACCATGGACGCCCTGACCGCGACCTCTTTGCGCTCCTGGCGGTCCATCATGCCCGAGCGCGTCCACTTGAACCAGAAGCGGACCCTCTTCTGCCTGCGCGGCGTCATCTCGCTGGTCATGGTCTTCTTCCTGGTCTACCACCCCGACATCGAACGGAACTCCCTCCGGATACCCCTGCTCCTCCTGTTGGCCCACCTTGCCTCGAACATCGCCCTGCTCCGGCTGCCGGATTCGTGGCTGGAGAAACCGTCGACCCAGGCGGGCGTCTTCCTCTTCGACATCGCCGCCATCTCCTGCCTCATCTTCGTCTGTGAAGGATTCGACGGCGACCTTTTCCTCATCTACTTCGTCGTGGTGCTGATGTCGGGGCTCCAGATGCGCATCTGGCAAAGCCTCCTGATCGGACTGGCCGCGTGCGCCGTCTACATGACGCTCTGGGGCAAATCCAACCCCGAGGCCGTCTGGGACGCGCACATCCTCCTGCGCCTGCCGTTCTTCTACATCGTCGCCGTCTTCGCCGCGTTCTTCGCCCAACAGACCAGGGAGCGAGAGGAGCGGACCAAGGAAGCCTCGCTCAAAGAGGAGAGGGCGAAGCTGCGGACCGTGTTCGGGCAGATGAAGGACGCCGCCCTCCTGACCGACGGCCAGGGCAGGATCGTCCTGTGCAACGACGCGGCGCGCAAATTCTTCGAGATCGGGACCACCCCGTCGGGCTCGGTCGCGGAGCACCTCGCCCGCCTGAAGGTCGAGCCCCCCGTCCCGGCCCTGCTGGCCTCGCCCGAACCCTCGGTGGACTTCGAGGCCGTCCGGGAGGAGCCCAAGAGGCTGGTCCTCGCCGGCACCGCCACCCTGCTGCGGTTCGACACCGTCGGGGACACCTCCGCGTGGAACGGGCACCTCCTGGTCTTCCGGGACGTCACGGCGGAGCGCCAGGAAGGGCTCATCAAGCAATCCTTCCTCTTCCTGATCTCGCACAAGCTGAGGACGCCGCTGACCCTGATCATCGGGTTCGCGGAGCTCCTCCTGGGCCGGAAGAACCCAGCCCCGATGGAGCCCGCCCAGAGGGAGAAAGCGCTCGACAACATCCTGACCCACGGACTCAAGCTCAGCGACCTGGTCAACCGCCTGCTCGACTTCATCGCGATCGAGTCGCTGGAGCCGGGCCGCCTCGACCGCCAGGCCTTCAGCGTGGCCGAAGCCGTCCAGGATGCCGTCAAGGCCCTGGCCCCCTGGCTGGCGGAGCACCAGGCGGTGCTGGAGACGGAGGTGGACCCGGCGCTGAAAGCCTTCGGCGACCAGACCCTCATCCGAAGGGCCTTCCAGAACCTCATCGAGAACGCCGTGAAATTCAACTCCAAGCCCGAGAAGAAAGTGGTCGTCCGGGCCGCGGCGCGCGACGGGACGATCGAGGCGAGCGTGCAAGACCGTGGGGACGGCATCCCTCCCGAGGACCGCGAGGCGATCTTCCGGAGGTTCCACCAGGTGGAGCCCTCCTTCACGGGCAACGTGCAAGGCTGGGGGCTGGGACTCCCCTTCGTCAAGAAGGTGGTCGAGCACCACGGCGGCAAGGTCTCCGTCGAGTCGAGCCTGACGGAAGGGACCACCGTCTCCTTCACCCTGCCGGCGGCCGCCGAACCGGCCCGGGAAAGCCGGGCCGCCGCCTAGCCCCCCTGGAGCGGCGGGCGGAAATCTCGTATCATACGAATCCCGCGCCGCGGGGACCGCCGCCGGGACAGGAGGACGACATGGAACTCAAAGGCAGCAAGACCGAGAAGAACATCATCACCGCTTTCGCGGGCGAGTCGCAGGCCCGCAACCGCTACACCTACGCCGCCGGGGCCGCGCGCAAGGAAGGCTTCATGCAGGTCGCCTGGGCCTTCGAGGAGACCGCCGACCAGGAGAAGGAGCACGCCAAGCGCTTCTTCGCCCTGCTGGAAGGCGGGGAGGCCAAGGTGGAAGCGATGTTCCCGGCCGGCGTCGTGGGGACCACGGCCCAGAACCTCAAGGCCGCGGCCGACGGGGAGTTGTGCGAGTGGGGGACTCTGTACCCCGACTTCGCCAAGACCGCGCGGGCCGAGGGCTTCGAGGCCGCGGCCAAGCTCTTCGAGTCCATCGCCGTCGCCGAGAAGCAGCACGAGCGCCGCTACCGCGGCCTCCTCAAGAACGTCGAGGAGGGCACGGTCTTCAAGAAGAAGGCCAAGACCACCTGGCGCTGCCGCAACTGCGGCTTCACCCACGAGGGGGAAGAGGCCCTCAAGGCGTGCCCCGCGTGCGCCCACCCGCAGGCCTACTTCGAGGTGCTCGCCGAGAACTGGTGACGGGAGCGGGGAGGACACGATGAGCTTCTGGAAGAACAAGAGCGTCCTGGTGGCCGGCGGAGCCGGGTTCGTGGGCAGCCACGTGGTCGAGGAGCTGCTGCGCCGGGAGCCCTCCCTGCGCATCACGGTCGCCGACAACCTGGCCAGCGGCAAGCGCGAGAACCTGCGCTCCGTCTACAAGAAGGTCCGCATCATCCGCGCCGACCTCACCGAGCTCGAGAACGCCGTGATGGTATGCCGCGGCCAGGACATCGTGATGAACCTGGCGGCGCGCGTGTGGGGGGTCGCCTACAACCAGAAGCACCTGGGCTCGATGTTCCGGGAGAACATCCTCCTCTCGGCCCAGCTCCTCGAGGGGGCTCGGGTCTGCGGGGCGGAACGCTTCCTGGTGACGAGCACGGTGTGCGTCTACCCCCGCGAAGCCGCCATCCCGACCCCCGAGAGCGAGGGGTTCCGAGGCTCCCCGGAGCCCACCAACGAAGGCTACGGCTGGGCCAAGCGCATGGCCGAGTTCATGGCCCGGGCCTACCACGAGGAGTTCGGGATGAAGGTGGCGATCGTGCGCCCCACCAACGCCTACGGCCCCCGGGACCATTTCGAGTCCGAGGACAGCCACGTGATCTGCTCGCTCATCCGCAAGGCCCTGCGCGGCGACGACCCGCTGAAGGTCTGGGGCGACGGGACGCAGACGCGGTCGTTCCTGTACGTGGAGGACTTCGCCGGCGGGCTGATCGACGCCTGCGAGCGCCACGCGGTGTGCGACCCGATCAACCTGGGGACGGAGGAGGAGACGACGATCCGGGGCCTGGCGGAGACGATCGTGCGGCTCGCCGGGACCAAGGCGCGCCTCGAGTTCGACCCGGCCCAGCCCTCGGGCCAGGCGCGGCGGGCCTGCGACTCGTCCAAGGCCCGCCAGGCGCTGGGCTTTACGTGCAAGGTCGGCCTGGAGGAAGGGCTCAGGCGCACCATCGAGTGGTACAGGGCGCGCCTGAAGAAGTGAGGTGACGCCGCCCGCCTGACCCCGCGCCGGCCCGACGGCGCGGTCCCGCCCCCTACTTGGGCCGGCTGTTGGTCAGCGTGCTCAGGTCCAGGAGGGGCGTCGCCGTGCCCCCCATCATCACCGACGGCATCCGGCCGTCCCACTTCTCGATGGCCAGCTTCTGCATCTCGACCTGACGGAGCTGGATGAGCTGGGCGGTGATGGCGTCTTTCTGCATCTTGAGGGCCTCGGCCTCGGCCCGGGCGGTCGCCACCTTCTGCTCGGCCTCGATGCGGATGCGGTCGAGGTCCCGCTTGGCCTTGAGGGCCTGCTGCTCGGCGATCTGCTTGAACTCGATGGCCTCCGCGAACTGGCGGGAGAAGTCGAAGTCCGTGATGTAGAGCTCGTCCACCCGGACGTTGAACGGCTTGATCTGGTCCTCGACGAGCTCGCGGATGAGCTTCTTGACGTCCTCGCGCCGGGCGATGAGCTCCTCGGCCGTGAACCGGGCGGTGGTGGCCTTGACCGCCTCCTGCACCGCCGGGTGGATGATCCTCTCTGAGTACCCCAGCCCGACCTCCTGGAAGATCCTGGGCGCGCTCTCGGGCCCGGGGTGGAAGTTCAGGGCGACCTTGGTGTGGATGGTCTGGAGGTCCTTGGAAGCGGCCGAGGCGTCGTAGGCCTCCTTCTGCACCCGCACGTCCATCAGCGTGACGTACTCGATGAGCGGGATGACCAGGTTGAACCCCTCGCCCAGGGCCTGCTGGCGAATGCCGCTGATCTTGTTGAAGATGATGCCCCGGTGCCCGGGAGGGACGACCACGACGCCCCTGGTCCCGACCACCGCGACGATGGCCAGCAGGAAGAAGGTCAGCCCGTACCTGAAGATCAGGGAGGCCAGGGCCTCGCTGTCGACCTTCTGGCCGTTCAGCCACTTGTCCCGGGACGCCATCACCATGAACCCCGTCGCGATGATGGCCAGCAGGAGATAGCCCATAATGAAGGTCCTCGAGGGTGCGAGAATGCCGTCCGCATGACGATGCCTCCACTTTACACCATTGGAGACGGCCGGGCAAGCCGTCCCGGGATTTTGCTACCCTGTCCATCGTGCGCATCGCGTCCCTCGCCGTCGCCGCGCTGGCCGGGCTGCTCCTCCTCCCGGGGTGCTCCGACACGGACCCCGCGCAGGGAAGCGGCGGGCAAGGCGCCCGGCCGGGAGCCGTGAGCGACATCCTCCTGAAAGGGACCAAGCTGTATTCCCAGTTCAACGAGGAACTGATCATCCGCGACTTCTTCCAGGACCGCCGGGGCGGGACCTTCCTCGACGTGGGCAGCGGCCACTACATGAACCTCAGCACGACGTACTACCTGGAGAAGCACCTGGGGTGGTCGGGGATCGCGGTCGACGCCCTGCCCGAATACGGCGCCGGCTACGCGAAGCACCGGCCCCGCACGCGGTTCTTCGCGCGCCTCGTCTCCAGCGCCTCCGGGAAGAAGATGGCGTTCTTCCGGACCCCGGCGATGACGGAGCTCTCCTCGGTGGACCGGGCCGTGGCCGAGCGCCAGACCGCCGAAGTGACGGGGAACCCCGCCGTCGAGAAGCTCTCCTTCGAGACCGTCACCCTCAACGACCTCCTGGAGGGCCTCAGAGTCGAGAGGATCGACTTCCTCTCCATGGATATCGAGGAGCACGAGCCCGCCGCCCTCGCGGGGTTCGACATCCGGCGGTTCCGGCCGCGGCTCGTCTGCATCGAGGCGCACCCGAGCGTGCAGAAGGAGCTCCTGGCGTACTTCGCGCGCAACGACTACGTCCTCCTCGAGAAGTACCTGCCCTTCGACGCGTACAACCTTTATTTCACCCCCCGCCCTGCCCAGGCCCCCTGAGCGACGCTGAGCGGGGCACGTGCGGGCACATGCGGGCACGACAGCGGGCCTTGACAGCGGGCACGGTGCGGTTGCCCCGACCGGGCGCTTTTTGTAGACTTACTGTTCGGCCGTTTCCAGGCCCGACATCCATGACAGCGCAAGGGAAGCCTCCCATCTCCATCCTGGTCGTCGCAAGCGACCAGGCCGTCCAGCTGTTCCTCCAGAAGAAGCTCAAGCTCGCCGAAGGGTGGTCGCCGACCGTCAGCTGCGCCCAGGATTCGGAGACCGCCCTGCAGATGCTCCAGGACGCCTCGTTCGACCTCGTCTTCATCGACTCCGGCAAGCCCCCGCTCGACGGCCAGCAGCTCCTCTCCAAGCTGCGCCAGCTCTTCACGAAGTCCGCGGTGGTCATGGTCCTGGACTCCGCCGACACCTCCGCCGCGGTGGAATCCATGAAGAAAGGGGCGCTCGACTGCCTGACGCTCGAGGACTTCAAGACCCTGGAGGCCGGCCGCCTCTACGCGCGGCTGATGGAGGCCCGCAACCTCACGAACTCCAACATGGAGCTGAGGCAGATCAACCAGATGAAGAACGAGTTCATCGCGAACATCTCGCATGAGCTCAGGACCCCCCTCCAGATCATCATCGGCTTCGCCAAGGCCCTCGAGACGGGGTCCCTCGGCAAGATGACGGATGAGCAGGCCAAGGCCACCCGCTCCATCCTCGACCGGTCCGAGAGCCTGCTGCTGACCATCAACCAGATCCTCAAGACCCGCGACTCCACCCTCCAGCGGGAGGAGCTGGTCCTGAAACCCCTCGACCTGAGCTGCTGGATCGACGGCTTCGCCAAGAAGAGCCACCGCGGCATGGCCAAGAAGTCCATGCGCCTGGAGGCCACGCTACCCTCGGAGGAGACCTGGGTCCTGGCCAACGAGGAGAAGCTCGACGAGGCGCTCGCCAACCTGATGTCCAACGCGGTCAAGTTCAGCCCCGAGGGCGGCGCCATCCACCTTTCTCTCACGCGGGTCGAGAACCAGGCCCAGATCCTCCTGCGGGACGAGGGGCCGGGGGTCGTGCCCGAGATGCTCCCGCACCTCTTCGAGCAGTTCTACATCGCCAGCCAAGGCCCCATCCGCTCCCACCCGGGGCTCGGCCTGGGCCTCCCCCTGGCCAAGGAGATCATCGAGCTCCACGCCGGCCGCATCTGGATCGAATCCGGCGGCCCCCAGCGCGGGACGACCGCCGTCGTCTCCCTGCCGCTCACGGCCCACGACGCGCCCCAGCGCCTCGTGGGGCGCGAGGCCCGCGCGCAGAAGAAGAAGGTGCTCATCGTCGAGGACAACCAGGACCTCGTGGAGGTCCTGCGGCTCTTCATGTCCTCGATCAGCCCGAACCTGGAGCTCTCGGCGGTCAACACCGGCTTCGACGCTCTCAAGGCCCTCGAGGAGGACACCCCCCACCTCGTCATCCTCGACGTGATGATGCCGGGCATGGACGGCATCGAGGTCATCCGCCGCATGAACCTGCTGCCCCAGGAGAAGCGCGTCCCCGTCCTGGTGCTCACCGGCTACATGGAAGCGGCGCAGAAGGCCCTCAAGGCCGGCGCCCGCGAAGTCCTCCTCAAGCCCTTCGAGAAGGACGTCTTCATCAAGAAAGTCCTGCGCCTGCTCAGCTAATCGAGCGCCGCGACGGCCGGCGACAGCCCGGTCGGGAATGCCCGCTCGTCGTCCCCGGGGACGAACCTCTCCCGGCCGGCGTCGACGCGGCGCCGTTCCTCGGCGGTCAGCAGGCCGGGGAACTCCCCGGCGCCGAAGGTCAGGAGGTAGTTCTTGCGGATGCCCTTGCAGAAGGGGGCCACGAACTTGACGCACGAGAGGCACTTGTCCGGGATGAAGAACTTCGTGAGCTCCCTGCGCTGGGCGGCCGGGACGCCGCGGAGGAACGCCAGGTTCCTCTCCCGGGCCTCGGCCGAGAAACTCTCCTTGAGCCGGAGGAACCCGGGGCGCAGCAGGCAGCCGGGGACCGTGCAGGCCGACTCGTACTCGACCGGGAACCCCGCCGTCTCGACGCCCTTCAGGAGGAACGGCCGGACCCGCGAGAACCGCACCAGGGCGTGGTCGGGGCCGTGGGCCTCCTGGTTCACGAACACCGAGGCGCTGACCAGCAGGGTGCCGTCCGGCTCGGCCGTCCTGAAGTTCTCCCTGACGAACCGCACCCAATCCGGAAAAGCCCTGTAGTTGTGCTTATTGATGACGTGGGAAAAACAGACGCGGATGCGGCGCTCCAGGAGGTTGCGGGCCGCCTGCAGGACCTTGCGGTAGGACGCGGTCCTGGTCAGCCGGTTGAAGACCTTCTCCTCGTGGGCATGGAAGGACAGGACGCAGCTCAAGGAGATGCCCTTGAAGGAGTCCAGGTAGGCGGCGTCCGCGAACCTCGCGCCGTTGGTGTTCACGACCACCTCCAGGCCCAACCCCGCGGCGAAGCCCGCGAGCTCCCGCAGGCGCGGGTGGAGGGTGGGCTCCCCGCCGGAGATCAGGACCCGGCCGAACCCGCTCTCCTTGACGGCCAGGGTCCGGGCCTTGAGCTCCTCCCAGGAGAGCTCGACGGCGCGGGGCCCGTTGCGGGGCGGGACCAGGCAGAAGACGCACCCGAAGTCGCATCGCGTCGTGATCTCCAGGGTGTAGCACGCGGCCTCGTCCACCGCCCGAGCCGCCGTGTGGAACCGTTGGCGCCGGGCCAGGGCGTGGGCCGCCATCTCGCGGACCCGCCGGTCGGGGTCCTCGAGCGCCCGCGTGAGGGCGGCCAGGGCGTCCTCCGAGGGCGCCTCGGCCCGCGACAGCGCGTGGGCCGCCTCCCGGCGGACCTGGACGCCCTCGTCGGAGAGCGCCGCCGCGAAGGCGGCGACGGCCTCCGGGCTCGAGCCGCCGGCCTTCGACAGGGCGAAGGCCGCGTTCTTGCGCGTCTGGTAGTCGGGATCCTTCAGGAGCCGGATCAAGCCCGCCACGGCGCCGGGGGGCGCGGGCACCGACCGAGCCAGGACGACCGCGGCGCGCCGGCGCGCCATGACGTCGGGGGAGCCGAGGTCTTCGACGGCGCGGCCTGGGCCGGCAGGCCCAGGGGCCGAGCGTCCCGGGTCGCCGGTCGGAGCCACTACCTCTTGGCCGTCGCCGCGGCCATCTCGAGGACGGCCTTGACGAGCGCTTCCATGCCCTCGGCGACCTGGCCGATGCGGGTCGCCAGCATGTAGCACGGCGTGGTGGCCAGCTTCTTGCCCTTGTCCACGGCGACCCCAGTCGCCCCGGCGACCTCGTGGACGGCGCCCATGGCCTCGACGGCCTTGGCCGTCCCGGGGTCCGAGCCGATGGTCACGACGGGCTTCTCGCCGCCGAAGAGCCTGGCCAGGATCACCGGCGCGATGCAGGCGGCGCCGATGGGCTTGCCCGCCTGGCGCATGCCCCGGAGGAGCCTCGCGACCTCCGGGTCGACCTGGCACTCGGCGCCCTCCTCGGCGAACGAGGAGAGGTTCTTGGCGGCCCCGAAGCCGCCGGGGAGGATGACCGCGTCGAGCGACTCCGGCCGCGCCTCGCGCAGGTCCCTGATCTCGCCGCGCGCCAGCCGAGCCGACTCCACGAGGACGTTGCGCTTCTCGCGGACCGCCTTGCCGCTCGCGTGGTCGACGACGTCGGCCTGGTCCTTGTCCGGCGCGAAGCACACCGCCTGGGCCCCGAGCTTGTCGATCGCCAGGAGCAGCAGCGTCGCCTCGTGGATCTCCGACCCGTCCTTGACCCCGCACCCCGACAGTATCACCCCGATCTTTGCCATCGCCGACCTCCTGGACGCGCGCACTTGACCATCGCTTCGAAAGTTTATAAAGTACCTTCGACGGATTCAAATCCTTTCCGAGGGGGACTTTTCCACAATCAGTCACTATAACAAGGGCCCTGGCAGTCAGTTGCGCATCAACGCGAGGATTCAGGCCAGCAGCGTGCGCCTGATCGATTCGGACGGGACGCAGTTGGGGATCAAGCATCTCTCCGAGGCGTTGGCGATGGCGCGGAGCAGGGGGCTCGATCTCATCGAGATCGCGCCCCAGGCGAATCCCCCGGTCTGCAAGATCTTGGACTTCCCCAAGTTCAAGTACGAGCAGGAGAAGAAGGTCCGGGAGTCGCGCAAGCACCAGAAGTCGGGGTTGCTCAAGGAAGTGCGGCTGAGGCCCAACATAGGCATCCATGATCTCGATTTCAAGCTCAAGCACGTCATGGAGTTCATCAACAACCACGACAAGGTGCGCATCACCATCGTCTTCCGCGGCCGAGAGATGCAGCACCGCGACCTCGGCATCAAGCTCCTCGACCAGATCCGCGAGAAGCTCTCGACCATCGCCATCGCCGAGGGCACCCCGCAACAGGAACGCAACCGTCTCATGCTGACGTTGATCCCGAAACACTGAGCCACCATGCCAAAACTAAAATCACACAGCGGCGCGAAGAAGCGCTTCACCAAGACCGCCTCGGGCAAGTGGCGCCACCAGCGCGCCTACAGGCGCCACCTCCTGACGCCCATGCCGAAGAACAAGAGCCATTGCGTCCCTGGCAAGAACACCCTGAGCGATACCGAAGGCAAGATCCTGTCACGGTTCCTGCCTTATAGTTGAGATTCCATGAGGATCAAATCCGGCGTCACGACGCGTCACCACAAGAAGAAGAAATTCCGCCTGGCGAAGGGCTTCTACTCCGACAAGCGGACCAAATGGCGCCAAGTCAAGCAGCAGGTCGAAAAATCCCTCGCCCACATGTACGTGGGCCGCAAGGACCGCAAGGGGGATTTCCGGTCCCTGTGGATCGAGCGCATCAACGCCGCGTGCCGCCAGGCCGACACGTCCTACAGCCGCTTCATGTGCGGCCTGAAGAAGGCGAAGATCGCGCTCAACCGCAAGATGCTCTCGGAGATCGCGATCCGCGACCAGGCCTCCTTCCGCAAGCTCCTGGAGATTTCCCGGACGGCCTAACTGCTCACCTCCCCCGCGGGGAGGGGAGCATGCGTCGAGGGGGCAAGGCGCCGCAGGCGCTCGCCCCCGCCCCCGCGGGGACAGTTGCCGCGACATGAACACCTCCGATTGGCTGCGTTCCTTCGAGGCCACCTCCGCCGCCGCCCTCGCCTGGGCCCCCGCCGAGACCCCCACCCTCGACGACCTCGAGAAGGTGCGCCTGCGCTTCCTCGGGAGGAGCGGCGAGCTCACCGAGCTGCTCAAGAACCTCAAGCACCTGCCTCTCGAAGACCGCCGGCAGTTCGGCCCCCGGGCCCAGTCGCTCAAGGCGAGGATCTCGGAGTTCCTCGAGCGCCGGCGCCTCGACCTCGAATGCGCCCAGGACCTCTCCACGGAGCGGTCCGGCGTCGACGTCACCCTGCCCGCGCCGCCGTCCGGGCGCGGCCGGCTCCACCCCCTGACCAGCATGGTGTCCGAGATGACGGAGGCGCTGACCCTCATGGGCTACACCCTCGCCGAGGGCCCGCAGGTCGAGACCGACTGGTACAACTTCGAGGCCCTCAACATCCCGGCGCAGCATCCCGCGCGCGACGCCCACGACACCTTCTACCTCAAGGACCTGCCGCTCCTGCTGCGCACGCATACCTCCCCGGTCCAGGCCAGGACCATGAAGTCGACGGCGCCCCCGCTCAAGATCGTCTGCCCGGGCAGGGTCTTCCGGCGCGACGCCGTGGACGCCAGCCACTCCGCCGTCTTCTATCAGATGGAGGGGCTGGTGGTGGACCGCGGGGTCACCTTCGCCGACCTCAAGGGGACGCTCGAGGTCTTCATGCAGACCCTGCTGGGCTCCGCCACCAGGATACGCTTCCGGCCCTCCTATTTCCCCTTCACCGAGCCCTCGGCCCAGGTCGACGTCAACTGCCTGCTGTGCGGCGGCCGGGGCTGCCCGGCCTGCAAGCAGTCCGGCTGGATCGAGATGCTGGGCGCGGGCGTCGTCAACCCCAACGTGTTCAGGCTCGTGGGCCTCGACCCCGCGACCTGGTCGGGCTTCGCGTTCGGCATCGGGGTCGAGCGGCTGGCCATGATGAAGTACCGCATCCCGGACATCCGCCTCTTCTACGAGAACGATCTGAGGTTCCTGCGGCAGTTCGATGAAGATATCGTTTAGCTGGCTCAAGGACCACGTCGACGTCCCCTGCGGCCCGCAGGAGCTGGCCGACATGCTCCCCCGCCTCGGCATGGACGCCGAGTCCGTGGAGCGGCTGGGCCCGGCGTTCAGCGGGGTCGTGACGGGCGAGGTCCTCGCCGTGGACAAGCACCCCAACGCGGACCGCCTCTCCGTCTGCCGAGTCACGGACGGGTCCAAGACCTACACCGTGGTCTGCGGAGCGAAGAACGTCGCCGCCGGGCAGAAGATCCCGCTGGCCAGGGTCGGGGCGTCGCTCCCGGGCGGCAAGCTCTCGGCCGCCAAGATCCGCGGCATCGACTCCGAGGGCATGATCTGCTCCACCAAGGAGCTCGCCCTCGGCGGCGACGCCTCCGGCATCATGGTCCTGGACCCGGCGACGCCCGTCGGCCAGGACGCGCAGGCCCTGCTCGGCGGCGGAGATTGCGTCCTCGACATCGAGATCACGGCCAACCGGCCCGACCTGCTCTCGCACCTGGGCCTGGCCCGGGAGCTCGCGACCTGCTTCGGATTCCCGTTGAAGAGGAGAGAGGAAACGGCGCTTCAGGAGGACGGCTCCCTCCAACCCTTTCCGGTCGAGATGCTCTCGACCGGGGAATGCCCGCGCTACGTGGGCAGGCTCATCGAGGGCGTGGAGGTCAAGGACAGCCCCGGCTGGCTCAAGGCGCGCCTCGAGGCCGTCGGGCTGCGCCCCATCAACAGCGTCGTCGACATCACCAATTTCACGCTCATGGACGCCGGGCAGCCCCTGCACGCCTTCGACGCGGACAAGCTCGAGGGTGGCCGGATCGTCGTGAGGTTCGCCCGGGCGGGAGAGAAGATCCTCGCCCTCGACGGCCGGGAATACGCCCTCGCCCCGGACATCCTCGTGATCGCCGACGCCTCCAAGCCCGTGGCCATCGCGGGCATCATGGGCGGGGAAGAGACCGCGGTCACGGCCAAGACCCGCCGGGTCTTCCTCGAGTCGGCCAACTTCGCCCCCCAGGTCGTGCGAAAAGGCTCGCAGAAGCTGCGCCTGCGCTCGGACTCCTCCTACCGCTTCGAGCGGAGCGCCGACGTGGAAGCCGCCGACCGGGCTTCCCGGTCGGCGGCTGATCTGGTCGCGCAACTATGCGGAAAGTCCGTCCGTGTGTCCGCTCCCCTTGACGTCTACCCTGGAAAGCGCCCCATGCCGCCCATCAGCGTCACGGCCCGCCGCATCAACGAGATCCTCGGCTCGGATTTCCCCCTCGCCGAGGTGGAGAAGGCCCTCGAAGCCGTCTCGGCCAAGGTCGTCCGCGACGGCGAGGTCCTGTCGGTCGTCGCGCCGACCTGGCGCCAGGACCTCGGCACGCCCTGGGACCTCGCGGAAGAGGCCGCCCGGATCCTCGGCTACGACCGGATCCCCTCCGCCATCAAGCCCTGCGTCCTGAAGCCGGCCCGGGAGCCGCGCTCGCACGCCGCCGAGAGGAACGTCCGTTCCCGCCTGGCGGCCGCCGGGTTCCACGAGTCCTACACCTACGATTTCATCTCCGACAGGCAGGCCGCCCTGCTCGAGGTCCCCGAGGACCGGTGGGCCAGGCTGTCCAACCCCCTCACCGAGGATTGGACCGTGCTCCGGCCCTCGCTGATGCCCGGCCTCCTCCAGAGCGCCCGGCGCAACCTCAACGCCCAGGCGGAGTCCATCCGCCTCTTCGAGCTCGGGAAGGTCTACGGCCGCGACGGCGACGCCCTGGCGGAGCGCGCGCACCTGGCGGGCATCCTGGTCGGCGCCAACGCCTGCGCGCATTGGATGTCCGCCAGGGGAACGGCGGACTGCTTCGCCGCCAAGGCGGCCGTCGCGGGCCTCCTGGAGGGCATCCCGGGACTCCGGTGGACAGCGGCCTGGACCGTGCGGGAACCGGGGCGCGAGGACCCCTTCGCCGGAGAGAATCTCCTCCTGCCCAACAGCCGCCTGTTCGTCCTGAGCCCCCAGGGGACGCCGCTGGCGAGGCTCGGCGTCCTGCACCCCAGGCTCGCCCGCGCCTGGGACATGGACAAGGAGCGGCCCGCGGTCTTCGAGCTCGACCTTTCGGCGCTCGCCGCGCTGGAGTCGCCCCCGGCCGTCTTCAAGCCCTTCAGCCCCTTCCCGTCCTCGTGGCGCGACCTCTCCGTGGTGGTCCAGGCCAGGGTCCCCTACGCCGAGGTCGACGGGGCGGTCCGGGCCCTCGGGATCGCGGAGCTCTCGGCGGTCGACCTGGTCGACGTGTACGCGGGCTCCGGCGTGCCCGAGGGCCACCGGAGCCTCAGCATGCGCCTGGTCTTCTGCCGCCCCGACCGGACCCTGACGGACGCCGAGGTCGCCGCGGCGGTCGAGCGCATCCTCGCCGAGCTCAAGGCGCGGTGCGGCGCGGTGTTGAGGACATGAAAGAGGAAGGCCTGATGAAACGGCATCTGCCCCCCCGGCTACTCGCCCCCCCGCGGGGGGGACGAGTGTCTTCCCCGCGGGGAGGAAAGTGATATGATCATCGCCAAGAGCCAGCTCGAGGCCCTGGAGGAGCTCGCGGCCGCCGCCTCCAAGCGGCTCCGGGAATCGGGGGGCGAGCACCGCAAGCTCGCCGACGAGAATGAACGGCTCAAGAGCGAGGTCCACCGCCTGCGCGAGGAGCTCAAGACCGCCCACGCCAAGCTGATCCGCCACGAACGCGTCAAAGGCAGGCTCGAGCGCCTGTCCAAGAAGCTCGAGAGCATCACGTGAAGGACACCTTCCAGATCGAGATCCGCCACCGCCGCCTCGCGGTGGACGTCGAGGGCATCACCCAGATGGAGGTCACCGCCCTCGCCAAGGAAGTCGAGGACAAGATGCTCCAGATCGAGCAGAAGTACAACACCCCCGACTCCTCGAAGATCGCCCTCTACACCGCGCTGGCCTACGCGGAGGAGATCCACCACCAGCGCAACACCTACGAGGTGGCCAAGGACCTGGCCGAGCGGAAGATCGAGAAGATCACCCACCTGCTCCGGGCCGCGCTCGACACGTCGGCGCCCTCGGGATCCCGGTAGCCCGCCATGCCGGAGGAGCTCTTCCCCACCGAGCTCAAGGCATCCGAGTTCCCTCTCGCCGCCCGCATGGCGCCCAGGAAGCTCGACGACTTCGCCGGCCAGTCCCACAACCTCGGCCCGGGCAAGATGCTCCGCCGCCTCATCGAGTCGGGCAAGTTCAGCTCCGCCCTCTTCTTCGGCCCCCCCGGCACCGGCAAGACCGCGCTGGCCAGGCTCGTCGCGGACCTCTCGAAGGCGAAGGTCGTCGAGCTCAACGCGGTCCTGGCGGGCGTCGCCGAGCTCAAGAAGGTCCTCGAGGCCGCCAACTACGACCGCGCCGCCAAGGACCAGCGCACCCTGCTCCTGCTCGACGAGATCCACCACTTCAACAGGACCCAGCAGGACGTCCTGCTGCCCGCCGTCGAGCGGGGTTCGGTGATCCTCATCGGCCTGACGACCGAGAACCCCTCCTTCTACATCAACGCCGCCCTGCTCTCCCGCTTCACGGCCTTCGAGTTCAAGCCGCTCTCCGAGCACGAGCTCGCCGCCATCCTCGACCGCGCCGTCTCGGACACGGCGCTCGGGCTGGGCGCGATGCGCCTGGCGCTCTCCGCGCCCGCCCGCGAGCACCTCCTGCGCATGGCCTCGGGCGACGCCCGCAGGCTCCTCAACGCCCTGGAGCTGGCGGCCCTGTCGACGGCGCCCGCCAAGGACGGCGCCCGCCGCATCACTCTGGAGGTCGCGGAGGAGTCCATCCAGCGCCGGGCCGTCCGCTACGACAAGAAGTCCGACGACCACTACGACCACATCTCGGCCTTCATCAAGTCCATGCGGGGCTCGGACCCCGACGCCGCCCTCTACTGGATGGCGAAGATGCTCGTCGCCGGCGAGGACCCGCGCTTCATCGCGCGCAGGGTCCTCATCGCGGCGGCCGAGGACGTCGGCAACGCGGACTTCAGGGCCCTGGTCGTGGCCCAGGCCGCCTTCGAGGCCGTGGAGTCTTTGGGCATGCCCGAGGCGAGGATCCCCCTCGCCCAAGCCGCGGTCTACGTCGCGACCGCCCCGAAGTCCAACGCCTCCTACGTCGCCATCAACGAGGCCATGAAGGAGGCCTCGACCGGCAAGAGCCGCGAGGTCCCCCTGCACCTGCGCGACGCCAACCTCGACGCCGAGTCCCGGGGCCACGGCCGTGGCTACCGGTACCCCCACGATTTCCCGGGCCACCACGTCCGGCAGGACTACATGCCCGACCCCGCGGTCTTCTACCGCCCCTCGGACCAGGGGGACGAGAAGAGGATCGCCGAGTTCCTCAAGAGGCTCAAGGATGCCTAGCGGCACGCAGTTGGATTTCGGCCAACCCGAGCGCAAGGTCTATTCCGTCGGCGAGCTCAACGGAAGGATCCACGACCTCCTCGAAGGCGAGTTCCCGGAGGTCTGGGTCGAGGGCGAGGTCTCCGGCGCCAAGACCTACCCGTCCGGCCACACCTACTTCACGCTCAAGGACGCCGACGCCCAGATCAAGGCCGTCCTGTTCAAGGGCTACGGCCAGGGCATGAAGTTCGAGCCCAAGGACGGGATCAAGTGCCTGGTCCGGGCCAGGGTCTCGACCTACGCCAAGCGCGGGGACCTCCAGCTCATCGTGTCGCACATGGAGCCCCGGGAGAAAGGCGCGCTCCAGCTGGCCTTCGAGCAGCTCAAGGCAAAACTCGCCCAGGAAGGCCTCTTCGACCCGGCCCGCAAGCGGCCCCTGCCCGCGTTCCCGCGCCGCGTCGGCATCGTGACCTCGCTCCAGGGCGCGGCCATCCGCGACATGCTGACCATCCTGCGGCGCCGGTGGGCGGGCCTCGAGATCGCGGTCTACCCGGTCAAGGTCCAGGGCGACGGGGCGGCCTTGGAGATCAGCCGGGCCATCCAGGACTTCAACCGGCGCCTGCCCGAGACGGACGTGCTGCTCGTCGGGCGGGGCGGCGGGTCGATCGAGGACCTATGGGCCTTCAACGAGGAGCCCGTGGCCCGGGCCATCGCGGCCTCCGCCATCCCGGTGGTCTCCTGCGTCGGCCACGAGACCGACTTCACGATCGCGGACTTCGTCGCGGACGTCAGGGCCCCCACGCCCTCGGCCGCCGCCGAGCTCGCGGTGCCCGAGAAGGAGGCGGTGCTCGAGCGGCTCAAGGGCTCGGCGAAGTCCCTGGCCGCGGCCATGACGTCCTGCCTCGACCGGCTCGCCCTGCGGCTGCGCGCGGCCGCCGGCCACCGCTTCCTGCAAGCCCCGCACCGAATCTACGAGGAGCGCATCAAGCGCGTCGACGAGGTGGCCGGCCGGCTCCCGGACGCCGCGCGCAGGCTCCTCGTGGGCAAGGAGAAGGACCTGCGCCGGAGCCTCGAGAAGCTGCAGGCGCTCAGCCCCCTCAACGTCCTCTCGAGGGGCTACGCGATCGCGGAGAAGCTCCCGGAGCGCGCCATCCTGCGCAGCGCCGGCCAGGTCGCCAAGGGCGACAAGGTGCGCGTCCGGGTGCACGAGGGACACATCGACTGCGAGGTGACTTGAATGACGAGGAAACCCGCCGCCGCGGGAAGTGCTTCGAAGGAGACGTTCGAATCCTCGCTCGAGACGCTCGAAGGCGTCCTGCGCGAGCTCGAGTCGGGCGAGAAAGGCCTGGAGGAATCCCTGGCCCTCTTCGAGAAGGGGGTGGGCCTGGCCAAGACCCTGACCGCCCAGCTCGAGGAGGCCAAGCACAAGGTTTCGGTGCTGGTCAAAGACGGCAAGGCCGGGGCCCTGGAGCGCAAGCCCTACGAGGAGCCGGACGCGAATTGAACCGGAAACGGCTCTTGCCGGAGCATCCGAGAACAAGGCCGAGGACGGCGTCCCCGGCCATCAGGGCCGTCTTCTTCGACATCGGCAACGTGCTCCTGCACTTCGAGCCGCACTGCATCTACAAGAGGTTCCTGCGGATCCTCGGCGGCGACCACGGCAGGATCGCGGGCTTCCTCAGGACCGAAGGCCTCCTCGACGCCATCGAACGCGGGCACCTCTCCCCGAGGGGCTTCTTCGGGATGTTCCGGGACGCCTTCGGCTACCGCGGGAGCTTCCGGAGCTTCACCCTGCTCTGGTCCAACCATTTCACCCTCGACCGCGCGACAGCCGCCATGCTCAAGACCATCGCCCGGACCCGCAAGGTCTACCTCCTTTCCAACACCAACGGCATCCACTACGGCTACATCCGCGAGCGCTACGCCTTCACCAGGCACATCCACGGCGCCTGCCTCTCCCACGAGATGGGCCTGCGCAAGCCCGAGCCCGCCATCTACAGGGAGTCGCTCAGGATGGCGGGCGTCGCCCCCCGGGAGGCCGTCTTCATCGACGACCTCCCGGAGAACGTCCGGGCCGCCCGGAAAATCGGCCTGCGCGCCATCGTCTACCCGGGGCCCAAGAAGCTCCGGAGCCGCCTCGTCCGGCTGGGCATCCTGAACGACGGCCGCGGCCGGGCCGCCGCCCCTCGGGCCAAGAAGGCCCCGTGAAGACCGCCTGGACCATCCTCGCGCTCCTGCTCCCGGCCGCGGCGTGCCGCCAGCCGCTGAGGGCGCAAGAGCCGTCCCAGGCCGCCATCGAGCAGTTCCTGGCCGCGCCCCAGAACCAGCTCAAGAACTACGCGTTCGACCCCGCCTTGCCGCTGGAGTCGCGCATCGGCCCCACCCCGCCCATCGTGCTGGAGTTCCTCAGGAGGATCGACGACAGGCCGGACTACCAAGCGTACACCCTCACCCCCAAGGAGCTCGCGGTCATGCACGGCTACCTGGTGAGCCTCCCCGCCGGGATGAGGAAGGTGTTCCAGGAGCGGCTCGTCGGCATCTACTTCATCGAGCCCTTCATGGGCAACGGCCTGGGCAGCTGGCTGGTTGACGACAAGAAGAAGGTGTACGCCTGGATCGTCCTGAACCACCAGGGGTTGCGGCGCGGGCTGTCGGAGACCCTGACGGCCAGGGACGCCTCGGTCTTCAAGGGGGACGCCGGGGTCAAGGTGGACTGCGGCGGCGCGCACCCGGGCGTCGCGTACACCCTCCTGCACGAAGGCACGCACATCTACGACTACGTGCGCGGCATCACGCCGTTCGTCGAGCGCATGATGGTCCACGCCCTGCGCGACGGCAAGGGCCTCGACGCCTCCTGGGACGCGTGGGAGCGCATCGACAAGCCGCGCAAGGACGCGGCCTTCCCCCTGCGCGACAAGCTGACGTTCTTCGGCCTCGGCAAGGGCCCCCGGCTCAAGCCGGCGCAAGCCCGCCGGCTCTACTCGGGGCTCGCCCAATCGCCCTTCGCGTCCCTCTACGGCAGCCAGACCTGGGCCGAGGACGCGGCCGACCTCGCGACCTTCTACCACATCACCCAGGTCCTCAAGCAGCCCTATATCATCACGGTCCCGGGCAAGGGCGGCCGCGAGGCCCTGACCGTCGAGCCGTTGAAGGCGGGGAAGGCCCTCGAGCGGGCCCGCCGGGTCTACGGGCAGCTCGAGCGCTAGCGGGGCATGCAAAGGACCGCCTTCAGCGTCATCACCGGCAACCTCGTCGTCTTCATCCTGCTGACCTCGTGGCCCGCCTTCCAGGAGATCCACCACCACTGGGTCTTCCCCATCCTGGCCGCGGTCTTCATCGTCGAATGGTCCATCATCCCCGTATCCAAGCCGTCGGCCTGGTTCGACCCCCGGTTCGCGCGTCCGGCCATCCTCTCCATCCTGGCCTTCCTGCTGCTCATGGGCATCGTGCGGCATTGGTCCATCCTGCACTGCGTCGGCCGCTGCTCGCTGAAGCTCGGCGGCGCGGCCGCCCTCTCCAGCGTGGTCTTCCTCGCCCAGACGCGCCAGCGCGACCCTCTCTGGAACCCCGCCCGCAGCCAGACCGCGGCCCTCGCCTGCCTCCTCTGGGCCGCGTGGCTGCTGCCCTTCGGCCTGCGGGTCTCCCGGGGCCGGCTGGACGTCGCCTTCCTGGCCGTCGCCGCCTTCCTCCTGTCCGGCTGGAGGATCATGGCGCTGCGAGCCTGCGGCCTGGCCATCCCGCTCCTCATCCTGGTCCGCCACACCGGGGCGGAACTCCCGGTCATCCTCCTGGACCTCGGCATCGTGTTGGCGGGGATCTCTCTGATCAACGGCATCAGCCCCCCCGCGGGAGGGGGCGAGTGACTACCGCCGCCCCCGAAGTCACCCCCGAAGTCCCCCTTGACTGGCCGAGTCGCATTGGGTTATCTTCTCAGCAGCGGCCATGAGCGTCCCCGGACAGCTGAAGGGCAAATCCGTTCTCGTCAGCGGCGCCGCCTCCGGCATCGGGCGCCGGCTGGCCCAGGATCTCTACTGGAACGAGAAGTGCCGCCTGCTCCTCATCGACGTTGACGCCAAGGAGCTCGGCATCCTCAAGGACGAGCTCGAGCCTGCCGGCGAAGGCGACCGCGTCGATGCCTTCGTCTGCGACATCGCGTCGGAGGACTCCGTCGAGCGGCTGGTCAGAGCGGTGGGTCCACGACGCATCGACGTCCTCGTCAACAACGCGGGCGTCGCGCATCTGGGCTCTTTCGAGCGCACCGAGTTCGCCGATTTCGAGCGAGTCGTGCGCATCAACCTGCTGGGCACGGCGCGGATGACCAAGGCGTTCCTGCCGAGACTCCTCAAGGGAGGCGACGGCTTCATCGTCAACGTCGCTTCGATGGCCGGGCTCGTGGGCGCGCCGGGCATGAGCGCCTACGTCGCGTCGAAGTTCGGCATCGTGGGGTTTTCCGACGCGCTTCACGCGGAATTGCACAAGCGGGTCGGCATCGGCGTCGTCTGCCCCACGTTCGTGCGCACGAACATCGCCAAGGAGGCGCCGGGCAAGGCCGACTGGTTCCTCGGCGCGGTGGGATCCGAGCCCGCGAAGGTCTCGGCGGCGATCATCCGAACGATCAAGGAACGCAAGAGGCTCGTGCTCGTCAACGCGGACGCTTACATTTTCTACTACCTCAACCGGTTCTTCCCCTTTCTCAGCGAGAGGGCGGTCGCCACCGGCTACAGGATGCTCAAGGCGAGCGGGGTGGTCGAGCAATGAGCGCGCTCACCTTCTTCGACGGCTACAAGCAGGAGCCGGTCTCCATCCGCGGCGCGCCCGGGAAGTCGCCGATGTTCTTCCGTGATTTCAACATGATGGGGGCGACGTTCTTGGCGGATCTTCCACGGGCGCGCGCGGCGTTGCCCAACGGCTGGTATCGCCCGCTGAGCATGCCGCTTCGGCGCGCCTTGATCGGCGTCCATTGCATGGAGTACAAGGACAGCGATATCGGCCCCTACAACGAGATCTCCCTGTCGATCGCCCTCAAGCGCGGCTGGCTGCCGTTCATGTCGCTTCTCCAGGCGGCGCGCTCGCTGCAGTCCCAGACCTACCACGCCTACATCAAGGCCCTGCCCGTGACCACCGAAACGGCTTTGCACGGCGGCATCGACTTCTTCAACTACCCGAAGTATCTGGCGGACATCAGCTTTCGCGAGACGGCCGCGCACCGCGTCTGCACCTTGCGCGACAAGGACAGCCACGACGTGATCCTCGAGTTCGAGGGACGGCGCATCGCCACCTGGTCCTGCGCTCCCAAGGACGAGAACCGGCTGACCCTCTACACCTATCCCGACATCGGCGGCCGCCCTCGCCGCGCCAAGCTGCTCGTCAACCGGCTCGAGAGCGGGACGGCCCGCCTGCGCGGCGCCCGGCTGCGCCTCGGGTCCCACCCCCGCGCCCGGGAGTTCAGCGCTCTGCGGCCGGGCCCCGTCGTGGAGTACCTCTACGCGCCTCGCTGCCAGGGCGTGCTGTTCAAGCCGGAGCCGTTCTGAAAGACGGCGGACGGCGCGTCGCGATCATCGGGGGCGGCGTCGCGGGACTTGCCGCCGGCCACTATCTTTGCCGCACGCACGACGTCGTCCTGTTCGAGAAGTCCGGACGCCTCGGCGGCAACGCCTACAGCCACACGACGTCCAAGGGCGAGGTCCTCGACATCGCCGTCGCCGCGTTCGGCAAGGCCGGCTACAAGCGCTTCTACGCCTTGCTCGCCGAGTTGGACATCCCCACCGAGCTGTGCCGGAACTCCTATCTGAGCTTCCACAACCTGGATACCCAAGAGGGACTGTATCTGACGTTGTCGGCGCGGGGAGCGATGTTCCAGGGTGTGGAACTGTTCCGCCCCGCCAACCTCAAAAGCCTGGCGAAGACCTTCATCGGCCTGCAGCGCGCCCAGCATCGCCTCGCCTCGGGCTCGCTCAAGGGCGTCACGCTCGGCCGCTGCCTTTCGGAGCTGCCGGAATTCTCCGGCGACGCGAAAATCATCCTCTTGTCCGCGCTGTGCCTGCTGTCCTCGATGCAGGTGCACGAACTGCTCGCCTCGCCGGCCGAGTTCTTCCTGGCCAAACTCAGAACCCATCACGACGTGATCTCCCCCAAGGCCGTGTATTCGGTCCGCTGCGTCCGCGACGGCACGCGCCGCTATGTCAACGCGCTGGCCGCGCGCTACCGGGGAAACATCCGCTTCCACGCCCGCATCAGGGCCGTGGAGCGCGTCGCGAAAGGCGCCCGCGTCGTGATGGAGGACGGCTCGCGAGAAGAGTTCGCCGCGGCGGTGTTCGCCTGCAACCCCGACCAGGCCCTGGCGCTCTTGGCCGCCCCGACGCCTTTGGAAATTGAACTGCTGGGAGCCTGGCGCTACAAGGACGGCCGCGTCGTCGTGCATCGCGACCACGGCTCCTTTCCGCCCCGCGCCCTCATCGAGGCCTACACCTTCCTCTACACACTGCATGACGGCACGATGGACACCTCGGTCAACGGCGCGCTCTGGCACGAACCCCAGGCGCCCAAAGACTGCGCGTACATCAGCGCCCAGCGCCCCAACTACCCGATCCGGCCGGACCTCATCGAACTCGACACGACGTTGCGCACCCCGCTCTTCGACTTCAAGTCGGTCGCGACGACGCCCCGGCTGCCGGAGCTCAACAGGCGCGGCCCGCTGTTCTACTGCGGAAGCTATTTCGGCTACGGCCTGCACGAGGACGCCGTGAGCTCGGCCAAAGCCGTCGCCGAGCGCCTGGGCTGACGATTTCGGAAATCCCCGCCGACCATCGTCTTCGGACCCGTCGTCGTGTCGACGGGCGTGCCGTTTCAGCGCCCTGTCCAGGCGTCGACGGCGAGCTTGACGAACAGCCCGGCGCAGACCAGCAGCACCACCGGCCGGATGACCGCCGCCCCCCGCTTGACGCCCAGGTTCGCGCCGACGGCGTGGCCCGCCAGGCTCGCGGCGCCCATGGCCAGGCCCAGCTTGACGTCGAGCCTGCCCGACGCCAGGAACGCCGCCAGGGCCGCGATATTGGAGGAGAGGTTCAGTATCTTGGCCCGGGTCGTGGCCTCCAGGAGGTCGCAGCCGCAGACCGCCGTGAACCCCAGCGCGAAGAAGGTCCCCGTCCCGGGGCCGAAGAAGCCGTCGTAGCACCCGACGGCCAGGGCCAGGGCAGCCGACCTCGGGAGGAGCCCCCGCCGGGACGCCCCCGCGCTCCGGCCGGCCTTGCCGAAGCCCGGGTCGGAGAACACCGCGAACCCCACCACGGGAAGGGCCGCGAGCAGGAGGTACCTCAGGCAGGCCGGGTCGAGGAGCATGGCGAGCCTGGCCCCCGCGTACGACCCCAGCAAGGCCGCGGCGATGACGGGCAGGAACGGCGCCACGGCGAACTTCAAGCTGCGGCTGTAGCGGAGGGTCGACGCGACGGTCCCGATCGTGGAGGCGAGCTTGTTGGTGCCCAGGACCAGGCCGGGAGGCACCCCAAAGGACAGATAGGCCGGCAGGGTGATGAGACCCCCGCCCCCCGCCAGGGCGTCCACGACGCCGGCGACGAAGACCAGGCACCCCAGAAGGCACATCTCGACGCCGCTGTGCACGCGGCAATACTACTATAGTATCATTGAGCCATGCTCGCGGGGTTTCCGACGGCGGCGTGCCTCATCCTGGCGTTGGCCGCGACGGCGCAGGAGCCCCCGTCCGCGGCCGAGACCGACTACCTCAAGCCGGCGCAGACCTCCGCCTTCCTGGATTCCCTGAAGTCCCGCGAGATCCAGGCGCCGCTGGAGAACCGCAAGGCCTTCGCCGCCTTCCTCCTCGACAAGAAGGTCCCCGAGGAGACCCTGCCGGGCTTCATGGCCCTCCACCAGCTGATGGCCAAAGCCGCCGGGCCCGACAAGGAGGCCCTCGCGCACATCCTCCCCACCATCGTGCGGTTCCTGGAGGACGGGCACTCGGTCGTCTTCGACACGCAGAGCGAACGCTATTTCGGCACCTCCGAATACGGCCACTTCGACCATCCCCTCAAGGTCACGATCACCGACAAGGCCCTGGCCCTGCACCCCCTCATGACCGCGGAGATCGTCGCCCACGAATTCCAGCACGTCTACGACCAATCCGTCCAGCGGAGCTGGCCCATGGAGGCGCTCGAAGCGCGCGCCCAGAAAGCCTCCATGCTGACCTTCCGCCTCCTGAAGAACACGGAGCCGGCGAAGTACCGGGAACTGCGGCGGGGAGACTCGGAGGAGACCCGCGAGATCCTGCGGGACGCCGAGCTCTGCCTCAAGGCCCTCGACGAGGGCCCGGCAGCCTTCGTGAAGGCCGTGGGCTTCGGCCAATGCACCTCCATGTCCATCACCACGCCGGAGCTGAGCCGGTTCTCCCTCAAGGGCGTCCTCGACGCTGACTCGGGCGAGCCGGCCCACCTCGCCGCGGTCTTGCTGTCCCTGGAACGCGAAGGCGCGGCCATCGCCGCCCTGGGCGCGGAGCGGGAGACCCTGCGCCAATCCATGCGCCGGCGCTGGACCCAGGAGGTGGACCTGCGGCTCAAGGACGTCGAGGACGACCTGTCCAGGGCCCAGACGGCGTACTACGACTACGAGCGGGACGCCGTCTTCAGGGAGGTCCTCGTCCGCCGCCTCCTGTCGGAATACGACTGGCTCCGAAGGAAAGACGGCCCCGACGCCGTCTACGACCTGCACCTGGCCGTGGACCACGACTTCGTCGCGCCGCCCCTCCCGAAGCCCGACCAGTCCCCGGCCAAGCAGGCCAAGCCCCCCCGCTAGCGCTCCTCCCACAGAAGCGCTTATTGTTAGGGCGACGACCATGCTAGAATCCTTTTCACCGCTCGGCCAAGGCCGGGCGGTTGAGCTCGCCTGATGTCAGGAGGAACGTCGCATGAGAGAAGAGCGGGGATCATCCATGCTGGCTGGAACGCGCGGGCGCGGCCGGACCGACCAGGGATTCACCGTGGTCGAGTCGGCGGTCATCGTCGTCGTTGTGGCGGGGCTGTTCTACGTCGCCACGTTCCAAGAAGGCCCGATCATAGGAACCGGCGTGCTGATCGCAGGCCTTTCCTTGTGCGCCGCTCTGGCCGCCCGGAAAAGGGGCCGGCGTCTCATGTCGGCGGCGTTCATCGTCGGCTCATTGGCCGCCGCCGGCTGGATGATGCGGGCGTGCACGAAATCCCTGGCGGACCACGGCAGGCCGCAAGACGGACGGCGACCATGACAGGGCGCGGGCGCCGTCATGGCGCCAGCCTGACGCGCCCCGGCCCGCGGCGCCCCCTCGATGGATAGCTCCGCTCCGCCAGACCTGCCCAAACAGGGCAGCGGTTGCGGCTGCCTCTCCACGATTCTGCTGTCCCCCATCGCTTTGATCACCCTCATAGCGTTCAACCCGTATTCCCCATCCGAGATCCATCCGGCCAAGCGGTCCAGGGCATGGACACGCGGCGAGCTTGGATCCATCCGCTCCGCGCTCAGCATCTACTACGGCGACACGCAGGGAGCCTACCCGGCCGCTCTTGAAGCGCTGACCACGGGACGTCGATACCTCCCCTTGATCCCCCGCGTCGAGACGATCGAACACGGCCAACGACACGGCGTGGCGATCTACGGCGCCGACCTCTGCCTCGGCGGCAGCATCGACGGCAAGAAGCTGCGCGATTCCGGCGACTGGGGATACGTCAACGCGCCGGGCAGCGCCTGCCATGGCATCGTCTTCGTGGACTGCACCCACCGGATCCCGACAGGGGAAGGTTACCCTTGGTGGTGGCGGCGAGGATACGAGTACTCGAACGAGCTGTGGTTCAAATGGTAACAACGGAAGCCACGTTCCGCGCGATCGAGGGGATGGAATGAGCGGACCTAGAACGAGACCTGGCTGCGCCATCGCGTTCGCCCTGCCTTTCGTGGCGGCCGGGGTGTTCATGATCGCGATGGGGCTGGGACATACCAGGGCCAAGGGCAACGCCCCCGGCGGGGTGCTGGCCGCCATGGGGGTGTGCTTCGCGGCGGCGGGAGTGATGGTCATCGTCCAGGGGTTCCAAGTCCACAGGACCGAGACCCTCCGCGCCGAGGGAAAAAACAGAGACCCGGGGCGTCCCTGGCTCTGGGACCACGCGTGGGACCCGACGGGGACCGACGACGACGGGGTCGAGGTCACCGCCGGAAGCCTCGTTTGGGGCGCTTTCATCGCCCTCTTCATGGTGCCCTTCAACTGGTGGGCCTTCTTTTCCAAGGAAGGCAACATCTTCGTGGGGGCCATCACGGGTCTCTTCGACGCGATCTCTCTCGCCCTCCTGGCCCATGGGCTCTATCGCCTGTCCGTCGGCCTGAAATACGGGCGCAGCCGCCTGCGCTTCGAGTCCTTCCCGTTCTACATGGGCGAGACGGCGCGCGTCGCCTTGCTGGCCGCCGAGCGGCTGGAAGGGGCGCGCTCGCTCAAGGCCAAGCTGAGCTGCCTGAAAGGGCGCATCATACGCGACGATGAGAGCGAGCGCGTTGTCATGGAACCCATCTACGAGGAGGAGAAGGGCCTCGGGGGCGCGCGAGCGGCGCCCATCGGAGGCCAGATACCCCTCTCCTTCGACATCCCTGCCGACCAAGGCCTGCCGACCGCCCTCAGCGAACCGGTCCCAGTCCAATGGAGGCTGGACCTGACGGCCGACACGGAAGGGCTCGACTTCCGCGCGGGATTCCGGCTGCCTGTCTATCGCCGCTAGCGCTCCATGAAGACCCGCCAGCGGCTCGACCTCAGCCTCGTGGAGCGCGGGTTCTTCGCGACGCGCGCCAAGGCGCAGGCCGCTTTCAGATCCCAGCCGGGATAGGCCGACCGGCGCGGTCGGCCCCTCCTGCAGCCGACATCGAACCGACCCCGCTGAAGCACTGCTTTTCCCGATATTTTCCATGCTATCATTAATTTCACAGGCCGAATTAGGCCGACCGGCTCAATACATAGTTATGGTTGCTCACGAGACGAGGCTCTAACGGCGCGCGGCAGGACCGGCATGGAAGAACAGCTCGAAAGGCATGGACTGGGGCCGAGTACCGAGGCCTCCCGTGAGAGTTTTGCCAGCTTGGAAGAGGGCCGGCAAGTCATAAAAGTCCGGAGGCCCTCCTGAAAGAGAACCATAACAATGGCTTGAGCAGACGGGCGCAACGGAGTCGCCCGTCTGAACGCCATGGATAACAGGGTCAAATCGCCGCGGCCGCCTAATAGCGCCCGCTGCTCAGCCTACCGTTGGGCGGACCAGCCAGGAGCATTGTGAGCGTAGCGAAGCTGCCTCTGAAAGAGATGGTCAAAACCAGCGACTTGATTGTCGTGGCTCAAGTGCGCAGTGTCACAATAGCGAAGGCATCGCCGCCCTTGAATCCTCTTGAGATATCGCGCGAGGAAGAGAATCATGCTAGCGCACGCGTTCTGGAGGTCTGGAAGGGCAATCCGCCTGAAACGGTGATATTCTTAGCATCGCCGACCTGGACCTGCGATATTTCTGATGCAGTTCTCGGCGAAAAGGCCGTTCTCTTTCTTAAGTCCCGAGGCCCGCAACTATTCCAAATTGAGCTCGCCGGTCGTGGTAGAATGCCGCTGCGAATAGTCGATGGTGTTTGTTATGCCACCATTTGGCATAACGTCATTATTCCTAGTAACGTGCCGATGATTGATGGCCCCGATCCACATTTCAAATTCATCCGGTCAATAAAGCTCAACTACTTAAAGAGAATGGTTTTAGGGAAACAGGAAAGCCCGGCACCGCAGCAGCATGATTAGTTACGCCAACGGCATGTTGGCCATAGGTATGCCGCCCAACATCGGATTGAGCGGACGGGCGCATAGAGAAGACAGCATGGAAAACGAGGCAACGAACCCACGGCGGCCGCTTGGTAGCGCCCGCCGCTCATCCAAACGTTAGACCCATGGTATTGATTTCCTGACCAATTGTGCTATACTATATTGTATATACGGTATCGTAATGCAGATTAAAGGCTTTGACTGGGACGATCTCAATCGGGACCATATCGCACAGCATGGTGTCGAGCCCGAAGAGACTGAAGAGGCCTTTCTGGGCCGCAGACTCATCTTTCGGTCATATGCAAGCCGCTATGTCCTTCTTGGTCGAAGCGCGGCAGGGCGCCATCTCATTGTGGCGTTTGCCTTCTCTGCCAGCATGGCGAGGGTCATAACAGCGCGGGACATGACCAAGGCGGAGAAGCAACGGTATCGGAGGGGTTAACATGGCTTCAAAAAGATTTCCCAAACACAAGACTGATAATTTGTTTGCCGACTTTATCGACACCCGCGACTTGGCACCCTATCTTAAGGGAACTGAACTCCTCGACAAGGCATTGGCCCTGGCACCAGAGCTCGCCGACAAGGTCAGGGACCGAGCCAAAAAGCGCCTGATCGCACTGAGGCTTCCCCAATGGCAAATTGAAGGCGCGCGCCGGATTGCCAGGACCAAGCGGGTGCCTTACCAAGCATTGATGCGCGCCTGGATTGGGCAGGGTCTGAGACAAGAGTGGCGTCACATATCCCATCCATCCCGGTAGAGAATACGACTATCGCACCATATCGACTCCAATAGTTCTCGTCGCAGAAAAAAGAATTAAGCCGACCGCCCATGCGGTCGGCACTTCGCGGCAGCGGCGGCTCATTCTGGCGTTAGCCTTCCCAATGAAAATGCCAGATTGGAGGTTCACATGGCCAGGATCCTGACAGCCGGCGCCAAAATCAGCCTCTGCTGGGATCGCGCCTTGGCCAATGCCGGGGACTTGACGCTCGCAGGCATCTTCTTCATTTGCACGGCGCTTGCAGCGGTCATGGTCTTATGGGGGATGTTCATGGTCGGGTCGGCAGTAAAAGCCTCCCGCTCCGCCGAGCCGGCTCCCCGCGGCCGAGCGTTCAAGGGCGCGGCGCTCATCATTGTTTCCTCGGCGCTTGTCTTACTCATCTCGATCCCGACATTCGTAGAACTCATTAGGAGGCCGAGCGAAGGCGCGTCGAAGGGCAACCTAGGAGCAATCCGAAGCGCCTTGTCCATCTACTACGGCGACATGGAGGGGACATATCCGACGGACTTGGCGTCGTTGACCATCGCGGGCAAGTACTTGTACAGCATCCCGGAGGTCCATGACCTGCTACCCTATCACCCGGACAGCTCGACCATCGATGACGGCGAGACCAACGCGACCGACTCAGGCGGCTGGCACTACAACAACGTGGCAACGGACGCCAACTTCGGCAGCGTGCTCATCAACTGCACACACACGGACAGGAAGGGCTCGTTCTGGAACGCGTATTAAGAGCAAGTAGGAGGCATAAGGGCCCCGTCGTGACATAATGGTCGTTACTCGGCCAGGAGCCCAATACCATCCTCCGAGAAGACGCGGCTATGCAAAATCGTCATTCCTGCGCGCCAATACGCAAAGGCGGCCAGCTTTGGTGAGACTCTCAGAGGCCATGCTTGAGGAGTATGCGAAGGCTAACCTTGGATTGAGTTGACGGACGCATAGAGAACAATATGGAATTCGGGGTGGACTCGTCGCGGCCGCTAAAAAGCGTCCGCAACTCTTCCATCCGTTATGCCCATAGCAATATGCCCTTGACAACTGGTAGCTCATGAGCTACTATTGTAAAGAGGCCCCATGGACACCGGCCCAATTGCGGTCTACTACTACCAAACGACCTCCGGCCGATGCCCATTCAAGGATTGGCTGGATTCGCTGGACCAGCAGATTCAACAGATTATAGACGCCAGGCTTACACGAGTCCGTCGCGGCCTTCTCGGCCATGCCGAGAACCTGGGCGGCGGACTATGGGAATTGAAATTCGATGTGGGGCCAGGTACCGAATCTACTACGGGAGAGCTGGCAAAGCCATCGTCATCCTGCTTCACGCTGGGCATAAGAAGGGACAGGCAAGCGACATCAATGCCGCAAGAGAATATTGGGCAGATTACTTGAGGAGGGCCAGACAATGAAACCCGCTGTTAGCTATCACGACGATCTGCTCCGTCGGCTGAAAGAACCCAAATATGCCGTCGGCTACCTGAACGCATGTCTCGAGGACGAGGATGAAGGGGCATTCCTACTCGCCGTCCGCGATGTTGCCCAGGTTCACGGTGGACTTCGGCAACTCGCCAAGAAGGCGGGGCTCAATAGAGAGCACCTATTCAGGATGTTGTCAAAGAGCGGCAACCCGAGGCTACATAGTCTGCGGCAACTCATCGAGGCCCTGGGGTTCAAGTTGGTTCTTAAGCCAGCCTGACATGGATGGGCCGATTCGGCAAGAGCATGACAGAATTAAGCCGACCGCGCCCGCGGCCAGCTCAACGAGGTAGCGGCGGCTTATTCTGTCGTTGGCAAATCTGGACCATGGGATGCCCCATGGGATGCCCCGGGTCTTGATTCTTGGCATGATATCACCTATAATATCATTGTGAGGCCCAAGAAACTCCTCCAACTGGCCCGGAACAATCTCGCTGGGCTGCGATTCTTGGGGCTCTGCAAGCTTGCAGAAGCCTTCGGCTTTGCCTTTCATCGCCAGAAGGGCTCTCATCGGATATACACACATGATGGAATCAGGCAAATCATGATTTTCCAGGATGACCACGGAAAGGCCAAAGCTTATCAGGTCAGGCAACTACTTGACTGCATTGACCGCCATCAGCTGACCATGGGAGGCCAATAGCATGAAGGACCTTTATGAGCGGAAGGTGTTCTATAGCAAGGAAGACGGCGGCTGGATTGCCGTGGCGCCCGAACTACCCGGATGCTCGGCATTTGGCAAAACCGACGCGCAAGCCCTAAAGGAACTGGATTCGGCCATTGACCTCTGGATTCAAACCGCACAATCCAAGAAGTGGAGCGTTCCGAAGCCAGTTGCCAGTCGGGAACCCGCTGGCAAAATCCTGCTCCGACTTCCTCGCGAACTCCATCAGGATTACTTGAGCCTGGCCTCCGAAGAAGGCATTTCATTGAACCAGTATATGCTCTTTGTCTTGGCTCGCTATCGAGAACTGGGGCACATCGCACGCCATGTCCGATGAGATTTCCTAACCTTGGATTGAGCAGACCGCATGTGCGATCTGCCCTTCGCTGCAGCGGCGGCTCATCCTCACGGCACACTTAAGTATTGACTTTATCCGTGGCTGGATGCACACTGTACATATGGGCGACCTGCGATTCGACTGGGACGAGGCCAAGAACCGAGAGAACATCAGGAAGCATGGCGTGTCTTTTCAAGAGGCACAAACCATCTTCTTTGACGACCAAGCGCGAGGCAAGGAGTTTTGGGCGCTAAAGTTATGAGAGCATCATATGACTTCTCACAATTGAACGGGGTAAAGAATCCCTATGCGGCCAGGCTCAAGCAGCCGATTACCATCCGACTGGACCGTGGCCTACTTCAAGGATTTGGCAGGCGAGTTCGGCATGCCCTACCAAAGCCTGATTAACCTGTATCTGAGGGACTGCGCGGTCCATCACAAAAAGATCGCGCTAACGTGGGCATAGGAGCCTAACAGTTGGATTCGGCCGACCGCGTTTGCGGTCGTCTCTTCTCGGTAGCGACGGCTGATCCATGCGTCACACGGACGCATCAAGCCCTTGACAGACAGCAGCTAGAGACGGGCGCTGCAAGGTCCCCCGTCTGAACGACATGGAAAACAGGGTCAAATCGCCGCGGCCGCCTAATCGCGCCCGCTGCTCAGCCCGCCGTTAGCTTTCGCCTCCCGAGGCATCGACGGCGCGCGGCAGGCAAAGCATGGAAGGAACAGCTCCAAAGGCATGGAAGCGAAGCCTTGAGGCCGAGGCCTCCCATGAGAGTTTGGTAGGATTGGGACGAGGCCAGCCGCCGAGGCAGTTTACGGGTCGCAGTAGTTCACGCGGGCTGGCGCGAGACAATCTCATCCGACATCCGGAGGTCGCCACGGAATACGAGAAGCTGAAACTGCGGCTCTCCAAAGCGTCACCGAATGACCGGGCGGCTTACACGACGGGCAAGACCGGATTCGTCATGGAGACGACGCGGAGGGCAAAGCAGGCCTGCCGCGTCCACACCTCATGAAGGCCCGCCAGCGGCTCGACCTCAGCCTCGTGGAGCGCGGGCTCTTCGCGACGCGCGCCAAGGCGCAGGCCGCCGTCATGGCCGGGGCCGTGCTCGTCGACGGCGGCGTCGAGACCAAGGCCGGGGCCCTGGTCCGGGAGGACGCGGCCCTCGAGGTCGTCCGCGCCTGCCCTTACGTGTCCCGCGGGGGCTTGAAGCTCGCGGCGGCGCTCGACGTCTTCCCGGTCCGGGTCGGGGGCAAGGTCTGCCTCGACGTGGGCGCCTCGACCGGCGGCTTCACCGATTGCCTGCTCCAGCGCGGGGCGGCCAAGGTCTTCGCCGTGGACGTCGGGCACGGCCAGCTCGACGGCAAGCTGCGCGGCGACCCGAGGGTCGTCTGCTGGGAGAAGACCCACGCCCGCGACCTGCGGCCCGCCATGTTCGACGCCCGGCCGTCGTTGGCGGTCGTCGACGTGTCCTTCATCTCGCTGACCAAGGTCCTCGCCCCCGTCGCCGCGTGCCTCGCCCCTGGCTCCGACGTGGTCGCGCTCATCAAGCCCCAGTTCGAGCTCGGGCCCAAGGAAGCGCCCAAGGGCGTGGTCCGGACCGAGGAGCGCCGGCTCCGAGCGGTGGATATCGTCCGTTCCTGCCTTCCCCCCATGGGCCTGCGCGAGGCGGGGCTCCTGGCCTCCCCCGTCAAAGGGCCCAAGGGCAACGTCGAGTACCTCATCCACCTGGTGCCGCGAGCGTAAGGGCTCGCTAAGAAATAAGTGGCACACTTCGCCGGAGGCGATTTGGGAGCGAGCCGAGGCCCGAGCGCTAACCAGATTTGACCCACCCCTGCTAACCAAAACTGAGCCACCCATGACGTGCTGAAGGTTTTCATCCCGCGGCTGTTGGCGGGATGAAAACCCCGGCGCCGACACTCCGGTCGGCGCCGATGTCGTTGTTG
>JACRDT010000004.1 GCA_016212795.1 Elusimicrobiota bacterium | reverse complement strand
TTGAGAGCGCGGCCGGTCGATCTCGGGCTACGCCTTCGTTGCACTCGGCTCACAGACGTCCAGTCTGCTCGCCTCGCGCGCCTCGGCTCGCTCCGAGATCGACCGGCCCAAACCCCGGTTATGAGCCGGTCGGAGCACTAGTAGAACCGCTCGACGAGCTCGCGCACGCGCTCCAAGGAACCCTCCACCGGAGCGGACAGGCCCGCCTGCAGTTCCTGGGGCAGGAAGGAGACCTGCACCGCGATCACGCGTACCTCCACGCCGCACTGGTCGCGCAGCTCCTTGAGCATGTTCGAGGTGGGCAGCTGGTGCAGGGAGAAGTCGTCCGATTTCTGGGGCGGGACGGCGTCGAGCTCGATCTCGAAGACCTCGCCCGGCGGCCGCCCCACGTCCACGGCGTCGACCACGACGATGCGCCTGGGCTTGGGGTCGGAGAGCACCATGCCGAAGAGGAGCGAGCGCACGCCCGTGCCCGCGTCCAGGAGCCCCACGTGCCCCGGCACGCCCCCGCGGTCCTGCAGGTGCTTGATGAAGGTGGGGCCCAGGCCGTCGTCGCCGATCATCACGTTGCCGCAGCCGATCACGAGGACCTCCTTCTCCAGGAGGTCCTGGGGCTCCGGCCGCTCCTCTGCCGGGTCGCGGTGCGCGGCTTCCATGGCGGTCCTCGTCATCGTGGCGGCGGGGCCGGGCGCCGCGCGGCGCCCGGCCCCCTCCGGTCGCGGCGTCAGTTCGCCAGGGACGCGACGAGGTCCCCGTCGGCCTTCTTGATGTCGACGCGCACGGCCAGCCTGCCGTCCAGGTTGTGCGTCGCGCAGGAGAAGCACGGGTCGTAGGCCCGGATCGCCATCTCCACGGTGTTGAGCAGCTCCTCGTTGTACTTGCCGCCCTTGATCAGCAGCTTGGCCGCCTGCTTGACGGCCATGTTGATGGGGGCGTTGTTGTGGGTCGTCCCCACGATGAGGTTCACGTTGGTGACCAGACCCTGGGCGTCGGTCTCGTAGTCGTGGATGAGCGTGCCGCGCGGAGCCTCCACGTGGCCGACGCCCCTTCCCGCCCGCGGCTTGACCGCCACGCGGGTCTCCTTGCCGGTGATGTCCGGGTCCTTGAGCAGCTGCACCGCGTACTCCGCGTTGTAGAGGAGCTCGATGAGCCTGGCCCAGTGGTAGAGCAGGGTCAGGTGGCAGGGCCGGCCGAACGCCTGCCGGAAGGCCTCGAACTCCTTCTGCGCGAGCGGGGTGCTCAGCCTGTCGCAGACGTTCATGCGCGCCAGGGTGTTGGTGCGGTAGATGCCCTTCGGGTTGTCGAGGTCCATGTCGAACCCCTCGCCCCAGGATTTGGCGTAGGGGAACTTGAGGTAGGACCACGGCAGGACCTTCTCCTCGATGTAGTCGGCGTACTTGGCGTCGTCGAAGTCCACGAAGGAGCCGTCGGGCTTCATGAGGCGGATCTTGCCGTCGTAGAGGTCCATGGACCCGTCGTTGCGGACCGTGCCCATGTAGCCCGTCTTGATGACCGCCACGGTCTTGACCGCGTCGAGGTACTTCGGGAACACGGATTCCTTGGCCCAGGCGATGCTGAACTTGGCGAACTCCAGGATCTCCGAAGCCATCGTGAGCGCCATGTCCCGCTCATGCGCGGTCAGGGGCTTGCTGAAACCCCCCGGCACGGCCGTGACCGGGTGGATGGACTTGCCCGACACGATGTTGAGGATGCGCGCCCCGAGGTGCCGGTTGTGCACGACCTTCTTGCCGATCTCGGGGGCCGCGGCCGCGACCCCGATCACGTTGCGGGTCTTGTAGTCCGCGCCCGGGCCCAGGACGAAGTCCGCCCCGGCCAGGAAGAAGAAGTGCAGGATGTGCTCCTCGGTGTAGGCCACGGCGTTGCACAGCTCGCGGAGCTTGCGGCCCGTCGGGGTCGGGACGACCCCGAAGACCCCGTCGACCGCCTTGGCGGAGGCCAGGTGGTGCGACCACGGGCAGACGCCGCAGATGCTCGTCACGATGCGGGGCATCTCCTCGACGGGACGGCCCTGGCAGAACTTCTCGAAGCCCCTGAGCTCCACGATGTTGACGAAGGTGTCGGCCACGTTGCCGGCGTCGTCGAGGTTGATGGTGATCTTGGCGTGGCCCTCGAGCCTTGAGACGGGTGCGATGGTCAGTGTCTTTGACATTTGAATCTCCTATGATAAAACGACCTCATCCCCCTCAACTACTCGCCTCCCCGCGGGGGAGGCGAGTTATTTCTTGACCGGCACCGGCTTGGCCGGGAGGGGCTTCAGCCGCCCCTGGCCGCCGACGTACCGGCTGAGCATGGCGCGGCGGTCGACGACCTGGTCGGGCTTGAGCCCGATGGAAGAGAGCGCTCCCATCATGTCGACCAGGGGGTTGGCCCCCTTCTTGACCGGGCCGAAGCAGCCGCGGCAAGGCATGTAGCCCTTGATGCAGCGCGGCACCTTGGCCTCGCCCTGCTCCGTGGTCTGCCCCGCGCAGCCGGCCTTGGTGACCGGGCCCAGGCAGAGGTAGCCCTGCTCCATGTAGCAGCGGGTCTCCTCCCACGGGACGCCCTGCTTGAAGGCCATGGCTTCCAGGGGACGCTTGAGGTCGCCGCCGGAGGCTTTCTTCTCGCGCTTGGTCGGGCACTCGTCGCAGACGGATTTCTCGGGGAGGCTGAACGGCTTGCCCTGCAGCAGGCACAGCAGCGCCTCCTTGATCATGTCGGGCGAGGGCGGGCACCCGGGGATGGAGAGGTCCACCTTCACCACCTCCTCGAGGGCGTAGACCCGGTCCGTCAGGGGAGGCAGGTCCTTGTTCGGCGTGTCCGACTTGACGGTCGTCTTCGAGTCGCGGTACACCTTCTCGTGCAGCTCTTCCGTGGTCCACATGTTGGCCATGGCCGGGATGCCGCCGAAGCAGGCGCAGGAGCCCAGGGAGATCAGCGTCTTGCAGCTGCTGCGCATGGCCTGGGCCACGGCTTTCTCCTTCTCGTTGCGGATGCCGCCCGAGACGATCCCGACGTCCGCCGCGGGGATCTCGATCTTGTGCGGGTCCCCCTCGCCGGTCTGCCCGTGGTACTTATGGTCCATCAGCACGGGCATGTGCACGAACTCGAGCGACGGCAGCAGGTCCAGCAGCGTGTCCCCGATGTCGAGGATGCTCACCTCGCAGCCTCCGCATATGTTCAGCCACTCCTCAGCAACCTTCGCAGCCATGTATCAGCCTCCTTGATTCAAGCCGTCTGTTGGGCAGCCACGCGTCGGCTGTAGACCAGGAACGTCCCGCCTTCCTGCGACACCTGGACCTCGAAGCCGTCCTTCACATAGGCGGCTCGGACGTCCTCCGCTTCCCGGGACGAGGCGTACGCCTTCCCGTCCCACAGGTACTTCCTGCCGTCGGACCGCATCACGAAGTCGGCCATGTTGTCGTCACCCCGTCTTGTACGAGCTCGGCGGCAGGCGCTTCACGCCGTCGATCATTTCCTGCATCACGGCCGCGAAGCGCGGCCCCTCCGACGCGGAGACCCACTCGAGGCGGAACCGCTCGGGCTCGAGGCCGAAGTCCTCGAGCATGAGCTTGATGGCCTCGGCGCGCTTCTCGGCCTTGAGGTTGCCGTCGATGTAGTGGCAGTCCCCCGGGTGGCACCCGCAGATGAGGACCCCGTCGGCCCCCTTGGTCAGGGCATCGATGACCATGTTGGGGTGCACCATCCCCGAGCACATCACCCTGATGATCCGGGCGTTGGGCGGGTACTGGAGCCGGGAGGTCCCGGCCAGGTCCGCCCCCGTGTAGGAGCACCAGTTGCAGCAGAAGGCGATCACCAGCGGGTCGGGGTTCTGGAAGTCACTCGCCTCCCCCGCGGGGAGGCAAGTAGCCGAGGGGGTCGATTGCTGTGTCATCAGTTGGCCACCTCCTCTTTCGCCGGCTCGGGCTCCGGCGTCGGGTCCAGGGACGCGGGGGCCAGGGCCGCCTCCGCCATGGCCGAGATCTGCTCGAGCCTGAAGCCCCGGACCGCGATCCCCTTCTTCGGGCAGGTGGCCTGGCACACCCCGCAGCCCTTGCACAGGCTCTCGTTGACCTCCACGATCTTCTTGATGGCGCCCTCGCGCATGTACTCCAGCAGCGTGACCGCCTTGTAGGGGCAGGGGTCCACGCAGTAGGCGCAGCCGTCGCAGCTGTCGTCGAGGACCTGGGAGACGTTCGCCTCGAGCTCCATGGTGTCCTTGGCCAGCGTCGCGGCCACCCGGGCCGCCGCGCCCAGGGACTGGGCGATCGTCTCGTCGGCGGTCTTGGGGAAGTGGGCCGTGCCGCACAGGAAGATGCCGTCGGTGGCGAAGTCCACGGGCCGCAGCTTCATGTGGGCCTCGAGGAAGAACCCGTTGGGGTCGAGCGGCACCTTGAGCATCTGCGCGAGGTCCTTGTTCTCGGGGTGGGGCACCGTGGCGGCGGCCAGGACCACGAGGTCCGCCTCGATGACCGCCTCGGTCCGTGCGATGGGCTCGTAGGTCGTGACCGCGAGCCGCCCGCCCCGCTCGGCGACCCGCGGCTTGCGGTTCTCGTCGTACCGGGCGAAGACGACGCCCTGCTGGCGGGCCCGCGTATAATACGTTTCCTTGAAACCGTAGGTGCGCACGTCCCGGAACAGGACGTAGACGTTGGTCTCGGGCGAGAGCTCCTTGATCTTCAGGGCGTTCTTGACCGCGGCGCCGCAGCAGACGCGGCTGCAGTTGGGGCGCTTCTCGTCGCGCGAGCCCACGCACTGGATCATCACGACCGTCCGGGGCGCCTTGGACCGCCAATCCGCGGCGGCGAGCCGCTCCTCGAGCTGCAGTTGCGTGAGGACCCCGGCATGCCGGCCGTAGAGGTATTCCTCCGGCTGGAACTCCCGCGCCCCGGTCGCCACGATGATGGCCCCGTGCGGCACCTCGACCGCCGGCTGCCCGGCGGCCGACAGCCTGGTCTTGAAGTTGCCGACGAAGCCGTCGATGGCCTCGATCACGGCGCCCGTGTGCACCGTGATGTTCTTCTGGGCCTTCACGGCCGCGACGACCTCGGCCAGGTGCTTCTGCGGGTCGGCCTCGGGCTCGAAGAGGAACCGCGACCGCCGGAGCATGCCGCCCAGCGCTCCGTCCCGCTCCGCCAGGTGGACCTTGAAGCCCTGGCGGGCCAGGGTCAAGGCGGCCGTCATGCCGGCCAGGCCGCCCCCGATGACCAGCACGCCTTTCTGGATGGGGACGTGCTTTTTGTAGAGAGGCTCCAGGAGCCGGGACTTGGCCAGGGCCATGCGCACCAGGTCCTTGGCCTTGCGGGTCGCGGGCAGGGGCTCGCCCATGTGCACCCAGGAGCATTGGTCCCGGATGTTGGCCATCTCGAAGAGGTACGGGTTGAGCCCCGCCTCGCGGATGGTGTTGCGGAACAGCGGCTCGTGCGTGCGGGGGGTGCAGGCCGCGACGACCACCCGGTTGAGCTTCTTGTCGACGATGGTCTTCTTGATCTTCTCCTGCGAGTCGTTGGCGCAGGCGTAGAGGACGTTCTCGGCGTGGACCACGTTCGGGAGGGACCGGGCGTAGGCCACGACGTCCTGCACCGCCACCACGGAGGCGATGTTGGTGCCGCAGTGGCAGATGAAAACGCCGGCCCGCGGCTCCTGGCCCGCCACCTCGGTCTCGGGGGGGTAGGCCTTGTTGGCGATGAGCTCCCCCTTGGCCGGGCTCAGCAGCTCCATGGCCCGGCTCACCGACCCGCTGGCCTGGATGACGGTCTCGGGGATGTCCTTGGGCTCGGTGAACACGCCCGCCACGAAGACCCCCTCCCGGCCGGCGTCGACCGGCGCGAAGGGCCTGGTGACGCAGAAGCCGTGCTGGTCGAGCTCGAGCCCCAGCGTCCCCTTCAGGGCGGCCGACGACGGGTTGGGCCGCAGCCCCGCCGAGAGCACGACCAGGTCGTAGGCGGCCTCGTGCTTGGTCTCGTCCTCGCCCAGGTAGGTGAGCGTGACGTCGCGGGTCGCGGGGTCCTCCCCGAGCTTCGGGACGCGGCAGCGGATGTAGCGCACCCCATGGGCCTTGGCGCGGTTGTAGTACTCCTCGAAGCCCTTGCTGAAGGCGCGCAGGTCCATGAAGTAGATGTCGCACTGCAGGTCGGGGCTCAGGTGCTCCTTGGCCAGGAGGGCCTCCTTCGTGGCGTACATGCAGCAGACCGCGGAGCAGTAGTCGCGCTCGCTGTCCCTCGAGCCCACGCACTGGATGAAGGCGATGCGCTTGGGCTCGGCCTTGTCGGAGGGGCGCAGGACCTTGCCGAGGTACGGCCCCGAGGCCGACAGCAGGCGCTCGAACTCGAGCGCCGTGATGACGTTCTTGTACGCGCCGTAGCCGTAGTCCGGCTTGACCTTCGGGTCGATGAGCTTGTAGCCGGGGGCGACCACGATGGCGCCGACGTTCACGCTGACGGCTTCGTCTTTCTGCGCGAAGTCGATGGCCCCCGCCTGGCAGGATTTCAGGCACAGCTTGCACTTGCCGGTCTTGAGGTGCAGGCAGCGCTCGGGGTCCACGACCGCGTAGTTCGGGACGGCCTGCGGGTACGGGATGTAGATCGCCGGCCGGAAGCTCAGCCCCTCGTTGTACTCGTCCGGGATGGGCTGGGGCTTCTTGGGGTCGTCGGAGGGCTTGAGCTTGCCCACCGGGCAGGCGGCCAGGCAGGCGCCGCACCCGGTGCACTTCTCGTTGACGTAGCGGGGGCGCCGGCGCAGGGCGACCGCGAAGTCGCCCGCCTGCCCCTCCACCTTCTCGACCTCCGCCAGCGGGATGATCTCGATGTCCTTGTGGCGGCTGATCTCGACGAGCCTCGGGGCCATGGTGCACATGGCGCAGTCGTTGGTGGGGAAGGTCTTGTCGAGCTGGGCCATGACCCCGCCGATGCAGGGGCCGCGGTCGATCAGATAGACCTTGATGCCGGCCGCCGCGAAATCGAGCGCCGCCTGCATGCCCCCGATGCCGCCGCCCACCACCAGCGCGGCGCCGACCCTCTTGCCGTGGTTCTCGGAGCTGTTCATGGTATCATGCCGCCTGGGCCTTGGGCCCCGCGTCGGCCGCCGCGTCCGGGGCGGCGCCCTCGGCGCGGCGGAGCCCGGCCGCGTTGGTCTTGACCGCCTGGAAATACGCCGCCAGGGGCCGGTAGGAGATGTGCGCCCACTTCCCGAAGGGCACTTCCACCGTCAGCATCGGGACGGCGACCATCATGTGCGCGAAATAGGCGTAGTACATCGGGAACGGCCAGCCGGCGTAGCGGAAAACGTGGACCGCGATGCCGGTCAGCGTGGTCAGCAGCAGCAGGATGGGGAACAGCCAGTCGCTGAGGTCGGAGAACCGGTGGATCTCCTCCTCCTTCTTGACCCGGCTCCAGAGGATCTCGACCGCGAAGACGGTCAGCACGGCGGTGGCGTAGTACCCCAGCCAGCGCTGCGGATGCCAGAGAGGGTAGAGGTTCTCCGTCTGGAACCACGGCAGGAAGAAGACGATGAGGCTGAACATGAGCCCGTAGCCCGTGACCAGCAGCAGGTGCTTGACCCAGCGCGGGGAGTTCTCGCCGCACTCCCGGAAGCGGATCTGGGTGGCGCCGTCCCACACGAGGGTCCAGAGCTCCGAGACGTAGGAGCGCAGCGGCGGGGCGTCGCCGTCGCGCAGCATCGTGTACCAGAAGAACCGGGCCACGTTGCTCATCAGGAAGAACGTCAGGCCGGCCGCCATCACCCAGTCGAAGGCGTGGACCCGGGTCATGGGCAGGAACTCGTTGATCCGGACGCCCCCCTGCGCCGTCAACTCCGTCGGCATGCCTGCCATGAGGCGGGACATGATCCACCCCGTCAGCAGCCCCACGGCCCCGAGCACGCCGAGCTCCCACCACGCGGACCGGTACATCCTGGCCGAGAGGCCCGTCCAGTCGTACTGGGCCGTGAGGAACCGCCGCAGGGTCATCATGGACTCGCCGGGCTCGGTCTGGCGGGGGCAGGTCTTGGAGCAGTCGCCGCAGTAGTAGCAGAGCCACGGGTCGAGGCTCCCCAGCAGGCGCTCGCGCAGGCCCAGCTGGGCGAGGCGCATGCTCTTGCGGGGGAACAGCGCCGAGTCCTCGCTGAGCGCGCAGACCGCCGCGCAGCTCCCGCAGTTGTAGCACCCGTCGACGTCGAAATGGCCGTAGCGGCGGATGTCCGCGATCAGCCCGGGGTCGGTCACGTTCTCCATGGCTCCACCTATATGACGGATGTCATCGTACAGAGCTGCATGATATCATGCGGCCTGGCGGCAAGCAAATGAATAATCCTGATAAACCTATTAGCTTCCCTTATAAGTGCCTATCTGCTAGAATCTCGGGGCATGCTCATCGAGACCTGCAAGGTGTTCCGGGACCTCGCCGACACCGGGAGCTTCTCCAAGGCCGCCGAGCTGAACTTCCTCACCCAGTCCGCGGTGAGCCAGCAGATCAAGAACCTGGAGCATTCCCTGGGCTGCCCCCTGGTGGGCCGCGGCAACCGGACGCCCCTGCGGCTGACCCCCGCCGGCCTGATCTTCTACCGGATGTGCCGCAAGACCGTCGCGTCCTACGAGGACATGCGGCTGCGCCTGCGCCATCTGGCCGAGGCCTCCGGCGCCAGGCACGTCCGCGTCAGCGCCATCTACAGCGTGGGCACCCACCTCCTCCAGGGCTACGTCAGGGGCTTCCTCGCCCGCCACCCCGGCGTCCAGATCGACATCGACTACCAGAAGGCCGCCCGCATCTACGACGACATCCTCCGGGACCGGGTCGACCTCAGCATCATGGCCTACCCGTCCAAGCGCCAAGGCATCCAGATCACCCCGCTCCTCATGGAGGAGATGGTGCTCATCTGCCGCCCGGACCACGCCCTGGCCGCCCGCCAGTCCATCGACGCCAAGGGGCTCCGGGACCAGGAATTCATCGCCCTCGACCCCTCCTCCCCCACGCGCAAGGCGCTCGACAAGACGCTGCGCGGCCTCGGGCTCCGGATGGAAGTCAAGCTGGAGCTCGACAACATCGAGACCGTCAAGAGCGCGGTCGCGGCCGGCACGGGCGTCGCCATCGTGCCCGAGAACACGGTCCTCCAGGAGGTGCGCCAGGGCTCCGTCTGCGCCGTGCGCTTCGCCCGGCCCGGCATCCGGCGCCCGCTCTGCATCATCACGCGCAAAGGCAGGAAGCCCGACCGCACGGTCCAGACGTTCCTCGACCACGTCCGCTCCGCGGGCCCCCGCCCCGGCGCCCCCCGGCCGGCCGGGGCCCCCGCCGCCTGACCGACGGACTATTAGCCGGACTTATAGGGCATCAACTTAATTCAATTGTTGCCGCCGCCCGCTTCGTGGTATAAGGGTGCCATGTCGCAAGGGCCTGACGCGGACCTGGCGGACGCCGTGCGGGACGCCGCCGGCGTGCGCGTGGAGCGGTGCTACCAGTGCGGCAAGTGCACCGCGGGCTGCCCCATGGCGCGGCACATGGACCTGGCGCCCAACCAGATCATGCGCCTGGCGCAGACCGGCGACCCCGGCGACCGGGAAGCCCTCCTGCGCTCCCTGGCCATCTGGTGCTGCGCCGGGTGCCTCACCTGCACCCAGCGCTGTCCCCGGGAGCTCGACCCGGCGGCGGTCATCGACGCGCTGCGCGAGCTCTCGCGCCGCGAGGGGAAGGTCTCCCCGCGAGGCCGGCGCATCCTGGCCTTCCATGAGGCGTTCCTGGCGAGCGTCGAGCACACGGGCCGCATGAGCGAGGTGCCCCTCGTCGGCCTCTACAAGCTCTGGAGCGGGGACATCTTCCAGGACCTGGCCGTCGCCCCGGCCATGCTGGCCAGGGGGAAGCTCCCGCTGATCCCGCACGTCATCAAGGGACGAACCGAGATACGGCGGATATTCGAGGCATGCAGAGCGAAGGAGAAGGCATGACCCCCCCCCGCTGCCCGCCCCCCCCGCGGGGGGGGGCGGGGGACATCGGCTACTACCCCGGCTGCTCGCTCGCCGGCGGCGCGGTGGAGCTCGACCTCTCCATCCGCGCCCTCGCCCGCGTCGCCGGCGCGGAGCTCCGCGAGATCGACGATTGGAACTGCTGCGGGGCCACCGCGGCCCACAGCCTCAACCATGACCTGGCCGTGGCCCTGCCCTTCCGCGCGCTGGCCCTGGCCGAGGCCCAGGGCCTGGGCACGGTGCTGGCGCCGTGCGCCGCCTGCTTCTCGCGCCTGAAAGGCACGCTCGTGCGGCTCGGCCGCGACCCGGGCCTCGCCGAACGCGCGGCCCGGCTGGCCGGCCTGCCTTTCCAAGGCAAGGTCCGGGTCGTCAGCATCAACGGGTTCATCAACGGCCTCCTCGCCGACGGCCTGGCCGGGACGCTCACCCGGCCCCTGCCGGGACTCAAGGCCGTTCCCTATTATGGCTGCCTGCTCAGCCGCGGGGAAGGCATCAACGAAGGCGAGGACCCCGAATCGCCGTCGGCCATGGAGGGGGCCATCAAGGCCGCGGGCTGCTCGGTCCTGCCCTGGAACTTCGCCACCGAGTGCTGCGGCGGGGGCTTCAGCATGTCCAAGACGGAGGCGGTCATGGACCTCGGCGGCGCGGTCCTCTCGGACGCCAAGGCCGCCGGCGCGGACCTCGTCGTGGTGGGCTGCCCCATGTGCCACAGCAACCTGGACATGCGCCGGCGCGGCGCCATGCCGGTCCTCTACCTCAGCGAGCTCCTGGGCCTGGCGGCCGGGCTGAGCCCGGCGGCGCTGGGCCTGGACCGGCACTTCACCGACGCCCGAACGGTCTGCGCCGGGGGCCGGCCATGAGCCGCCTCGGGGTCTTCGTCTGCCATTGCGGCGAGAACATCGGCCGCACCGTCGATTGCGCGGCGGTGGCCGCGGCGGCGGCCCGGTTCCCTGGCGTCGTCCACAGCGTGGACTACAAGTACATGTGCTCGGACCCGGGGCAGAGCATGATCAAGAAGGCCATCGCGGACCTAAAGCTCACCGGCGTCGTCGTAGCCGCCTGCAGCCCGCGCATGCACGAGAGGACCTTCCGGAGCGCGGCCGCGCAGGCGGGCCTGAACCCCTACCTTCTCGAGATGGCCAACGTCCGCGAGCACTGCTCCTGGGTCCACGCCGACCGCGCCGCCGCCACCGCGAAGGCCGTCGAGCTGGTCCGGCTCATGGTCGAGAAGACGCGGCGCGACCGGGCCCTCCGCCCCGTGCGGGTGCCGGTGGAGCCCACGGCCATGGTGGTGGGCGGCGGCATCGCGGGCATCCAGGCGGCCCTCGACATCGCGGCCGGCGGCAAGAAGGTCGTGCTCGTGGAGAGCGGCCCTTCCATCGGCGGGCACATGGCCCGCCTCTCCGAGACCTTCCCCACCCTCGACTGCAGCCAGTGCATCCTCACCCCGAGGATGGTCGAGGCCGCCAGCCACCCGAACATCCGGCTGATGACCTACGCCGAGGTCGCGGCCGTGGAGGGTTTCGTCGGCAACTTCGAGGTCACCGTGCGCCGCAAGGCCAGGTTCGTGGACCCGGACAAGTGCACCGGCTGCGGCGACTGCTGGAACAGATGCCCGCAGAAGAGGATCCCCAGCGAGTTCGACGCCGGCCTGGGCGCGCGCCGCGCCATCTACGTCCCCTTCCCCCAGGCGGTGCCCAACAAGCCCGTCATCGACGCCGAGCGCTGCACCATGCTCAAGCAGGGCAAGTGCGGCCTCTGCGCCAAGGTCTGCCCCCGCGGCGCGGTGGACTTCAAGGACCGGGACCGCCTCGAGAAGGTCAAGGTCGGGGCCGTGGTCCTGGCCACGGGCTTCGAGCTGTGGGACCACGCGTCCTACGGCGAGTACGGCGGCGGCAGGCTCGCCGACGTCATCGACGGCTTCGCCTTCGAGCGCCTCGCCTCGGCCAGCGGCCCGACCGGCGGCGCCATCAAGCGGCCTTCCGACGGAGCCGAGCCCAAGACCGTGGTCTTCATCCAGTGCTGCGGCAGCCGCGACGAGAAGAAGGGCCTCCCGTACTGCTCCAAGATCTGCTGCATGTACACCGCCAAGCACGCCATGCTCTACCGCCACAAGGTGCACGACGGCGAGGCCACCGTCTTCTACATGGACATCAGGGCGACCGGCAAAGGATATGAGGAATTCGTCAGGCGGGCCATCGACAACGATGGCGCGCGATATGTCCGCGGGCGGGTCAGCCGCGTCTATCGCCGCCAGGACGGCCGCCTCGTGGTGAAGGGCGCCGACACCCTCGCGGGACGGCCCGTCACGGTCCTGGCGGACATGGTCGTGCTGGCCGACGCGGTCAGGCCCCGGCGCGGCTCGGAGAGGCTGGCCCAGCTGTTCGGGGTGGGCTACGACCAGCACGGGTTCTACTCCGAGGCGCACCCGAAGCTCAGGCCGGTCGAGACCGCGGCGGCCGGGGTCTTCCTGGCCGGCGCGTGCCAGGCGCCCAAGGACATCCCCGACGCCGTCGCCCAGGCCTCGGCGGCAGCGGCCAAGACCCTCGGCCTGTTCTCCCAGCCGCAGCTGGAGCGGGAGCCCGTCATCGCCCGCGTGAACCGCAACCTGTGCAGCCACTGCAGGTCCTGCGTCCACACCTGCCCCTACGGCGCCGTCAAGGACTTCGAGGTCAAGGACCGCGCCGGCAGCGTGCTCAAGGTCGTGGCGGAGGTCAACGAGGGGCTCTGCCAGGGCTGCGGCACGTGCGTGGCGGTCTGCCGCTCCCACTGCATCGACCTCGACGGCTTCACGGACGAGCAGATCCACGCCCAGATCGCCGCGCTGGAGGCCGCGTGAGCCAGGCCGGCGCCCCGCGCATCACCGCCTTCGTGTGCAACTGGTGCACCTACGCCGGGGCCGACCTGGCCGGCACCAGCCGCCTGCAGTACGCGCCGGAGGTGCGCATCGTCAAGCTCCCCTGCACCGGCAGGATCTCCCCCCTCTTCATCCTCAAGGCCTTCGAGGGCGGCGCCGACGCCGTGCTGGTCAGCGGCTGCCACCCCGGCGACTGCCACTACACGAGCGGCAACTACCATGCCCGGCGGCGCTGGGGGCTGCTGCGCAAGCTCCTCGACCTGACCGGCATCGACTCCCGCCGCCTGCAGTTCAGCTGGATCTCAGCGGCCGAGGGACAGAAGTTCGCGGACCTCATCAACGACCTCACGGCGAAGGTCCGGGAGGCCGGCCCTTTCGCGGGGGCGAACCCGGCGAGGAAGCGCCTGGCGCCGGCGCCGGAGGAAGCCCAGGGACCCCGGAGGGAGTCATGAGCCCGACGCCGTCCCTGCGCGAGGACGCGGCCCGCCTGCTCCGGGAAGGGCGGGTCAAGCTCGTGATCGGCTACCGCGCCCACGCCGGCGGCGGGCAAGGGCCCGCCGTCCCCGAAGGCGCATGTCGCGCTCCGCTCGCCGGAGGGGGCGGCCGCCGGCCCGCCTTCATCGAGGAGGCCCACCGGGCCGGCGAGCTCGTCTTCGACGGGGCGTGCAGCCAGAACCTGGCGGCGTACCTCAAGAAGCCCGAGGTCCGCGCCCGCATGCCCCTGGCCATCGTGGCCTCCGAAGCCGTGGGCCGCAGCCTCGTCTCCCTGGCGGCCGAATCGCAGTTCGCGCAAGGGGCCCTCCTGGCGCTGGCCTTCCGGGGCGAGCGCTACGAGGGCGTCAAAGAGGTCGAAGAGCTCGCCGCCCTGGCCCGGGAGGCCGCGCCCGAGCCCCGCCGGGACCCCGACATCGGACGGCGGCTGGCCGAGCTCGCCGCCTGGCCCGCGCAGCGGCGGGCCGAGTGGTGGTCCGCGCGGTTCTCCCGGTGCACCCGCTGCTACGCCTGCCGCGCCGCGTGCCCCGGCTGCTACTGCCAGCGCTGCGTCACGGAGCGCAACGTCCCCCAGTGGGTCTCGACGGCGGCGCTCGGCCACGGCAACTACGCGTGGAACATGATCCGGGCTTTCCACCAGGCCGGCCGCTGCACCCTGTGCGGCGCCTGCGCGAGCGCCTGCCCGCAGGGCCTGCCGCTGATGCTCCTCAACACGTTCCTGGCGGCCCAAGCCGCCGAGCAGTTCGACGTCGAGGCCGGCCTCGACCCGGCCGCCAAGCCCCTGATCGGGACCTGGGATCCGGAAGATGACAACTCCTTCTTCACCTAGGATGAGATGAAATCCCTCTCGGCCGACAGGCTGCAGGACCTCGCCGCGGCGCTGAGCGCCGCGGGCTATCGCGTCGTCGCCCCGGTCGAGGCCGACGGCGTGGTGCGGTTCGCCCCCTGGAGTCCCGGGGCCGCCATCCGGACCGACGCCGTGCCCGTCAACTCCCTCAAGGACGTCTTCTTCCCCCCGTCGGAAGCGATCGGCCGGTGGCGCCGGTCCGGCGACGGCTTCGACGCCATCGAGACCCGGCCCGAGGCCCCCAAGACCGCGGCGCTGGCGGCGCGGCCGTGCGACGTCGCCGCCCTGGCCATGCTCGACGCGGTGTTCAACTGGGACTTCCGCGACTCCTTCTATGACGCGCGCCGCGCCGCGACCGTGGTGGCGGCCCTGGCCTGCTCCGAGGCGGACGAGGAGTGCTTCTGCACCAGCGTCGGGGGACGCCCCGACGCTGCGCCGGGGGCGGACGCCCTCCTCAGGCCGGCCGACGGCGGCCGCACGCTGATCGTGGAGCCCCTGACCGACCAAGGCCGCGACCTGGCCGCGGCGGCCTCGGGCGTGCTGCAAGACGGCGCCGCCGCCCCCGACGCTCCCCCCGAGGTGCGCCGGCGCTTCGACATCGGGCGGGTCGGGGCATGGCTCGCGGGGAACTTCGATTCCCCTCTCTGGAAGGAGCTCAGCCTGCCCTGCCTGGGCTGCGCGGCCTGCGCGTACGCCTGCCCGGCCTGCCACTGTTTCGACATCCAGGACGAGTCCGGTCCGAACGGCGTGGTCCGCCTGCGCAACTGGGACGCCTGCGGCCTGGGGCTCTTCACGCTGCACGCCTCCGGGCACAACCCGCGGCCCGACCAGGCCAGCCGCTGGCGCCAACGCGTGATGCACAAGCTCGCCTACGCCCCCGAGCGGTTCAAAGTCGCGGCCTGCACCGGCTGCGGCCGCTGCGGCAGGGTCTGCCCTCGCGGCATGTCCCTGGCGGACACCGCCGAGCGCATCGCCGCCGCCGCGGCGCCGGCCGCCGGGCCCGCGGCCGGGGTGCCGGCATGAACGGGAACATCTACCAGCCTGTCGAGATGCGCATCGAGCGGGCCAAGGACGAGGCCCCCGAGGTCCGGACGCTGAGGCTGGCGTTCGCCCATGCCCCGGACCGCGAGGCGTTCTTCCGGCGGTATCGCGTCGGGATGTTCGGCCTCTACGGCGTGCCCGGGGAAGGCGAGAGCACGTTCTGCGTGGCCAGCCCGCCCGGCCGCGACTACATCGAATGCACCTTCCGCAGGGCGGGCCGGGTCACGGCCGCGCTCCTGGACCGCGAGGTCGGGCACCCCGTGACCTTCCGCGGGCCCTACGGCAACCATTTCCCAATCGAGTCCTGGCGGGGCAAGGACCTGCTGTTCGTCGCCGGCGGCATCGGGCTGCCGCCCCTGCGCAGCGTCATCTGGAACATCCTCGACCGCCGGGCCGAGTTCGGACGCGTCGCCGTGGTCTACGGCGCCCGCACCGTGGCCGACCTGGTCTACAAGGACGAGCTGGCCGGCTGGGCCGGGCGCTCGGACGTGGAGCTGGTCACGACCGTGGACCCCGGCGGCGAGACCCCGGATTGGAAGGGCCGGGTCGGGTTCGTCCCGACGGTGCTCAAGGAGATGCCCGCGGCCGCGCCGGGAGCGGCGGCGCTCGTCTGCGGCCCGCCGATCATGATCCGGCTCTCCCTGCCGGTGCTCTCGGGCCTCGGCTTCAGGCCGACGGCCATCTACTCGACGCTCGAGAACCGGATGAAGTGCGGCGTGGGCAAGTGCGGCCGGTGCAACGTGGGCGGCGTCTATGTCTGCAAGGACGGCCCGGTGTTCACGCTGGAGGAGATCCAGCGCCTGCCTCAGGCGGATCTTTAGTGCTATCATGGCCTTGAGCGGCGCCTCGCGCTGGCGCGGGAGCGGGGCCCAGGAGGTCGCACCATGACGACGCAGGCCAAGCCGTTCCGCTACCAGGAGCCCTTCCCGGTCAAGAAGAAGCGCGTCAGCTACCGCCTGCTCGACCGCAAGGCGGTCCGGACCGCCCGGTTCCAGGGCAAGGAGGTCCTGCTGGTGCGGCCCGAAGCCCTCTCGGAGCTCGCCTACCAGGCCATCCGCGACGTCTCCTTCCTGCTCAGGCCGCGGCACCAGGAGCAGGTAGCCGCCATCCTCAAGGATCCCGAGGCGTCGGCCAACGACAAGGCCGTGGCCCTGGCCCTGCTGCGCAACTACGCCATCTCGGCCCGGTTCGAGCTTCCCTCATGCCAGGACACGGGCACCGCCACGGTGGTCGCCAAGAAGGGCCAGCAGGTGTGGACGGGCGCCGACGACCCGGCGCTGCTGTCCAAGGGCATCTGGAAAGCCTACGCGACCCACGACCTCCGGTATTCCCAGGTCGCCCCCTTGACCATGTTCGACGAGGCCAACACCGGCAGCAACCTCCCGGCCCAGATCGACATCTACGCGGTCCCGGGCGCCGCCTACGAGTTCCTCTTCGTGACCAAGGGCGGCGGGTCGAGCAACAAGACCATGCTCTACCAGGAGACCAAGGCGCGCCTCACCCCGGGGGCGCTCAAGGCCTTCCTCGTCGAGAAGATGCGGTCCATCGGGACCGCGGCCTGCCCGCCCTACCACCTCGCCTTCGTCGTGGGCGGGACCTCGGCGGAGGCCTGCCTCAAGACCGTCAAGCTCGCCTCGACCGGCTGCCTCGACGGGCTGCCCGCGCGGGGCAACGCCCACGGGGTCGCCTTCCGGGACGCCGCCCTGGAAGCCGAGCTGCTCGAGGCCTCCCGCAAGATCGGCTTCGGCGCCCAGTTCGGGGGCAAGCACTTCTGCCACGACGTGCGCGTCGTGCGCCTGCCGCGGCACGGGGCCTCGTGCCCCATCGGGATGGGCGTCTCGTGCAACGCCGACCGCAACATCCTCGGGAAGATCGACCGCGACGGCCTCTGGCTCGAGGAGATGGAGCGCGACCCGGGCCGCCTCATCCCGCCCGAGCTGCGCCGGGAGGGCCGCGACCCGGGCGCCGTGCCGGTCGACCTGAACCGCCCGATGAAGGACATCCTCGCCGACCTCTCCCGCCACCCGGTGGGGACCAGGCTGCTCCTGACCGGCCGCCTGGTCGTGGCCCGGGACATCGCCCACGCCAAGCTCAAGGAGCGGCTGGACAAGGGCCAGGGCCTGCCGCAGTACTTCAAGGACCACCCGGTCTACTACGCGGGCCCGGCCAAGAAGCCCGCGGGCAAGCCGTCGGGCTCGTTCGGCCCCACGACCTCCGGCAGGATGGACGCCTACGTCGACGACTTCATGGCCCACGGCGCCTCGATGGTCATGATCGGCAAGGGCAACAGGACGCCCGCGGTGACCCAGGCCCTGAAGAAGCACGGCGGCTTCTACCTGGGCTCGGCCGGGGGCGTGGCCGCCCTGCTGGCGGAGAACCACATCAAGAAGGTCTCCGTGATCGACTACCCGGAGCTGGGGATGGAGTCCGTCTGGGCGATCGACGTCGTGGATTTCCCCGCCGGCATCCTGATCGACGACAAGGGCAACGACTTCTTCGCCCGTGTCCTGGCCGGCGCATGAGGCCCGACCTCCTCGCGCTCTGCTCGACCGCGGCCGCCCTGGGCTGCTTCCACACGCTGCTCGGGCCCGACCACTACCTGCCGTTCATCGCGATGAGCAAGGCCCGGGGCTGGTCCCGCGGCAGGACCGCGGCCGTCACGCTGCTCTGCGGCCTGGGCCACGTCGGCAGCTCGGTCGCGATCGGGCTGGGCGGCGTCGCCCTGGGCGCCGCCGTCGGGCAGCTCGTCCCCATCGAGGCGGGGAGGGGCAGGATCGCGGCATGGCTGCTCCTGGGCTTCGGGCTCCTCTACGCGATCTGGGGCCTGAAGAAGGCGTGGTCGGGCGAGCCTCACTCCCACCGGCACGCGCACGCCGACGGCGTCCTCCACGGCCACGACCACGGCCACCTCGAGGCCCCCCACGCGCATCCGCACGGACGGGCGGGGGTCGACATCACGCCCTGGGTGGTCTTCACGGTGCTCGTCTTCGGCCCCTGCGAGCCCCTGATCCCGGTGGTCATGTATCCAGCCTTGGCCCACAGCTGGGCCGGGCTCGCCCTGGTGACCGCCGTGTTCGCCGCCACGACGGTCGGCTGCATGCTGGGGGTGGTGATGCTGGCCCATCATGGGCTGAGCCTCGTGCGATGGGCATGGCTCGATCGTTACACCCACGCCCTGGCCGGCGGGGCCGTCTTCGCCTGCGGCGTCGCCGTCGTCTTCCTCGGCTTGTGACGCGGCGGGGCCGCTGGAGGACGTTCCGGCCCGAGGCCCTCAGTTCAGCGCCTGGCGATCTCCCCAGCGGGGACGCCTCCCTTGGTTCGTTGCTTTGCTGCAACAACCATCTCCAACGGAGCGATATAGGGGGTCATCGCTTGCGGAAGAAGCGGGCGACCTTCTTGCCGAGGAGCGCGACCGCAGGCTGGAAAGGCGGTCGGAAGGTCTTTGCGCGGGGAAGCGCCGTTTCTGCTGACCGCTCTTCCCCGCACCGCTGGAGCGGCGATAAAATTGCTTTGAGCGCCCAAATTTCTTATCATTCGACTCAGCCGTTCGGACGGCCGCCCGCCGTTGCGGGCGCCTTGCGGCGAGGGAGAGGGGTATGATGGAGAAATACGCCGACGCCATAGACCGGCTGAGCAAGCTCGAGCCGCGGGAGAAGACCGTCGACGCCGTCCTGCGCTCCCTCAAGGACAACCCCGCCGACCTGTCGACGAGGCTGGCGCTGGCCGACCTCTTCTACACCTTCGGCGAGCTCGGGCACGCCGTCGAAGTCCTGGAGCAGGCGATCCAGGAGGACCCCCAGTCCTCCCTGCCGCACTACCACCTGGGCATCACGTATTACCGCATGGGGCATCTCAAGAAGGCCGTCGCGATGCTCGAGAAGGGCTACGGGCTCAACAAGAACATCGCCATGTACCTCTACTGGCTGGGCATCGCCTACTACCACATGGGCGAGAAGGCCAAGGCGGAGCGCAGCTTCGCCGAGCTGCTCAAGAAGTGCCCCCAATCGCGGATGGCCTACTACCACCTCGCGGTGATCGCCATCGCCAAGGGCAGCCACAAGAAGAGCATCGAGTACCTGGAGAAGCTCGTCGATATCGACAGCGACGACACCGCGGCCCTCTACCACCTGGCGGTCGCCTACCAGGAGACGTTCCAGACGACCCAGGCCCTCGCGACCTTGCGCAGGATCCTTGAGATCGACCCCAGGGACATGCGCGCCAAGCGTCTCATGGAGGCCATGAACAGCGCCCCCTGAGGGGGGCCCTCGCCCGCCGGCCGCGTCGCCCCCGCCGGGCGCGTCGCCCCCGCCGCGACATCCCGAGGAGATCGAACCATGGAAGACACCCTTGCTTCAACGGAACCCTCCCGCAAAGACCTGATCCACGCGCTCCACGACGCCCAGGAGCGCCACGGACACGTCCCCGCCGAGGCGATCGCGGCGATCGCCCGGCGCCTGAGGATCACCGAGACCGACGTGTACGGCGTCCTGACCTTCTACAAGGCCTTCAGCCTCGAGCCCAAAGGCAGGCACGTGGTCACGATCTGCTCCGGGACCGCCTGCCACGTCCGGGGAGCCGCCCGCATCATCGAAGAGTTCGAGAGGGCGCTCGACGTCCCGGCCGGCCGGACGACGCCGGACCGCGAGTTCACCCTCGAGACGGTCAACTGCGTGGGCGCCTGCGCCCTCGGCCCCATCGTCATCATCGACGGCGACTACCACGGCCAGGCCAAGGCCGCCGAGATCCCCAAGCTCGTCGAGGACTGCCGGTGCCGCTCCCGGGGCCAGGCCCCCTGCGGCGGCGGCAAGCCGGAGGACGCCCCCGTGGACGCCGGCCCGGGCCCGTCGCCGCGTCGTCAGCCCGGGGGAGGGTGACATGGACCTCAAGGATCTCGAGAAGCTCCGCCAGGAGATCGTCGCCGCCCGGGACGGGAAGCGGCCGTGCATCACGGTCTGCGGCGGCACCGGCTGCCACGCCTACGGCTGCCTCAAGGTGGCCCAGGCCTTCCGGGACGAGGTCCGCCGGCAGGGCCTCCAGGACAAGGTCGACGTGCGCCAGACGGGCTGCCACGGCTTCTGCGAGCGCGGCCCCATCGTCGTGCTCCAGCCCCGGGGGGTGTTCTACCAGAAGATCCGGCTCGCGGACGTCCCCGAGGTGGTGTCCAAGACCGTCGGCGGCGGCGAGGTCATCGACCGGCTCCTGTACGCCGACCCGGCGACCGGCGAGAAGATCGCCCGGGAGGAGGACGTCCCGTTCTACAAGAAGCAGCACAGGCTCCTGCTCGGCAGCAACGGGTTCATCGACCCGACGTCCATCGACGACTACATCGCGCTCGGAGGCTACCGCGCGCTCGCCAAGGCGCTCTCGGGGATGTCCCCCGACGACGTCATCGCCGAGGCGACGGCGTCGGGCCTGCGCGGCCGCGGCGGGGCGGGCTTCCCGACCGGCAAGAAGTGGGCGATCTGCCGCCGATCGCCCGGGGAGACGAAGTACGTCATCTGCAACGCGGACGAGGGCGACCCCGGCGCCTACATGGACCGCAGCCTCCTGGAGGGCAACCCGCACAGCGTGATCGAGGGGATGATCATCGGCGCCTACGCCATCGGCGCCCGCCAGGGCTTCGTCTACGTGCGCAACGAGTACCCCTTGGCCGTCGAGAACGTCACCGCCGCGGTCAAGGACTGCCGCCAGCGCGGGCTGCTGGGCAAGTCCATCCTGGGCTCGGGGTTCGACTTCGACCTGAGCATCTTCCGCGGCGCCGGCGCCTTCGTCTCGGGCGAGGAGACCTCGCTCATGGCCTCCATCGAGGGCCGGCGCGCCTCCCCGAGGCAAAAGCCGCCGTTCCCGGCCCTGGCCGGGCTGTGGGGCAAGCCGACGAACATCAACAACGTGGAGACCTGGGCCAACGTCACCTGGATCCTCCGCAACGGCGCCAAGGCCTACGCCGCCATCGGAACGCAGGACAGCAAGGGCACCAAGATCTTCGCGCTGGTGGGCAAGATCAACAACACGGGCCTCGTCGAGGTCCCCATGGGCATGAAGCTCCGGGAGATCATCTTCGACATCGGCGGGGGCATCAAGGGCGGCAAGCCCTTCAAGGCCGTCCAGACCGGGGGCCCCAGCGGCGGGTGCATCCCGGCCGGCATGCTCGACCTGCCCATCGACTACGCCAGCCTCGCCCAGGCCGGGTCCATGATGGGCTCGGGCGGCATGATCGTCATGGACGAGGACACCTGCATGGTCGACGTGGCCCGCTACTTCCTCCACTTCACCCAGGAGGAGTCGTGCGGCAAGTGCGTCCCGTGCCGCGTCGGGACCAGGCAGATGGCCGGCATCCTCGCCCGCATCACCCGGGGCCAGGGGGAGGAAGGCGACCTGGAGAAGCTCGAGACCCTGGCCAAGACGGTCAAGGCAGGGTCCCTGTGCGGCCTCGGCCAGACCGCCCCCAACCCGGTGCTGACCACCATCCGCCATTTCCGCCACGAATACGACGCCCACATCAGGGAGAAGCGCTGCCCGGCCCTGGCGTGCAAGGAGCTGCTGACCTTCGGCATCGACCAGAAGAAGTGCATCGGGTGCCTGCTCTGCCTCAAGGCCTGCCCCGTGAAGGCGGTCAGCGGGACGCTCAAGAAACCCCACGACATCGACCAGGCGGTCTGCATCAAGTGCGGCGCGTGCTTCGAGGTCTGCCCCGCCAAGGTGCGGGCCGTGACCAAAACCTCGGGGGCGCCAGCCCCCGAGAAGGTGCCCCAATGAACATCACGATCGACGGGCGCAGGTTCGAGGTCCAGGGGACGAAGACCGTCCTCGAGATCGCCAAGGAGAACGGCATCTACATCCCGGCCCTGTGCAGCCACCCGCGGCTGGCTCCCTACGCCGCCTGCCGGCTCTGCGTGGTCGAGATCAAGGGCCGCAGCGGCCTGCACCCCTCGTGCAACACCTACCCCGAGGACGGCATGGCCGTCGTCACCGACTCCGAGCCTCTGCGCCTGCAGCGCCTCAAGACCCTCGAGCTCATCCTCTCCGAGCACCCCAACGCCTGCCTGATCTGCGCCGAGAAGGAGAAGTGCGAGGACCACAAGGCGTCCATCCGCAAGGTCGGGGAGGTGACGGGCTGCGTCTTCTGCCCGTCCAACCGCCGCTGCGAGCTCCAGGAGGTCGTCGGGAAGCTCAAGCTCGATTCGCTCCCCTATGATTCGGTCTACCGCGGCCTGGAGGTCCGCCGCGGCGACCCGTTCTTCATCCAGGACTACAACCTCTGCATCCTCTGCGGCCGGTGCGTGCGCGTCTGCCGCGAAGTGCGCGGCGCGGCGGTCATCTCCATCGTCCGGCGCGGCTCCGAGGCCGTGGTGGGCACGGCGCTCGACCGCAAGCTCATGGACGCGGGCTGCCAGTTCTGCGGCGCGTGCGTGGACGTCTGCCCGACCGGGGCCCTGGCCGAGCGCGCCAGCCGCCACGAGCCCCCGCCGGACGCCGTGGCCAAGACGGTCTGCCCGCACTGCGGCGTGGGCTGCCGGCTGGACGTGGAGACCCTCCAAGGCCGCATCGTCGCCTCCAGGCCCGATGCCTCCCTCGAGGCCCCCGCCGTCAACCGCGGCCAGGCCTGCGTCCGGGGGCGCTTCACGCTCCGGGACACGGTCGCCAGCCCCAGGCGCCTGCGCAGGCCGATGATCAGGAAGGACGGCAAGCTCGTCGAGACCGGCTGGGACGCCGCCCTCGCCTTCGTCGCCGCCGGGCTCAAGCCCCGCGCCGGCAAGGCGGCGCTGGTGGCCTCGTCGCAGCTCTCGCTGGAGGACCTCTTCGTCCTCGACCTGTTCAGCCGCTCGGCGCTCAAGGCCGACGGCATCGTCGCCTCGCTGGGCCCGTCCATCCTCGACGAGCTCTCGGCCGCGGCCGGGGGGCTCAAAGCCCCCCCGCGGGCGTCCCTGGCCGACGTGGCCAAGGCCAGGACCATCCTGGTGCTGGGCGAGAACGTCGCCGTCTCCCACCCCGTGGCCTGGGTCGAGATACTCGACGCCGTCCGCCGCGGCGGCCGGCTGCTCGTCGTCGGCCCCAAGGACGACCCGATGTCGCGCCACGCCTCCCTGTCGCTCAAGGTGCGCCCGGGCGGCGAGCCCGCCCTGCTCGCCGCGGTCTCCAAGGCCCTGCTGGAGAAGGGCGCTCCGTCGGGCCTCAAGGGGTTCGACGCGTTCAAGCGCTCCCTGGACGGCTCGTCCCTGGCGGCCTGCTGCGAATCGGCCGGCGTGAAGGAAGAGGACTGCCGGCGGCTGGCCGGAGCGCTGGCCGAGGGAGGTCCCGCCGCTCTCGTGTTCGGCCAGGGGCTCTGCGGCGCTCCCTGGACCAAGGCGTGCGTCTCCAACCTGTGGAACCTGGCGCTCCAGACGGGAGCCGCCCTGTTCCCGCTGGCCGAGGAGAGCGACTCCTTCGGCGCGTGGCTGCTCATGCGCCGCCGCGCGGCCGGGGCCCCGGACCTGGCCGCCGTCCTGCGAGCCGCGGCCGCGGGGACGCTCAAGGCCCTCTACCTGGCCGGCCCGGCCAGCCTGCCGGCGAAGCACGGCCTCGAGTTCCTCGTCGTCCAGGACAGCTTCATGAACGACTCCTGCCAGGCGGCCGACGCCGTCCTGCCCGCCGCGACGTTCGCGGAGACCGAGGGCAACTGGGTGAACCTCGAGGGCAGGGCGCAGAAATCCATGAAGGCCATCGAGCCCCTCGGCGAGGCCAAGCCCGACTGGTGGATCGCCTCGCGGCTCGCCGGCCTCATGGGGGCGGACGGCTGCGCCTTCGAGGGCGCCGACCGCATCAAGGAGCGCATCGACGAGGAAGGCCTCCTCGCCGTCCGGGAGGAGGGCGGCCAGGGCTTCCTCGCGGCCTGCCCGCCGGGAGGGCCGGCGGACAAGGCCGGGGAGTACCCGCTGGTGCTGCTGGGCGAGTACTCGCCCGACTACTACCGCACCCTGGCCCTGTGCCAGACGAGCCCGGACTTCAAGGTCCTGCGCGACCCGGGCTGGATCAAGATCGGGCCCGAGGACGCGGCCGGCGCCGGCCTCCAGGAAGGCGCGACGGCCCACGTGGAGTCCTCCTCGGGGACGATGGAGGCGGTCGTGCGCATCACGGCCGGGATGCCCAAGGGCGTCGCGGCCGTGAGCAGACTCGACCACGGGCTCTCGGGCTTTTCAAGGCTCTCCGCCGCGGCCGCCGGGAGCGCCCGGGTCAAGATCACGAGGGTGAACTGATGGCCAAGATACTCAGACGCGAACGGCTGGTGCCGAACCTCCACGTGCTGGAGGTCTCGGCCCCCGAAGTCGCCCGCAAGAGCCTCCCCGGGCAGTTCGTGATGGTCATGCCCGACGAGCGGGGCGAGCGCATCCCGCTGACCATCGCGGATTGGGACCGCGAGAAGGGCTCGGTGACGGCGGTGTTCATGACCGTCGGGACCACGACGCACAAGCTCGCCCGGCTGTCGGCCGGCGACGAGATCCCGGTCTTCGTCGGCCCCCTGGGCAAGCCCTCGGACATCCAGAACTACGGCACGGTCCTGCTGGCCGGGGGCTGCTTCGGGATCGCCGCCATCTACCCCATCGCCCGCGCCCTCAAGGAGGCCGGCAACAAGGTCATCACCCTCATCGACGTGAAGGCGGGCTACCTCCTGTACTGGGAGGAGAAGCTCCGCAAGGTGAGCGACCGCTTCCTGGTGTCGGCCCGGGACCACCGCTTCGCCACGAAGGACTACGTCCCGGCCAAGATCAAGTCCCTGCTCGCCGAGGGCGCCAAGGTCGACCGGGCCGTGGCCATCGGCTGCACCTACCTGATGTACTCGGCCTGCGAGGCCACCCGGCCCGCCGGGATCAAGACCATGGTGAGCCTCAACCCCATCATGGTGGACGGGACCGGGATGTGCGGCGCGTGCCGGTGCGCGGTCGAGGGCAAGACCAGGTTCGCCTGCGTCGACGGCCCGGATTTCGACGGCCACGCCGTGGATTGGGCCGAGCTCTTCGCCCGGAGGAAGTCCTATCTCGACGACGAGATCAGATCGCTCTGTTACTGGGAGCGCACCCAGCTGGCGCCGTGCGCGTGAGGCAATGAGATGGCGGAAGAAAAGAAGAAAGAGCTCCCCGAAGACGTCAAGGCGCGGCTGAAAGCCGGGTTCGACCTGGAGTGGCGCAAGGAGCTGCGCAAGTCCATGCCGGCCAAGGAACGCGCCAGGATCCCTCGCCAGAAGATGCCGGAGCGCCCGGCCGAGGTGCGCAGCTCGGATTTCGGCGAGGTCAACCAGGGCCTGCCCGCGGCGGCGGCCCTGCTCGAGGCGAAACGCTGCCTCGACTGCCCCAACTCGCCCTGCGTGGCCGGTTGCCCCGTGGCCATCGACATCCCGTCCTTCATCAAGCTCATCGAGAAGGGCGAGTTCGAGGCGGCCGCGCGCAAGCTCAAGGAGACCAACAGCCTCCCCGCCATCTGCGGCCGCGTCTGCCCGCAGGAGGTCCAGTGCGAGGCCGTCTGCACCATGAAGAAGGCGGCCGGCACGCCGGTGGCCATCGGCAACCTGGAGCGCTTCGCGGCGGACTACGAGCGGGAGAAAGGCAAGGTCGTCATCCCGGCGCTACCCTCGTCGACGGGCAAGAAGGTGGCGGTGTTCGGCGCCGGTCCCGCGGGCCTGACCGTGGCCGGCGACCTGGCCAAGGCCGGCCACCAGGTGACGGTCTTCGAGGCCCTCCACACCGCCGGCGGGGTGCTGGTCTACGGCATCCCCGAGTTCCGCCTGCCCAAGCGCATCCTCGAGGCCGAGGTGGACTACCTCAGGAAGCTCGGCGTCGAGCTGCGCATGAACTTCGTGGTGGGCCGCACCGCCACCCTCGACGACCTCAAGGAGGGCGGCTACCAGGCCTTTTTCATCGGGACCGGGGCGGGCCTGCCCAACTTCATGAAGATCCCGGGCGAGAACCTCGTCGGCGTCTACTCGGCCAACGAGTACCTCACCCGCGTCAACCTCATGAAGGCCTACGACTTCCCCAACTACGACACGCCCATGCTGCTGGGCAGGAAGGTGGCCGTCATCGGCGGCGGCAACGTCGCCATGGACTCGGTGCGCAACGCCAAGAGGCTCGGCGCGGACTGGGCCGCCATCATCTACCGCCGTTCCTCCGAGGAGATGCCGGCGAGGCTCGAGGAGATCCACCACGCCGAGGAGGAGGGCATCGAGTTCCACTACCTCCAGGCCCCGACGAAATTCATCGGCGACGAGCGCGGGCGGGTCAAGGCCATGGAGTGCCTCAAGATGGAGCTAGGCGAGCCCGACTCATCCGGCCGCCGGCGCCCGGTGCCCATCAAGGGCTCGGAGTACGTCAAGGAGGTCGATCTGGTGGTCATGTCCATCGGCCAGAGCCCCAACCCCCTCATCGGCCAGACCACGCCCGGCCTCAAGATGGGCAAGTGGGGCAACGTGGACGTGGACTGGAAGACCATGGCCACCAACCTGCCCGGCGTGTGGGCGGGCGGGGACATCATCCGGGGCGGGGCCACCGTCATCCTGGCCATGGGCGACGCGCGCACCGCCGCCGCCGAGATGGACAGGTTCCTGCGCGGCTAATTATCGGGCCGGACGCGCCGGTCGTACTCCCGCTCGAAGCGGGACCGGTGGTTGGCCTCCTGGCGGGCCAAAGACAAGAAGAGGTCCTTGATCTCCTTCTCGCAAGCCGCGTCGGCCATGTCCATGTAGAGGGTGAAGGCCGCCTTCTCCTTCTTCATCGCCAGCAGGAGGGCTTCCTGCAGGTCCAGGGAGCCGGTCGGCGCCGGGGGCGTGGAGTAGTCCTCGAGGTCGATGGAGCGGGCGATGGCCGCGCCGGACTTGAGGAGCTTCTTGCCGGAGCGGACCTTCTCGAGCCTGGCCTTGTGCTTTTTCTCCTCGGCCGCGAACTCGAGGAAGAGCTCCTTCAAGCCCGGCTGGTGGGGACCCGACGCCAGCCGGGTGTAGAAATCGACCGCCGCTTCCTCGTTGGCGATCGCGAACCGAAGGACCTCGTCGACCTTGTCATGGACCAGCGTGGGCATGCCGCCCTCCTCATTCGTCCGTCGTCCCCAGAACATAGCATACCGCGCTCCCGGGGCTCAAGGCCGTCCCATCGCGTGTCCCATCGCGGCGCGCAAAGTGCTATAAAGGACCAAGCGCCCCACGGAGGCCCGTCCCATGCACGAACACGCCCTCATCCACGACATCGTCCACTCCATCCTCCAAACGGAGAAGCTCCCCAAGGACGCCCGCGTGAGCAAGGTCCGCATCCGCATCGGCCTGCTGGAGATGCACTCCGAGGACGCTTTCCGCCAGGGCTTCGCCGTCGAATGCCGGGAGACCCAGCTGGCGGGCGCGAAGCTCGAGCTGGAGCTGGTCTACCCCACGCTGGAATGCCCGGCCTGCGGCCTCAAGCAGGCCTACCAGGAAGGCGAGATCGACCCGCACGACGCCATGCCGGTCGCCGAATGCCCCAAGTGCAAGGCTCTGGCGCCCCTCAAGGGCGGCCGCGGCGTGCAAGAGCTCCAGCTCGTGCTCGACTGATGGGCCGAACCCTCCCGATGAGGTCTTGGGGCAGGCTCTGGCTGGCGTGCCTGCTCGCCCTGCTTTCCGCGGGGTGCGGCCCGGGACGCCAGCAGGACCCCCAGGAGCTGAGATTCCCCGGCCCCGCGGCCGAGGCCTACGCCGACGACCCGGGCCAGCCGGGCCGCTGGACCCGGGTGACGCTGGAGCGGCTCGGCCGGGCGGTCAGCAAGCCGCCGGCGCCGGACGCCTGCCTGGAGCGTGCCGCCGGGCTCCTGGCGGCCCACCTCGGAGAGCGCTGCGAGTACTGGCCCCAGTGGGTCGAGGAGGCCGCGCTCCAGCACGCGGGCTGCCCCGAGCTGGGCGCGGACTCCATCATCGCCTGCACCTCGGGGTGGGGCCCGGGCGCCTTCCTGGACAGCGTCGCTCGCGAGTTCCAGCAGCGCCGCGCGGACCGCTTCGGCGTGGGCCGCGCCTCCCAGGGCTGGCTGCGGTCGGCCTGGGTCCTGCTGGGCGTGGAGCGGGGGGTGCGGCTCGAGCGCGTGGCGCGCCGCGTCGAACCGGGGTCTCTCGCCAAGCTCGCCTTCGAGATCGCCGGCGGGTTCCGGTCGCCGCGGGTCTTCTCCATGAGGACGGGCGGCGCGATCGAGAGCCTCCCGGTCTTCAACGACCCCGCGCCCGGACCCGCCAACGTCCTTCCCAACGGGCGCTTCTTCTCGTATTTCCAGCCGGCCGAGAAAGGCCTGTACTGGATCGAGGTCATGGCGGACGGCGCCGACGGCCCCAAGGTCCTGGCGCTCTTCCAAGTGAACGCGGGCGTCCCCGTGCCCGACCGCGTCGTGCGGCCCGCGGTCCAGAACATCAAGGCCTCCTCGGCGGACGAGGCGGAAAGCGCCCTCCTCGTCCTCCTCACCCAGGAGCGCGGCCGGCGCGGCCTGCCGCCCGTGGCGCCCGACCCGGCGCTGGCCCAGGTGGCGCGGCGCTGGAGCGGCGAGCTGCGCGGCATGAACAAGCTGGCCCACCTCTCCCCCGACGGCCGGGGGCCGGCGGAGCGGGCCCAGGAGGCCGGGTACGCGGCGCGCGCCCTGGGCGAGGTCCTCGCCTCAGGCGAGACGGTCTGGGACGCCCACCAGGCCCTGATGGCCAGCCCCGCGCATCGGGCGGCCATGCTGGACCTGCGCTACACGCACGCCGGCATCGGGGCGTCGGTCGAACCCGGAGGCTCGAAGCCCGATTTCTTCGTGGCCGAGGAGCTCTCGGTCCCGCAGCGCCTCCTGTCTCCCGAGGCGGTCGAACAGGAGCTGGCCGAGAAGGTGGGCAACGAACGCCTGAGGCTCTCCATGCCCGCGGCCGAAATCCCCCCCCAGCTCCTGCGGGCCGCCAAGGCCCTGGCGGAGAAAGCCCTCGCCGCCCCCGCCGGGTCCGAGATCGCCGTCCTCGACACCGACCTGCGCTCGGCCGTCGAGGCCGCGCAGTGGCGGGGGTCCGTCCATGCCAGCCTGCAGCTCGTGCCCGACCCCGAGGATTTCGTGCTGCCGGCCCAGGCGTCCGAACCGGCCCCGAGAGCCTGGGCCGCGGGCGCCGCGTTCCGCCCCGACCCGCGCGGCGGCGGATCCTACGTCATCGTCATGCTCGTCGCCGCTGATTGACGATGACGGCCGCGCACCATGCCGTGATTCTACCCGGGTCCATTCGTATTCCTACGTATTGATGCATGCCGCAAGGACATAGTAATATGGCCTTGCGCCGAGCCGGTCGTTCGTGAATCACTTGAACACCGAGAAAGGGCCTGCCGAGACCCGCATCCCCCGGCTTTCCTGCCGCCCTTCGAAAACAGCTTCATCCCCGGATTGCCCGCCTCCTCGCATGTTGCGCCTTCTCGCCGTTCTCATGCTCGCCGTCCCATCTGCCTGGGCCTCTACAGGGTCCATCTCCGGAACGCTGACTTGCCCTGCGGGGTTCCCCGCGGGTTCGACGGTCACGGTCTTCGCCTCGACCGACATGTTCCGCATGGACACCTTCACCATGGCGTCCTATGTTTCGACCGGCGGGACCACGCTGGAATACTCCATGCAGGTTCCGGCGCCCAACGACTTCATGGTAGGCGCTTTGGCCGGCGACATGCAGGTCCAGCCCACACCCGCGACCGCGCTGGGCATTTACCAGGACTACGCCAAAGCGCCGGTATCCGAGGGCGGAAGCGTTTCGGGCATCGACTTCTCCCTGGCGCTCGACAACGAACCGCCGGCCGCCGCTTTCACGTTCCCGGTCGCGGGCTCCACGATCACGGCCCTTTCGACCGTGGCGGGGACCACGAGCGATAACATAGGAGCCGAACCGTCCGCCGACATGGCCGCCCAGGACCTCACCTCGGGCAAATGGTGGGACCCGCGGGCACGGGTCTGGATCGCCACGACCGCGACACCTCTCTACGGGGGCGTCGGGTTGGACGCTTCGGGCAAGCCGAGCGCGTTTTCTTGGACGGCCGACCTGAGCACGGGCGCGGGGGGCGGCTGGCAACTGGGCGGCCTGGCCGGGTATCTGGCGCACGGCCGTCAATACCGCCTCCACATTCGAGCCCGAGATTTCGTGACCCTCGCGCAAGACCCGCCTTCCACGGTGGACTTCACCTGGGCCGGCCCGACGGCCGAGACCCTGCTTCCGGGGACTCCCTCCAACCTGAACGGCTCGGCTCTTGGGACCTCGTCCATGGCCTGGACTTGGGACTTGGTCGCCGGCGCGGCCGGCTACACGGTCCACGAGTCTTCCGAAGGCCCCCGGGTCGCGGCGGTCTCGACCAACTCGTACGTTTCGATGGGTCTATCGACCAACACCAACTACTCTGCCTGCGTCTCGGCCTCCAACGAATACGGCGAGAGCGCAAGAACCTGCCTGCCCTATACCCTGGCCACCCTGGCTGCCGTGCCCGGCAAGCCGGCAGCCGACATGACGGGCATCGACCGCGTCAACTGGGCCTGGGAGGCCAACGGCAACCCTGCCGTGCAGACCCTCTACGCGCTCTACCTGTCCACGGACGATTTCGAGACTTTGCTCTCGACCTCCCCGTTCGAGACTGTCCTGACCGAGGCCCTGTCAACGGGCCTCGATGCAGGCACGACCTACTTTGCCATGGTCCGCGCCTTCAATCGCGACCAGGTTCCAACGGATTTCTCCCAGACAGGCTCGACAGCCACCTGGCCCAGGCCGCCCGAGCCGCCGAGGGACCTTGCGGCCGACATTGACCTGCCCGCGAGATCGGTCTCCCTGACGTGGCGGCCGGCTTCCACGGGAACCCCGGCGGTCTCTTTCAACGTCTACCGCAGCACGGCCGGCGAACCGGGTTCTTTCCAACTCATCCGCATGACGGCCGGGACGTCCCACCTGGATTCTCTCAGTCAGCCCGGCACCTACTATTATCAGGTGAGCGGGACCAACGATCACGGGCTGGAAGGCGCTCCATCCGGAACGGTCTGGGTGTCGATCCCGGCGCCGCCGGACCCGCCTATCAACGCAGCCGCCGTCCTGGACATCCCGAACCGCGCTGTGGCCCTCTCTTGGGAGCCGGCCGCGACCGGCGTGCCTGCGGTTTCCTTCAATATCTACCGCAGCTTGGGCAACGAGGGAGGTCCGTTCCAGCTTGTCTACAGCACCTCCGGGCTTTCCCTTATTGATTCCCTCAGCCAGTCCGGCACCTACTACTACCGGGTCGCCGGAGTCAACATCGCGAGCCTTGAAGGCGCGCCATCCGCCGGCGTGATATTGGCCGCCGATTTCTTCGCTCCCGCGCCCATCCAGGATCTGCGCGTCGTCTCCTCCTACCCCGACCGCCTGGAGGCCGAGCTGGCTTGGACCGCTTCGCAGGATGATTTCAGCGGCGTGGCGCGCTATATCCTCTATGTGTCGAGCACGGGCGGTTTCGACGCCGAGACGTCGTCTTACACGATCCCAAGCTCGGTGAGCCTGGGAGCGACCGTCGCATTCACCGTAGCCGGAAGCGCCACGCAGGCGTTCTATGCCATGGTCCTCTCCCAAGACCGGGCCGGAAACATCTCGGGGCCGTCAAACAATGTCGTCCTGGATTTCGTGCCGCCCCATATCGCAGCCATCGACCTCGCCCCAGGCTCGATCATCTCCCGGCCCAGGGCCGTGACGGCCGACGCGACCGACAACGTCGCGATCGTCCAGGTGGCCCTGCTGGTGGATGGAGTCCCGGCAGGCGCCCCGGCGGCTTGGCCGTCTTCCATCATCTTCGACGTTTCCGCCTTCTCGGACGGTCCGCACACGCTGGCCGTCAGGGCGACGGACGCGGGCGGCAACTCGGCAACGGCCTCGGTGCCGGTCATGGTCAACTATTTCCCGCCGGCCTCGCCCGTCATCACGTCGCCGGCCCAGAACTTCACGACGTCGAGCGCCGTCATCATGGCGGCCGGCACGGCCGAGCCCGGCGTCAAGGTCGACGTATTCGTGAACGGCGTCGCCGCGGGCGGCGCGACGGCCTCCAGCCAAGGGCAATTCACGCTCGCGGCGGTCTTCCTGCCGGCGGAAGGCGCCGTCCTGCTCACGGCCGCGGCCTCGGATCGCAGGGGGTCCAGCCCGCCAGCCAGCCCGATCAACGTCATCCTGGATTTCGGCCCGCCGGGAGTCCCGCAATATCCCACCGCGCAAGCCCTTGGTTCAGGCAGGATCCTCCTGACGTGGCTCCCGCCTTCGGGCGAGGTCCCGGCCTTCTACCGGGTCTACCGCAGCACCCAGGAAACGGGCCTTGCGCCGGGAAGCGCTCCGAGCCTGGCTCTTCGCGCGGCCGACGTGGGCGCCGAAGAGTTCACTGACTCGACACCCGAGGACGGGCTGTATTTCTACGGCATCACGGCCGTGGACGCTGCGATGAACGAGGGGGTTCTCTCCGAGGCGGCGCCCGCGGTGGCAGATCGCGCTGCCCCGAGCGCCTCCATACTCTTGCCGCAGTCCGTTGCACCCCTCGTTCCCGGGCTGCATCTGGTGCATTTGAGCCTGTCCGAGGTCCTGGCCACGCCGCCCATCCTTACCTTCACGCCCGAGGGTCGGACGCCCGCGCTGGTCGGCCTTTCCGCCATGGAGCCGGCCCTTTGGCAGGGGACGGTCACGGTCGCGGCCTCCATCAATTCGGACCGCGCGGCCTTCACGTTCCAGGGCTCGGATTTCGTGGGCAACGTCGGCACCGACGTCATCGAGGGCGGAACCGTCGCTCTACACACGCGGGGGCCTGCCGGGACCGTTGCCCTGTCGAGCGGCCTGGCCGCCGCCGGGACCCAGGACATCAGTCTGTCGCTTGACGAACCGGCGGTTACGACGCCGACGTTATCCGTGACCCCGTTCGGCCAGCCGGCGATACCCATAGGCCTCGTTTCCGCCGGCTCAGGCAATCTTTGGACCGGGTCGCTCTCGATCACCGCGGGAACCGGCGACGGCCAGGCGAATATCGGTTATTGGGCCCAGGATTCGGCGGGCAACATCAGTACTGCCTTGTCCGGCGGAGCGACGTTCTTCGTCATCGACACGGCTCCCCCCGCTGCGCCGCGCGACTTCGAGGCCCTTGCCCGGCCCGGCGGCGTCATCGAGCTTGGTTGGAGCGCCCCTTCAGGCGAAAGGCCGGCCCGGTACTTCGTCTATAGGGATGGGGCGAGGCTGACGTCTGTCGCGCCGGCTGTGGACGCAAGCGCCGGCTTCCTTGATTCCCCGACTGAAGCGCGACATTCCTATGAGGTCACGGCCGTCGACTGGGCGGGCAACGAGGGGCCGCCGACGAGCGCCGCGAGCGCGACGGCCGACCGGACTCTCCCAGCGGCGCCGTTCGACCTTGCTGCCTCGACCAAGACGGTTGATGGCCGGGACGTGATCGAGCTTGGCTGGGCTCCCGGCCTGGGAGAAGCCGCCTCGCTGTTCCGGGTCTTTCGTGCGACCTCCCCCATCGTTGGAACCGCCGGGCCAGCCTTCCAAGCCGCCTTCCCGCCGTTCCTCGACCTGCCCGCGGAGGACGGCCTTTATTACTACGCGGTCACGGCCAAGGACGCGGCTGGAAACGAGAGCGGCCTTTCAAACCAGTTCGATATCCTCTTCGAGAACGCGGCCCCCCGGATAGAGCTAACGGGTGTTTCCGATGGAGGATTCTACAGGCAGGACGTGTTCCCCTCTTTCCAGGCTTTCGACCTCAATCTGGACGCCGGGTCGCTGGCCGCTTCGCTCGACGGGGCTCCGTTCACCTCCGGATCGGGAGTATCCGCCGAGGGAGCCCATACCCTGTTGGTCGGGGCCGCTGACACCGGAGGGCATGCCTCGCAGAGGACCGTGGCGTTCACGATCGACAAGACCCCGCCGCGAATAGCGCTGAGCGGCGTCGAGGAGGGCTCCTTGCTGCATTCGTCCTTCTCGGCCGTGATCGCGGTCACGGATTTGAGCCCGTTCACGACCGGCCATGTGCTTGAGAACCTAACCCTTCAGACGGCCGCGGCGTTCAGTTCCGGCGACAGGGTGGACGTGGACGGGTCCTATGTTTTGCTTGCCAGCGCCACGGACCGCGCCGGGAACACGGCCACGAGGTCCGTGTCGTTTGTCCTGGACAGCGCGCCGCGGGAGCCGAAGGATTTGTCCATTCGCGTCGAGGAAGGCGCCGGGGCGGATCTCTCCTGGACCAAGCCCGAGTCCGACGTCCTGGCCTACCGGGTGTACCGCGACGGCAACCGGATCAGCTCCAGCCTGGAGCCCGCCTTGACCTTCCGCGATCCGGGCTACTCGGCGGACGCGGCTCACGTCTACGAGGTGGCCGCGGTGGACAGGGTGGGGCAGGCGGGGCCGCGGGCCAGGGTCACGGTCCCGCCCATAGGCGTGTCTTTGGCCGGGTATGGAATATCGCTGGACGGACAGGAGGCCCTGACCAGGGGCTTTGCGGACACGATCCGGGTCTCGCTCATCAACAAGGATTCGCAGGCCCGGATCCTGGGTCCGACGGTTCTTGAGCTTTCGGCCAACGGCCAAGCGGCGGGCCGGGCCGAGGCGTCGGACAGCTCCGTGGATTCCGGGGGCAGCCGGGAGGTCTCTGCCGCGGTTTGGGTGAGCACGGGCCTGGGGGCGCAGGCCAGCCTGAAAGTCTCGGTGAGGCTGCCCAGCGAGGACGGGACCTCCGCGGTCTTGGTCAAGAGCATGGCGCTTTCCGTGCGCGACCCGGTTGGTCCCGTGGTGGAGGCGTTCGCGGAGTCGCTCATCCGTGGAGCTCTGGCCAAGGTGCGGGTGAGGTTCAACAACCGGGGTTCGGCGCCTTTGGAGGTGAAGACGGCGGTGGCGGAGGGGTTGACTCCCACGGCGACGGACGAGGTCACGGCGTCCTTGAAGACCCTGGAAGGGATGGTGCTCTCCCAAGCGGGGCTTGCGCAGACGGGCAACGGGGTGGTCGGCCGGGTCGAGAACGACAAGCTCACGTATTACGCGGTCATCGAGCCCGGAACGGGCTTCTTGTTCGACCCCGTGGAGGTGGCCGTCCCCGAGTCCGCCGGCGCGAGCCTGAAGGTGGAAGGCAGGGTGAGGGGCTTCACGGGAGTTCAAAGCCAGGCGGCGGTATCCATGGCATCCTACACCTGTCCGGGCCTGGGAGTCACCCTGGGGCTCGACGTCAAGACCAGGCCCTACGCCAAGACAGCGGAGGTGGGCATGGGCACGGAGTACAGCCTGGGATCGAACTTGGCGTTGAGGGCAGGCTATGCGTCGAGCCACGGGGCGATGTCTGGCTCGACCAAGGCCAACGACCTGGCGGGCTTGGCCGCGGGGTTCGGGGTCAAGGCCTACGGGATCGGGCTGGATTACTCCATGACCCCCTTCGGGGGCCTGGGCAACAGCCACAGGATAAGCCTGGGGGCCCGGTTCTGACGTCTCCGCTCGTTATTCCGCGGGACCGACCATCGACCGGACGGCCTCGTCGAGCTTCTGGAAGATCGAGTCCATCTTGCTCAGGAGCATGACGTTCTCCCCCTTGGGCACGATCTTGGCGGCCTCGTCGAGGGGAAGGCCCGTCAGGAAGATCACCGGGACGGACGCGGTGACCGACAGGGACCTCAACCGCGCGTAGGCGCACACGCCGCCGGCGGCGGGCATGACGATGTCGGCGATGATGAGGTCTGGCTTGACGTTGGCGGCGATGATCCCGAGCTGCAGGCCGTCCGGCGCGGCATGGACCCGGTAGCCGAGCCCCCGGTAATGCTCCAGCAGCAGTTGGAGCACGGTGAAGTCGTCGTCGGCGACGAGGATGCTCTTGGCCAGGTTAGAACCCTCCCCCCGCCTTGTACTGGTGGAAGATCTTCGCCAGGATGAGGACTTCCGGGTGGGCGTGGGCGAGCTTGGGCATGACCAGGCGCACCCGGTCGCGATAGGCGGCCAGCTTCTCCCTCAAGGCCGCGACGGCCGGGCCCTCCGACGCCTGCAGCTTCTTGAAATCCAGCACCAGGCGGGTCTTGCGCTGGGCCAGGAGCTCGCTGAGCTGCTGCCAGAGCTTCTCCGCGTTGGAGCCCGCGAGCTTGCCCTCGAGCCTCAGCCAGACGCGCCGGCGGGCATGCTCGAGCTCGACGCGCACGTCGAACTCGGGGCACGAGAGCTTCTTGGGCAGGGACTCCCAGAGATGGAAGTCCTTCCAATCCTCCTGGGGCATGCGGTAGGCCGAGCGCGTGAGCTCGGGGTGCTGCATGACGTTGAGCTTGAGCGCCGCCGCCGTCCAGAGCGCCGCCCCCACCGAGGCCGCCGACAAGAGCCGCTCCTTGAGGGTCGGCCGGCCCAGGCAGTCGTGGAGCTCGCGCTCGAGCCTGGCGACCCAGTCCCGGACCCGCGCGTTGGGCCCGAGGAGGCGCCCCGCCAGGAAGATGGGGTAGGCGCGGCGGATGTCCGCGGCGAACCGGGCCGCCTTGTCCCTGAGGATGGGGTTGGGCGAGTCCTTGTGGCGGCGGTACCCGTTCAGGTAGGTCTCCACGACCCGGTAGATGCTCGGCCCCAGCCTTTGAAAGTCCTCGTCGAAGCACCAGCGCTGGAGCGACTCGATGTCCTCGTAGCTCATGGTCGGATGCTTGACCATGCACGTGAACCCGGAGGCGCTATGGCAATAGGAGTCCAGATCGTCGCGGAACTCCTCCCGGAAACGGTTCTCCGCCACCACCCGGTCGTAGAAGGGGGTCCCCGGGGTGGGCCCGTAGATCAGGAACTGCGAGAGGCTCGGCTTCAAGGCCATCAGGCCGTCGAATTCCCGGCGGATGGTCTCCTTGTCCTGGTAGTCGAAGCCCAGGATCATGGAGGCCAGCACCATGATCCCGTTGTCCCGGAGCTCCGCCATGAGAGCCTCGGCGGGCTTGCCTTCCCTCTTGGCGTAGCCGGAGCGCGTCCCCTCGTAGCCGATCCAGACGCCGTCGACGCCCATCTCGAGGAGCTCCGAGACCTCGAACTGGCTGAGGGCCTTCACGCTCCCGAAGACGAACAGGGAGACGGCCCGGCCGCCCTTGATGACGCAGTCCCGGAACTCCATGGCGCGCTGCTTGTTGATGAGGAAGTCCTCGTCGAGGATGACGAAGGCCATGGCCGGGTCGTGGTCGAGGTAGCGCTCCATGACGGCGTAGACGTCGCGGCCGGTGGGCAGGAGCCGGATGTGCTTGCGCTTGTAGAAATGCGAGGTGCAGCAGAAGTCGCACCCGTGCGGGCAGCCCAGCCCGCCGAAGATCAGCCCCGTGTTGCTCACCGGGACCGAGAAGACTTTCATGCGGCTGGTGACCAGGGGATGCCGGTGCTCGGCGACGGGGAGTTCCGGCTCGCCGAGCAGGCGGCGCATGAAGCCCACGCCTTCCTCGCGGCAGATGTGGTCGCCGTAGGCCTGGAGGACTTCCGGGCCCAGGACCGTGCCGTAGCCGCCGAGCACGATCCTGCTCGCCGGGGCGTGCCGGCGGACCAGGGCGACGGTCTCTTTCATCCGGTGGAAGGTCGACAGCACGAACGGGACGCCCACGAAGTCGTAGCCCTTCTCGAGCTCGCCGATGAGCTCGGACTTGGAGGGGTAGTGGAGGACCACGGCGGGGGTCTCGATGTTCTCGGCGATGTACTCGAGGGAGTACTGGAGGTGGTTGGCCCGCGGGCTGAAGATGCCCTGGCTGCGCGTCACCTGCCCGTGCAGCAGCTCGTAGCCGACGCTCGGGCCGTCGCCGTAGCGTTCCCCGATGGGCCGGCAGATGCTCGTCAGCAGCACTTTCCTCACTGAGTCCCCCCTTGAAGGCACGGCGCAACATCCTCGTCGGCGCGCGCTCTCTCGGCCTCCACCGTCTCCCGCGCCAGCGCCGCGGTCAGGCGGACGGCCGAGAACCCCTGCGCCATGCTCCTGAGCGACCCGACGTGGAGCTCCTCCGTGTGGGCCGCGGTCGCGTCCGCGACGACGAACGTCTTGAACCCGAGGTCGAAAGCGTCGCGCACCGTCGATTCGACGCACAGGTTGGTCATGACCCCGGCGACGACCAGCTGGCTCACGCCGGAGCGGCGCAGGCGCCTCTCCAGCGAAGGGTTGGTGAAGGCGCTGTAGCGGCACTTGCGCAGCACCTCCCCTCTCGCGGGCTCCAGCACCGGCGACACCGAAGCCTCAGGGGTGCCCGCCAGGCACGCCTTGTCCCACCACCACGTCATGAGGCCCCCGTCGCGGGCGGGATCCTCGTGGGCGTGGAGCGTGAAGAGCGCGGGCCGCCCGGCGCGCCGGAAGGCCTCGACGAGCGCGCGCACGTTGGGCAGGACGGCCCGGGCCTGCGGGGCGTAGGCCGGCGAGCGCCGGCTCAGGAAGAACTCCTGCATGTCGACGACCAGCAGGGCGGCGCTCCCCGGCTCGAGCGGGAACTCGCGCCTGCCCGTTTTCCGGGCCTCTCCCAGCCATGCCGCCGCCCGGGCCGGCAGGGTGGAGGGCCTGACGTAAGAACGCCGTTCGCGGCGCCGGTTGGCCAGCGCGACATCGGCGGCCGTCTTGAACTCCCCCGACCAGAGCTGCCCGCAGGAAGTCTCCGCCTCGATCTCCTCTTGGGCGCTGGGCGAGAGGATGACCCTGAACCCGCGGCGGACGAGCTCGTCGGCCGGGGATTGGACGGACGGCGGCGCCTGCATCCAGACGTTGGCCGAGCCGGACGCCTCGGCCGCCTTCGTCGGGTTGATCGGCGTGACCTTGACGAGGAACAGGGCGGGGTCGAAGGCCGCCGCCAGGGCGGCGGCGTCGATGGTCCCGCCGGGACCCAGGGCGAAATTCAGCGTGATCCTGCGGTCCCCGGGCCGGACGAACCGCCGCCCGTAGGCCGCGACCTCATCCAGGCTCCACGTGGGGATGGGGATGACGCCGCGCCGGGACCCGGAGTCCACGGCGTGGAGGGAGAACTGGAGCTGGAAGCGCCCGCCGCCGAAATGCCGGTCCTTGACCTCGATGAGCCTGTCGAAGAACGGCGCGGTCGCCCGGCTCTTGGGCGCCACGGTCGAGAGGCTCGGCATCACGCCCTGGTGCGGGTACTCCCGGCCGAGCAGCTCCAGCGCGTCGAGGACGGCCGGGTTCAAGGAAGGCTCGCCCATCCTCGCGAAATGGATCTTCACCTTGGGATGGGTCCCGATGTCGAGGGCCGGGTTCCCGGCCGCGATGCGCCGCACCTGGGCCAGCATCTGGTCCGCCGTGAGGTTGCCGTGGAATCCCAGGAGACCCCCGTCGCACATGCTGCAGCCCACCGGGCAGCCGAACTGGGTCGAGATCATCATGACCCACTTCTCGGCCTTGGGGATGCCCGGCTCCAAGGTGTCGACGAACTCCGCGAGCCTCGCGGGACCGGGCGCGCGGCCGGCGCCGCCCAGGTCCGCCAGGTAGTTGACCGCCAGCCCGGGGATCTCGCGCCGAGAGACTATTTTCAAGTAACTTTCCTCCCCCGCGGGGAGGCAAGTAGCCGTGGGGGCATATGCCGTTTCATTAAGGCTGCCTCGAGAAACTCCATGCACTTCATGGCCGCCCTCAAGCCGTCCCCTCCGGCGACGGCCACCTGCCGGAACCGGCCGGAAGACGCGTCGCCGGCGGCGAAGATCCCCGGCGACCGGCCCCCCCCCTGCACGGGGAAACGCCGGCCCTCCTTGCCCGCCAGGACGAAGAGCGCGTCCGCCTTGACCGAGACGCGCTCCGTGCCTCCGTTGCGCCCCACCCGGACCCGGAGCGTCTCGAGCGCCCGGCGGCCCTCGAGGCGCTCGATGACGGCCCCGGGCAGCAGCGAGACATTCCCGCATTCCGACAGGCGCCAGCGCAGCAGGCGGTTGGCCTTCAGGCGGCCGGAGCGGCTCAGGAGATGGACGTGGGCGGCGAATCTGGAGAGCGACAGCGCCTGGCGAAGCGCCGTCTCGCCCGAGCCCGCCACGGCGACCGTCTTGCCGCGCCACCTCCGGCTGACGTCGAGGGCCGCGTTCCAGACCCCGGCGCCGGCCAGGCGCTTCTCGCCCGGGACCCCCAGGCGCCGGAACTCGGCCCCGGGGCACAGGATGACGGCATAGGTCCTGATAACGCCGCCCTTCGACAGCTTGACGCCAAAGACCCCCGCGCGCCGCTCGACGCCGCGCGCCTCGGCGCGGCGGAACTCGAGCCCCCAGCGCCGGGCCTGCCGCACCCAGAGCGACATCAGGTCGCGGCCGGCGATGCCCTGAGGGAAGCCGGGGTAGTTCTCCACCCGGTCGAGGCGGGCGGCCTCGCCGCCGAGAGCGCCGCGCTCGATGAGGAGGGTCCGGTAGCCGGCGCGCGCCAGATGGATGCCCGCCGCGAGCCCAGCGGGACCGCCGCCGACGATGACGGCCTCCCAGGAAGCCGCTCTGACGGGCGCCGCCGCTCGTTCACGCATCACTCAGTGGCGCTGGCGGGAAGGCAGGATTTGAAACAAGGGGCGGATGTAGCCCTGGTAGAGGCGCTCGGCGAGGACGAAGATCGCGTACGAGACGAAGAAGGCCCCCAGCACGTCGACCGTGTAGTGGTTGCGGGACAGCAGGACGCAGACGCCCATGGTGAGCGAGCCGAGCAGCATCACGACCCTGAGCCTGAAGGACTCGAAGAACAGGTAGAACAGGAACGGGATGCCCGTGTGCCCCGAGAACACGAACTCGTTGGTGAAGGTGTAGGTCCCCATGATGCGCGAAAACAGGAAGTCGAACTGCCGCATGTCCACCATGCCGGCCGGAGCCCCGATGGGCGAGAGGAAGACGAAGACGCTCCGGATGGCGATGAAGAGGCTCAGGAGGAAGATGAGGAACGGCATGCGGCGCGGGTGATAGGCGATGGCCGCCGCCCCGGCGAAGACGTGGAGGCCCAGCCACCCCCAGGAGAGCACCGGGAGCACGTTCATCACGGGCAGGTGGTTGAGCAGCCAGTCCGAGCCGGTCGGCAGGACCCGGTGGTCGGCGGCCCACCCGAACTGCGTGTACAGGCCGTACGACAGCACGAACAGCCCGAGGACCCCCGAGAGCGTGACGATCCACCACCGGTAATGGACGCCGTGCCACTCGTCCTTGATCTCCGAGATCTCGGCGCGCGGCTCCGGGAGGATGTCGATGCGCAGGTCCCGGAGCTCCTCGGCGGCCTCCTGGAAGCGGCGCTCGAGGCTGCGCATCCTCTCCTGGATGTCGTCAACCCCCGGGGCGCGGCGCCGCAGGCGCCGCTGCGCCGGCACGGACTCAGAGGAAGGCTCGCCCACGGCGCTGACACCGACCTCAGGCGTCATGCGGATATTGTACGATATTTCCATGCCCGGCCCCCGCGTCATCCTGAAAGCCTACGGCTGGCTGTTCCTCGCGGTCGGGGCATCCTTCGTCGCGCTGACCGGCAGCGTCATGGGGATCGTCAACCTCGGGGCCGGCCTCCTGCCCGGGGCCCGCGTCCTTCCCGGCGAGGGAAAGACCCTCTGGCTGGGCCTGACCGGGTCCATGATGACGATGATCTCCTACCTTTCGTTCTCCCTCGCCTCGGACCCTCGGCAGGGGCACGCCTGGCGCGCCCTCCTGCTCTCCAAGGGGGTCTCCACGGGCCTGTTCCTGGCCTTCGCGGTCCTGGAGCGCAACCCCCTCTTCGTCCTCGCGGCCGCCGTGGACGGCGCCATCTTGCTCCACCTCGGCCTCCTGAGCCGGGGCTTCGCCGGCCCGCCCGACCTCTGGAGCCCGCGCACGGGCGAGTCGCCGGACTGCCTCCATGAGGCGTGGTTCATCAAGGCCAACGACCCCAAGACCCGCGACGCCCTCTGGCTGCGCTACACCCTGGAGCGCCGGCCCACGGGCCTGGAGGGCGGCCTGTGGTACGCCGTCTTCGACGCCCGCGAACGCAAGACGGTCTGCGGCCGGTGGACGGCGGCGGGGCCCGGCGTCTTCGGCGGAGGGGAGACGGTCTGCCGAATCGCCCAGGGCGTCCTGCGCCGCGACGGGGCCGATTGCGACGGCGACGAGGTGAGCTGGCGCCTCCGGTGGTCGAAGCCCGAAGCCCCGCCTTTCCGCTTCGTCCCGGACGCTCTGCACCTCTGGGGGCTCGCCGGCACGGTCTACGCCAGCGCGCTCCCCCTGGCCTGCTTCGACGGGGAGATCCGCGTCGGGGACCGCGCCTACGGCTTCACGCGGGCTCCCGGGAGCGTCGGCCATCTTTGGGGAAGACGCAAAGCCGAATGCTGGCGCTGGGCGCACGCGGTGATGGATGACCCCTCCGGGGACGGCCTGTCGCAAGGAGGACAGGCCGTCGCAGGCGCGGGCCGCTCTCCTCTCGCCGGAGACGGCACGGCGGTCTTCGAGATCCTGTCCGCTCGAGGCCGCCTGGGACCGCTCGTCCTGCCCAGGGTCACCGTCGCGCACCTGTGGCGCAAGGGGCGCCACCATGCTTCCGTCGGCTTGACGATGGGGCTGAGGAACGCCACCTGGCCGACCGGCGGCGGCTGGGGCTTTCGCGTCGACTTCGGGGACTTCGTCGCCGAGGGAGGCTGCGCGCCCGCTCCGGGGATGACGGCGGCGTTCGACTACGACGACGCGGACGGCCGGGTCCTGAGGTGCGCCAACTCCAAGGTCGGCTCCCTGCGCCTGCGCCTATCCTCCAAGGACGGCGGCGCGACGGAGGACCTCGGGACCTCCGACGCCGCCGCCGTGGAGTCCGTGGAGAGAGGATGAGCTTCGCGGCCGACCTCCTCGCGGGCCACGCCCTCGCCTACGCCAGGCTCATCGCCTCGGCCCCGGGGAGCGGGGCCGCCGACGGCTCCGCCCCGGCCGCGGCGCGGCTGCGCGAGGGCGTCGAGCTGCGCGTGAAGGCGCTGCCTTGGTGGGCCGTCCTCCTGGCCTCGGGGGCGGCCTTCGCGCTGCGTTGGCTGCTCCCCTTCATCTTCCTCGGCAAGCCCCGGCGGTTCGACCGCCTCGGGCCGGAGCAGGCCGACGAGGTCCTGCGGCGGCTGCAGCTCGTCTCCTCCCCCCTGGTCAGGGGGCCCTTCATGGCCCTCAAGAGCGTCGTGCACGCGGGGTGCTATGCGGACCCCAAGAAGCTCGAAACAGCGACTATCCCCCCCGGCTGCTCGCCCCCCCGGACCCCGGGCCTCCCGGCCCAAGCAGCGCGGGGGGAGCGGACTGAGGAGACGGCTCTTAATGAAACGAAAATCAGCCCCCCCGGCTGCTTGCCCCCACACCCAAGCGGCCAAGGCCGCTCGGGTACCCGGGGGGGCAAGCGATTTGACATCATCGTCGCGGGCAGCGGGGCGGGCGGGGGCGCGGCGGCGGCCAGGCTGGCCGCGGGAGGCTGCAGGGTCTTGCTGCTGGAGAAAGGCCCCGCCGCGTCCGTCCCCGACGACCCGATGGCGGCGGTGTACCGCTACTACACTCAATGCTGCTTCGTCGCCTCCATGGGCAACGCCATGATCCCCATCCCGACCGGGACGGCGCTGGGCGGCACCACGGTCATCAACTCGGGCACGTGCCTCCGGACACCCGCGGACCTGCTGGAGCGCTGGGAGAAAGCCGGCGGAGGCCGCTTCGACAAGGCCGGGTTCTCGCGCTTCCTCGATGAGGCATGGGAACGCCTGAAGGTCAAGCGGGCTCCGGAGGCCACGCTGAGCGGGTCGTCGAAGATCGTGCTGGAGGGCCTGGCCCGGCTGGGCATCAAGACCGGGGCCCCGCTCGACCGCAGCGAGGACGGCTGCGCCGGGTCCGGCCGCTGCTGCTTCGTCTGCCCGCGCGACGCCAAGATGACCTCCGCCAAGGCCTTCCTCTCCCCTCTCGCGGACGACCCGAACCTGACGGTGGCGACGGGCGCCGAACTGGTGGGCGTGCGGGCCCCGAGGCCAGGCCGAGGCCCCGTGTCCGTGGTCGTGCGCGACTCGGGCCACCCGCGCGGCCGGACACTCGAATGCGGGGAGCTCGTCCTCGCGGCCGGCGCGCTGGCCACGCCGTATTTCGTCCGGGCCTTCCGCCTGGGGCCGGCCTGGCGCCTGGCGGGAGACGGGCTCTCCCTCCATCCGGCGGGGAAGGTCTTCGCCCATTTCGCCGAGCCGGTGCGCGGGTGGGAGGGCGTGCCCCAAGGCGTGGGCGTCGAGCACCCGCAAGACCCAGCCATCCGCTGCGAGGGCGTCTTCACCCCGAGGGCGACCTCGGCCGTCACCATGGCCCTGGAAGGGTCCCGCCTGCGTTGGTGGCTGGACCGCTACGACCACGTCGCGGCCTTCGGCTACATGATCCGCGACGAAGCACGCGGCTCCGTCCGCTACCCCCTGGGCCCCGGCCTCCCCCTCATCCGCTACGACCTCTCCCCCGCCGACATCCGCCGGCTGGCGGCGGCCGCCCGGTTCGTGGGCGAGATCTTCCTGGCGGCCGGGGCGGAGCGCCTGCTGCTCCCGTTCAACCGTCCCGGCAACGAGGTCGCCGACCTCGGCCGGCTCGAGGAGGAGACCGGCCGTCCCGTGCGGCCGGAGCAGCTTTACAGCATGGCCTTCCACCCGCTGGGGACCTGCGGCATGGGCAGGGTCGTGGACGAGGACCTGAGGCTTGCGCCCGGCATCCATGTCTGCGACGGCTCGGTCGTGCCCGAGAGCCTCGGGGTCAACCCGCAGATGACGATCTACGCCTTCGCCCTGAGGCTGGCGGACCGTCTCCTGGGGAGCCGGTCCGCGGCCGGCTCCGCCTGTCCTGGCGCGCTCCCATGAACGCGTTCATCGCCCTGCTGCTCGCCGCCCATTGCTTCGCGGCGCAGGACCGCAGGATCAGGGCCGACCTGGCCTACACCGCCAGCCTCGCGGACTTCGAGGGAGGCCGATTCGAGGAAGCGTTGGAAGGGTTCATGGACGTCCTGCTCGAGGCCCCGGGCCACCCCGGCGCCAGGGAACAGCTGAGGAAGACCGCCGAGGAACTCGACAGGCGGGAGCGGGAGAAGGCCCTGGCGGAGAAAGAAGCCCTGCTGAAAGAGCTCCAGGAGCCCGGCGCCGCCCGGAAGGACTCGGACCGGAGCGCCGAGGTCCTCGCGTGGAAAGACCGGATCGGCAAGATCGCGTCCATGATCCGGGACCCGTCCCGGGCCAGGGCCGGCTTCGAGGCCTACGCCAAGGCCCTGGCGGACATCCCCATCTCCTTCCGGGCCATGCAGCCGCTGGCCAACGCGAAGGTCGAACTTCAGAAGACGCTCCTCGAATTCCATCCTCGCCTCGCCGACGAGCCGCGCTGGAAGGGGAGATGGCCTGGGACCTACCCCACGGGCCCGCTGGCCGAGGCCGCCATGATCGAGAGGTACCACGCCGAGGTTTGGGGGGAAGACAAGAAAACAGCGCAGAGCCCCCCCACTGCTCGCCCCCAAATCGCTCGCCCCCCCCGCGGGGGGGCGAGCAGCGGGGGGGCTAGCGACTTGATCTCGCAAATGGAAAACCCGAAGGTCCTGGCCGGCATCCGGACGCTCGCCGCCACGATCAAGGACCTCGAGAAGCGCAAGGAGGAGCTCCTCTGGACCGCGGTCCAGGCCTTGAACGCTTTCAAGAAGGACGATTACGCCGACTCGATCCGGCTGTGGAAGAAAGTGCTCGAGGCCGACCCGGGGAACGCCGAGGCCAGGTTCTATCTCTCTGGCGCCGAGGACCTGGCCAAGCTCCCCCCCCCGGCCCCGCCGCGGCCGGCCCCCTCGCCGGAACCGGTGTCGGTCACGGTCCCGGTCCCGCGGACGCAGGGCGCCGAAGCCGTCGATATCCCCTGGCCGGACGAACTGCGCGGCGGCGACAAGAAGGCGCCCGCGGCGGCCAAAGCCCCGGGGAGAGAGCAGGCGCGGGAGGCGGATGTCGGCCGGCTTTTCGAGGAGGCTGACGAATCGGCGCGACGGGCCCGGAAGCCCCCGGTCTCCCCCCCAGGGGAAGCGCCGGCCGACGCCTCGAAGCCGGCGGTCATCAGCCCCGCGGCCCAGGCCCTCTACCTCAAGGGCGTGAGGGCCTACTCGGCCGGCGGGACCGCGGACGCCGTCGCGCTCTGGAAAGCCTGCCTCCAGTCGGACCCGGGCCATCGCAAAGCGAAGAGGGCGCTCGAGCGCGTCTCGAAAGAAAAGCCCTGACGACCCGTCAGGGCAGCCTGAGGCGGAAGGTGCTGCCCTCGCCGGGAGTGCTCTCGACCGTCACCGTGCCGCCGTGCGCCTCGGCGATCCTCTTGACCAGGGCCAGGCCCAGGCCCAGGCCGCGCACCTTGCGCGTCATGAACTCCGCGATCTGGTAGAAGGCGTCGAAGATGGTCAGGCGCTGGTCCAGGGGGACGCCCTCGCCGGTGTCTTTGATCGCGATCTCCAGCCCCTCCGGCGCGTCCTGGACGCGGATCTCCACGGCGCCGCCCTGTTTGTTGAACCGGATAGCGTTGAGGATCAGGTGCCTCAGGGCCCGCTCGAGCATGCCGGCGTCCGCGACCACCTCGCGGTTCTCCTCGAGATGGGTCGAGATCGTCAGCCCCCTGGCCTGCCACTCCGGCGCGGTCTCCTCGAGGACCCGCTCGATGACGGGGCCGAAGTCGACGGGCTTTTTGTCGAGCTCGAGCCCGGGCTCCTGGATCTCCGCGAAACTCACGATGTCCTCGACGACCTCCCGCAGGCGGCGAGCGCCGTCCACGGCGGACTTGAGCTTGTCTTTGGCGCAGGCGGGGTCGCCCTGGTGGCGCTCGATGAGCTCGAGGCAGCCGACCACCTGGGTCAAGGGGGTGCGCAGCTCGTGGCTGACCCGGCAGATGAAGCCTTCCTTGAGCTGCTCCATCCTCTTGAGCTCCTGGTAGGCGGCCTGGAGCTCCTCGCGCAGGTGCCGCTCCGTCGCCAGCTCCTGCTTGGTGACGCGGGCCTCGGCGCAGCGCCGGATGACGGCCCGGAGCTCCTCCTTCTTGAACGGCTTGCGCAGGTAGTCGTAAGCGCCCTCCTTCACCGCCGAGATGGCGGAGTCCAGGGAGGGCGAAGCCGTCATGATGATGACGTCGGTGGAGGGCGAGCGGGCCTTCACGTCGCGCAGGACCTGGATGCCGTCCGGGGGCGGCATCATCAGGTCGGTCAGGACGATGTCGTAATGCGCGGACAGCTTCTCGACGGCCTCGCCGCCCCCCCGGGCCTCATCGACGGGATAGCCCTCCATGCGCAGGGCCGCGGCGCAGACCATGAGGATCTCGGCATCGTCATCCACCACCAGGATGGACTGCGCCTTATGCATGGGACATATTTAACGCTACCTTGAATCGAAATGCAAGCTATACTATAATCGCGCCCGCGTTGACGCGAAGCGTCCCTATCCCATGAGCTCCCCTTTCTCAGAGCTGGGCCGGCTGCTGGGGCCGGCCCGGGTCATCGAAGACGAGCCGACCCGGCTCCTCTACGCCAGGGACTCCTGGCCCCAGGCCATCGGGTGGACGCGGGAAGAACTGGCCTCCCACCTCCCGGCGGCCGTGATCAGGCCCAGGGACGAGAAGGGCGTCGCCGCGGTCCTCGCCTGGGCCGCCTCGCAAGGCTGCGCGGTCGTGCCGCGCGGGGCCGGCTCCGGGGTCCTGGGCGCGGCCGTGCCGCAGCGGCCCAAGAGCCTGGTCCTCGACGTGTCCGGCCTCACGGAGACCTTCCGCGTCGAGGACAGGCCCGACGGGCCCACGGTCGTCTGCGGCGCGGGCCTGCGCGGCTCCGACCTCGAGGCGAGGCTCCAGGCCCGCGGCTGGTCGCTCATGCACTTCCCCCAGTCCATGGAGGACTCCTGCGTCGGGGGCTGGGTCGCGACGGATTCCTTCGGCCAGCTCTCCACGCGCTACGGCGGCGTCAGGGACCAGCTCCGGTGGGTCAAGGCCGCGCTGCCCGACGGGAGCCTGCGCGCGGAGCAGGCCGACCTCCACCTGGGAGCCGAGGGCACGCTGGGGGTCATCACCGAGGCGTCCCTGCGCATCAGGCCCGCGGCCGCGGGGCGGCAGTTCCACGCCTGGGGTTTCGGCGCCCTGGAGGCCGCCCTGGATTTCGCCCGCGCCGCGGTCTCGGCCAAGCCCCCGCCTTCCGTCCTGAGGCTCTACTGCCCGGTCGACGCGTTCTTCAACGGGCTCCACCATCGCCATGCCGCCAGGTCCTCCCCGGCTTCGTCGTGGACCGGGGCGGTCCAATCCATCGTCCTCAAGCGCATCGGCGCGCTGCGCGCCATCTCGCCGTTGCTGGGCCGGAAGTGGGTGTGCGTCCTCATCTACGAGGACGAGCCCGGCTTCGAGGGGGGCGCTCCGGCGGCCGCCCCCCGGGCGTCGGCCTTGGGACCCGGCCCGGCCATGCGGTGGTGGGAGCGGCGCTACCACCTCGACAAGGCGCGGCTCGAAAGGGTCTTCCGGCAGGGATGCTTCGCCGACACCATGGACCTCTGGGCCCCCTGGGACCGGCTCGAGGCCCTGCATCTGGGGGTGCTGGAAGCCGTCAAGCCGCACGCCTTCGCCTTCGCGCACCTCTCGCATTTCGACGCCAAGGGCGCCTGCCTCTATGTCACGGTCGCGGGGCACGGGCCGGGGGACCACCTGGCCGCCTGGAAGGCCGCCATGGAGGCCTGCGTGAGGCTGGGAGGCAAGGTCAACCACCATCATGGCGTGGGGCTGGCCAAGCTCCCTTGGATCGACTGGGCGCTGGACCCGCGGTGGAAGAGGCTCTGGCAGGCCGAGAAGGCCCGCCGGGACTTCCGCGGGCTCCTCAACCCCGGCAAGCTATGGTAGGCAGGTTCCGCGTCCTCGCCCACCGCGGCGCCATGGCCACCTCGCCGGAGAACACCCTGGCCTCGATCGAGACCGCCAAGAACGAGGGGGCCGACGGCATCGAGCTCGACGTGCAGCTGAGCGCCGACGGCCAGCCCTTCCTCTTCCACGACAGGACCGGCGAGCGGGTCGCCGGCGTGCGCGGTCCGCTGGGTTGGCGGCCGTGGAAGGAGATCAAGCTGCTGCGCGCCTTCGGACGCCACCCCATCCCCCACCTCGAGGAGGCCCTCGCCGCGGCGGAGGGGTGGAGCGGGGCCGAGGTCTACCTCGACCTCCACCAGCGCTCCGACGAGCTCGCCCGCGCCGTCGGCCGCGCCCTGGGGGCCTCCGCGATCCGCGGCAGGGCCTTCGCCCTCGATTTCTACTCGAACCGGCAGCAGCTGCTCCTCGCGGCCCGCGCCGCTCCCGGGGTGAGGTTCGGCGTGATGCCGGGCGCGCCGTGGAACACCGGCGCGTCGGTCGCCCTGGGCGCCGCCGGCATCTGCCTGGGCTGGGACCGCCCGGCGACCAAGGCCCTCTACATGCTCGCCTGCCGCCTGTGGGACATCCGGCCCATGGCGGAACGGGCCCGGCGCCAAGGGTTGTCGGTGAGCGCCGGAGTGGCCAACACCCCGCAGGAGATCATGTACTTCGTCAGCCAGGGCTTCGACGCCATCTGGACGGACGACCTGAAGACCGCCTTCGACACGCTGGCCGCCGCTTCTTAGCGCGTGGGCGGGCGCTCGGCGGGCTTCTGGGCCGGAGAGGCAGGGAGCGAGTAATCCTTGCAGGCCGCCCGCCACAGGACGTCGCCTTTGAGGGACTCCCCCAGGACCACGCAGTAGTAATTGGAGCCGGCGTCGAGGCTGATCCTCAGCTCGCACCAACGGCAATCGACGCAGCAAGCCTGGGCCATGCGTGAGTCTAGCAAAAATCAGAGGCCGTCGACGGCCTCCAGCTCGCGATAGCGGCCCGGCCGCTCGGCCTTGAAGCGCTTCAAGAGGGATTCCCGGAGCGTCTTCCAGGCCGAAGCGCCCTCCCCCAGCTTCCGGGGGGCCCCTTCGGCGACGAGGAACAGCCAGATGGTCCTGCCCTCCCCGGGCTTGATCCCGCTGGCGGGCATGGCCGCCATCCTCTCGACGCAGAGCTTCCAGACATCGGCCTCGATCTGCCAGACCCCGGGCGCCTGGAAGAACCCGGGATGGTCCGCCTTCAAGGAGGCGATGACGTCTTCCTTGTCGGGGACGTTCTTCCCCTCCGGCTCGGCATACCGGTGGTTGAAGACGCGCGCCGGGGTATGGCACCGGCCGCAGCGGGCCACGGTGAGCCGGTACCCCGTCTTGAGCGCCGGCGGCCAAGGGGCCGCCGTCCTCGCAGGCGCAGGATGTTCTCCGCTCGCCGGAGGGGGCGGCGGCCACCCCTTGGCCGCCGCCGCGAGGCTCGCGGGCCCCAGGTCCGCCGGGTAGGAGGAGTCGGCGGCCGCCGCGGAGCAAGGCCCCGCGGCGACGCACGCGGCGGCCGCCGCCGCGGAAAGCGCCAGCCGCCACGAAGAACCTTGGAGCATATCAGCGGGGCGCGCAAGCCTCGGCGGCGCCGCAGGCCGGGCCGCCGCCCGGTGTCTGCGGAGGCGGCGCGGCCGCCCCGGCGTCCCTGCGCAGCAGCGACTTGAGGCCGTCGAGCCGGCGGGGATCCGCGGCGGCGAACCGCCTCATGTCCTCCATCCGCGCGCCCATGCCGGCCGATTCCTTGACCCAAGAATCGACCAGAGGATGCGGCAGGAAGGGCCTGGGGTCCCACACATAGGAGAGGCCCTTGAGCGCCCGGGCCACGGCGTCCTCCTCCCCCTCCCAGGCCAGGACGTACGCGACGACCAGGACCTTCCCGTCCGACGTCGCCCGTCCGACCGCCTCGCGCAAGGCCCCGGCGGCCCTGGCTTTCTCCGCGGGGGCGCCGCGTTCCCGCAGGACGGCCGAGCGGACGGCCTTGAAGGCCGTGTTCTTGCGGATCGCGTGGGCCGCGGCCTTCACGGAGCGCTCCACGGCTTTGCGTCCCCTGTCCTGCGCCGGAGCGAAGCCGACCAGGACGACCGACTCCCGGGACGAGTCCCGGCTGACGGCCTTGAGCCGCTCGAGCAGGATCTGGACGGCGAAAGGATGGTCGTCGAGGGCCGGCACCACGGACAACGGCACGCCCGTCCTCACGGCGGCGGCGCCGCAGCTCGCGCCCTTGCAGTCCCCGGCCGAACGGGCGCCCTTGAGGCCCAGGGAAGCCTTCGCCCATTCGAGCGGCTCGAACGAAGAGGAGAGCATCAAGGGCACGACCACGACCTTGCGCGCGCGTCCGGCCGCCAGCTTGTCGACGGCGGCCTGCAGCTCGGCGGTGTCGGCCGTCCCGTGCACGGTCGCCGCCGGGACGCCGGGCCCCAGGGCCTGCGCCGCGGCGGCGGACTCCTTGCGCATCTTCTCCCCGCCCGGCGCCAGCAGCAGGACGCCGTAGGGAGGCTCCGGGTCCATGGCCCAGGACGCGAGGGCCAGCCGCAGCAAGAGCAAGCCGATGCCCATCTAGCCGATCAATTCGTAGCCGTCCGCCGCGGTCTGGATGCGGCGGCCTTCCGCTGGACCCAGGTCCTCCCGCAGACGCTGGATGGTCTTCTCGAGGGCGCTCACCTGCCCCGTGTTGCCCCACACCTCGGCCAGGAGGCTCTCCTTCTTGACGGGCCCCGGCGCCGCCAGGAGGAGCTTGAGCACGGCGGCCTTCTGGGGCGAGAGCGTGGCGACGAGCTTGTCGTCGATCCAGACGGTCCTGTAGCGGACATCGAGGCCGACGGCGCCCTTGGAGAGCCTGCCCGTCTTCTCCGTCTTGACCGGGGCCCTGCCCAGGACCCGGGCCACGGTCCGCACGAGGACGCCCAGCTCGAAGGGCTTGCGCAGATAGTCGACGGCGCCGTGGGAGCGGATCGTCTCCTCGAGGGCCTCGGGCCTGTCGCCGTAGCCCGTCACGACGATGACCGGGATGGAGCGCGCGATGGGGTGGACCGAGACCTTCTTGAGGACGTCGATGCCGCTCATGACGGGGAGCATGAGGTCGAGGATGATCACGTCCGGATGGAGGGCGAGAGCCTTCTCGTAGCCCTCCTTCCCGTTGAAGGCGTAGTGCGCCTCGTACCCTTCTTTGAAGAAGGTGACGCTCATCAGCTCCATGAGAGCGCCGTCGTCCTCGATGATCAGCAGGCGCGCCATCAGTCAACTCTAGGAAATATCCGGCGCCGAAAACAACCCGCTGACATTCCCTGACCATGGCGGGCTTGATTATCCCCCCGGCGGGGGTATGCTTATAATAAGACTTCGTGGGAAGGCTCAACCCCTCAGGAGAGCCTATATGAAAATGTCAATTTCAGCCTCATGGGCCGTAGCGGCGCTGCTGGCGCCGGCCATCGCCCTGGCCGAGTCCGTCAACTGGACGGTGGCCGTCTCAGCCCAGGAGAAAGTGGTCACCAGGGAGTTCATCTCCGTGGACAAGACCGCCGCGCTCAGCGGGTCGGGAGGGATACAAGGGTACAACCCTCCTGCGGGAACAGAAAGGATCGACGTGGCGTTCCTCGTTCTCCAAGCGGCGGGCGGGTGTCCCAACTACGGCTCGAGCGTCTACGACATCACTCACCACGGCGGGTATTATTCCATCTGGTACACCTATCTCGGCTCCTACATTCACAAGATCCAGGTGTTCGCGGGAAGCGTGGGGGGCACGCTGCTCTACGAAAGCCGCTTCGAGATGGTCTGCCCGAACGGGTACCGGCAGATGACGGTGACCTTCGACAACCTCGTGGCCACGACGAAGGTGGAGCCCAGGTCCGCGACAGCGGCCGGGACGCTGACCGGAGGTTTCGGCGAGACCGCGTCCGCGGAGTGGACCGCGCTGCCGCAGACGACGCTGGGCGGGACGCTGGAGTCCTTCCAAGCCGCCGTCTCGGGCGACAACACGGGGGCGGCCCTGTCCCTGTCGGTCAACCCGGACAACGTCTCCGGGACCGTGTCGGCCAAGTTCCCCGACGCCCCCAAGTGCGTCCCCTCGCTCGAGGTCTGCGACGGCGTCGACAACGACTGCGACGGCCTCATCGATGAGGACCAGGGCGGCATGACCTGCGGCCAGGGCGCCTGCGCCAACACCGCGCCCTCCTGCGTGGACGGCAAGGCCAACGCCTGCGTGCCGCTGGCGCCGTCGGCCGAGGTCTGCGACGGCGTGGACAACGACTGCGACGGCGCGGTCGACGAGGACCTCGGCACCTTGAGCTGCGGGGCGGGCGCCTGCGCGAACTCGGTCGCGGCCTGCGCCGGGGGCAAGCCTCAGGCTTGCGCGCCCCTGCCGGCGTCTCCCGAGACCTGCGACGGCGTCGACAACGACTGCGACGGCGTCGTGGACAACGGCTGCTCGAAAGGCATCCTCAAGCTCATCGAGCGCTTCTTCGGCGATCCCACGCCTCCCCCGGGAGCGGCGAAGAAGATCGGCAGCAAGCCCAAGAAGTAGCCTGCCGCCGCGCGAAGGCCCGGCGCCGCGCCCCTTGCCGGCGCTGGGTCTTTGGTCCTATCCCACCCTGGGCCCTCCGGCCCTTTTCGGGACCGAAAGACCTAGTACACTTACCCATATGAATCCCCGCCGAGGAGGTATCCTCTCGATGATGTCCGTCAGATTGCTGTTGGTCGTCGCCGCGCAGCTGTTCCTCGCCGCCGGAGCCGACGCGGCCTGCCCCTATGGCCCGACGGTGCGCAGGATCGTGTCCTGCAAGGCGGACGTGGCGATGAGCCAGTGCCGCGGCGCGGCCGAGAAGCTCGGCTGCCAGGTCGTGCGCGAGCTCGAGCTCATCAACGCCATCGTCATCGACGTCATGGCGGAGCGGCAGAAATCCGCCGATACCGAGTTGACGGCGCTGGCCGAGGTCAAGCGGGTCGAGGCGGACAAGAGGATCAACTGGCTCAAGTCCACCCTCGGCGAGTTCAAGCTGCCCGACATCCAGCAGGTCGTCGGCGCCTACAGGAGCGCGGCGGCGCCCCAGCCTGGGACCAAGGAAGACGACCCCGAGCAACCCTGGGGCATCCAGCGAGTCAACGCGGCCGGCGCCTGGAGCCGGACCCAGGGCGACAGGGTCAAGGTGGCGATCATCGACACGGGCATCGACTACACCCACCCCGACCTGAAAGCCAACGTGGCCGGCGGAGTCAACGTGGTCAATCCCCAGACCCCCAAGAACTATAAGGATGACAACGGCCACGGCACCCATGTGGCCGGGACCATCGCCGCGGTCAAGGACGGCCAGGGGGTGGTCGGGATCGCTCCCAAGGCCCGGCTCTACGGGGTCAAGGTACTGGACGCCGAGGGCGGCGGCGACTACTCCACGATCATCGCGGGCATCGAGTGGGCCGCCAAGAACAAGATGCAGGTGGCCAACATGAGCCTCGGCGCCGAGGAAGGCTCGGAAGCCCTCGCGGACGCGGTCAAGGCCGCGGCGGACGCCGGCCTGCTCATCGTCGCGGCCGCGGGCAACAACGGCGGCGCGGTCGGCTTTCCGGCGGCCTATCCGGAGGTGGCGGCGGTGTCCGCCTCGGACAGCGCCGACAAGATCACCTCGTTCTCCAGCCGGGGCCCCCAGATCGAGTTCATCGCCCCGGGCGCGGACATCAAGTCGACCTACATGGGCGGAGGCTACGACAACCTGGACGGGACCTCGATGGCATCCCCCCATGTCACGGGCCTGGCCGCCCTGGCCGCCGGCTTGGGCTATAGAGGCCAGGAGATCCGTAAAGCCCTGGGTAGGGCGGCGACCAAGCTGCCTGGCCTCACCGCCTCCCAGCAGGGCAAGGGCATGATCAACGCGGCGAAGATCAAGTAATCCGCCCCCGTTGGCACTCTGAGGGCCGGGAGTTATCCACAGGATATCCCCCGGCCCTCAGCTCTTCTTCAACACGTCATCCACAGTATTTAACAAATTGGTGCCAGGGTGGCCAACCCTGAGACGCCAGCGGTGGAGGCCATGAGACTTTATATCCGACACGGATGCGCAGTACTTAACTAATGGTGTCAGACATTCTGATTTGATTTTGGTCAATTGCGCGCCATGCCGGTCATGTGCTATAATACCACCTCGTTACCGACATGACAGAGGTCTCGACCGAACAGAAACCGTTCCTCAACAAGGGGTTGTGGGGTGTCATCCTTGGCGGGTCATCCGGCTTCGGGCTGGCCACGGCCAAGCGGCTGGCCAGGGCCGGGCTGAACCTCATCATAGCCCACAAGGACACCGAAGGGACGGTCGAGACCCTCATCAAGCCCCATTTCGAGGAGATCCGCCGGCAAGGCGTCGCCCTGGTCACCCACAATGCCAACCTCTTCGATGAGGACGAGCGCGGAGCGGTCTTCGAGAGCATCGCCAGCCGCGCCGGCCCCGCCCGGGTGCACCTGTTCATGCACTCCATCGCGGCTGGAGCCTGCAAGCTGATCATCGAGGATAAATCCCCCGATTTCCGCGGCAAGGCCTTCCAGGGGCTCTCCGAGACGCTCCGCCAGCTTGGCGTCTCGGCCTCGCCCGAGGTCCTGCGCAAGGCCGCGAACGCCGCCTTCCACGAGGGCGGGTGCGACGCCCTCCACACGCTGGCCGACAGCCGCATCGCCTACCGCGAAGAGCTCCTCAGCGAGGCCGACCTCCAGCGCACGATCTGGATGATGGGCTACGACTACCTCCTATGGGGAAGGGAGCTGCTGAAGGAAGGCCTGCTCGCCAAGTCCGCGCGGCTGGTCGGGCTGACCTCGGAAGGCAACGAGGTCTCCTGGCGGGGCTACGCGGCCGTGGCCGCGGCCAAGTGCGGGCTGGAGGCGTCCTGCCGGGCCATGGCCGTGGAGATGGGACCCTACGGGGTCCGGTGCTTCGTCCTGCAGCCCGGCATCACGGACACCCCGGCCGGCAACGCCATCCCCAATTTCGACTTGATGAAGGCCGAGGCCCGGATGCGCAATCCGTCCCATCGGCTCACCACCCCGGAGGACGTGGCCGAGGTCGTCTGCGCCATCTGCCAGCCGGGATTCGACTGGGTCAGCGGCGCCGTCATACGCGTGGACGGCGGCGAGGCCATATCGGGAGGATGAACCGAATGAAGCTGGGCATTCTTGGGATGGGCTGCTACCTGCCGGCCACGGAGATCACCAACGACTTCCTCCATAAGGAAGTCGGGCTCGAGCGAGGCCCGGATTGGGTGGACTCGCGCCTGGGGATCTACCGCAGGTACTCCGTCCTCTCGAAGGAATACATCGCCAAGACCAAGAACCAGCACCCGTACCAGGGCATGATCCACGCCCGGTCGCACGGCGAGACGCCCGTCACCATGGGCATCAAGGCCGCCCAGAAGGCCCTCAAGGCGGCCGGCGTCACGCCGGACAAGGTCGGCATGGTGCTCGTCAACTGCGACACCGCCTTCGACATCGTGCCCTCCACGGCCAGCCTCGTCGCCAAGGGGCTAGGCGTGGGCTCCGGCCCGCACTGCGACATGAACTGCGCCTGCTCGAGCTTCGCCCGCCACATGCAGGCCCTCGGCGACATGATGCCCGAGAGGATGCCCGAGTTCGTCCTGTGCGTGCAGACGGCGGCCTACACGGTGCGCATGGACTACTCCCCGCACTGCATCGACGGCTACATCTTCGGCGACGGGGCCTGCGCGCAGGTCCTCTCCAAGCGCCACCAGGGAAGGCTCACGGTCGAGCCCATGATCTTCGAGACCAACCCCGAGGGGGCCGAGAGCATCCTCGTCGACGCCGGCGGCCACGTCGCGCAGGACGGCAAGATGGTCCGCGAGTTCTCCATCCGCAAGACCTGCGAGATGTACGAGCACATCGCGGGCGCCAAGGAGCTCTACGCCGACGAGGTCTACACGGTGTCCCACCAGGCCAACTACGTGATGCAGACCTCCGTCCTGCAGCACCTGAACCTCCCCGAGGACAAGCACCTCCGCAACGTGCACGAGCAGGGCAACATCGCGGCGGCGGGCTGCCCGTCGGCCATCGCGCAGAACATCGACCGCCTCCACCGGGGCGACAAGCTCGTCTACGCGGTCCTGGGCGCGGGCCTGGCCTGGGGCGGCGGGTACATGGAGGTGAACTAACTTTCCTCCATGTCACTTGCCTCCCCCCGCGGGGGAGGCAAGTAGCCGAGGGGGGCTAAAATCCGTTTTATGAAAGAAATCGCAGTCGTCACCGGCGCGGGCGGCGGCATCGGCAAGGCCGTCTCGCTCATGATCCACGAGAAGTCCGGCGGGGAGCTCAAGCTCGCCCTCTGCGACGTCAACGAGGCTGCCGTCTCGGAGCTCGCCGAGGGCATCCCGGGGTCTTTCGCCGTCGCCGCCGACCTCGCCTCCCAGGCGGGGCGCGACGCCCTCCTGGAGGCGGTGCTGCTGCAAGGGACCCCCTCGGTGCTGGTCAACAACGCCGGCATCGACAAGCCCCACGAGCCCTTGCTGTCGATCCAGGAATCCTCCTTCGAGGCGCTCATGGGCCTCAACCTCAAGGCCCCGGCCTTCCTCATGAGGCATTTCGCCAAGGAGATGATGGCCTCGGGGGGAGGGGTCATCGTCAACATCAGCTCCGTGCTGGCGCGCCACGCCCTGACCGGGTCGGCGTTCTACCGCGTGAGCAAGGCCGGCATCGAGGCCCTGACCAGGCAGTTCGCCATGGAGCTCGGCCCCAGGGGGGTGCGGGTCAACGCGGTCGCGCCGGGGTTCATCATGACCCCCATGACCGCCAGCATCCCCGCCGAGGTGAAGGAGAAGATCCGCTCCATGATCGCGCTCGGGGAGTTCGGGGCGCCCGAGGCCGTGGCCGAGGCCGTCTGGCACCTCGTCGAGAACCAGTACATCAACGGGGCGGTGTTGCCCGTTGATGGAGGGATGCTTTTATGACACGGCGATCGTCCCCCTCAATGCTCGCCTCCCCGCGGGGGAGGCTCACGACATGACCCCAGCCGAGGTCCTGGCCCTGGTCCCCCAGCAGCGGCCCATGCGCTTCATCGACGAGATCGTCGAGCTGGACGACGACCACATCGTCGGCACCTACACCTGGAAGGAAGAGGACTGCGCCGGGCACTTCCCGGGCAACCCGGTCGTGCCCGGCGTGAAGCTCGTCGAGATGTCCGCGCAGGTCGGCAACGTGGCGTGGGCGATCTACTTCATGGCCCGGGAGACCTCGACCGAGGAGGTCAAGGGCATGGTCGGCTACTTCACCCAGATCGAGCAGGGCGCCTTCAAGAAGGTGGTGCGGCCGGGCGACAAGGTCCGGGTGACGGCGGAGTTCGGCGAGGACGGCTACTTCAGGAACCGCAAGCTCGCGGCCTGCGTCGAGATACGCTTCGACGGCGGCCCCCAGGACGGAGAGCTCATCTTCGAGGGCTTCACCGCCGGCATGTGGGTCCCCAGGGACTCGCGGGAGAATGGGACGCCATGAGGAAAAGAGTGGTCGTGACCGGGATGGGGGTGGTGGCGCCCAACGGCGTCGGCGTGCCCGCGTTCAGGGAGGCCTTGAAGGCCGGGCGCTCCGGCATCCAGCGCCACGAGAGCCTCCAGAAGCTCAATTTCTCCTGCCAGATCGGCGGCATCCCGGACCTCTGCGAGGAGGACATCCTCAAGGTCATCCCGGGCCCCGAGTACCGCAAGCTCAACGAGTGCCAGGTCTACGCCGCCCTGGCCGCCGTCGAGTGCGCGCGCTCGTCGGGCATCGAGGTGGACCTCTCCAAGGACATCAAGGACGGCTCCGTGGACTGGCAGACCGGCGTGATGCTGGGCTGCGGCATCGGCGGCATGGACGCGATCCTCGAGGAGATGGGCCCGGCCCTGGCCGACGCGGACCAGGCCGAGCCCGGCCGCGGGCCGGCGCCCATGGGCGCCGACATCGTCCCCAAGATCATGGGGAGCTCGGCGAGCGTCGTGGTCGGCCGGTTCCTCGGCCTCGGCGGCCCCACGAGCAGCAACAGCTCGGCCTGCAACACCGGGACCGAGGCGATCTTCGCCGGGTTCAACATGATCCAGCTGGGCTACGCCGACGCCATGTACGTGGGCGGGGCCGAAGGCTCCCACTACGGGATCTGGGCAGGGTTCGACGCGATGCGCGACGTCCTGTGCTCGAAGTACAACGAGATGCCCGAGAAGGGCTCCCAGCCCATGGCCGCCAACGCCTGCGGGTTCGTGCCGGGCTCCGGCGCCGGCGTGCTGCGCATCGAGACGCTGGAGTCGGCCCGCCGGCGCGGCGCCCCGATCCTCGCGGAGCTCCTCTCGGGCTACTGCAACTCCGGGGGCCAGCGCGACGGAGGCTCCATGACCTTCCCCAACCCCGAGGGCGTGGTCCGGTGCGTCCGCAGGACCGTCAAGGACGCCGGCGTGCAGCCCACCTCCATCGGGCTCATCAACGGCCACCTGACGTCGACGGGGGCCGACCCGGCCGAGGTCTCGAGCTGGATGAAGGCGCTGGAGCTGCCCCCCGAGCGGTTCCCGCTCATCCAATCCACGAAATCCATGATCGGCCACGCCCTGGGCGCCGCGGGCGCCATCGAGGCGGTGGCGGCCATCGACCAGCTCGACTTGGGCTACGTCCACCCCTCCATCAACTGCGAGGAGACCCACCCGGGCATTCAAGCGGTCGCGTCGAGCATCCCCCGCGCATGCGTCGAGCGACCGCTTGAACTTGTGATCAAGGCTTCTTTTGGTTTTGGCGACGTCAATGGTTGTCTGCTGTTCAAACACTGGGACGGGAGGTAACGCAAGAAATGGCATTCAAGCGCAAGGAAGCCGTCGTCGAGGCCGTGGACCTGAACACCATCACCCCGGAGGACGCGGAGAAGCGCATCATCGCGGGCGTCAAGAAATACGCCACCAACGAGGCCAACTGGACCAAGGCCGACGGGAACACGCCCTACCTGGGGCACATCGTCGGGATGGGCATCGAGTCCGCCAACCTGGCCGACATCACCATGTCCATCGAGCGCCAGTTCCTGACCAGGAAGACGACAAGGGTCCCCGTCCAGGGCAGCGAGACGGAGTTCACGCTCGTCGACGGGGAGCTCGGCAAGCTCCGCATCCTCGAGGGGCAGGACTCGGTCATGGCGACGCCGGGCCTCACCATCAAGAAGCTGATGGAGCTCGGGCACATGCGGGCCGACGCCGCGTACCTCGAGGGCGTGGCCTCCTTCGCCACGATCGTCTCCGTCGGCGCGGGCCACCGGCTCAACGACGCCCTGCGCAAGACCCTCGCCCGCCTCGAGAAGCTCGCCCCCGCCGAACGGGCCGAGGCCAAGGCGAACCTGCAGTCCCTGGTCCAGCAGACGCAGGACTACGAGGCCCTGCTCGCCGACGCCGCGGCCCTGGCCGCGTCCAAGCAAGGTGACTTCCAGACGGACAAGGCCTCCTTCGACTCCCTCGACGCCGAGCTGCGGCTCATCAACGAGAAGCTCAAGGGCGTGACGGCCACGGACGACCCCTCCCGCGCGGCTTCCCTGCGCGCCGAGGAGGCCCAGGTCAGGACCCGCATCAGGATGATGCGCCAGAAGCTGGTGGTCTCGGAGGAGACCGCCCGGGGCGCGGAGCGCCGGACCAAGGTCGACGAGGCCAAGTTCCAGGAGACGCGCGCCGTCCTGGCGGAGTCCGTGAAGGCCGGCCAGCAGGCCATGAGAGCCGCGACCCCCGTCGCCTGTTAGCCATGAGGGCCTATTAGCGTCGCGACCGGCCGACCCAAGGACATCGGCTTGGCGCCAACGCCGGACCACAGCGCGGGAGGGCGCGTCGCCGCGCCCTCCCGCCCCCTGGACCTGACTGCCCAGGCCGGGCGCACGGCCGCGCTGTCCGCGGGCGAGGCTCGGAGCATGCGGCTCCAGCGGTGCCTGGCCAACGCGGCCGCCCCCTTCGTCCACCTCTTCCTGTGGGCCGCCGGCGAGAAGCGGCTGGGCTACGCGTTCAAGGACGTCGACGCCTTCCGGCGGCAGGTCTGGGCCCTGCTGGACTCCCACGACGGGCCGTTCATCTGGGCGGCCAACCACCTGACCTTGTGGGACTCGTTCCTGATCTACTACGCGATTTTCCCGTTCAGCAAATCCCTGAGGTGGAACCGCATCCCCTGGTCCACCCCGGAGTACACCAACTACTACAAGCTGGGGAACTGGCTGCAGTGCCGCCTCATCCGGGCCTTCATGTACCTTTGCCGCTGCATCCCTTTCCTGAGGGGAGGGGATGACGAAGGGTCGGTCCGCTGGCGCGAGAAGGCCTTCGAGAAATGCATCTGGCTCCTCGAGACCGGGGGCACGGTCTTCGTCTTCCCGGAGGCCACCCGGGCCCGCAACGGGTGGTTCGAGGCCCACCGGCCCAAGGATTTCCTCGGCCGGCTGGCCCTGCGGGTCCCCGATGTGAAGTTCCTCTGCCTCTACATGCGCGGGGAGACCCAGGTCGGCACCACGGCCTACCCGGCGGCCGGCGAGACCTTCAGGATCTACGCCGAGCTGTGGGACCCGGCGATCGGCCCGGAGAGCACCCCGCGGTCCGTCGCCGAGGAGCTCTTCCGGAGGGTCGGGGAGCTGCAGGAGCGCTGGTTCGCCTCCTCCTCCATGGCCAAGAACTGCTCCGGCAACGACGTGGTGGACCTCGCGTCCCCCCTGGCCCGCGAGCATTTCAGTCCGGACCTCGCCGAGGCCGACCCCGAGTGGGCCGAGCGGCTGCTCACGGCCAAGGAGGCCGCCTACCTCGGCTCCCGCCCGCCCCGCGAGGTCTACAGGACCTTCTGGCGCTTCCACGCGGCCAAGGAGGCCGCCTCCAAAGCCCTGGCCCAGGCCGGGGTGAAGGTGCTGCCCGGCGGGTTCTCCACCATCGAGGTGGAGCTCTTCCAGGGCAAGGCCAGGCACCTGCCCAGCCAGCTGGAGCTGTGCCTCTCCTTCACGGACGACGACGGCGACAAGCTCCACTGCGTCGCCGTCCTGCGCGGCGGCGCCGTCGGCGACGGCCAGACCCCGGGCGACGTGCTCTGGCGGGTGGAGGCGGTCCCTCCCGGCCGCTCCCCCTCGGATTTCGCGCGGGAGCTGTGCCTCGAGCTCATCGCGGGCTCATCCGACGACATCCCGTCTCCGGCCTCGCTGTCGTTCACGGAGATCGACGACATCCCGAGGGTGGTGCGCCAAGGCAAACCCCAGGACTGGGGGGTCTCCATCTCGCACTCGGGGCGGTTTGCCGCGTGCAGCTTCATGGTGACATGAAACATTGCGTCATTTTCGCCGGCCAATCGGTCCAAGAGACGGGCATGTGCCGCGAGCTCTGGAAGAACAAGGCCGCCCGGGAGATCCTCGAGCGCTTGAAGCCCTCCCTCGGGGCCGACCTCGAGCACCTCACGACCGCCATGCCCGACGCCGAGCTGGCCCTCACCCTCAACGCCCAGCGGGCCATCCACGCCCACCACCTAGGGCACTTCTTCGCCTACCAGGCCGCCCACCCGGGCCTCGAGCTCGACGGGGCCATCGGCCACTCCATGGGCGTCGCCGCGGCCCTGGTGGCCGCCGGGGCCATGTCCGTGGAGGACTCGGGCGTCTTCATGCGCGCGCGCGCGCAGGCGTTCTCCGACGTCTGCCGGACCTTCAAGGAGCCCATGGGCCTGGCCGCCATGATGACGGACTTCATCGGCGACTACGTGGACCGCATCAACGCCTGGCCCGGGGTCTCCTTCGCCCTCCACAACGCCATCGGCAAGGGCACCGCGGGCGGCAAGCTCGCCGACATCGAGGCCCTGGCCCGCAAGGCCCAAGACGAGGGCTGGCCCGTCAAGGTGAAGGTGCTCAAGGTCGAGGGCCCCTACCACACCGCGGCCTTCGCCCCCTGCAGGCCGGCCCTGGAGAAGGTCCTGTCCTCCATCAGCCTCGCGCCCCCGAAGGTCCCCGTCTTCATGGGGACGTCGGGCGCCATGGAGACCGACCCCAAGAGGATCGCCGAGCTTCTCGCGGCCCAGCCCTTCACCCTCGAGAAGCACTTCGACGCGGTCTGGGCCGCCTACGACCAGGGCTGCCGGAGCTTCCTCGAGGTCAGCCACAAGCCCCAGCCCGTGACCTGGATCGGCGACCAGCTCCAGGATGAGGACGGCAAGCTCATGCCCGGCGTCGCCACGCTCGCGGTCACGACCCTCGATATCGCGGCCTGAGCGGAGCTCAGGCCGCGACCAGGCAGTAGCCCCGCCCGGACACGGCCGCGAGCCACTGGCCGGTCTTCCACCCCAGCTTGAGCCGGATGCGGCGCACGTGCACCTCCACGGTGCGCAGGCTCATCTCCGAGGGAGGGTCCGTGCCCCAGACCTCGCGGTAGAGCTCGGCGCGCTGGCGGGGGTGCGGGCTGCAGCCGGCCAGGCAGTAGAGGAGCTCGAACTCCTTGGGCGTGAGATGGGGGTAGTCCCTGGCGCCGAGGACCACCACTTTGCGCTCGTAGTCCAGCCGCAACCGGCCCAGGGTGACGATCGGCGGCCGCTGCGGCGTCCCGGCGGGCAGCCGGCGCAGCAGGGCCCGGCAGTGCGCCAGGAGCCGCTCGGTGCGGACCGGCTTGGTCAAGTAGTCGTCGGCGCCCATGTCGAGGCAGGCGACCTCCTGGCCCTCGCGGTCGTTGCCCGTGAGCATCAGGATGGGGATGCCGGCCGTTGCCAGGCCGGACTTGAGCTTCCTGCACACGTCGGTGCCCCGCAGGTCCGGCATCACCAGGTCCAGGATGACCAGGGCCGGCTTCTCCTCGGCGGCCTTGCGGATGCCGCTCAGACCGTTGGCCGCCTCGAGCGTGGAGAACCCGTTGGCCCCCAGCACCCCGGCGAGAGTCTTGCGGAAAGCGGCGTCGTCATCGACCAGGAGCACTTTAGGTTCCATCCTCCAATATTATATAAAGACTGGATTGAACGCCCACCATTTCCTGCTGTTCCGCTCGGTCCTCCTCGGGATCCTGGTCCTGCAGACGGTCTACCGCCCGGCCGCCAGCCACGCCGGCCCGTGGCTGGCCGTGGTCCTATCGGGCTACGCCGTCGCCAGCCTGGTCCTGTTCCAGCGCAGCCGCCTCGGCAAGCTCTCGCAAGCCCTGGCATCGTGGACCTTCCTCGTCGACATCGCGGCGACGACCATGGTCCTCGGCGCCACCCATGGCGCCTCGGGCGACTTCTACGTGGCCTACTTCCTGGTCATCCTCTCCTCATGCCTGTCGGGCAAAGTGGGCCACAGCTTCATCGTCGGCGGCGTCGCTTGCCTGGTCTACGGCGCCCTGTCGTTGCCCTCGCTGGACTGCGCGGAGGCCACGACGTTCCTCCTGCGCCTGTCCCTCATCCTGGCCACGACCTTTTTCGCCGCGGCGGTGGTCGACGGCACGCGGATCGTCCAGGAGTCCGCCGACGACCGGTACCGGGAGCGGCTGACCTGGCTCGAGCGGCTCTCCATGGCCGGGCGCATCGCGGCGTCCGTCCTCCACGAGCTCAAGACGCCTCTCAACACGATCCTCCTCAATGCCGAAGCCGTCCGCAAGGACCTCGGCGGCCGGGAAGGGCCGCGGGAGTCGGCGGACCGGCTGCGGCTCATCGAGGATGAGGTCGAGCGGGCCTCGGCCATCCTGAGCGACTTCCTCGACTTCACGGGCGAGTCGGAGTTCCTCCTGGCCCCGGTGCCGCTTCGGCGGCTGGTGGAGGAGACCTACCGGAAGCTCTCGCCCGGCATCGCCACGGACGTCATCGAATTCCGCGACGAGCTTGCCGAGGGAGACGCGGTTCGCGGCAGCGAACGGCACCTGGCCCAGGTCTTCCTCAACATCCTCGACAACGCCATCCTCGCGATGCCGTTCGGCGGCCGCCTCGAGGTCCGAGGGAGCCGCCGCCAAGGCATGCTCGAGGTGTCGGTCCGCGACACGGGCGTGGGCATCGCGGCCGACATGCTCCCCAGAATCTTCGAGCCGTTCGCCACCACCCGCGCCCGCAAGGGAGGCCACGGCCTGGGCCTCTTCGTGGTCCGCTGGATCGTGCAGAAGCACGGCGGGGACGTCGTGTTCCGCAGCGAGGGACCCATGCGCGGCGCCGAAGTCCTCGTCACCCTGCCCCTGGCCGCTCCTGAGAGTTAATCGGAAGTTTGGTTGAGCCGGGCCCGTTTTCGCGCCACACTATGGCGTATGAAGCGGCGGCGCTCCGGCGTGGTCGGGCTTCTCAAGGACCGGGCAGGCTCCATGCTCCTGGAGACGGTCCTGGCCATGGTCATCATGACCACGGTGGGCCTGTCACTCCTCTCGCTGATCCAGAAGGGGACGGTCGTGGCCTTCAAGGCGAGGGAGCAGGCCACCTGCGCCCGCATGGCCCAGACGGGCTTCGCGAGGGTCAAGAACGTCGATTTCTACTCCCTCTTCGCCGCGGACTCCAATAGCTCCAACTACGGGTTGTGGGCGGCCTATCCCTACAAGGCGACCCTGGACGGGATCAAGGCCACGCTGTCGTCCTCGAGGTTCGACCGTTTCCGCATCCAGATCACGCCTATGCGCCGCGACCTCTCGGACGCCAACGCCAACGGCCTGGCCTCGGACCTCATGCCATTCACGGACGCCGACGGCGACGACATCGACGACTACGACTCGAACATCAGGTACTTCGACCAGAACGCGGACGGCGACTTCTACGACACCTACGCGTCCGGAGGCCGCACGGTCGCCGAACAGCCCGACACCCACATCAAGAAGGTGACCTTCGACGTCTACAGGCAGGGACGCCTCTCATGCTCGCAGACGGAGCTCGTCTCGCTCGAGCAGTTCACCGGCGCCCCCAACCCCTCGAGCGAATCGGTCCTGCTCCTCCAGGTCTCGACCCCGACGAACAACGCCTACCTGTACCGCGCCGACACCGCGGCGCTGGCGGGCTCCCGCGGCCTCGTCATCGACCAGCCTTATCCCTCGGACGTGGTCCAGGCCCGGGCCGATGCAGCGAGCGCGTTGAGCGTATCCGGCGAGACCGACCCGCTGGCCGCCGTGAACCTCTACGTCGGAACCTCCGGGATCCTGGACGGCTCCGGGGCCGACGCCGCGGGGGCCTTCTCGATAGCCGCCGGCGCGGTCACGGCCAACCTCGTGGAAGGGGCCAACCTGCTCTCGGCCCGGGCCGCGAAAGACGGCTACACCTCCCCGATCACCCAGCGCACCATCCTGCTCGACATCAAGCCCCCGGCCATCACAGGCCCCATCCCCTCGGGCACGATCGGCACGCTGGCACCCTACGTCGGCGCGACGCTCTCGGATGTCGGGGTGGCCACCACGGCCGTCAGCGGCATCTGCCCGGACGTCATCACGTTCAAGATCGACGGCGCCACCGTCGCCTACCGCTACGACCCGGGCACCGGCGTCGCGGTCTGGATCGATTCGAACACGAACACGGTTCCGATCGTGAGCTCCAGGGCGTACACGGCCTACGTGGAGGCCGGCGACTACGCCGGCTACAAGGCCACCCAGTCCTGGACCTTCACCCTCGCGCTCCCGGACACCGACAACTCGGCCCCGGCCGTGTCCAACAAGGACCCCATCGGAGGCTCCGCATCGTCGGACCTGCCCGTCATCTCCGCGCGCGTCGCCGACAACCAGAGCGGCATCGACCCCGCCAGCATCCGGATGACGCTCGACGGCGTCGTCGTGGTGGACGCATCCACCGTCGGAGGCGCTTACGCTCCCTCCGACGGCACGGTGTCCTACACGCCTCCCTCGGCCTTCGCCCCCGGCAGCTCCCACGCGGTGGAAATCCGCGCCAAACACTTCGCCGCGGACCCGCCCGACAAGGTGGAATCGGTGGAAACGTGGAACTTCACGGTCCCATGAAGAACGGCGAGCGAGGCTTCAGCCTGCAGGAGGTCGTGCTCGGCATGGCCATCATGGCCGTGCTCTGCGCGGGCTTCGCCTCCATGCTCAAATACGTCATGAAGTCCACGGTCTCGGTCCAGTCCCAGGCCTGGTCCCAGGAAGAGACCCGCCAAGCCCTGGCCAAGATCGAGCGTGCCCTGGTCCACGCCGGCGAGGTCAGGGTGGCGTCGTCCACCTTCGTGGAGTTCGTCGTGGACATGGACCAACGCCGGAGCTACGACCCCGGCGCGGACTTGGACGGCGACGGCATCCCCAATGAAAGGGACGGGGACCGCGACGGGGACGCCAGCCAACTGGCGGCGGCCGCCAACCAGTGGCGCATCGGGTTCAACCTGTGCGACGACGACGAGGACGGCGACGCCGCCCTCGACGAGGCGCGCCGCATCTACCTCGAGGGATCCACGCTCTGGCTCGAAAGCAGCACCAACGGGGCCGCTTGGGGAATCAGCAAGGAGAAGCTCGCCGTCAACATCTCGACGTTCATGCTCACCTATTTCGGCAACAAGGCCAACGACCTGGGCAAGAGCATCGATCTTGGCGACGACGGCGTCTCGGGCACCGGCGACGGCGGCGAGAACGACGGCATCGTCACGGCCAGGGAGATGGACTGGGTCCCAGCCGCCGCCGGCATGGGCAACCGCAGCGGGGGCCTGGACCTCAAGAACGAACGGCGCTACATCACGTCGTTGAGGCTCAAGGTCGGGCTGGACAAATTCCGCGACGCGAAGACCGACTACACGGTGGAAACCGATGTCTATCCTCCATTGCTGCCGCTCAAGAACTCCCGCTGCCCATAGAGGTGACAGGGGACGCAGGGGCCAGGCCGCTCCCCATGTCAAGCGGAGGCGGCACGTCCGCGCCAGGAACGTCGGGCGCGGCCAGGCCTTCGTCATGGCCCTGGTCGTCATGCTCGTGGCCCTGCCCATCGGACTCTATTTCTACCAGCAGGTGAGCGTGCTCCTCAGGTCCGCGGTCGCCGAGAGGCGCCAGAAGACGGCCTCGGCGCTGGCCAACGGCGCGGTGTCGGACTACTTCCGCCAGTTCTCCCAGAACGCCTACGGCGGGCACTACGATACGGACGCGCTCAGCCGGCCCGAGTCCTTCTACTCCGCCGGCTACTCCACCGTGACCTTCATCCCCGACGAGGTCAACCGCACGCTGCACGTCAAGGCGACAGGAGTCTACGGGACCGAGGCCAGGCCCCTGACCACCCGGATCCTCGAGGCGCTCGTGCAGTTCTCCTCGGACCTGGTGCAGTACGGCACCATGATCAACGGGGCCTTCGCCATCGGCGCCTCGAACGTCACTTACGACGGCGGCTTCTACACCAACGGCAACCTGACCGTCACGGGAGCCAACGTCCGCTTCAACGGCGGCCCCGTGGTCGTCAGAGGGAACCTTGCGGGAGCCGCTTCGGTGGTCATCGACGGCGACCTCTACTACAGCGGCTCCAGCTTCGGGAGCGTGACGGTGCTCGGGCAGAGGTACAACTACGTCCCCGACGTCGCCTGGCCCACCCTCGACTTCTCCTACTACGACGCGCACTACACCTACAAGGCGACCGCGGCCCAGACGATCGTGTTCAACTCCACCGGCACGTTCACCGTGGTGGGAGGGGCGACCTACGCCATCCCGGCCCAGGGCGCCATCATCTACGGCGAGAACTGCAACCTCACTGTCAGGGGCGTCGTGAGCGGGCGCGTCACGGTGGTCGCAGGAGCGGCGGCGGCGGGCAATTGCGGGTCGGCCGCGGGGCGGGTCATCGTGAACGACAACCTCTATTATGTCGGCGCCAGCTCCATCTCGGCGGGGCCCAACCAGTCCTTCGCCGCGCTGGCGCGCAACTGCGCCACCTTCTCAAAGACGGGGGCGAACCTGCTGGTCGTAGGGGTCTATTTCGTGGAGCAGGGCACCACCAACATGAGCCTGTCAGGCTCCACCGGAAGGGTATTCTGGCTCTATGGCGTGCGCACCCAGGGGATATCGGTGAGCGGCTTCACGGGCGGGAGAAGCCTGAATTACGACGCGAACCTGCGCTCGTTCCCGCCCCCTGGACTGCCGGAGAAGGCCCTGCTCGTCAACTGGAAACAGCATTGACGGCCCGCCGCGCCCAAATTGCTACAATTTCGTCATGGCTCCGGCGACCGATTGCCGCTTCCCGGCCAGCCCGGTGTTCTACCGCAGCCTCACCAAGAGGTTCCCGAAGATCGTCTGCGGCGAGGGCTGCTGGATCTTCGACGATAAGGGGAAGCGCTACCTGGACGCCTCCGGGGGCGCCTTCACGGTCAACATCGGCCACGGGGTGCGCGAGATCGCCGACGCCATCGGCCACCAGGCGGGGCGCATCGCCTACGTCAACGGCACCGCGTTCACCAGCGAGCCGACCGAGGAGCTCGCCCAGGAGTTGGTCGAGCTCAACCCGGAGGGCCTGGGCTACTCCTATTTCCTCGGGAGCGGCTCGGAGGCAGTCGAGGCGGCGCTCAAGCTCGCCCGCCAGTACTGGGTCGAGACCGGCAAGCCCGGCAAGCACAAGATCATTTCCCAGAACCCGGGCTACCACGGCAACACGCTCCTGGCCCTCTCGACGTCGGCGCGCGGCCACTACAAGAAGCTCTTCGAGCCGTGGCTGGTCCGGGTCCCGCTGATCCCGGCCCCCTACCCCTACCGCTGCCCCTGCAACGGCAAGGCGGCCTGCCCGGTCTGCTCGGGCTCAATCCTCGAGAAGGTCATCGAAGAGGAGGGGGCCGGCACGGTCGCCGCCTTCATCGCCGAGCCCATCGGAGGCTCCTCCACCGGCGCCTCGGTGCCCCGGCCCGACTACTACCGCCGGGTCCGGGAGATCTGCGACCGCCACGAGGTCCTGTTGATCGACGACGAGGTCCTCACGGGCGCGGGCCGGACCGGCAAATGGGTCGGCATCGAACACTTCGGCGTCGTCCCTGACATCATGGTCCTGGGCAAGGGGCTCAGCGGCGGGTACGTCCCCCTCTCGGCCGTGGTGACGTCGGAGAGGATCATCGGGCCCCTGGCCAAGGGCTCGGGCAAGCTCTTGCACGCCCAGACCTTCTCCCACACCCCGACCTCCTGCGCCGCCGGCCTGGCCGCGGTCCGCTACATCAAGAAGCACAGCCTGGTGGCCATGGCGGCCAAGACCGGCAAGGCGCTGCAGCGCCACCTTTCGGTGCTCCGGTCCCTCCACGGGGTGGGCGACGTCCGGGGCATCGGCATGCTCCACGCGGTGGAGTTCGTCGCCGACGCCAAGAAGAAGACCCCCCACCCGCGGGAGCTCAAGTTCGCCGAGACGTTCGTCGAGTTCGCGCAGGACAACGGGCTCGTCGTGTGGCCCAACGTCGGGCACGCCGACGGGGTGAACGGCGACCTCGTCATGATCGCGCCGCCGTTCACCATCACCGAGGAGGAGATTCGCCAGCTCGTCTCGCTCTTCGAGAACGCCCTCGACAAGACGCTCGACCACCTGGCGGAGAAATCGTAGGGAGCCGCGCCATGCCGACCAAGACCATGACCAAGAACGACTACCCCCGCATCCGCGTCACCCCTCCCGGCCCCAAGGCCAGCCGCATCATCGCCCAGGACCGCGCCTGGAGCTCGCCGTCCTACATCAAGGCCTACCCCCTCGCCGTCACCGGCGGCAAGGGGGCCATGGTCGAGGACGCCGACGGCAACCGGTACATCGACTTCATGGCCGGGATCGCCGTCTCCTCCACCGGCTACAACCACCCCAAGGTCGTGGCCGCGGTCCAGGAGGCCGCCGGACGGTTCCTGCACATCTGCGGCACGGATTTCTTCTACGAGAGCATGTCGGCCTTGTGCGAACGGCTGGCCAAGATCGCGCCCGGCAAGGACAAGAAGCGCGTGTTCCTGACCAACTCCGGCACCGAGGCCGTCGAGGGCGCCGTCAAGCTCGCCCGCTACCACACGCGCCGGCCGCACCTCCTGGCCTTCCAGGGGGCGTTCCACGGCAGGAGCTACGCGGCCATAACGCTTACCGCCAGCAAGGTAAAGTACCGGGCCGGCTTCGGGCCGCTCCTGCCCGAGGTCAGCCACCTGCCCTACGACAACCCCTACCGCGGCGTCGACGGCCTTTCGGGCGCCATGGACCTCTTCGAGAAGAAGGTCTCCCCCAAGGACGTCGCGGCGGTCTTCATGGAGCCCGTGCTCGGCGAGGGCGGCTACGTCTTCCCCAGGCCCGAGTTCGTGCGGTGGTGGCGCAGGTTCTGCGACGAGCACGGCATCCTGCTCGTCTTCGACGAGATCCAGTCCGGCGTGGGCCGCACCGGCAAGTGGTGGGCCTGCGAGCACCCGGGCGTCGAGCCCGACATCCTGCTCACCGCCAAGGGGCTGGGCTCCGGCATGCCCATCGGGGCCATCGTCGCCAAGGAGAGCGTCATGACCTGGCCCCGCGGGACCCACGGCTCGACCTTCGGCGGCAACCCGGTCTGCTGCGCCGCGGCGCTGGCCACGCTCGACGTCGTCGAGTCGGAGGGCATGGCCAACGCCCGCCGCATCGGCGAGCGGCTCACGAGCGGCCTCCTCAGGCTGCAGCGCAAGCACCCCTGCATCGGCGACGTGCGCGGGCAGGGCCTCATGATCGGCGTCGAGTTCGTCAAGGACCGCCGGACCAAGGAGCCGGCCTCCGAGCTAGTCGAGAAGCTCGAGCAGACGGCCTTCGGCAAGGGGCTGCTCCTGCTCTCCTGCGGCAGATCCACGATCCGCATCGCCCCGCCGCTGGTGCTCACGGACTACGACGCGGACACCGGGCTCTCCATCCTGGACGACTGCCTCACGGAGCTCTCCCGATGAGCGGCAAGCTCCTCAGCATGAAGGAGGCCGTCGCCCGGTTCGTCCACGACGGCGACACGGCGGTCATCGAGGGCTTCACGCACCTCATTTGCTTTGCCGCCGGGCACGAGATCATCCGCCAGGGCCGCAAGGGGCTCACCCTGGCCCGGCTGACCCCCGACCTCATCTACGACCAGATGATCGCGGCCGGCTGCGCCAAGAAGCTGATCTTCTCCTGGGCCGGCAACCCGGGGATAGGCTCCCTGCACGCCTTCCGTCGAGCCGTGGAGGCTCAGCCTCCGCGGCTCGAGATCGAGGAGTACTCCCACTTCGGCATGGTCGCCCGGATGGCGGCCGGCGCGGCGAACCTGCCGTTCTGGCCCATGCGCAACTACACCGGGGCCGACATCCCCTCCTCGAACCCCCTCATCAAGACGGTGGCGTGCCCCTACACCGGCGAGAAGCTCGCCACGGTGCCTGGCCTGCGGCCCGATGTCACCATCATCCACGCCCAGAGGGCCGACGCCAGCGGCAACACCCAGATCTGGGGGCTGATGGGCGTCCAGAAGGAGGCCGCCTTCGCCTCCAAGCGCGTCATCGTGGCGGTCGAGGAGATCGTGGACGAGGCCGTCATCCGCTCCGACCCCAACCGCACCCTGATCCCGGGGTTCCAGGTGGACGCCGTGGTCCACGAGCCGTGGGGGGCGCATCCCTCCTACGCGCAAGGCTATTACGACAGGGATAACGACTTCTATGTGAAATGGGACGGCATCGCGAGGGACGAAGCGTCCCTCGCGAGCTATCTCAACGAGTTCGTGCACGGCGTGAAGGACCGCGCCGAGTACATGGCGAAGAACGCGGCCTTGGCCGGGCGCCTCAAGGCCAAGCCTTCCGTGTGCGCGGGGGTGGACTATGGCTATTGAGACCGCGGCGGACTACACCCTGGCCGAGCTCATGACGGTACAGGCCAGCCGGGAGATCAAGGACGGCGAGGTCATCTTCGTCGGGATCGGCCTGCCGAACCTCGCCTGCAACCTGGCGCGCGCCACGCACGCCCCCAACCTCGTCCTCATCTACGAGTCCGGCGCGGTTGGCGCGGTCCCCGACCGGGTCCCCCCCTCCATCGGCGACCCGGCCCTGGTCACGGGCTCGCTCATGGTCTGCGGCATGTCCGACGTCTTCCAGCTCATCCTCCAGAACGGCAAGATCCAGGTCGGCTTCCTGGGCGGCGCCCAGCTCGACCGCTACGGCAACATCAACACCACCGTGGTCGGCCCCTACAAGGCGCCCAAGGTCCGCCTGCCGGGCTCGGGCGGGGCCTGCGAGATCGCCATCCACGCCCAGCGCGTGCTCATCGTGATGAAGCTCTCCAAGCGCACCTTCCTCGAGAAGGTGGACTACATCACGAGCCCCGGCACCCGGCCCCGGGGCGCAGAGCGCGGCGGGGTCGCCGTCCCCGGCCGGGGCCCCACGAAGGTCATCACGGACATGGGCATCCTCGAGCCCGACGCCAAGACCGGCGAGCTCGTCCTCACGGCCATCTACCCGGGCGTCACCGTCGACAAGGTCCGGGAGAACATCGGCTGGCCCCTGGCCGTGGCCGAGCCGCTGGGCGGCGTGGACCTCCCGTCGGCCGCCGAGATCCGCCTCCTGCGCGAGAAGCTCGACCCCCAGCGGCTCCACATCAAGTAGCGCGCAGGTAGGCCCATGGGCCCATCCCGCGGGCCCGCCCCCCTGGGCCCTGCCGGTTCCTCGATGGCTCAGACGGGCCCGGGCCGTATTCCTCCACGGCGATGGGCCCTCCCGCTCATGCCCCCCTCCGGGGGCCGGTGATACAATCTGTGCTCCGGAGGTGACTCGAATGAAGACCGTCCGCAGCATCGTCGCACCCTTCCTCGCCGCCTGCATCGTGCATTACTCCGCGTGGCCCGCCGTGGCTTTCACGCAAGCCGGTCCCCAGCCCCTCAACAAGACCACCGTGGTCTCCCTCAACGCGGCGCAGCTCGCCGCCGAGCGAGCCCGCGCCCTCCCCGACGGCTCGGCGACCGACCGGCTCCCCGGCGACAGCCGCCCGATGCCGCTCCCCGTCGGCAAGCGGGCCGGCGACGGCGACGGCAGCCTGCCTGTCATCGGGCCCGACATGCGAGAAACCCTTCCCGAGCCGAACCCCGACGAGAACCCGGCCGCCTCAGCCTCTCTCGACATGATGCGCTCCGAGCTGGGCTCGGCGCCGACGGGCGAGGGCCTCGGAGCCCACTACACCGGCGAGAAGCGGCTGCGGACCCAGGATGCCGTCGTCGCGGGCCTGGGCGACGCCATCCCGGCGGACCGCGTCGACGCCAAGGTGGGCAAGCCCTCCAAGACCACCGGCGCCAAGCGGACCCGGGAAGTCCCCTCCCCCGTCAAGGAACCCGTCGAGAACCCCCAGCAGGCCTCCATCGGCATCGTCATCGCCATCGTGGCCGCCGTGGCGGCCGTCGGCACCGGCATCTACCTCTGGCTGCGCGGCAAGAGCAAGAACGACGCCTGGGAGAACTCCAAGAGCAACCAGGACGTCATCGCCCTGGAGAAGGCCCGCCGCGACAACGACCCCGCCCCCCTCAACGCGATCAAGACCGAGTCCCGCGGCCGGCAGAAGCGCATGGACGAGCGCGTCGCCAACGCCCAGAGCGCCGGCAAGAAGGAAATCGAGCTGTCGAACGGCAAGTCCATCTCGGTCAAGGAAGGCCGGACCTTCGCCGCCTTCGACGGCCTCGTGGCCGCCCGCGCCGAGATGAACGAGAACGCCGTCTCCAAGGACTCCTCCAAGCGGGTCGGCGGCGAGCTCCCCTCGACCTGGCAGCAGAACCTCTCGGGCCTCGAGACCACCGCCAAGTCCTCCGAGTTCGAGGGCGCCCTGGCCGTGAGCCTCAAGTCCCTGCGCGCCGAGCTCGGCAGGCAGGACGCGGCGCAGGCCCAGTACGAGAAGGACGTCGCCCGCTTCGATGAGACCGTGCCCGGCCTCTTCGGCGGCAGGCTCAAGGAGATGACCAAGCGCGGCCTCTCCGACATCGCCGAGTTCAAGTCCTCCGAGATCGCGCCCGAGAAGGCCGCCTTCGAAAGGTTCAACGGCGCCATGCGCGGCCGGGTCTCCGACCGGCTCGCCGATCGCGACGCGGAGTACCAGACGCACCTCGCCCGGCTGCAGGACCTGACCGGCGCGGCCGACGGCACGCTCAAGTCCGCCGTCGAGATGGCCCAAGGGGCGGATAAGGACATGGCGGACATGGCTTCCCATGAGAAGAGCCGCGCCATGTACCTGCTCCTGGCCTCCCAGAACGAGAACGTGGAGGTCGTGGACTACGACAGCCAGGGCCGCCGCACCGGCAGCCACTACGAGGACCATAGCGCGACCTATAAGGCCATGGCGGCCTCCGAGGGCGCCGAGGCTCGCGCCGCGGGCGCCAGCGCCCAGGCCCAGATCAAGGCCCTGAGCAAGATCATCCCGCTCCTGCACAAAGACCCCGTGCTCAAGGCAGAGAACCTGACCTTCGCGCTCCCGACCCAGTCCAACACCCGGGTCGGCGGCCAGGGCGGCAGCGTGTTCTTCGACTTCTGGATGCCGGCCTCGTGGAACTTCTTCATGACCATGTTCAGCGAGTCGCAGGCCCTGCAGGCCAGGTCAGCATTCGCGCCCGTCAAAGGCGCCCTGGAGAGCGTCTTGAACGAGGTGAACGCCCGCCGCAAGGGCGAGGCCGCCTGGACGGACAAGCAGATCGACAAGGTGCTCGACGGCCAGATGGCCAAGGCGCCGGCTGAGAAGCATTAGGCCGGCGGCAAGCCGCCGGACAGGGGGCGCGATAGCGCCCCCTGTCCCTTATCGAAGGGGGATGACGACATGACGCCCCGGGCAGCCCTCCTGCTGCTGGCGATGGCGCTGCCGCCGGTCAGCGCCGCGGGCCTCTCGCGCCACCCCTACCGGCGCCTCACGGCCCTCGTCGTCGTGGACCGGGACCGGCAGAAGGAGCTCAAGGAGCAGGTGGCCTCCTCGCGCCTCGGCCGCGGCATGGACGTGGACAAGCTCTTCGCCGACGCCACCGGCGTCGTCCGCCGCCACTTCAAGACCGCCCGGGTCGTCGAAAAGCGGGACTACGACGAAGGCAGGAGGGGCGCCGGGACCGCCGACGTCACGGTCTTCCTGCAGGTGGGGTGTCCGCAGTTCACCCTCCCCAAGAGGCATTGCCCGGGGGAACTCACCTACGACGGCGTCAAGTGCGACGTGGGGCTGGCGTTCCTCGACTCGGCCGGGAAGACCTTGGCGACGGTGACCGGCGCCTCGCGCCAGCGCTTCGGCTGCAACCCGGCCCAGAAGAAGTACCGGAAGGCCGTCTCCAAGGTTGCCCGGGACGCCCCGGCCCGGCTGGGCAAGGCCCTGCGCTCGTCGAAGGCCCTCCTCGACTACGCCCGGGCCAAGCGGCGCTGACCCCTCAGAACCGCTGCCAGAGCTTCTTGGAGAGCTCCAGGGACTTGGCCGCGACCTCGGCCTCGTCGATGTCGATCGTCAGCCGCTTGTTCTCCATCAGGACCTTCCCCGAGGCGATGGTGGCGTCCACGAAGGACTGCGACAGGCCGAAGATGACGTGCCCGAGGAAGGTGCCCTCGTCGAACGTCGTGGGCGGGTGGTAGTCCATGAGCGCGATGTCCGCCGCGGCCCCTTCCTCGAGGACGCCGAGCTTGACGCCCCAGTGGCGGGCGGCGATCCTGGCGTTGTTGAACATCAGCGTCGAGGCAGCCTCCATGAAGCCGCAGCTCGGGTCGTCGTGGGACAGGTGCTGGGCCCAGAGGGCGCAGCGCAGCTCCTCGAGCATGTTGACCGTCATGGCGTCGGTGCCCAGCCCCACCAGGATGCCCTTGGACTGCATCTTGACGATGTCGGCCACGCCGACCGCGTTGTTCATGTTGGACTGGGGGTTGTGCGCGACGGCCGTATCCGTGGACTTCAGGAGGTCCATCTCTTTTTCGGTCACGTGGACGCAGTGGGCCGCGATGGTCCTGGGGCCCAGGATGCCGAACTTGTGCAGCCGCTCCACGACGCGCAGGCCGAAGTGCTTCTGGTTGTAGTCCTGGTCGGATGCGGCCTCGGCCGTGTGGACGTGGAAGCCCGCCCCGAGGTCATGGCCCGCCCGGGCGGCCTTCTCCATGGTCTTGTCCGTGATGGTGAAGGAGGCGTGCAGGCCGAAGAGGGCCTTGAGCTGGTCGTCCGATTCGCGGGCGCAGCGCTTGATGAACGCCACGTTCTCGTCGATGCCGTCTTGCGCGACCTTCTCGCCGTCGCGGTCGGAGAGCTCGTAGCACAAGCTGGCCCGCAGGCCCGTCTCCTTGACAGCCTTGGCGATGAGGTCGAGCGACCCGCGGACCGCGAAGGGGCTGGCGTGGTGGTCGACGAGCGTGGTGGTGCCGCGCTTGACGGCGTCGATCAACGGCAGGAGGGCGGAGTAGTAGCAGTCGTCGAGCGACAGCTTCTTGTCCAGACGCCACCACAGGTTCTCGAGGACCTCTTGGAAATTCCTCGACGGCGCGGCCTTTCCAAGGCCGCGTACAAGCGTGCTGTAAAAGTGCATGTGGCTGTTGATGAAGCCCGGCAGGACGACCTTGCCCTGGGCGGAGAGCACCTTGTCGTACTTGCCCTTGAACTGGGCGGTCCTGGCGATCTTCGCGATCCTGCCGCCATCGCAGAGGATGGAGTGGCCGGCCAGGACCCTGGACTTGTCGCCCAGGGTGACGATGAGGCCGTCCTTGATCAACAGGGAACCGCGAGTCTCCCCCACGGGGAGACGAGCATTGAGGGGGCGAGCATGTGTTTTCATTGGTCATGCCTCCTGAAGCATGCCGGCTTCCTTCTTGGTCCGCTCGCGCATGAAGAGCGCGCCGGAGAAGCACTTCTGGCTGCAGATCGAGCACCCGATGCACTTGGATGCGTCGGTCTCCGGGACCTTGTCGGCGTCGAGCGTGACGGCCAGGTACGGGCACCGCGCGCAGTTGCCGCAGTGCTGGCACAGGTCCCGGTCCACGTCCGAGATCTTCTTCACCGGGGTCAGCTCCATGAACCCGGTGACGGGGTCCGGGAGGCTGCGCCCGACGAGCTCGGCCACCGACCTCATGCCCCGCGCTTCCAGGAGGTGGCTCAGGCCCGAGTGCAGGTCGCCGACGACGCCGTAGCCGTGCTTCATGACGATGGTGCAGAACTGGACGGTCTTGGCGCCCAGGGCGAGGAAGTCGGCCGCGGCCCTGTAGTCCATGGGCCCGCCGTTGCCTGACACGGTCACGCCGAGCTTGGAGACGTTGGCCAGGGTGAGGTTGCTGATGGGGATGACCCCCTCGCCGCTGAGCCCGATGACGACCCCCTCGTCCCACGCCTTCTTCGCGCCCGGCCGAAACGACAGGGCCGGGAACGTGTTGGCCAGGGTGACCCCGGCCTTTTTGCCCGGGTACATCTCGAAGACCTCGCGGATGGCCGTGATGATCGGGTAGATGGACGTGACGGCCGCGGTCAGCTTGAAGAGCTTGGGGACCTCCGGGTCGCCGGCCTGCATGACCCACTCGATGATCTGGGCGGTCAGCTCGGCGTCCTGGGACACGATGTCCCCCTTGGTGCCGTCGCCCCCCTGCGGGCAGGAGAGGCTGTACTCGATGCCCATGACGCCGGACGACTCGAGCTTCTTGGTGTTGGCCTGCCAGCCCGCGCGGTCGGCGTCCACGTTGCCGGTCACCGGCCCGCCGGTCGAGGCCATGGTGAGCCGGTCGGGGTACTCGCGCCGCAGGCGCTCGACCTCGCGGCAGACGCGGTCCATCGGATGGCCCGAGACGTTGTCGCAGTTGCCGTAGGTGGACTGGGTGACCGCGAACATGTACGCCGCCGGGATGTGGATGGGCACGTTGTCGAAGCAGGTCTTCATGACCCCGCCGGCCCAGCCGGCGTCGTAGGCCTTCTTCATCTGCTCGTAGCCGTCGCTCGGGGGCGCGGCCGAGAGCAGGAACGGCGAGAGGATCTCGCGGCCGAAGAACTCGGCCGTGAGGGGCACCGGACAGAGCGTACGGCCCTTGAGGACATGGACGCTCTTCGTCTTCTTCTTGGCGGGCGCCTCCGCCGGCCCCCCGAGGAAGGCGTGCGCCTGGAGCGCGGCGTTCTTGCCGGCGGCCACGGCCTCGACCACCGTGGTCGGGCCATTTTCAAGGTCTCCGGCGTAGAATACGCCGGAGACCTTGTCCGGCTTGGCGCTGGCCTTGGCCCCGACGGCCATGATCACCAAATCAAAGTCTTTCCTCGTCTGCTTGGTGCCCTTGACGTCCTTCATGAGGCTCGGGTGGAAGGCCTTCCCCTTGGGCAGCTCGACCTTCTTCGTCTTGATGCCGCGGATCTTCCCGCCCTTCGTCATGATCGCGGCCACGCGGACGCGCCCCGAAACCTGAACGCCGGCATCGAGGATGCCGGCGAGTTCCTTGGCCGTCAGCGGCATCTCGCCGAGCTTCTCGAGCGCGAACAGCTCCACGCGCTCGGCGCCGCCCTCCACCGCGGTCTCGGCGCAGTCCGCGGCCACCGCCCCGCCGCCGATGACCGCGACCCGCCTGCCCTTCACGCGGACGCTCTCCGGGTCCCTGAGCCAGGTCTGCCAGTCCACCGCGGCCTTCGCTCCCTTGATGGGGAGCATGAAGGGGACGTCCAGGCCGGTGGCCACGACGACCGCGTCGAAGCCCTTGGCCAGGAGCGCGCCGGGATCGTCCACCCTCCTGCCGTGGCGGACCGCGATGTCGCCCAATCCCCGGGCGAACTCGAGGTCCGTCCTGAGCACCTTCTTGTCCAGCCTCGAGCCGGGGATGAGGCCGGCCATGCCGCCCGAACCCTCCTGGGCCTCCAGGATGGTGACGGCGTAGCCCAGCTGGGCGAGGGCCGCCGCGGCGCCGTGGCCCGCGGGGCCGCCGCCCACCACGGCGACCTTCTTCCCGTTGGGAACCTCCGGGGGGAAGACCGGCAGGACGCCGAGGTCCTTGGCCTTCTGGACGATGGTGGCCTGGACGGCGGGGATGTCGACGGCGTGGTCGAAGGTCCGGTGCACGCAGGCCTTCATGCAGTGCCGGTCCGGGCAGACGGCCCCGCACACGCCGCCGAGCGGGTTGGAGCCCATGATGAGCGCCGCGGCGCGCTTGAAATCGGACGGGGCGCCCCGCCTGGCCGCCATGATGAAGTCCGCCGGGGAGCAGTCCGCCGGGCAGGCCTCCTTGCAGGGCTTCTCCGCGCAGTACTCGCACTTGTCGAGCTCCGCCTTGAGCTGGGCATCCGTCAAAAATGGCGTCTTCTTGTTCTTCATGTTCGTTGGGCCCGGCCGACGGCCGGGGTCATCCCTCCACGGTGTATTCTTTCAGCGTCGCCTTGCAGAAAAGGCAGAAACGGTCCATGCAGCTCGGGCAGAAATAGGCCTGGCAGCCCGAGCAGCGGTAGAACTTCTTGGCGCCCCTCAGCGGCTTGTGGCACTTGTGGCAGCTGATGTCCTTCATGTCTTGGCGAGTATACCAAAATCGGCGGCGGGGGCCGAGATTCAAGGCCAGGCCCCGAAATGTTATAGTAGGGCCATGGCCAGGAAAGTCAAGGCGGACCCTTCTCGCCAGCCGTTCCAGTACCCGCTCAAGCGGCCCTTCGTCGAGCAGGATTTCACCCGGCTGCCGGGCTTCCGAGGCGTCACCCGGGCCAAGTGGGAGAGCGCCGTCTGGCAGCGCCAGCGCTCGGTCAAGAACCTCAAGGAATTCAAGGCCGTGTTCGGCGACTTCCTGCCCGACGACCTCCTCGCCAGCATCGACCGGGACCAGCGGGAGATGGCCACCATGGCCGTCCTCATCCCCCCCCAGATGCTCAACACGATGGACGAGCGGGACCTGTGGAACGACCCGGTCCGGCGCTACATGCTGCCCGCCCTCAAGGACCGGCATCCCGAGTGGCCCAGCCACCCCCTCGCATCGAGGGACAGCCTCCACGAGAGCGAGATGTTCGCCGTGGAGAGCCTCGCCCACCGCTACCCGACCAAAGTGCTCGCCGAACTCACCCACACCTGCCCCCAGTACTGCGGACACTGCACCCGCATGGACCTGGTGGGCAACGACGTCCCCCAGGTCAAGAAGCTCCGCTTCGAGCACGCCCCGAAGGAGCGCTGCGAGGCCATCCTCGACTACCTGGCCAAGACGCCCTCCGTGCGCGACGTCGTGGTCTCGGGGGGCGACATCGCCAACGTCCCCATCGCCCAGCTCGAGGATTTCGTCTCCAAGCTCATGGACCTGCCCAACATCAGGGACATCCGCCTGGCGACCAAGGGGCTCCAGGCCCTCCCCCAGCACTTCCTCCAGGATTCGGTGCTCCAGGGGCTCGAGCGCCTCGCCAAGAAGGCCTTCCAGCGGGACATCACCATCGCGATGCACACGCACATCAACCATGCCAGCCAGGTGACGCCCCTGCTCGGCCAGGCCGTCCGCAAGATCCTCGCGATGGGATTCCGGAACGTGCGCAACCAGGGCGTCCTCATGCGGGGCATCAACGCCACGGCCAAGGACCTCCTGGAGCTCTGCTTCATGATGCTCGACCACGCCAAGGTCACGCCGTACTACTTCTACATGTGCGACATGATCCCCAACTGCGAGCACTGGCGCACCTCGGTCCACGAGGCGCAGACCCTCCAGCACGACATCATGGGCTACCTCCCCGGCTTCGCCACCCCCAGGATCACCTGCGACGTTCCCCTGGTGGGCAAGCGCTGGATCCACCAGGTCGCGGACTACGACAGGGTGAAGGGCATCTCGTACTGGACCAAGAACTACCGGACAGGCATCGAGGCCGACGACGCCGAGGCCCTCACGCGCCGCTACGAGTACTACGACCCGGTCTACACCTTGGCGCCCGAAGGCCAGGCCTACTGGCGCAGCCGCCAGGCGCCTGGGCCTTCGGCCCAGGCCGCGTCCCACGGGAAGTGATGCCCGGCCTCGCCTTCAAGCCGCTCGAGCTCCCGGGCCTGCTCCTCATCGAGGGGAAGGTCTTCCCGGACGACCGGGGCTTCTTCCTGGAGGGCTACCGGGAGGCGGAGATGGCCGAGGCGGGCATCCCCCGCTTCGTCCAGGACAACATCTCCCGGTCCGTGAAGACCACCGTGCGCGGCCTCCACTACCAGAAGCTGCCCGCCGCCCAAGGCAAGCTGATGCGCTGCCTGCGGGGGAAGGTGTACGACGTCGCGGTGGACCTGCGCAAGGGCTCCCCCACCTACGGCCGCTGGGCCGCGGTGGAGCTCTCGGACGAGCGCAACCTGACGCTCTGGATACCGGCGGGCTTCGCGCACGGGTTCTACACCCTCAGCGACGTCGCGGACATCCTCTACAAAACCACGACGTATTTCTCGCTGGAGCACGACCGCGGCATCCGCTGGAACGACCCCGCCGTCGCCATCCGCTGGCCGTCGGCCGAGGTGAAGCTCTCCCCGAAAGACGCCGCCCTCCCCTGCCTCGCCGACGCCGACAACAACTTCCTCTGGCCCTAATGGGGGTCAGGTCTTTACTGTTGACTCTTGGACGGGATATCGGTTTCCAAAGAGTCAACAGTAAAGACCTGACCCCATGGCGGAGACAAACGGCCCGTTTCTGTCAAGGGCCTCGGGACCCTCCCGCGGCCGTTCCTCTTGCCGGTCCCGGTTGGGACCCTGGGCCCTGCCTGACCCGCGGCATTCCGTCCATACTTGTAGGGATATGACGTCCGACCAAGGAACCCCGGTCAGGGACCTCGTCTTCCTGGGAGTGGCCGCCGTGCTTCACGGCGGCCTTCTGGTCGCCAACCCGGGGGTCAAGTGGGGCGACTTCGCCGCCGCCGACAAGATCGTCCCCATCGAGTTCGTCAAGTCGCCGACCTCGCCCTTCCTGGCCCCCATCCCCCCCGGGCAAGGCCAGGATGACGAACTCCCCGACAACGGCCCCGGCCCGGTCGTCATCCCGAAGAAAGTCGCGCCCAATATCCCGGCCGCCAAGCCCGTCCCGGCCAAGAAGGCCCCGGCCGCCAAGAAAGCCAAAAAGCCCAAGCCGGCCCCCACCCCCGCCCAGTTGGCGGCCAGACAGGCGGCCAAGGAAGCCCGATGGGCGGCCCGGGAAGCCAAGCGACAGGCCCGCCTGGCCGCCAGGCAAGCCCTCCGGCAAGCCAAGGAGGCGGCGCGCCAGGCCCGGGAAGCGGCCTTGGCTTCCGCGCGGCAGAAGCGCGTGGAGTTGTCCCGGGCCCTCTCCGAACTCAAGGACCCCGATGAGGCGCTCGCGGGCCTGGCCGACGCGGGCCCCGCGGCGGGCGCCGCCCAGCGGTCCGCGGCCAGCCTCGATGACGGCCCCGGCACGGCGTCGGACGGCGACCTCAGGGACTCGGTGGGCTCCCAGCTCTCAGGCGGCGGCATCAAGCGCTCCGATGGGTCGATCTCCTGGAGCATCGACGGCCCCATCGGCACCCGGCGACTGCTGGCGCGGCGCCTGCCGGTCAGCCCGGATTGGGTCTCCTCCCGGGGGCTCGACCTCACGGTCCGCGTCAAATTCCAGGTCCTGGAAAACGGCTCCGTCAAGCCCGGCGCCATCATCAAGGTGACCTCGGGCTTCCCCGAGCTCGACGTGCTCGCCCTGGACGCCATCAAGCTCTGGAAGTTCGAGGCCGTGCCAAGCCAAGGCGCTTCCGCCCCCCAGACCTGGGGCGTCGTGACGTTCCGCTTCACGATGAGATGAACGCCGTCCTCTTCGCCGTCCTGACGAGCCTGGCGCTCGCGGCGCCGGCCTCCCAGGCCAAGAAGAAGAGCCCGACCAAGCTCGACAGCTGGAATTCCACCAAGATGGAAGGGGCCGCCATCCTCGGCGAGCTGAAGGTCCAGAGCGGGGACTACTCGGGCGCGCGGATGAATTTCGGCAAGTCGCTCACGACCAGCGTGGAGGTCCACGACCCCTTGAGCCCCGTGGTGGCCCTGGACCTGCTGCGCAGCGCCCAACTGGCCGCCAGCCGCGGGGAGGTCAACGAAGCCCGCGGCCACCTCGAGATCCTCATCAGCCGCTACCCGGACTCGGATTACGCCTTCAAGGGCCAGCAACTCCTGGCCCTCATCGACCGCGGCGAGAAGGTCCGCTTCGACGACGAGGAGGGCGTCACGCTCGAGCCCCAGACCACCAGCTCCGGCTCCAAGCTCTCGCGCGTGCGCCAGGCCCTGCAGACGGGACGCTGGCGCGACGGCCTCACCCTGTGCCGCGAGTTCCTGGAGTCCAACCCGGACCACGAGCTCGCCTCCGAGGCCAGGCTGCTGGAAGGGCTGCTCTACCTGGCCATCCAGCCCGCCAAGGCCGCTCCCATCCTGACCCGCGTGGCCCGCAGCGGCCCGCCCGGCCTGCGCTCCCGGGCCGCCTACGCCCTGGGGGCGGCCGCGGTCTCCATGCGCAACTGCTCCTGGATCGAGGAGGACATCCCCGACACCGTGCCCGCCGGCGCGGACAAGTGGGCCGTGGCGGGCTTGGTCTGGAACGCGGCCTGCGACGAGCTCAAAGGCCGCGACGACGCCGCGGCCCGGAAGTACCGCACGGTGGCCGAGTCGGTCTTCGAGACCCCGGTCAAAGCCTACGCCCTGGCCGCCCTCGCCGGCAGGCAGGACCGCGACAAAGACTATGGGGCCGCCCTCAAGCTGATGGACAAGGCCGTCTCCGAGGCCGAGCGCTTCGGGCTCACCGACGTGAGCAACGCCGCGGCCCTATCGCGCGGCCATCTGCTCTACAAGATGCGCCGCTACCGGGAGGCGGCCGAGGCCTACGAGGCCTTCGCCGGCGCCTATCCGTCCGACCCCAACCGGACCCTGGCCCTCTACCAGCGGGGGCTGGCGCTCAAGTGGGCCGGGGACTCGAGAGAAGCCATCCGGGGCTTCGAGAGCCTGCTGGCGCGGCACCCCGACACCGTCTACGCCCCGGACGCGCGCCTGCAGTTGGGCCTGCTCTACGGCGACGCGAACCAGACCCAGAAGGCGGTGGCGCAGTACCGCCAGATGGCGGAGGGCGGCAAGGACAACCGGAGGGAATCCATCCTCCTGGAGGCCCAGCTCCACTACAACCACAAGCGCTACACCTCGGCCATCCCCCTCTATTGGAGATTCTTGGAGGAACACCCGGGGGACGCCCGCCGCGCGGAGGTGGGCACCCTGCTGCTCACCTCCTACTGGGTTGGCGACCGGGAGAGCCCCGACTTCCTCAAGGCCGCCGAGGCGTTCCCGAACCATCCGATCGTGAAGAACCTGCGCTGGAACCTCGCGGCGCAGGCCCACAAGCAGGGCGAGTGCGCCAAAGCCGTGGCGCTGCTCGAGAAGTACGAGATGGAGTACCCGGACTCCCCGCGCAAGGAAGAGGGGCTCATGCTCAGGGGGGAGTGCTACTACGACCTCCGGGAGTTCCAGCCCTCGGCGCAAGCCTTCACCGAGCTCATCCGCCGCTTCCCGAAGAGCGCCCGCGCCCGGGACGCCCTGTTCAAGAGGGGCCTGGCGCTCCACGATGCCGGCGATTTCGAAGGCAGCGCCGCGAGCCTGAAGCTGATCCGCGGCAAGGACAGGCTGGCCCAGGACGCCGCCTACAACGCCGCCCTGGCGGAGCTCAAGACCGGCAGCCAGGCCAAGGCCCTGCGGTCCCTGGAGCAATTCGCGACCGATTGGCCCAAGCACCCCCGCGTCGGGTGGGCCTATTTCAGGATCGGGGAATTGCGGGAGGCGCTGGGACAGTACGCCGGCGCCGCCCTGGCCTACGCGAAAGCCACGGAGAACAAGACCCAGGCCCTCTTCAACATGGGCCGCTGCTACGAGCGGGTGAAGAAGAAGGCCGACGCGAAGAAGGCCTACGAAGGGCTGGGCCGGCGGCGCCCTTTCGACGATCCCCACCGGCTCCACGGGCTCATGCGGCTGGCCCTGATCTACGAGCTGGAGAACAAGGCGCGCAAGGCCACCCGGATCTACTCCGACATCCTCAAGTACGCCCCCCAGGGCGAGGTCCTGGAGCTCGCCCGCAAGCGCCTGCTGTCGCTATCCAAGGACGGCTCGCTCGCCGCCGGCGCCCAAGAGCGCCTGGAGTAGCTCTAAGCCGGCAGAGCCGCCTCGAGGTTCCGGTAGCGCTCGACGACCTTGGAAACGAACGCGTGTTTCTCCGAGTAGCTCCCGGGGAAGAAGCTCCCCTTGAACCCCGCCACGACCAGGTTCCTCAGCGTCCGGCGGGAGACCTTGAGGCTTGAGACCGCCAGCTCCAGCTCCCGGGTGACGGTCGTGGTCGAGACCAGCCGGTTGTCCGTGCAGAGGCTCACGGACAAGCCGCGCTCGATCATCTGCCGGACGGGGTGCTCGGCGATGGACTTGATGGCCGGGTTGGTCTGGAGGTTGGAGGTCAGGCAGACCTCGATGCCGATGCGCTGGGACGCGATGTACTCGGCCAGGTCGTCGACGAACCGGCGCCGGTCCGAGATCTTGGGCTCCTGGATCATCTCCTCGGCGAAGAGGAAGGTCCCGTGGCCGATGCGGTTGGCGTGGCACTGCGTGATGGCCTGGAAGATCGACTCGGGGCCGTAGGCCTCCCCGGCGTGCACGGTCTTCTTGATGAAGTGGTCGTGCGCGAACTGGTACGCCTCCCGGTGGCGCACGGCGGGATAGCCCGACTCCTCCCCGGCCAGGTCGAAGCCCACGATGGGGAGGTTCTCCTTGCGCTTGAGGTCGACCGCGGCCCGGGCCAGCTCCAGCGACGCCGTCGAGTAGACCTCCTGATGCCGGGCGTACTCCATGACGCGCAGGAGGTCCCCGAAGTACGGGGACATCCCTTTCTTGAAACGCCTCATGGCGCACACGATGATCCCATAGTGGAACGGGAGGTCCTTGCCCGACCGGACCGCGGCCGACGAGTTGTGCCGCTTGGCGGCCGCGGCCATGCCGCGGTCCACCGCGCGCACCGCCTCGGCCGCGGTCAGGACCTCGCAGGTGTGCAGTTGAGGGGCGAACCGCGGCTCGACGTAGCGGACGTTCTCGGCGATGTTGTCCTGGGCGAACTCGAAGGCGACGCGCTCGAGGTTGTCGGCGCTCCTCAGGACGGCGCAGGTGTAGGCGAAGCCGTGGAGGTACTCGGGCAAGTCCCGGTAGGACTTCTTGAAGACCAGCTTCCTGAGCCCTTCCTCGGACCAGGAAGGGAGCTTGACCTTCTCCCGCCGGGCCAGCTCGATGAGGGTCCCCAGGCGCAGCGAGCCGTCGAGATGCACGTGCAGGTCCGACTTCGGGATGTTGCGGATGAACTCGGCAAGGACTTTGTCCATCGGACTAGCCTCCTTTAAACTACGGCCCCTTCACCCCCGAAAACCCCCGCGAAGTTGCGGGGGTCTCCTCCATACTACGGCCCCTTCACCCCCGTCCCATTCCTCTAAATCAGAGGGAGGGACTGTCCCGCTTCGCGGGACGAAAACCCCCGCAAAATTGCGGGGGTCTCCTGGTGCTACGGCTCCTTGATCGGTCCCCGGCAGGCGTACACGAAGGCCGGGGGAACGTTGCGGAACACCCAATCGCGGTCGATGCGCGCGAAGTAGTCCTCCAGGAACTCCTCGGCCGGAAACGTCTGGATGCTGCCCTCGAAGCGCTTGAACGGGACCGCGGTCCCGTGGATGTAGATGAACTGCGTGAAGACCCCCCGGGGCCTGAGCGCCGCGACCGAGGCCCTGAGGATGTCGTGGCGGGTCCGGTCGGGCATCAGGCTCAATCCCAGCGAGGACGCGATGGCGTCCACGCCGGCGAGGCGGCGCGCGCGCAGCTCCGAAAGCAGGCGTTCGGCGCCCCGGGTCACGATCTCGAGGCGCGGATCGGCCGTGCGGGCGCGGGCGTAGGCGGCGAGGGTCTCGTTGAGCTCGAAGGCGATCAGCCGTCCGGACGGACGCAGGCGCTTGAGGATCGCCTCAGTGACGACCCCGGTCCCCACGCCGAACTCCACGACGAGCTTGGCGCGCTCGAGCCGCAGCGGCGCCACCATGTGCCGGACCAGCACGGGCGAGCTCGGGAAGAACGACGCGGTCTTCTTGAAATCCTTGAAGCCCGCCTTCAGCATTACCTGCAGGCTCTTCATGATGCAGTCACCATGCAGAGTATAACATTCCCGCCGAGCAGGGCCCAAGTGGCCCCCCGCCCGCGGCCGCGGTCCCACGGCCGCGGTGGGCCATTGGACTTCGCCCCCCTGGGCACTTTTACGGCGCCCCGCTATCCCATTGGACCCTGCCCCCTCCCGCCCCGCGGTGATACAATGGGATGACGATGACCGAGCCTAGCGAGGGAATGGTAGATTCCGAGGCCGTGGGAAGGATACCATGAGCAGAGCACTTTGGACGACCTTGACCGCGCTGTCGCTGGTCACCTCCGCCTGGTCCGCGCCGTCGCCGGCGGCCGCTCCGGCGGCCGCGCCGGCCGTGGCGCGACCCGTATCCATCCCGGGCGGGAACGCCGAACCAGCGGATCCTTTCGTCGCGGCGGCCGGAGCCTTGGAGAGCGGCTACAACGTGTTCCAGATGCTGGCCGCCCCCGCCATGTACGTGGCGATGGCCGAGCCGACCCCAACGGCGCAAGCCCAAACGGCTGCGGCCGGGCCGGCGCCGTCCCAGCCCCAAGCCTCGGCGGAGCCTTCCCCCGGGTCCCAGCTCCAGGATGTCCCGACCCTCCGGCCGCGCCCGCGCAAAGCGGGCGCTCCCGCCAAGGCCAGGCCCGCGGCGGCCAAGGCCGCGTCCCGCGCCGCCAAGTAGCACCGGCACACCGGCACCTCTCCCCCCCCGGGTCCCGCGCAAATAGGCTAGAATGCCCGCACCATGAGGCACGCCCGGGCGCTCGGACTCGCGGCGCCGCTGCTGGGCACGCTGGCGGCGGCGGTCTTCGCCGAGGCCGCGCTGCGCGCGGCGGGGTTCCGCTACGCCCATCACCCGCTGGCTTTCCGTTACGTGCGCACCGTGGCCGGCATCGGCGCGGACCAACGGTCGGACGACAGGCTCAAACACATCGAGTACGGCCTCGACCCCGTCCTGCTGTGGCGGCCCCGCCACATCCCGGGCGTGACCAACACGGAGGGCGTCCTGGGTCCCGACTGGGCCGTCCCGCGCCCCCCCCAGGCGCGCCGCATCATCGCCCTGGGCGATTCCTGCACCATCGCGGGCGACACGCCCTACCCGGCCAGGCTCGAGCGGTTGCTGAAGGCGAGGTCGGCTTCCTGGGAGATGTGGAACGCCGGGGTGGGCTCATGGTCCTCCTTCCAAGGCAGGCAGTTCCTCGAGCAGAGGCTCGCGCTCTACCAACCCACGGTCGTGGTCGTCTACTTCGGGTGGAACGACCACTGGCTCTCCTGGAGCGTCCCGGACAAGGAACTGCCGGCCCATCTCTCCAAGAGGTGGCGGCTCCTCAAGACGGTCGAGAAGAGCCGCCTGCTGCAGGGATTCCTGCGGGCGGCGGACGCCATCCGTCCGGGGGTCAAGTTCTCGGAACGCACGCCGCCGCGCGTCTCCCTCGACGACTATGAGGCGAACCTCCGGGCCATGGTGCGCGCCGCCCGCGCCGGGGGCGGCGAGGCGCTGCTCGCGACGGCCCCGACGACGCTGTCCCCCAAGCACCCGATGACGCGCATCCTGTGCGAGGAGACCCGCAACTTCTTCGACCCCGGGGCCATCAACCGGGTCCACGACTCCTACAACGACCGCGTGCGAGCCGTCGCGCGCTCCGAGGGAGCCTGCCTGGCGGACCTGGCCCGCGCCTTCGCCGGGGCGCCGGACCCGTCGGGCCTCTTCACCGACGGCTTCCATCTGACGGCCCGAGGACACCGGCTGGCCTCGGAGCTGCTGCTGCCCGAGGTGCTCAAGGCCGAAGCCCACGCCTGCGGTCCTCGCTCCGCAAGCCCCCGGCGGGGCTGAGCGCAGCCGGGGCAGCCGGCCTCGACACCGGCCGGCCAGCCTTGCAGGCCTCGGGGCATCTCCGCTATACTTCGGTCTATGCAGACCATGACCCTGACGGAGATGATGCGCCTTTCCGTCGCGATGCCCATACTCGCCACGATCTCGGTCGTCGTCCTCGCCGCGGCCTTGGAGCGCCTGTACTTCTTCCTGATCGCCGAACGGCTGCCCACGGGGCTGTGGCAGCTCATCCGGTCGAAGCTCGAGGACGGCGACAAGGACGCCGCGCTCTCCCTCTGCCGCCGCTCCGACAGCACCATGGGCCAGGCCCTGCAGAGGCTCCTGAGCCTGCCCAAGACCGACACGGAAAGCCTCGTCGAGGCCTTCCAGCTCTACCGGCAGCGCATGCAGCTCGACCTCTCGCGGCGCGTCGGCCTCTTCGGCACGGTCAGCTTCATCGCCCCCCTCATCGGCCTGTTCGGCACGGTGCTGGGCATCATGCGCGCCTTCCACGACCTCTCGGTCCAGGGCGTGGGCGGCCCCGCGGTCGTGGCGGCCGGCATCTCGGAGGCCCTCATCGCCACGGCGGCCGGCATCGGGGTGGCGGTGGCGAGCGCCGTCCTCTACAACTACTTCACCGTCTCCACCCGCCAGCGGCTCAACACCATGGACCTGTGGGTCCTGGAGCTGGCCGTCCTTCTCGCCGAGCCCCAGTCCTGACCTGACGATGTCCAGCGCCTGGCACCGGGACGACGAGGCGGAGCCCATCAGCGACGTCAACGTCGTGCCGCTGGCGGACGTCTCTTTGGTCCTGCTCATCATCCTCCTGGTCCTCTCGCCCATGACGGTCGAATCCAGGCTCCACATCCGGACCGCGGGCAAGCCCCCCGAGGCCCCCGCTTCTTCGGAGCCCCAGCCCCCCCTTCCCCCGGAGCGCGAGCTGGTGCTCATGGTCGACCTCGGGCCGGCGGGCATCATGGTGGGGGAGGTCTTCTTCACCAACCGCCGCGAGTTCCTGGCCTACATGGCCATGGAGCTTTCCACGAGGACCGACCGCAAGGTCTTCCTCGCCCCGCACCCCGACATCCCCCACGGCATGGTCATGGAGGCCATCGAAAGCCTCAAGGCCTGCGGCGCCGAGGCCGTGGCCCTGGTCCAGACCGCGGAGCCCGCGGGGGAGTGAGGCCATGAAGCGGCGCTTCCCGCTCCTGCGCCTGCGCGCCCTCCAGGAGGAGGCCAAGCCCGTGACCGAGGTCAACATCATCCCGGTCATCGACATCTCGCTGGTGCTCCTGGTCATCCTCTTCGTGACGGCGCCGCTGCTCTCCGTGCCCAACGTCAACATCGAGCTGCCGCCCGCCGGCGCCCCCGCAGGCCAGGAGCCCTTCATCGCGGTCACCTACGCCCTCGACGGGCGCCTGAGCCTGATGTCCCAGCCGACCGACTGGGACAACCTGGCCAAGGAGCTGGGAACGGAGGTCAAGCGCAGGCCCGACGCCGCCGTGGTCCTCAGGGTCGACAAGCTGGTCCCCTACCGCATCGTCCAGCGCCTCCTCGAGACGGCCAAGGACGCCGGGGCCTCGCGCGTCGCCCTCGGGGGGCAGCCCAAGCAGGGCCCAGAGCGCGGGAAGGCCAAGAAGAGATGAGCCGGGGAGCGTGCCTGGCCCTCCTTATGTTCCAGGCCCTCGCGCCGGCCTGGGGCGCCGAGAGCGGGGAGGAGGGCTCGACCCTCATCCGCCAGGACGTCACCATCCGGCCCAAGGCGGCCGGAGGGCAGGCGATCCGGGTCCCGACCCCCGGGCCCGCCCCGGCGGTGCTGCGCGAGGCCATCGAATCCCTGGACCTCTACAAGCGGGCTCAGCCGGGGAGCGTCCAGACCGTGAAGGTCGACGCCACCCGCAAACGCCTCCAGACCCCGTTCCCGCGGGCGCCGTTCCTCGTGTTCTCCGTCAGGAACGACATGGATTTCAGCCTCTGGCGCTTCGACATCCTGGACGACGAGAAGACCGTCTGGCACGCCTCCGGGGAAGGGCCCGTGGGAGGCCAGCTCGAGTGGGACGGGACGGGCTACTCGGGCGCGGTCGCCGTCCGCATCGGCAAGCCCTACCGCTGGCGCTTCACCGCGTCGTTGGGCGCGGAGCGCTACGCCGCCCAGAGCGAGCCCGTCACCCTGACCTCCGTGCTCTACCGAGAGGCCCTGGGCGCCGCCCACATGGAGGTCGCCAACGACCTCATCTTCGAGCCCAAGTCCGCCAAGCTGTCCAAGTCCGCCACGGACTACCTCAAGCCCATGGCCGAGCGCCTGCGCGCCACCGAGGCGCGGGAGCTCCCCTACCGCTTCACGATCCACCAGGCCTCCTCGGACCCGGCCCTGGCCCAGGGGCGCGCGGACGCCCTGCGCAAGTACTTCTCCAAGTACCTGGTGATCTCGCCGACCAACATCGAGGTGGAGTCCCGCTCGTCGCAGGAGCGGGGCGACGTGACGGACTGCCCCATCCCGTAGGGGCGCATCAGTCGGCCCAGTAGAACCGGCCGCCCCCCCAGTAAAGGTGGAACCGGGCGTCGGACCACCACAACCGCCACCGCATGGGGTCGCCGGCCTGCCCGGGACCGGGGCGGTTGCGTCCCTCGGGCAGGAGCGCCAGCAGGGCGCGCCCGAGCCTGCCGGCGGCAGCCGGCCGCGCCGCCATCGCGGCCAGGACCTGGTCGGCCATGTAGACCGGCAGGGGATGGAGGTCCGGGTCCAATTCATACATGGACGGCGCCATCCCGAGAAGGACCCGGAGAGCCTCCTCCGGACGCCCTTGCCGGTCGAGCCGGGCGGCGGCGGCCAGGGCGGTCTCCCGCCCCTGCTGCCCGACGCCGAATCCCGCCATGCGGCGGAAAACCGCGGGCGCCGGGCTCTCCAGGAGGCTCCAGGTCAACTCCAGATACCGCCTCCCGAACTCCTCCATGGCGCGGGCGCGCTCCTCGAACGGCAGGCCGGGCGACGGCATGAGCCGCTTGCGCGTGCGACGCGCGAAGTACCGGTCCATCGCGGCCGTCCCCTCCGCGGAGGCTCGGCGCTCCTGCCGCGGCCAATCGACGAGCACGGCGAGAGGGTCCCCCGGCCGCAGACCGGCGAGCACCTCCCAGGTCTCCGGCCGGCCGGCCGCGCCGCCCTCCACGCGAGAGGAGCGCAGCTCGATCAACGGACGGTCATCCGTGTTCAGCGGGCCCTCGCCTGCAAAACGCGCGGCCTCCCCGGGCCCGGCCAGGAGAAGCGGCATGAGAGCCCCCGGGCCGTCGATCCCGGCCGCGGCCAGGCTCGAGCGCACGGCCGGGTCGTCGAACTTGGTCCGCAGCCCGGCCGCGGTGAGCCGCGGGCCGTCCTTGAAGCCGAGCAGGACGGTCGTGTTGTCCGCGTACCAGATCGAGGCGTTGGGAAACGCATCCAAGAAGGTCCTCACGAGCATGCGGTACGCCGGGGGGTCGTAATGCGAGGGCAGCCATTGGCAGGCGAGCCCTCCCGCCCTCAGCCTCGAGCGGACGAGCGCGTAGTACTCCCTCGAGTAGAGCGCCCCGACGCCGAGGGTCTCCGGGTTGACCGGGTCGGTGGTGATCACGTCGTAGCGCTCGGCCGTCGAGCGCAGAAACCGCCGGCCGTCGGCGACGGCGAGGCGCACGCGGGGGTCGGCCAGAGGGTCGCCGTTGAACGGGGCGAAGAGAGGAGCCGCCTTCATGACGCCGGGCGACAGCTCGACGATGTCGATGGAGTCGAACGGATGCGCCGCCAGCGAGCCGGCCGTCATCCCCGAGCCGAAGGCGACCACCAGCCCCCGGCGGGGGGCGGGATGGAACAGCGCGGGAAGGTGGCCGAGCAGCCGCAGATGGAGCTGCATGCGCCCGCCGCTGCCAGCCTGTTCGGCCCAGTCGACCCACAAGGTCAGGTCGCCGCCCGCCATCGAGCGCGTGACCGCCACCGTCGACTCGGCGCCGTCCTCGTAGAAGGCCACCTCCTGCCACGGGCGAACCCTCCAGCTCCGCGGCGGATCCGCCCTGGCCGCGGCGAACCCGGCCGCGCCGGCCGCCAAGGCCGCGGCCGCGGCGATCCCAAGAGCCGGCCTTCCCCCGGCCCCGCCCAACAGCAGATAGAGCCCGCCCAGCAAGTACGCGGCCGCCACCGCCGCGAGCCCTCCCCTGAGCCCGAGCATCGGCAGGAGGACGAACCCCCCCGCCAACGACCCGGCGATCGCCCCCAGGGCGTTGGCGGCGTACAACCGGCCGGTGTCGCGGCCGGCATGCCGCCCGTCGACGATGAACGCCGTCGCCGCCAACGGGAAGACCATGCCGGACAAGGTCGCCGCCGGGCCCAGCACCGCCAGGCAACGGAGGAATTTGAACGCCGTCGTGGTCCAGAACGCCCCCGCCGCGGGAGGGCTGGCGACGAGCCAGCCCATGACCGGCAGGCTCGCGGCGGCGCACGCGCCCGCGAGCGCCAAGACCCCTCCCAGCATGAGGCGCGTGTCGCCGCCGCGCCGGCAGAGCCGCGCCGCGAGCGCGGAGCCGGCGACGATGCCGAGGAGGAAAGCCGTCAGGGTGGCGCCGAAGGAATAAATCGTGGAGTCGCCCGTGACGGCGAGCAGGTAGCGGGTCCACAGCACCTCGGACGCCAGCGAGAGGAAACCCGAGAGCGCGAAGATCGCCGGCGCGGCGCGGATCAGCCGCCCGTCGGTCCTCCCGGAAGGCGAGACGGCGGCCGGAGCCTCGCCGGGCGCGCGGCCGAGGCCCAACGCCAGCGCCGCGGCCGCGAGGTTGGCCGCCGACGCCGCCAGCCCCACGCCCTTGAGCCCCAGGGCCTCGATGAGCGCCAGAGTGCAGAGCGCGGCCCCCAGGGCCGCGCCCAGCGTGTTGGCGGCGTAGAGCCACCCGATCTGCCGTCCGGCCCCCCCCGAAGCGCCGGGAGCGGCGCGCAGCAGCGCCGGCAGCGAGGCTCCCATCAGCGCGGTCGGCGCCAGGATCGCGGCGCACGCCATGGCCAACAGGGCGCCCGAGGGGAGGAAGCCCAACGCCTCGGAGTGGATCAGCGCGTCGAGGACCGGCAGGCTGACGGCCCCCAGGCACGCGATGCCCAGCTCCACGAAGCCGTAGAGCCTCATCGGCGCCCGGCTCCGGTCGGCCGCGGACCCGCCGAGCCACGACCCCAAGGCCAAGCCGCCCATGAAGACGCCGAGCACCGCGCCGACCGACCTGGCGTCGGCGCCGATGAGCAGCCCGAGCTTGCGCGTCCAGACGAGCTCGTAGGCGAGGGCGGATGCCCCGGACAGGCCGCACGCCAGAGGCGCGAGCCAGGGACGCGGGTATCGGCTCAAGCGCTCGCTCCGTCCGTGGCCCAGGACCTTCCTACCCCAGGCCCTCCCTATTTCCCAGGCCCTCCCCATATCCCGTGAGGCCAGGGAGACCCTGCCCCGCGGCGCGCCGGCGGACGGCCTCCAGCTTCTCCAGGGAGCCGATCTCGCCCCAGTAGGACGGCTCGGCGCGGAAGGCCCCGATCCTCTCCCCCTCGCCCGCCAGCCTCAGATAGGTCCCGGTGATGGGGAACGCCCCGGCCTCCGTCATCCTCGCGAAGATCCCCGGGGAAAGGACGTGGATGCCGTCGAAGGCGAGGGGCTCGGCCCCCCCCACGGGACCGGCGACCCAGGCAGGGGCCTGGCCCGCTGCCTGGCGGCCGCAGAGGCGGCCCGTCGGGTCGAAGAGGAGCTGGCGGGAGCTGTCCCGCCGGCGCACCGAGAGCGTGGCGAGGGCCCCGGCCTCCTGGTGGGAGCGGTGGAGGGCGGCCAGGTCCACCCCGCTCACGACGTCGACGTTGTGCACGAAGAACGGCCGGCCGTCGTCGAAGAAGGCCGCGGCCTTCTTGAGCCCCCCGCCGGTCTCCAGGAGCTCGTCCTCCCGGGAGAACGCGAAGCGCATGCCGAACCCCGACTTCGCCCGGACGAAATCCTCGACCATCTCGCCCTTGTGGTGCAGGTTGACGACGAAGGAGTCCACCCCGGCGGCCTTGAGCCTGGCCGCCACGACCTCCAGGATGGGGACGCCGCCGACCTCGACGAGGGCCTTCGGCACGCCGTCCGTCAGAGGCCTCAGCCTGAGCCCCCGGCCCGCGGCCAGGATCATGGCTTTCATATCACTTGCCTCCCCCGCGGGGAGGCAAGTAGCTGTGGGGGCATGTCACTTTCCTCCCCCACGGGGAGGCAAGCAGTCGTGGAGGTCGATGCCGTTTCATGAGGAAATGCCGTGGTGCGTGACCTCCACATCCACGTCGAACCCGGCCCGCAGGTGCTCGGCCAGGCGCTCGGCGCCGTAGACGGAGCGGTGCTGGCCGCCGGTGCAGCCGAAGGAGACGAGGAGGTCCGTGAAGTTGCGGGTCTGGTAGTTCGCGACGCTCTGGTCGACCAACTCGAAGGCGCAGGCCAAGTAGCGCTGCGCGGCCTCCTCGCGGTCGAGGAAGTCGACGACTTCCTGGTCCTTGCCGGTGAGGCCGGCGTAGCGCTCGAACCTTCCCGGGTTGGGCAGGGACCGGCAATCGAACACGAAGCCGCCGCCGTGGCCCTTGGCGTCCGCCGGCAGGCCGCGGCGGAAGGAGAAGCTCTGCACCCGCACCGTGAGCCTGAGCTTGGCGTCCGTGAACTGGCGCAGCTGGGACGAGCCGATGAGCCCCTGGAAGACCTGGGTCAGGGCGGGGAGCTTCACCGGGAGCCGGGCCGTGCGCAGGAGGATCTCGAGGTTCCTGATGGCGTACGGGATGCTCTTGAGGAAATGGGGCTTCCTCTCGTGGAACCCGCGCAGGCCGTAGGCGCCCAGGGCCTGCATGATGCGGATGAAGACATAGCCGTGGAAGTGGCCGAGGAACTTCTCGCGGTCCAGCTCCACGAACTCCGAGGCCGCGTCCATGTACCGGCCCAGGAGGCGCTCGCGCAACTCGGCGGGCATGTCGGCCTTGGCGTCGTAGAGGAGCGAGGCGACGTCGTACTGCAGGGCCCCCTTGCGGCCGCCCTGGTAGTCGATGAAATGCGGGGCGCCGCGCAGGATCATGATGTTGCGCGACTGGAAGTCCCGGTAGAGGAAATAGTCCTGTTCGGCCTCCGCCAGGAAGTCAGTGAACCGGGTGAAATCCTCCTCCAGGGCAGCCTCGTCGAAGGGCACCTTGGAGAGCGTCAGGAAATAGTACTTGAAATAATTGAGGTCCCACATCATGGACTGACGGTCGAACCGCTCCCGGGGATGGCACCGGGAGTAGTCCAGCTTGCGCCCCGCCGCGATCTGGAACTTCGGGAGCAGCCCGACGGCGGCCTCGTAGTAGCCGACCACCTCGTCGGAGAAGCCGGAGCCCCTGCGGCCGGCGGACAGCGCCTGGAAGAGGTTGGTGTCCCCGAGGTCTTCCTCCAGGTAGACCTGGGCGGCCTCGTCCTCGGCGTAGATCTCGGGGACGGGCAGGCCCGCGGCCTTGAACTGGCGGGAAAAGCTCAGGAAGGCGGCGTTCTCCCTGGGGTCGGGGCCGAACGCGCCGATCACGGTGCGCCGGGAGCCGGTGATGCGGTAGTACCGCCGCGCCGAACCGTCGCCCCCGAGGGGGACGGCCGACTCGGCCTTCTCCCCGAAGCGCCGGCCGAACAGCCCCTTGAGCGAGTCCTCCATGGTCGAGGCCGCCTCTTGTTTGTCCATGGCTACCATTGTACCGATTTCTCGGTCCCGGCGCGACACACGACTTCAGTCCCCCCGCTATGCTAACTTATAGTTGGGACAAGAGCATGGAGACCGGCCGGCTGGAGCGATTCAAGGAAGGCCTCACCAGGAACGTCGTCCTCCTGGGCGCCGTCAGCTTCCTCACGGACATCTCCAGCGAGATGCTCTACCCCATCCTGCCCCTCTTCCTGACCGGCGTGCTGCACGCGCCCATGACCGCGGTGGGCCTCATCGAGGGGGTGGCCGAGGCCACGGCCAGCCTACTGAAGGCCGCCAGCGGCTGGTGGTCGGACAGGACTCCCCGCAGGAAGCCCTTCACCGTCTGGGGCTACGGCCTGTCGGCTCTCAGCAAACCCGTGCTCGCGCTGGCCGCCTCCTGGCATGTCGTGCTCCTCTCTCGCTTCCTGGACCGGGTGGGCAAGGGCGTCAGGGGCGCGGCGCGCGACGCCCTCATCGCCGACTCCACGGACTCGCGCTTCTGGGGCAAGGCGTTCGGCCTGCATCGCGCCATGGACACGCTCGGCGCGGCCATCGGGCCCCTGGTCGCGCTCTTCCTGCTGGAGGTCCGCCACCTCAGCTACCAGCAGGTCTTCGTCCTGGCCTTCGCGCCGGCGGCCCTCGGGGTGCTGGTCCTGGCCGGGCTCGTCTCGGAGACCCCGCGCCCGCTTCCGCCGCGGCCCTCGGCCCCCCAAGGCGTCTCCCCCGCCGCCTTGTCGCCAGGGCTCAAGCGCTTCCTGCTGGTCTACGGCGTCTTCGCGGCAGGCAACAGCAGCGACGTGTTCATCCTCTTGAAGGCCAAGCAGGCCGGGTTCACCACCGTGGCGGTCATCCTGGCCTACGTGGGCTACAACATCGTCTACGCCCTCGCCGCGGCCCCCGCGGGCTGGCTCTCGGACCGCATGGGCCGGGGCAGGACCCTCGCCTGCGGCCTGGCGCTCTTCGCCGGGGTCTACCTGGGGTTCGGGCTGGCCAAGACGGGCGCGGCCCTGTGGACGCTCTTCGGCATCTACGGCCTCTACGCGGCCCTCACCGAAGGCGTCGCCAAGGCCATGGTGGCGGACCTGAGCTGCCCGGCGAACCGCGGCACCGCCATGGGGGCCTTCCACGGCTCCTGCGGCCTCATGGCCTTCGCGGCCAGCGGCGCGGCCGGGCTGCTCTGGAGCAAGGTCTCGCCCGCGGCTCCCTTCCTCCTCGCGGCCGTCTGCGGGTGCGTCTCGGCCGTCCTGATGCTCGCCCTGTTCGGCCGGTCAGGCGCCGCAAGAAGCTCTTGAGCCGCCCGCCCCGCTAATGGGACAATACCCGCCTATGGGAAAGCTCAAGGACATGATGGCGACCAGGTGCGAGCATTGCCCTCTCTGCATCCACGCCCGCGAGCACCCGGCGACCTGGTTCGGAAGGCTCATGGAGTGGCACGGGACATGGTGCCCGTTCTGGAAAGCCTGGAAAGAGTCCTACGGCAAGAGGTCGGACGGTCCCAGCAGCCCAGCCTAGCGCCGCGACCTGATCAGGCCGGGCATCCCAATAGCCCCCATGAAGCCCGGCACAGCGGGGCTTCCGCCCCGCTAGTGCTGCGACCGGCTCATAGCTGCGGTCCTGGAGGCCAGGATTTGAGCCGGCTGCAAGGCGCGAGGAAGGAGAAGGCTGGACGCCTGCGACTGACGAGCAACACCGCAGCCGGCCGAAGACGGGCCTCCGCGCTTTT
>JACRDT010000040.1 GCA_016212795.1 Elusimicrobiota bacterium | reverse complement strand
GCTCTCAAGGAGTCCTCTCGGCAATGGCATCGGTTTTCCTCAATAGCGCGGATGCCCGTCTTCGGCCGGCTGCTTCGTCGCTCCTCCCTCCCATGCCTCGGCATGCTCGGTCGTCGCTTCTCGCATCCGGCTCGAATCCGGGCATCCAAAACAACGGTTATGAGCCGGTCGCAGCACTAGCGGGCCGGGACGCGCGGGCGGCCAGGTACCTGCCCGTGTGGGAGGCTGGGGACCGGGCGACGTCCTCCGGCGTCCCGGCCGCCACGATCCGCCCCCCGCCCTCGCCGCCCTCGGGGCCCAGGTCCACGATCCAATCCGCCGTCCAGACCACGTCGAGGTTGTGCTCGATGACCAGCACGGTGTTGCCGGCGGCGACCAGGCGGTGGAGGACCTCGAGGAGCTTGGCCACGTCGGCGAAGTGCAGCCCCGTCGTGGGCTCGTCGAGGATGTAGAGGGTCTTGCCCGTGGCGCGGCGCGAGAGCTCGCCCGCGAGCTTGACCCGCTGCGCCTCGCCGCCGGAGAGGGTGGTCGCGCTCTGGCCCAGGGCGATGTAGCCCAGGCCCACGTCGCAGAGGGTCGACAGGATCCTCTTGATGCCGGCGTGGGCGGCGAAGAACTCCGACGCCGTCTCCACGCTCATGGCCAGGACCTCGGCGATGGTCCGTCCGCGGAAGCGCACCGCCAGCGTCTCGTCGTTGAACCGGCGCCCGTGGCACTCGTCGCACTGGACGTAGACGTCCGGCAGGAACTGCATGGAGATGCGCAGCGTGCCGTCGCCCTCGCAGTTCTCGCACCGGCCGCCCTTCACGTTGAACGAGAACCGCCCCGGCTTGTAGCCCCGGGCCTTGGCCTCCGGCGTCATCGAGAAGAGCTCCCGGATGGGCGCCCACAGCCCCGTGTAGGTCGCCGGGTTGGACCGGGGGGTGCGGCCGATGGGGCTCTGGTCCACGACCACGACCTTGTCGAGCTGCTCGACGCCCTTGAGCGCGCGGTGGGAGCCGGGCGTCTCCTTCGCGTGGTGCAGCCTGGCGGCGAGCCCTTTGTAGACGACCTCGTGCACCAGGGTCGATTTGCCGGAGCCCGAGACCCCCGTCACGCACACGAACATCCCGAGCGGGATGTCGACGTCGATGCCCTTCAGGTTGAACTGGGACGCGCCCATCACGCGGAGCAGGCCCGTCGGCTTCCTCCGCTCTTTGCGATCGAAGGGCTTCATCCGTCCGGATAGATAGGCGCCCGTGAGCGATCTCGGCTCCGCCAAGATGCGCTCAAGTCCGCCCTGCGCCACCACCTCCCCGCCGTGCTTGCCGGCCCCGGGGCCCAGGTCCACGATCCAGTCCGCGGCGCGGATGGTCTCGTCGTCGTGCTCGACCACCACCAGGGTGTTGCCGATGTCCCGCAGGCGCCTGAGGGTCCCGAGGAGGCGGGTGTTGTCCCTCGGGTGCAGGCCGATCGTCGGTTCGTCGAGCACGTAGAGGACGCCGGTCAGGCCGGAGCCGATCTGGGTGGCCAGGTGGATGCGCTGCGACTCGCCGCCCGCCAGCGTCTCGGAGGCGCGCTCCAGGGTCAGGTAGTCGAGCCCCACGCTCGAGAGGAAGTCCAGACGCGAGTTGATCTCCTTGAGGACCGGGCGGGCCACCACGGCCTCGGTCTCGGAGAGCGACAGGCCGCCTTCCCGTTCGGATCGAAGCGGCACGTTCGCGCCAGAAACGCCGGGCGCGGCCAGGCCCTTGAAGAAGCCGGCGGCCTGGGCGACCGAGAACGCGGCGGCCTGGGCGATGCTCTGCCCGCCCACCTTCACCGCCAGGGCCTCGGGCTTGAGCCTCGCGCCCGCGCAGGCGGGGCAGGTCCTCCTGCGCATGAAGCGCTCCATGATGGCCGCCTTGACGAAGTCCGACTCCGACTCGGAGAGCCGGCGCTCCAGGTTGCGGATGACGCCCTCGAACTCCTGCTCGTTCCTGGCCCAATGGGGCTTGTAGGTCCCGCCGCCGTAGAGCAGGACCTGCCGGTGCTTGGGCGCAAGCTCCTTCCAGGGGCGCCCCGTGTCGATGCCGTGCTGGCGGCATACCTGCTCGAGGATCTCCCCGTAGTAGCCGGCCCAGGACTTCTTCCACCGGTTGGTGCGGGTCGTCACCGGGTCCGACCACGCCAGGAGCGCTCCCTCCGCGACCGACAGGCCCTGGTCGGGGACCACGAGGGACCCGTCCACATCGGTCTTCACGCCCAGGCCGTCGCACGAGGGGCAGGCCCCGTGGGGGGAGTTGAAGGAGAACAGCCGGGGCTCCAGCTCCGGCAGGCTCACCCCGCAGTCGGGGCAGGAGTGATGCTCGCTCATCAGGGCCGCGTCCTTGGGGGAACCGGCGGGCTCCACCAGGACGAGGCCCTTCGATTCCCTCAGGGCGATCTCGACCGAGTCGGCCAGCCGGGGCTTGTCCTCGTCGGCCACCTTCAGCCGGTCCACGAACAGCTCGATGGTGTGCTTCTTGTAGCGGGAGAGGGCCGGGACCGCGTCGAGGTCGAAGGGCCTGCCGTCGACCCGCACGGCCGTGAACCCGGAGCGCTTGAGCCGCTTGAAGAGCTCCTCGTAGGTCCCGATGCGGCCGCGGACCAGCGGGGCGTAGACGACCACGGACGCCCCGCCGTGCTGGCGCAGCACCGCGTTGACGATGGCCTGGGCCGACTGCGCCCGGATCGGCTTGCCGCACCGGGGGCAGTGGGGCCTGCCGACGCGGGCGTAGAGCAGGCGCATGTAGTCGTAGATCTCCGTCACGGTGGCGACGGTCGAGCGGGGGTTGTGGCTGCGGATCTTCTGCTCGATGGAGATCGCGGGCGAGAGACCCTCGATGAGGTCCACGTCCGGCTTGTCCATCATCTCCAGGAACTGCCGGGCGTAGGCCGAGAGGCTCTCCACGTAGCGCCGTTGGCCCTCCGCGTAGAGCGTGTCGAAGGCGAGCGACGACTTGCCGGAGCCCGAGAGCCCCGTGACCACGATCAGCTTGCCCCGGGGAAGCTCCAGGGTGACGTTCTTCAGGTTGTGCTGCCGCGCGCCGACGATGCGTATGTTAGTCACTCGTCTCCCCAATCACTCGCCTCCCCCGCGGGGAGGCGAGTAGTTGTGGGGGCATATTCTGTTTCATAAGGAACTCCCTGATGAAACGGCGTCTGCCCCCCCGTGGGGGGGGCGAGTGATTTGGGGGCAAGTGATTACAGTGTCGCGCCGCTGCGCCGGCAGGGTCTTGGGGTAATCCAGGTTGTAGTGAAGCCCGCGGCTCTCCTTGCGCTTGCGGGCCGAGCTGATGACCAGGGTGGCGACCACGGCGAGGTTGCGCAGCTCGACGAGGTCGGGGGTCAGGATGAAGTCCCAGTAGTACTGGTCGATCTCGGCGTTGAGCAGCCACATGCGGTGCAGCGCCCGGTCCAGGCGGCGGTCCGAGCGCACGATGGCGACGTAGTTCCACATGAGCCGCCGGATCTCGTCCCAGTTCTGCGAGATGACCACGGCCTCGTCGAGGGGGACGGCCTTGCCGGGGTTCCAGGCCTTCGGGGGGCGGAGCCGGAGCTTCTTCAGGGCGGGCCAGCGCTCGCGCAGCTCCAGGCCGATCCTGTGCGCGAACACGCAGCCCTCCAGCAGGGAGTTGGAGGCGAGGCGGTTGGCGCCGTGGAGGCCCGTGCAGGCGACCTCCCCGGCGGCGTAGAGCCCGGGGACCGTGGTCGCGCCGTGCTCGTCCGTCCTGACCCCCCCGCAGAAGTAGTGGGCCGCCGGAACGGCCGGGATGGGCTCCACCGCCATGTCGATGCCCCAGCCCAGGAGCTTCTCGTAGATGTTGGGGAACCTCGTCTTCAGGAAGTCCCTGGATTGGTGCGTCATGTCGAGGTAGACGCAGTCGTCGCCCGTGCGCTTGAGCTCGGCGTCGATGGCCCGGGCCACGATGTCCCGCGGGGCCAGCTCCTTCATCGGCGTGTACTTCGCCATGAAGGCCGCGCCGTTCTTCAGGACGAGCCTGCCTCCCTCGCCTCGCAGGGCCTCCGAGAGCAGGAAGGACTTGGCCTGGGGGTGGTAGAGGCAGGTGGGGTGGAATTGGACGAACTCCATGTTCGCCATGGCCGCGCCCGCGCGGTACGCCATGGCCATGCCGTCGCCCGAGGCGATGTCGGGGTTGGAGGTATAAAGGTAGACCTTGCCGGCCCCGCCCGTGGCCAGGACCGTGGCCTTGGCGCTCCAAGAGTCGATCCGGCGGGTGCGGGCGTCCATGACGTACGCCCCCTGGCAGCGGTCCCGGCCGCCGTCGGGGCGGCAGATGAGGTCCACCGCGAGATGGTCCTCGACGATCCTGATCCTCGGGTGCTCGCGGCACCTCAGCAGCACGGCCCGCTCCAATTCCTGTCCCGTGATGTCCCCCGCGTGCAGGACGCGGCGATGGGCATGCCCCGCCTCCAGCCCCAGGTCGAGGCCGGCCCCGCTCTTGGCGCCTTTGCGGTGCGTGAAACGAACCCCGAGCTGCATGAGCTCCTTGATGCGTTCGGGAGCCTCGCGCACCACGATCCGGACGATACTCTCGTCGCAGAGCCCGGCCCCGGCCGCGAGCGTGTCGGCCGCATGGCTCTCGACGCTGTCCGTGGGGGAGGTCACGGCGGCGATGCCGCCTTGCGCGTGGTTGGTGTTGGACTCGGCGGCGTCCTTCTTGGTCGCGACGACGACCCGGCCCAGTCCCGCGAGCTTGAGCGCGCTCAGGAGCCCCGCGAGCCCGCTGCCCAGCACCAGGAAATCGCATTCATGGTTCATGTGTCCCCGTCATTATTCCGTATTGTACCCACTCAATCTTCGGTATAATCCCCATGGCTGACACGACCGCCCCGGGAGGCGCCGGAGGCCGTCCTGTCGAGTATAGCATGATACGAACCTTCGACGGCAGCACGGGACCGCGCCCATGACGGCCGCCGCGGCGTTCCTCGGCGGCGTGGCGGCGGGCGCGGCGCTCTGCGGCCTGGGCGGCTGGCTGCTCTGGCGCCGCGAGCTGGCCCGGCTCGGCCGCCTGCTCTCCTTCGCCGGGCACGAGATCAACACCCCGCTGACGGCCGTCAGCATGACGGCCCTGAACTTCCTCAGCGGGATCTTCGGGGAGATCCCGCCGGAGCAGGCCAAGTGGCTGCAGATGCTCCGCGCCCAGTCGAGCCGGATGGGCTCCATCGTGGGCGAGCTGCGCGACCTCATCCACCACCACATGCGCAGGGACCTGGTCGTCTTCGTGGAGGAGGTCTCGGTGCCCGAGACCGTCGACGCGGTGCTGCGCGCGGTGGGCTCGTCGGTCTGCGAGTCCGGCGTCCACGTCAAGGCCGAGCTGGACGGGCTCCCGCCGGTCATGGCCGATCCCGACCGGTTCTTCCGCACCGTCTCGAGCATGTTCTTCCACGCCCGCAAGTTCCGCACCGTCGGCGACATGCGCCTCCAGGGCCGCAGCCTGCCGGGGGAGGTGGAGATCGCGCTCGAGTACACCGGCGCGAAGCTCTCGCCCGACGACGTGGACCACTCGCTGGACCTCTTCTACCCGGCCCGCCGGCGCAAGGACCAGATGCTCTGCTGCGTGGGCATGGGCCTGGGCATGCTCCGCGTCGTGGCGCGCCTGCAGGGGGGGGACTTCGACTTCACGGCGAAGGCCGACGGGAGGGCCCGGCTGGCGCTGCGGATGCCGACCACGGTCAAGCCGCCGGCCAAGGCGGCCAGGCGCCCGTGAGGTCAGATGCATGACGGCTTTTTTTTGATAAGATAGCGCCAATGGCTTCGATCAAGGTCGTCATCGCGGAAGACGAGTTCGCGGTCGCGGAGAACCTCAAGGCGCTCCTGCTGGCCAGGGGCTACAAGGTCTTCACCGCGGCCGACGGCGTCCAAGCCGTGGAAGCGGCCCGCAAGGAGCACCCCGACCTGCTTCTGCTCGACATCCTGATGCCCAAGATGGGCGGCTACGACGTCTGCCGGATCCTCAAGTCCGACCCCGCGACGAAGAACATCAAGATCGTCATGATCACGGCCCTCGGCAGGATGGGGGACATCGAGACCGCCTTCCAGCACGGGGCTTCCGACTACGTCATCAAGCCGATCGACCAGGAAAGGCTCTTCAAGAAGATCGACAAGGTGCTGGGTAGTTGACGCCGCCCCTGCCCGCCAACGCCCTCCCCGATGGGGGCTGGGACGCTCGGCCTCCGGCCTGGACCGCGAATCCCTCGCCACGTTCCGTCCACCGGACACTCCTGAGGACGTACGGGCCCCGGGGCTGGTGGCCCGTCACCCCCGCCGGATCCGGCGTCCCGGCCTACCGGCCGGGGACATGGGGAAGGCTCTCCGCCCGGCAGCGGCTGGAAGTCTGCCTCGGGACCCTCCTGACCCAGAACACCGCCTGGGACAACGCCTCGAGAGCCGTGGAAGGCCTGAACCGGCGCGGGCTGATGAGCCTCGGCAATCTCGGGCGCGCCCCCCTCGGCGCGCTGCAGAGGGCGATCCGCTGTTCCGGCTATTTCAGGCAGAAAGCGCTGAAGATCAAGGCCTTCGTCCGCCACGCCAGGCGGCGGGGGGACCTGGGCCGATGGCTCGCCGGGCCGCTCGACGGCCTGCGGGAGGAACTGCTGGGCATCCACGGGGTGGGGCCGGAGACCGCCGACTCCATGCTCCTCTACGCGGGCTTCAGGCCCGCCTTCGTGGTCGACGCCTACACCTTGCGCATCGGCTCGAGGCTCGGGTGGTTCGCCCCCGGCGCCGGCTATGAGACCGCCCGCCGCCTGTTGATGCGCTCCCTGCCGGTGTCGCCCAAGCTCTACGGCGAGTTCCACGCCCTCCTGGTCGAGCTGGCCAAGCGCCATTGCCGCAAGACGCCCGTCTGCCCCGGGTGCCCGCTCCTAAAGGAGTGCGGGCACGGCCAGGGCCGCGGCGGCGGTCCCGTCGAAGGACGCACGATCCGTCGCGGGGTGCTCGCGCTCTGGGCCGGGGCCATGCTCCTGGCCCCGCCGTCCTGGTCCGCGGCGCCCTCGGGGAAGACGTTGGCGGCCGCGGGCAAGGTGGACATCACCCCGGTCATCGGCCACCACCGCGTCTACCTCGCGGGGTTCGGCGCCAAGGGGCGCAAAGCCGCGGGCGTGCACGATCCGCTCTACGCCAGGATCCTCGTGCTCTCGGACGGCAAGAAGACCGTGGCCATCGTCGGGCTGGACCTCCTGGGGCTGTTCCGCAACGACGTCCTCGACCTCCGGAGGCTGACCCGCTTCCAAGGGGAGGGGAGATTCCTCTTCGTCGCCGCCACCCATCACCATGCCGGCCCCGACACCCTGGGCCTGTGGGGGCCCGTCCCCGGCGCCTCGGGCGTGGACCGGGGCTACCTGCGCAAGGTCAAGGAGGAGGTCGCGGCCAAGGTGCTCGAGCTCGCGGACCGGCTCGAGCCCGCGCGGCTCAGGGGCGCGGTGCGCCGCGTCGACCCTCGAGGCCTGTGCAAGGACATCCGGGACCCGGCGGTCATCGACGAGGACCTGGGCGTCCTCCGGTTCGAGACCCCCCAGGGCCGGCCGATCGCCACGGTCGTGAACTGGTCCTGCCACCCGGAGGTCCTGGGAGCCTCGAACAGGCTCGTCACCGCCGACTACCCGGGGCCGCTCTGCGGCCGGGTCGAGGAGCGGACCGGCGGGGCCTGCGTCTTCCTTGCCGGCTCGTTGGGCGGCCTCCTGACCCCGGACACGAAGGCGGGCGCCGGGGACTTCTACGAAGCCCACCGCATCGGGACGAAGCTCGCCGACCTGGCCCTCGACGCGCCGACCGGGGCGGGCGCGGACTTCCCGCTCGATTTCCGGATGGAGACCGTCAACGTGCCGGTGGAGAACTCGCGCTACCTGCTGTTCCTGCCGACCCTCGTCGCGGGCCACGAGCTCAACGACGGCGCCGGCAAGCCCCTGCCGGGCGGCAGAGCCTTCACCCTGGCCGGCCTCCACGCGCTCCGGGGGCTCAAGACCGCGGAGCTGCCGTGGATCGACACCGAGGTGAGCCTGCTGCGCATCGGCCCCGCCGCCATCCTCGGCATCCCGGGGGAGATCTTCCCCGAGCTCGTGGTCGGCGGCTTCCAGGGACAGCGCACGGGGGGCCGGTCCCTGACCGACCCGTCCAACCCCGACCCTCCCGACCTGGGGAAGGCCCCGAAAGGGCCTTACCTGAAGGAGAGCATGCCGGGCCGGCTCAAGCTCGTGGCCGGCCTGGCCGGCGACGAGATCGGCTACATTGTCCCGGAGTACGATTTCAAGGTCCGGCGCAGCCTGACGCTCAGCCCCCGCTTGCCGGGCCATCACTACGAGGAAACCAACTCCCTCGGCAAGTCGGCCACGGGGATCGTCCTGGAAGCGGCGAGGAGGCTCTTCAAATGAAACAGCGGTCAGCCCCCCCAAAGGCTCGATCCCCCCGCAGGGGGGATCTCGCGGTTGCCATCCGCATCGAGCGTGCCCAGGAACTGCTTGAGGACGGCCAGCCCCGGCAGGCCCTGAGGCTGCTTAAGGGCGGGCCGGCCCCGGGCCTGGCCGCCGAGCGTGATTTCCTCATGGCGGAGGGATTCCGGGCCATGGGAGACCTCGGCCATTGCCGCGCTCCCTATGAACGGGCCCTCCGGCGGACGGACCGGCTCTCCGACCCAACGCTGTGGCTCGACGCCTGCGCCGGCCTGGTCGCCGCCCTGAGGAGCCTCGGGGATTGCCGGACGGCCAGGAAGCTGCTGGCCGAAGGCCGGCGCTTGGCGCGCCGCAAGGACCTCTCCTCCTACGAGGAGAAGCTGAGCCTGGAGGACTGCCTGCTGGACCGCGCCGAGGGGCGCTACGGCAAGAGCCTCGGCCGGCTCCGGACGTTCCTGGCCCTCTTCTTGAGCCGCTCGGACCAGGCGGGCGCGGGCTTCGTCCTGTGGGCCATGGCCGGCGCCCGCCGCTTCAGCGGGGACCTGGCGGGCTCCCTGAGGGACTACCGGCGCTCGGCCGCGGCCTTCGCCCGGGCGGGCGACGGCGCCGGCGAGGGCTACGCGATGCTGGGGCTGGGCGGCGTGGAGAGGATCAGGGGGAACCTCGCCGAGGCGCTGAGGTGGTACGGTCGCGCCAGGGCGGTGTTCGCGGGCACCCAGGACCTCTTCGCCCAGGCCTACGCGGAGTGCGGTCTGGGCAACTGCCTCAGGCAGCTCGGCCGCCCCGGCCAGGCCCGCCAACGGTACCTCCGCTCCCACAAGATGTACGCCATGATCGGCGACGCGGCGGACCTCGCCTACGTCGATTGGGGCCTGGGCAAGCTCGCGATGCACGCGGGCCGGCTCGCCGAGGCGGAGGGCCGCCTGAAGCTGGCCCTGGCGGCCTTCGAGCGGTTCCGCGAGACCCGCGGCGTCGTCCTGGCGCGGGTGGCGCTCGCCGCGGTCTGGCACGCCCGCGGGGCCACGCCCAAGGCCGAGAGCATCTTCGACGCGGCCCTGCGGCTCGGGCGAAGCTCCGGCCTGCACGCCCACCTCGAAATCTTCACCTGACCCTAAAAAATGCTGTAATGTAGCTTGCGACAGCGGACCACGGACATGGCAGAACTCCCGGACATCCTCAAAGCCGCGATCGGCCAGCAAGCCTCCGATATCTTCATCGTGCCGGACCAGCCGCCCATGATCAGGCGCGCGGGCGCCCTCGTCGTCCTGCAGGGGTTCCCAGCCAACAACTCCAAGGAAGTGGGCCGCATCATCCTCTCGAGCCTCTACGAGGAACAGCGCAGGCTCCTGCACGAGAACCTGGAGCTCGACTGCACGGTGGCGGTGCCCCAGCTCGCGCGCTTCCGCATGAGCGTGGCCACCCAGCTCAACGGGCTCCATGCCGTCCTGCACTACATCCCGGCCCGCGTCCCCTCGCCGGAGGACCTGGACCTGCCGGAGGCCGTCGTCAACCTCTCCAACCTCTCCCGGGGGCTGGTCCTCGTCACTGGCCCCGTCGGCTCGGGCAAGTCCACGACGCTGGTCTGCCTGCTCGAGCAGATCAACCAGAAGCGGGACGTCCACATCGTGACCATCGAGGACCTCGTCGAGCACCACTTCCTGCCCAAGAACTCGATCATCTGCCAGCGCGAGATGGGCACCCACGCGAAGTCCTACGGGTCGGCGCTGAAATCGGTCCTGAAGCAGAACGCGGACGTCGTGCTGATCGGCGAGATCCGCGACATGGAGACCGCCGAGGCGGCGCTCCACATCGCCGAGTCGGGCCCCCTGGTCTTCAGCACCCTGCCGACCACGGATTCCATGCACACCATCGAACGGATCGTGACGATGTTCCCCGTGGAGCATCATCGCCAGATACAGCTCCGCCTGGCCTCCCACCTGAAGGCCGCCATCTCGCAGGTCCTCCTGCCCCGAGCCGACGGCAAGGGGCGCGTCGCGGCCAGGGAGATCCTGATCATGAGCCCGGCCATCGAGGACGCCATCCGGACCGGCAAGACCCCCCAGATCTACAACGCCATCGAGGCCGGCTCGCGGGCGGGGATGATCAACATGGACAAGTCGCTCCTCAGGCTCGTGCGCAACAAGGTGGTGACGGCCGAGGCCGCCCTCGAACGGAGCCACCACCCCGACGACTTCCAGGCCGCCCTGGCAGCCATCCGGTAGGCCCCCTCCTGGTGGGCCCTTTCGCTCCTCACGGTAGGCCTTAGGGCCCTCGCTCCCTCCCTTCCCGCGGAGCATACTATCCGAGATGAGAAGGATTCCCATCGGCACGCTCGTGCTGCTGGCTTTCCCCGGCCTGGGCCTGGCCACCGTCACCAAGCCGGTCGTCCCCGTCAAGGTCGTCCCCATCCCGGCCGTCGTCCAGCCGGTCTCTTTCGCCCCGCTCACCCTCAACCCGTCGATGTCGTACGGGAGCCTGCCTTCCCTCCTGACGCCCGAGACGGGAGGGATGGCGGCTTGGGGCATCGCGCCTTCCCTGCCAGGGGGGGTCGCGCTCCCCGCGGCCCCTGCCGCGGCCGTCATCGAGGCCCGCATGGGGCGCCTCGAGGAGAAGCTCACCGTCCCGCTCCAGGCCGCGGCGGACGACAAAGCCGGCCCGGATGCCGGCCGCCAGGCGGGACAGGACATCCAGAAGATCCTTGCCGGGGGGACCGTCGCCGAGGCGGAGGAGGACCTTCCGCCGGCGGGTCCCCTGGAAAGCCTCACCCAGGAGGACGCCGCCTGGCTGCGCGCCGAGTTGACGGAAGGCCCCAACGCCGTCCTGACCGAGGCCGGCTTCAACGCTTTCGTGATGGGCGACGCCGCGGCCATGGACGCGGTCCTGCCCTGGCTGGCCAGCGACCGCCAAGGGCTCAGCCAGGCGCTCCACGCCTTGTACGCCGGCCTGCGCCGCGTCCAGGACGGCGACCTGCCCGCGTCCCGGCGCGCGGTCCTGGGGCAGACCCTCAACGACCGCTTCAGCCAGTCGCTCGGATTCTTGAGCCGGAGCGAGGCGCTCAACGTCGGCCAGCGCGCCACCATCGCCGGGGTCCGCCGCCTCCTCATCGCCAACCGCGCGGCCCTCTTCGAACTCACCCACCACCGCCAGACCCTGAAGAGCCTCGAGCAGCTCGACGCCGACGCCCGCCGCCTCATCGCTCCCCCCGCGGGAGAGACCCAGGCCCAAGCGCACCCCTGGGTCATCAGGCCCCCGCTGCCCGTCAACCAACGAGGCGCGGCTGCGGACGGGGAGGTCTCCATCGTCAGCAAGATGGCTGATTGGGCGAAGACCATCAAGGAGTGGGAGTTCCTCCTCGACAAGCACCTGCGGCGCTACCGCATCGCGATGAGGGAGCCCCGCTTCTCCCAGCGCATCCGCGACGCCATGACCCGCAACCTCCAGTGGCTGCTGGGCGAGTACCAGCAGAAGGCCGGGCGCCTCTACTCAGGGGTGGAGCGCATCACCGCGTACTCCCTGCTGACCAGCTTCCTGACGCCGGATTCCCTCAAGGGCAAGCCCCGCCGCGTCGTCTGGGTCCCGGACAACAAGAACCTCCGCCTCATCCCCCAGCCCGGCGGCTACCTGGTGCAGGCCGATTTCGAGACCGACATCCAGGACGCGGCCGTCCTGGCCGCGGTCAAGGCGTCGATCGAGGAGTACTGGCGGGGCAGCTTCGAGTGGCAGGGCCGCAAGCTCACCTTCAAGGTCACGGTCACGATCCGCACGATCGCGCCCGGCCAGCCTTTCTCCGAGGGAAGCCTGAGCATCCGCGACAACGCCAAGTGGATGTCCCAGGCGGGGCCCAACGTGTTCATGCTGGGCCATGACCTCAACTACGCCACCGCGGCCCACGAATTCGGGCATATCATGGGGCTGGCCGACGAATACCGCGCCGGCTTCGACCCGGACCTCCAGGCCTCCGTCGAGCTGCAGAACCCCGCCAGCCTCATGAGCTCCCTTGCCGGCGCGGTCCTGCCGCGCCATCTCAAGACGGCTTTCCTGCTGCTCAGGAGACGAAGCCTCGCCGGGTCCTCCGGCAAGCCGTGAGCGCCGCCGACCTTGACGCGGCGCGACAAAGCGCCTAAACTCTGTCCGTGAGGCGCAAGAACGCGGGACCCGGCCTGGACCATGGCATCGCCCTCTTCAACCTCGGCCGGTTCGCGGAGGCGATCTCGGCGTTCGAAGGGGTCATCCGGCGGGGAAAGGGCGGCGAGCAAGCCTACATCTTCCTGGCCCACTCCTTGGCCTGCGCGGGAGAGCCTGAGAAGGCCGTGCGGCTCCTCGAAGAGCGCGTCCGGGTCTCGCCCGAGGCGGGCCCGGCCGCCGAGCTGCTCCGGAAGCTCCGGTCCGCCAAGACCGTCGACGCGCCGACAGCCCTGCTCCTCTCGGCCGAGCGGCTCCTGAAAGCCGGCGAGCTCGAGAAGGCTCTGGCTCTGCTGAGCGAGGCCCTGCGCCTCGAGCCGAAGCTGGCCCGGGCGCACCTGATGGCGGGGATGGCGCTGGAAGCGAAAGGGGAATCGGCGAGGGCCCGCCGGTCCTACGAGGAGGCGCTCCGCCTCGACGGAGCCTCCGCGGCCGCCTGCCTGCACTTGGCCAGGCTCCTGTCGCGGGAAGGGGACATGGAGGGGGCGCTGGCCCGGCTGAAGGAGGCCGCGGCCAGGGAGCCAGGCAGCGCCTCGGCGCGCTTCGAACTGGCCCAGGCGCTGGAGAGGCACGGGCTCGGCGGCGAGGCGCGGTCGGCGTACCAGGAGGTCGTCCGGCTCGACGGCAGCCATGCGGAGGCCTACATGCGGCTCGGGGACCTCGAGAAGGCGGAAGCCTTGCTGCGGGAGGCGCTGAGGAAGACTCCCGAGGCGTCCCGGACGCGGGTCCTGTTGGGCTCCCTGCTGGAGAGGAGCCGCCGGACCGGGGAGGCGCGGCGGGAATACGAGGAAGCCCTGCGCCAGGACACTGTGTCGGTCGACGCGTGCCTGGCCTTGGGAGAGCTCCTCTTGAGGGAAGGCGAGTTGGAGGGAGCGCAGGAGCGCCTGAGGGAAGCCGTCCGGCGCGCCCCCCGCAACATCCAGGCGCGGCTCGCCTTGGGCAGGGCCCTGGACGGACGCGGGGACGCGGCCGGGGCGCGGCGGGAGTACGAGCAGGCCCTGGGCATCGACGCGTCCCATCCGGAGACTTGGCTGAGGCTGGGCGAGCTGAGGCTCGACGAAGGCAGCTTCGTCCAGGCCGAGGAGCATCTCGCCCGCGCGACGCGGGGGCCGCGCGCCGCCGACGCCTTCTTCCTGCTGGGCAAGGCCCGGGAGGGCGGCGGCAAGCCGGTTCTCGCGGCCCAAGCCTACGAGGAGGCCCTCCGGCTCGACCCGGACCATGGGAAGGCCCTGCTGAGCCTCGCCGAACTGCTCTCGACGCAAGGAGACCACGAGGGCGCCGAGGCCCGGCTGCGGCGCGCCTTGGCCGCGGAGCCCGGCGATTCGCGGGCGCACCTGGTCCTGGGCCGGGTGCTGGACGCCCGCGCCGACAGCGACGGCGCCCGGCGCGAGTACGAGGAGGCGCTCCGGCTCGACGAATCCAGCGTGGAGGCGCGCCTGAGGCTCGGGGAGTCGGCCCTGGCCGCGGGCCGGTTCGCCGACGCCGGGGATCATCTCATCCGCGCGACGCTCGCCTTGCAGGGGCCGGGCGCCGACGTCCTCCTCTCGCCCGGTGCCGCAGGGCGCAAGGGTCGCCCGGAGGCGCCGCGCGCCGCCGACGCCTTCTTCCTGCTGGGCAAAGCCAGGGAAGGGGCCGGCCAGCCGGCCGAGGCGCGCCAAGCCTACGAAGAGGCCCTGCGCCTCGACCCCGGCCACGCGAGCGCCCGCTTGAGCCTGGGCGAGCTGAGCCTCTCGGCGGGACGCATGGAGGAGGCGCGGGACCACTTCGCCCGCGCCGCGGAGGGCAGCCCGCAGGACACCCTCCTGTCGTTGAAGCACGCCCAGCTCCTCCTCAGGATGGACAGGCCCGAAGAAGCCGCCCAGGTCCTCGAGGCCGCGCTAAGGCGCCGTCCCGCCGACCCGGACCTCCTCCACGGCGCCGGCTCAGCCTACCTCCAGGCGGAGAGAGGCGAGGAGGCGGCCGGGAAGTTCAAGGCGTACCTCGAGGCCGGCCAGGAAGCAGACCCGCGGACTGGTCCGCAGGGCGCAAGGGTCGCCCGGAGGCGCCGGCGCTTCGAGGCCCTCATGGCGCTCGGGCGATACGAGGAAGCCTTCGAAGAGGCGCAAGCCCTGTTGGACCGATGGGACGTCGTGAGCGACCAGGGACTCTTCTTCGAGCCCTGGATGGGCGGGGGGCGGCCGCGCTCGCCCGCCTTCTACGCCGACCGCCTCGCGGAGCTGGAATCCATGGCGTCGACCGCGCCCCGGACGCCTTGGTCATGGTTCTACCAAGGGCTGGTCCTCTGCCTGCTGAGAAGGACCCGGGAAGGATTGCGGGCGCTCGACGCCGCCTCGGCATCCGACATGAAACGCTTCGGCTGGATGCGCTGGGCCTCGGGCTCCCGGAGGCTCCAGCTCGGCCACCTGGACGACGCGGTCGACGATTTCCGGGCCGCCATGTCATCGAGGCCGCTGGCCTGGTGGGCTCGGTGCCACCTCGCCGAAGCGCTCTTCTGCCGGGGCGAGGTCGCCGAGGCTCTGCGGGAGTTCGATGCCGCCTTGGGCTCCTGCGGCCGGGAGGGCCAAGGCGACATCCTCGCCTGGAAGGGCGCGGTCCTCCTGTGGGCGGGCCGCTACGAGGAAGCCCTCACGGACCTCGACGCGGCATCCGCCCGGGGCAGCAACATGGCGGCCTGTTGGAAGGGGGGGGCGCTCATGCTCCTGGGTCGGGACCAGGAGGCGCTCCGTCAGCTCGACGGCGCCATCGCGACCTGCGGCCGGGACGCCGAGGCCATGGTGTTCCGCGGCGAGCTCAGGCGCCGGCTGGGCATGCCCGAGGCGGCGAGGGAGGACCTGGCCGTGGTCATCGGCTGGGGCTCCAATGTCTGGGCGACCATCAACCTGGCCCTCCTGGCGGCGGACGCCGGGGACCGGCCGGGGTTCTGGCGGCATCTGGAGAGCGTGCCCTCCGAGTTCCTGGACGCCGCCGGCCGGCGCCTCGGGGAGCCCGGGTGGAAAGGCATGGACGACCGCAAGGCCCGACGGGCCCTCGAGACCGCGCTGGCCATGGCGCGGGGCGTACGCCGGATGGACGGGCACCTGCGTTCGCTGTACTTCAGATCTTGAAGTCCTCGCCGAGGTAGAGGGCCCTGGCCTTGGGATCGTCCACGAGGCTCTTGGCCGGGCCCTCGAAGAGGATCTTGCCGTCGTAGATCAGGTAGGCCCGGTCGATGATGGGGAGGGCTTCCCGGACGTTGTGGTCCGTGATCAGCGAGCCGATCCCCTGGGCCTTCAAGCCCAGGATCATCTTCTTGAGCTCGCCGACCGTGATGGGGTCGATCCCAACGAACGGCTCGTCGAGCAGCAGGAGCTTCGGGGCGTGGATCATGGCCCGGGCGACCTCGAGGCGGCGCTTCTCCCCGCCCGAAAGGCTCACCGCCTTCTGCCTCCTGAACTCCCAGAGGCCGAACTCCTCCAGCAGGCTCTTGACCTTCCTCATCTGGTCGAGCTTGCCGGGGATGATCCGCTCGAGGATGGCGCGGAGGTTCTCCTCCACGGTCAAGCCGGCGAAGACCGTCGGCTCCTGGGCAAGGTAGCCCATGCCGCGCCGGGCGCGGGCGTACATCGGCAGGTTCGTCACGTCCTCCTCGTCGAGCAGGATGCCGCCCTTCTCCGGCCTGATGAAGCCCACTAGGCTGTAGAAGGTCGTGGTCTTGCCGGCGCCGTTGGGCCCCAGCAGGCCCACGATCTCGCCCGACCGCAGCTCCAGGCGGATGCCCTTGACGACCTCCCGGTCGCCGTAGTACTTGTGGATGTCGGCCGCGACGAGTCTCATGGTTCCAGGGAGGGGACGGCCTTCGTGTTGTCGAAATGCAGCCACCCCTCGACCCTGCCCTGGGCCCAGAGGTGCCGGGAGCCGACGCCGGCGGGACTCGCCAGCGCCGATCGGGAGCCTGGCGCAGGCGCCGCAGGGCCCGCCGCAAGCCCGGAAGCGGCGGCGCCGGGATGCGGGTCCTCGGTGGCGCGGATGACGTCGGCCGTGAGGGCCGCCGTCCAGTCCCCGAAGAGCTTGTGCAGGACCGGCCTGCCTCCGGCCATGGTCAGCGTCGCGTCGCTCCACTCGTAGTCGGCCCGGTCCGCCCACGCCTCGACGCGCTCTCCCCAGAGGTGGACGCCGCCGAGCAGGGAGGCGCGCTTGTCGAGCTCCCACACCAGACGGCCCGAGCGGCCATGGTCCTTGAGCCCGGAGGGCCCGGTGAGGACGATGTCGACGAAGTCCTTCTTGCCCGTCATGACGCCCTTGCGGCGCTTCTGATCGAAACTGGCCTGTTCTCCGAGGACTTCCAGCACCCCGCGGCCGTCCGGCAGGGTGTGCTCCGCCCGGATGTCGCCCCGAGCCTGCCACGACTCCTCGGCATGCCGGTAGAGCGCCCAATCGGCCCGGACGAACCGGGAGAGGGTCCAGTAGCGCACGTCCCCGACGAACTCCTCCTCCTTGACCGGCGACCGGCGCATCTTCCACTCCTTGCTCCGGACGACGCTGGCGGCCAGCGGCTCGGCCGCGGCACGCCCGGCCAGGCCGAAGAAGACCGCGCCGAGGACGAGGAGGCGCTTCATTTCTTCGCCTTGGACCCTTGGGGCGTCTTGGCCCCGTGGGCCGCCTCGGCCGGCTGGAAAACGGAACGCTGGTTGAACACCCTCACCTCGGAAAGGTCGGAGCCGGCCACGCAGCCCTTGCCGTGGATCACGGCGCCCGGCCTCCTCAGCACGACTTCCCGGTCCGTATGGAACTGGCGCGCCTTCGAGGAGAACTTGAGCTCCTCGGTCTCGAGGACGGAGTCCTCCTGGAGGAAGTCCAGCTTCGCGGCGCCGACCAGCACGACATCGTGGGTCTCGATGTCGGCGGTCCCGCGCGAAGCCCGGGCGCGCAGGATCTTCCGGCCGGCTTCCATGACCTCCATGTCGGGGGCGGTGAGCATCGCGGATTTGGAATCCTCGTAGAGCAAGGCCAGCCTGGCCTTGAGGACCCAGGACTCCTTGCCGAAACGGGACCGGCTCATGGTGAAATCCTCGAGGCTCTGGTACGACTCGGGCGCCTCAGCCTTGGGAGGCCGGCACCCCGCCAGGAGGGCGGCCGCCAGCAGAGGCAGCAGGGGAAGCGTCAGGGTGGTCGCCGCGGCCATGGGCTCTACTTGGGCTGAGGAACCCCCGCGGCTCGGGCCGGGTTCTCGGCCTGCTTGCCCGAGAAGGGGATCTTGAGCTCGTCCTCGGACCGGTGCTTCGGGATCCCCGGGCGTTTGAGCCAGGGCGTCATCTCGGGAGCGATCTCCCTGATGTTGTAGGGTCTCGGGAGCTTCCGAAGCAGGAAGCTCACGCCGAAGTAGACGCCGATCAGGCAGACGTAGATGATGCCCAGCGTCCTCAGATGCCATTGCGCGTCCGGGAACCAAGCCGGAGGGATGGCAAGGTCGCGCCCGCATTTCCTGCAGACCTTGACGGTCTCCTTGTTCTCCTGCCCGCAGTTGGTGCATTTCATGTCGTGAGCCTCCCCCGCGGGGAGGCGAGCATTGAGGGGGCTGAACTCCGTTTCATCAAGCACTCCTCTCCCAATTCTCTCGAATGTGCTTCTTGGCGACCAAATCGATCTCCATAAGCTGCCGCACGAACCTGCCCACCTCGCCCAGCGGCAGGCAATGCCTGTCCGACAAGGCGCGCTCCGGCCGCGGGTGCGTCTCAAGGAAGACCGCGGCGACCCCTGCCCCGACGGCGGCCCGGGAAAGCCCCCAGACGTGGCGCCGGTCCCCTCCGGTGGAAGCCCCTTGGGAGGCGGGCTGCTGCACCGAATGGGTCGCGTCGAACACCACCGGGTAGCCCAGCCCCCGCATGACGTCGAGGGAGCGCATGTCGACGACGAGGTCGCCGTAGCCGAAGAACGTGCCGCGCTCGGTCAGCATGATCCGGTGGTTGCCGGCCGACTCGATCTTCTCGACCGCGCGGCCGAGCTCCGACGGCGATAGGAACTGCCCCTTCTTGACGTTCACCGGGAGCTTGGTCCGGGCGCAGGCGACGAGCAGGTCCGTCTGCCGGCACAAAAAGGCGGGCACCTGGAGGGCGTCGACGTACTCGGCGGCGAGCTCCGCCTGCCACGGCTCGTGCACGTCGGTCAGGACGGGGACCCGGAACTCCGAGGCGACCTTGCGCAGGATGGACAGCCCCCTGCGCGCGCCAGGCCCCCGGAACGACTTGAGCGAGGTGCGGTTGGCCTTGTCGAACGAACACTTCAGGATGAACGGCGCGCCCGCCCGGCCGAACACATCCTTCAAGCCCGCCGCCACGGTCCGCAGCGTCTCCTCGGACTCCAGGGAGCAGAGCCCCGCGATGAAGGCCAGAGGCCCGTCGTTGCGGACGGCGACGCCGCCGACCTTGACCGGGACGCTCTTACCCATGATCCGCCCAGGACAGGGTCCGGTTCCCGGGGGCCCTGGAGACCGGCGGGTGGCACGGCCCTCCGCCCCGGGCCCCGCCGTCCGCCTCGCGGCCCGAGCCGGGCTCGCGGCCCGAGCCGGGCTTGCCGCCCGCGCCGGGCGCGGACGGCCTCCCCTCGCCGGACGCCGCGGGGCGCTCGGGCTGCCCGCAGGCTCGGGCCAGCGCCGCGGCCACGAACTCGCGGAACAGCGGGTGCGGATGCTCCGGCCGGCTCTTGAACTCGGGGTGGAACTGCACGGCCACGAACCAGGGGTGGTCGCGCAGCTCGACGATCTCGACGAGGTTCTTCGCCGCGTAGGTCCCCGTCACCTGGAGCCCGGCGTCCTCGTAGAGCTTGCGGAACTTGTTGTTGACCTCGTAGCGGTGGCGGTGGCGCTCCAGGGCCGTGGCCGACCCGTAGGCCTTGTGGGCGCGGCTGCCTTTCTTCAGGCCGCACTCGTAGGTGCCCAGCCGCATCGTGGCGCCCAGCTGCTTGACGCGGGCCTGCTCGGGCAGCAGGTCGATGACCGGGTAGCGCGTCTTGGGGTCGAATTCGGTCGAGTGGGCGCCGGCGAGCTTGAGCACGCTGCGGCCGAACTCGATGACCGCCACCTGCAGGCCCAGGCACAACCCCAAGAACGGGATGCGCTCCTCCCGGGCCAGCCCCGTCACCCGGATCTTGCCCTCGATGCCGCGCTCGCCGAAGCCCCCCGGCACCAGGATGCCGTGCACCCCCTGGAGCTCCTCGAGGATGGCGGGGCTCGTCACGTCCAGGTAGCGGACCGCGATCCTGCAGTCGTTGGCGATGCCCCCGTGCACCAGGGCCTCGTGGACCGACTTGTAGGCGTCCTTGTAGTCGGTGTACTTGCCGGCCAGCGCGATCCGGACCTCGTGCTTGGGGCTCTTGAGGCGGCGGACCACCTCGGACCAGGTCTCGAGGTCCTTGGACTGAGTGCGCAGGCGCAGGAGCATGACGATCTGGTCGTCGATCCCTTGGCGGTGGAAGACCATGGGGACCTCGTAGATGCTGGCCACGTCCGGGGCCTCCACGACGGACTCCTTGGGCACGCTGCAGAACATGCTGATCTTGGCCTTGAGCTCCGCGGAGAGCGGCCGGTCGCTGCGGCAGATGATGATGTCCGGGCTGATGCCCAGCTCCCGGAGCTTCGCCACCGAGTGCTGGGTCGGCTTGGTCTTGAGCTCCTCGGACGCCTTGATGAAGGGCACCAGCGTCACGTGGATGTAGAGGGAGTTGTCCGAGCCCGCCTCCAGCCCCATCTGCCGCGCGGCCTCCAGGAACGGCAGGCTCTCGATGTCGCCCACGGTCCCGCCGATCTCGATGATCACGATGTCGACGCCCTTGGCCAGCAGCCGGAAGCGCGCCTTGATCTCGTCGGTGATGTGCGGGATGACCTGGATCGTCATGCCCGCGAAGTCGCCCCGGCGCTCCCGCGCGATGACGGACTCGTAGACCTTCCCGGCCGTGATGTTGTTGGCCCGGCTCATCTCCTTGTCGAGGAAGCGCTCGTAGTGCCCGAGGTCGAGGTCGGTCTCGGCGCCGTCCTGCGTCACGTAGACCTCGCCGTGCTGGAATGGGTTCATGGTGCCGGGGTCCACGTTGATGTAGGGGTCGCACTTGAGCATGGCGACCGACAGCCCCCTGGCCTCCAGGAGCTTGCCGATGGACGCCGCGCTGATGCCCTTGCCCAAGGAGCTCACCACGCCCCCCGTCACGAAGATGTATTTTGTCATATGGTCCTCTTGATCAATTTCTCGGCGGCCGCCAAGTCCCCCGGCGTGTCGATGGCGACGCCCCGCGCCGGGACGGTCGCCGCGTAGATGGTCATCCCGTCTTCCATGGCGCGGAGCTGCTCCAACATCTCGGTCTTCTCCAGGGGCGAGGGCGGCAGCGAGACGAACCGCCGCAGGGAGCCCGCCCTGAACCCGTAGATCCCGATGTGCTCGAACCGCCGGGCCGCGGCCCCGCGCTCGAAGGGGATGGGGGCCCGGGAGAAATAGAGGACGCGGCCGTCACGGCCTACCGCGGCCTTGACGACGTCGGGGCGCAGGAGCTTCGCGCGGCTCGTGAGCGGGGTGACGAGGGTCGCGATGTCGGCCCCGGGCCGACGGCGCAGGAGGGCGGCGAGGCTCCGGAGGTCTCGGTGGGTGACGAGGGGCTCGTCCCCCTGGAGGTTGACCACCCAGGTCGGCCGCCAGCCGAGGCGGCCGACGGCCTCCCAGACCCTGTCGGTGCCCGAGGCCGCCTTCTTCGAGGTGAGGACGGCCCGGCCCCCGAAGCCCCGGACCGCCTGGAGCACCTTGAGGTCGTCGGTCGCCACGGCCACGTCCCCCACGGCCGCGCGGACGGCCGCCCGGTAGCACCACTCCACGATGGGCCTTCCGCCCAAGGGGGCGAGGACCTTGCCGGGAAAGCGCGTGGAACCCCACCGCGCCGGGATGATCACCGCGAGCCCCCCCCGCGGGGGGGCGAGCATCGGGGGGGGAAAACGCCGTTTCATCAACCCAGCGCCGCTCTCAGCTCGGAGGCCCCGACCGCGGCCGTGCCGAGCTTGCCCACCACGATGCCGGCCGCGCAGTTCGAGATCACGGCGGCCGCCGCGATGGAGGCGCCGCTGGCCAAGCCCAGGGTCAGCACCGAGATGACCGTGTCCCCGGCGCCCGTGACGTCGTAGACCTCGCGGGCCCGGGTCGGGATGTGGGTCACCCGGACGCCCTTCTGGAAGATGTCCATGCCCTCGGGACCGCGGGTGATGATGACGGACGAGCACTTGAGCCTGGCCAGGATGGAGCGCCCGAGCGCCGAAAGAGCCTCGTCGCCCGGCGCGGCGTGCAGGCGCATCCCGGCCCACGCCTCGTGCACGTTGGGCGTGACGCAGGTCACGTGCCGGTACAGCCCGAAGTTCTCGGGCTTGGGGTCGACCGTCACGGGGATGCGCTTGGCCCGGGCCCGAGCGATGACGGCCCGCGCGATCCCCGGGGTCACCAGGCCCTTGCCGTAGTCCGAGATGATCACGGCGTCGGCGTCGGCCAGGGCCGCGGGGAGCCTGCGGAGCACCTCCCGCTCGGAGGCCCGGCCCAGGGACCCGGTCGTCTCCCGGTCGAACCTCACCACCTGCTGGTGCTCCGCGATGATGCGGCATTTCTGGGACGTCACGCGGTGGGCGTCGGTCAGGACGTGGTCCACGCGGATGCCGTGGCCGGCGAAATCGGAGAGAAGCCGCGACGCGGCGGGGTCGTCGCCGACCACGCTGACGAGGATGACCCCGGCCCCGAGCGAGGCCAGGTTGCGGGCCACGTTGCCCGCCCCGCCGGGCACGAAGTGCTCGGTCTGCACCTGGACGACCGGCACCGGGGCCTCCGGCGAGATGCGGTGCACGCTGCCCCGGATGAACTGGTCGAGCATGAGGTCGCCCAGGACCAGGATGCGCTTGGCCGAGAACTCGCGGACGTACTCGCCGAGGCGGCGGCGCTCCCCGGCCGGCAGGATCGCGGAACTTGATCTCAAATAGAGCCCCCTCAATGCTCGCCTCCCCGCGGGGGAGGCTCGCGATTTGATTATATCATTACTTGCAACTAATCAGGTCCCTCCCTCCCCGCGGGGTGCGCCGAAAATTTGTAGGTAGCCGTCTGGTTGACCCAGACTGCCCGTTCAGCCGCTGCTATTGAGCTTGTCGCGGCCGAGGCCATGGCTAGGGGTCCCCTCCAACCCGTGTTGAGGTGATATGTTTGAACATCTCACCTCAACACGGGTTCCAGCCCCCCCGACAG
>JACRDT010000041.1 GCA_016212795.1 Elusimicrobiota bacterium | reverse complement strand
GCCGCGGCGTCCCACTCCCGGGCGTCGGCCTCCACGTCCGAACGGCTGTCGTAGCGGCCCGACCGCAGCGCCGCCGCGTGCCTGCGCCGGAACCCCGGCGTGTTCATCGGGCAGTCCTCTCCCTCGAACCTCCCCGCCATGTGCGAGCGCGACATCCGCCGCAGGATGCGGCCCAGCGGCTCCTCCCGCACGTTCCCGAACACCACGCCGCAATAGCAGCAGGGCTGCACGTCCCCGTAGGGGGACACGTAGAACATCTCCTCGGCGGCGCCGCAGCGGTAGACCCCCCGGCGCCCGGGGACCGGCTCGAGCTCCCAGAAGACCTTGTCGCCGTCCAGCAGCCCCCGGAAAGCGGCCAGCTCCCGGCTGGAAAGCCGGGCGCCGTCCTGCCGGGCCAGGCGCCCCGCGCAGATCGGCGTGCACAGCCGCACGCGCACGCCCAGTTCCCGGCCCAGCGCGACCACCCGCGCCGCGTCGCCGCTGGCCAACGACTCCCTCGACGCGCAGATCGAGAGCGCGCAGTCCAAGCCGTGCCGGACGCAATGCCGCGCGGCCGCGACGACCCGGTCGAAGAGGCCGGCCACGCCGCGCAGCCTGTCGTGCTCCTCGGCGCGGGGGCTGTCCAGGCTCACGAAGAGCCCGTCGAGCCCGGCCCGCTTGAGCCCGGCCGCCATCCTCTCGTCGAGCAGCAGGCCGTTGGTGTCCGCCACGACCTTCATCCCCTTGCGCTTGGCATAGCGGACGTAGTCGGCCAGGCGCGGGTCCAGGAGGGGCTCTCCACCGAAGAAATCCGCGCACCGGACCCCGAGGGCCGCGAAGTCGTCCAGCAGCGCGACGATCTCGCGGCGGCCCAGCTCGGGCCGGCGCTCGCCGTCCTCCCGCTTCACCCCGCAGTGCGCGCACGAGCACTGGCATCGGTGGGTCAGGGCCAGGATGCCGACGGCGAACCGGGACTCTCCCGGCTCCCGCCAGCCCGCCGCGAGACGCCTCACGAAATCCGCCAGAGCGTCTCCCTCGCCCCCCCCCGCCCGGCCCGGCACGCTCACGCCTCCGCCCTCGACCCCCGGAGCCCCATCAACAAGCTGCCGGCTTCCCTGGAAATGTCCTGGTTCAGGTCGGATGTCAGCCTCGAGAGAGCGTCAAAGACCTTCTTGGAAGGCTGCGCCAGCCTGCCCAACGCCCGGGCCACCGCCCAGCGCAATCGTTCATCTTCGGTCTCTAAGGCCTTGAGCAGGCTCGGTGCCGCCGAGTCCGGCACGGACTCCATCTTCGACAGCGCATAGGCCGCCTCGTAGCGCACCTGGAGGTCCTCATCCCCGAGCGCGCGGACCAATGCCTCCGCGGCCTCCGCGGGAGGCCGGTCCATCTTCGAGAACGCCAGGGCGATGTTCTGGCGCGACTGGCTGTCAGGGTCATCGCGCAGGGCCTTCGCCAACGCGCCGGCCGCGGCGCAAGCCGCAGACCCCATCTCTCCCAGCGCCAACGAGGCCATCCGCCGAACGTGCTTGTCTTCGTCCCGGAGAGCGCCGCCCAACGCCGACACCGTGGCCGCCGAGGGCTCCATGCGACGCAGAGCCCCCGCCGCGAAACACCGGCCGCAGGCTCCGGCCGTCTTGAGCGCATTGATCAACGAGGGCCTGCAAGGGGCGTCTCGCAGTTCCACCAGGGAGATGGCTCGCTGCGCTTCGCGGCGCGTCTCCCAGTCAGGATCGTCGAGAGCGGCGAGCAAGGCGGGCAGGGCAGGCGCCGCCTTCGAGCCTTGCGCGGCCAGGGCGCGCGCCGCCTCACGGCGCGCCTCCTGGTCCCTGTTCTTGGTCAGGGTTTCGCCCAGGGCCCCGATGTCGCGCGCCGATAACGCCTGGGAACCGGCCGCCCTCGCGATGCCCACGCTGTCCCCGACATCCGAGCCCTGTCGACTCATGATGCGCGACGCCCGCTGAAGCGACAGCCGCGGGGCTCCGCGGCTCAAGGCGTCGCCGACCGCCAAGACCCCCTGGTCATCCTTCAATTCGGGATGCTTCTCCAACAGCATGGGCAGGGACACCATCCAGTACCGGTTCACCCTTTCCAGCGCCAAGGGAGTGAGCACGCTCTGCTTCCTGAATTCGTCGATGGCCCGCCGGGCGATGTCGGCCATCCGGGGAGACAAGGAGAGTATCCTGCCGCCCGGGACCATCTCCGTCCGCCGATGCGTCCGAGAGATCGACGTGCCATCGATGATGCCAGTCCGGTAGCAGTCCACGATCAGCCCGGCCCGTTTGCCGCCACGCGGCTTGACGCGGTCGTGGAGCCGGCGCAGCCTCTTCACGAACCCCATCGTGGCGCGGCAGTCCGCCTCGCTGTCGCCGGGGAAGGCCACCATCAGCCCGACGAAGGGCGTCACGCCCTCCTCGAAGCACGCCCTCACCGCCTTCGCGGCCTTCTCGACATAGCGCCGGGCCGCCGCTAGGCTCTCGACTTTATTCATGCGCACCAGCGTCGAAAGGCTGGCGGACTCGACGCCGTAGTAGAGGCTGTCGAACCCGGCCTGGCGCAGCAACCGCACGGAACCGGCATCCACGACGTCGGCGCGGGTCCCGGCAGCGTACGTGAAGGGCTGGCCCCTCAGCACCCGGCAGACCTCCCTCGTACGTTCCTGCCCCAACCCGAACGTGGGGTCGGCGAACAAGATGCGCCTGCATGAGGTGACGGACGCGATATGGGACAACTGCCGACTCACCCAAGCCGCGGGGAACGCCGCGTACGGGCGCATCCTGGCTTCGGCGCAGAACCGGCACGCCCACGGGCAGCCCCGGGAGGTGTACACGGAGATCGTCGGATAGGCGCCCGGGTGCCGGAGGAGCCTGAAATCGCAGATCGGCAGCCCGCCCAGATCCATCGGCTCCACGCGGCTCGTCGCGATCCTCCCCCTCTCGCGCCAGGCCAGGTTCGGCGTGTCATCGACAAGGAAGGGCTGCCCCCGGTCCACGCGCTGGCTGATCCGCAGGGCCGCGGCCTCGCCGTCTCCCCGAACCACCGCCGTGACGGCGGGGCACTCTTCCAGCACCTGCCGGTAGGCGAAGGAGGCGAAATACCCGCCCATGATGACCGGCACCCTCGGCAGGACTCGGCGGATCTCTGCGGCGAGCTCCATCCCGCTGTTAGCCACCGAGATCTGCGAGATCCCGACCCATGCGATGGCGTCCTTCTGCGCGAGCAGGTCCTGGGTCACGCGGCGCAAGACCAGACGCTCGGCGTCGGGAGTCAGCCCGATCCCGTAGTCCATCTGCACATCGACGATCTCGACCGGCACGCCATGGACCGCGAGATAGGACCCCAAGGCCACGGCGCCCGTGAGCGGAGGGAAGATAGGGGTCAGATCGGCCTGGTCCAGGCCACGGAAGGCCACGCCGTGGGTCGCCAACCCGTGAGGCGCCGCGATCAGGACCGCCTTCTTCATGCCCGCGCTAGGGCGCCTTCAGCGGAAAGGCGATCCGGAACCTCGTCTCCTCGGGACCGGGCGGCTTCTCGTCCAGGTTAATCTCGTAGACAGGCCCGGCCGGCTCGTGCCCATTGTCCTTCATCCACCGCTTGAGCGCGTCATAGGCGGCGAGCCTGCCCTCGTACGGACCGGCATGGATGCAGGCCGCCGCCTTCGTCGCCGGAAGCCTGCCGAAACTGACCGTTGCGTCGCCGGGAATCTCCCTCGAGACGGGGTAGCACAGTTCGACGTCGACGCCCTGGTCGTCCTCGCCGTGACAGATCAGGAGCGGGGGGCCGGAGGAGGCGTCCCGATCGTTCCGCCCAAGATAATCCTCCACGGCCCGCGCCGCATTCATCACCGCGCCGATGATGTCTTCCGGCTTGGCCCGCTTCCGGATAGACAGGACCATCTGTTCCGGCAACTCCACGATCTCGCATTCGTAGCCCATCGTCCCCTCCCGTCCGCGGCGGAGAACCGTCCGGCACGCCCCCGGCGGCACCCCTCGCCCCGCAGCGGCGCTTTCAAGATAGTATCATATCGTCCCTTCCTCCGTGGACGCCGGGGACGACCTGTACGCGGTTCTCCCTGCGCCGGGAGAAGCCCGACACGGAGGTCTCACCGACCTTGGGAGCCGCGGGGACCGGACCTGGACAGCGCGCCCGACGCTTCCTTGGAGATCCTCTGGTCCGGGTCGGACGCCAGCTTCGCCAAAGCCTCCAGCACTTTCTTGGACGGCCGGGACAGCCTTCCCATCGCCAGCGCGACCGCCCATGTCAACTGCGCGTCTCCAGCCGCCAGCGCCTCGATCAGCCCGGCGCTCGCCGAGGCCGGCACGGGCTCCATCTTGGACAGCGCGTAGGCCGCCTCACGCCGTACCTGAAGGTCGGCGTCCTTCAGCGCCCCCACCAGCGCCCCAGCCGCTTCGGCGGGCGGGCGCCCCATCTTCGAGAACGCCAGCGCGATGTTCCGGCGCGATTGGCCGTCAGGGTCGCCGCGCAGAGCCTTCGCCAATGCGCCGGCCGCAGCGCGAGCCGCGGGCCCCATCCCGGCCAATGCCACGCCGGCTTCCCGGCGGACCTGCGCGTCCTTGTCGGCCAGGGCCTCGCTCAACGCCGCCACCGTCCACGGCCGCGGGGGATGCCGGGGAGCGCCCGCGCCGCGTTCGAGCACGGGGGCGCCACGCACAGGATCCATGTCGGTCACGGACTCCAGCCGACGTCCCAAACCGTCGGTTTCCCGGGGGCCCTCCAGATTCAGGATCCGCACGGCTTTCTTGGGAGGCATCACGGGGCCGCCCCCGCTCAAGATGTCGCCCAGCGTCAGGACCCCGTCATCGTCCCGCAGCCCGGGGTGATTTTCCAGGAGCGTCAGCAGGGATACCGTCCAGTACCGGCTCAGCCTCTCCACCGCCAGGGGCGTGAGCACGCTCTGCCCCCCGATCTCTCCGACGTACCGCACGGTCGCCTCGGCCATGCGGGGCGGATGGGAGAGCCCCTTTCCGCCGGAGCCCGACGCCGCGCGCAAACGCGCCCGAGCGAGCGAGGTGCCGTCGATGACACCCGTCCGATGGCAATGCACGAAGAGGCCGGGCTTCTTGCCGCCATGCGGCTTGACGGTGTCATGGAGATGACGCAGCCTCCTCGCGAACGCCAGCGTGGCCCGATAGGACGACTCGGTGTCGCCGGGATAGGCGAGCATCACCCCGACGATCGGCGTCACCCCTTCCTCGAAACACGCCTGAACCGCCCTCATCGACTTCTCGATGAAACGACGCGCCGCCGCCACGTCCCGGACCTTCCCCATCCTGACGAGCGTCGGTGGATGGGCGGACTCGACGCCGTAGTAGATGCTGTCGAACCCGGCCTCGGCCAGCAGCCGCACCAAACCCGCATCGACGGCATCCGCGCGGCTCTCGACGAAGCACCGGAGCCGCCGGTCCCGCACCGCACCGCAGATGTCCTTGGCGCGTTCCCTGCCCACGCCGAACGTCGGATCGGCGAACAGGACCCGCTTGCACGGGGCGACGGAGACGACATGGGACAGCTGCCGCCTCACCCACCCCGCGGGGAACGCCGCGTACGGGCGCATCCCGGCCTCGGGGCAGAACCGGCATGACCACGGGCAGCCCCGCGAGGTGTACACGGAGATCGTCGGATAGGCGGCCGGGTGCCGGAGGAGACTGTAATCACAGATCGGCAGGTCGCCCAAGCCCATCGGCTCCATACGGCTCGTCGCGATCCTCCCCCCCTCGCGCCAGGCCAGGTTCGGCGTGTCGTCGCGAAGGAAAGGCCGGCCTTGGGCCGCGCGCCGGCTGATCCTCAGGGCCGCGGCCTCGCCGTCCCCACGGACCACCGCCGTAACGGCGGGGCACTCCTCCAGCACCTGCCGGTAGGCGAAAGAGGGGAAGTACCCCCCCATGATGATCGGCACCTGGGGCAAAGCCTGCCGAACCTCGCGGGCAAGCTCCATGCCCAGGTTGTAGCTCCATATCTGCGAGATCCCGACCCATGCGATGGCGTCCTTCTGCGCGAGCAGGTCCCGGGTCACGCGTCGTAAGACCAGACGCTCGGCGTCGGGAGTCAGCCCGATCCCGTAGTCCATCTGCACGTCGACGATCTCGACCGGCACGCCGTGGGCTGCGAGATAGGACCCGACAGCCACGACGCCCAACGGGGAAGAGAACGACGCTTTGCGGCTGTCTAGGTCGCTGGACGCGAAGCTCTGCGGCGGCTCGACGAGGACGGCTTTCTTCATGCCCGCCCCAGCCTCGAGAGCGCGCCCGCCGCTTCCTTGGCGACCTTCGGGTCCGGGTGCTCCGCCAGCTTGGCCAGGGCCTCCAGCGCCTTCTTCGGGGGCCGCGCCATCCTCCCCACCGCCAGGGCGACCGCCCAGCTCAACTGGCCGTCCCCGGCCTCCAGCGCCTCGAGCAGGCCCGGGCACGCTTCGGCCGGCACGGGCTCCATCATCGACAGCGCGTAGGCGGCCTCGCGGCGCACCTGCGGCTCCTCATCCTCCAGCGCGCGGACCAGCGCCTCGGCCGCCTCGGCGGGCGGAGGCTCCATCCTCGAGAACGCCAGGGCGACGTTCTGGCGCGACTGGCTGTCCGGGTCCTCCAGCAGAGCCTTGGCCAGCTCCCGGGCCGCGGGACGGGCCGCGGGCCCCAGCTCGGCCAACCCCAAGCCCGCCTCCCGGCGGACCTGGGCGTCCTCGTCCGCCAAGGCTTTGCCCAACGCCGCCAGCGCCTGCGGCGGGCTCGGCCTCAGCGAGCGCAGCGCGCCCGCCGCGTAGCGCCTGGTGACCGCCTCGGCGTCTCCCAACGCCTTGAGCAGCGGCCCCGCCGCGCGCTCGTCCAGCGGGCCCAGGCCCGCGATGGCCCGCGCCGCCTCCCAGCGCGTCTCCTTGTCCTGGTCCTCCAGCGCCCTCAGCAGCGGCTCAAGCGCCCCCGCCGCCTCGGGCCCCCTGGCCGCCAGGCTGCGCGCCGCCTCGCGCCGGAGCAGCTGGTCGGGGTTCTCCCCCAGGGTCCTGGCCAGCGCATCGACGTCCCCCTCCGAGCGCGACGCCGGCGCGCCCAGCACCACGTACGGGCTGGCGCGCACCTCGCGCATGTCGGCGACGGGCTCCGGCCGCCGCCTCAAGGCGTCGACGTACCGCCGCTCCTCCGCGCTGAGGAGCCCCGGATACTCGCCGTACCCGAAGAGCAGCAGATACCGCTTGCGGATGCCCTTGCAGAAAGGGTTGAGGAATCTCCGGCACGAGTAGCATCGCTCGGGGACGAAGTACTCGAGGAGCTCCCTCTGCCTCGGCAGCGGCAGCTCCTTGAGCCTGGCCAGGTTGCTCCGGCGCGTGGCGGGCGAGAAGTCGCCCGCCTTCCGGCCGAACCCCTCCTCGAAGAGGCAGTCGCTCGCGGTGCAGGGCGTCTTGTAGTCCACCTCGATCACGGTCGAGCGGGCGCCTTCGAGGAGGTAGGGCTTCACCCGCTTGAACGGCACCATGGAACGTCCGTCCGGGACCTGCTGGTTGAAATAGACCGACGCCACGGTCTTATTGTCCGCCGCGGCCCCGGCGAAGTTCTTCTCGACGAACCGGACCCAGCCCGGGAAATCCCGGTAGTTGCGCGCGTTGAGGACATGCGAGAAGTTCACGGGGATGTCCCGCCCGAGGAGGGCGCGGATGCCGGCGAGCGCGGCGCGGTAGGCCTTCACGCCCGTCATGGCGTCGTAGACGGCCTCCTTGTGGGAGTGGAAGGAGACCCGGCAGTTGAACTTCAGCCGGCCCGGGCCGAACGAGTCCAGGTAGGCCTTGCTCGCGAAGCGCAGCGCGTTGGTGTTGAGCTCCACGCTCAGGCCCTCCTCGGCGGCCAGGCGCATCAGGCCGGGCAGGTCCGGGTGGAGCGTGGGCTCGCCCCCCGAGAAGCACACGGCCTCATAGCCGTCCTTCTTGATGCCTTGGAGCTGCTTCTTGACCGTCTCGACCGTCGAGTGGGTCCCCTCGGCGCCCAGGCGCCGCGGGGCCGCGAAGCAGAAGACGCAGTCCTCGTTGCACCGCTCCGTGATCTCGAGGGTGTAGATCCGAAACGACCTCTTGAGCCCCGCCAGGACCTTCACGACCTGCGCGCTCGGCCGGGCGAGCTTGCCCAACGCCGACGCGATGGCCTGGCGCAGCGGACGCTCCGAAGTCTCCAGCGCCTTGAGCAGGCCGCGGCAGGCGGCCGCGGGCAGGGGGCTCATCATCGAGAGGGCGTAGATCGCCTCCCGCCGCACCAGAGCGTCCGAATCCTCCAGGGCCGCGACGAGCGCTCCCGCGGCCAGGCGCGGAGGCGACCCCCATTTCGAGAACGCCAGCGCCGCGAATTCGCGAACCCGGGCGTCCCGGTCCTTGGCCAAGGCGCCGGCCAGGGCCTCGGCCACGCGGGCCGAGGGCCCCATCCTGCCGAGCGCCAAGGCGGCCTCCCGGCGGGCCTGGGGCTCCGCGCCCGTCGTCAGCGTCTTGATCAGCGCCTGTATCCCGCCGGAGGCGGGCTGGCCGGGCTCAGGAGCTCCCACCGGTCCCCCCCAGCCTGGAGAGCGCGCCCGCGGCTTCCTTGGAGACCTTCGGGTCCGGGTGCTCCGCCAGCTTGGCCAAGGCTTCCACGACCTTCGCGGGCGGCTCGGCCAGGCGGCCCAGCGCCAGCGCCACCGCCCAGCTCAGCTGGCCGTCGCCCGCCTCCAGCGCCTTGAGCAGTCCGGCGGACGCCGAGGCCGGCACGGGCTCCATCTTGGCCAGGGCGTAGGCCGCCTCGCGGCGCACCTGGAGGTCCGCGTCCTTGAGCGCCCCCACCAGCGCCGCCGCGGCCTGCGCGGGCGGATGCTCCATCTTCGAGAACGCCAGCACCAGGTTCTGGCGCGACTGGCTGTCCGGGTCCTCCCGCAGGGCCTTGCCCAGCGCCCCGGCCGCGGCCAAGGCCGCGGGCCCCAGGTCGGCGAACGCCAGGCCGACCTCGCGGCGCACCTGCACGTCCGCATCGCCCAGCGCCCTGCCCAACGCCGCCGCCGCCTGGGCGGGCAGCGGCCGCAGCGAGCGCAGCGCGCTCACCACGTAGCGCCGCGTGATCGCCTCGGCGTCCCCAAGCGCCTTGAGCAGCGGCCCCGCCGCGCGCCCCTCCAGACGGCCCAGGCCCGCGATGGCCCGCGCCGCCTCCCAGCGCGTCTCCTTGTCCGGGTCTTCCAGCGCCCTCAGCAGCGGCTCCAGCGCCGCCGCGGCCTTGGACCCCTTGGCCGCCAGGCTGCGCGCCGCCTCGCGCCGGACCTGCTGGTCCGGGTCCCCGGTCAAGGTCTTGGCCAGCGCCCCGATGTCCCCTTCAGAGCGCGAGGCCGGCGCGCCCAGCGCCACGTAGGGGCTGCCCCGCACCTCGCGCAGGTCCACGACAGGCTCGGCCCGGCGCCTCAGCCCGTCGATATGGCGCCGCTCGCTGTCGTCGAGCAGCCCCGGATACTCGCCGTACCCGAACCGCAGGACGTACCTCTTCCGGATGCCCCTGCAGAACGGGTTGAGGAAGAGCCGGCACGAATAGCACTTCTTGGGGATGAAGTATTCGAGGAGCTCCTTCTGCCGGGGCAGCGGCAGCTCCTTGAGCCTGGCCAGGTTGCTCCGGCGCGCGGCGCCGGAGAAGTTCGCCGCCTTCCGCGTGAACCCAGCCTCGAAGAGGCAGTCGCTCGCGGCGCAGGGCGTCTTGTAGTTCACCTCGATGGCGGAGAAGGCGGCGCCCTTGAGCAGGTAGGGCTTCACCAGCTTGAAGGGCGCCATGGAGCGCCCCTCCTCGACCTGCAGGTTGAAATGGACGGACGCCACGATGCGCCCGGTCCGCCTGAGCCCGGCGAATTCCTTGTCGACGAACCGGACCCAGCCCGGGAAATCGCGGTAGTTGTGCGCGTTGAGGACATGCGAAAAGTCGACGGGGATGCCCCGCCCCAGGAGGGCGCGGATGCCGGCAACCGCCGCGCGGTAGGACTTCGTCTGCGTCATGGCGTTATAGACGGCCTCCTTGTGAGAGTGGAAGGAGACCCGGCAGCCGAAGTCGAACCCGCTCGAGGCGAACGAATCCAGATAGGCTTTCTCCGCGAACCGCAGCGCGTTGGTGTCGATCTCCACCTTCAGGCCCTCGTCGATGGCCAGGCGCACCAGCTTGGGCAAGTCCGGGTGGAGCGTGGGCTCGCCTCCCGAGAAGCACACGCCCGCGAAGCCCTCCCTCTTGAAATCCCGGAGCTGCTTCTTCACGGTCTCGACGGCCGCGTGGCTGCCCTCGGAGTCCCTGCGGCTCGGGGCCGCGAAGCAGAAGACGCACCCCTCGTTGCACCTGTCGGTGATCTCCAGGGTGTGGATCCGGGACGAGACCGGGGTGTCCTGCGGCGCGGAGCCCTGGAACTGCTCGGTCATGGTCGCTTCCCCCTATAGAATACCATCACGCGGGAACGGCCGAGGTCCGTCGCCTCCAGCGTCCGGGCCAGGCCGGCCTCGCCCGTCCGTCGCCGCTCGAGGAACCGCTCGTAGCGCCGGCGGTGCCGGCTCAGGACGGCGCGCACCACCGCAGCGCCGTAGAGGCGCTTGAGCCAGACCAGCCGTTCCACGCCGTCGTCGACCGTGAGCGTGACGCGCTCCCGCGAGACCGCGACTTTCCCGGCCTCCTCCAGGTCCCTCAAGGCCCGCGCCAGGCCCGGCGCGCCGAGCGGGTCGCGGCCGAACGCCCAGCGGAAGGCCGCCCGGGAGACGTGCCCGAAGCGGCAGAGGTGGCGGATCGCGTAGCCCCGCATCTCCTCCTCCATCCCGACGGGCAGCCAGTAGAACCGCGGGACCCCGCCGGACGGCGCCGCGCCCCGCCGCGCCGGGCGGTGCTCGTACCAGGCCGAGCCGAAGGCGTGCGACTTGGCGGTCGACCCGAACCCCAGGACCGACGCCCCCAGGTTGCGCACCGCCGCGTCCTGGCGCTCCTCGAGAGGCGGGCGCTCGCGCAGATCCGCGTCCCAGCGGGAGGTCGAGTAGCCGGCCCGCTCGAGCAGGCGCCGCGCCACGGCCTGCGTCAGGTCCATCTCCCGCTGGGCCCGCGCCGCCAGCCGCCCGCCGCGGCGCGAGAACAGGGTCTGTGGCCGTGGCTCGAACCCGTAGAGGTGGATCACCTCGGGACCGCGGCCCAGCGCCCAGGCGAGATCCTTGACGAAGGACAGCCGGCTCTGCCCCTCCAGGCCGAAGACGAGGTCCACGTCCTTGACGACGCCGGGCGCCGCCGCCATGAGCGCGAAGGCCCGGTCGGCCGACGCCGCCGTCTGCCCCCTCCGGTCGCAGGCCCGGAGCACCGCCTCGTCGCGCGTCTGCACGCCGAGCGTGACGCGGTTGACGCCGTGCCGGACGAGCACCCCCATCTTCCCCGCGGTCAGGGTCCCGGGCGACGCCTCGAAGTAGACCTGCGCCCCCTCGGCCAGGCGGAAGCGCCGCCGCAGGTGGGACAAGAGCCCGTCCAGGTCGGCCTGGGCGATGTGCGTCGGGGTCCCCCCCCCGAAGTAGACCGACTGGAACTCGACCCCCTCGAAGACGTCGGCCAAGGCGTCCATCTCCCTCTTGAGCGCGCCGGCGTAGGCCGTCATCTGCCCGGGGCCGGCCGGGACCGCCATGCTGCAGTAGCAGTAGGAGCATTGGCTGACGCAGAACGGCCAATGGACGTAGATGCCGATCTCGCCGGGGGCGCGGCCCTCCCGCATGAGGCGCACGGTCCTCTTCCACGCCGCGCGGATCTTCTCCAAGCCGACGGGCTGGAAGTAGTCGTAGTCCTGGTACGCGCCGCACTTCGGGGGATAGTCCTCGCTGCGGGCCAGGAGCCCCATGAACCGGTAGAGCCCGAGCTCGCGCTCGCCGATCATGCGGCAGCGCCCTTGAAATAGACGCGGAACAGGTTCCGAAAATCCATCTTCTCCCGCACGACCCCGGCCCAGCGGCCGCCGCGGGCGTCTTGCGCGAGGAAGTCCCGATAGCCGGCTGCGTGCTTGTTCATGATGGCCCGGACGACCCGCGGGCTGTAGAGACGCTTGAGCCCAACGTGCCGTTCGACGGGGTCGCGGCCCGCGCAGAAGAGGCGCGGTCCGTCCCGGCGCAATCCCCCGGCGGCCTCGAGGCCGCGGACCGCCGCCCCGAGCCCCGGCACCTTCGCCAGGGCCGTCCCGAACCGCTCGTGGAAGCCCCGAAGAGAAATCATACCAAATAGAGCCAACTGCCTCAAAACCCAGCCCCGCATCTCCTCGTCGAGCCCCGACCGCATCAGCCGGAACGGCGGCAGGCCCCCCGCCGGACGCGCGCCTCCCGGGCGGGGGCTCCCCGAGAGCGGGTGGCAGTACCAGGCCGTCCCGAAAGCGTGGGAGATCGCGCTGGCGCCCAAGCCGAGCACCGACGCCCCGAGCCGGCGCACGGCGCTGTCCTGCCTCTCCTCCGGACAGTCGGGCTCGAGCGTCTCCGGGTCCAGGCGGGACATCCTGTAGCCCGCGGCCAGCAACGCCCGGTCCGCGGTCTCAATGAGGATGCGCAGCTCCCGGCGCTGGCCGGGCGAGTGCGCGTAGCCCCCCGCCGCCAGCAGGGTCTGCCGCCTCGGGTCGAACGCGAAGAGGTGCAGGACGTCGGGGCGACGGCGCATCACCCAGGCCAGGTCCCGGATGAAGGACTCCCGCGTCTGCCCGGGCAGGCCGGCCATGAGGTCCACGTCCACGACCATGCCGCGGCCCGAGACCAGGTCGAAGGCGCGCTCCGCGGCCCCCCGGTCCTGCCCTCGGCGGTCCACTCGCGCCAGCACCTGGCCGTCGAAACTCTGGAGGCCCAGGGTGACGCGGTTGACCCCGCGCCTGAGGAGAACCTCGACCTTGCCCTTCGTCAGCGTCGCGGCCGACGCCTCGACGTAGACCTCGGCCCCCGGCTCGAGGGGGAAGGCCTCCTGGGCGCGGGCGAGCAGACGGTCCAGCTCGGCCTCGGACATGAAGGTCGGCGTCCCCCCGCCGACCCAGAGCGACGTGAAGCCCAAGCCCCTGAAGACGCCGCGGAAGGCCTCCATCTCCCGTTCCAGCATGGCGAGGTACGCCGCGGTCTCGGACCGCGACCGGGGCACGCGCATGCTGCAAAAGCAAAAAGAGCACCGGCTCGGGCAGAAGGGCCAGTGGATGTAGAGGCCGATGTCCCTGGGGGCCCTGCCGGCCCTGATGAGGTCCGCGGTCCGCTCCCAGCAGGCCCTGACCTCCCGCAGGGTCGCGGGCGGGAAATAGGTGTAGTTCTGGAACGGGCCGTCCATGGGGAAATAGTATTCGTCCCAGCAGAAGGTGGCCAGGAACCGGCGGACGGATTCTGAAATCACTCGCCCCTCCCCGCGGGAGGGGCGAGTAGCGGGTGGGGCTGATGCCGTTTCATCAGGCTTCCTCCCCCGCGACGAGGCGCGAATGGGGACAGTCACACCGTTCGTAAACCCGGCACAGAGTCTGGGACGCCGTCCCCGCGGACGGTCCAGACCGCGCCAACAGCTTGAGCACGCCGGGATGATAGAGCCGCTGGAGCGCGCCGCGGCCCTTCTCCAGGAGCCGCAGGCCCTCGCCGTCGAACGACACGGCTCCCCGGGCTTCCAGGGAGCGCAGCGCCGCCGACAGCGGAGCGTACGCGCCAAGGTCCGTCCCGAACATTTCCCTGAACGCCTCGCCGCCGACCCTGCCCGCCGTGGCGAGGCCGCCGATGACGAACGCCCTGGCCTCGTCCTCCAGCGTGAGGGGCATCCCCCGGAACGGCGGCATCCCCGGCCCCGGCGCCGGGCGCCGCTCGAGGTTGGGGTGCTGGTACCAACCGGCGCCGAAGGCGCGGGACTTCGCGCCCCAGCCCACCCCCAGGACGGAGGCCGGGACGCGCCAGCCCCCGGCCTGCGGCCCGTAGCCCGCGGCCGTCACGACCGCGTCAGCCTCCTCCATGCAGCGCGCCGTGCCGGCCGCCCAGCCCGGCGCCAGGCGCGCGCCTTCGCGCGAGAAGTCCGTCTGCGGCCGGGGATCGAACCTGTAGAGCCTGAGGCCGGCCGGACGCAGCCCGAGGGCCCACCGCACGTCCTTCAGGAACGAGGCGGCGGACTGGCCCGGCAGGCCGCATAGGAGCCCGACGTCGAGCCTCACCCCGGCGGACAGGACGAGACGGCAGGCCGCGGCCGCGACGGCCGCGGTCTGGCCGCGACGGCCCGCGGCCGCGAGGACCTTGGGGTCGAGGCTGTCGACCCCGAGGTCCAGGCGCCCCACGCCGTGGCGCCGGAACACCTCCAGATGGCCGGCCGACAGCGTCCCGGGCGAAGCCTCCACGCTGATGTCGGCATCCGGCCGGACCTCGAAGCAGGAACGGGCGCGCCGCAAGAGCGCGTCGAGCTGCCCGGGGCTGGCCGACGTCGGCGTTCCTCCTGCCACCATGACGGACCGCAGGGCCAGGCCCCGCAGGGCCCCGCGGAACGACTCCAGCTCGCGCTCGAGCGCAGCGAGGTAGCTCGCCGCTTCCCGGGAGGACCCCGGCACCCGGAAGTCGCAGTAGCAATAGCCGCAGGCGCAAGGGCAGAAAGGCCAGTGCGCGTAGAGCCCGACGTCCGGGGGGGCCGCCCCTCGCCGGACGAGCGCGGCGGTCCGACGCCAGAACCCCTCGACCCGCTCCCGGCTCAGCGCCCGGCCGTAGGTCCGGTTCTGGTAGGGGCCGTCGAGGGGAGGGTAGTCCTCGTCGCTGACGGAGTCCGCGGGGAACCCGGCGGCGGCCGGGCGAGTCTCGCCGCGAAAGGAGGACATGGCTGCCTGGTTCCGGTGGATGGGTCATTGTACCATTAATCCGGCCTTGACAGGAGAGCGGGCGTGAAGTATACTGTATTACAGCAAACATGATGCATCGAACCCAGCTCTACCTTGACGAGACCCGCTACCATTTCCTGGCCCAATGGGCCAGGAAGCGCGGCGCGAGCATCGCCCAGGCCGTCCGGGACCTCATCGACGAGCGCATGAAGACGGCCGGCCTGACGGGCAAGCGCAGGGACCCCATCTGGAAAGCGGTGGGGCGGGCGGCAGGCGACGGGTCCGCCGTGGCGGAGAACTACGAAGACTATCTCTACGGCCGATGACCCAGGTCTTCGCCGATACCAGCGCTTTCTACGCCCTTGCCGACCGCAAGGACCCGGCCCATGCCCGCGCCAAGGAGTTCCTGGAGGCCAATGAAGCCCCTCTGCTCACCAACAACTACGTCTTCGCCGAGACGATGTCCCTGCTCACCAAGCGTCTCGGCAAGGCCTCGGCCGCGACCTTCGGCGCGGGCCTGCGGGCCAGCGAGCTGATCCGCATCCTGCACCTCGACGTCGAGTACGAGGAGGCGGCGTGGCGGGAGTTTCTCCGCTTCCGGGACAAAGACTTCGACTTCGTGGATTCCACCTGCTTCGCGGTCATGGAGAAGCAGGGGATCGAAGCCGCCTTCGCCTTCGACCGGCATTTCGCCCAGCGCGGTTTCCGCGCGCTGCCCTGACCGCCCAAGGGCCTTCCCGACGCCGAGACTCAGAGGCCGTCCGAGTCTTGCGTGCCGAACCACGGGCAGCAGGAGAACTGCGAATCGATGCACCGAGCGTTGGTCACCGGGGCCGCGGTCCCGTAGACGCCCGAATAGATGACGGTCATCGGCACGTAGGTGATGCCCTCGGTGTAGATGCCGTTCGCCGTGGTCGCGTAGGTGTTGGCGCCCACGCAGACCGTCCTGCAATTGGCCGGACCAGCTCCCGCACCCGACGTGCCGGTGCGAACCACGCAGTTGGGGTTGCTGATGTGGATGAACGCGCTCCCGCCCGCCTGCCCGCGCAGATAGAGCTTCCTGTTGTTGCCGCTCCTGCCCAGGGTCATGTAGGGATCCTGGCCGCCCGGGCCGCCGAAATGTATGGTGCCGGATTCCGACCTCATGATCCGGCTGTTCGCCTGCGAGCCGGTGAAGTAGTCCCCGGCCGTGGTCGCGATGCCGTCGTAAGCCCTGATGGTGGGGGCCGCGGCGCCTCCGGTGCGCCAGGTGAGCTCAGGGTCGCCGAGGCCGCCGTCGTCGATGGCCAGGGCGCTGCCGCGAGCCCCCAAGCCGACGGAGCCCCGCTCGGCGGCGACGATGTACACCTTCGCGCGCCTGTTGGCGTTGGTCGGAAGGACATCGATGGTCCCGATCGCGACGTAGCTGTTCACGTCGCCGGCCGTGCGCGCCATGAAGGTCGCGCCGGTCGTCACCATGCGGGCGTAGATCCCCGACGGGGCTGGATAATAGGTGGTCAGGCTGACGGACTCGGAGCCCAGTTCGGGAGTCACGGCAAGCAGCAAGAACGCCGCCAGAAGCCACTTGCTGCGCGGAATGAGGTACTCCGGAACCCTAATATTAACGTGAACATGATATTCCGGCATGGCGATACCTCCCCTGCCGACGTACAGGAGCCTTCCCTTTGAAGTATAACAGGGGTTCCAGGATATGTCAATGCCCAAATCACTCGCCTCCCCCACGGGGAGGCGAGTAGCTGTGGGGGCATACTCTGTTTCATCAGATTCTGTTTCATAAAAATGCATTCCCCCGCAAGGATTTGATATATTCTATGCTTCCCGGAGGCAGACATGAAAAGAAGAGACCTTATCAAGCATTTGAACGAGAACGGCTGCGTCCTGACCAGGGAAAGCGGGAAGTACTCGGTCTTCCAGAACCCCGTCAACGGCAAGGAGACGCCGGTCACCCGGCACCTCGAGATCGCGGATTTCGCCGCCCGCAAGATCTGCAAATTGTTGGACATCCCGCTGATCTGACCCCGGGATGCCTTCGAGCGTCTCAAAGAAGGTTCCGGCCGATTTCGCGCTCAAGCCGCTGCCTTCGAAGAAGGGCATCCCCCCGGGGGCGCGCCACGTCGCGCGCACCCTGCTCCATTTCGCCGCCGACGGCGCGGCCGTGGCGGGCTCGTACTACATCGCCTACCGCCTTCGCTTCGATTGGGATTGGCTGACCCGGACCGTCCCGGTCACGGGCGGCGCCACCCCCTGGGCGGTCTACCACCAGATGCTCCATGTGGTGGTGCCCATGTGGCTGATGATCTTCTGGTATTCCTCGCGCCTCTACACCAACCACTGGATGACGTTCGCGGACAGGTTCCTCCAGGTCTTCAAGGGCTGCCTGCTCGGCGCGGTGGCGACCATGGTCGCGACCTACGTCTACGAAAGGCTCCAGTACTCGAGGCTCATGCTCGCGTGCGTCTGGCCCGTCTCCGTCCTGCTGGTCAGCATCGGCCAGTTCCTCGTCCTGTGGCTCGACGACTGGATGTCCCTCCACGAGGCGGCCCGCCCCGTGCTCCTGATCGGCGGCGACACGGTCGCCGACGAGGTGACCAAGCGCATCGCCTCGCGCCACCCCGGAGCCGGCATCTACCGCCTCGCGGACCTGCCGCCGGGCGCCGCCCTGGCGGGGCTGCTCCGGGACCGCCCCGTCTCCGAGCTCATCCTGCTCGACTCATCGCTCCCGCGCGCCCGCGTCCTCGACGCCGCCGAGACCTGCGAGACCATGGGCGTGGCCTTCAAGATGGTGCCGGACCTCCTGGAGCTCCGGCTCGGGGAGATCCAGATGGACGCGAGCCTCGGCCTGCCCTCCTACCGGATCCAGCACACCTCGCTGACCAAGCGCAACTTCCTGGCCAAGCGCACGTTCGACATCGCCTTCAGCCTCCTGGTGCTGACCGCCACCGCCGCGTTCTGGGCGGTCGTCGCCATCCTCATCAAGCTCGACTCCAAGGGGCCGGTCCTGTACAAGCAGAAGCGCTACGGCATGAAAGGCCGCGTCTTCGACGCCTACAAGTTCAGGACGATGGTGGCCGACGCGGAAGCCCGCATCGAGGCCGTCAAGGGCCTCGACGGCGGGCAGGGCGCCTTCTTCAAGGCGAAGAACGATCCGCGGGTGACCTCCGTCGGCCGGTTCCTGCGCCGGTTCTCGCTCGACGAGTTCCCCCAGTTCATCAACGTGCTCCGGGGGGAGATGAGCGTGGTCGGCCCCCGGCCCCTGGCCGTGACCACCGGAGAGAAAGAGAAGCTGGAGCAGGATTTCGGCCCCACGGCCAGGAAGCGCATGAACATCCTGCCGGGCATCACGGGGCTGTGGCAGGTCTCGGGCCGGTCCGACGTCGACAGCGCGCAGCGCTTCGCGCTCGACATGTTCTACATCGAGCATTGGTCTCTCGGGCTCGACCTGGAGATCATCCTGCGGACCATCCCGGCGATGGTCATGGCAAGAGGAGCTTATTGAACAGATGAAGACCATCACCCCCGTCCTCAGCGGCCAGCGGCCGAAGATCCCCTTGTTCGACCTCAAGAGGCAGTACGGCCGCATCGCCGCGGACGTGCGGCGGGCGGTCTGCCGGGTCCTCGACTCGGGGGCCTACATCCTGGGCGCCGAGGGCCGCGGGTTCGAAGCTGACTTCAGCCGGGCCATCGGCTGCCGCCACGTCATCGGGGTCTCCTCGGGCACGGCGGCGCTGCGGGTGGCGCTCAAGGCCGTCGGGGTCGGCCCGGGCGACGACGTCATCGTCCCCGCCCACACCTTCGTCGCGACCGCGACCGCCGTCTCCGAGACCGGCGCCCGGCCCGTGCTGGCGGACGTGGACCCCGAGACCTTGACTCTGGGCGAGCCCCAACTGCGCGCGGCGCTCACCCCACGGGTCCGGGCCGCCATCCCCGTCCATCTCTACGGCTACCCGGCCGACATGGACCCCATCATGGCGCTGGCCCGCAAGCGCGGGTTCAAGGTGCTCGAGGACTGCGCCCAGGGGCACCTGACCGCCTACAAGGGCCGTCCGGCCGGGAGCCTGGGCGACCTCTCGGCCTTCAGCTTCTACCCCACCAAGAACCTCGGCGCGGCCGGCGACGCCGGCGCCGTGGCCACCCAGGACGATGCCCTGGCGCAGATCGTGCTGCGCCTGCGCAACGTGGGACGCGCGCCCCGGGACAGCAACAGGCACGAGATCGTCGGCTACAACAGCCGCCTCGACGAGGTCCAGGCCGCCGTCCTCAGGGTCAAGCTCAAGCGCCTCGGGCACTGGATCGCACGGCGCAGGAAGCTGGCCGCCCTCTACGACAAGGGACTGGCCGGGCTGCCCGTGCGCACGCCGCTGCGCGGCTCCGGCGGGACGCTCCACGCCTACAGCCTCTACGTCATCAGGCTCGACGAGCGCGACGCCCTCGCCCAGCACCTCGCCCGGGAGGGCATCGGCACCGGCGTGTACTACCCGCTGCCGCTGCACCTGCAGCCCGCCTACCGGGACCTCGGCTACAAGGAGGGCGCCTTCCCCCAGGCGGAACAGGCAGCCCGGACCGGGCTGGCGCTGCCCATCTTCCCGGAGCTCCGGGAGGACGAGGTCCGGACCATCTGCAAGGCGGTGAGGGCCTTCTTCGCTTAGCGTCTTTCCCCGGCATGCTCATGCGGCATGGGAAGGAAGTCCCCGATGATCTGCGCGCCAAGGCTTCGCCTTGGCTTGCTGCCTGGCTTGCTACATGATCCGCGTCCTCTTCGTTTCCACCTCGACGACCGTCGGGGGCGCGGAGAAGACGCTCTACACCATCGCGACCCTGCTCCACCCCGCCCGGCACGCCGTCTCGGGGATCGTGAGCCTCAAGCCCCTGGGGGGCTACGGCCGGAAGCTCGCCGCGGCGGGGTTCGAGACCCGGTCCCTGGAGATCCAGGAGAAGGCCTCCTGGGCCGACATGGAGAAGCTCGCCGACATCATCGCCCGGACCCGGCCCCAGATCGTGCACGCCTTCATGTTCCAGGCCATCCAGCTGGCGCGGCTCGCGAAGCGCTGGCACGGCGCCGCCTTCAAGCTGGTCAGCTCCCCCCGGGTCAACTACCGCACGCGGAGCCTCTGGACCAAGCTCGCCGACCGGGTCCTCAAGGGCTCCGACGACCTGCTCATCGCCGAGTCCCAGGCGAGCCGCGATTACCTGGTGGACTCCCTGGGCTACGACCGCGCCAAGATGAAAGTCATCCACAACGGCGTGGACCTCGCGGGCTGCCCCATCTCAAGGCTCGAGCGGCGCCAGAAGAGGCTGGAGCTGAGGCTGGCCTCCGACGACATCCTCCTGGGGGCGGCCGGCAGGCTGGACCGGCAGAAAGGGTTCGCCACGCTCATCGACGCGATGGGGGCGCTCAAGGACCGCCCCATCCGCTGCGTCATCCTCGGCGAGGGGCCGCAGCGCCGCGACCTCGAGGACCGCATCCGGCGGCTCGGCATCGAGCGCCAGGTGATGCTCCTGGGAGAGAGGGACGACATGCCCTCCTGGCTCTCGTCGTTGGACATCTACGTCCTTCCCTCGCTGTGGGAAGGCCTGCCCAACGCCCTCCTCGAGGCCATGGCCCTGGGGCTGCCCGTCATCGCCTCCTCGGTCGACGGCGTCCCGGAGGCCGTCGACAACGACCAAGACGGCCTCCTCATCCCGGCGGGCAAGCCCCAGGCCCTCGCCCAGGCGATCACCAGGCTCATCGACGACCCCCAGGCCCGATCCAGGCTGGGCGCGGCCGCCAGGGAGAAGGTGGCGCGGCGCTTCGGCCTGCTGGACATGATGGCCGCCTACGAAGGGGCCTACGACGAGGTGATGGGCGTCAAGAGTTGACCCGCCGCACGCGGACCGCGCCCAGGGCCCGCCTGAGGTGCTCCCGGCGGAACACGCCCGCGCCCAGGCTCCTGACGCTCGCCGAGGCCAGGGCGGTCGCGAACGCCAGCCGCCGCTCCCGCCCCCAGCCCTTGAGCCGTCCGTAGACCGCTCCCGCCAGGAAGGCGTCCCCCGCGCCGAGGGGGAACCCGCGCGCCAGCGGCCCCGCGGCGAACAGCGCGCCCGCGTCGTCGGCCATGAGCGCCCCCCGGCGGCCCATCGTGACGAAGACCTCGCGGCCGCCCAGCTCGCGGAGCCTGGCCAGCGACGCCGCCCATCGGGCGGGGCGCACGGCGAGCCCGAGCTCGGCCATCTCGACCGCGTTGGGCTTGACGATGTCGGGCCTCGCGGCCAGGCCCCGCGAGAGCGCGGGCTCGCTGGCGTCCAGCGCGCACGGGACGTTCGCGGCATGGGCCAGGCGGATGAGACGGCCGTAGCATCCCGCGGGGACGCCCGGCGGGACGCGCCCGCAGAGGAGGACGAACCGGCAGGACGCGAGCCTTCGCAGGAAGACCGCCTCCAGCCGCCGAAGCCCGAGCCGGGTCACGGCCGGCCCCGGCTCGTTGATCTCGGTCGGCGGCCCCGAGCCGTGGTGGACGGTGAGGCAGACCCGCGATTCCCCGCCGGGCAGCGCGACCCAGTCCGCGGGCACGCCCTCCCGGGCCAGCAGGGCCGCGATGTGGCGGCCCGTATCCCCGGCGAGGAAGCCGAGGACCCGCGCGGGCAGGCCGAGCCGGCGCAGGACGCGGGCGGCGTTGACGCCTTTGCCGCCGGCCAGGTCCAGCGAGCGCTCCGGCCGGTGCCGAGTCCCCGGCCTCAGGCGCCCGAGGACCAGGGTCTTGTCCAGCGCGGTGTTCAGGCTGACCACCAGGATCACCGGGATATTATACATCCGCCGTCGGGGAGAAAATTTACCCCTTGACGCGGAGGCTTTTGCCTGCTATAAATTCAAGCGCTCCAGGACCGCCGAGCGAGGCGGTCCTGTATTTTTTTGGAGGACTCCATGCTGAGCAAGAAGACGATCGCCGTGGTCGGGGCGGGGCACATCGCCTCCGCCCTCATCAGCGGCATCCTGCGGGCACGCCTCATCGCCCCAGGGAGGATCATCGCCTCCCGGCGCTCCGAGGACGCCCTGGAGTCGCTCCGGCGGCGCTGGCGCATCCGCGCCGTCACGGACAACACGAAGGCGGTCGCGGGCGCCGACATCGTCATCCTCGCCGTCAAGCCGCAAGTCGCCAAGGTCGTGCTGGCGGAGATCGCGCCCAAGGTCACCCCCTCCCAGCTCGTCATCAGCCTCATGGCGGGCATCACCACGGGGTCCATCTCGCGGATGCTGCGGACCTCGACGCCGGTCGTGCGCGCGATGCCCAACACCCCCGCCCAGGTCGACGCGGGCGCGACGGCGATCGCGGCGGGGGAAGGGGCGTCCGAGAAGCACCTCGCCTGGGCCGAGAGCATCTTCGGCGCCGTCGGCCAGGTCGTGCGGCTGCCCGAATCCGCCATGGACGCCGTGACGGGCCTGTCCGGCACGGGCCCGGTCTACATCTTCATGCTCATCGAGGCCATGATCGACGGCGGGGTCAAGATGGGCATCCCCCGGACCATCGCCGCCAAGCTGGCCGCCCAGACCGTCTACGGGGCGGCCAAGCTGGTCATCGAGTCGGGCAAGCACCCCGCCATCCTCAAGGACGAGGTCACCACCCCGGGCGGGACCGCCATCAACGCCATCCACGAGCTGGAGTCCAAGGGCCTGCGCAGCGTCCTCATCGACGCGATCGTGACCGCGACGCTGCGCTCCCAGGAGCTCAGCCGCCTGTACGCCGATTGACCATGACCGCCCAGAAAAAAGTCCGCGACCCAGTCATCGTGACGGCCCGGGAACACCTGGAGGAGATCTGCGAGGACCTCCGCCGCCACGCCCACCTGGCCGTGGACATCGAATCGAACAGCTTCTACGTCTACCAGGAGAGGGTCTGCCTGCTCCAGATGTCGACCACCGACGAGGACTATATCGTCGACCCGCTGGCCATCCGCGACCTCTCGGCCCTCGGCCCGGTGTTCGCCGACCCGTCGATCGAGAAGATCTTCCACGCCGGGGAATACGACATCGTCTGCCTCAAGAGGGACTACAAGTTCTCCTTCGCCAAGGTCTTCGACACGATGATCGCCACCCGCCTGCTCGGGATCAAGGAGTTGGGCCTGGCCGCCGCGATCGAGCGCCACTTCGCCATCACCCTGTCCAAGAAGCTGCAACGGGCCGACTGGGGCCGGCGCCCCCTCACGGACGACCATCTCCGCTACGCCCAGCTCGACACGCACTACCTCATCGACCTGGCCGCCATCCAGCGGGAGCTCCTGCAGCAGCGGGGCCTCGAGGCCGACGCGGCCGAGGCGTTCGTCAAGCTGGCGAGGTCCGTCCCCGCCGAGAAATCGTTCGACCCCGAGGGCTTCTGGCGCCTGGGCCGCGGCCTGACGCTCAACGGCACCCAGCTCGCCGTGCTCAAGGAGCTCTACCTCTTCCGGGAGCGCGAGGCCCAGACCCGCAACCGCGCGCCCTTCAGGGTCCTGCCGGACGAGATCCTCCCGAAGCTCGCCGCCGCGCTCCCCCACGACCGGCAGTCCCTCCGAGGGCTGCGCGGCATGACGCCGTACCTCTTCGAGAACTACGGGGCCGCGCTCCTCGACGCCGTCCGCCGCGGGCGCTCGGCCCCGCCCATCCCCCCCGACTCGCGCGAGAAGCCAAAGCGGCGCGACCCGAAGGCGGGCCGGCTCTTCGAGCGGCTCCGCCTCTGGAGGAAATCCCGCGCCCAGCAGCTGGGGGTCGAGCCGATCGACGTCGTGCCGACCGGCGACCTGCGCGAGATATCGCGCCTGGCGGTGGCCGGGGCCGACCCCCTGGGGCCGCTCAGCATGCTCAAGCGCAGCCGCTACGGCGGCGACATCCTCCGCGTCGTCCGCCAGGCGGGGTCAGGTCTTTACTGTTGACTTTCCCAGGATGATGGCAAGCTCCTGCGTTGGAAAGTCAACAGTAAAGACCTGACCCCGTCTTCTACCGCCGGTCAATCGTCGAGCTGGAAGAGGACGGGCTGCGGGAGCTTGACCGCCACGGGGCCCTTGCGCGTCATGGCCGGCTGGAAGCGCATGAACTTGGCGACTTCCGCGGCCGCGCGGTCGAAGGCGGCGCCGGCGGACTCGAGCACCTCGGCCGAGGTGACCCGGCCGTCCGCCCCGATGTGGAGCGCGAGCCTCACGGTCCCCTCGCGCCCCGCCCGGCGCTCGGCCTCCGGATAGTAGCGCTGGAGCATCCCGAAGATCTCGTCGCGGTTCAACAGCTTCGGGAAGCTCAGGATATCGGAGCTCCCGGAGCCGTCGCCGGTCCCCCCGGGCACGCCCGTATCCGAGCCGACCCCGGCCCCTCCGGGCGTGGCTGCCGTCCCGGCGCCCTCGGGCGTGCCGCCCGGCGTCGGCGCGGGCTGGGCCAGGGGCTCGACCTTCCGGGTCTCGGACCCGGGAAGGGTCCAGTCCTTGGGCAGGGCGGGCTTCTCCTCGACGGGCGCGGGCACGACCGACTCCGTGGGGATGTTGGGGCCGGGCCGAGCCCACGGCACCAGCCTCTTGGGGGCGGCGAGATTGGCGGGCCCGCCGAAGGGCTTGGTCAGGTCGATCTCGATGGGGTCGGGCAGGAGCACGGACATGGGCTTGCCCTTGCCCAGGGCGCTGAAGAAAAGGACGTGGAAGACGAACGAGACCGCGATGCAGGCCCGGAAGAGCCGGGCCTCCCCCTCCTCGGTCCCGATCAAACCCGCCAAGGAATTCGTCGCAAACATATCTCAAGACGACGAAGATCTTCCCGGATTCCTCGCCATCATTTATTCCTCACCTCGAGCCCGATCTTCTTGACGCCCGCGCCCCTGACGAGGTCGAGCAGGCCCACGATCTCGCCGTAGGCCAAGGCCTTGTCCGCCGAGAGGGTCACGGCCACGCCGGGCGAGAGCGACACGCTCTTGGAAAGCTCCTGGGCGAGTTGGGCGGCGGCGAGCCTCTTGCCGCCGAGGAAGATCTCCCGCTTCTCGTTCATCACGATCTGCAGCGCCTCGGTGGCCGAGCGCTCGTGGTAGGCGGCCTTGGGGACGTCGACCTTGATGGCCCTGCGCTGGATGAGGGGCGCCGTGGCCATGAAGATGATGAGGACCACCAGGATGATGTCCACCAGGGGGGTGACGTTGATCCCGGTGATGGCGGGGTCTTCGCTGGACCAACCAGCGCTCTGGGCCATGATGTCAGTGCGCGGCGCCGGCGCGGATCTGGGCCAGCATGAGCTTGGCCAGGGCCTCGGTCCCGGCCATGAGGTCGCGGACCTTCTTCTGGTAGTAGTTGAACGCGACGACGCAGGGGATGGCGACGAACAGCCCGACCGCGGTCGCGATGAGGGCCTCCGAGAGGCCCTTCATCACCACCTCGGGCCCGGCCGAGGCCTGGGAGAGGTCGTGGAAGGCCTTGATGACGCCCAGGACCGTGCCGAAGAGGCCGATGAACGGGGAGTTGTTGCCCAGCGTGCCCAGGACCAGGAGGCGCTTCTCGAGCCGGAGCTTCTCCTCGAGGGTCGCCGAGGCCAGGAGGTCCTCGACGCCGGCGGCGCCCCGGCCCGCCTGGGTCAGACCCGCCCTGAGGATGCGCGCCGCAGCGCCGTGGTGCCGGCCCGCGACCTTCTCCAGCGCGGCCATGCCCTCCCCGAGCGAGCGAAGCAGCGCGGTCCGCAGCGCCTGAAAATCGCGCATCTCCCGGACGAGGACGACTCCCTTCTCGATCACGATCGCCACGGCGATGACCGAGCAGAGGTACAGCCCCCAGATGACCCAATCCCCGCCGGAGAGGGCCAGGGCTTGAAGGAAGGTGTCGTTCATATCACTTGCCTCCCCATATCACTTTCCTCCCCCCGCATAGGAGGATCGAGTACGGGGAGGAAAGTAGCTGTGGGGGCATGGGCCGTTTCATAAGGTCCTCCTTCTATCTGTCCTGGTACTTCTGCAAATTCAGCAGCGCCGAAGCCAGCTCGACCTTGACCGCCGCGTGCGTCTCCATCGAGAGCTGCACCATGAGCTTGCGATAGTCCTCGCCGGCGCCCAGCTCCCCGATGTACCGCGAGGCCATCGCGCGCACCAGCCAATCCTGGTCCTGGTAGTGCCGCAGGAGGATCTCGCGGCCGTAAGGGTCCCCCATCCTCCAGAGCCCCTGGGCGGCGTAGATGCGCACCGCGGGAGACAGGTCGTCGCGGGCGGCGTTGACCAGGAGGAACTTGACCGAGGGGTCGTCGAGGACCAGCAGGGATTCCACGGCGGCGAAGCGCACCGTGACGTTCTGGTCCTGCAGGCCGGTCTGGAACAGCCCCATGTAGCGCAGGTCCTTGGTGTAAGCCAGGGCCGCCATGGCCGCGGCCCGGACCTGGACGTTCCTGCCGAACTTGACCGTGTTCTCCAGCTCGGAGGAGAGCTGCAGGTCCTTGACCCCGGCCAGGCCCTCGGTCAGGAGAAAGCCCAGCTCGGTGTACCGGGTCTTGAGCTTGTAGCCCGTGGCGGTCGTGAGATTCGTGAGGTTCCCGATGGAAGCCTCGAGCTCCTCCTGGGTCGCGGCGCGGGCGTCCTGGCGGGACTTGAGGAGCCTGAGGAGGTTGGCGTTGATCTGCGGGTCGATGACCTCGTCTTTGGGGAGCCGGTCGCGCACGGCCCTGATGACCAGGGGCTCCAGCTCCGGCAGGCCGCCAGCGGACGCCTGGCGGGCCGGGCGCCCTGCCGGCGCGGACGGCGCGGACGGCCGGCGGCCGGGCTCCGAACTCTTCTTGGGCATCTTCCTGGCGTAGAGATTGAGCGCCGCGATGCAGTACTCGGCCACCACGAAATCGTTGTTCTGCTCGCGGCCGATCCTCGAGACCAGCTCCGTGTAGTCCACGGCCATGCCGTACTCCCCGAGGTAGCGGCCGGCCATGGCCCTGACCAGCCAGCTCGGGTTGTCGAGGGACTTCCTCAACAGCTCGAGCCCCCTGGGGTCCTTCATCCTGGCCAACCCGGCCGCCGAGTAGGCCCTCAGGATGGGCTCCATGTCCCGCTCCGAGGCCGCCGCCAGGAGGGGCGCCGCCTGCTCCGGGTGCCCCCACACGATGAGCCCCTCGATGGCGCCGAACCTGACGGCGGCGTTGAGGTACACCAGGGCCTGGCGGAAGATGTCCAGGTGCTTGAGGTCCCGGAACGACGCCACGGCGAGCAGGGCCGCGGAGCGGACCTCCGGGTTCGAATCCCAGCGCGCCAGGGTCACGAGCTGCTCCCTGAAGACCGGGTCCGGGTTCCTGGCGAGCCCATCCGCGATTGGGACACCGACGTTGAGATACCTGTTCCTGAGGGCGTAGCCGATGGGCGAGCCGACCGAGAGGATCTCGCAGATCTTCGGCGGGACCGGCTGGCTGCACTGGGTGAAGTCCACGCGCACCCGGTCCTTGCCCTCGAGCACGCCCAGCAGGGAGGTGCTGATCAGCGGGTCCGTCTTGACCGCCGGCTCCTCAGGCGCCGCCGGGGGATCGGCCTCCGGTCGCCCCTGGGCCGAGACCGTCCCGCCCGTCTGGATGGTCGCGATGTCGGCGCAGCCGGCCGTCGCGCCGAGGGCCGCCGCCAAGCCGAAAGAGAGTCTCCTCATCCTCGCCATGACCTCATGCCCGCTGGCGGCCGCCGCGCGCCGCCAGCTCCTCGTCGATCTTCTTCTGGAGCGCGGCCGAGACGGCCGCCCCCGTGAGCACGATCACCCAGATGATGTAGATCCAGAACAGCAGGATCGGGACCGCGCCGAGGGCCCCGTAGATCTTGTGGTAGGAGAGCACCTGCCGCGTGTAGACCGTATAGCTCGCCCGCGCCACGGTCCACCCCAGCCCGGTGAGCAGGCTCGCGATGAGGGCCGCCTGCCAGTGCACGTGCCTGTTGGGCACCAGCTTGAACACCACGAAGAAGAAGACGGCCGTGGCCAGGAAGAACCCCGTCCCTCCCGGGAGGACCTCCCGGAACGGGATGTTCATCGAGCTGGCGGCCCCGACCGAGACCGCCAGCGCCAGGGGGCCCATGGTGATGAAGAACCAGTAGTAGGCGATCCGGCGCAGGATCCAGAGGTCTCCCCTGCGCATCGGGGCCCGCCAGATGTTGTTGATGGCGGTCTCGATGGAATAGAACATGAACATGCTGGTGATCACGAGCCCCAGGAACCCGGTCAGCCCGATCGTCCCGGCGTGGACGTTGGCGATGAAGCCGTGGATGGCGTCGATGGCGTCGTCCGAGCCCTCTGCCAGGTTCTTGATGATGATGGGCTCGATCGACGCGTAGACCTTGTCCATGCCCCCGAACGCCTTGAAGGTGGCGAAGCTGACCGCCAGGGCCGGGATGATGGAGAGGATGGAGGTGTAGGCGAGGCTGGCGGCCTCGGTGAACATGTTGGTGCCGTTGACCTGCTTGACGACGTCCGAGACCAGCGCCCGGAACTCGAGCGGCACGGAGTGGAGGCTCTTCCTCACGGCCCGGCCGGGGGTCATCGGCCGGCGAGCGCCTTCAGAATCTCCCGGCAGAAGGCGGGCAGGTACTGATCCTCGACGAGGATGACGGCTCTCTTTTCTTTCATCTATAAAAACGGCACTAGCCCCACCCAACTACTCGACCCTCCCCCGGGGAGGGCCGAGTGACATCCCCGCGGGGAAGGCGAGTGGATTATATCATTCCCCATGGTACCCGAGGGGCCTGGGCACCAGGACGGCCTCGTCTTGCTCCGCGGCCTGCCTGGCGGTGAACCCGAAGTAGACGAACGCCATGCAGTTGAGCGCGTCCCAGGCGGCGATGGCGAGGAAGGCCGGGCAGCCGGACTTGAACAGCCAGACCACGAGGAACGACAGCGCCGTGACGCCCTTCATGAACAGGAGGGGATACATGGCGGGCCAGTGCCGCTTGATGTCCGCCTGGAGGAAGAAGCACAGGAACCCCAGGGTCAGGACGTTGGCCCCGGCGAGCACGCGCCAGAGCAGGGAGTTCTCGGGGATGAGGTACTCGGCGCCGCCCAGGGCCTGGTTGAGCCACAGGAACGACTCCACGGTCATGTCGGGGTACAGGAGGTACCCCAGCCCGGGGATGACGAAATGGAAGGCCAACGCGGTGAAGACGAGCTGGAAATCCCGGTATTCCCTGCGTTGTTGATGATAGAACCCGTCCCAGACAGCCTTCAGCTTCTCATCCATTCTCCCTCCGACGGCCCGATCAGGAAAAAATGTTATCATACCGGGCGCTCGTATGAGAATAGCGATGCTCCTGCTGTTCCTCTGCCGGCCAGCCTGGCCCCAGGGGGCCGAGGCTCCGTTCACCGTCGATGCCTTCATCAGGACCGCCTTGGAGTCCTCGCCGGAGGTCCGCCAGGCCAAGGAAGCCCACGAGGCGGCCTCCTACCAGTGGAAGTCGCAGCTCGCGGCCGCGGCGCTCCCGACCCTCTCGTTCTCCCTCCAGGGCCCGTTCTACGGCCACAGCGCGAACAACGGCTACCGGCTCAACGTCTGGAGGATGGAGCGCCAGGACATGAGCGCCAGCACGACGCTCAACCTCAACCTCTTCAACAGCTTCCAGGACTACCTCAAGGTCCGCCAGTCCCGCCTGGGCCGGGAGTCCGCAGCGCAAAGCCTGCGCTCCGCCACCCAGAACCGGGCCTACGAGGCACTGAAGGCCTTCTACGACCTCAACCTGAAGATGAGCCTCCAGGACGTGACCAGCCAGAACCTCGCCGCCCAGGAGGAGCAGTACCGCCTGACCGAGGACCTCTACAAGAACGGCATGAAGAGCCTCTCCGACCTGCTCAAGAGCGAGACCGACTGGCGCTCGAGCGAGCTGCGGATGGCCTCCGCCGAGGCCGAGACCAAGAGCGCCCTGATGCGGTTCAACATCCTCATCGACCGGGAGCCCCTCGCCCCCGCGAGGCTCTCGGCCGGGCTCGAGCCCGGCACGACGACCCTGCCCACGGTCTCGGCCGACCTCGCCAGGGCCCTGGCCCAGAAGCCGGAGATGCTCAAGGCCAGGTTCGACCTCGAACGCGCCCAGTCGGCCCTGGACCAGGCCCTCCAGGGAGTGCTCCCCAACCTCAGCCTCAACGCGAACCTCGCCCGCCGGGACCTGGGGCCGGGGGACACGCTGCCCAACCCCACCTACCAGATGGGCCTCTCGCTCTCGATGCCGTTCAACTACAACTTCGTCTCGCAGTACTTCTCGTACAGGGCCGCCGCGTCCGACAAGAAGAAGGCGGCCTCAGCCCTGGCGGCGGCCGCCCGGGAGACGCGCAACGACCTCTACTCGGCGCACATCGCGCTCGAGAAGGCCTTCAAGGCCTACGGCATCTCGGTGCAGAAAGAGACCATCTCGGAGAAGAACCTCGGCATCGTCAACGAGCGCTACAAGCAGGGCTCGGCCGACGTCATCACCCTGGCCCAAGCCCAGCTCGACTTCCTCAACGCCCGGGTCGAGCGGGCCCAGGCCCTGAACGAGGCCTTCATCAACCGGGCGCTCTACAGGCTCGCGGCAGGAGACCCCCCATGGTGAGCACCGTCAAGAGATGGTCCAAGGCCCGGTGGGCCGTCGCGGTCGTCGCGGCGGCGGCCGTGGCCGCCGGAGGCTTCTACGGCTACAAGCGGCACAAGGCCGGCAAGAGCCCCGCCCCCGACGCCGACAACACCGCGCAGGTCGAGCGCGGCGACATCGAGCTCCACTTCAAGGACTCCGGCGAACTCACCCCGAAGCGCAGCATCGACATCGCCCCCAAGGTGAGCGGCCGCGTCATCGAGCTCCTGGTCGACGAGGGGAGCAAGGTCAAGCAGGGCGACCGGCTCGCGGTCATCCAGCCGGGCCGCACCGAGGCCGAGCGGTACGTCCCCATCGCCGTCGCGAGCCCCATCGACGGCGTGGTCATGCGCTACCAGAAGAAGGGCAGCTACCAGGAGGAGAGCTCGCTGGCCAAGCTCGGCGACTACGTGATCGGGCTCATGGAGTCGACCAACCCCAACTACCTCATGAGCGTGGCCGACATCACCAAGCTGGTCGTCAAGATGAAGATCAGCGAGATGGACATCCTCAAGCTCAAGGAGGGCATGCCGGTCACGGTCGAGGTCGACGCCCTGCCGGGCTCCAAGTTCCCCTCCAAGGTCACCATGGTCTCCCCCCAGGCCGAGAAGGACCAGAACAACCTCAAGAACTTCAAGGTCGAGGTCTCGCTCCTCCAGAGCGACCCGCGCCTCAAGCCCGGCATGACGGCCCGCGTCGACGGCCTCCTCGACTCGCGCAAGAACGTCCTCAAGGTGCCCCTGTCGGCCGTGTTCGAGGAGAAGGGCAAGGAGATCGCCTACCTCGCGCCCCCCAACAAGAAGGACAAGCCCGCGACCGTCCCCCTGAAGCTCGGGCTGCGCAACGAGACCGACGTCGAGGTGAAGGAAGGGGTCAAGGAGGGACAGAAGCTCCTCACCGAGAAGCCGGCCGAGCAGAAGAAGTCGTGAGCCACGTCATCAGGCTGGAGGCGGTCCGCCGGTTCTACGGCGACTACAAGGCGCTCGACGGGGTGAGCCTCGACATCGCGCCCAGGGAGTTCGTCGCGGTGATGGGCCCGTCCGGGTGCGGCAAGTCCACCCTCCTCAACATCCTCGGCCTGCTGGACCGGCCGACCGCGGGCCACTACTGGCTCGGAGGCGTCGACGCCGCCCTGTTCTCCGACGGCGAGCGCACCTTGGCGCGCAGGAAGAAGATCGGGTTCGTGTTCCAGGCCTTCAACCTCCTCCCGCGGCTGACGGCCCTGGAGAACGTGTGCCTGCCCATGTCCTACGCCGGGGTCGACGCGGCCCAGCGCCGGGAGCGCGCCGAGCTGCTGCTGCGGCGCGTGGGCCTGGGCGCCAAGACGCCCCGCACCCCGCTCGAGCTCTCGGGCGGCGAGCGCCAGCGGGTGGGCATCGCGCGGGCCCTGGCCAACAAGCCGGACATCCTGCTGGCCGACGAGCCGACCGGGAACCTCGACTCCAAGTCCAGCGCCGAGATCCTCGCCCTCTTCAAGGAGCTCCACGCCGAAGGCAAGACCGTCATCTTCGTGACCCACGACGCCGCCATCGCCGGGTCGGCCCAACGGACCATGAGGATGAGAGACGGCAAGTTCGAGTAAGAAACGCTAATGAAACGGCGTCTGCCCCCCCCGCTACTCGCCCCCCCGTGGGGGGGACGAGTGACTGCCCCCTCAATGCTCGCCTCCCCGTACTCGACCTTCCCAAGCGGGGGGAGGCTCACGACATGAGGCTCACGATTGCCGTCAAGACGGGTTTTCGCGAGATCCGCACCAACAAGTTCCGCTCGGTCCTGAGCTTCTCGGCCATCTCGGTCGGGGTGGCGTCCCTCCTCTACACCCTCGCCCAGGTCAGGGGCATGCAGGAGGCCATGGACAAGGCCATCAGCCTGATGGGCCCGGGCCGCATGGAGGTGGAGATGAAGCAGGACTACGTCTCCAAGGGGCTCTCGACCGGGCTCACCCTTTCGGACGTCGAGGCCATCCAGCAGAACATGCCCGACCTCTTCATGGTCTACCCCTCGATCCGCCGGTGGGGGACGCCCGTGCGCTACCGCGAGACCCGGGTCGACGACGCCGAGATCGCCGGGGTCACCCCCGAGTGGAGCAAGCGAGACTGGGTCTACACCCTGCGGGGACGGTTCATCAACGATTGGGACGTCAGGAACAACGCCCGGGTCTGCGTCGTGGTCGAGCCCGGGGGGTGGATCAAGAAGCCCTTCTGGGCCTCCTTCTGGAGCCGCGAGAACAAGTTCGACAACCTCGTCTCGCACCACGACCTCCTGGGCAAGGAGCTCGACATCGAGGGGCACATCTTCACCGTGGTCGGGGTCCTCAAGGAGCCCGCCAAGGACCTCGACCCGCGCTGGTTCAGCTGGAACCAGCCCGCCATGGCCATGCCGGTGACCACCCTGCTGCGCACCATGGGCCAGGGGGGCAACGAGTCCCGGCCCCCGACGGCCGTCGATAGCATCGTGGTGGACACGGGCTCGGCGAAGACCGTGGTGTCGGCCCGAAGCCGCATCACGGCCCTGCTCAAGTCTCGGCACCGAGGCGAGGAGGACTTCGAGATCAACGACTCGCGCGACATGATCGCCAACGAGCTCAGCGAGTCCAAGAAGTGGCTCATCGCGGCCATCATCCTCGGGGGGGTGGCCCTCTTCGCGGGCGGCATCGGGATCATGAACGTCACCTTGGCGACCATATTCTCACGAATCAAAGAGATAGGGATTCGACGCGCCGTAGGCGCGTCGAGGATAGACATCATGGCCCAGTTCCTGCTGGAAGCGGCGCTCCTGGGCTTGGCCGGGGGCCTGGCCGGCATCGGCCTGGGCGTGGCGGGGCTGTCCGCCCTCGTCAAGCCGACGGGCAGGGACGTCGCGACCATCACGTGGTACCACGGCCTGGCGGGCATGGCGGTCGCGGCCCTGGTCAGCGCGATCTTCGCCCTCTACCCGGCCTACCAGGCGGCGAAGTTGGATCCTGTGGAAGCCCTAAGGAACGAATGAGGATCTCCGAACTCTCCCGCACGGCGTACCTCGAGATCCGCGCCCACAAGGTCCGCTCGGCCCTCACCGGCCTCTCGCTGGCCATCGGCGTGGCGGCCATCCTCTACACCTTCTCCCAGACCGGCGGCATGAAGGGCAGGTACCTCAAGTTCATCGAGCTCTCCGGCCCCGGCCGCATCAAGATCGAGAAAAAGCGCGGCTACACCTCGCGCGGCCTCTCGAAGGGGCTCACCTGGTCCGACGCGCGGGCGCTCCGCGAGCGCTTCCCGGAGCTCCACATGGTCTACCCCATCGTCCGGCGCTGGGGGACCAGGATGCGCCTGGGGGATTTCAAGGAAGACAGCGTCGTCATCTGGGCCACGACCGACGAATACGTCAAGCGGGACTGGGTGTACACCGTCACGGGGCGGTTCTTCAGCAGGCGGGAGGTGGAGGAGGTCGCGCGGGTCTGCGTCGTCATCGAGCCCGGCGGCTGGGTCGAGAAGCCCTGGTGGGCCAAGTACTTCCCGGTCACGCCCCTCGAGAAGCTCCTCAAGCACAAGGCCGTGGTGGGCAAGCAGCTCACCCTGGAGGACCACGTCTTCACGGTGATCGGCGTGCTCAAGGAGCCCCCCCGGGACCGGGACCCGCGGTGGTTCCGCGAGGGGTTCGGCGGCTCGGGCAACATCCTGGTGCCCATCACCACCTACCATTACTATCTGGCGCGCAAGGCCGGCCGCTGGGGCGGCGGCGACAGCGTCGACCAGATCCACGTCGACACGGGCGACAGCGCGAGCGTCGCGGCCACCCTGGAGCGCGTCAAGAAGCTGCTGACCTTCCGCCACCGCGGGGAAAAGGATTTCGACGCCAAAGATTACCGCGAGATCATCGCCGGCGCCCTGCAGCGCCTGCGCGAGCGCGCGCTCTCCATCCTGGTCATCGGCATCGTCGCGGTCCTGGCCAGCGGCATCGGGATCATGAACGTCACCCTGGCGACCATCTTCTCGCGAATCAGAGAGATAGGGATTCGACGCGCCCTAGGCGCGTCGAGATTCGACATCATCGCCCAGTTCGTAGTGGAGGCCACGGCCCTCGGGGCCATGGGCGGGGCCGCCGGGACCGGCATCGGCATCCTGCTCATCAAGAAGCTCGCGCCCGACCCGGAGTTCATGGCGCCCATCGGCCCCCTGTACGTGGGCGGGGCGCTGCTCATCGCGCTCGGGACCGGGTTTTTGTTCTCGCTCTACCCGGCCTACCAGGCCTCCCGCCTCGACCCGGTGGAATCGCTCCGCTACGAGTGAGGGTCACCGGCGGCTTTCGAGCCGGGTGATCTCGGCCTGGAGGGCGACGAACTCGGGGTCGCTCTGCGAGCCGGGCCAGGATTTCGCGGCGTCGCGGTACTCCAGGGCGGCGCGGTAGTCATGGCCCTCGCGGGCCAACGCCTCGCCCTTCTTCTTGAGCTCCTGGAACCGCGCCAGCCTGGCCTTGCCCAGGAGTTGGGCGGCCGACTTGCCCGTCGGGCAGGCCTGGACCGCGCTCTCCAACGAGCTCACGGCGCTGAACGCATTCCCTCGGGCCAGATAGGTCAAGCCCCAGCCGACGTCCCTGCCGTAGTCCCGGCCGCAGCCTTCCGGGTTCTCCCCCCCCAACTCGGTCAGGGGCTCCCCCGTCTTCAGGATCGCGTCGCGCAGGGGGACCAGCTCCGGATCGTCGGATGAGCCGGGCCAATGGCGCAGGGCCTCGTTGAAGAAGCTGGCCGCCTTCGCGGCGCGGCCCCAGCGGGTCTCTTCTTCCCCTTTCTTCTTGGCATCCTCGTAAGCCATGCGCTTGGCCTCAGGCAGGAGTTTCTGGGCGGTGGCGCCGCCGGGACACGCCTCGATGGCGCTTTTCAACTCGTTGGCCGCGATGTAGCCCTGGCCGCGCAGCATGGCCTTGCGGGCATACTCTATCTTCTGCGCGTAGGACCCGCCGCAGCCGTCGAGCACGGCCGGGGGAGACTCGGTCGTCAGCTGACTCCCGCTCGAAGGAGGCGGCGCCGAGACCAGGCCCTGGGCAGGCGCGACCACGGCGGGGGCGGCGGGGCCGGACAATCGCGCCAGGCGGGACCTGGAACGGTAGGCTCCCAAGGCCACGGCCAGGCCGACGACGAGGACGGCCCCGACCCAACCCGCCGCGCTCGGGCCTGACCGCGCCGCCGACGGCAACGCCTGCGGAGCGGGCGCTTGCGGCGCAAGCGCCGGCACCGCGGCCGGCGCTGCGGGGTTGGGCACCGGGGCCCCCGCCGGCTTTCCCAGGTGCCGCAGGATCGCCTGGGCCGCGGCCTGGAATTTCGGCTCGAAGGGCGGCTCGAGCGCGTCCATCCAATGGGAGCTCCCGATGAAGTACTGGATGGATTTGCCGGGCACGATGTCCTGGATGCGCAGGGGGACGATGCGCTTGGCCTTGCTCGCGGCCCGCTCCGCCTCGCGCCGGACGTGGGGGGACTCGTTGGAGCTGGAGGAGAGGAGGAGCACGAAGACCGCGCCCTGGTCGATGGCGTCGACGATGGCTTCCGCGTAGTCCTGGCCGGCCACCACGTCTCTCGGCGCGATCCAGCAACGGATGCCCGCGGCCTCCAACACGCCGCAGAGGCACTGGGCCACCTCCTTGTCCTCGGATGAATAGCTCAGGAACACGTCGTGGGCCATGAAGCGCATGATGCCATTTTGCCGCACCGCTTGCAACGAGACGCATACTCCTCTATACTACCGCGCATGGACCGCTACCGGCCTTCCCCGATCGACGCCGCGGGGGTCAAGCTGCCCGGGGAGCTCGAACGCCTGGGCGAAAGGCTCGCCCGGGACACCCACGAGAACTGGGCCAAGGAACGCCTGGCCCAGGGCTGGACCTTCGGCCCGCGCCGCGACGACGGCCGCAAACGGCACCCCTGCCTCGTGCCCTACGAGCGGCTCCCGGAGTCCGAGAAGCACCATGACCGCGCCATCTCGACCGCGACGCTCAAGGCCATCGTGTCGCTGGGCTTTCGCATCGTCCCGCCGGAGGCCTCCGGCGGGACCTGCCTGGCCGAGGCCGCGGTCCGCGAGGGCGAGCGCGTGCTGCGCTCGGGCGAGCCCCTTCGCGCCTACGACATCCTCTCCCAGGGCCTGGAGTCCTCGCCGGGACACGTGCGCCTGCGCCAACTGGTCGCGCTCTCCCTGGCCCGCAGCGGCGCCACCGAGCGCGCCGGCGCCGCCGCCCAGGCCCTGGTGGAGGAGGGCCACCGCGACGAGGAGACGCTCGCGCTGCTGGCCCGCACCTACAAGGACCGCAGGCAGTGGAAGCAGGCCCTGCGCTGGTACTCCCTGGCCTACCGGCTCCACAAGAAATACTACGCCGGCATCAACGTCGCCTCCCTGCTGTTCCTGACCGGCCGCCGCGCGAAAGCCGCGGCCGTCGCCGCGAAGGTGCGCCGGTCCTGCGCGGGCGGGGCCGCGGCGTCCGATTATTGGGCCCAGGCGACCCTGGGGGAGGCCGCGCTCCTGCTCGGCCGATGGGACGAGGCGGCCCAACGCTACGCCGCGGCCTCAAAGCTGGCCCAAGGGCGCTGGACGGACATCGGCTCCATGCGCCGCCAGGCCCGGCTCCTCTGCGGCCGCCTTCCCGCGGCCGCCAAGACCGCGCTCGCCGCCCTGGCCGTGCCCGCGGTCGCGTGGCAGCTCGGCGGGCCTCCCGGCCGGTCCGGCCGGGGCTCGGCGCGCCTGCGCGCCGCGGCCAAGGCCGCGCTCCTCGAGGCCGGCGCCGGGTTCGTCTACGCCTCGGCGGTCTCGGACGCCGACCTCGACGTCCTCGAGGCGGCGGCGGACCTGGGCCTGGAGACGCAGGCCGTCATCCCCTGCCCGGCCGACCGGCTGCCGGCCGCGCTGGGCCTGGCCGCCCGGCATCCCTGGAGCCGCCGGCTGCGCAAGGTCCTCGGCCGAGTCAGCCGCCTGCACGTGGCCAACGAGTTCGCGGGAAGCCTGGACCCGGTCCAGTCCCGGTACTGCGCGCTCATCCTCGAAGGCCTGGCCTCCCTGCGGGCCGAGTCGCTCGGCGCCGGGACCGTCCGCCTGGGCGGGAAGTCCCCGCTCCAGGGCGGGATGTCCGCCGCGCGCCCGGGACCCCGGCTCATGGCCCTGCTCTTCGCCGACGTCGTGGGCTTCAGCAAGCTGCGCGAGGAGGGCGTCCCGCGGTTCGTCACGGATTTCCTGGGCTCCGTGGGAAAGCTCACCGCGGCCGGCCGCCACCGCCCCGTCATGCGCAACACCTGGGGCGACGCCCTGTACCTGGTCTTTCGCACCGTGGAGGAGGCCGGGCGCTACGCGCTCGCCCTGGCGGAACGGGTCGGGCGCGAGGACTGGACCCGGCACGGCCTGCCCGGGACGCTGAGCTTTCGCATCGCGCTCCACGCGGGCCCGGTGTTCGAGTGCATCGATCCCGTGTCGGCGGCGCGCAACTACGTCGGCACCCACGTCAGCCGCGCCGCCCGCATCGAGCCCATCACGCCCCCAGGCCAGGTGTACGGCAGCCAGGCCTTCGCCGCCCTGGCCGCGGCTCAAGGAGCGCGGGGATTCTCCTGCGAGTACGTGGGCCAGGTGCCGCTGGCGAAGAAGTACGGGTCGTTCCCGCTCTACCACGTCAGGAAAGCCGGCAGGCCGGCGCGAGCCTGCCGCCTCTGAAGACGGACGCCCTCCCGCGAATCCTTTTCCGCCCCCGCGCATCTAACAACCAGGAGGCTGAGCGTGAAAAGAGCCGCATCGCTCGTCGAAGGTGCCGGACGGCTCGCTGGCCGCAGCGGGGGTTCTCCAGGCGTATCTCGGCGCCTCCCCGCCGGCCAGCGGGCCAACACGGGCTGTCCGAACGGCGCCATTGCCGCCCGCCTCCGGGTCTCGCCTTCTTGGCTGCGAGCGCGCAGGGAAGGCTCCCATGGCTTTCCTCGATGCTGACCTCCGGGGCAAGGTCCGCGAGAGGCTCCTGGACCTGGCCGGGCCGGTGAGGCTGGTCTTCTTCAAGGAGGACGGGTCGGACGCCTGCGCGCGGGCGGAAAGCCTGCTGCGGGAGGTCGCGGCCCTCTCGGACAAGCTCGAGCTCGAGGTCCTCCACCGCTATCTCGACGACAAGGTCGCGGCGGACTACGGGATCGAGGCCGCGCCGACCCTGATCCTCGTGGGCCCCGCGGGCGGACGGGTCAGGATGCTGGGCAAGCTGTCGGGCTACGAGTTCGCGGTCATGATGGCCGCGCTCAAGGACACCGCGTCGGGCACGGCCGAGGTCGGGGAGCCCGCCCGAGAGAAGCTCGACTGGGTGGCGCAGCCGGTCCGCATCCGCGTCTTCGTGGACCCGACCTGCGTCCACTGCCCCAAGGTGGCGCGCGCGGCCCAGCGGTTCGCGGTGCGCTACCCCCTGGTCACCGCGGAGATCATCGACGCCTCCGGGTTCCCGGTGCTGGCGGAGCAATACGAGGTGGACCAGGTCCCCAAGACCGTCATCAACGACAGGGTGCTGGTGCTCGGCGCGGCCCCGGAGGCCGCCTTGGCGCAGGCGGTGGCCCTGTCCGTTCAGGGGGAGGGGCCAGGGCGCCCCTCTCCCTGAGGCCGGCCCGGCCGGGACGGACCCAGCCTGCCGGAAGAGCTTGCGGAAGCTCGCCGAGGGGGACGGGAAGACGCCGGAGGGCTTCTACCACCCAGAGTTCTCCTACGGAGCTCCAACTGATGGATATGGATCGGCCTGGACAAGGTCGACGCCCGGGGCATGGTGGGGAAGGGCTCGTGCTTCAAGATGTGCGTCGAGTTCCCCAATAGCCTCGATCGCCGGCGCACCAGGCAGGCGGGCTTCGAGGACAAGGCCGGCGGGGAGTGGACACACGCCGAGGCCTTCGGCGTGGACAAGCCCCTGGCGTTCTGGAAGATCCTCGAGCAGGGCTACAACGCGTTCAACGCGGAGCCCAACCCCCTGCGCGTACGCCAGGGGAAGTCGCGGAACGAGTTCCGCTGACGAGCCAGGGGCTTTCGGTCCGCTCGAGAGACGCAGTTCGCGCGAGAGTCACTTTCGCCGGATCCGTGGATAGGCCTCGTCCAGAAGCCGATAGTATTCCGAGACGGCGCGGGGGTCCTTGTTCTGCAACGCCCGGAGCCCCGGCTCGCTCTCGGCGTCGAGCGCGTCCCACCAGCGCCGAAAGTCCTCCCTGGTGCGATCAAGGTCCCGGACGCGGCCGCGCTCGGCGGTGCGGCACCAATACAGGCGGAGGGCCGCGCGCTGATCCGGCGAGAGGTCCTCGACGCGCAGGTCCTGGAAGCGGCCGTGCTCCTCGGGGGACAGCTTGAGGAGGCGGCACGAGGCCTCGAGGCGTATCCTCTTCTCGCCGATCGAGTAGGCGTTTCTCTTGAGCAGTTGCACAGCCCTGCCCGCTTTCCAGTCAAGGCGCTCGTCGCGGCTGTCGTAGGAGATCCGGGAGGGGAATTCGCGGGGCTTGACGAACTCGCCCGCGTACTCCACGCGGACGGCATTGGCGGCTACGCTGAAGCCCCTCGGCCCCTTCCTGCGCTCCGGGAAGTAGGGCAGCACGAAGGCGTTGGCGCCGAGCGACGCCGAGGTCGAGCTGACCCACGCTTGGAAGGCCTTGCCGTAGAGGAGGTCCCAATCCACCGCCTCAGCCTTGATGTCGGCCACGGGGACGACCTTGAACCCTTGCTCCACGGCCCCGGACAGGTTCTCCCTGGAGAACAGCCGCTCCATGTCCTCGGCGTAAGGTGCAAGCGCGCGCTCCTGCCTCCGGGTCACCTGGACGCGGAGGGCTTGCCCCCACGGAGGCTTCGCCCGGTTCCATTCGTGGACCGTGGAGACCCGCCAGCCCGGCTCGGGCTTGGGGTCTGTCATGAGCGTCCGGGCGAAGCGGGCGAGCGAGGACCTTTCGCCCGCATGCAGGACCGTGGCCGTGCCGGACCGGTTCCTGCCCAAAACATGGAATTCCATCCCGGACAGGACCCCGTCGCGGCGCCCCGCGCTGAGGGCCACGGTGGTTTCGTGGTCGAAGCCGGCGGGCCCTGGCTCGGCCAGCGGCCTGCCGACGGAAAGGATCACGGCGTCGATGGGCCGGTCGAGCAGGAGCTTGCCGTAGGCCAGAGGCAGGCCGGGCTTGGAATCGACGACCTTCTCATCGTCCCCATCCCTCAGGAAGAAGAAGCCGCGACCCTCGTACCGGGGCTCCTCGCCGGAGTTGACCGCGTTGGCGAATCGGGGGAGTTCGTCTTCTTCCACGAGGTAAACCCGGCCCGACCAGGGGACGACCACGAGGCCCTGAGAGAGCTTCCTGTCCCGCGAGCCCTCGAGCACGAGCTTGCTTCCGGCCTCGCGCACCCGTCCTTCCTCCGCATGGGTCCCCCCGATGCAGCCATGCCAGGCGAAGTGCCAGCCGGCCTCCGGAGCCACCAGGAGCGACTGATTGAGCCCCAGGCCGTCGCCCAGGTAGTAGGCCCCGGCCCAGGGATGGCGCCCGGCCAGGCGGGTGATCTCCCCCTTAATGGCCTCCGCGCGGCGCTCACGCGCCGCGAGGCGCTGGTAGGAGAGGCTGAGCCTCGGCTCGATGCGGCGCAGGAGGACGAAGCATGTCCCCGCCAGCGCGAGGCAGACCAGGGCCAGGACGGCCCAAAGCCTGGCGGAAAGCCCCGCAACCTTCTTGGTCCAGCGGATGCGCATTCGAGGCTATCATACCACAGTCGGGTTGGCCTGCAGACCGCGAAGAGAGATTAGTGTCTCCTCCAACCGACGACTTCAGGGCGGCACAGCCCCGGCGCCGCCTGGAAGGAGGCCGTGGCGCCCGACTGTCCGCAGAACCGCGCTCCAACCCGGCCGGGGCTGACCCGGCCTACCGGAAGAGCTTGCGGAAGCTCGCCATCTTCATCTATCAACCAAGGGGACCGCAATTTGATAAACTGATTTGCGATGTTCTCCATCCGACGCCTCCAGAAGCCCTTCGCCATATTGGCGGCCGTCTTGTTCGTGTCGTTGTCCGCGCAACATTCATTCGGCGAGGACTCCAGGAAATCCCTCATGGAACGGCAATCAGCGACGAACTCACCAGTCAAGCTCGGTTTCGTCATCCTCTATGTCAAGGACCAGGCTTCCAGCGCGAGATTCTATTCCCGAGTTCTTGCCCAAAAACCGACCCTCGATGTTCCGGGAATGACCGAATTCACTCTTGAGAACGGTTTCAAGTTCGGGCTGATGTCCGAGAAGGGGATCGCGGGACTCCTTGGACCAGCCCTCCCGGACCCTTCCAAGGGCAGCGGCATACCGCGTGCCGAGATATACATCAAGGTTGCCGATCCCCAAGCCTATCATCAGCGTGCCCTCGACTCCGGCGCGAGAGAGATCAGTCCCTTGCAGCCGAGACCGTGGGGAGACAGGGTGGCGTACAGCATCGATCCGGACGGCCACGTCTTGGCTTTTGCCGGCGACTAGCCGAGAGCCTCACGAACCGCCCGTTCAATCGGTGAAAGACAGAAATGACGGGCCGGTGATTGAGTTGAGGGTCATCGAGGTGGCGGCGGAACGGTTGGCTGATGAATCCCTTCCGATCGCAGCAATCAGGCCGGGACCGCGGCAGATCTACTGATCTCCTGAGGGCACTCGCGCCGTTCCTGACGGCATGGGGAGCGGCGCTTTTTGTGTCAGCTTGTGCCGCGGCGGCTCCAGACGGAGCGGCCCCATCCGCCGGGACGGACGGCGCCGAGCCAGGCGATGGTCGTTTGTCGCCCATCGACCCCTCCTGCTCGGCGTGTGGAACAGCATACATCTTGCGGATGGCCGTTTCTGATATCATAGCTCAGGCAGCCCGCGATCCCGGCCGGGCGAGCCGCGAGCGATGAATTCACTGCTGAAAGACAAGCAGCACCTCATGATCTGCATCTTGCTGGCCATCGCCACCCTTGCGGCATTCTGGCGGGTCCAGAATTGCGACTTCTTCATCTTCGACGACCCGGAATACGTTGCCTTGAACAATCATGTCAACAACGGCATCACGCTGGAAGGGCTCCGCTGGTCATTCGCGGCCAGCCATTCGTCGAACTGGCATCCCGCGACATGGATTTCACACATGCTGGATGTCCAGCTTTTTGGAATGAACCCGCGCGGGCACCATCTCACGAATCTTCTCTTCCACATTGCGAATGCGTTGCTGCTCTTCGTTGTTCTTCATCGGATGACGGGGGCCCGCTGGGAGAGCGCCTTTGTTGCCGCCTTGTTCGCCTTGCACCCGCTCCACGTGGAGTCCGTTGCGTGGGTGTCCGAGCGCAAGGACGTTCTCTCCACGTTCTTCTGGATTCTCGCCACGGGGGCGTATTGCTCGTATGTCGAACACCAGCGGCTTCGAGGATATCTGATCGTCGTCCTGTTCTTTGGTCTGGGCCTGATGGCGAAGCCCATGGTGGTGACGCTCCCGTTTGTTCTGCTCCTCCTGGACTACTGGCCCCTCCAGCGCCTCCAGCAGACGGCATCGCAACAGAAGATCAGGACAGCCGCTCATGGGAACACGCAGGAGGGGACATCGAGGAAAAAGATAACAAACTATGCCTCCAGGAAAGAGGCGAAAGCGGAAATGCCGGCGGGTTCCAGGTTTCGATGGGAATTCATCCATCCTCTGCTCCGGGAAAAGATCCCTCTTGTTGTCCTGGCAGCGCTGTCATGTATCGTAACCTACGGTGTCCAGAAGAAAGGAGGTGCGGTACATCCGTGGCCGGAGAGCGTCCGTGTTTCCAATGCCTTCGTTTCTTATGCCGCCTACCTAGGAAAGACGCTCTGGCCGACCGATCTTGCTTGTTTCTATCCTCTCCCGCAGTCGCTGCCGGCATGGCAGGTCGTTGGGGCGGCCCTGTTCCTGATCGCGACAACGATAACGGTGATCGGGAAGGCAAGAAGGCTTCCGTATTTGGCGGTGGGATGGCTGTGGTATGTGGGCACGCTTGTGCCTGTCATCGGGCTTGTGCAGGTCGGCACACAGGCGAGGGCGGACCGCTACACCTATGTTCCCTTGATCGGGCTGTTCATCATGGCGGCATGGGGCATCTCGGAACTCTCCCGGAACTGGCGATATCGAAAAGAGGCGCTTTGCGCATCGTCCACGGTGCTCCTTGTATGCCTTTGTATCCTCACCAGGACACAGGTCCGGTATTGGCAGGACAGCATCACGACATTCGATCATGCCTTGAACGTTACGGATGATAATTACATCATCTGCAACGCCCGTGGGACTGCCTATTCGAACCTTGGCGACTTCAGCCAGGCGATCAGGGATTATGATAAAGCGATTGAGATCAAGCCGGCGTTCGCAGAGGCTTATTTGCACCGGGGGTCCATCTATCGGCGCCTCGGCAACTACAGGCAGGCGGAGGAGGATCTACGGACAGCGGCGAAATTAGGGAACAGAACCGCCCAGGAGCGCTTGAAATACCAGACGATAGTATGGGGCTCCGGAAAATTCGGACCGCGTCCCAAGGCAGCGAAATGAGGACCATGCGCTGTTGAGCGCGGGAAAGGCTCTTGTCTCCTCCAGTCGACGGCTGAGCGACGCACCTACCGGAAGAGCTTGCGGAAGCTCGCCATCTCCATGGGGCGCATCTCCTCGTCGCCCTCGCCCCGGAGCACGATGTCCATCTCCGCCTGGTAGGCGCTCAGCGCGGCGTACTGCGCCTCGTTCGGGTTGACCAAGAGATGGACGACGCCGACGCCGCGCAGCTCCCCTGACAGGTCCACCCCCAGCACTACCACGTTCTGGAGGATGGTGGCCGTCACCTTCTCTTTCCGGTCCGCCATGTTCGCCTCGAAGGTCACGAGCACGTCCACCCTGTCTCCCGGCCGGACCGCCAACAGCTCATACTCCCGGACGGCCACGGACGCCGCCCGGTAGCCCTTCGGGATCTTCCCGCTGTCGAAGCCCTTGCCGAACAACCATGCCAGTCTCGACCGGCGCGGCCGGCCGGCATGGGGCTTGGCCGGGACGGACGGCTTCTCCTTCTCCTGCCCGACCTCGTCCTTCCCGGCGGGAGGAGGGCTCTTGTGCTCCCCCGCCGCGACCCAGATCGCGCCCCCCGCTGCGAGGACCGCCGCCAGGACCGCCGCCGACGCCGTTCTCTTCGTCATATCATAGCCTCCTGTAGTCCGTTCCCATCGACCGCGTCGAGAAGATGTCCTCCAACGCCACCACCCTGGTCTCCAGGACGAAGACCTGGTCCCCGGTCTCCCAGCGGACGACCCTGCTCGTCTTGGACTCCGTCACCCTGCCCTCGACCGTCGAGAGCACCGCCGCGGACGTCGCGCCGTCGAAAGCCTCGACGCGCCCCAACGCCACGTCCGGGCGCTCCGGGGACTCCGGCAGGACCGCCTCGAGGCTCAAGACCCTCCCCCCCACCTTGGGAGCCAGCACCAGGATGCGGTCTCCGCCCGGAGACGGCGGGGCCTCCGGCGAGGGCGCGTCCGGGCCTGCCGCGTAGAGCCCCAGGACCACGGCGGCGAAAGCGGCCGCGGGCGCCAGCACCGCGGCCCTGGCCCACCTGGGCGCGGCGGCGCGCCGTCTGACGGCCTCGGCCAGCAGCCTCGCCCGGAGGCTCTCGCGCACGCCGCTTGCCGCGCTGAAATCGGTCTCGCAGAGCCGCTGGACCAGCTCCTCGGCCTCGCGGTCGGCCCCGCCCGCGCCGTCCCTCTCGTTCATGCCTTCTCTCCCTTCAGCTCCCGCTGCAGCTTCTTGACGGCCCGGTGGACGATCACGCCCACGTTGCTCTCGCCCAGCCCGGCCATCGCGGCGATGGCCCGGTTGGTCAGCCCCGCCGCGAACTTCAAGGCCAGGAGGTCGCGCTCCCGGCCCTCCAGACGCTGGAGCGCGGCCGAGAGCCTGCGCCGGCCCTCGTCGTCGATGAGGGCTTCCTCGACGGACGGCTCCCTGCCCGGCCTCTCGGCCAGCAGGTCCAGGCTCAGCCAGCTCCGCCAGCGGAGGCTCCGGAAGTGGTCGTTGACCGCGTTGCGCGCGATCGCGAAGAGCCACGCGTCGAACGGGCCGCGGGCCGGCTGGTAGCGGTCGAGCTTCGCCAGATCCCTCATGAACACCTCGGAGGTCAGGTCGTCGGCCGTCTGCCTGTCGCCCACCCGGCAGCGCACGTAGTTGTAGACCCTCGGGAAGAACCGGTCGTAGACGAGCGCGATGTCCTGGGGCCCGGCGACGCCCGGGTCAGGCTGGCGCGTCCCTTCGTCTGCGGCCGTAGCGGCGGCCTCCATGGCGTGACGATGCCTCCCTGGCCTCCGCTATCAGGTACGGGCCGGCCCGGGAAGTATTACACCGTTGGGCGCCACGACCATTCTACGAACGTAACGGCATGCCGCGCCACCGCCCCCGCGGGACGGCGGCGCGATTTGACGCAGGCTCGCCTTTCCGACTACACTACCCGGGATGCCCGCCGCGCTGACCATCGGCCCGCTCTCGCTCGCCTCCCGCGTCCTCCAGTCGCCCATGGCGGACTGCACGGACCTGCCCTTCAGGCTCATCGCCCGGGAGCACGGGCTGACCCTGGCCTGCGTGGAGATGGTGTCGGCCAACTCGCTGGCGCGCGCCAACCGCAAGACCCTGGAGATGCTCAAGACCATCCCCCAGGACCGCCCCCTGGCCGTCCAGCTCCTGGGCTCTGACCCGGCGACGATGGCGAGGGCCGCGGCGGCCGTCGAGGGCATGGGGGCCGACCTGCTCGACATCAACCTGGGCTGCTCGGTGCGCAAGGTCGTCAAGAACGGGGAAGGCGCCGCGCTGCTCCGGGAGCCGGGCAAGGTGGGCCGCATCCTGCGCGCCGTCAGGCGCGCGCTCAAGCGCCTCCCGCTCACGGTCAAGATGAGGAAGGGGTTCGACGACGAGAGCGGGCGCCAGGCCGTCGAGATCGCGGCGATCTCGGAGCTCGAAGGGGTCTCGGCCCTGGCGGTCCACGGCCGGACCGCGCTCCAGGGCTACGACGTCAAGGCCGACTACGCCGCCATCGGCGCGGTCAAGGCCGCGGTCCGCATCCCGGTCATCGGCAACGGCGACGTCTTCTCGGCCGAGGACGCCCTGGCCATGGCAGCCGCGAGTTCCTGCGACGCGGTCATGGTGGGGCGGGGCGGCCTGGGCAACCCCTGGATCTACCGCGACATCGACCTCGCGCTCGCGGGCGGGGGCCCGAAGGCCGCCCCGCCGAACCCGGCGGAGCGCCGCGCGGTCCTGCTCAGGCACCTCGACTACGAGGCCCTCCACGTCGGGGAACGCCTCGCCGCGCTCAACATGCGCAGGATCGGCGCCTGGTACACGACGGGCCTCCCCCACGCCAAGCGGCTGCGCACGGCGCTCTGCCTGGCCGACAGCACGGCGGCCGCCAGGAGGCTCATCGAGGAATTCTTCGACCGCCTAGGAATCCAGGGCCCGGCGCACGGCCTCGCCCAATGACTCGATGGAAAGAGGTTTCCTAAGAAGCGTCTCCTCGGGCGGAGCCCCCTTGGGGATTGGGGATTCCCTGGAAAAGCCGGACATGAAGAGCTTCTTGACGCCGGGCCTGCTCTCGCCGAGCCTGCGGGCCAGTTCGAGCCCGGACATGCCAGGCATGACCAGGTCCGAGAGCAGGAGCTGGACGTCTTCCTTCACGCCGACCTTGAGGGCCTCCTCCGGCGAGCCGGCATCGAAGACCCGGTAGCCCAGGCTCTTGAGCGCCCTGACCGCGAACCTGCGCACGAACTCGTCGTCCTCGGCGACCAGCACGGCCTCGCCCCTGGCTCGGGGCAGGCCGGCGCCGGGCGCGGGCTTCTCGGCGGGAGCCTCGCGCTCGGCGACAGGCAGGTGCACGGCGAACTTGGAGCCGGCCCCCGGCGCGCTTTCGACGGCGATGAAGCCCCCGCACTGGCGGACGATGCCGTAGACCGTGGACAGGCCCAGGCCCGTGCCCTTGCCCTCGGGCTTGGTCGTAAAGAATACCTCGAAGAGGTGCGAGAGGACGGCCTGGTCCATACCCATTCCCGTGTCCGAGACCTCCAGCGCCAGATAGCAACCCGGTCGCGCGTCCGGACGCGTCTTGGCCGCGGCCTCATCGAGGCTGACCCGACGGGTCCCGATGCGCAGGCGGCCGCCTTCCGGCATGGCGTCGCGGGCGTTGATCGCGAGGTTGAGCAGGACCTGATGGATGTGGGTCGGGTCCGCCAGGACGGGCGCCGCGCCGGCCAAGAGCGCGGTCTCGATCGTCACATCCTCGCCGATGACACGGCTCAGCAACCTCAAGGCCTCGCGCACGGCGTCGTTCAAGTCCATCACGCGAAGCTCGACGGCCTGGAGGCGGCTGAAGGCCAAAAGCTGGCGCGTGAGCGCGGCGGCGCGCTCTCCGGCCAGGCGGATCTCCAGGACGTCGTCGCGCCTCGGGTCTCCCTCCGGCAGGCTCTCCAGGAGGAAGGCGCTGAAGCCCGAGATGGCGGTGAGCATGTTGTTGAAGTCGTGGGCCACCCCGCCGGCCAGGCGGCCGACGGCCTCCAGCTTCTGGGCCTGGGCGAGCTGTCTCTCAAGGAGCGTCCTCTCGGCCGCGGCGATCCTCTCCTGCGTGAGGTCGCGCACCTCGGCGATGAAGTAGAGCGGCCGGCCGGTCGAGGCCCTAAGCAGGACGCAGGAGACCTCGGCGTGGACCTCGGCTTCGCCCCGGCGAAGGAGGCGCTCGCACGGGCCGTCCCTGGAGATCTCCCCGGCGAGCATCCGCGCCATGCAGCGGCGGCAGTCCTCGACGCCGGGCTGCGCCGAGATGTCCGGAAAGCTCTTTTCCAGGAGCTCCGGCCGTCCGCAGTCCAGCAGCCTGCAGAGGGAGTCGTTGGCGTCAAGGATGCGCCCTTCCGGCGCGAAAAGGCAGATGCCGATGGCCGCGTTGGAGAAGACCGTCTTGAACCTCTCCTCGCTCATCCGCAAGGCTTCCCTATCCGCAGCATCCCTGAGCGCCCTCTCGACCGCGGGCCCCAGGCGCGCCGGCCGGTCCTTGAGCACATAGTCGGCCGCCCCCGCCTGGAGGCTCTCCACGGCCAGGTCCTCGCCCACGGTCCCGGAGATGAGGATGAAGGGCGCGGCCGGCGAATGGGCCCTGGCCATCCTGAGGGCGTCCATGCCCGAGAACCCCGGCATGCGGTAATCCGAGAGGATCACGTCCCAGCCCCCCTTGGCCAGGGCGGCAGAGAGGCCCTGGGCCGTGCGCACGCGCTCGTGCTCAGGCTCGAAGCCGTGCTTCCTGAGCTCGCGCAGCTCGAGGGCCGCGTCCTCGTCACAGTCCTCGACGATGAGCACACGGATCTTGCGCGCCATGCATCCTCCCCCGGCGTCAGCCCGGAGGCTGGTTGAGCACCAGCCAATAAAGGCCAAGCTCCGCGATCGCGCGGCCGAACTTCTCGAAATCCACGGGCTTGACGATGTAGCTGTTGACGCCGAGCCGGTAGCTTTCGACCACGTCCTTCTCCTCCCTGGATGAGGTCAGGACCACGACCGGCGTGCTTTTCGTGCGCCCGTCGGATTTGATCCTCCGCAGGACCTCGATGCCGTCCACCTTGGGGAGCTTGAGGTCCAGGAGCACCACCTTGGGGCCGTTCTCCGCTCTCCGCTCCGGGAAGGCTCCCCCGCCGAAGATGAAATCAAGGGCCTCGGCCCCGTCCCTTACGTGGAAGAGCCTGTTGGCCAGCTTCTGCTTGCGCAGTTCCCGGACGGTCAGCTCCGCGTCCTCCGGGTTGTCCTCAACCAGCAGGATGTCCACGTCCCTTACTTCGCTCATGCCTCCTCCCCGGGGAGAGTGAAGCCGAACTCGGCCCCCTCCCCGACCCTGCCCTGCGCCCGCACCCTGCCTCCGTGGCGGGTCACGATCCGGTGCGCCACGGCCAGGCCCACCCCGGTTCCCTCGAACTCGTCTTGCCCGTGCAGGCGCTGGAACACGCCGAAGAGCTTGTCCGCGTACCTCATGTCAAAGCCCGCGCCATTGTCCCTGACGAAATAGAGGGTCTCACCCCCCTCCTGGCGCGAGCCGACCTCGACCCGAGGGGCCTGCGCCTTGCGGCTGAACTTCAAGGCGTTGGAGATGAGGTTGGCGTAGACCTGCCGCAGGAGGGCCGCGTCGCCCCAAGCGCGGGGCATGGGCCCGACCTCGACCGAAACGGCCGGGCCGGAACCGCCGTCCATGAGATCGGCCAGCACGGAGCCCGCCAGGCCCGTCATGTCCACCGAAGCCTCGGACATGGCCTGGCGGCCCAGGCGCGAGAAGGCCAGGAGGTCGTCGATGAGCCGGGCCATCTTGAGGACTCCGGCCCGGACCACGGCCAGGGCCCTTTTCCCCTCCCCGTCGAGCCTCTCCGAGTGGTCCTCAAGGAGTATCTTGGAGAATCCCTCGATAGCGCGCAGGGGGGCGCGCAGATCGTGGGAGACCGAGTAGGAGAAGGTCTCGAGCTCCTTGTTGGCGGCCTGGAGCTCTTCGGTCATGGCCGCGCGCTCGGCCACCAGGCGCAGGACCAGCCAGGAACCGCCCGCGGTGAGCGCGATCGCCAGGCCGCACGCCAGGGCGAGGAACGCGGCCGCGTCGCGTGCGGGCCGGAAGGCCTCGGCCGCGGGCCTGGAAACGACCACGCCCCAGCCGTAGCCTGGCACGGGCGCGTAGGCCTCCAGCCGGCCGGTCTTGTCCCCCGGACCTTCCCTGACCCGCCAACCGCGCTCTCCTCTGAGCAGGCTGGAGACCATGGCTGCCGAGCTCCACTCCTGGATGGCGCCCTGGGCCGGGACTTCCGGGTGGAACAGGACCTGCCCTTTCTGATCCACGATCAGGATGGACAATCCCGTGTCGCCGCGCAGCTCCTTGGCCCAGTCGCCGATGGTCTCGAGCAGGATGCGCAGGACCAGAATGCCCACCACCCGCCCTCCTTGGCGGATGGGCTCCGCCACCGCCACGACATTGACCTGGGGAAGGTCCGCCCTGAGATAGGCGGGGGAGACGAAGGTCCGCCAATCCGAACTGACTCCCTTGTACCAGTCCCTGAAGGCGAAGTTGCGGCCCCGGACCCCGGGCAAGGGAGGGTGGTTCTCACGCAGGGTGCCGGCCGGGTCGCAGAGGAAGAGGCTCTCGATATCCGGGAAATCCTCGGGCGTCGATTTCAAGAGACGCAGGGCTCCGGCCCAGTCCTTGCCTGCCGCGGCCTTGGCCATCGCGGGACGCCTGGCCAGGGAGCGGCCGACGAGCGTCCATTTGTCGAGCCTCTCGGCCACGACCAGGCAGGAAAGCCCGGTCTTGTCTTGAAGGGCCTGGACTGCCGCCGCCTTGCCTTGCTCGTACCGGCTCCAGCAGGCGTAGCCCGAGAGGGCCGCGAGCGGGCTGATCAGCGCCAGCAGCAGGCACGCCGACGCCAACGGCCGAGGCTCCCCCAAGGGGAAAAGCCTTTCAGCCAGCCAGGATAGGAGCCTGCGCGAGATCGGCATGGCCAGGGCCCTCAACCCGGCATGTGGATCTTCTTCTTCATGAGGGTTCTCCTTGACGGTCTCCGGTCGGCCGACCTTCGACCACTTCCTCGCCGACCCGCCGCGCGGGCCAGGACCTGCCACTGGCAGGTCCTGGGGCTCGGTCGCCGGAGGGGATCGGCAGTCGTACGGTGAAGACCGAGCCCTCGCCAGGCCGGCTCTTGACCGAGAGCTCGCCTCCGTGCGCTTCCACGATGCTCCGCGCCACTGCCAGGCCCACGCCGAGTCCCCCGACCTCCCGGGTCATGTGCTCGGCCGCCTGGTAGAGGCCGTCGAATATCCTCTCCCCCTCGTCCAACGCGACCCCGGCGCCCGTGTCCGAGAACGCGACCGCGACCTCGGCGGGCCAGTAGGCCGTTGACACCGCGATGCGGCCTTCCTTCCTGTTGAACTGGATCGCGTTGAGCAGGAGCCGCGTGAACGCGGCCTCCAGGAGCCTCTCGTCGGCCAGGATGGGCCTGGGCACGCCTTCTGCCGAGAGCTTCACGCTCACCCCCCGCCCCTGCCAGAGCGGCTTGTGGGCTTCGACGAGCCGCTCGAGCAGGGCTTGGAGGTCCGTCTGCGCCTTGTTCAAGGGAAGGCCTTCGGCCCTGGTCCGGGCGAAGAGAATGAGGTCCTCGACCACGGCCTGCATGCGCTCGAGCGCGCCTGCGAGCCTCTCAAGGACATCTTTGCCGGCGGGACTGGGGACCTCGTCTTTCAGCAGTTCGGCCGCCATGCGGCCGATGGCGACCGGGGTCCTCAACTCGTGGCTGACGCGGGAGAGCAGGGCCTCCTTGAGCCGCTCGACCTTTTGGAGCTCCGCGTAGGCGGCCGAAAGCTCCGCGCGCAGGAGCTTCTCGCGCTCGAGCTCCCGCGCCAGCCGCCGCATCCCGAGGAGGCGTCTCGCCACGGCCGAGAGCTGCTCGTTGGGAAAGGGCTTGATGAGATAGTCGAAGACCCCGGTCTTCAGGGACGGGATGGCGGTCTCGAGGCCCGGCAGGCCTGTCATCATCACCACGTCGGTCTCGGGCCAGCGGTTCTTGACCTCCTCGGCCAAGGTCACCCCGGCGCGGGAGTCGGCCATATTGATGTCGGTCAGCACGAAATCGAACCTGGCGGCGAGCATGCGCTCCCAGGCCTCCTTGGCCGAGGCGGCCGATTCAACGCCCAGGCCGAGCCCTTCGAGGACCCTGCGGCACACCGCGGCAACGTTCTCGTCGTCGTCAACGACCAGCGCCCTGCCGGGCTCCGGGGCGGCCATCATGCCTCCTTAAGATGCGCTTCATGGTCTCACTGCAAAGATAACTCCTCAACCTCAACGGAACCTCAATTACCCCTCCACCAAAAGATAGCCCCTGCCCCGGTGGGCCTGGAGGCGCGGCCCCCACTTGGGGCCCAGCTTCTTCCTTAAAGAAGAGAGGGTGACCATCAGGATGTGCTGCCAGGCGTCGTGCTCGTAGCCCCAGACCGCGTCCCACAGGAAGGAGGGCTCGCGG
>JACRDT010000039.1 GCA_016212795.1 Elusimicrobiota bacterium | reverse complement strand
GGTGCTCGCTCTCGATGGAGCCCTCCACCCACGTCAGCCTCGCCGCAGGCGTCATGGCCGAGAAGAACTCAAGCTCGGTCTTGGTCAAGGGCCGGCCCAACAGCTTGGCCAGGGGCTTCTGCTCTTTCGGCGTGAGCGGGGCGAGCTTGCGGCCCTGCATCGCGGCGAACGCCTCCAGGTCCTTCCTGGAGCGCTTTGGAGCGATCCCGGCGTCGAGCGGCGACTCGGCGGACTTGGAAGCCGAGGGCTCCGACCCTGGCGGGGCGCACGCCGCTTCCATCTATCTGCGGCCCCAGCACAGGCAAGCCAGAGCGAGCGACCTTGCGGCCCTCTTCGACAAGATGGTGCGATCTCTCCAGCGTTTCATCACCGCCTCCAAACAGCCAGGGGAAGCGCAAGAGCGCTTCCCCTGGTCTCACCCCGTTCCGGCGGGGTCGTGGATACCCCGGGGCCTATCCCCCGGGCTACAGAGTGCTGCCTTGAGTATAGCAACGGGACGCCGGGTTGTCAGGTGTCCAAGGTCCCACAGGAGTCCGGCCTTTGGGCCCAGACGAACCAGCCAGTCGACGTCAGGGCAGCCGCAGCTCCGCGGATAATGCCCGTTATGCCGAATTCGGCATAACGGGCAGAGCCCTCTTCGTTTGCAGGAGAAGCCACGAAGAGGTCCTCGCCGCAGTCGGGGCAGCGGTAGCGGACGGCGCCGAACCTGAGGACGCCGCACTCGATGAACCTGCGTAGATGCTCCGAAACCGAAGGGTGGGGGCCGGGGAGCCTGTCCTGGGGATGCTTGAGGCGCAGGCAAACCCCTCCACATGATCGGACCAGGCGGCGCAGCGGCCCGCTGGCCGCGGCGCGAGCCCGGCAGCGCTGGGCGACGCACGGCTTCGAGTCGGTACCCGCATGGGACATACGAGCGAGGCCGCGGTTTGGTTCCCCGCCGGGCGTCCTCTACCGGTTGACGTGCACCACCTTCGCGGGCGGGAAGCCGTTGAAATAGGTGGACGACGCGTGGCTGTAGGCCCCGATGTTGGGGCTGTAGAGGAGCTCGCCGAGCTCGAGGTCCGCGGGGAGGTTCTCCGACATGGAGATGACGTCGAGCGCGTCGCAGGTCGGGCCGAAGACGCCGCAGATCTGCTCCTTGCCCTTGCGGAACGCCTTCATGTGGTAGTGGCAGTGGTCGAAGATGATGCCGGAGTAGGTGTGGTAGACCCCGTCGTCGACGTAGTAGCAGACCTTGCCGTCGCGCACGGCCTTGCCCTGGATCTTGACCACCGAGGTCGCGGCCGTGGCGATCATGAAGCGCCCGGGCTCGGCCAGGATCTCGATGTCTTTCGGGAAGAGGCGTTCGAGCTCGGCGTTGATCTTCTCGGCCAGGACGCGGAAGGGCTTGACGGTCTCGTCGTAGGGGGCCGGGAAGCCGCCGCCGAGGTCGACCAGGTTCATGCGCGCGTAGCCGCGGTCGCGCGCTTCCTTGAAGATGTCGGCCGCCAGGTTGATGGCCTGGACGAAGTTCTCGAAGTTGGTGGTCTGGCTGCCCACGTGGAAGCTCAGCCCTTCCACCACGAGCCCCTCCTTGACCGCGGCGAGGATGAGGTCCACGGCCTCGCCGGGCGCGGCCCCGAACTTGGAGGAGAGCTCCACCATGGCCCCGGTGTTGGGCACCCTGATGCGCAGCGCCAGGCCCGCGTGCGGCGCGTAGCGCTTGATCTTGCGGATCTCCTCCATGTTGTCGTAGGTCACCAGGGGCTTGTAGCGGTCGAGCTCGCGCAGGGTCTCGTCGGCCTTGATGGGGTTGGCGTAGATGATCTTGTCCCAGATCCAGGCCTGCCGCTTCTTGGCGGGCATCCGCTTGATGTTCTCGTAGACGATGCGGAACTCCGGCATGGAGGCCACGTCGAAGCTCGCGCCCGCGTCGTAGAGGGTCTTGACGATCTCGGGCAGGGGCTCGGCCTTGACCGCGTAGTAGGCCTGGACCCTGGGGAGAAACTTCTTGAACTGGGCGTAGTTGCGCCGGATCTCGTCGTGGTCGACGACGAAGATCGGCGTGCCGTGCCGGGCGGCGAGTTTTCGCAGCTGGTCGGTCGATGTCATCGTGGCTCTCCTTGGCGGGTCAGTCGCCGTCCGTGATCAGGAAGTTCTTGAACTGCCAGGGGTCCCGCCGGTCGATGGCCGGGTTGTTGTAGCCCTGGAAGGCGTTGGTGTAGTGCTTGAGCGGGGTCCAATCCGAGGGCGTGGAGATGAACTTGCCCAGGTAGGGCTTGGCCGCCCCGAGGATGAACTCGTGGGGCAGGTCGTCGGGCACCAGGACGCCGCGCCCCGGGTTGCCGACCATCCAGAGGGTCGCGGCCACCACCGAGATGGCGACCTGCATGGTCGTGGCGTTCTGGTGCGGCACCAGGCGGCGGGATTGCTCGATGCTCAGGTCGCTGCCCACCCACCAGGAATCATAGGGGTGCCCCATGATCAGGGCGCCCAGGATGTCGGAGCCGCTGGTGATCTCGTCGTTCATGATGCGGATCTTGGGCTGGAGCCGGTAGTCGTAGCCGCGCAGCTCGTTGAGCGAGACGATGGCCGCGTCGCTGGGGCAGTAGGCGTAGTGCACCGTCGGGCGGTAGACGGCCTTGCCGTTCTTCCAGACCGTGAGCTTGTCCGAGATGGTGAAGGCCTCGCCGTGGCGGACCACCATGCCGTGGATGCAGTAGCCCGGCACCCAGGAGCACACCCAGGTGTTCATGCCCATGCGCGCCAGGCAGATCTGGTTGCGCGGGCCCTCCTTGTGCCGGCAGGCGTAGGGCGGCAGCTCCTTCTCGTGCGTCCCCCAGCCCAGCTCGGCCGTGGTGGTCCCCTCCTCGCGGAAGCCCTCCACGCTCCAGGTGTTGACGAACTCGTCGACCTGCTTGGGCCGGTCCGAGATCTGCGTGTCGCGCTCGCTGCAGTGGATGACCTTCACGCCCAGCTTCATCGCCAGGCGGTTGAAGGCCTGGTCCTTCATGAGCTGGCGGAGCTCCTCGGCGGCCCGGCCCTTGGCCTTGCGCTCGGCCAGCAGCCGGTCGCCGATGGCGAGGAGCCCGTACTTGGTGAAATGAGAGATGAGGCCGGGGTTGGCCCCGTGCTCGAGCACCGCGGTGGGGCCGGGGCGGCGCCACGAGGCGATCATGCGGCGGACCTTCATGTGCCGCCAGTAGAGCGTGCGCTCGGTCGGGTGCTTGTCCTGCGCCCCGGTGTAGGGGTCCCAGACCTCGGTGGACGTGTTGATGTAGAGCGCCCCGCGGTCGTGGCACCACTGCAGGATCACGCAGGCGTCGATGTTCCAGGCCAGGTCGATGAGCACGTCGCCGGCGCCGACGTATTTCCCCAGCAGGGAGCCCAGGTTCTTCTCCGTGACCCTGGCGCGCACGAAGCGCACGCCTCGGGCGAGCCAGGGCTTGAGCCCCGCTCGCCGGTCCTCGAAGTCCATCACCGTGACGTTCTTGGCCGGGACCTTCATGAGCCTCATCAGGATGGGCAAGGCGCACTGCGCCACGGCGCCGTAGCCCAGGAACAGGATCTTCTTGTCGAATCTGGTCATAGGTTTCGTTTCCTCGCAGCCTAATGAAACGGCATTTGCCCCCCGCTACTCGCCCCCCCGTGGGGGGGGCGAGTTGCTAGGGACCGCGCTGCAATGATAGCAAGATTGGCGCGGCCCGTCAGACGTCCTGGAGCCTCAGGTTGGCCGGGGAATCCCGGACCGTCCGCGCCAGCTCCCGCAGGCTCTCGCGCAGCTTCTTGAGCTCGGGCGACTCCAGCACCGGGATGTCCGTCGTCCCCTTGTCTTCCAGCATGCCCATGACGTCCCGGATCCTCCAGTCCTCCGAGCTGCTCGAGGGCTGGTAGGCCTTGTCCTCTCCCCCCTCGCAGACGACCGTGATGAAGATCCCCGCCGACACCAGCTCGAAGAGTATCTGGCGCACGAGGCGGATGGGGATGTCCAGGCTCTGGGCGAAGTCCGTCTCCGTCGACGGCGGCCCTCCCTGGCAGAAGCGCTTGACGGCGAAGCTCGCCATGCGCAGGGTCAGGAGCCTCCTGAAGGAATAGCTGATGAGGAGGCTGTCCGGCTCGAACTCGTAGGTCGACACGTTCTGGTAGGCGAAGGAGATCTCCGCGCCCAGGAGCACGATCAGCCAGCTGAACTGCAGCCAGACCAGGAACAACGGCAGCGCCGCGAAGCTGCCGTAGACCGCGCCGTACTCGGTCACGCCGATCTGGAACGTGACGTAGACCCACTGCGTCAGCTGGTAGATCGTCCCGGCCGCGACCCCGCCGCACACCCCGGCCGGGATCTTCACGCGCGTGTTGGGCATGAAGACGTAGACGAACGAGAACAGCACCCACACGACGACGAACGGCAGGGCCTTGAGGAGCAGCAGGATCAGGGGCGCCAGCGGCCCCATGAAGGAGAGGGTCCTCAGCAGGAGCTCGACCTGGGACGCGATGAAGATGGTCGCGCTGCTGGAGACGATGAGGAGCACGGGGCAGATCAGCATGATGGACAGGTAGTCCGAGAGCTTGCGCATCAGGGTCCGGGGATGCCTGACGCCCCAGATGTCGTTGAACGACGCCTCGATGTTGCCGAGGACCTGCACCACCGTCCAGAACAAGACCGCCACGCCGATCCCGGCGATGAGGCCGCCGCTGGTGTTATCGAGGAACTTGTTGGCGAAGGCGATGACCTGGGCGGCGATCTTCTCCTGGCCCGGGAGCTTCTCGAGGATCAGCCTCTGCAGGTGCTTCTCGAAGCCGAAGCCCTTGGCGATGCCGAACGCCATGGCCGCCACCGGCACCATGGAGAGGAGGGAGTAGAAGGTCAGGGCCGACGCGCGCAGGCGGCATTTGTTCTCGTCGAAGCCCCGCCAGGCGCGGATCACCACCCGCAGGGGATGGATGAGCAGCGACTGGGACCGCGGCAGGTCCTTGGCGCGGATGCGCCACAGGTCCTGCGTCAAGAACTGCATCACCCGGCCGATCACGGACCCTCCGTCGATCACGGACCCTCCCTCTGCTCGCGCCAGGCGTTCATGGCGCGGGCGTGCCGCTTCCATCAGAACGGGAAAGCGGCCGCGGTCATCACGCGGCCTTCGCCCTGCTCCTATTATATCCTAGGAGCCGGCCCGAGTCATATCCCGATTTTATATGATGGTCCCGTGACCCTCAAGGAGGACGCCATGAACCGAGCCCTGCTGCTCGCCGCCGTCGCCGCCTTGTTCCTGCATCCCTGCCAAGCCGCCGCTGAGACCGATATCGCCGGCCGGTGGACTCACGCCGGGGGCGCCGCCGCCTGGACCTTCACCAAGGACGGCCAGGGGACCTACCGCGCCGTCGAGGAAGGCCTGGGCAACGCGAGGGGCACGGCCGTGGTTGTCGGGGACAGGCTGGTGATCGTCTACGCGACCAAGGACAAGAGGATCACGGGCTGCTTCGACCTGAGGCTCGCGGAGGACGGGCAGGCCGCGGAGGGGACGGTGGAGGACAGCCGGCCGGCCCGCGCCGAGGCGCGGCTCGAGCGCGCCCAGGCCGCCGCCCGCCCCGACATCCTGGGCATCTGGCGCCACAGCCCGGAGGCCACCTGGACCATCTCGGCCGTGTCGGGAGGCAGCTATCTCGCGGAGGAGAAGGGGCTCGGCAACGCCAGGGGCCAGGGCCGTTGGACCTCGTCGGGCACCTTCAAGATCGACTACAAGACCCAGGACGGGGCGATCGAGGGCATCTACGAGGTGCGCTTCTCGCCGGACGGCGACAGCGCCTCCGGGACCTACAGGGAGCTGACCGGCCCCCAGCGCTCGGGCCGCACGAGCTGGACGAAGGTCCGGTAGCGGCCTGAACCCCTGACGCCGCTACTGGAAGACGAGGTCGTCGTACCAGGCCGTGGCGGATTCCCCGGTGTTGTCGGTGTCCGTCATGAGCGCGACGAAGGAGACCGGCGGCGGCTCCGAACCGAAGGCGTCGAGGTAGTCCCGGCGGACGTCGCGGCGTTCCTCGACCCAGCGCCCGGCCTTGCCCTCGCCGCTCTCGAGGACGATCATCCGGGCCCGGCCGGTGTGGGCGTTGTCGAACGTCGCGCCGACCTTCTCGCGGCTGTCCCAGACGTAGATCAGCGCGCTGTCGGGCGGGTAGCCGCCGAACCGGCTCCTGGCGGCCTTGTAGGCGAAGCGCTTGAACATGCCCGCCTTCTCCGGCTCGTAAAGGAAGGAGACGTAGACGCGGGCCGCGAAGTCGTCGCCGCTCTTCTTGCGGCCGTTGCCCTTGGCGATGACGCGGTCGACCATCCAGCGCCAGCTCAGGATGGGAAACTCCTTGACGGACAGGGACACGCCCTTGAGGATGCCTGTCCCCTCGGCGGAGCTGCGCGCGACGACGAACCAATCCTCGCCCTCCCGCTCGAGGCGGTAGGAGGTGCGCCGTTCGACCGGCTTGAAGAGGAAAGGCTTCCAGCCTTCCGGCAAGCCGTCGGCCAGCGAGCGCCCGGAGAAGCGGTCCACGACCACCGTGCCCGTGCTCTGCGCGCGGAGCGGCCCCGGCAGGAGCAGGAGGAGGGCGGCGCAGGCTTGGAGGAGCATCAGACCGAGACCGCGGGCACCGCCTCCAGCGGGGCGTCCGCCACGAGCCCGTCCGCAGCGGGGTCGACGTGGCGGCGCAGGGAGAAGAACCCCATCGCGGCGGCGACCGCAAGGCCCGCGACGGCGCACCAGGGCGCCGGCGGCCAGAGGGGGCTCAGGTGCTGGTTGCCGATGCCGCCGAGCATGATGCCCAGCGACGAGCCGGTCTGTTGGAGGATGCCCTGCAGGCCCAGGTACCTGCCCTTGTAGCGCTCGGGCGCGATGTTGGCCGCGAGCGTCTGCATGCCCGGGGCGACCAGGATCTCCCCGAGGGTGAGGACGAAGATGGCCACGGCCGCGCTCCGGAAGCCGTGGGCGAAGCCGACCCCCAGGTAGCCCGCGCCGTAGAACAGGCAGCCCGCGGCCAGGCCCGCGGTGAGGCGCGACTTCTCGAGGATCCTCGCGGCCCCGTACTGCAGCAGCACGACGACCGCGCCGTTCAGGGAGAACAGCAGCCCGACCCTGCTCTCGGCCATCCCCAGGTATTGGACGCAGTGCAGGGAGAGCGAGACCACGAGCTGGCTCATGACCGCGCTGATGAGCAGCGAGTAGACGCAGAGCCTCGCGAAGACGCCGTCGCGCAGGGCCGAGAACATGGCCAGCAGGTCGGTGCTCTCCCGGTGGCGCGAGATCGGCGAGTCCTGGACGCCCAGCCAGACGATGAGGGCCGAGGCGACGTAGGTGACGGCCGTCAGCAGGAACATCATCGGGTAGGACTTGAGCGCGAGCGCCCCGCCGAGAGCCGGCCCCACGGCCCACCCGAGGTTCGCGCCCATCCTGAGAAACCCGTAGGCCCGGACCCGGTTCTCGGGCTCGACCGTGTCCGCCACCCAGGACTTCGCCGCGGGGCCGAAGAAGCTCCCCAGGAACATCCCGAGCATGTGCAGCCCCACGAGCCAGGCGTAGTGCCTGCCGGTCCACATGGCCCACGACATCAAGGCGACGGTGGCGGCCCTGGTCCACAGGGAGGCCAGCATGACCTTCCTGCGGCCGACCAGGTCCGACCACTCTCCCCCGATGCCCTGCGCCAGCGCCGCGGCCAGCATCGAGGCCGACAGGAACAGCCCGACCCAGCCGGCGGCGACGCCCCGGTGGACCGTGAGGTAGACGGCCATGAAGGGGAAGGAGAGGGCGTGCCCCGCCACCAGCAGGGCGTCGCAGGCGACCAGGGTCCAGAAGCAGAAACCCTTAGAGCTCATGGTCGATGACGATGTGGATGCCCTTGTCGCCCGGCTGGACAGGGCCCTTGGAGTCGCCCTCGAGGTCGCCCGGCAGGGCTTGGCCGGCGCGGCCGTGCCCGTTCATCTGGACCTGCAGGAGCATGGCGTCCCTCTGCCGGGCGCCGGGGACGATGAGGTCCTCCCTCCTGAGCGTGAACGAGACCGGGAACTGGGGGTTGACGATGCGCTGCAGGGCGACGGGGACCCCGCCCTCGTTCTTGGCGATGATGAACAGGATGGCCTGCCCTTGCGGGACCTTGCGCTGCAGGTGCGAGGCGATGGTGATCGTGCCCGAGACCGTGAACTCTCGGGCAAGGTAGTGGTACCCCACCATCCAGCCTCCTGCGCCCAGGAGCAAGGCAAAGGCGGCGAACAAGGCCCTTCTCATGGGGGCTCGCGCGTTCCTACTTCTTCTTGGAGAGGATGCCCGAGATGAGTTCCCGGAGCGTCTTGGGGTCGAACGGCTTCTGGATGTAGGCGGCGACGTTGGGCGCGACCTCGAATAGGTCCCGCATCTTCTGCCCCTTGGCCGTGAGCACGATGATCGGGATGTCCTTGGTCTTGGGGATGGTCTGGAGCTTCTGGTTGAGCGCGTAGCCGTCCATCACCGGCATCATGATGTCGAGGACGATCAGGTCCGGCAGGATGGTCTCAGGCTTGGGGGGGTCGACGCCGAGCCGCTCGAGCGCGACCTGGCCGTTGTTGGCTTCGGTGATGTTCCAGCCGTCCTTCTCCAGCACGAACCTCAGGAGGGTGACGATCTCGGGCTCGTCGTCCACGATCATGATGGTGGCCATGGCGTTCCCTTAGGACTGTCGGGAGAGCATCGAGGCGACCTTCTCCCGGAGTTGTTTGGGGTCGAACGGCTTGTCGATGTGGCCGACGATGTTGGTCAGGCCTTGGAGCATGTCGGGGGTCGCCCCCTTGGCGGTGAGCAGGAGGACCGGTATCTTGCCGGCCTCGGGATGCCCCAGCAGCCTCTTGCAGGTGGCGAGGCCGTCGAGGACCGGCATGAGCACGTCCATGATGATGAGCTGCGGCAGCCCCGCCGCGGCGGGCGCCGCGTCGATCCCCAGGGCCTTGAGCGCCTCGGCGCCGTTGTAGGCCGCTTCCACCTCGTGCCCGTCCTTGACCAGGACGAATTTGATGAGGGTGACGACATCCTTCTCATCGTCGACAAGGAGGATCTTTGCCATGTTCCCGCCGCGCGTCCCCTTCGGCCGGCTTATGGTAACAGTTTCCCCCGCCGTAGTCAAACAGCGGAACAGCGGGGTCAGGTCTTGAGTCTTTACTCTGCAAGCGAGAGTAAAGACTCAAGACCTGACCCCGAAAATAAGATAGAATCGCAGCCTATGGCTGTTGAAAAGACCCTTATCCTCGTCAAACCGGACGGGACGCATCGCAAGCTCACCGGGCTCGTGATCGACCGTCTTGACGCCGCGGGCCTCGAGATGGTCGGGGCGAAGATGGTGAGCGTCTCCGAGAAGCTCGCCCGAGAGCACTACAAGGCGCTCGCGGACAAGCCTTTCTTCCCCGACCTGATCAAGTACATCCGCGGGGAGTTCCACGGGTTCAAGGACCATCGCGTCATGGCGCTGGCCTATCGCGGCGAGAACGCGATCGGCAAGGCGAGGGCGGTGGCGGGCGCGACCAACCCGGAGCACGCCTCTCCCGGGACCATCCGGGGGTCGTTCGGCCGGATCACGACGACGGGGCACTTCGAGAACGTCCTCCACGCCTCGTCGGACGAGGCCGACGCCGAGCGGGAGGTCAAGCTCTGGTTCCGGCCGGACGAACTGCTCAAGGACTGACGGAGGGACGGCGCCCATGAAACTGGCGCTCCTGCTGCTGCTTTGGGCCGTCCCCCTCGCGGCCGCGCCCCCGGCGCCGGCGGCCGGCGCCGCGACGCCGGCCAAGAAGCGCCGGGTTCTGCCGGGTATCGTCGTGGAGCTGGCGGCGCGTGACGGCTGGAGGCTCAAGGCGAAGTACGTCCCGCCCAAGGACGACAACCTCACCTTCCTGCTCCTGCACGCCAAGGGCCGCAGGCTGGAGGATTGGTACGTCCTCGGGCGCAAGCTCGCCAACTGGGGCTACGGCTACCTCGCGCCGGATTTCCGCGGCCACGGCTTGAGCGTCGTCTCGCCCGAGGGCCAGACGGTCCGCTGGAAGGATTTCAAGATCACCAAGACGTACAACGAGTTCGCCAACATGTCCATGGACGTGGAGGCAGCTGTCGCCTATCTGGCCGGCCAGGGCGTCACCGAGGAGGGCGTCGCCGTCATCGGCGCGGAGGTCGGATCGAGCATCGGGCTGAAGTACGCTGCCGTGCGCCCCCAGGTCCCGCTGGTCGTCATGCTCTCGCCCGGGATCCGCTACCAGGAGGTCCTCACCGTCAACGCGATGCGAGCCTACAAGGACCGCCCCATCCTGATGGTCCATTCGGAGGAGGACAAGAAGTCCGCGAGCGAGACGGGGCTCCTGAGGGCGTTCGCGAAGCAATCGACGGGCGAGGCGAACACCACGGTCCTGGCCGTCCCCGGCAAGGAGCGGGGGACGCGGATGCTCAACGGAGCGCTCTGCCAGCAGATCCTCGACTGGGTCGTCGAGCCTGTCAGGCCCGCCGACGTCTTGGCGTCGAGCCCCACGGCCAGGGCAGCGTCCCCGGGGGGCGCGCAGGAACCCTACCCTCAGGCCGCCGACGACCTCACGTCGCCGGAGGATGCCGAGGGAACCCTCCCGTGAGGCTGCCCGGCGCGCGCTTCTACGCCGGCCTGCCGACCGAGAGGCCCAATCCCCGCTCCCGGGGGCTCGACCTCAGGAACACCCTCGAGATCGTCCGCATCATCAGCCGGGAGGACGCGCGGGTCCCCGCGGCGGTCTTCCGCGAGGCCGGGGCCATCGCGAAAGCCGCGGACGCCGTCGCGGCGGCCCTCGCCCGAGGGGGGGGGCTTGTCCTCGTGGGTGCCGGCACGAGCGGGCGCATCGCGGTGATGGAGGCCGCGGAGTGCCCCCCGACCTTCAACACCGGGCCCGGGCAGGTCCGCGCGGTCATGGCGGGCGGGCGGATGTCGGTCTTCAGGTCCAAGGAAGGGGCTGAGGACGACGCGGCCGCCGGCCGCAAGGCCGCGGCGGCGTTCAAGAAGGAAGACGTGGTGATAGGCGTGGCTGCCTCGGGGATAACGACCTTCGTGCGCGCCGCCCTGCGGGCTGCGCGCAACAAGGGCTGCACGACGGTCCTGGTGACCTCGAACGGGCGCCCCCCGGGCCGGCCGGCGGGCATCGTCATCGCTCCGGACGTGGGCCCCGAGGTCGTGGCGGGTTCGACCCGGCTCAAGAGCGGGACGGCCGCCAAGCTCGTCTTGAACGCCGTGACCACCGCGGCCATGGTGCGCCTGGGCAAGGTGTACGACCGGTGGATGGTGGACCTCAAGCCCACGTCGCGCAAGCTGAGGATGCGCGGGGTCCGGATCGTGAGCGACCTCGGCGGGGTCTCATCGCGCCGGGCAGAGGCGCTGTTCGCCGAGGCGGGGGGCAGCGTCAAGACCGCGATCGTCATGGCGCGCCAGGGCTGCGGCTTGGCCTGCGCGCGCGCCCGGCTCGCCGCGGCGGGGGGCGCGCTGCGCCGGGCCCTCGGCGAGAGGCATCCTTCATGAGACGGCGTGTCCCCCCCGGACGCAAGCAGCCCCCCCGCGGGGGGGGCCGCTGGCTTGGGGGCCGCTGACATGGACGCGATCCCCTCCGGCCTGATCCTGGCGGCCATCGTCGTGGTCCTCGCCTTGGTGTTCGACTTCGTCAACGGCTTCCACGACGCGGCCAACGTGGTGGCGACGATGGTCTCGACGAGGGCCTTCCAGCCCGAGACCGCGCTCGTCGTGGCCGCCGCGGCCGAGTTCATCGGCCCGTTCCTGTTCGGGACGGCCGTGGCCAAGACCATCGGCTCCGCCATCATCCAGCCTTCGGCGGTCACGACCGGGGTCATGATCGCGGCCCTGATCGGCGGTATCGTCTGGGACCTCGTCACCTGGTACTTCGGGATCCCCTCGTCGTCGAGCCACGCCCTGCTCGGCAGCCTGGCGGGGGCCGTGCTCGCCGGGTTCGGGCTCGGGCACATCAAACTGCACGGGTTCGTCACCGTGGTGGTCGTCCTGTGCGCCTCGCCGCTGGTGGGGGCGTTCGCGGGATACTGGATCCAGCATGCCCTCAATTTCGTCTCGCGGGGCTTCACCCCGAGGGCCAACGAGGGCTACAAGAAGCTTCAGCTGGTTTCGGCCATCGCCATGGCCCTGTCCCACGGCACCAATGACGCCCAGAAATCCATGGGGGTCATCACCATGGCGCTCATGTCGCTCGGTTATCTGGGTTCGTTCGCCGTCCCTTGGTGGGTCGTGGGCTTGTGCGCCGGCGCGATGGGGTTGGGGACCGCGACCGGGGGCTGGCGCATCATCAAGACCGTGGGCAACAGGATCTACAAGCTCAAGCCCATCAACGGGTTCGCGGCGCAGACCGCCTCGGCCGGCGTCATCCTGGCCGCGGCCCTGCTGGGCTGGCCGGTCTCGACGACGCACATCGTCTCCTCGTCCATCACGGGCGTGGGCAGCGCCGAGCGCATCAAGGCCGTCCGCTGGACCACGGCTTTCGACATCGCGCTGGCGTGGGTCATCACCATCCCCGCCGCCGTCGCGATCGGCGCGGGCGCGTACTGGTCGGGCAGCGTGGGGATGAGGCTGTTCAGGGGGTCATGATGGGACTCAGGGACCTGTTCTTCCCGCCGAAGAGGGATTTCGTGAAGATGCTCCACGAGCAGGCCAAGAAGACCTCCGAGGGCATGCAGGCCCTGCTCGACTACTTCAAGGACCCGACCCCGGCGAAGGGCGCCCGGGTGGAGCAGCTCGAGGCCGAGGCCGACGAGATGCGCCGCATCCTCATCGAGGAGCTGAACCTCTCCTTCATCACCCCCTTCGACCGCGAGGACATCAACGCGCTGTCGCGCGACATCGACGACATGCTCGACTACGCCAAGTCCACCGTCGAGGAGATGACGCTCTTCGAGGTCCAGCCTACCGAGCACCTCAAGCGCATGAGCGAGGGCTTGAGCGACGCCGCCCGGGAGATCGCCGCCGCCATCCCCCAGATCATGGCGCATCCCACCGTCTGCACCCAGCACGTCATCCGCGCCAAGAAGTCCGAGAACTTCGTCGAGCACCGCTACCGGGAGGCCCTCGTCGAGCTCTTCCGGTCCACCGACGTGGTCTACATCCTCAAGATGCGGGAGATCTGCCGGCACCTCTCCAACGCCGCCGACCGGGGCGACGAGGCGGCCGACATCATCAGCGACATCGTCGTGAAGATCACCTGAGGGGGCTCCGATGGCCGAGCGCGTCTACGAGATGCTCTGGGACTGCGAGTTCTGCTCGACCCGGAAGCTGCTGGGCAAGACCCACCGGTTCTGCCCCAACTGCGGCGCCCGGCAGAACCCCGAGAAGCGCTACTTCCCTTCCGCCGAGGACAAGGTCGAGGCCGGGGACCACGAGTACTTCGGGGCGGACCGCCTGTGCCTGGCGTGCAAGACGGCCAACGGCGCCAAGGTCAAGTTCTGCGTCTCCTGCGGCGGCGCCATGGACGGGGCCGCCTCGGTCAAGCTGGTCGCCGGGGGCGGCGCCGAGGGGCCTGGCAAGGCCGCCGAGGAGGCGTTGGACGCCCTCGCCGAGGAGCGCGAGAGCTCGGGGCTCAGGCGCGGCCTGAAGATCGCCGCCGGGGCGGCCGCGGGGGTCGTCCTGCTGCTCATCGGGCTGCGGCTCTCGTCGAAGGAGCTTGCGCTCTCGGTGGCCGCCCACCGTTGGGAGCGGGAGGTCGAGATCGAGTCCTACCGCGGCGTCCGGGACTCCGGCTGGTGCGACGCGATGCCCTCCGACGCCTACGACGTCTCCAGGTCCCGCGAGGTCCGCTCCCACGAGTCCGTCCCCGACGGGGAGGACTGCAAGACCGTGCAGCGCGACCGGGGCGACGGCACCTTCTCGGAGGAGGAGCAGTGCACGACGCGCTACCGCGACAAGCCCGTCTACGACGAGCATTGCCGGTACGCCGTGGACCGCTGGTCCAAGCTGCGCGCGGAGAGCCGGACCGGCGGGTTCGCCGACCCTCCGTCGTGGCCCGAGGCGTCCCTGGCGCGGACCGGGAGCTGCAGGGGCTGCGAGCGGCAGGGGGCCCGCCACGAGCGCTACAGCGTCCGCCTGCAGGGCGGGGGCAAGGAGTACTCCTGCGACTTCGACCAGGCCCGCTGGGGCTCGATGGCGCCCGGCTCGCGCTGGAAGGGGAAGGTCAACGCCCTGACGGGCCTGGCCTGCCCGGCGCTCGAGCCCCTGGAGTAGTCCGGCTCCGGGGACGTGACGCTCCAAAAGGCGCCCGTCAGGAAGTCCCGGCAGTAGGCCGGCCGCGGGTCAGAAGAAGAAGTACAGGTCCGCGACGTATTTTCGCCAGGAGCCCGGGGGCAGCGCCGTGACCTTGGCTTCCAGGAACCGTCCGCCCTGCCCGGCGATGAACTTCTTGAACTCGTCGATCTTGAGCTGGAGGTCCGGGAGCTCGTCGGCCGCCCGGTAGACCATCCCGACCTCCTGGCCGATGTAGACCGTGACGAAGTCGTCCTTCGATTGCAGGACCTTGAGCCCCGCGCGCTCGAGGACGGCGGGGTCGACGCCTTCCTTCTTGAGGACCCGCACCTGGACCTCGCGCTCCAGCTTGTCCGCGCCGTGCGTCACGTAGTAGAGGGCGTAGGTGGGGAGGAGGTACGGATGGTCGACGAGATAGTTGGCGATGACGGGGAACCCGGCGTCCCGGGCGGCCCCCGCGACCATGGCGAGGTTGGCCAGCCGGTCGGGCTCGTCCTTGGGCTTGAACTGCAGGGGCTCGGCCAGGAATTCGCGGACCACGAGGTCGTCGCCGCCTTCGTAGGGCAGGACCGAGAGGCTGTGCTCCCGGGTGGGTTGGCCGGGCGTGAAGCCCGCGGCGCTCAGGATGGGGGCCCACATGACCAGGAACGCGTCATGCTGCTCTCGCGTATCGTTGTAGGAGTAGAGGTTCTTGCGCCCGGTCTGCGCCAGGAGGCCGAGGTCGGTGATGCGTCCGACCGCCGGGAGCGCGGCCGAGAAGGAGACGATGGGCCCGGGGGCCGGCACTCCCTCGGCGGGCAGGGCCCGCAGCCGGGCGGCCCCGGTGTAGCTGAAATCGGTGGAGCCCAGCGTCCCTGGTCCGGACGCGGTCGAGGCCGGAGGCCGAGCGTCCGGGGCGCCTTTGGGAACGGCGTTGGCGGGTCCGGACGCGAGGGCGAGGCTGGCGGCGGCGGCCAAGAGCGGGAGGATCGGGGTCATGAGGACAGTATACCACGGAATTTGCTTGAATGAATGAATATGAGAAAGATCGCCGACGACATCACGCAGCTGGTCGGGAACACTCCCTTGGTGGCCTTGCGCAAGATGGGCAAGGGCCTGGCCGGGAGCCTGGTGGCCAAGCTGGAATCCTCCAATCCCTGCTGGTCGGTCAAGGACCGGATGGCCCTGGCCATGATCGAGGACGCGGAGCGCCGCCAGCTCATCGGCCCCAGGTCCGTCCTGCTCGAGCCGACGAGCGGCAACACCGGCATCGGGTTGGCTTTCGTGTGCGCCCAGCGGGGCTACAAGCTCGTCTTGACCATGCCCGAGACCATGAGCGTCGAGCGCCGCAAGCTCCTCAAGGCCCTCGGAGCCGACCTCGTCTTGACCCCGGGCCCGGAGGGGATGCCCGGGGCCATCCGCAAGGCCGCCGAGATGGCGGCGGCGGACGGCAAGTACCTCGTGCTCCAACAGTTCGAGAACCCGGCCAATCCCGAGGTCCACCGGCGGACCACGGCCCTCGAGGTCTGGGACGGCACCGAGGGCGGCGTGGACGTCTTCGTGGCCGGCGTGGGGACGGGCGGGACCATCACCGGGGTCGGCGAGGTGCTCAAGGGCCGCAAGCCCTCGGTGCGCGTCGTCGCGGTGGAGCCGGCCGACTCGCCCGTGCTGTCGGGCGGCAAGCCCGGGCCCCACAAGATCCAAGGCATCGGGGCGGGCTTCGTGCCCAAGGTGCTCAACAGGGGCGTCATCGACGAGGTCGTCACGGTGCGCCACGAGGACGCGGGCGCCACGGCCCGGCGGCTCGCCAAGGAGGAGGGCGTCCTGGCGGGCATCTCGTCCGGGGCCGCCCTATGGGCCGCGATGTCGGTCGCCGGCCGGCCCGAGTCCGCCGGCAAGCTGATCGTGGTCGTCCTGCCCGACACCGGCGAGCGCTACTTGAGCACGTGGCTGTGGGAGGAGGCGGCATGAAGGATCACGGAGAGAAGGGCGCGTCGGTCCTGGACGACGTCGTCAAGGCCTTGAGCTCGCATTGCGACGACTCCATCAGCCCGTTGAAGAGGAAGATGGTCGCCGAGCCCCTGCCGTCGCGCGACGCCGTCATCGAAGCCACCGAGCTCGTTCGCTCGGCGCTCTTCCCCGGCTACTACGGCGACTACCAGTTCTCGCCGGGCGCCATGCCCCACGCCATCGGCACGATGCTCGACCGCGCCTCCCGGATCTTCGAGGAGCAGATGCTGCGGGCCTTCTGCTTCTTCTGCGACAACCGTCGCGACGCCTGCCCGTCCTGCCCGGGCCTGGCCCGGGAGCGCACGCGGGACTTCATGAAGGCCCTGCCGCGCGTCCAGCGGCTGCTGATGACCGACGTCCACGCCGCCTACCTGGGCGACCCGGCCGCGACCTGCCCGGCCGAGACGGTCTTCTGCTACCCCGGCATCTTCGCCATCACCTTCCAGCGCATCGCCCACGAGCTCTACCTGCTCAAGGTCCCGCTGCTGCCCCGCATCATCACCGAGCACGCGCACAGCGCGACCGGCATCGACATCCACCCGGGGGCGGCGATCGGCGAGAGCTTCTTCATCGACCACGGGACCGGGGTGGTCATCGGCGAGACGACCTCCATCGGCAGGAACGTCCGCCTCTACCAGGGCGTGACCCTCGGGGCCAAGAGCTTCCCGCTCGACAAGGACGGCAACCCCATCAAGGGGGTCAAGCGGCACCCCGACGTCGAGGACGACGTCATCGTCTACGCGGGCGCCACCATCCTGGGGACGGTCCGCGTCGGCAAGGGCTCCCAGATCGGCAGCAACGTCTGGCTCACCCGCGACGTGGAGCCGGGCAGCTTCATCGGCCAAGCCGCCGCCAAGAAATCCTGAGGCGTCAGGGGCTACTTCTTGACGACTTCGAGCAGCTCGATCTCGAAGACGAGGGTCGAGCCGCCGGGGATGCCGGGCCGGCCGGCGTCGCCGTAGGCGAGGTCCGAGGGGCAGACGAGCTTGGCCTTGGCGCCGGCGCGCAGCTTCGGGAAGACCTCTTTCCAGCAGGAGATCATGTTGGCCAGCGGGAACACGGCGGGCTCGCCCCTGCCGTAGGAGCTGTCGAACTCCCTCCCGTCGAGGAAGGTCCCGCGGTAGTGGACCTTGATCGTGTCGGCCGTCGTGGGCGATGGGCCGCTGCCTTCCTTGAGGCTGACGTAGACGGGCCCCGAGGGAAGGCGGACGGCCTTGGGCTCCTTGGCGGTCTTCTCGAGATAGGCGAGGCCCCTGCTCTTCTCGGCGGCGCTCGCGGCGGAGGCGCGCTTCTGGCGCAGCTCGTCGATCTTGGGGCCGAAGACCGCCATGTCCACCTGGGGCTTCTGCTCGGCGAGGGCGTCGGCGAGGCCCATCGTGACATAGACGATCTCGGCGGGCTTGAGGGAGAAGGAGGAGAGCTTCCCGCCGACCGCCATGCCGAGGGCGTAGAGCGTCTTCTGGTCGTCCGTGACCAGCTTCGCGCGGTTGTCTTTGGATGGGGGAGCCTCCTCGGCGCGGGTCGTTCCCAGCCCGAACAGCGATGCGGCGAGTGCCAACGCGGTAATCACTCGCCTCCCCCCGCATGGGAGGGTCGAGTACGGGGAGGCGAGTAGTGAGGGGGCATATTCTGTTTCATGAGGAACTCCTTGATGATGAAACGGCATCTGTTTCATATAATGACTCCTTGATGAAACGGCGTTTGCCCCCCCGCTACTCGCCCCCCCGTGGGGGGGGGGGGGCGAGTGGTATAATAGCGAAATGCCGACCGACAAGACAATCTACGTGGACTGCCCGTGCTGCGGGGCCAGGCTCGAGGCCTTGCGGGAGAACGGCAAGGTCATCGAGCACTGGGCCAAGCCGCTCACCAAGGACCAGGGAGGCGACCCCATCAAGGCCGCGACCGAGAGGATGAAGGCGGAGAAGGAACGGCTCAAGAACTTCCTGGTGGGCGCCAAGGACAAGCTGGAGGAGCAGAAGCGCGCGGCCATGGAGAAGTTCGAGAGGGAGAAGGAGCGCATCAAGCGGGAGAAGGACGACAGCCCGCCTCCGAGGCCGTTCGACTTCGATTGATCAGCGCGGCGTCAGGACGACGTCGTAGCTCAGGTCGGTCTGGGGGCGGGGCAGCATGATGGGCACGTGCAGGACCTCCGAGCCGCCCATGAGCTCCAGGGCGCTCTTGCGCCGCCCCTTGTCCTGGGACTTGTAAGGCGGGTCCATCTCCTCGAAGAAGGAGCGCTCGAGGCCTTTGTCCTTGATCGAGACCTGGTATCCTCCTTCCGAGAGGATGGGCACCTTGACCGAGTAGGAGCCGGCGGCGTCCGTCACGGCGGCGTGCTTCTTCCCTGAGAGCCTGTCCGTGAACGTGAGCTCGAGGCCGCCGACGGCCTTGAGCGACATGAGCTCGTAGGCCTGCCCCTTGATGGCCCATTCGTCCGGAGGGGCGGGAGTCTGGGCCGTCGTCGCGGCGGCGAGGGCCGCGGCGGCCGCCGCGGTGGAGACGGGGGGCGCGACGACCTCGGCGGGCGCCGGCGCCTCGGGCTTGCCCGTCTTCATGTTGTACAGGACGCCCCCGAACACGAGCGCCCCCAGCCCCATCGCCAGCAGGACCATCGGATTGGACGAGCTGCTCTGTTTGGGTGGAGGGGTGTCCCGGCTCTCGGGCGAGATCTCGATGTGAGGCCGGGGCTTGCGGCAGGCGGGGCACAAGGCGTCGTTGGGCCCGATGCGGCCGCCGCAGTGCGGGCACTTGACGACGACGGTGACCTCGTTCTCTCCTGCGAGGATGTTCTTGGGAAGGAGGCATTTCTCGCAGACGGTCCACCCGGGCTCGACGGTCGCCCCGCAGCCCGGGCACTTCTCGGGGGTCTTGTCCTGTCCTGGCGCGGCCATGGCGCCGTATGATACCATTTGGGCATGGCTTCGAGCGCGCTCATCCTCGTGGAGGGACCGGCGATGGCTCTCTGGGACAGGCGTTCGCCGGCCAGCAAGCCGGAGCACTACGACCGGTCCCAGGATGAGGCCTGGAAGTTCGACCGGGACCCGGGCCACGAGCCCTCCGGGGCGTGGGCGCCGGGGGACCTGGAGCGCGCCTGCGGCCATTTCGACCAGTATTGGAACCTCCGCCAACTGGCGGGGGAGATCCTGGCGTGGAACGCCGTGAGCGGCGTCTACAAGGTCGAGCTCCGCTCGCTTGCGGGCGCCCCCAGGAAGAGGTTCAGCAAGGCTCAGAAAGCGGCCTTCCTGGCCGGGCAGGACGTCGAGCGCATCCTCCTCTGTCCTTCAGGGGAACTCGTCGTCGGAGCCCTCAAGGACCTGGGTCGCGAGACTGCCAAGACCATCCTGAGGGTCCCTCCCGGCGACTACAGAGTCGGGTTGGACGTGGACAAGGGTCAGGTCTCCCGTCATCAGGCGCTCAAGAGCCTCGCTGACTACCCGGCTGACGACGGTCCTGATTTCGTCCTCCACCTACAGGGAAAATAGCGTAAATACAAACTACTATTGACAATCTATAGTCTTGGTTGTATACTAGACTGACATATCAGTCTAGTATACGGCCGAGGCTCTGCCGGCCTGCTGGACGGGCATATCAAGCTACATGAGAAGGATACTCGACAAGGAAGTCCGAAGAGGCCAGCTGGTCCATGCGGCCATCAAGGTGTTCGCCGCCAAGGGCTACAGGAGCGCGTCCATCGCGGACATCATCGAGGCCGCGGGCGTCGCGCGTGGGACGTTCTACCTCTATTTCAGCTCGAAGCTGGACGCCTTCCACGCGGTGATGGACCGCTACATCGAGCTTTTTAAGGAACGGGTCGCGACCGAGACCGCCCGGTCCTACGCCAACCCGCTCAAGGTCCGGCAGGCCATCCGGGAGTCGCTCCTGGACTGGCTGAGGTTCTACCAGGAGAACAAGGACCTCGCCAAGATCGTGTTCCGCGAGGCGACCGCCATCGACCCGGACTATGAGAAGCGCTGCTACGACATGCTCGAGTCGTGCTTCCAGCACTGGCGCGAGTCCGTCACCCGGTTCCAGAAGATCGGGTTCGTGCGGCGGGACGTGGACCCGGAGTTCCTGAACATGGTCTTCTCCGGCGTGCTCATCCACGTGGTCCTGCGCCACATCATCCCGGAGCGTCCCCCGGCCATCGAACGCATCGTCGACCAATGGATCGAGTTCATCGAGTCGGGCGTCAAGGCGCGGAGCTGGCTGGCGTGATCCCGGCCTGCGCCGCAGGCGTCGCGGGCACGGTCCACCTCGGCATGGCCGAGGTGGCCGTGCGCAACCTCCTGCACGACAAGGTGCGGTTCCTCATCACGCTGGCCGGGATCGTGGTCGCGATCATCCTCATCTTCCTTCAGGGGGGGATGTACCTGGGGTTCATGGGCGCCGCCTCCGGCATGATCGACCGGACCACCGCCGACGTCTGGGTGGTGAGCCGCAACTCCCCCAACTTCGACTGGTCGCGGCCCTTCCCGGAACGCTACCTCAACAAGGTGCGCTCCACGCCCGGGGTGGCCGAGGCCAAGACCCTCATCTTCGGCTGGGCCTTCCTGCGCCTGCCCGGCGGGGGGACCGAGCAGGTCGAGATCATCGGCTACCACCCGTCACGGGACGGGGGCTGGGGAGAGCCCTCCGGGTTCGTCGCGGGCGACGTGATGAGCGCGCTCGGGGGCGACCACATCATCCTCGACGAGTCCGGGAGCCGCAAGCTCAAGCTCGGCTTCGGGGACAAGACCGAGGTCATGGGCCACGAGGTGCGCGTGACGGGCATGACCCGCGGCATCCGCTCGCTGACGACCGCGCCCTACATCTTCACCTCCTACGACACGGCCAAGCGGCTCATCTCCTACATCGACCTCGGCGAGAGCAACACGGTGTTCGTGCTGGCGCGCGCGCGGCCCGGGGTCTCGGCTTCGGAGCTCCGGGACCGGCTCGCCGAGCGCCTGCCCAACGTGGACGTGCTCACGAAGCGCGACTACAGCCGCCGCACCAAGCTCTACTGGACCATCCAGACGGGGATGGGGTTCGGGTTCCTCATGATGACGTTCCTGGCGTTCGTCGTGGGGCTGGCCATCGTCGGGCAGACCATCTACGCGGCGACCATGGAGCACCTCAGGGAGTACGCCACGCTCAAGGCCCTGGGCGCCACGGACGCCGAGATCCGGACCATCCTCTGGACGCAGGCCGCCTCGAGCGCGTTCCTGGGGTACGCCCTGGGCGTCGTGGGCGCGGCCTGGGCCGCGCGCGCCCTGGACCGGCTGGGGCTCCTCATCGCCATCCCGGCCTGGCTCTACGCCGGGGTCTTCGTCGTCGCGGTCGTGATGTGCCTGTCCGCCTCGGTGGTCAGCGTGCGCAAGGCCCTCTCGCTCGATCCCGCGATGGTGTTTCGCGCATGAAGATCCTGGAGGCGCGAGGGGCCTGGAAGATCTACGAGAACGGGGTCGTGCGCGTCGAGGCCGTGCGCGGGGCGGATTTCGCCGTGGAGGATGGCGAGTTCGTGGCCGTCATGGGGCCCTCGGGGTCGGGCAAGACCACGCTCCTGAGCATGCTGGGCGCGATGCTCTCCCCGACGCGCGGGGAGATCGTGGTCGAGGGGCGCTCCCTCGCCGACCTCTCGCCCCGGGACCTCTCGTGCCTGAGGCGGCGCAAGATCGGGTTCGTCTTCCAGGCCTTCAACCTCTTTTCGGCCCTGACGGCGAGGCAGAACGTCGAGGTGGGGCTGCGGCTGAGGGGCTTCGAGGGCTCCGCCGTCGCGGAGGAGGCGCTCAAGGCGCTCGACGCGGTGGGGCTGTCCCGCCGCGCCGACTTCGTGCCGGCGGACATGAGCGGCGGCGAGAAGCAGCGCGTCTCCATCGCCCGCGCCCTGGCCGGCGGGCCGCAGTTCATCCTGGCCGACGAGCCGACCGGCGCCCTTGACGCGCAGAACGGCAAGGCGGTGATGGAGCTGCTCGCGCAGCGAGCCCGCGAGTCCCGGGCCGCGGTGGTGGTGGTCACGCATGACAGCCGCGTCGCCCAGTTCATGGACCGGGTGCTCCACATGGACGACGGGCGGTTGAAGGGGAGCGGTTCCGGCTGATAGCTGGGGGGCGAGAATGAATCTCAATGCGAAACGGCGTCTGCTCGCGGTCGCGGCGGCCGCGAGCGTTTTGGCTTCGGCCATGGTCTGGTGCGGCCGGGACAAGCCCGCCCCGCCCCCCGGGCCGAGGGCCCAGGGGGACCAGTCCCAGGACGGCGGCCGGCCCATGATCGCCGCGACCGGCCGCATCGAGTGCCGCAAGGAGGCCTCGGTGCGCGCCAAGTCTCCCGGCCGCGTGGTGCGCTACGCCAAGAAGGAGGGGGAATGGGCGCAGGAGGGTTCGGCCGTGGTGCTCACGGACGACGGCATCGAGCGGGCGGCCCTGCGGGAGGCCGAGGCCGAGCTCTTCAAGACCGAGGCGGCCTTCAGGAGGCTCAAGCCCCTGGCCGCCAAGGGCGTCGCGTCGGCCCAGGAGCTCGACGACGCCGACGCCGGGCACCGCCTGGCCCTGGCGCGCGTCGAGAGGGCCAAGGCGGCGCTCGAGGAGCGGGTCGTGCGGGCGCCCTTCGCCGGCCGCATCCTCAAGACCTACCTCGAGGCGGGGGAGACCGCCAATCCCTTGGCGGTCTCGCCCCTGTTCGTCATCGGCGACGACCGGACCCTCAGGGTGACCGCCGAGGTCGACGAGCTCGACGTCTCGCGCGTCGCCGAGGGCCTGGCGGCCGTCGTCATCCCCGACGCCTACCCGGGCGAGTCCTTCCCGGGCAAGGTCGTCAAGGTCGGCCGCATGCTCGGCCGCAAGACCATCGCCTCCGACAACCCCGCCGAGCGCATGGACGCCAAGGTGCTCGAGGTCGAAGTCGAGCTCGCGCCGTCGGAGAAGCTCAAGCGGGGCCTGGGCGCGCAGGTCAGGATCCTGCCCCGCCCCGGGCCGGGACGCGCCCCGTGACCCTGGTCGACCGCGGGGACCGAGAGTCAGGCGTCGGGGCCGGGCCGCGCTGAAGTCGTCGGCGGGAGGAGACCTTGACCCTAGGAGGATTATAGGTCTTGCGGTCATGTCCGCTGGGGCCGGCGGCCTACCGGAAGCCGGGCGGAACGCGCCAGACCAGGGCGGTCCCGTCCTGGCTCCCGGAGACCAAGAGCCGGCCGTCGCGGGAGAAGAGGAGCTCGACGATCAGGTCCTCGTGGGCCTTCCAGGAGGCCTTCTCCTGGCCGTCCTCTCCGATGATCCTGATGGTCTGGTCGTCCCTGGCCACGGCCAGGGCCCGGCCTCCCGGCGCGAAGGCTACCGAGCGCAAGTGGGGCTTGTCGCCGAGGTTGACGTCTCCCGCCGGTTCCCATGACGGGACTTTCCAGCGACGGAGGCGCGAGTAGGCTGACCAGACCTGGAAAAGCGAGCCGTCCTGTGAAAATGCGATCTTGCTCACGTCCGAGAGGTCTGTGGCCTCGATGAGCTCCCGCATCCTGCCGGCGTCCTTGAGGTCCCAGGCCCGGACCACGCCTCTCCAACCCCCGGCCGCGAGCCAGCGTCCATCCGGGGAGAAGGCCGCGTGCCTGGGCTCGTGCCCCAGATGGAACTCCTTGAGGAGCTTGCCCGTGCGGGCGTTGCGCAGGGCCACCATGCCCTTTTCGCTGTCTCCGGTCGCCAGCCGCGCCCCGTCAGGGGAGAAGGCCAGTGTGCCGTTCGAGTGCCGTTGCCCGGCCATGTCGAGCCGATAGATTTCGCGGCCGGTGTCGAGACTCCAGACGCGCAAGGTCGAGTCGAAGGCTGTCGATGCCAGGACTTGGCCATCCGGCGAGAACGCGACCTCCCAGCCCGATTCCCGCTGCCCCTCCAGGACCCGGAGCTGGCGGCCCGTGCCAGCGTCCCAGAGCCGCACCTTGGCGTCCCCCCCGCAGGTCGCGACCAGGCGGCTGTCAGGGGAGACCGCCATGCCGTAGATGACGTGCCCGGGTCTTGCGCCGAGCTCCTTGCCGCTCTGAGCGTCGCGCCAGCGGAGCCGCTGATCCCGGCCGTAGGTCAGCAGGCGCTTGCCCGAGCGGTCGAAGAACCCGAGGTTCAGCTTGTCGGTCTCAGGGATGGGCCTGGTCGATCTGGCGCTCGCGACGTCCCAGAGGAAGGCCTCTCCTCCCTCGTCCACGCCGAAGATCCTCTTGCCGTCAGGGCTCCAGGAGACATGCTCGATGTCGCGGCCGATGGATCCGCCCTTGAGCTTGCGCACGCCATGCGCGGTCCCGACTTCCCAGAGCCGCACCGTGTCGTGAGCTCCCGTCAAGGCCAGAATGCGGCCGTCCGGCGAGAACGCCACCTCCTTGACGTGTTCGAACGGGTCGGAATGGTGCCCGGCGAATTCCGAGTAGGGGTTATCGTAGGCCTGGATCTTCCAGCGCTCCAGCTTCGTGCTCACGTCCCAGAGCCGGGCGCTCCCATCCCTGCTCCCAGAGGCCAGGAGCTTGCCGTCGCGCGAGAAGGCCAGGGAGTCCACCCAGGTCTTGTGCCCCTCGAACCGGCCGATTTCCGTGAGGGTCCGGGCGTCCCAGAGCCGGATGGCGTGCTCGTAGCTCGCGGTGGCCAGGAGGCTCGAGTCTGAGGAGAAGGCGATGGCGCCGACCCAGAGCTCCCCCGCTTTGACCTGCCGGAGGGCCTTGCCGGTCTTCATGTCCCAGAGGGTCAGCAAGGCGTAGCGGGACGCGCCGGTGGCGAAGCGCTTGCCGTCGGGTGAGAAGGCTATCTCGCTGAGCTCTCCGCCGCCCTCCAGGGAGCGCTGCGTCTTCCAGGTCTCGGGGTCGAGGAACTCGATGGTGCTCTTCTCCCTCAAGAGCACGAGCGACTTCCCGTCCGGGGTGAGGCTCGTGTTGAAGTTGCCGAGGTGGCCGCGGAGGCTGCCGAGCCTGGCCACGGCGCGCTCGGGGAGAGGGTCGCCGAAGGCGTCCACCCTGGCTTCGGCTCCCAGGGCCGGGAGGGCCAGGGAGAGCGCGGCGGCCGCGAAGACGAGCGCGGAAGGCCTCGACGCGGGGCCGGGAGCGCGGCCCGCAAGCCTGCAGGAACCATGAGCGGAGATCATCGATTGCTCCATCCCCGGCCCGCGCCGGTCCTGGCGGCCCATACGCTATAATACCATGACAAGAGTCCCGGCGTGAATCCGATCGGCCGGGGGTCCGGCGTCCTCGAGGGACGGCCGTTTAGCCGGAGGGGGCTGAAGTCGTCTGCTGGAGGAGACCATTGCTCGCGCCGTCGGAGAAGCTCAAGCGGGGCCTGGGCGCGCAGGTCAGGATCCTGCCCCGCCCCGGGCCGGGACGCGCCCCGTGACCTGGCCGCCTTCAGGGACCGAGGGGACCGCGAGCCGGCCTCGCTCCGGGCCGCTGCCGGGGCTGCGCCGCGCTGAAGTCGCCGGCTGGGGGAGACGTTTCGTCCGGGGGAGGAGGGGAAGAGCATGAACGATGACGAGTGGAAGGGGAATATCCGCGCTCTCATCTATCCGATACAGTTCTCCAAGCAGCCCGCGGCGGAAGTGGAACGCGTGCTGGACGTGCTGGATTATCCGGGCTCCCCCTGGGACAAGGACGGCCTCAAGGAGGCGATCAGGCTGGCCCTTGCGCAGAAGGGGCCGCTGGCAGGGCTCATCCCCCAGGAACACCCGGAGGCGGTGATCCGGGCCTACCTGGAGGCGGTGCTCAAGGAGCTCGGCCGGCGCTGAGTCCTTTCATCTCCTGACAGCGACGTCATGATGGCGAGAGAGTCGGTCGATCCCGGAGGATTCGTCTCTGGAGCGCGATCCATGACCCGAGGCCTTCTCCTCCCGGCCGCCGCCGCGCTCGGGCTCTCGTCGTGTCCCTATGCGTCCGCCCAGGAGGCGCCCGCCGAGACGGCCCTGAACCCGGTCGGGAGGGCCTCCGACTGCCGTCCGCTGCCTGCCGTGGGGTGCTTCTACGTCCCGGCGTCGGCCCGGGATTCGGAGAGCCCGCCGCTCCTGGTCTACTTGCGCGGCCGACACCAGCGGTACGGCGCGAGAGTCGAGCCCGACGACCGGGTCGGCGCGGCGCGCGACGCCTTCGTCGGGATGCGGCTCGGCGCGCTCGCCGAATCGAGCCGCGTCGTCGTCCTCGTCGCGGGGTCGAGCTGCCTGGGCGTGTCCAAGGCCCATGTCGAGGCCGTCGAGCGGCAGGCCGGCAAGAAGTCCGGACGGCTGATCCTCGCCTCGCACAGCAGCGGCTACATCGGCCTGATGCTGACCTTGCCCCTTCTGCCCCGGCCGGACAGGGTGGTGCTGCTCGACAACTTCCACTTCAAGGACTCCATGTCCAAGATGGTCCAGAGACGGGTGGAGCAGGGGACGGACTGCGTGGGGTTCTACACGAGGACTCGCCGGGACGCCTACCTGAGGTACTTCAAGCCGCATGCGACGTGCTCGGTCGAGGACCAGGACGCCAGGGGGCACGACGGCGGCGTGAGGGCCTGCCTCGGGGCGTACTTGAGTTCGACCGCTTGTCCGTAGAAGCCATTTCAAAACCCACTTGGTACGCGAAAACGCGGATTCCGCGCCGACCCGCGAGGCGCGAGTAGTCATCACGCCACGCAAGGGGCTTGCGCGAGAGAGACCAGGGTTCGGCGTTATGCGTATAATATGGGGCGAACGCCCGAATCGCAGGTTATATCAAGCGGACCACATTGCCAATATTGCCGAAGACCTACGCCGTCTGCAGGGATTGGGTGCGCCGCAACCCCGTGGCCGCCGCCATCCTGCTGCTGGGCGCCGCGCTGCGCCTGGCGTGGCTCACCCGCCAGTCCCTGTGGTCGGACGAGGCCACCACCCTCGTGGTCGCCCGGGCGCAGGCCGGCGCCATGGCCATGCTGGGCGCGGTGGACAACAGCCCGCCGCTCCATTCCTTCCTGCTGCGCCTCTGGCTCCCGCTCTGGTCCGACGCCCTCGTGGGCCTGCGGGCCTTCTCCGCCCTCTGCGGCATCGGGGCCCTGTGCCTGTGCTGGCCTTTGTTCCGCAGCCTCATGCCTGGTCGCGCGCCGCTGATCCTGTTCCTGGCCGCGTGCTCGTCGTTTTGGATCCACGCGGCCCAGACCGGCCGGCACTACTCCCTGTTCCTGCTGCTGGCCGTCGGCCAGATCGGCCTGGCCTGGCGCCTGCGCGGCTCGTGGTCGGGCCGTGCCGCCGCGCTCTACGCCGCCCTGGCCGTGGCCGGGGTCTACACGCACTACTATTACCACTTGCTCGTTTTCTCCCTGGGCCTGAGCCTGCTCCTGGAGCGCCGGTTCCGGGAACGCGCGCTCAAGCCCTGGCTCGCCCTGCACGCGGTCGTGGGGCTCTCGTTTCTGCCGTGGGTGCCCACGCTCCTGGCCCAGCAGCGCATCACGCAGTCGGCGTGGGTCCTGACGGAGCGGCTGTCCCCCGGCTTGATCGCCCAGGCCTTCGGGACCTTCCTGGTCGACGCCGGCTACCTCGGGCTGGCTTTCCCGGGGTGGGTCCGGGTCCTCGGCTGGGTCCTGCTGCTGGTGGTCGCCGCCGGGTTCTGGCGGATGAGGCGCGAGGCGACGCGCGACGAGGCCGCGGCCGCGCGCTTCTGCCTGCTGAATCTCGCGATCCCTCTGGCGGTTGTCGCCGTCGCCGAGACGGCGCTCCACCGGGCCATCTGCCAGCCCAGGTACCTGGTCGCCTTCCCCGTCTTCTTCTTCCCGCTCCTGGCCCTCGCGGTCGAGCGCGGCTGGCGGCAAGGGACCGCCGTCCCCGAAGGCGCCGGACGTCCTCCTCTCGGCGGAGGGGGCTGGCGGGGCGTGGCGGGCGCGGGCCGCGCCGCGCCGTTGGCCCTGGCTTTCGCGGCGGCCGGCGGGGCTTGCGCGCACTACGCTTCCAACATCGTCTTGGACTCGCGCATGGCCGCCTTGAGCGACCATATCCGGCGCAGCTCGGATAGGCGCGACCCCATCGTGCACTGGGGCGACCTGCAGTACATCGAATTGCGCTACTACTATCTCCCGGAACGGGCGCATTTCGTGCTGGAGCGCGACCCGTCCGAGGTCCGCCGGATCCTGGCGTTCCCGGGCTACCCCGGCGTGGTCACGCCGCGGCGCCTGGCGGCCTGGCCCCGGTGCGTCGTGATCGACCCGCTGCGTCGCGCCTTCCGGCACCGGGTGGGGTTGGCCTCCGGGCCTGCGATGCTCAGACTCGGAGGCGGGCCATGAGGAAGGCCGCGGGGATCATCGCCGTGCTCTGGGGGCTGGGCATCCTCACCCGAGCCCCCGGCGGAGGCAATGCCGCCTATCAAGCGGGCGTCACAGCCGCCAAAGTGATGGGGCTCATCTTGGTCATCGTCGGGGCGCGGCAGCTCTACAAGGAATTCTTCCGGAGTCCCGCCGCGGCGACGCCCGAGGTCCCCGCGGCGAGGCCCTGGGTCCTGAGGCTGGGCCTGTGGGGCCTGACGCTGATGGTCATCGGGGCCGTCCTTCGCGGTCCCGTGCTGAACCTCCGCGCCGGCGCTCTCATGGCGCAGGCCGAGTCGGCTCATCGGAGCGGCGACCTGGCTCGGGAGTCCCGGCTCTTGGACCAGGTCTTGGCGCTCGACCCGGCCTTCCCCGCCGCCCTGGTGCAGCGCGCGGTCCTGCACGCCGTCCGGGGCGAGGCCGACCAGGCGCTCGCGGACGCCGACGCGGCCCTGAAGCGCGTCCCCGGCGACGAGATGGCCCATGCGGCGCGCTGCGTCGCCTGGACCCTCAAGAAGGAGTGGAGCCGGGCCCTGGCGGCCTGCGAGGAGTCCGAGCGGGCCGCGACCAAGCCGCTCACCAGCGGGTACGCGGCCGTCGGCCAGGCGAAGGTGAAATCCGAATCGGGCCGCTACAAGGACGCCATGGCCGACGTCGAGCGCGCCCTGGCTCGATCCCCCGGTCTGCCGGCGGCGCTTGAAGCGCGGGTGTCGTTGTCGCTGATCCTGGGCCTTCGGGAGACGGCCTTGGGGGACATCCAGAAGCTGGTCGAGCTCGATCCGGGGGTCAAGCCCGCGTACGATCCGATCCTGGCGAAGCTCAACGACCCCGCCTTCGCGACGCCGCACCAGCTCATCGGGCGGCAAGGGGATTTCCTCGCCGCGCTGGCGGTCCTGCAGCTGCGCCACTGGCGCCAGCGCCGGTCCTGGGCCTCTTCCGTCGATGAGCTGGCGCTCTTCGACGGCGCCCCCCCGCTCCTGAAGCCCGCGGCCGACCTCATCCCGGACAACCGGCAGGTCTCCCTGAAGATGGAGGACGGCCGGCTCCTCATGAGCCTGGTCGCCCCGGAGCCGCTGAAGCTCGTCCTCACGGCCAGCGGGGACCAGGGCGGCTTCACCCTCGCTCCCGTGTCCTGGGACGGCGGCAGCTTCGAGCCGCGGACGATCCTGCCCGAGCCGGAGGCGCCCCGGCGCGCTGCGTCGAAGCGCGCTCGGCCCAGGAAGAGCGCTCGCGACCCCGGGACCTGATCACCCGCCCTTGCGGCGGCCGTAGCCTTTGCCGGGCTGGATCTTGATGGTCATGCCGGGACGGAGGTGCTTGGCGCTCTTGAGGCCGTTGAGGCCCATGATGCTCTTGACCGTGGTCCGGTAGTTGGACGCGATCCGGCCCAGCGAATCGCCGCGGCGGACGCGGTGGAGGACCAGGCTCGGCCCGGGGTTCCAATCCTTCACCTTGGCCAGCGCCTCCTCGAAGGCCCCCTTGGTCCCCTGGGGCAGGCGCAGGGGGAAATCCTTCCTGTTCTTCGGGGTGCACCAGGAGCGCAGTTGGGGGTTGAGCTCCCTGAGGACCTCCACCGTGGTGCCGGCGCAGCGGGCAGCGACGCCCAGGTCCAGGTCCCGGTCGAGGAGCGCGACGTCGTAGGGCGCGGGCTCCTCGTAGAGCGGCTGGAGGCCGTAGCGTTGGGGGTTCTCCCCGATGAGCACGCAGGCCATGAACTTCGGGATGTAGTCCTGGGTCTCCTGCGGCAGGACCTTGAGGCTGGACAGGCCGGGGAAATCGGTCGACCGCGAGAACTGGAGGTCGCGCCCGATGCCGCCTTCGCCGCGGTTGTAGGCCGCGATGGCCAGGTGCCAGTCGCCGAACCACTGGTGGAGGTCGGAGAGGTAGCGGATGGCGGCCTGGGTGGCCTTCTCCGGGTCGTAGCGCTCGTCGACCCAATAGGAGACCTCGAGCCCGTAGCGCCGCGCGGTGAACGGCATGAACTGCCACAAGCCGCCCGCGCCGGAGCGGGAGAGGGCGTTCAGGCGGTATTCGCTCTCGGCCATGACCAGGTAGAACAGCTCCTCGGGCAGGCGCGCCTTGCGCAGGGCGGCCGCGATCATGGCGCGGTACCTGCCGGAGCGGGCCAGGGCCTGCTCCACCTCGGCGCGGCGCTTGCCGATGTAGAGGTAGATGTATTTCCGGGTGATCTCGTTGTCCGGGTCGACGGCCACGGCGCGCTTGCGCTTCTTGCCGGGCTGGGGGATGGCCGCGGCCTGGACCGACCGGATCTCGGCGGTCGAGACCGACAGGTCCGAGGGCGCCTCGCCCTGGCCCTGGGCGCTCTCCCAGGCGCGCAGCTTGTCGAGCATGCCCAGGAAGTCCGGCTTGAGCTCGAGGGCGAGGGGCTCGCTGTCGAGCAGGGAAGGGAACTGGGCGAAAGCCCGCCTGATGAGGGACCGGCCGACCTCGGGCTGGCCCTCGCGATATTTCCGCAGGCCCTGGTCGTAGAGGACCTCGGCCTCGTCGAGCCGCTCGTAGAGGCTCAGGTCCGCCTGCGCCTCCGGTCCGGCCTCGCCCGCGGCGTCGCCGGCCGCGGGCATGGGCTCGGGCGCCGCGGCCCGGCACGCGGCCCCGGGCAGGAAGGACGCCAAGGCCAACGCGGACATCAAGACGAAGGGTCGGGCGGGCATTCGAGTGGATATCTTATCAAACGCGCCAGGGCCGACGACCCGGAGAATTCGCCGGGTCTTCTCCCCGAGGGCCGCGCCGTGGCTGCTCAGCGCTGCCGCTGGTCGAGGAGCCGCGCCTTTTCGACGAGCCTGAGGAACTCCGCCCGGTAGCCGCCTTCGTCCTTGCCCAGGGCTTCCCCGGCCGTTCGGCCGACCTTGGCGTAGGTGAGGTTCCCGGCGAACTTCGAGCCGCGCAGGAGCATGCCGAAGCCCGCCACCGCCGCCGAGAACCGGTGGTCTTGCGTGGCCTCGTCCCACCCGCGCACGGCGTCCTCGAGCGCGTGGACGATGAGCAGGCTCCTGTCGCCGTCGGGTTTCTTGTAGCGGAACTTGACGGTGAGGAGTTCCTTGCCCGCGGACGCCGCGTCGGAGAGCCTGGTCTTCTGGTACCTGAGCTCGTCGACGGCGGGCAGGTCGGCCTCGGCGCCGATGGGGATGACCTCGTAGAGCGCGGTCACGGTGTGCCCGGCGCCCAGCTCGCCGGCGTCTTTCTTGTCGTCGTTGAAGTCCTGGGCCTTGAGCAGCCTGTTCTCGTAGCCGATCAGCCTGTAGGCCTGGACGCGGGCCGGGTTGAACTCCACCTGGATCTTGACGTCCTTGGCGATGGTCAGGAGGGTCGCGCCCATCTCCTGGACCAGGACCTTCCGGGCCTCCAGGATGTCGTCGATGTAGGCGTAGTTGCCGTTGCCCTTGTCGGCGAGCTTCTCCATCTTGGCGTCCTGGTAGTTGCCCGTGCCGAACCCCAGCACGGTCAGAAAGACCCCTTGCCGGCGCTTCTCCTCGATCATCCGGACGAGTTCCCCGTCGCTGGTGATCCCGACGTTGAAGTCGCCGTCGGTCGCTAGGATGACCCGGTTGTTGCCTTTCTCCATGAAGTTCCGCCTGGCTACCTCGTAGGCGAGCTGGATGCCCGCTCCTCCGGCGGTCGAGCCCCCCGCCTCGAGCCGTTCGAGGGCGGCCAGGATGGCGGCTTTGTCGCTGCCGGGTGTCGATGGGAGCACGAGCCCCGCGGTGCCGGCGTAGGCCACGATGGCGATGCGGTCCTGGCGGCGGAGCTGCTCCACGAGCAAACGCAGGCCCTTCTTGAGGAGGGGCAGCTTGTCGTAGGATTCCATGGAGCCCGAGCTGTCGACCAGGAAGACCAGGTTGTTGGGGGGGAGTTTCTCGTTCGGGATGGATCTGCCCTTGAGGCCGACGCGCACGAGCTTGTGGCCCGCCTTCCAGGGACACGCGGAGAGCTCGGTCGTGATGGAGAAGGGGTGTTCTCCCGCCGGCTCGGGATAGTCGTAGCGGAAGTAGTTGATGAGTTCCTCGATGCGCACCGCGTCCTGGGGGGGCATGCGGCCCTGGTCGAGGAACCGCCGGGCGTTCGCGTAGGAGGCCGCGTCCACGTCGATGGAGAAGGTCGAGAGCGGCTGGTCGGAGGCCTTGACGAACTCGTTTTCCGGGGCGAAGTCGTAGCCCTCCCCGTCCAATTCGCGCTGGCTGAGCACATCTTCCTTGGCGATCAGGGGATTGAATGATCCGATTGATCTGGGCTTTGTACCGTTGGCGGGCCGGGCGTTGGGTAGGGCTTGGGAAGCGTCCGCCGATGCCTGGAGGGCCGACGCCGCTGCGCCGCCTTGGTTCATCTCGGCGGCGGCCTTGGAGGCCGCCTTCTTGAGGCTTTCGAGGCTCCCGGTACGCGCGTTGGGGCCGATGGTCGGCGTTGGGTAACTTGCGCCCGCGCCCTCTCCCCCCCTGAACAGCTTCCTGAAGCTCGCCATTTCCATGGAGTGCATTTCAGGGGCTCGCGCGAGGCCCATGACGCCGGGCTCGTAGGAAGGGCCCATCGAGCCGGCGGCGCGGCCCACGGTACCGAGCAGACGCGAGCGCTCGGGCGCCCGTTGGATGCAGTAGAGCTCGAAGACCAGGGGGCTGAGCAGCCCGATGACGACGAGCGCGGCGTACGGGGAGAGGATGAGGCGCCTGAGGGGCGGCAGGAAAAACAGGCCCGGCCGCGCGTTCGCGGGAGCCCGGCCTGCCAGTTCGGACTTGAGGCTGGCTTTCACCCGGCTTTGGCGGCTCAAGTCGGAGGACAACAGGCGGGAAGCCATCTCAAGGTCCCGCTGGATTTCGCTGTCGGTTCCAACGCCGCCGGCCTTGCCCGCGAGCAGTGCGTCGAGCGCTTCGTTGAATCGTTTTGCCTCGAGCGTCTCATCCATGGTCTGCCTCCCCGCCTGCCGGAAGACCCTTCCTCATGCGGCGGATGCTTCTGAAAAGGATGATGCCCACGTTGGACTCGGTGAGCCCCGTGAGCTTGGCGATGGCGCGGTTGGTCATGCCGCTGAAGAATTTGAGGGAGACGACCTCCCGGTGCTGGTCGCTGAGCTCTCCGAGCGCGGCCATCAGGCGCTCGACTTCCGGTTCCTGCTTGGGTTCGGGCGCTTGCTGGTCCCTTTCCTCTTTGGAGCCGAAGAGCAGGCCGAGGCTGAACCAGCGCCGGCGCTTCTCGGCGCGGTAGTGGTCGGCTATCGCCCGAAAAGCGATGGAGAAGAGCCAGGACCGGGCATCTCCCTTATTCGGATCGAGGCGCGACCATCCTGCCAGGGCGCGGGTGAAGACGTCGGAGGCGATCTCGTCGGCCCGGGTCGCCGAGCCCGTGCGATGCCGGGCGTAGTTGTAGACCCTGTCGAACCATTCGGCGTAGAAGGCTTCGAAGTCGCCGGCCGCGCGCTCGTCCATGGTCGCTGAGATCGTTGTCGCCATCGGGGCCCCCTCTCACTGGGTATTCGCGCGGGGAGCCGGAGTATTACACTCCCACGCGGGGGGCCCGGACGGAGCGTCTCGTCAGCGCCGGACGGGGCGGCTGAAGCGGAAGCGACGCTTGAACTTGCTCCAGTTCATGTCCTTGAAGGTCTTGGGCCTGGGCGGCGTCAGGACCGGGGGGTACGAGTAGGGGAAGTTCGGCAGCATGGCCCGGGGGAAGACGACCCCGGTGAAGGTCTCGATGGCGGTGAGGAAGGGCTGCTCGTCGGGGGCCATCAGGGTGATGGCGTCTCCCGCCCCGTAGGCGCGGGCCGTGCGGCCGACGCGGTGGATGTAGTCCTCGGGGTGGCCCGGCACGTCGTAGTTGATGACGTGGCTGATCTCCCGGACGTCGATGCCGCGGGCGGCGATGTCCGTGGCGACCAGGATGCGGGTGCGGCCCGAGCGGAAGCTCTCCATGGCCTGGGTCCGCTGGCCCTGCGTGCGGTTGGCGTGCAGGACGCCGATGGAGAACCCCAGGTCCTTGAGCTTGGTGGCCAGGCGGTCGGCCCCGTGCTTGGTCCGGCAGAACACCAGCCCCGAGCGGATCTGGGTCGACTCGAGCAGCGCCACCATGAGGGCGGGCTTCTGCGCCTGGCTCACCGGGTAGACGACCTGGCTGATGCCTTCGGCGACGGAGGTGGGCCTGGAGACCTCCACGCGCTGGGGGTCGCGCAAGGCGAAGGCCGCGACCCGCTGGATCTCGGCCTCCAGCGTGGCCGAGAACATCATGGTCTGGCGGTCGGTCGGCAGGCGCCCGATGATCTGCCGGATGTCCGGCAGGAAGCCCATGTCGAGCATGCGGTCCGCCTCGTCGAGCACCAGGAACTCCAGGGCGTCGAGGCGCACGCTGCCCTGCCGGAGGTGGTCGAGCATCCTGCCGGGCGTGGCCACCAGGACCTGCGCGCCTTCCGCGAAGGACTTGCGCTGGGGGCCGTAGGCGACCCCGCCGATGACGAGGCCCGTCTTGAACGGGGTGAACTTCCCCAGGCTGACGAAGTCGGCGTCCACCTGGCTCGCGAGCTCCCGGGTCGGCACCAGCACGAGGACGCGGCAGCCGTGGCGGCCGGGGCGCGAGAGGAGGTGGTGCAGGATGGGCAGGACGAAGGCCGCGGTCTTGCCGCTGCCGGTCTGGGCGCAGCCGAGGACGTCCCGCCCTTCGAGCGCCGGCGGGATGGCCTGGCTCTGGATGGGGGTCGGGGCGGTGAACCCCATGGCGCGCACTCCCTTGACGAGGTCCGGATGAAGTCGCAACTGGGTGAACGGCATGTATCCTCCTGAGCGAATCTCCCAGGTCCCGGGCCTTACGGCATGGGCTCGCGGGCCACCTGGAGGGAGTTCTTCCTCCCCTTGTCGTAGAACTTGAGCGAGACCTTGGTCCGCTGGCCTTCCTCCACCCTGACGAACCGTTCCCTCGGCTGGATGTCCCCGGCGGCCAGCTGGGCCTCGCCCGAGGGGGACACGGCCCAGGCCTCGAGACGCACCAGGCGGTTGCCGGCCGTCAGCCTGCTCTGCCACCTCTTCTCCGAGGACTTCGGCCCGGCCTGGGTCTGGCCCGCCGCTTCCCCGTCCACGAAGACCTTCACGAAGGAGACCGTGTCCTCCTCGGGGTTCTCCACGACCTCGAAGGTCGCCAGCTCGAAGTTGGCCTCGGGCACGCTCTTGGGCGAGATGACGACGGGAGGGGTGACGACTTTCTGCGTGGCGCAAGCGCCCAGCAGGAGCGGGGCCAGGAGCGCGGCCCCCGCGAGGAGCGCGCCGCCGCGCGGCAGCGGTCTCATCGCGCCCTCAGGCGGAGGGTGTACTTGTCCCTCACGTTGTTCTGGCCGGCGTCGGCGGCCTGGAGCCGCGCGCTGTAGGTGCCGGCCTCCAGGGTCCTCTGGAACGAGACGGGCTCCCCCTGCTTGGCGCCGGCGACGGCGAGGAGCTCCTTGTACTCCTGGTCGAAGAGCGTGAGGGCGAGCTTCACGTTGAGCACGCCCGTGACGTCGAGGGTGATGTCGGCGCTCTTGTAGACGTTGAACTCGAACCAGTCCGCGTCGCCCTTGGGGGCGATGTAGCCGTCCGCGGACTCGCCGACCTTGATGGCCTGGGCCGCGGCGGTGGTGTTGTTCAGCTCGAACTCGAGCCCCGGCTGCCAGGACGTCAGGGACTTCGCCAGGGTGTACGAGCGGCGCGAATCGGAGGCCCTCCGGGACTTCTCGCCGACGACGGCGTACCAGGTGCCGCTCGACACGCCGAGGCCCGTCATGGTCTCCGGCTGCTCCTTGCCCGCGTTGTCCGAGACGACCACCGGGTTGCCGAGGTCGTCCATCACGGTCAGGACGAGGTCCATGCCCTGGACCGCGGCCAGGCTCAGGGTCAGGAGCTGCTTGGGCTCGGTCGCGACCGCGATCCTGTACCAGTCCTGGTCGCCCGCGGGGGAGATCGTGCCCGTGATGGAGTCCTGGTTGAAGGGCGTGGCGTCGAGCCTCTGGTCGTTGGGCTCGAACTCGGTCGTGCCCGCGTAGGGGAGGAGCTCGGTCAGGATCTCGTAGGGCACCGAGGCGCTGGCCGCGCGGGTCTTGGAGCGCAGGCGCAGCAGGTACTGGACGGGGCCCCGCACGCCGAAGTTCCTCAGGATCTCGGGCTCCCCCGGTCCCGAGGAGTCGACGTCCTTGATCTTGTAGAAGTTGGCGGTGTCGTAGACCTCCATGACGCCGTCGACGCCGGGGACCTCGCTCACGTCGACGTTCAGGGAGAACAGGCCCTCCTTGTCGACGTTGATGCGGTACCAGTCCTCCTCCAGCTGGTCGGTGGTGGAGGAGAGCAGGTTGCGCGAGGGGAAGAAATGGCCCCGGGTCACGCCCCCGACCGTCATGGTGCTGGCCGTCAGGGCCGTGTCGTCGGGCTCGGCCTCGCGGCCCTGGCTGGACGAGAGCATGAGCTGCAGGCCGTACTCCTGGGCCGGGTTGTCGGCCTTGGGGTTCTTGTTGGAAAGGGCCAGGTAGTAGAGTCCCCGGGCCACGCCGAGGTCCACCCCGTCCTCGTCGCCGCCGGTCGCGGTCTCGTCGAACCTCTTGAGCTCCTGGCGGTCCTTGTCCTGGAAGCTGATGACGAAGTCGACGTCGCGGATGCCTCCGAGGTGGAAGGAGAGGATGCCGAGGTCCTGGCCGACGTCCACCCTGTAGACGTCGATGTCCTTGGCCGAGGCCATGGTCCCGAGGATGGTCCGGCCGGGCTTCACCGCGGTGGCGTTGGTGAAATGGTCGTTGGGCTCCTTCTCCCGCGTCTTGCCGCAGGCGCACAGGGAAAAGGCGAGGGCGATGGCCAGGCCGCGCTTCATGGACCCTGATTCTATCTATTGGGGAGGCGGACTATCAAACCCGCGCGCGGGCCGGCGCCGGCTATTTCGCGGCCGCGCACTCGGCCGGGAAGAACTGCGCCAGGGTTTCGTGCTTCTTGCACCGGTCGCGCAACTGCTTGCGCGACCAGGAATCCCCCAGCCGCATCCCGATGATGCAGGCGTAATGGCCCGTGGATGTGTCCTCATCCCCCTTGCAAGCTTTGCGAGCGAAGGCGAGGGCCTCCTTCTCGTCCTTGGCTACGCCCTCGCCTTTCACGAGTCGTTCGGCCGCGTCCTTGCAGCTCACGGTTTCGCCCAGCTCGCACGCCTTCTTGAGGAATCGGAAGCCCTCCGCCGGGTCATGGGGCATGCCGTTCCAGCCAGAGCCCAGGTCCGTGGCGATGGCGGAGCACGCGGGGGCGTAGTTCAGCTTGCAGGCCGTGTCTCGCAGGTTCAGGAATCGCGCCTGGTCTTTGCTGATGCCTTCTCCCGCCTTGTGGGCCCAGGCCAGGGAACTGCAGGAACGCCCGTCTCCCGCCTCGCAGGCCTTCTGAAAGACGGCGGCGGCGAAAGCCGGCTCCTTGCTCATCCCGCAATAGCCGTTGGAGAAGCAATAGGCGTAGCCGTAGCATTCCTTGGGGTCCTTCTCGCAGGCGGCCTTCGCCTTCCCGCAGGGCTCCGAGCCTGAGCAGGCCGCCTCCAGGCGCGGTCTGGCTTCGGCGAGTTCCGAGGCCCGTTGTCGAGTCTCCGCCAGCCTCTTCTCCTCCGCGACCGCCTTGGCGAGGTCGGCCTCGAGGTTGGGCAGCGCGGCCTTGAGCGACGCGAGCGCCCCGCAGGAGCCGTCCTCGTTCTGGCGGCAGCCCTTGGCGAAGAGGAGCCTCGCGCGCTTGTCGTCGTGGATGGTCCGCGAGTACTTGTTCCTGTAGGAGTTCCCCGCCTGGAGACAGGCGCCGGGGATCCCCCGGAGGCAGGCCGCCTCGAGCGCGAGCACCCCTTGGCCCGAGACGACGGCGAGGTCGCCGGAGCTTAAGCCCTTGGCGTGGCCGTAGGTCTTGCCCAGGCGCTCGCAGGACTTGAAGTGACTGAGGAAGAAGCAGGCGTGCGTCCAAACTGTCATGGTCAGGCCGAGGCTCTTCGTGTTCGTGATGGTCGACAGATCGTGGTTGCAGAGCTGGTCGCAGGATTCCGTGTTTCCATGCAGACAGCCGAGCATGGAGAAGGCCGTCCTGCGGATGGATCGCTCGTCGGTGGAGTAGGACAACCCGTATTCGGCGAAAGTCTTGCAGTTGCTGCCGCTGCCCGCCTTGCACCTTTCCTGGTCGTCGCACCAGCTGCCCGGTCTGCCCGAGCAGGGGGCGAACGCCTGTTCCACGAGCTCGGCGGGCAGTTCCTGCCCTTTGAGCCTCAGGAGCGGGCCGCGGTCGTCCATGGGGGGCAGGGAGGAGGCGCCCCCGGACGCAAGGAGGTCCCTGGCCCCGGCCGCTTCCTTGAAAGCGGGATGGTCCTTGAGCGCGGCGTAAGCCGTGAGGAAGGCGTTGATGGCCGCGGCCTTCTGCTCCTGGGTCTTGAGCTTGAGCGAGAGATATTTCGCCAGCGTCCAATAATCGTCGATGAGGTTGAGCTCGGCCTCCTGGTACTTGTCCGTGAAGGCGCGCCATTCCTTGCAGGACGCGCCGGCCTGGTCGCGGTAGGGATTGCCTTCAGGCGTGCCCCAGAGGCCGCACCAAAACTGCATCTTCTCCAGGGGCAGGGCGTCGGGGTCCTTTTGCGCGAGCATCGCGGCCTCGAGCATGCGCTCGACGTTGATGTCGGCCTCCTTGAAGCCCCCCTGGATCTCCGCAAACTTGAGGCTGGGAAGCGTCACGACAGCGATCTCGCCGAACGAGAGCTCGCTGGCGTCCTTGGGACGCACGCTGCGCGCGATGGCGCCCAGGTCCGGGCCCGGCTCGTGGGCCGGCCGGGCCAGGGGGGCCGCGAGGCCGCCGAAAAGCTCCGGGGTCTGTCTGCGGTCCTTGAGGAGCGTCTGCAGGGCGTCCTGGGTGAAGGCGAGGGCCTCGGGGGCGGTGACGGAGCCGTCCTTGTCCGAGTCCGCCCAGCCGCGCAGGGCGCCCAGGAGGAGGTAGCTGAACGCGGGACGCTGGGCCCCGGGCAGGGGGCCGGCGAACTGGTCCGATCTGCCGGCCGTGAACACGGCCGCGCGGCCCCATGACGGCTGGGCCGCCACGAGGAGGGGCTGGAGCCCTTTGATGAGCTCCTTGCCCTCGCTCGTCCTGCCGCTGAAGCAGGCGTCGAGGACCACGACCGCCTGGGCCTGCTGGCCTTTGGAGAGGAGGTCCTGAAGCTCGCTCTGGCGCAGGCTCCTGTTGTAGAGGCTCTCGGCCCTCTGCTGGGCGTCCACGCCGATGAGCACGCCCTCCTTGCCGTCCCGGTGCGGGGCGCCGTGGCCGATGAACACGAACCAGAGGGTGCCGCCGGGCTTGACCGTGGAAGCCGCCCAGGAGGCGGCGTCGCGCATGTCTTCGAGGGTGGCCTCGCTGTCCCGGAGGAGCTTGACCCGGCCGGCAGGGATCTTCCGGGTCTTGGTGAGATAGAGATGCCAGTCGTCGGCGTTCTGGGCCGCGCCCGGCACCGGCGCCACGAAGGGGTATTTCTCGATGCCCACCACGACCGCCGCGTCCGGCTCGCCGCCGCCCTGGTCGGGCGCGGGCGTCGAGAGGTCGGGCCAGACGCCGGCGGCCGCGAGGCCGGGGACGAGGAGCAGCGCCGCGAGGGCGAACGGAAGGTTGTCGGGACGCTTCATGGGAACTCTCCTGAGGAAGTCCTGCGGCATCATGATACCAATTAGGGGCTCTTCACTTCCTTGCCGCCCGCGGCTTCGTCTATGGGGGAGGCGGACTGTCGAACCCGCGCGTGGGCCGGTGGCGGTAGGCGTCCTTGATGAAGGCCATCCATATGGGGGCCGCGACGCTGCCGCCGGTGCGGCCGTAGCCCAGCGGGCGGCGCATGTCGTCATAGCCGGCCCAGACGCTGGCCGCGATGTCCGGCGTCGCGCCCACGAACCACGCGTCGCGGTAGTCGTTGGTCGTGCCCGTCTTGCCGAAGGCCGGCATGGTGAAGCCCGCGGCCACGGCCGCCCCGTGGGCCGTCCCTCCCGGCAGGAAGACGCCGCGCATGACGTCCCTCATGACCGCGGCGGTCTTCTCGGACAGGATCCGCTGGGGCGTGCCCGGAGGCCCTCCGGGACGGATCGCGGCGCCGTGGCGGTCCTCGATGGCGCTGATGAAGTAGGGCGCGACCGAGAGGCCGCCGTTGGCCAGGGCCGCGTAGGCGCGCGCCATGTCGACGGGGGAGACGTCGGCCGTCCCGAGCGCCAGCGACAGGTTGTGGGGGAACGCCGCGGCGGGGGCGCCGGTCGCCGCGCTCAGGAGCCTGATCACGTCCCCGATGTCCTGCTTCTGGAGGAGCTGGATGGCGACGGAGTTCAAGGACTTGGCCAGGGCCTCCCGCAGGCTCACGTGGCCGAAGTACTTGCCGCCGTAGTTGGCCGGCTGCCAGCGCTTGCCCGCCTCCATCTTGAACGAGAGCGGCTTGTCGTCGAACACGTCGTCGGGCGCGCGGAGGCCTGACTCGAAGGCCTGGGCGAAGATGAAGGGCTTGACGGAGGAGCCGATCGGCCGGGTGATGTTGGCGGCCCGGTTGAGCTGGTTGTTGAAGGAGAACCCCCGGCCGCCCACCATGGCCAGGATGGCGCCGTCGGAGGGCCTCAGGGCCGCCAGGGCGCCTTCGACCAGGCCCTGGCGCGGGGCGGTGGAGCGCCAGAGGGCGTTCTCGCTCTTCAACCCGGCCGAGAGCGCCGACTGCGCCGCGCGCTGAAGGTCGAGGTCGAAGGTGGTCTTGACCCGCAGGCCGCCCTTGAGGATGCGCTCCTTGGAGAACTCGCCCTCCAGGGCGCGGCGGACGTGCTCGACCAGATAAGGCGCCTCGTTGACGGTCATCCTCCAGAAGGACGCCTGGGGGACCCTGAGCCGCACGTCCATGTCCTTCCAGAAATCCTCGCTGACCCGCTTGGCGGTGGTCTCCGGGACGTAGCCCAGCTTGACCATCCTCGACAGGACGGTCCGGTGGCGGGCGGCGGCGAGCTCTCTGTTCTCGAACGGGGAGTACCGCGAGGGGTTGGGGATGATCGCCACGAGCAGCGCCGACTCGGGGAGGTCGAGCTCCTTGACGGACTTGCCGAAGTAGTACCTGGCCGCGGACTCGACCCCGAAGCAGCCGTGGCCGAAGTAGGCGAAGTTGAGGTACATGAGGAGGATCTGGTCCTTGGTGAACTTGGACTCGAGCTTCCGCGCGCAGAAGGCCTCGTAGATCTTGCGGCCGTAGGTCTTGCGCCGCGTCGTGAACATCAGCTTGGCCAGCTGCTGGGTCAGCGTCGAGCCTCCCTGCCTGATGGAGAGGTTGCGCAGGTTGACCAGCATGGCCCGGACGATGGTGCGGTAGTTGAGCCCGCGGTGCTTGTAGAAGGTCCCGTCCTCGGAGGCCACCAAGGCTTTCTTGAGGAAGGCGGGGAGCTCGTCGGGGTCGCGGGCGTAGATGCCCTTCTCGCTGGAGAACTCCCCGATGAGGCGACCCTCGGCGTCGTAGATCCTGGTCGGCTCCGCCGCGAGAGCGAGCTTGGAGGCCATGTAGGGGACCTCGAAGACCTCGTCGTCCTCCAGCAGGTACTCCTCGCGGCCGGGGTTGGCGAGGGTGAGGAAGTACTGGTCCATCTTCGCCACGATGCTCTTCTCCAGCCGGAGGTAGGAGGCCCAGCCGTAGAGGAAGATGCCCAGCGGCCCCAGGCACACGCCCGTCAGCGCGAGGACGAACCAGCCAATCACTCGCCTCCCCCGCGGGGAGGCGAGTAGTCGTGGGGGCATATTCTGTTTTATAAGGAACTCCTTAGATAAAACGGCATATGCCCCCCCGCTACTCGCCCCCCCGTGGGGGGGGCGAGTGATTTCACCGCATCGCCAAGTACAGCCGCTCGAAGAGGAAGCACGCCGCGGCCCACGCCGGCGCGTAGTCGAGCCTCACCAGGCCGTCGACGGCCCAGCGCTTGCCGCGGTAGCCGGGCTCCCAGGGCGCCTCGCCGAGCAGCCGCCGCATGGCGCGTCCCGACAGGTACTCGACGGCGAGCAGCAGCGTCACGTAGGTCGCGAGCCTCAGGGGCAGGATCACCCCCTCGAGCGGGACGTAGAGAACGTCCATGATGACCGGCACGAGCGCGTAAATCGGGAGCATCCAGACATAGGAGTAGCCCATCAGGCGAAGGCTCCTGGTCTTGCGGAAGTCGGCCAGCGCGGTGAAGACCACCTCCAGGGCGGTCCCCACGCAGGCGAAGACGAACATGCTGAGAGCCATCCTCACGGGCGTCAGCCTCCCTTCACCCTGAACGTCTTGACCAGCCTCAGGAAATCGTCGCGGAAGTCGAGGTAGACCTCCTCGGAGGATGAGAGGCGGATGACGAAGTAGTCCGAGCCGCTCTCGATGACGGCCACGTAGTGGTGGACCCGGGCCTCGACGGAGGGCGCCAGGTCGGGAGGCAGGAAGAGCGTCTCCCAGACCTCGAACACCCGCGCCAAGCCCCTGCCGCTGGAGACACGCTTGACCTGGGTGGATTGCCTCTGGGCGAGCTTGTCCTGGCGCCGCAGGAACTCGATGGCGGCCTTCATGGGCTGGGCGCGGGCCAGGGAGCCGTCCACGAAATGGATGTCGAGGCCGGCGCGGTAGACCCCGGCGGGGTCGTCGGGGCCGAGGAGGTGGACGGCCGAGCCGGTGGGCTCGGTCTCCTCGAAGGCGTGCCAGCCCGGGGGGACCTGGCAGGTGAACAGCCCGGAGCCGGAGGAGTAGGCCGGCTCCCCGGCGCCCGGGCCGGAGGCCCGGGACGGTCGGGGAGCGCCCAGCGCCGTCCAGAGGACCGCCGCCGCGACCGCCCATCGCCTCGTCACGGCAGGCTCCCTTCCCCGCCGCGGAACCGCATCTCCGCCTTGAGCAGCTCATCGCCCAGCGGCAGCGCGCGCTGCAGCGCCGCGGCTTCCAGGGACAGGCGTTCGCACCTGTCCGTCTCGGGTGGGGCGTCGGGGACCGCGGCCTCGATGTCGGCCAGGGCGGCGTCGAGTTGCTCCGGCCCGATGAGCCCGACGGACTTGAGGAGGCGGGCACGCTTGCGGCGCGACTCTCTTTCCAGGGCTGGCGTCCCGCTCCGCGCGATAGGCGCTTCGGGGACGGCGGGAGAGGAGGACGTCCCGCCCGCCGTCTCCCGGCAGGAGGCCAGCGAGTCGCGCGCGAAGGCCTCGGCCTCGGCCGCGCCGGCCTTGGCCGGGTCGATGGCCGCGGCCAGCCCCGCCGACAGGGAGTGGATGAGCTGGTCCCTGAATTCCTGGGGGCTCGAGGACCACAGACGATAGGAGGCCCGTGTCCACCGGTCCAGGAACTCGTCGCCGCCGAGGTCTCGCTCCAGCGCGGCATAGAGCATCATCTGCGCCGTCCTGGCGAAGAGGGCCGAGGCGTAGGGGGAGCCGTCCTGCCCGCGCCTGGCCAGGTCCAGTTCGACGAGGGCGGCCAGCAGCGTGCCGGCCTGCTGCTCCGGCGAGAAGCGGCCCCGGCTCGAGCCGTCGTCGAAGAGCAGAGCCTGGCCCCAGTCGGAGGACTCCTTGCCCGTCGAGGGGTTCTCGCGGCTCGCGGCTTTGAGCGGGGGGACCGGAACCCCGAGGTCGCGGTAGGAGTCGGCGGATTGCGCGAGCACGACCGAGGTCTCGCCGAAGAGGAACTTCTTCCGCCTGTAGATCAGCGGCCCCGGGCTCACGGTGATGGCGGGAGGCTGGCCCGCCCCCGGCGCCTCCGGGCGACCCTTGCGCCCTGCGGCACCGGGCGAGAGGAGAAGGTCCGCGCCCGGCGATTGCGTCCCCGCCCGCACGCCGCGGCCCGTCCGGACGAAGTCGATGGCGATGTGCGGCAGCACGGTCAGGACGAAGCTCAGGCAGCGGTCCCGGGCGTACTCCGGCGCCCTGTCCGACACGATCTTCAACAGGTGCTTCACTTCGCGGCTGTAGGGAGCGTCCTGCAGGAAAGCGGCGAATTGCGCTGAGGAGATGCCCGCGATATAGGCCGTTGGCGATGGGTGAGCCTGCGTATGCACCATGAGCGACGGGGGTGATGGCGGCGGCGCCGCCGCTTTCGGGGGCTCGGGAGAGGCGGGGCGATAGGCTTGCGGGATGAGCTTCGGGTCCAGCCCTTGCAGCACGGGGGAACCTGGCGCGACAGGGAGCGAGCCTGGCGCTGGGGCGGGTTGCGTCTGCGTGGGTGGCGGGAGCTGGTCGTGCCTGCGCGCCGGGAATGGGAAATTGTCGCCCAGGAAGGCGCCGTCCGGCGGGGAGGTGTTGGCTGAATGCGTCATCCCCAAGGGCATCATGAGAGGGGGGGTGGCATGGACCGGCACGGCCGCTGGAGGGGGAGCCGGCGTGGGCGCGGGGGTCGGAGCGGGCGTCGGAGCGGACGCCACCGGAACTGGAGCGGGAGCGGGCGTCGGAGCGGACGCCGCGGGAGTCGGAGCGGGGGCTGGAACGGGCGCTGGAGCCGGCGCGGACGCCGCGGGAGTCGGAGCGGGGGCCGGAACGGGCGCTGGAGCCGGCGCGGACGCCGCGGGAGTCGGAGCGGGGGCCGACGCGTGTGCGGGTGGGACGGCCTTTCCATGAGAACTTCGGGCCGGCGGTTTGTGTCCTTCGTTCGATGGCTTCAAGACGGGCGAGGATTCCTCTTCCGGCAGGTCGCTGAGACGCACGGCGAGAGGCTGGGGAGGCAGGGGGGCGTCGGCATCCAGCTCATCGCGTTCTTCGGCGACGAAATAGCTCCGGAAATTCCTCCTGGTCTCGAAGTTGAGGAAGACCCAATTCTTGCGCAGCAACGTCCTGATGGATTCCCGCTCCGCGGCCGTGAGCTTCTTTTCTCCTTGGCTGCGGTTCAGGATGAGGTTGATCGTGAGCAGGGTCTTGAGCCGCTGGCTGCTGACGAGCCTCTCGATCACGTAGGGCAGTTCGGACTCGAGGAGGGGGGCGTCCGCGCCCGGAGCCCAGACCGTGCCGTCCGGCTTGATCGTGTAGCTGCTCTGGAAGAGCAGCCCGAACTCGCGGTTCGAGACGGGCTTCGTGTTGATGTCGTAGGGCTGGGGCGCCTCCGTCGCGGCCGACGCTGCGGCGGCCGGCAGCGGGAGGAGGAGCAGCAGGCACGATAACGCTTGAACCACGCCTGATTATATTAAATGGCCGCTCCTTCGTTTTGGTAAGATACGCGAATCCATGACGCTTCCCGAAGGGTCGCCCGCCGCGCGCCTGGTGTTCCCCGGGTTCAGGCTCGGGCAAGACGACTTCGACGAAGCCGCCCGCCTGACGGACCTGGGGGTCGGCGGGTTCTGCGTCTACGGCGGGTCGGTCCGCGAGGTCGCCGGCTTCACGACGAGGCTCCAGGCCCGGGCGGGCAGGCCGCTGCTGTTCTGCGCGGACTACGAGGACGGCCTCGCCTCCCACGTCCGCGGCGGCACGCACTTTCCCTCCAACATGGCCCTGGGCGCCTCGGGGTCCCCGGCGCTAGCCTTCGAGAAAGGGAGGGTCACCGGCATCGAGGCCAGGGCGGTCGGGGTCAGGTGGGTCCTCGCCCCGGTGGTCGACCTGGCCAACCGCCCGGCCAACCCCATCGTGAACACCCGCTCGTTCGGCCGCGACCCGGCGCTCGTCGCTCGCCTGGCGCGCGCCTATGCGGAGGGCCTGGCCGCCGGCGGGGTCTTGTCGTGCGTCAAGCACTTCCCCGGGCACGGGGACACCGAGTCGGACTCGCACCTGGGGCTCCCGTCCGTCGACGCCGGCCGGCGGCTCCTCGGCAGGAGGGAGCTGGCGCCGTTCAAGGCGCTCGGGGACGCGGCGGATGCCGTGATGATCGGGCACCTGCTCGTGCCGGCCTTGGAGCCCGAGCCCGGGGTGCCGGCCCCCTTTTCGGCCCCGGTCGTGTCCGGGACCCTGAGGAAGAGGATCGGGTTCAAGGGGCTCGTCTCCACCGACGCCCTGGACATGCGCGCCATCGCCGGCCGCTTCCCCGAGGTCCAGGCCGCCGAGAGGGCGCTCCTGGCCGGCTGCGACATCCTGCTGGTGCCGGCCCGGCCCGGCCGGCTGGTCCGCGGATTGGCGGCCCGCCTCGCGGCGTCCCGGTCGCCGGGCCCGGCGGCCGCGCTCTGCGGCGAGAGGAGAACGGGCCGCGCCTCCGAGCACGGCGGCTCCCTGGCCGCCGCGGTCGCGGCCGCGCGGCGGCGGCTCGAGGCCGCGGTGGAGGCGTTGGCTCGCAGGGGCGGCCTCGGAGCCCCGGACCCGGGCCGCGTCGGGTGCCGGGAGCACAGGGAGTCGGCCATGAGGGTGGCGCGAGCGGGGTTGGCCTGGCACAGGGCGCCCAAGGGGGGCCTGCCGCGGCGGGTCGCCTACGTCGAGCCGGACCGGGGGTTCCCTCGCCAGATACGGGGGGAATGTTTCGTGGCGGCGCTGAGAGGTCTTGGGATTCACGTCAACGTCGGAAGAGAACAGGCAGGCGACGAGTGCGTCATCGTCGGCCTGTTCGTTGCCCCGCGCGCCTACTCCGGCCGGATCCGCTACGGGGAGGAGGAGCTGGCGCGGGCTCGGGAAGCCGTCGGCCGGGCCAGGCGGGCCGTCGCGGTGTCGTTCGGGAGTCCCTTCGCGCTCGAGGACATGGAGGTCCGCGTCTCGACGCTGGCCGCCTTCTCGCGGTGCGAGGCCAGCCAGCGGGCGGCGGCGCTCGCGCTGGCCGGCAGGGTCGCGGTGCGCGGGACGATGCCCGTCTAGGATCTATTCAGGGAGGCAAAACCTATGGAACCGTCCACCTGGTTCTCCAACCCGACGACGATCGGCCCGTGGGACTGCGCGGTGCTCTTCGGGTTCCTGGCGTGCATGTTCTCGCTGGGCTACTACCACGGCCGCAAGGAGGAGAACACCTCCGACTTCTTCCTGGGCCGCGGGAGCATCCCCTGGTGGGCGGCGTGCCTCTCCTTCGTGGCGACCGAGATCTCGGCCATGACGATCATCGGCGTGCCCGCCACGGGGTTCCGCGAGAACTGGAACTACGCCCAGTTCTTCATCGGGTCCGCGGCCTCGCGCGTCGTGATCGCGTTCCTCTTCATCCCCGCCTTCTACCACTACAACTGCACCACGATCTACGAGTTCCTCCGGCACCGCTTCGGCCCCCAGACCCAGTACGCGGCCACGTGCTTCTTCTTCGTCACGAGGGTGCTGGCCTCGAGCGTCCGCCTGATGGCGGCGTGCGTGGCGGTCGCGGTGCTCATCGGCTGGGACAAGATCCCGGTGATCGCCCTGTTCGTGGTCGTCGGGGCCCTCTACATCGGCCACGGCGGCATCAAGGCCGTGGTGTGGACCAACGTGGTCCAGGCGGTCTGCTTCCTGGTGGCGGGGGTCGCGACCGTGGCCTACCTGCTGGCCAACATCGACGGCGGCCTCCCGGCGGTGGGCGCCATCGCCGGGGCGGCGGGCAAGCTCCAGGTGATGAACTGGGGGCCTTCCTTCTCGGAGCCGGGCTTCGTGAAGAAGTTCTTCTCGGACCCCAACATCGTCTGGGTCGCCGTCCTGAACGGCTTCTTCGGCTCCATGGCCGCGTTCGGCACGGACCATGAGATGATGCAGAGGCTCCTGACGGTCGAGACCCGCAAGGCCAGCCAGCGGACCATGCTGCTCAGCATGGTGGGGAGCTTCATGGTGCTCATGGTCTTCCTCTCGGTGGGGACGGGCTTGTTCGTCTTCTACCAGCAGCATCCCGGCCTGCCCCTCCCCCGCCAACTCGACAAGATCTACCCCCATTTCGCGTCCGCCGTGATGCCGGCCTTCCTGCGGGGCCTGGTGCTTGCCGCCGTCGTCCTGGCGTCCATCGACTCGCCGCTCTCCTCGCTGACCGCCTCGTTCGTGACCGACATCTACAAGCCGCTCGTCAAGGGCGACGGGGACGAACGGTACTACCTGAGGCTGTCGAGGATCTCGATCGGCGTGTTCGCGCTCCTCCTGGGCGTGCTGGCGTACCTCTTCAGCCACGTGGACAAGATGCTGTGGGTCGCCTTCAAGATCGGAGGCGTCACTTACGGGTCCTTGCTGGGGGTGTTCCTGCTCGGCCTGCTGACCAAGCGGCCCGCCAACAGGGCCAACGTGGCGGCGATGACGGCCATGGCGCTCGTCAACGCCGTCCTGCTCTACCTCTCGGAGATCAAGGTGTTCCCGCTCGGCTGGAGCTGGCTGGTGATCCTGGGGACCCTCGGGACCTTCGGGCTGGCGTGGGGTCTGGCCCCGGTGCTGGACCGGTCCCGCGCCGAGCGATAGCCGGGCCCGCCCTCAGGGTTGCGGCTGCGGGTCTTCCTTCGGGACGGGCAGGCCCGTCTTCTCGTCGATGGGGCCGAACCGGTCGAGCACGGCCATGGTGTTCACGGCGGTCTCGCGTGCCCGCAGGACGCGCTTCTCCCACCCGGGCGCGTAGACGACGAACTCCAGCGCCGAGGCCAGCAGGGATTCGACGCCCCGCTTGTCGTTGTCCGCGGCCGCGAGCTGCATATCGTCGAGGATGCCCGGCAGGTACTGGCCGGCCAGGAGCTCGCCGTGGGAGCGCAGCCTCGCGAGGAAGCGCGAGCGGTCCTGGTAGTTCAAGAGCCGCTTGGCCTCGTCGCGGGCCTGGCGCAGGATGGCGAGGGCCGCGTCCGGCGTGTCCGAGCGCATCGCGTCGCGCAGCATCCTCTCCAGGTAGGGCTGCGGCTGGCGCACCGGGTCGAGCGGGATGTCTTCGACGGGCTCGAGCTTAGCCTTCTGGCCCTCGCCGGAGACGCCGGGCTCGGGCAGGTTGGAGAGGTTGTTGAGGACTTGGGCGACGTGGAACCGGCCCGGGTCCGCTTCGTCTTTCAGCGCCGCGGCCGTGAGGAGGCCGGCGAGGACCGCGGCTCTGGGCGAGGCTTCGGCCGAGGCGAGGTCCGCGGCGGCGAGGGAGACCACGACCGGCGGGACCGAGGGATCGTCGGCGCAGAGGGCGGTGAGCGCGCCGGCGTCCTTCATGATGATGACCGGGCCCTTGTCCAGCAGGGGCTTCAGGTCGAGGATGAGGCGGGCCGCGGCGAGCCGTGGGTCGGGCGAGGCCGCGACCTGGGGGAGGGCGGAGACCCACCTGTAGAGCCCGTAGGCGGAGGCGAAGCTCTGGGCGTCGAACGCCGGGGCGCGGTCGAGGCCCCCGAGGATGGGGACCGAACCGTCGAAGAGCCCGCCCAGGGCCGCGCTCTGCTGCTCGGCCGGGACGCGGGGGTCGGCCAGCGTCTCCAGGCTGCCGCGCGCCTCAGGGGAGGCGTCGGCAGGCCGGGACGCGGGCGCGAGGGCCGGCGGGAGGGTGGGCGTGAAGGACGGGTGCAGCGCGGGCGCGAAAGCGGGCTGGAGGATAGGCGCGGGCAGGGCCCCCGGGACCGGGAGCGCCGCCGAAGGGGTCAGCGCCAGGGGGACGCTGAGCGCCGGGGCCATGGACAAGGCCGGGACGACGGGGACGACGCTGACGACCGAGGGCCTGGCCGCGAACGGGACGGAGCGGGCATAAGGCGCCGCGTGGGCGCCGTTTCCCCAACAAAAGAGGACGACTAGGACATGGAGCATGGCTCTATCATAGGACAGAGCCGGCCTGGTCGTCCTGGGCTCAATGGGGACGAAAGCGGACGGCTTTCGTCCTATTTGACCGTGGGACCTTCGGGAGAGCCGGCCGCCTTCACGGTGAACTCCGTCGAGTTGAGGCTCTCGCCGCTCTCGTTCTGGACGTCCACTTTCCAAGCGCCGGCGCGGACCTTCTTGGAGGCCGTCCAGTAGGGCGAGGCGACCTTGATCTCGGCGACGTACTCGCTTATGACCTTGCCCTCGCGGGACCAGACGAACTTCAACTTGACCGGCGGGGCGGCGATGGAGAGCTTGGCCCAGCAGAAGACCTGGGCCGTCCCGGCTTCGAAGACGGAGGCCTCGCCGACCGGCTGGTGGTTCTCCAGGCCGGCGGCGGTCACGACCTTCTCGACCGTCACGGCCGCCGCGGTATCCTTGGATTGGCCTGCCCCGGGGGCTTGCGCCCGGGTCCAGCCCGCGGCCAGGACCATCAGGACCAGCATGACTGCTTTCTTCATATCGGTATCGCTCCTTGTCGGGTGGTGACGATGCGTCATCCCATTATACTGAATCGCGCCCCTGGCGGCGCGTCAGTAGAGCCGGATGAGCCGGTGGGTCTTGCGGAAGTCCTTCTCCCCGGCGTTGAAGAGCCTGATGAAGCCCTTGGCCGTGGCGCTCGATTCGTAGAGCTGACGGAACGAGTCGGTCCCCACCATGCGCCTGGCCTCTTCCCATTTCCAGGTGAATTCCGGGTTGAGGTCCCTGAGGGCCGCGGCCAGGTGGGCGAAGACCTCCAGGGGCCGGAGCTTCTCGCGGTCGGTGATGGTCATCCTGATCCCGCCGCAGCGGTTCCCCGTGAAGACGCTCTTGGCGGGGGTGTAGGCCAGCTCCTCGAAGACGATCCCCGCCAGGCCGGCTTTCTTGAGGCGCCTGAGCATCTGCGCCGAGCGCATCCAGGGGGCGCCGATCCAGCGGAACGGGAAGGGAGTCCCCCGGCCCACCGAGATGTTGGAGGCCTCGAAGCAGCCGATCCCGGGATAGAGGGTGGCGGCGTCGAGGTCCGGCATGTTGGGGGAGGGCGGCGTCCAAGGCAGGCCCGTCTCGTCGTACCAGAGGCGCCGCTGCCAGTTCTTCATCTTGACCACGGAGAGCCCGGGGTGGTGGAGCTCCGTGTTGTAGAGCATGGCGACCTCGGCCGCGGTCAGGCCGTGGCGCACCGGGACGGGGTAGTACGCGGTGGACGTCACCTGGCGCAGGCCCAGGTCCGTCAGGATGGGGCCCTCGACCGTCAGCCCGTTGATGGGGTTGGGCCGGTCCAGGACGACGAAGGGGAGCTTGGCCTTGGCGGCCTCCTCGAGGGCCATCCCCATGGTGGCCAGGTAGGTGTAGAACCGGGCGCCGATGTCCTGGATGTCGAACACGAGGACGTCGAGGCCCGCGAGGTCCGAAGGCTTGGGGCGCATGCCCTGGAGGCCGCCCGAGTAGAGGCTCACGATGGGCACTTCGCGGCCGCGGATGAGCAGCGTCGAGGAGCTCACGACGTGCTCCTCGCTCATCCCGTAGAACCCATGCTCCGGGGAGAAGAGCTTGGCGAGCGTGACCCCCGGCGCGTTGGCCAGGACGTCGACCGTGGTCCTGCCCGAGGCGTCCTTGCCGGTCTGGTTCGTGATGAGGCCGACGCGCTTGCCCTGGAGCTCGGCGAACCCGGCGTCCTCCAAGACGTCGATGCCGGTCCGGACCTCGGCCCGACAGGCCTGAGGGGCGATGGCCAACGCGAGCGCCGCGAGCAGGCCGCACGCCAGTCTTGATGGAGGCGGCACGCTCGCGCCAGGGACGCCGGGCGCGAGCAGGGCGTTCATGCGGTGAGCATAGCGTGATGCCAGCGCGGTGTCAAGTTCGATCGCGGCGACGCGGGCCTTGAAGCGATCCGGCTGGAAGGGCTATCCTTTGGGTATGTCCGTGTCCAGGCTGGTCTTCCTCATCGGCGTCGCCCTGGCCGTCGTGCTGCCCGTCCGGCAGTGGGTCGTCGAGCCCATCTACATCGCCAGCGCCTCGATGGAGCCCAAGCTGCCGGTGGGCGGGCATGTCTTCATGGACAAGGCGACGCTTCGTTTTCGCGCCCCGCGCCGGGGCGAGATCATCGTGTTCCGCTCGCCCGTGGGGGGGGAGCATGAGCTGGTCAAGCGCGTCATCGCCGTGCCGGGGGACGCGGTGGAGATCCGGGAGAAGAAGGTCTACCTCAACGGCTCCGCCCTCACCGAGTTCTACGCCCAGCACACCCGCGGCGAGGAGCGGCTCCAGGGCGACAGCCTCGGCCCGATCACGGTGCCCGAGGGGTCGCTGTTCGTCCTGGGGGACAATCGGGACGAGTCGAAGGACTCCTCGGTCTGGGTCGACCCCGCCACCGGCGAGCCGGTCCGGTTCCTACCGCTCAAGAACGTCCGGGGGCTGGTGCGGGGTTTCTACTAGTGCTGCGACCGGCTCATAACCGTTGTTTTGGATGTCCGGATTCGAGCCGGATGCGAGAAGCGACGACCGAGCATGCCGAGGCATGGGAGGGAGGAGCGACGAAGCAGCCGGCCGAAGACGGGCATCCGCGCTATTGAGGAAAACCGATGCCATTGCCGAGAGGACTCCTTGAGAGC
>JACRDT010000038.1 GCA_016212795.1 Elusimicrobiota bacterium | reverse complement strand
CCCTGAGAGCGCGGCCGGTCGCTTTCGGGCTGCAACTTCGTCGCTCGTCGCTTGCATACGTCGAGTATGCGCGCTCCTCGCTCCTCGTTTCGCTCCAAAATCGACCGGCCAGAACCGCAGATATGAGCCGGTCGCAGCACTAGCCCCCCTCAATGCTCGCCTCCCCCGCGGGGGGAGGCTCACGACATGGGGGAGGAAAGTGATATGAGAGGCTTTCCCCCCTCCATGACGCTGCTCCGGGCCCGCTCGGCCTCCGAGGCCGTCAGGCTCTACGCCGAGAATCCCCTGGCCATCCCCGTCGCGGGCGGCACGGACTTCATGGTCTCCTGGAACATGGGCCTGCTCAACGAGAAGACGGTGCTCGACATCGCCGGCGTGAGGGAATGGGCTGCCGTCGAGGAGGCGGGCGCGGTCCTGCGCGTCGGCGCCCTGGCGACCCACGCCCAACTGCGCGACCATCCGGCCGTCCGGAGGGATTTCCCCCTGCTCGCCCAGGCGGCCGCCACCGTCGGGGCCGTCCAGATCCAGAACCGGGGCACCCTGGGCGGCAACATCGCCAACGCCTCCCCGGCCGGCGACACCTTCCCGGCGCTGGCGGTCTACGACGCCCGCGTCCTGGCGGTCTCCCGCGCGGGCAAGCGCAGCATCCCGTTCGTGGACGTGTTCGCGGGCGTGAAGAAGACCATCCTCGCCCGGGGCGAGCTCATTTCGGCGGTGGAGCTCCCCTTCCTCATCTCGAAACCCGACCGCCAGGTCTTCAGGAAAGTCGGCACCAGGGCCAGCCAGGCCATCTCCAAGACGGTCGCGGCCGGCCTCCTGTGGCTCGCCAGGGACCGCACGGTCGCCAAGGCCAGGTTCGCGCTGGGCAGCATGGCCCCGACCGTCCGCCGCCTCAAGGCGGCCGAGGGGTTCCTGGCCGGCCGCAGGCTGACCCCGGCCGTCGTCGACGATGCCGTCGCGCTCCTGGCCGAGAACGTCTCCCCCATCGACGACATCCGCTCGACCGCGGCCTACCGGCTGCAGGTGTCGCGCAACATCCTCCGCTCCTTCCTGTCGCCCCAGTAAGGGAGGCGGACATCGCCCATGCCAGACCCGACCGCGACCGGACTCCAGCGGGAGCTGCGCCGGCTCTCGGACCCCGGCAAAGCCGCCGCGCTCCAGCGCTTCTTCAAGACGGCCAAGGGAGAGTACGGCGAAGGAGACATTTTCCTGGGCGTCACCGCGCCGCAGCTGAAGGCGGTCGCCGGACGCCATCGCGGGCTCCCGCTCCCTGAGCTGCGCCGGCTGCTCCGCTCCCCCGTGCACACCGACCGCGCCGCGGCCCTGGCCATCATGGTCGCGCGCTGTCAGCGCGGCGACGCGGCGGAGCAGGCGCGCCTCTACCGCCTCTACACCGGCGAGATGGGGCACGTCGACAACTGGGACCTCGTCGACATGTCGGCCCCCCACATCGTGGGGCGGCACCTGCGGCGGCGGGACAAGACGGTCCTGAGCCGGTGGGCGGCATCCCCGGTGCTATGGCGGCGGCGGATCGCGATGATCGCCACCCTCGACTTCATCCGGCGAGGGTCCTTCTCTGAGAGCCTGCGCCTGGCGCGGATGCTCCTGGCCGACGAGGAAGACCTCATCCACAAGGCGGCGGGCTGGATGCTCCGGGAGATCGGCAAGAAAGACCTCCCGACGCTCGAAGGGTTCCTGCGCCGGCACTACCGCCGGATGCCGCGCACGATGCTGCGCTACGCCATCGAGAAGTTCCCCGAGCGCCGCCGCCAGGCCTACCTGCGCGGCACGGCCTGAAGAACCACCGGGCGCACAAACTAAACCCCTGACGCCGCGGCCGCGGCGCCGGGGCTACCAGTCGAGGATGACTTTGCCGGAGTCGCCGGAGGACATCAGCTCGAAGGCCTCGACGAAGCCGTCCACCGGGAAGTGGTGGGTGATGACCGGCTTGATGTCCAGGCCGCTCTGGAGCATCGAGCACATCTTGTACCAGGTCTCGAACATCTCGCGGCCATAGATGCCCTTGAGCACGAGGCCCTTGAAGATCACGCTGTCCCAGCAGACGGCGGTCTCCTTGGGGAGCAGACCCAGCAGGGCGATCCGGCCGCCGGCCCGCATGACGCCGAGCATGTCGTTGAAGGCGGCGGCGCTGCCCGACATCTCGAGGCCGACGTCGAAGCCCTCGGTCATCCCGAGCTCCCTCATGACGTCCGCCAGCTTCTCCCTCCCGGCGTCCACGACCCGCTCCACGCCCAGCTTCCTGGCGAGGTCGAGGCGGTAGGCGTTGAGGTCCGTGATGACCACGTGCTTGGCCCCGGCGTGCCGCGCGACGACCGCCCCCATGATCCCGATGGGCCCCGCCCCGGTCACCAGCACGTCCTCGCCGACGAGGTCGAACGAGAGCGCGGTGTGGACCGCGTTGCCCAGGGGGTCCAGGATCGCGGCCTCGTCGTCGCTGACGCCCGGCGGGATGGGGAAGACGTTGGCGGCCGGGATGGCGAGGAACTCCGCGAAGCAGCCCGGCCGGTGGACGCCGACCCCCTTGGTGTTGATGCACAGGTGCCGGTACCCCGCCCGGCAGTTGCGGCAGTGGCCGCAGACGATGTGCCCTTCGCCCGAGACCCGCTGCCCGATCGCAAGGCCCTCGACCGCCTTGCCCAGCGCGACGACCTCGCCCACGAACTCGTGCCCGACGTGCATGGGCACCGGGATGGTCCGCCGCGCCCACTCATCCCAGCCGTAGATGTGGACGTCGGTCCCGCAGATGGCGGTCTTCCTGATCCGGATGAGCGCGTCGTTCTCCGAGACCCTGGGTTTCGGGACGTCCTCCATCCACAAGCCCTTGGCACGCCGCTTCTTCACCAACGCTCTCATGGTCTCCCCTCCGGTGTCCCGATGATACATCATGTGCCGACGGCTTGTGAACGCCGGGGCCGCACCGGGGCCGCACGGAAGGGCGGCTCCAATCTTGATATCATAGCCTGACCCCGATGCTCCACATCCTGGCGTTCCTCGTCCTCGTCGTCCTCGTCTACCTCGGGATGCAGTACTACGTCGCCTTCTGGCTCATCCGCAGCTTCCCGGGGCTGCCCCTGCCGCCGGCCTCGGTCCGGTGCGCCATCCTCCTCCTGGCCTTCCTCTTCCCGCTCTCGATCTACTGGCTCAGGCACGGGGGCGCTCCCGCCCAGTGGCTCGCTTCCGCCATGTACGTCTGGACCGGCGTCCTGCTCATCTGGCTCTTCTGGGCGGCCTGCGGCGACCTCCTGGCGTTGATCGCGCGGCGCCTCGGGGCGGGAGCCCCCCTGCAGGGCGCCATCGCTTGGGCCGTGGTCACGGCCACGGTCCTCTCGGCCGTCCACGCCTATTGGTCCGCGCGACGCCCGCCCGCGGTCACCGCGGTCGAGGTCGCCCTGCCGCGCCTCCCCAAGGGCCTCGACGGCTTCACCGTCGTCCAGCTCTCCGACCTGCACATCGGCCTCACGGTCCCGGTGGAGCGCTTCGAGGCCATCGTCGGGCAGGTCAACGCCCTGAGCCCGGACCTCGTGGTCCTCACCGGCGACCTGATGGACCCCGGCCCCATCCCCGAGGAGAGGGTCGCGGCCGCGTGCGCCGGGCTCAAGGCGCGCCACGGCACGCTCGCGGTCCTCGGCAACCACGAGTTCTACCACGGCCTCGGCAAGGCGCTCGAGTTCCACCAGCGCTGCGGCGCCCGCCTCCTGAGGAGCGAGGTCGCCGTCCTGCCGGGCGGCCTGCAGGTCGCCGGGGTGGACGACCTCATGGCCGGCCGCGTGAGCCGCGAAGAGGTTGACGCCGTGCTGTCCCGGCTCGACCCGAAGAGCCCCTCGCTCTTCCTGTCCCACCAGCCCAGGATGTTCGACCTCGCCTCCGAGCGCGGCGTTGGGCTCATGCTCTCGGGGCACACGCACAGCGGCCAGATCTTCCCCTTCGGGCTGGTCGTGCGGCTGTCCTACCGCTACGTCTACGGCCTCTACCGCCTGGGCGGCTCGGCCCTGTACGTGACGTCCGGGGCGGGTCAATGGGGGCCTCCCATGCGGTTCCTGACCCGGACGGAGATCGTCCGCATCGTCCTGCGCTCTCCCGACTGAATACGATGAGCCGCGCCTCCCAGCCGCCCTTCCTCCCGACGACCCGCTCCGAGATGGAGCGGCTGGGCTGGAGGGAACTCGACGTGCTCCTCGTGACCGGCGACGCCTACGTGGACCACCCGGCCTTCGGCGCCGCCCTGCTGGGCCGGTGGCTCGCGGCCCATGGGCTGGCCGTGGGCATCGTCGCTCAGCCCCGCTGGGACGAGCCCGGCGACGTGGCCCGCCTCGGCCGTCCCAGGCTCCTCGCCGGCGTCAGCGCCGGGGCGCTCGACTCCATGCTCGCGCACTACACGGCCTTGCGCAAGAAGCGCTCGGACGACGCCTACACCCCCGGCGGCCTGGCCGGGGCGAGGCCCAACCGCGCCGCCATCGTCTACGCCGGCCTCGTCAAGGCCGCCTTCCCCGGCCTGCCCGTCGTGCTCGGCGGCGTCGAGGCGTCTTTGCGCCGCGCGGCCCACTACGACTTCTGGAACGACTCCCTGCGGCGCTCCATCCTCCTGGATTCCAAGGCCGACCTCGTCGTCTACGGCATGGGCGAGCGCGCGGCGCTGGAGGCCTGCGGGCGGCTCCGGCAGGCGCCGGCCCGGGACAAGGGCGTCCTGCGCGGCATCCCGGGGACGGCCTTCATGGGCGAGGCGGCCGACGTCCCCGCCGGCGCCCCGGCCGTCCGCCTGCCCTCCTTCGAGGAGATCCAGGCGGACCCGAGGAAGCTCATGGCCGCGACGCTCGCCCTGGAGGCCCAGATGCGCTCGGGGGCCTGGGCCTGGCAGGAGCACGGCGGCCGCCGGGTCGTCCTCGCGCCGCCGGCCGAGCCCCTCTCGACCGGCGAGATGGACCGTCTCTACGGCCTGCCGTTCGCGAGGGCGCCGCACCCCGGCTACGCCCGGCCCATCCCCGCCGTCGAGATGATCCGCTTCAGCCTCACCTCGCACCGCGGGTGCGCCGGCGGGTGCTCGTTCTGCAGCCTCGCCCTGCACCAGGGGCGGCGGATATCGTCGCGCAGCCGCTCCTCGCTCCTCGAGGAGGCCCGGCTCCTCGCCCGCCGGCGGGACTGGGACGGGGCCATCACGGACGTGGGCGGGCCCAGCGCCAACATGTGGGGGGCGCGCTGCGCCGCGGACCCGGCCCGGTGCCGCAGGGGCAGCTGCCTGACCCCGTCCGCCTGCCCCGATTTCCAGGACGGCCAGCAGGCCCTGGCGGGGCTCCTGGCCGCGCTGAAGTCCGTGCCGGGGGTGAGGCACGTCCGGGTCGCCAGCGGGGTCCGCCACGACCTGGCGCTGCGCTCCCCGGGCTACCTGGCCGCCCTAGTCCGGGAGTTCACCGGGGGACAGCTCAAGCTCGCGCCGGAGCATTCCCGCGACCGGGTGCTCGGCCTCATGCGCAAGCCGGGGTTCGCCGCCTTCGAGCGCTTCCTGACCGTGTTCGAGGCCGAGTCCCGCTCCGCGGGCAAGCAGCAGTTCGTCGTGCCGTACCTGATGAGCGCCTTCCCTGGCTGCACCGACGCCGACATGCGCGCCCTCGCGTGCTGGCTCAAGGCCAGGGGCTGGAAGCCCCGGCAGGTGCAGTGCTTCGTCCCGACGCCCGGCACGGTCGCCACGGCCATGTACCACGCCGGCATCGACCCCGAAGGCCGCCCCATCGTCGTCGCGCGCACGGACGCCGAGCGCCTCCGCCAGCACCGCATCCTCATGCCCCCGGCGGCCGCGCCCCGCTGACCCCGACGCCCCCCCGCCGCGGACCCCCTACAGAGTCGATTATTAACGTTTGATTAAAACCCGGAAAACCCCGTTTCCCCGTCTTGACAATCGCCGGTCGGGGGGACATACTAATAGCGAGGAACGATATGTTCAATCTCCTGGCTGCGGCGGCGCTGTCGGTCCTGGCTCCCGGGGTCCAGGCCGCTCCGAACCAGAATCCCTACGCGGCCGCGGCCGCCTTCAGGGACGGCTACAAGGTCCTTTTCGACAAGGGTGTCGACGCCTACCTCAACAACAGATCGTTGAGAGAAGCGCTCCCGGACTCGAGCATCAAAGACCTGGAGCTCAAGGTGCCCAATGTGGACCGGCCGCAGGACCAGGGGCTCGCCGCGGCCGTCCTCTCGATGCGGCTCCTCGTGGACGACCTCAAGAAGCAGCGGGAGCAGGGCTTCGCGGTCCAGTTGGGGCAGGACGCCGCCGACCCCATCGAGATCCATCTCGCCGCCATCGACATCATCTCCGAGAAGTTCCAGCTCAGCGACTCGGGCAAGCAGAAGGCCCGGTCCCTCTACGCGAACCGCAAGAGGATGCCGGGCCAGCAGGTGGAAGGCGGCACGCTCAAGACCCAGGCGGAGCTCGCCCTCTACGCCGAGGCGGCCCAGCGGCTCATGGCCGACAGCCGCTTGAACCCCGCCGAGGCCAAGAGACTGGCCTTGCGGGCCGGCGACTACGCCAAGGCCCTGGGTGGCCTCATCTTCATCGACCCCCTGACCGGGGAGTCGTCGATCGTGGGGCGCTCCGGCACCGGGGCCCTGACCCAGGATGAGCTGGCCAGGCTGGCTCGGCTGCCGCGCATCCAGATGCCCAGGAGCTTCTCCAATTTCGGCCAGGATCCGCCCGTCCCCGTCATCCCGATCCCCAAGCACGCGCCCAAGCCCGGCGACCCTGGCTACCAATACGGGTTCTTCACGGGCGCTTGGAAATACTGGGACGACCTGGAGAAGCGGCAGGGCGACCTGGTATCCGACGGCAAGCGGCACTGGGTCTGGGCGGGGACGGTCGCGACCGGGGCCCAGATCATGAAGTTCTTCTATCACCTCGGCGGCCTGGGCGCGGTCGAGCAGAGCGCCGACCAGGTTCGATGGGACGTCAACCGGGGCGCCAACGTGGGGACCATCGCCTGGGATTCGACGAAGCTCGCGGCCAACACCGCGCTGGCCGCCTTGAATTTCGTGCCCGTGGCCGGCCTCGTGAGCAAGGTCGGCGCCGGCGCCAAGGCGGTCCCGACCGCGACCGTGGCGGCGACGGAGGCCGCGCCTGCCACCTCGAAGGTGTCCCGCTTCTTCAAGATGCTGTTGGGCAGCGGGGACGATGCGGCCAGGGAGGGGCAGGCGGCCCTGCAAGGCCTGGAGCAGAGCGCCGGCCTGACCGCGCGGGTCGCGGCCAAGCTCGACATCGCGGCCGCCAACCAGGTCAAAGGGGAGCTGGTCGCCATCCTCGAGAAGGCCTTCCCGGCCGGGGAATCCGGGGCCATGACGGCCAAGCAGTTCAACCAGGTCTTCGCCGAGCTGAAGGCCTACGCGGGGCAGCACGGCATCGAACTGACCCAGATGAGGGAGACCCTGGGCGTCTTCCCCAAGGGCCTCAAGGAGATCGGCGTGTCGGGCTTCGGGGCGTTGGGCGACGACGCCGTCAAGGCCGGGTTCGGCGCCCGCCACGAGCTGGCCCACCTGTTCCACGTCATCCAGACGCGGGTGACCATCATCAAGAGCCTCGGGCAAGGCGGCCGCATCGAGGCGCAGGCCCTCAAGGACGCCGAGACCTTCCTGCAGACGATCGAGGGAGGCAAGAACTACCTGCAGTTCGAGAAGGCCGTCACGTCCATCTCGTCGCCCGTGCACGGCCTCAGCAGCCGGGCTTCGGACGTGGGGCTGTATCTCGAGAGGGTGAAGTCCCTCATGGACTTCACGCTCAAGGGGCTCAAGGCCGGCAAGGTCGTGTTCCCCAACGGCATGGCCTACGAGCAGGTCTACGCCCTGTTCATCTCCAAGGCCCCCATCGTGGTGGGCAAGTCGGCCAAGGAGCTGGTCATCCGGTTCCCGGCCATGCTCTTCGGCACGCTCTACGCCTCGAACACCCCCCTCTCGGCCTACGGGGTCACCTTCCCGCCGGGCTCGAAGTTCAAGCCGAACGCCGGCATGCGCGACGTGGTCAACGCCTTCATCGCGGAGCTCGGCGACGACAGGGGCCTGTGACGCCCCGCCGTCACAAGTCCGGCAGTTGAGAGAGCGCCAGGACCGCCAGCAGCAGGTCCGCCACGGACATCAGGACGATGTCCTTCCAGAGAGAGCCCTCCACGCGGCCGTAGAAGATGGCGGCCATCCGGCGTCCGAGCGCGTAGAGGATGCCGGCGTAGAGGAGGCCGTAGAGCCCGGCCCGCTGGCCTTTGACCAGCAGGAAGAAGCAGAACAGGACCAGGGCGCCCAGGGCGCCGGCCACCGGCAGATACAGGGCGAACGCCACCCAGGTCCAGGCGGTCCGGCGCGCCTCCGCCGGCGCCGTCGTCGAATCCTCGGAGTCCATCCGTGGCCATTATACCATGAGCGCGGCCCGGTCCGTCCTCCGGGCCCGGGGGCCGCGGCCTCGTATGATACAATGGTCCGACCACCGTGAACGCCCATGAGGACGCGGCCCGCCCGACGATGACGGCCGCGCCCGCGCCGCTGGGCGTGGCCGCCCTCTGGGGAGCGCTGGCCGCGCTGCGATGGGAGCTCGCCGGCGGCGTCAACACGCCGCTTCCGGAGCTGCTGGCGGCGGGGATGGCCCGCGGCATGGTCCAGGACTTCGCGGCCGCGCTGGTCCCGACGCTCCTGGCGCAGCTCGGGTGGGCTCTCCTCGACGCGCCCAAGCGCGCGGTGCGGCCGCTGGCGGCGTCCGTCGTGTGGCTCGCCTGCCTGGCCGACGTCCTGCACCACCGGTTCTTCGGCATCCGTCTCGACTGGTGGATCGTCGCCCACCATTGGACCGACGCCCTGCCGGCGCTGGGCTCGGCGGCCCAGCTCGCCGCCTCCTGGCCCGTGGCGGCCAGCGCCGCGCTGGCGCTGGCGGCCGTCAGGCTCGGCGCCGCGAAAAGCCCCGCCGACGCAAGGCCCGCCGCGGCGCCCGGGGCGGCGTGGTGGCTCGTCCATCGGGGACGCCTGGCCCGGTTCGCGGCGCTCGCCGCGGCCTGCTGGCTCGCCGACCGCGCGTCCCGGCCGGCCGAAGGCCTCGCGGCCGGGGCCGCCCCCTCCGACAACATCTTGGCCGCGTGGGCGCGCCAGGCCTTCAACGCCCCCGTCGGCCGCGGGCCCGGCCGCCCGGACGAGCCCGGCCGAGACGACCCCTCGTGGCCCAACCGCGTGCTCTGGGCCTACCACGGCTTCGCCGAGACCTCGCCCCGGCCCGACGGGTCCCCGCCCGGCGCCGCCTGGGCCATCCGGGCCGCGCCGGGGACCTGGCCGCTCGACCGAGACCTGGCGGTGACGCCCGAGGAGACGCGCCTCGCGCGGGAGAGGCTCGGGCTGCCCGAGAAGGGGCCCATCCACGTCATCATGCTCTTCCTGGAGAACGTGCGCTCCTACGAGCTGTATCACCCGGACTTGGGGCCCCGCCTCTTCCCCAACCTGCGCCGGGTGCTCGCCCGGCACGCCATCCAGTTCAAGCAGGCCTACTCCTCGAGCTTCGAGACCGGCCAGACCGTGCGGGGACAATTCAGCGCGCTGTGCTCCATGCTTCCCAACATCGGGGGCCCGGCGACCTACATCGCCCACCCCGCGGCGGGCGTCCGCTGCGTCCAACAGCTCCTGCAGGAGAGCGGCTACACGACCGCGTGGATGAACACCTACGAAGCGGCCTACCACGGCAAGCGCGCCTTCGAGAGCCGGCACGGGACCGCCCTCTTCTTCGAAGGCAAGGACTTCCGCGGCCGCGGCGTCACCCAGCGGCTGGGGTCGTGGGGGCTGGCCGACCGGCCGTTCCTCCTCGACGTCGTCAAGCTGGTCGGCGAGCTCGCCGGCCGGGGCAAGCCCGTGTTCGCCAACGTCCTGACCATCACCACCCACCACCCTTATGCCCAGGTCGCGGAGGGGCCGGTGCCCGAGGACCTGGCCCGGGAGGCCGAGGGCCACGCGTACTACCGCCGCTACCTCTCCGGCCTCGTCTACGAGGACAAGGCCGTGGCCGCCTTCTTCGACGCCTTGTTCAAGAGCCCGCTCGCCGGCCGGACGCTCGTGGTGCTGGCCTCGGACCACAGCGCGCCGGTCCCCCCCCACCACGACCTCACCAGGGTCCAGCTGGAGGAGCTCCGCTACCGCATCCCCATCGCGCTCGTGACCCGGGACCTGCCCCGCCCCGAGGTCGTCGAGACCCCGGTGCACCAGGCCGACGTGGCGCCGACCATCGCCCGGGTCGCGGGCGCGGGCGGGCGCGTCACCTGGATCGGCCGGGACCTGCTCTCGGGCCGGGGCACGCCGTTCGTCCACCTGCTCGACGGCGTGCCGCGCTACCGGACCGCGCGCCGCGCCTGCTACCCCGGCGGCAGCCGCGGCTCCCTGCGCTGCTACGACGTGACGGGACGCGACCCCCTGTTCGACGCGGGGCTGCGCGAGGCGCCCGAGGACCCCGGGCTCACCGGGTTCTTCCGCCGGGTCGTCGAAGCCAACGGCCGCGCCATCGCGCTGGACCTAGTGCTGCGACCGTCACATAACGCCCTCTTTGGAGGCCCGGATTCGAGCCGGATGCGAGAAGCGACGACCGAGCATGCCGAGGCATGCGAGCGAGGAGCGACGACGCAGCCGGCCGAAGACGGGCCTCCGCGCTATCAATAGGAAGCGGTGGTTCTACCGAGCGATTTCCTAAAGAGCGCGGCCGGTCGCTCTTGGGCTGCGCCTTCGTTGCGCTCGGCTCACACCATGCCGCCGAGGAGTAACACCTTTGCGGCATGGTGCTCGCCTCGCGCGCCTCGGCTCGCCTCAAGATCGACCGGCCCAAGCGGGCGTTATGTGACGGTCGCAGCACTAGCGCAGCCGCCTCCCGCCGCCGGCCTCACCGCGCGCCGGTCTTGGCGCGAGCGGTGAGCGCCCCGATGTAGAGGGCACGCTCGTAGGCGGACGGGTTCTCGACGCGGGCGTGGCTGAGCGTCCCCTTCATCCGGGCCAGGCAGTCGTAGCCCTTGTCCTCCATCCAGCGGGCCATCTCGACCTCGATCTCCTTGATCCTGCGCACGCCCTGCTTGAGGAGGACCGAGCACAGGAAGGCCGCGTCGGCGCCCGCCATGACCGCCTTGATGGCGTCGACGCCGGTATGGATGCCTCCGGTGGCGCCCAGCGACGCCTTGGTCAGGCCGCGCAGGATCGCGATCCAGCGCAGGGGCAGCCGCAGGGACTCCGAGGTGCTCAGGCTCATGGACGGCTCGACCTTGAGATCCTCGATGTCGATGTCAGGCTGGAAGAACCGGTTGAACAGCACCAGGCCGTCGACCCCCGCCTCGACCAGTTCGATCGCGAATCCGGCCAGGCTGGAGAAGAAGGGGCTCAGCTTCACGGCCAGCGGGATCTTGACGGCCGAGCGGACCGAACGCACCGTCTGCAGGTAGCGCGCCTCGACCTGCGCGCCCGACCGGCGGGGGTCGGTCGGGATGTCGTACATGTTGAGCTCGATGCCGTCCGCGCCGGCCTGCTCGATCTTGGCCGCGTAGGAGGTCCAGCCGCCCGGCGTGGAGCCGTTGATGCTGGCGAAGACCGGGATCCCCAGCGCCTCCTTGGCTCTTCGGACATGGTCGAGATACGCCTCGGGGCCGAGCGGGATGTCCGCCAGCCTCGGGGCGTAGGTGATCGCCTCGGCGAAGCTCTCCGTCCCGCGTTCCAGGTCCTCGGTGAAACGCCGGTCCTGCTCCTCGATCTGCTCCTCGTAGATCGACGGGAGGACGACCGCCGACGCCCCGGCGTCCTCCATCCTGCGCAACTGGTCGACGCCTTCCGACAAAGGGGACGCGGACGGCACCAACGGGGTCCGAAGCCGGCGGCCGAGATACGTCGTGGATAGGTCCATAGCACCTCCTCTCCCCCGTTAGATGGCGTTCCAGGGGAAAGGATTCAGGCCCAGCGATGCCTGAGCTTCTCGCCCTCGCGGCGCGTCGACGGCGGAGCGGGCATCGGGGCCCCCGGTTTTTGTAGGATGGACGCATGATCACCATGGACACCATCGTCTCCCTCGCCAAGCGCAAGGGCTTCATCTTCCCCTCCAGCGAGATCTACGGCGGCTCGGCCTCGACCTGGGACTACGGCCCCCTCGGCGTCGAGCTCAAGAACAACATCAAGCGGCTCTGGTGGCGCGACAACGTGCACCGGAGGCGGGACATGGTGGGGCTCGACGCGGCCATCCTCATGAACCCCCTGGTCTGGAAGGCGAGCGGCCACGTGGAGCACTTCAGCGACCCCATGGCGGACTGCAAGGCCTGCAGGCGGCGCTTCAAGGCCGACGCGCTCGAGGGCCTGGCCTGGATCCACTACTGCCCCGAGACCAAGGGCAACAAGTTCGAGATCCCGGGCGGGGAGCCCTGCTCCCACTGCGGGGCCAAGCGCGCCCTCTGCCCGGACTGCGGCAAGGGCGAGCTCACGCCGCCGCGCCAGTTCAACCTCATGCTCTCCACCCGCAAGGGCGCCGTCGAGGAGGAGGCCTCCCTGATCTACCTGCGCCCCGAGACCGCGCAGGGCATCTTCGTGGACTTCGACAACGTGCTCCAGACCTCGCGCAAGAAGCTCCCCTTCGGCATCGCGCAGATCGGCAAGGCCTTCCGCAACGAGATCACCCCCGGCAACTTCACCTTCCGGACGATCGAGTTCGAGCAGATGGAGATCGAGTTCTTCGTCAAGCCCGGCACCGACGAGGAGTGGCACCAGCGGTGGGTCGACGAGCGCTTCGCCTGGTACCAGCGCTACGGCATCCGCAAGTCCAGCCTGCGCCTGCGCGAGCACGCCAAAGACGAGCTCGCCCACTACGCCAAGCGCTGCGTGGACGTCGAGTTCGAGTTCCCCATGGGCTTCAGCGAGCTCGAGGGCATCGCCAACCGCGCCGGCTTCGACCTCGGCCAGCACGCCCGGCACAGCGGCAAGCCCCTGGGCTTCTTCGACGACGAGGCCAAGACCCGGATCGTGCCCTTCGTCATCGAGCCCTCGGCCGGCGCGGACCGGTCCGCGCTCGCCTTCCTGCTCGACGCCTACCACGAGGAGGAGGTCCGCGGCGAGAAGCGCGTGGTCCTGCGCTTCCACCCCGAGGTCGCGCCCGTGAAGATCGCGGTCCTGCCGCTCCTCAAGAAGCTGCCCGCCCTCGTGGACACGGCCAAGGGCCTCCAGGAGCGCCTCGGCGAGCGCTGGTACTCGGTCTACGACGACACCGCCGCCATCGGCAAGCTCTACCGCCGCCAGGACGAGGCCGGCACGCCCTTCTGCGTGACCGTGGACGTCAAGACCATCGGCGACGAGGCCAAGGGCGAGGCCGCGGACCGCAAGGTCACGGTCCGCGACCGCGACACCATGGGCCAGATCCGCGTGCCCATCGACGAGATGCCGGTCGTGATGGAGAGCCTCATGGCCGGCAAGTGGGCCGAGGTCGCCCCGAGGTACCCGGCGCCGGCCGCCGAGCCCAAGCCCTGACGCGGTCCGGGCTTCACCATGAGAGTCGGCATCATCATCGGGATCCTGGCGTTCTCGATGTCGCCGTTCTCCCTGGCGGGCTGCATGCTGAACGGCACGCGTCGGACCCCGGTCACCCCGGCCGTTCCCGCGAAGACGTCGATCCCCCGGAGCCTCAGGGACCGCCGGGTCGCGGTCTTCCTGGACGCGAGCGCCGCCAACGTCGGGGGAGGACATCACGAGGGGATGCTGCAGGTCCGGCAGCCCTGGATCTACGGGCTCTCGAAGGACCAGCGAGAGCTCCTCTACGGCAACGCGCCGCACGCCGCGGCCCTGGCGTTCACCGCCGAGCTCCGTCGCCAGGGGGTCGACGCGTTCTGGCTCCACGACCTGTCGCGGGGCATCCTGGGGAAGAAGGACCTGCTCGTCACGGGCAAGGTCGACGAGGTCGTGCTCAACACCTACGGGGGCGGCACCAAGGAAGGCTTCGGGTCGGCCGGCAAATATTGGGAAGCGGTGGTGCGGCTGTCCCTGGGCCTCAAGGAGAAAGACGGCGCCGCCCCGCTCTGGGAAGGAGCGGTCGAGAGCTACGCCAAGCTCAGCCCCTGCCCGGCGCAGCTCGACTGGACCATGCTGACCCTGACCGTCAAGGCGCTCGAGGGAGCCGTGGGCATGCAGAAGCTCTCCGCCGCCAAGGGATTGGACGTCTTGTCCGCGGGGAAGTCCTACGCGGCGACCTTCGAAGGCTCCTACCAGCTGGAACCCTCCAAGACCACGCCCATCGAGGTCGCGGCCCGGCATGCCGCCGTGGAATTCCTGAAGCGGGTCGGACGCTGAGCCGGAATGGACGACCAGCATCGCCGCCGCCGCGCTCGAGACGATGGGCCCGTTCGCCGGCCCCGCCCTACCCGACCTGGAGGAATCGCTCCGCCAGGAGATCAAGGCCGTGTCGGGATAGGGCCGACCCCGGGAGAAGCGGCGTGACGTCTCCAGAGCCCGAGCAGATGCTTGTCCGGCCGCCTGATGCCGCGCGCCGCAGCGAGGAGCTCCTCGAGCGCCCGGCAGGCCTCATCCTCCCCCACGCACCGCCAGGCGGGCTTCCCGAGCCTCGACAGGCAGGCATCCAGCATGTCGGGAGGCACCTTGTCGAGGCAGCCCCACATCGCGGGCCAATCCCGGGACGCCGCGTGGAGGAGCGCCAGGTTCGCGTAGGCCCAGACGTCGACGCCCAGCTCCAGGGCGGCCGTGAGGTCGGCCAGCGACTCCTCCCGCCGCCCGGTCAAGCGCTTGAGCTCCCCGCGGAAGACCAGAGCCTCGGCGTCCTTGGGGCAGGCCGCGACGGCGGCGTCGAGGTCCGCTAGGGCTTCGTCGAGCCGGCCCTGCAGCAGGCGCGCCCCACCCCTCCAGCAGGACGCCAGGGGGCTGCCGCGGGCGAGCGCGCCGTCGAGGTCCCGGACGGCCTCCTCGTACCGGCCGAGCCAGAGGAGGACCTCTCCTCTCCAGGCGCGGACATCGTGCGCCGAGGACTCGCCGCACGAGCGCTCCGCGGCCGCGAACTCCTCCAACGCCTGGGCGTCGCGGCCCAGGCAGACGTAGGCTTCGGCCAAGCGGCAGCGCGACCACCAGGCGGACGGCCTCGACTCGACGGCGCAGCGCAGGTCGTCGACGGCCTCGGCCGGTCGGCCGAGCCCGAGCCTGCGGACGCCGGCCGCGTGGCGCATCCAGCCGTAGCGCTCCTGGTCGAACCTCGCGACGGCGTCCAGCGCGGCCAGGGCCTCCCCCGCGCGATCGAGTCTGCAGAGGAGCAGGCCTCGATAGAACCACGGCCAGGGGCCGTGGGACGCCTTGCGCGGCATGCCCTCCAGCTCGACGGCGCGCCGGCCGTAGAACGCGGCCGAATGAGGGCGCATCACGTTTTCCATCCACGGCTGGAAGAAGGCGTCGTGGTCCAAGGCGGCGTCCCGGCCGCCCATGAGGGCCTCGCCCTCCTTGAAAGCCTTCGCGTACTCCCGCAGCGCCATGAGGGCGACGAACCGCCGGCGAGGCTCGCCCTTCTTCGCGCGCTCGAGGAACGCCCGGAACGCCCCTTCCATCTCGTCGGTCCTCTCCGCCTGCAGGTGGACCGAGCCCAGCGTGAACAGCAGCGACGGCTCGTCGGGCCTGCGCTCCAGCGCGGCGGCCAGGCAGCGGGCCGCCTGCTCGAGACGGCCCTGCCGGATGAGGCATGCCGCGAGACGCACGAAGACGGGGGGCTCCATGACCCCCCGGCGCAGGAGTTCCCCGAGGTGGGACTGAGCCTCGTCGACGAGCCCGTCCGAGACGCACAGCTCGGCCAGCTTCAGGCGCGCCTCCGCGTGGCCGTCGTCCAGGCGGAGCGCCCGCTCGTACTCCTGGCGCGCCTCGGCGGGCCTCTTCGTGGCCTGCAGCACGACGCCGAGGATGTAGCGGGCTCGGGCGAGCTTCGGGTCGAGGCGGATGGCTTCGCGCAGCCGGGCCTCGGCCAAGCGGTGGTCGCCTTCCCGCGCGCACCGCTCGCCGAGGATGAGCAGCGCGCGGGGCGCGTCCAACCCCCGGTCTAGCCCGATCTTGACCATGGCGTCCATCAGCCGCCTGGGGTCCCCGGAGCGGCGCGCGCGGTCCTCGAGGATCCGAGCCGCCTTCCCGGGATCGCCGGCGCAGGAGCAGGAATGCGCCAGGAAGCAGTAGACCTTCTCATCGCTCGCGCCGCGGTGGAGCGCCTCCTCGAAGGCCCGGGCGGCCTCGGCGAACCGGCCCAGGTTGTAGAGCTCGATGCCCTTGTCCACCAGCGCTTCAGCGGTCTCTTGTCCCATGCCAGGTCGGGCGATCCTCAACCCGTCAGCTCCGTGCGGGGCAGGAGCAGGTACACCGCCATGACCACGAGGGCGTAGCCCGCGAGCCTGGCCAGGAAGCTCCGGCGCCGCGACAGCGGCGGGCCGAACCGCGTCCAGAGGTCGACGGCCCCGGACGCCGCCGAGACGAACCACGCGCCGAGCACGTGGCAGTCGTACATGTCCTGCCAGCCGTAGATGACCATCAGCCCCCAGGCCGCGATGGGCACGAGCGTCATGAAGACGTCCGGCGCCTCGACCGACACCTCCCAGCTGCCGATCCACAGGGAGATGACCGTGAACACCACGATCGGGGCGGTGAACACCCACTGCAGCACCTCGATGACCAGCCAGGATTTGGGGGCGAAGTTGTACAGGAAGAAGTCGGCCAGCGCGCCGACCCCCAGCGCGACCACGTGCGCGCCGACGTAGGCGCGCGCGACCCTGGGGCGGCCCGTCGCGCGGTGGAGGCAGAGAGCGGCCGACGCGATCCAGAGGAACGCCCGGAAGTACATCCAAAGGAAATACTTCAGGACCGGCGACATGCCCCTACTCTAGAAAACCAGCGCGCCGTTCCTCAAGAGGACCTGGGCGTCACATCCCCACCAGGATGAGGTCCGGGTCCTTGAGATGGCGCATGACGTCGTTGAGGAAGTGCTGCGCGTGCGCGCCGTCCACGTTGCGGTGGTCGAAGGTCAACGACAGGGGCAGCACCCTGCCGACTCGGATGGCGCCCTCGCGGGCGACGGGCTTCTCGGCCAGCCGGCCCACGCCCAGGATGCCCGTCTCCGGGTGGTTGACGATCGGGGTGCCGAAGAGCCCGCCGATGGACCCGTAGTTGGTGACGGTGAAGGTCCCGCCCTTGAGGTCCTTGACTTCGAGGGTGCGCCGCCGGGCCCGCTGGGCGAGGTCCGACATCTCGCGGGCGATCTGGAGGATGGATTTGCCGTCCGCGGCCTTGATGTTGGGCACGATGAGCCCGTCCTGGGTGTCCACGGCCACGCCCACGTTGTAGTAGGCCTTGAGCACGAGCTCTCCTTTCTCCTCGTCGAGGGACATGTTCATCTCGGGGACCCGCTTGAGCGCCCCGACCACGGCCTTGACCACGAACGGCATGAGGGTCAGGTGGACCCCCTCCCGCTCGGCCTGGGCCTTCATCTTCTCCCGGATGCGCCAGAGCTCGTCGACTTCCACCTCGTCCATAGTCGTCACCTGGGCGGTGTGGGCGAGGGACTCGCTCATGGCTGCCGCGATGCGCCGGCGCACCCCCCGGACCGGCACGCGCTCGACCGGCCCCCACGAGTCGGAGCCCGCGGCTCCGCCGGCGACCCTGGCCCCTTTCTCCGGCCCGCCCAAGGCCGCGGCCCTGCGGACGTCCTCCTCCGTCACCGCGCCCTTGGGGCCCGTGCCGTGGATGAGCTCGATGTCCACGCCCATGCGCCTGGCCAGCTCCCGGTCCTTGGGCAGGGCCGTCACCCGGGGCCGGGCGACGGGCGGCGGGGCCTCCGGGGGAGCGGCTCCGGCCGGCTCATCCTCGGGAGCCTCCTCGAGCCTGCCCACCACCCCCACCGACGGCCCCTGCACGGTGTAGGGCTCGGGCGCGGGGACGGCCGGCGCCGGAGGAGGCGGGGCGGGCTTGGGAGGCGGAGCCGCGGGACCCGCGGGCGCCTTGGCCAGGACCGCCTTGAGCTCCGCCTCGTCGCCGATGACCGCGATGACCTCCCCCACCTTGATGACCTCGCCGGGCGCGCCTTTGACGCCGAGGATGAAGCCCGCCGCGGGCGAGGGCACCTCGACGACGGCCTTGTCCGTCTCGATCTCGGCGATGACCTGGTGGTCCTCCACCCGGTCGCCGACCTTCACCTTCCATTCGACGATCTCGCCCTCCGTGAGCCCCTCGCCGATGTCCGGGAACTTGAACTCGAAAGCCATGCAGCCCCTCCTCGCAACCGCTCAGACCCCCCTTCCCACTGCTCGCCCCCTCCCCCGCAGGGGGAGAAGGCGAGCGCCTGCGGCGCCTGTCCCCCTTAACGTATACTCACCTCCCCGCAGGGGAGGTGAGTAGTTACGCGGCCAGCGTCTTCCTCGCGCCGGCCACGATGCGCCGGTAGTCCGGCAGGTAATGCCCCTCCAGCTGCGACAGCGGCATCACGGCGTCGAACCCCGTGACCCTCTCGATGGGGGCCAGCAGGCTGGTCAGGGCCTCCTCGCCGACGCGGGCCGCGATCTCGGCGCCCAGCCCCATGGTGCGCGGCGCCTCGTGGGCGATGAGGAGCCGGCCCGTCTTGCGCACGGAGTCCACGACCGCGGCGCTGTCCATGGGCGCGAGGGTGCGCAGGTCCACGACCTCGGCGGCGAAGCCCATGGCCTGGAGCTCCTCGGCGGCCCTGAGGGCCTCGCGCACCATGGCGCCCCAGGCCACGATGGTGAGGTCCTTGCCCTCGCGCGCGACCCTGGCCCGGCCGATGGGCACGGTGTAGTCGCCCTCGGGGACCTCGTCTTTGACCGCGCGGTAGAGGCGCTTGGGCTCGCAGAACACCACCGGCTCGCCCAGGCGCAGCGCGCTCGCCAGGAGCCCCTTGGCGTCGTAGGGGTTCGACGGCGCCACCACGGTCAGGCCCGGGGTGTGCACGAGGACGGCCTCGGGCGATTCGGAGTGCAGCTCCGGCGCGTGGATGCCGCCCCCCCAGGGCACGCGCAGGACCACGCCCAGGCCGAACCTGCCGCGGCTGCGCGTGCGGTAGCGTCCGAGCTGGTTGCAGAGCTGGTCCAGCGCCAGGTAGAGGAACCCCTCGAACTGGATCTCCGGCACCGGCAGCATGCCTGCGACGGCCAGTCCGAGGGAGACGCCCACGATGGCCGACTCGGCCAAAGGCGTGTCGACGACGCGCCGGGGCCCGTATTTCCGCTGCAAGCCGTCCGTCACGCGGAACACGCCGCCTTCCAGGCCCACGTCCTCCCCCAGGATCATGATGCGCTGGTCGCGGGCCATCTCCTGGTCGAGGGCGAGGTTGATCGCGCCCACCATGTTCAATCGGGCCATGACATCATCCCCGGCCGGCCGACGGCTTCCCCGAGCCCGGCCGGGAGGCTCGGCCTCCGGCCTCGGCCGCGCCCCGGCCCGCCTCGCCCTTCAAGAAGGCGTCCAGCTCGTCCTTCTGCCGCTCGAGAGACGGCGGCGCGGTCCGGCAGGTGTAATCGAAGATGTCCGAGGGCGGCGCGGGGGGCATGGCTTCGGCGGCCCGTACGGCTTCCTCGACCTCGGCCCGGGCCCGGGCCAGGATGAGCCGCTCCTCCTGCTCGCTCCACAGGCCGCGGCCGCCCAGGTAGCGCCTCAGCCGCAACAGCGGGTCGAAGGGCTTATGCGCCTCGACGTCGGAAGCCGTGCGGTACTTGGTGGGGTCGTCGGAGGTCGTGTGCGGGCCGAAGCGGTAGGTGAGCATCTCGATGAGCCGGGGCCCCGAGCCTGCGCGAGCCGCGGCCAAGGCCTCGGTCATGGCGCCGGCCACGGCCAGGAGGTCGTTGCCGTCCACCAGGATGCCGGGAAACCCGTAGCCGGCGGCCCGCAGCGCGATGTTCGCCGCGGCCGTCTGCCCGCTGCGGGGAAGGCTGATGGCGAACTGGTTGTTCTGGCAGACGAAGACCGTGGGCGTGCGGAACACCCCGGCGAAGTTCATGGCCTCGTGCACGTCGCCCTGGGAGCTCGCCCCGTCGCCGAAATAGGCCACGGCCGCGCCGGGGTCCCCCTGGAGCATCATGCCCCACGACAGGCCCACCGCGTGCAGCGGCTGGGCCCCGACCACGATCTCGACGGGCAGGACCCGCGTGCCCTCCGGGAACAGCATGCCGCGCTCGTCGCCCATCCAGTAGCGGTAGAGAAGGGCCAGGGGCAGCCCGCGCATGAAGAGCGCGCCGGTCTCCCGGTAGGACGGGACCAGCCAGTCCGAGGGCCCCAGGAACGCGGCCGAGGCCTGGGCCGCCTCCTGGCCGTAGAACGGGGCGTAGGTCCCCATGCGGCCCTCGCGCTGGAGGCTCAGCGCCGTCTGGTCGGCCAGGCGCATCACCGATAGGCGCTCGTAGAGCTCGCGGATGCGCTGGTCCGTCAGGTCCGGCCGCAGGTCCTCGGCCACGCGGCCGTCCTGGTCCAGGACCTGCAGCATCTGTCCCTTCGCCGGGTCGAATCGCTCGAAATACATGCCTGACCTCATTATACAAGGATTGCCTGTCCATTAGACGTGCAACGCCGGGGAACGGTTCTGATACAATTGGATTTTTGGGGACCATGAAATGCGTAGGAGAAACAACCCCACCTCGTCGGCCCCTGATGGAACATTTCGCAGGATTATCGATAGTGACTCGCCCGGCCAGCCGGAATCGCGGGCTACCTGAGCTATAATATCAGAAACGGCCGGGTTGGAGCGCGGTTTTGCGGGCAGTCGGGGGCTACGGCGCCCATCCAGGCGGCGCCGGGGCTACGCCGCGCTGAAGTCGTCGGCTGGAGGAGACATTTGGAGAGCCTGGAAGGTCCATGGTTGGCCGTCCTGGAACATCTGTTGCCCGGCGGCCAGCATCTCCCAGGCGCGGTGCAGGATGAAGTCCAGGGACAGCAACTCCTGGTCGGAGAGCTTCGCCGGCTCGGATTGGAGCAGGTTGTCGAAGTCCGCAAGGTTGATCTTGAAAATCGGCATGGCTCGCCTCGCTTGTTGTAGAATACAGCCTCGCAATGCCAATCAAGAGTCTCGTTCCGATCCACGACATCGAACGGCGGATCTTCCTGGTCCGGGGCCACAAGGTCATGATCGACTATGACCTGGCAGGACTCTACGGCGTCACCACCAAGGTTCTCAATCAGGCTGTCAAACGCAACCTGGAGCGGTTTCCGGACGATTTCATGTTCCGCCTCACGAAATCCGAACGGGACGAGCTGGTCACAATCTGTGACCACCTCCGGCAGCTCAAGTTCTCGCCCACGCTGCCCTACGTCTTCACCGAGAACGGCGTCGCGATGCTCTCGAGCGTGCTGCGCAGCCACCGGGCGATCATGGTCAACGTACAGATCATGCGGACCTTCTCCAGGCTCAAGCACCTCATCTCGACCCACCACGAGTTGGCCCGCAAGCTCGCCGAACTGGAGCGGAAGGTCCAATCCCACGACAAGCACATCCGGACCATCTTCGGGGCCATCCGCGAACTGGTCAATCCGCCGGAGCCGCCCCGTAAGCCCATAGGCTTTCATCCGTAGCGTCGAGCCCTCGATCTCCGACTGGGCCAAGACCGACCGAGTTCCTCCCGTCACGGCGTCGTCTCCTCCAAAGGGGTAACCCAGGTGCAGCGGCAGTTGCAGTGCGCTGGTAGAGGAAGTAGCGCAATCGCTTGGGGACGACCAGGACCCATTGCCGGTAGGGGACGGCTGGGAGCAGGCGGTCCAGGGCGTTGGAGACGGTGACGACGGCGCGCTTGGCGTCGCATGACGGGCAGAGCCCCCTGCGCTTGCAGGGGTGGGGATAGGACGCGTGGATCCGGTCGTGCGTGACGGCCTTGAGGCCTCCGTTGACGGAACACAGCAGGGCAGGATTGTCGGTGACGGTCTGGGAGGCTTTGAAGCAGTCGAGCGGAGCCGTCGACGAGGCCCCGGAGCATAGGAAGGCCGGATGCTGGGTGAGGCCCTTGCCCGACCTCATTATACAAGGATTGCCTGTCCATTAGACGTGCTGAATCGGAGAACGGTTCTGATATAATGGGTCTTCGAGGGCGCATGAAAGACACCGTCTCCGGACGCATGATCTCGGAGCACCTGGTCGAGGGCGAGCCGTCCCCGGGGCGGGAGATCGGCCTGCGCGTCGACCAGACCCTCACCCAGGACGCCACCGGCACCATGGTCTACCTGGAGTTCGAGTCCCTGGGCCTGCCGCGGGTCAAGGCGGACCTGGCGGTCAGCTACGTCGACCACAACATCATCCAGGAAGACGCCCGCAACTCCGACGACCACCGCTTCCTCCAGTCCTGCGCCGCCCGGTTCGGGGTCGTCCTCTCCCCGCCCGGCAACGGCGTCTCGCACCACGTGCACCGCCAGCGCTTCGGCGCCCCGGGCAAGACCCTGCTCGGATCCGACAGCCACACCACGACCGGCGGCTGCCTGGGGATGCTCGCCATCGGGGCGGGCGGCGTCGAGGTGGCCCTGGCCATGGCCGGCCGCCCCTACCGCCTCTCGACGCCGAGGATCTGGGGGGTCCGGCTGGAAGGCAGGTTCCAGCCCTTCGTGTCTGGCAAGGACCTGATCCTGGAGCTCCTGCGCCGCCACTCCTGCAAGGCCGGCATCGGCAAGATCCTCGAGTTCTTCGGCCCCGGCGTGGCTGCTCTCGACATGAGCGACCGGGCGGCCGTGTCCAACATGGCGGTGGACATGGGCTTCACCGCCGGGGTCTTCCCCTCCGACGCGGTGACCCGCGAGTACCTGGCCCGCAACGGCCGGGAAGGGGACTGGCGGGAGCTAGAGGCCGGCCCCGGCGCGGCGTGGGACCAGGTCACGGAGCTCGACCTAGCCGCCATCGAGCCCATGGTCGCGTGCCCGCACAACCCGGACAACGTCAAGAGGGCCGCCGAGCTCGCCGGCGTCGAGGTCCGGCAGGTCCTCATCGGCTCGTCGGCCAACGGCAGCTACCGCGACTTCATGGTGGCCGCCAAGATGCTGGAGGGCAAGACGCGCCACCCGGGCGTGGACCTCGCCATCAACCCGGGCAGCCGCCAGACCCTGCAGAACGTCATGGCCATGGGCGGCTTGAAGCTCCTCGTCGAGGCCGGCGCGCGCATCTGCGAGGCCGGGTGCCTGGGCTGCATCGGCATGGGCCAGGCCCCCGGGACGGGGGTGAACTCCCTGAGGACCTTCCCAAGGAACTTCAAGGGCCGCAGCGGCACGAAAGACGACGCGGTCTACCTCTGCTCGCCGGAGACCGCGGCCGCCTCCGCGCTCGCCGGCCGCATCGTGGACCCGCGCTCCCGCGGCGCCGCGCCGCGCGTCGAGCACCCCGCGCGCTACTCCTTCAACGACGCCTGGCTCATCCGGCCGCCGGAGGACGGCGCCGGGGTCGCCATCGTCCGGGGGCCCAACGTCAAGCCCCTGCCCGTCCTGGAGCCCCTGGCGGAATCCCTGGCGGGCCCGGTCCTGCTCAAGGTGGGCGACGACGTCAGCACGGACGCCATCCTGCCGGCCGGCGCCAAGGTCCTGCCCCTGCGCAGCAACATCCCGGCGATCAGCGAGTTCGTCTTCTCCGGCGTCGACGAGGGGTTCGCCCGCCGCGCCCGGGAGGCCGGGGGCGGCTTCGTCGTGGGCGGCGAGAACTACGGCCAGGGCTCCTCGCGCGAGCACGCGGCGCTCTGCCCGCGCTGGCTTGGCGTCAAAGCCAAGCTCGCCAAGAGCTTCGCGCGCATCCACCGTGCCAACCTCGTCAACTTCGGCGTCGTGCCGCTCGTCTTCGCCGACCCGGCCGACTACGACGCGCTCGCGCAGGGGACCGCGCTGGAGATCCCCGGGATCCGGGCGGCGGTCGACCGGGGCGATGCCGAGGTCGCGGTCCTGGCCGGCGGCCGCAGGATCGCCGCGCGGCTGGACCTGACGCCGCGCGAGCGCGCCATCCTGCTGGCCGGCGGCGTCCTCAACCACGCCCGGGCCTGACCCCCGAGGGACCCGCGGGCCCGCTTTTGCTAGAATGCGCTCATGAAGAGCATCGCCCGGGCGAAACCCTCCTCGGCCTCCGTGACTCGGCTGGCCGACCTCATCCTCCCCACGCACGCCAACACCATGGGCAAGGTGTTCGGCGGCAAGGTCCTCGAGATGGTGGACAAGGCCGCGGGCGTCTGCGCCATGCGCCACTCGGGCAAGCCCTGCGTGACCGTGGCCATGGACCGGGTCGAGTTCCGGGTGCCCATCGGGGTGGGCGATTTCGTCATGGTCGAGGCCAGGCTCATCCGCGTGGGCCGGACCTCCATGGAGATCGCCGTCGAGGTCCAAGCCGAGGACCTCTCGAAAGGCGTCCGCCGGCACACCAACTCCTGCCGCGTCACCATGGTCGCGGTGGACCGTCAAGGCCGCCCCAGCCCGGTGCCGCCCCTGAAAGCATGAAGCCCGCCGCGAGGTCGCGCTTCCTCTGCTGCCTCGGCCCGGCCCTCTGGCTCGGCACGGCGGTCTGCCGGGCGGAGCCGACGAAAGCCGCCAAGCCCCTGGAGGAGGCCCGCCGACTCGCCGACCAAGACCGGTTCGATGAAGCCGCCAGGAAGCTCCAGCGCCCGGCCCAGGACGGCGACCTCGACGCCCAGGTCCTGCTGGGCGCCGTCTACCGGCGATGGCAGTCCTCCACCCCGCCCGACAAACCGCGGCCCGGCTACGAGAAGGCGGTGTTTTGGTACTTCCTGGCGGCCGACCACGGCAGCAGCGAGGGCCAGCTCGGGCTCGCGGAATACTACTGGTCCATCGAGGGCGACTACGGCCGCGCGGTCGCCTGGTTCCAGAAGGCCGCCGACGCGGGCAACGCCATGGGGACCTACAACCTGGGCAACGCCTACGCCGTCGGGAAGGGCGTGAGGCGGGACCTCGATGAGGCCCGGCGGTCGTTCCAGAAAGCCGCCGACCGCGGCCTTTCCCCGGCCATGCTCCGGCTCGCGCTCATGTACGATAACGGGGAGGGGGTCGCCAAGGACGCGAGCCAAGCCGCCGCGTGGTATCGCAAAGCGGCCGGCCATGGGGAGACGCAAGCCCAACTGAGGCTGGCGGCGATGCACGCGAGCGGCGAAGGCGCCCAAAAGGATGCGGTCGAGGCCTACGCCTGGGCGCTGATCGCGTCGCGGCAGAACACGCCCCGGGGCTCCGACCCCGCGGCCGAGCTGCTGAGATCGAAGCTCGCCAAGACCCTGACCCCGGCCGAGCTCGCCGAGGCGGAGCAGCGGGCCCGCGCCTGGCGCCAGGAATAGCCATGCCAGACCGATACGACCGTCAGACGGTCTTCGCGCCGATCGGCCCCGAGGGGCAGGCCCGGCTGCGGGCCTCCGCCGCCTCCATCGTGGGGCTCGGGGCGCTGGGGTGCGCCTCCTCGACCCTCCTGGCCCGCGCCGGCGTCGGCCGCCTGCGCCTCTACGACCGCGACTTCGTCGAGCTCGACAACCTCCAGCGGCAGGTACTCTACGACGAATCCGACGTCTCCTCGGAGCTGCCCAAGGCCCAGGCCGCGGCGCGGCATCTGGCGGGCATCAACGCCGAGGTGGCCGTCGAGCCCTTCGTCAGGGACGTCAACGCCGCCAACGTCCGCGCCGTCGTATCGGGCGTCGGCCTGGTCGTGGACGGGACGGACAGCTTCGAGACCCGTCTGCTCATCAACGACGCCTGCGTCGAGGCGGGCCTCCCCTGGGTGTACGCGGCCTGCGTCGGCTCCGCCGCGATGTCCATGGCCGTCGTGCCGGGGAAGACCCCCTGCCTGCGCTGCCTGCTCCCCGTGATGCCCTCGCCGGGCTCGTCGCCGACCTGCGACACGGCCGGCATCCTCAACGCGGCGGCGACGATGGCCGCGTCCTTCCAGGCCGCGGAGGCCTTGAAGATCCTGGCCGGCAGGACGGACGCCCTCGTCGGCGGCCTGTTCTGCGCGGACCTGTGGTCCGGCTCGTTCGACCTACTGCCCCTCAAGCGCTCCCCGGACTGCCCGGCCTGCGTCGGCAGGCGGTTCGACCACCTCAGCGGCGCCGCGGGCGGGCGCGCGACCGGCCTGTGCGGCCGGAACGCCGTCCAGATCCTGCCGGCCGCCCCCGTCGCCGTCGACCTCGAGGGCCTGTCCGGCAGGCTCGCCTCCCTCGGCAAGGTCCGGCACAACGCGTTCCTCCTCAAGTTCGCCCTGGACGACTTCGAGATGACGGTCTTCAACGACGGGCGCGCCATCGTGAAAGGCACGGACGACGTCGCGCGGGCGCGGGCACTCTACGCCCGCTATATAGGCACATGATCTACCTCGACAACGCCGCCACGTCGTGGCCCAAGCCGCCGGCCGTGCTCGCGGCGATGCGCGAGTTCGCCGAGCGCTGGGCCGCCAACCCCGACCGCGGCTGCCACCGCATGGGCATCGAGGCCGGCCAGCGCGTCGCCCAGGCGCGGGCCGGGCTGGCGGACCTGCTGGCCGCGCCCGACGCCTCCTGCGTCGTGTTCACCCTCAACGGCACGGACGCCCTGAACATGGCCCTCAAGGGCTTCCTGCGCGACGGCGACCACGTGGTGACCACATCCTACGAGCACAACTCCGTCAGCCGGCCGCTCGCCGGGCTCGAGCGCGCCGGGCGCCTGAGCGTCACCCGCGTCGACCCGCAGGACGACCTCACCCTCTCGCCCGACGCGGTCCGCCGGGCCTGCAACCCCAAGACCAGGCTCGTGGCGGTCACCGCGGCCTCCAACGTTTTCGGCGCGCTCAACGACCTCGCGAGCCTGGCCAAGGCCGCGCACGATGCCGGGGCCGCCATCCTGGTGGACGCCGCGCAGATGGTCGGCGCCGCCCGCATCGACGTCGCGGCGGCTGGATTGGACATGGTCGCCTTCCCCTGCCACAAGGGCCTCTTCGGACCCATGGGGACGGGGGCGCTCTACGTGCGGCCCGGCCTGGACCTGCGGCCCCTGCGCGAAGGCGGCACGGGCGCGCGCAGCGAGGATGAGACGCATCCCGAGGAGATGCCCTACCGCCTCGAGGCCGGTACGCCCAACGCGCACGGCCTGGCCGGGCTGGCCGCGGGGCTGGCCTTCCTGCGCGACACCGGCGTCGAGCGCGTGCGCGAGCGGGAGCTCGCCCTGGCCCGCGCCTTCTCGGAGAGGCTCTCGGGCGTCAAGGGCGTGACCCTGCTCTCGGCCCGGGGCAGCGCCCCCCGGACGAGCATCGTGACCCTGCGCGTCTCGGGCATGGCGTCGCAGGAGGTCGCCGCGGCCCTCGACGGCCGGTACGGCATCGCGGTCCGCGGCGGGCTGCACTGCGCGCCGGGAGCCCACCGGGCGCTGGGGACCTTCCCGGAAGGCGCGGTGCGCGCGAGCTTCGGGTTCTTCAACGCCGAGGGAGACGCCGAGTCGGCGGCGCGGGCCATCGCCGAGCTCGCCGGCGGCGTCTGACCGTGAGCTTCGAGACCCGGGCCGTCCACGCGGGCCAGGAGCCCGACGACTCGACCGGCGCGGTGTCCGTGCCGGTCTTCCGGGAGACCGTGCGCTCCCTGAAGAAGGGAGAGCCCGTGGTGCTCACGACCGTGGTCCGCACCGAGGGGTCGACCCCCCAGAAGCCGGGCGCCAAGCTCCTGGTGCGCTCCGACGGCAGCACGGCCGGGACCCTGGGCGGCGGGTGCGTGGAGAACGACCTGCGCGCCTTCGCCCTGGAGGCCCTCAGGGAGGGACGGCCGGCCCACCTGCGGGAGTACGTCCTCAACGAGGCCCCGTCCTCCTCCCGCGGCATGGTGTGCGGCGGCCGCATGGAGTTCCTCATCGACCCCATCCTCAAGCCCGCCGACTACCTCCCGGCCGCCGAAGCCATCCTCGGCGCGCTCGGGGGCGGCGCCCCCGTGGTCGTGGCCTGCGTCGCGAAGGCGCCGGCGGGCGGGAAGGCGCTCGTCGGGAGCAAGCTCCTGTCGGCGGGGGACCGGTCCGGCAGCCTGGGCTCGCCGGATCTCGACGAGGCGGCCCTCGCCGCCGGCCGCGAGCTGATGGCGGAGGACTGCGGCTTCCGGTGCCTTCCCTGCGAGGGCGGCGTCGAGGTCTTCGTGGAGGCCTACGTCCCCCCGCCCATGATCGTCATGCTGGGCGGGGGCCACATCGCCCAGGCGCTCGAGCCCCTGGGCAAGATGGCGGGGATGCGCTTCTGCGTCATCGACGACCGCCCCGAGTTCGCCAACCGCGAGCGCTTCGCCGCGGCCGACGACGCGCTGTCGGTCGATTTCGGCGCCGGCCTCGCCCGGCTGGCCGTCCACGAGAACGACTTCATCGTGGTCGCCACGCGGGGGCACCGGCTCGACGACGCGGCCCTGGAGGCCGCCGCGGCCACCCCGGCGCGCTACGTCGGCCTCCTGGGCAGCAGGAGGAAGGTCGGCCTGATCTTCGCCGGGCTGAGGAAGAAGGGCGTCCCGGAAGGCAGGGTCGCGGGCATCCACGCGCCCATCGGGCTGGACATCGGCGGCCGCACGCCCGCGGAGATCGCGCTCAGCATCATGGCCGAGATCGTCATGCATCGGCGGGGAGGGACCGGACTCCCCATGAAGGCGGCTGGGGAGAGGAAGCCTCGCTAAATGTTCTACCACCCGGCGGCCGCCGCGGCGATTTACAACCTGCCGATGCTGGAGGCGATGTCAGGGAGCGGGGGCTGCGGCGCGCCGCGGCGTTGACCTGGGAAAGCGTGGCCCGCTCGACCCTCGAAGCCTGCCGCGAGACGCTGTCGGCCCCCGGGCCGTAGCCCCTCCTCGCCAGCGCAGGACCCGACCCGCTCTGCGCTCGCTCTGGAACCAAATGCGCCACCCGTTCGTATATCCTAAACGGGCACCCACTCCAAGCCGTGCGACGGCCGGCGCTACCGGGCTCGCGCCGCGGCCGACGGGCCGCTGCGCCGCCTGGTCCGATCATTTGGAGGAGTTCTGCCTGCGCCTCAAGCATCCCAAAGACAGGCGCCCCGGTCCCCACCCTTCGGTTTCGGACCATCTGCGCAGGTTCATCGAGTGCGGGGTCCTGAGATTCGGCGCCGTCCGCTTCCGCTGCCCCGATTGCGGCGAGGACCTCTTCGTGGCTTTCTCCTGCAAACGAAGAGGGCTCTGCCCGTCCTGCGACGCCAAGCGCGCCGTCGTCACTATCCGCGCTCACGCCCTGCCCGTGGCGGCAGCGCCAGGCCGCCTCGATCAGGACCCGGCGGACATGCGCGTTGCCGACCTTGGTGATGCTGCCGCGCCGGATGGATGAGCCGCTGCTGTGCTCCGAGCTGACCAGCCCGGTGTAGGACATGAAGGCCCGTGCGGTGGGGAAACGCCTGAACTCCTGGACCTCCACCACGAACGTCAGGGCGCTGAGCGTGTTGATGCCCTTGAAGCAGCGCAGGTACTCCACCGGCTTGCGGAAAGGTCCCTGTAGTGCCATTTCCTGCAGCTGTTCGTTGAGCGTCCCGAGCCGAGCCTCAGCCTCCTCGAAGTCCCGACGATACGCCTCCAAGGTCTGCTGATGAGCCGGCCACTCGAACTGCAGCGATTTGAGCCATTCTCGGTGGTCATGCCCCCAGGTCCGTGTCTTCCTGTAGATCTGGCCCTGGCGAAGCAGGAACTTCCCCAGACGATGGCGCGACCTCAGCCAGTCCACCAGCGAAGCTTCTCGGCTGCGCACCAGGTCCCGGGCCGCTTCCCATTCCATGGTCGGAACGTGGACAGCCGTCAATTCGCCCGACCGGTAGAGCTTCGCCAGCTTCTCGACCGATTTGGGCTGATTCTCGAGGTGGAGCGTCTCGGACGGCCTATTGAGAGAGGGCGGCAGAACAGCCGCCACGATGGAATCCTTGTGAACGTCCAGCCCGACGACTGTGGTACAATTGTTCATGAGTCGGCATCCTCCTGTTCTGTGTGGATAGGCTCTTGCGGAGCAACCCACGTTATGCTGAACTAGGAGGCTGCCGGCTCGTTCATTCTATCTACGTATTAGATGATAAAGTCCTTGACATGGGCAGTTTATCCTGATATAATTACCATACGAGGAAGATCGTCAAGCGTCTCATCGAGCTGAAGCTCCCGACAGGCCGTTCGGCTTTCCTGTGGGGGCCGCGCAAGGTCGGCAAGAGCTACTGGATTGCTCACGCGCTGCGCCCCGCAGTCCTCATCGACCTGCTCAAGACCGACGTCTTCGCGGCTTACGCGGCCAGGCCATCCCTGTTGAGGGAGAGGTTCCAGGACCATGGGGGCCTCATCGTCATCGACGAGGTCCAGAAAGCTCCGGCCCTGCTCGATGAGGTCCATTGGCTCATCGAGAACAAGGGCTTGTCCTTCCTGCTCACGGGCTCGAGCGCCAGGAAGCTCCGGCGCGGCCACGCCAACCTTCTCGGGGGCCGGGCTTGGCGCAGGACCATGGTCCCGCTGTCGCTACTGGAGGTCGAGGGATTCGACCTCGAGCGCGCCATGACATCGGGCATGCTTGCGCCGCATTATCTCTCTCCCGAGCCTCTGGAGGATCTGCGGGCCTATGTCGCGGACTATCTCAAGGAGGAGATCGCCGCCGAGGCCCTGACCCGGAACATCCCGGCCTTCGCGGAGTTCCTCAGGGTGGCCGCAATCACCAGCAGCGAGCTGCTCAACTACGTCAACGTCGCCAGAGAGTCCGGCATCTCGGCCAAGGTCGTCCGGACCTACTTCGACATCCTGGAGGACACCTACCTCGGGTTCCGCGTGCCGCCGTGGAAGACTTCGAGGAACAGGCGCATGATCCTGGCGGAGAAGTTCTACCTCTTCGACGTCGGCGTCGCCAACCATCTGGCGCGCCGCCAGCCTCGGATCGGGGGCGCCGATTTCGGAAAATCGTTCGAGCACTACATCCTGATGGAGCTCAGGGCCTACCAGGCCTATCGCAAGCCCGACCTTCCCATCTCCTTCTGGAGGACCAGCGCGGGGCAGGAGGTTGATTTCATCCTGGGCGACAAGGCCCTCGCGGTCGAGGTCAAGGGCTCCGAGCGCGTCCACGAGAGCTCCCTGCGGCCGCTGGCCGCTCTGCGCGAGGACGGCCCGGTCAGGAAGCGCGTCGTCGTCTCGCTGGAGAAGGAGCCGAGGACCCTGGCCCCGGGCGTCGAGGTCCTGCCGTGGAGGATGTTCGTCGAGAGGCTCTGGGCCGGGGACCTGGGCACGGAATAGCGATTCCGACAAAAGGTTGGAATAGACCCGCCCTAGCTGCTTTTCGGTGCGATTCCCAAGTGCTCCAAGGGGATGGTCTGAAAAAGTGGTAGCCAGAAGAGCGTGACCCGCATGAACCTCGTCCAAGCCGGTTCCTCGACGAGCCCCAGCGCTCCTGAGTCGCTGATGGTTGCTGATGGTCGAGAGTATTTCGGCCCGAGCAGCCTGTCAAGCCTGACACAAATCCCGACACTTCTACCTGGCGGGTCGGCCGATCGTCTGCGAGGCGAGACGGAGCAGGGCTGCGACAGCCATCACCGCGCCGAAGGTGCAGATGACGGCCGCCCCAGAAATGTCTCCTCCAGCCGACGACTTCAGCGCGGCGTAGCCCCGTCAGCAGCCCGGAGCGGCGTTCCCACGTCTTGAGGCCGGCCCCGCCGGCTGACTCCCGGGGGATCGGCCTCCCGCCGGGGCTCCCGTCATGGCATCACAGCATGCGGGCCGGCAAAGCCGGCGCAGGCCATGGATGGGGCTACCGATACTATCTACAGCCCAGGGAGGCACGCAGCCGGGGAGGATCGCATAGCGAGGGCGTGATGCGGTTCCAAATTTGAGGAAGCCGGGCCGTCGCAAAATAGGGGATAATATACGGTATGGACTCGCGCCTGAGGCGGCAATGGGACTATGTCCTGGGGGCCAGCGCCTATTACGGCCCGCGGCTGCGGCGTTGGTCGAAGGTCAGGACCCCCGCCGAGTTCGCCCAGGTCCCGCTGACGACCAAGGCCGACATCCTCGCCGACCAGGAGCGCCACCCCCCCTTCGGCGGCAACCTGTGCGTCCCGCCCGCAGCCATCGTGCGCGTCCACAAGACCTCCGGGACCACCGACAAGCCCGTCATCATCGCCATGACGGCCGAGGACATCCGGCGGACCGTCCGGGTCGGCGCGGCATGCTTTCGCGGCGCGGGCCTCAGGCCCGGCGACATCGTCGCCCACTGCCTGAACTACAACATGTGGGCGGGCGGGTACACCGACCACCAGAGCCTCGAGGAGGCCGGCGCGACGGTGGTGCCGTTCGGCGTGGGCAACTCCAGGCTCCTCATCGAGACCATCCTGCACCTGCGCGTGACGGCTCTCCACTGCACCCCGTCCTACCTCTCCAAGCTGGAGGCGGTGCTCCACGACGAGTTCCGCATGGAGCCGAGGGGGCTCAAGCTGCGGCTGGGGCTCTTCGGCGCGGAATCCGGCCTGCAGAACCCCGAGTACCGCAAGGGCATCGAGGACGCCTGGGGGCTCAAGGCGATGAACGCCAACTACGGGATGTCCGAGGTGCTCAGCATGTTCGGCGCGGAATGCGCCCGGCAGAACGGCCTGCATTTCATGGGCGCCGGCGTCCTCCTCCCGGAGCTCATCGACCCCAAGACCCGCGCGCCCGTCCCCATCGAGGAGGGCGCCGCGGGCGAGCTGGTCCTGACGAACCTTTGCCGCCAGGCCCAGCCGCTCATCCGGTACCGCACGGGCGACATGATCAAGGTCCTGGCCGGCCGGTGCCCCTGCAAGAGCGCGTCCTTCCGCTTCGAGGTCGTCGGCCGCAGCGACGACATGCTGGTCATCAAGGGGCTCAACGTCTTCCCCGGCCAGATCCGCGAGGTCATCCGCCGGCGCGACGGCGGGGCGAAGGCCGTCTACCAGGTGCAGGTCAGCAAGGGCGACCCCATCGACGCGGTCACGATCGTGCTCGAGCGCGCCGGCGGCTGCCGGGGCGACGCCCGGAGCCTGCGCGACCGGCTCGCCGGGGACTTCACGGGCCTCCTGGGGCTCCGGCCCCGGATCGAATTCGTGCCCCGGGGCTCGCTGCCCCGGACGGACGGCAAGACCAAGGAGATCCACCGGGTCCTCTGACGCGGCCCGACGCAACGACTAAGGAGCGGACGATGAGAAAGATATTCCTCAACTCGGTCCTCGCCTCGGAGATCGCGGCCTTCCTCAAGCGCAAGCTGCACGGGGCCGACCTCGCGGTCTACGGCCCCTGCGCCGCCGGCCAGCCCACCGACAACTGCATGATCTACGTCGAGGACGTCCGCGCGCTGCCGGTTTCGGCGCTCAAGAAGACCGCCGACGTGCTCGTGCTGTGCCCCCGGCCGGTCCCCCGCGGCGCGCCGTGCTCGTCCATCGCGACCCCGACGCCCAAGATCCACTTCATCGACGCCGTGAACAAGTTCTTCACCAGGCCCATCGCGGCGCAGATCCACCCCCGGGCGGTCATCGAGGAGGGGGCCAAGCTCGGCAGGAACGTGAGCGTCCTCGCCGGCAGCTACGTCGGCCCCGACGTCGAGATCGGCGACGACACCACCATCTTCCAGAACTGCGTCGTCACCGGCCGGGTCAGGATCGGGGCCCGTTGCGTCATCAAGGCCAACAGCACCATCGGCAGCGAGATCTTCGACTTCGTCTACGAGGACGGCGCGTGGCAGCAGGTGCCGCAGGTCGGCCGCATCATCATCGGCGACGACGCCTGGTTCGGGGCGAACAGCACCATCGAGAAAGGCGCGCTGACCGACACGGTGATCGGGCCCGGGGTCAAGGTCGACGACCTGGTCCAGATCGGCAGCGGCTCGATCGTCGGCAAGGACAGCATCATCGCCTCGGGCAGCGTGCTCTGCCGCGAGGTCACGGTCGGCACCCGGTGCTGGATCGCCCCCCACGTCTCGATCCTGGAGCGGCGCCGCATCCACGACGGCAGCGTGGTCGGGCTGGGCGCCGTGGTCATCGCGGACGTCCCTAAGGGAGCGACGGTCGCCGGCAACCCCGCCAGGACGATCCGGCGCCGGAAGGGCTAGGGGGAGCGCCATGGCAGGAGCGAAAGCCGCCGTGTTCCGGGAGAAGCTGACCGGCTACCTCCGCGCCCAGCTTTCGCGGCTGGAGGCGGCCCACGGGCGGGACTCGGCCGAGTACCGCGCGCTCGCCCTGCAGTACGCCAAATCCCCGCTCGAGGACCGGCACGCGGGCCGGGGGGAGCGGGAGCGCCACTACGAGTCGGAAGTCCACATCCATTACGACGGCAAGCCCCTGCGGGGCGTCGAGCGGCTCTACCGCCGCACCATCCTCATCGAGCCCACGACGGTCTGCGCCGCGCACTGCCGGTGGTGCCTGCGGGGCCAGTACCCGCTGTTCTCGCTCAGCGAGGACGACATCGTACGGGCCGCCCGCTACTGCGGCAGCGCCCCGGTGCGAGACGACCTGCGCGAGATCCTGATCACCGGGGGCGACCCCCTCATGGTCCCTCAGCGGCTCGAGTTCATCTTCACCCAGCTCAGGGCCCACGCCCCCAACATCCTCATCTACCGCATCGGCACGCGGGTCCCCGTGCAGGACCCCGAGCGCGTCAGCAAGGACCTCCTCGGCATCCTCCGGGCCGCCGCCCCGGCCAAGATCGAGATCGGGACGCAGGTCAACCATCCCTCCGAGCTCACCCCAGAGGCACGGCAGGCCTACGCGGCGCTCTACGAGGTCGCCTTCAAGATCTATGACCAGACGGTCCTCCTCAAGGGCGTCAACGACTCGGTGGACGTCCTCTCGCGGCTCTACGACGACTTCCGCTACATGGGCATCGAGGCGCACTACCTCTTCCACTGCATACCCATGAAGGGCATGGCGCACCACCGGACCTCGGTGCGGCGGGGGCTCGAGCTCATGCAGGACTTGACGAGCTCGGGGGCGTTCTCCGGCCGCGCCAAGCCCATGTACACGGTCATGACCGACATCGGCAAGGTCTCGCTCTACCACGGCGTCATCCTCGAACGGAACGAGGACGACGAAGTCCTCCTGCAGACGCGCTACCGGGTGGAGGATTTCAAGCGGCGCAACCCCTCGTGGAAGGCGCCCGCCTCGGCCCAGCCGGACAAGGACGGCACCCTGCGGGTCTGGTACCCCGACGGGGCCGACGACGGCCCCGCGGAGGCGGCCCATGAGAAAAGATAGCATCCTCCTGGTCGGCTGCGGCGAGCACGCCCGCATGACCATCGACAACATCGAGGACCAGGGGCGCTACCGCATCGTCGGGCTCACCACCAACGCGCCCTCGGAGCTCGGCCGGGAGGTCTACGGCTACCCCGTCCTCTGCCTCGACGAGGGCATCCCCGCCCTGCTCGACGCCCGCAAGGGCCTCAAGGGCTACATCCTCGGCATCGGCGACATGAAGGTCCGCCGCGCCAAGGCCAAGTGGCTCGACGCCCTCCTGCCGGCGGTGAACGTCGTCCATCCCGCGGCCATCGTCTCCAGGCACGCCGCCATGGGGACCGGGAACCTCATCGAGGCCTACGCCAAGGTCGCCAACGGCGCCCGCATCGGCAGCCACTGCATCATCAACAGCTTCTCCGCGGTCAACCACGACCAGACCATCGGAGACAACGTCCTGATCGCGGGCAACGTCAGCATGGCGGGCAAGCGCGTCGGCGACGACACCATCGTGGCCGACGGCGCCTCGATCGGCTTCAAGAGGAGCGTCGGCAGCCGGTGCATCATCGGCGACGGGGCCGTGGTGACCAGGGACATCCCGGACGGCTCCATCGCCTACGGGAACCCGGCCCGGGTGGTGCGCAAGAATGACTGGTGAGCGCAAGCCCGTCTTCGTCATCGCCGAAGCGGGCGTGAACCACGACGGCTCCCTCGCCCGCGCCAAGGCCCTGGTGGAGGCCGCCGCGGCCGCCGGGGCCGACGCCGTCAAGTTCCAGACCTGGGTCACCGAGCGGGTCATCACGAAAGACGCCCCGAAGCCCGCCTACCAGCGCCGGGCGGGCGGCCGCCGGGACACCCAGTACGAGATGCTCAAGAGGCTCGAGCTGCCGTTCTCGGCCTTCAGGGCGATCAAGGCCCATTGCGACCGGCACGGCATCCTGTTCCTGTCCACGGCCGACGAGATCGAGAGCGCCTCGTTCCTGGCCGCGCTCCAGCCGATGTTCAAGGTCGGCTCCGCGGAGCTGACCGACCTGCCGTTCCTCGCGAAGCTCGCCGCCTTCCGCAAGCCCGTCATCCTCTCCACCGGGATGGGCACGATGGCCGAGATACGGATAGCGCTCGACACCCTTCGGCGCCACGGGCTCCCCAAGTCCCGGGTCACGGTCCTGCACTGCACGACGGCCTACCCGACGCCCATGGCCGACGTCCACCTGAGGGCCATGCTGGCCATCCGCGACGCGTTGGGCGTAGCCGTCGGGTACTCGGACCACACCCTGGGCATCGCGGTCCCCATCGCGGCCGCGGCGCTGGGGGCCGCGGTCATCGAGAAGCACTTCACCCTCGACAACGGGCTCCCGGGGCCCGACCACCGGATGTCGCTCGAGCCCGCGCCGCTGGCCGCCATGGTGGCCGCCATCCGCAACGTCGAGCTGGCGCTCGGCCGCGGCGCCAAGGGGCCCTCGCCTTCCGAGGCGGCCAACATCCCGTTCGTCCGCAAGAGCATCGTCGCCGCCGCCGGCATCGCGGCCGGTGAGCGGTTCAGCGAGCGCAACCTCACGGTCAAGAGGCCGGGGACGGGCATCAGCCCGCTGCGTTGGAAGACCGTCATCGGCCGGCGGGCCCGGCGCCCCTTCTCGAAGGATGAGCTGATCGAGCTATGACCGAGCCTGGCGAGGGAATGGTGGATTCCGAGGCAGTGGGAAGGAAACCATGAAGCGGCGGATCTGCGTCTTCACCGGCACGCGGGCCGAGTACGGCATCCTCAGGCCGCTCCTCGCGGCGGTCCGCGACGACCGCGGCCTGGCGCTGCAGCTGGTGGTCTCGGGCACGCACCTCGCCCGGCCCTTCGGCCTGACCTACCGGGAGATCCTCGAGGACGGGTTCCGGATCGACGAGAAGGTCGACATCCGCGCCTCCGGCGCCGACGACCTGTCCGTCGCGGCCTCCATGGGGCTGGGCATCGCCCGCTACGCCCGGTCCTACCGCCGCCTGCGGCCCGACATCCTCGTCCTGCTGGGCGACCGCTACGAGCTCCTCAGCGCCGCCGCGGCGGCCCTCGTGTGCCGCGTCCCGATCGCGCACATCGGGGGCGGGGACGTGACCGAGGGGGTCCTGGACGACTCCTTCCGGCACGCGATCACCAAGATGAGCCACCTGCATTTCGCCGCCACCCGGCGGTCCCGGGACCGCATCGTCCAGCTCGGGGAATCCCCCGGCCGGGTGTTCGAGGTCGGCGAGATCGGCCTCGACGGGCTCGCCGCGGCCCGCTTCATGACCCGGCACGCGCTGGAGCGCGACCTCGGCGTCACGCTCAGGGCCCGCACCCTCCTGGTCACCCTCCACCCCGTGACGCTCGAGCCCGGCTCGGCGGCGGCCTCGCTCAAGGCCCTGCTCCGGGTCCTCGACGAGCTCGAGGACGGCCTGGTCGTCTTCACCAAGGCCAACGCCGACAGCGGCGGCCGGGAGCTCGACCGGATGATCGACGCCTACGTGTCGCGCCGGCCGGGGAGGGCCGCCGCCTTCGCCTCGCTGGGGCGCCACCGCTACCTGTCGCTCATGCGGCACTGCCTGGCCGTGGTCGGCAACTCCTCGAGCGGCATCGTGGAGGCGCCGAGCCTGCGCGTCGCCACGGTCGACATCGGCGACCGCCAGCGGGGGCGCGAGCGCGCGGCGAGCGTCCTCGCCTGCCGGCCGGACGCCGGCTCCATCCGACGGGCCCTGCGCAAGGCCTGCTCGGCTCCGTTCCAGGCGTCCTTGAAGCTCGTGAAGAACCCCTACGGCGACGGCCGCAGCGTCCCCCGGGTGGTGCGGGTCTTGAAGCGCCACCCGCTGGCCAATCTCCTCAAGAAGCGGTTCTTCGACCTCCCGCTGCCGCGGGGGCTCAGGTAGGGCCGCCGCAGCAGGGCGACGCGGGCCCCGAGGCGCAGCCGCAGGAGGGCGCCGAGCCCGTCATCATCCCGTGCAGGATGGCCTGGGCGCAGCCGACCCCCGCTTCCACCTTCAGCGCCCCCCAGGCGCAGTTCCTGGCGCACGCCCCGCATTCCATGCAGGCGTCCAGGTCCGCGATCGACGCCTTGCCGTCCGCCATCCGGAAGACGCGGTGGGGGCAGACGGCCGCGCAGACGCCGCAGCCGGTGCAGGCCTCGCGGTCGAGCGCGAGGGTCGCGACGCCGGGAAGGTATCTCATCGCAGGACCCCATGCACCGCGGCCAGGACGACGCCGGCCAGGGCGCAGACGCCCATGGGCCGGACGAACAGCCTGATCTCCTTGTTCACCCCGTTCTGGGAGGTGAAGGTCGAGGCCCCGGTGAAGTTGAGGGCGAGGAAGGCCGATACGGCCGGCAGGAACAGGACGGCGGCCGCGGTCGTCGCCGCGTCCATGCCCCGGGCCCAGGCCGCGAAGAGCGCCCAAGCGAGGCCCGCGAGCCAACCCTTCAAGGCGAACGCTCGGAAGGGGAGCCACGGCAGCAGCCCGGGGACCAGCACGGCGCCCGCCGCGACCGCCCCGAAGAGCGTCCAGGAGACCCCGGCCAGGTCGCCGGCCGAGCCTCCCCTGGCCAGGGTCCAGGCCGCCGCCGGCAGGAGCATCGCCGCGAAGACCGGCAGGGCCTGGAGCAGCTCCAGTGGAGCCAGCATGAGCCGCTCCGCCAAGGGGAACTCGACTCGCCGCATCGCGTCCGTCGCCTTCATGCCGCCGTCCAAGAACGCGCCGATGTCGCCGGCGCGGACGGGCCCATACACGACCTTGAACCCGGTCCGCCTGGCCACCTCGAAGCCGGCCACCCCGGGCGCGCCGAGCTGCGGGAGGACCAGCGTCCGATGGCGGACCCGCTCGCCGAGCCCGCAGGTCCGCACGCGCAGCACCAACTCCTCGGTCCCGAAGGTGCCCTTGCCCGCCGCGCACCACACGTTGATGCCGACCGTGTCGAGGACCAGGAGCCAGGCGTCCCGCCCCGCGAGCGACCGCCGGACGGCGTCGAAGGAGAGCTTGTAGTTGGCCGTGACCAGGACCGGCGCCTCCGGGCCGGGCGTCCCGACCGCGTAGAGCCCCGGCGCCACCCTGTAGCTCCCGCGGCCGAAGCCCCAACGGCTCAGGACCCCGCGGCAGCGGTCCCACCCGGTCGGGGGCGGCGCCGTCCTGAGCTCATCGGCCATAGCGCCATGATACAACTTCAGAGCCCCGCCCGCCTCGTTGCGCGCGCTCCCCGGCAATGTTATAGTGGCCGTACCGTGGGAGCGAGAGAGTGTCCATTCTGCGCCGAGCCCGTGCAGGCCAGGGCCATCGTGTGCAAGCACTGCCAGCGGGCCATCGCCCTGGGGACCTGCCTCGAGTGCCAGAAGAGGAACCGGGCCGAGGCGCTCTTCTGCGGCCACTGCGGATCGGACCGCCTCATCTTCCCCCCCGGCGGACGGCCCGCGCCCTCGGCCGCGCCCGCGCCACGGGCCTCGCCCCCGCCGAAGGCGCCCGCGCCGGCGCCCTCCCGGGCGCTCGAGACCATCGCGCCGGACGGCCGGGAACGGGCGGCCGGACCGCCGGCGCCGAGCCCTGGGAGCGCCGAGGGACCTTGGCCGGAGCCCGGGACCGGCGCCCGGCGAAGGACCGTGGCCGCGATCGTCGTCCTCTTGATCCTCCTAGGCATGGGCCAGTACTTGAGCGGTCCCAGGAAGTCCGAGCCCGAGGCTCCCCCCAGGCAGGCGGAGCCTCCCAAGGACGCTGGCCCGGGCCGACCCCGGGCCCCCGACGCCCCGCCCACGCCCATGGCGTCGATCCCCTCCGGGCAGTTCGCCATGGGCTCGCCCGGCAACGAAGGGGAGCCGGAGGAGCATCCCAGGATCCTCGTCTCCCTGTCCCCGTTCTACATCGACAAGCACGAGGTGACGGTGGCCCAGTTCCGGCGGTACGCCCAGGAGACCGGCGCCCCCATGAAGGGACAGCCGGCGTGGAACGAGGACGACCATCCCGTGGTCCTCGTGGACTGGTACGACGCGCAATCCTATTGCCGTTGGGCGGGCAAGAGGCTGCCCACCGAGGCCGAATGGGAGAAGGCGGCGCGCGGCGGCAAGAACACCAGGTACGGCTTCGGCGACGACCCGGACGGCCTCGCGGACCACGCCTGGCACGACACGGACGCCGAAGGCCGGACCCACCCGGCGGCGCAGAAGAAGCCCAACCAGTACGGCGTCTTCGACATGCACGGCAACGCGGCGGAGTGGGTCGCCGACTGGTACGCCGAGGACGCCTACAAGGACGCCGGCGTGACGGGAAAAGGGGGGCCGCCCTCGGGGTCCCAACGCGTCGTCCGCGGCGGTTCCTGGCCCTCGGGCGCCTCGGACCTCCGCAGCTCCAGCCGCGGCCGCAGGCCGCCCTCCATCAAGAACGACGACCTGGGGTTCCGCTGCGCGCTCAGCGTGGCCCCGGGATACTGAGAAATATGCCACAATGGACCGCTGAGCCGAAGGAGGCAATGGACATGGCCATCGACGTCTACGGCATAGGCAACGCTCTCGTCGACATACAGATGCCTATCTCGGACCAGGTCCTCCGGAAGCTCGCTTCGGCCAAGCTCCCGGGCGGACCGGCGGACTGCCGAAAGGGCAACATGCACCTGGTCGACGCCGGGTTCCAGCAGGAGACGCTCAAGATCCTGGAGCGGCGGGAACGAGCCACCGTCTCGGGCGGCAGCGCCTGCAACACCTTGATCGGGGTCGCCCAGCTCGGACGCAAGGCGGCGTACTGCGGCAAGGTCGGCCGGGACGCCTACGGGAAGTTCTTCGGCAGGGACCTCCGGGCCGCCAGCGTGGGCTACGACGTGCCCATGGGCGAGCGGGGCACGGGGACCTGCATCGTGCTGGTCACCCCGGACGCCCAGCGGACCATGTTCACGTCCCTGGGCATCAGCATCGAGCTCACGCCGGGCGACCTCGACCTCGACGGCATCGCCTCCTCGAAGTGGGTCTACATCGAGGGCTACCTGTGGGACGCCGCCGGCCCCAAGGCCGCCTCGGAGAAGGCGATGGAGCACGCCAAGCGCCACGGCGCGAAGGTGGCCTACAGCTACTCCGATTCCTTCTGCGTGCGGCGGGCCCTCGACGATTTCCGCCGGTTCACCAAGGAGTTCGTGGACCTCGTGTTCTGCAACGAGGACGAAGCCCGCGCCTTCGCCGGCTGCCAGGACACGGAGGCCGCGCTCCGGGAGATCGCGACGTACGACACGGGCGTGGCCCTGACCTGCGGCAAGAAAGGCTCCATCCTCGTGCTCGACGGGGAGCGCCACGACATCGCGCCGGTCCCCGTGAAGCCCGTCGACACCACCGGGGCGGGAGACCTCTACGCCGCCGGGGTGCTGGCCGGCCTGTGCGGCGGCCGCCCGGCGAAGGAAGCGGGCGAACTGGGGTCCCGTATGGCGGCCCGCGTCATCGCGGTGCGGGGCGCCCGCATCCCGGCCTCGGCCCTGAAGGGCGAGACCGCCGGCCGCCCTATCCCCGCTCGCGGACCGCGGCGTCGCCTAGCCCGGCATCGATAGCTCTGACCGCGATCCTGTCCGTCACACTGAATAGGACTCCACGATGCGGCCAGCGAAGATGGTGTGGAAGTCCTCCCCCTCGTAGTATCGCTTGATGAAGTCCTTGCGGAGGTTCTCCTTGACGACCTGCGTCTTGTGCACGAGCTCGCATTCGTAGTAGAGGTCGCACCCTTCCACGACCGAGACGCCCTTCGTGACGCCGGGCGACACCCGCAGCCCGCACGCCTCGATCTTGTCGATGTCCCGCCCCGACCGGCTCCCGCAAAAGGCCAGCTTCTTCTGCAGCTTGCCGAGGGGGGCGCTGACGGAGAAATGCTTGGCTTTCTCCATGAGCCCGAAGGTGTGCCGGGAAGGGCGCACGAGCACCTCCATCACGGGCTCCCCCCAGAGCACGCCCAGGCAGGCCCAGCCGATGGTCATGACATTGGGCTTGCCCCCCGGCCCCTCGACCGTGAGGAAGGCCCCCGGCTGGGGCATGGTGCCGCAGAGGTCGGCGAACCTCTCGAAGAACGCCATCTTCTTGCGCGTCATGGGACCCTCCTTGGGCGGATCAGAAGACGTAGTAGAACCGCAGCGCGGGGATGATGAAGTCGAAGTCGTCGTCCGCCGTTCCGTCCCGTGTGAAGTCGGCGACGCTGAAAGCGTGGTGGATCCTCACGTCGATGCCGACGTGGAACGACTCGAAGACCTGCTGGTCGATGCCGCACCCGATGTTGCCCCCGAAGCCGGTCTGCGGCCGGGCGTCCTGGCCGACGGCCTGCTCGGAGATGTGCCTCCCGGCCGACGTGTAGCCGTCGATCTTGTTCCATCCGGCCTTGTAGAAGAAATGATAGAGGCCCATGCCGAAGACGATGTAGGGCCGGTAGAGGAGCTCCTCGAACTCGATCCACTTGCCGATCTTGACCACGGGAGTGAGGTTGATCCAATAGAGCTTGGACGACGACTCGAACTTGAGGGAGTCCGGGGTGTTATCGGCGGGGGAGTCCCAATCGATATCCGTCATCTTGCCCCCGAGGGCGTGCCCCGCGGAGTAGCCGCCCTCCGCTCCGACCGCGAACCATTCATGGATCTGGTAGGTCCCCGAGAACTGCATGTTGTACGACTTCTTCATGAAGTCGCCCGTGCGCTGTATCGGCATGGCCCAGCCCGGCGTGAAACCCACCTCCCATTTCCCCATATCCGCGCGGGAGGGACCCGCGCCAACCAGCGCCAGAAGGACCGGGATGCCCAGGGAGACGGCGCGCCGTGTCGCCATGCTAGGAATCGTATTAATATCGCCGCCCGGAGTCAAACCGGGCTTGAAAATCCCCCCTGCCGCTGTTACACTCACAGGGCGGCGGGGCGACGACGGGACGCCCCCCCGCGGGCATGGAACCCGACCGGCATCAAGACGCCTGCGACAACGACCCATCGACCTCCGAGGCCGCCAGGCTCGGGCGAGAACGCCGGACCCTGCGCCTGGCCGCGCTGGGCGCCGGGCTGCTCGTCCTGATGCCCCTGCTCAGCGTCGCAGTGTCACGCTGGTCGGCGCGCAGGAGCGCGGCCGCGGCCAGGCCCCCCAAGATCGATTTCCTGAAGAAACCCCCCGCGCCCGCGCCGCCGGTCGCTCCCGCCGCGCCGGCCGCGCCGCTGACGGCCGCTCCCGCTCCTCCGCCGGCCCCCCAAACCCCGCCTCGGCTCCCAGCCGCTCCTGCGCGGGAAGATGCGGGAACGCGCCGAATCATCAAGGTCATGCAGGTCCAGTTTCCCCAGCCTCAAGACGAACCACCGGCCCCGAAGTATCCCAAGCTCAGGCCCTCGAAAGGCTGGGCGACGACCGACGTCAAGAGCACGCAGAACCCGGGGACGCAGGCCGGGCAAGGGCCTGTCTACTACCTCGCCCCGCAGCAGACCAAGCCATCCGCCGCGCCGGCCGCGATCGCAGGACCGCCGGCCCCCCAGGCCGCCGCCCCGACCCAGGAGCAGGCCGCGCCCGCCCAACCCGCCGTCAAGCGGCGCCCGCGACCCACCGCCGGCACCCAGCACGTCGAGCCGGCCGCGGGGACGATGGCCCCGGCTCCCCTCATGCCCAGGACCACGGTCTCGCCGGGCGGGCCGACCGGGATCATGGAGCACCTGCCGGGCAGCCAGCAGGCGCCCCCGGTATCCGATGGCGAAGGGCACCGCGTCCTGACCGGCCCGCCGGACACCCTGCCCCCGCCCAACCCGGAATACCTCCGGCCCGACGGGACCTGCGCCCGGACAGGGTGGTGGCTGAACTCCAGCACGCGCCTGTGCTACTTCGGCAGGGACTCCTGCGAGAAGGCGCTCCCCAAGGGGACCTGCACCCAGCAGCGCTGAGATCGCCTGGAGACTGCCGAAACCAAACCCCTGACGCCGGCTAGTGCTGCGACCGGCTCATAGCTGCGGTCCTGGAGGCCAGGATTTGAGCCGGCTGCAAGGCGCGAGGAAGGAGAAGGCTGGACGCCTGCGACTGACGAGCAACACCGCAGCCGGCCGAAGACGGGCCTCCGCGCTTTT
>JACRDT010000037.1 GCA_016212795.1 Elusimicrobiota bacterium | reverse complement strand
CGCCGAGAAGGCGCCCCGCAAAGGAGCGGGGTCCCCCTGCGCCATCGAAGGCGCAGGCCCCGCAAAGGAGCGGGGGCCCCGCCGAGAAGGCGCCCCGCAAAGGAGCGGGGGCCCCGCCGAGAAGGCACCCCGCAAAGGAGCGGGGGCCCCGCCGAGAAGGCACCCCGCAAAGGAGCGGGGTCCCCCTGCGCCATCGAAGGCGCAGGCCCCGCAAAGGAGCGGGGGCCCCGCCGAGAAGGCGCCCCGCAAAGGAGCGGGGGCCCCGCCGAGAAGGCACCCCGCAAAGGAGCGGACGCCCCGCCGAGAAGGCGTCCGCGATAGTTGTCGGCGTTTCACGATGATTCTCTCTCTGTAATCCAGGTTCTGGCCGTTAAAAGTCCCTTATGGCTAGAGGGCGTCCCTCGCGCGCAAGAAGACCCTTCTCCACACGTAGCCCATGTTGGGCGCCTGGGAGATCGGGACCAGATGGATGACCCGCTGCCTGTTGTCCAGGAATCCGGCCGTGTTCTCCATGTTGAAGATCGCGGCCAGACCGGCGCTCGAACCGTTGATTGCGGCATGGGACTTCATGTCTGTGCCTCCACTCCACTCGTTGACAAGGCCATCCTCAGGAAGGCCCCGATTTTTCCACGACCCGCAGCTTGGCGCTCCGGGAGCGGGGATTGGCGTCGAGTTCGTGTTGCGTCGGCGTGAAGGGACGTCGGCCGCCGATACCGACCCAGCGGCACCATCCTTGGCTGACGAAGGACGAGAAGACGTTCTTGACGATCCGGTCCTCCAAGGAATGGAAACTGATGACCCCCACCCTGCCGCCGGCCTTGACGTAGGGCAGCACCGCCTCGAGGCCCCGGGTCAGGTTCTCCAACTCGGCGTTGACGGCGATTCGCAGGGCCATGAAGGTCCTGGTCGCGGGATGGATGCTGGAGCGCGGGACGGTCCGCTCGATGATCGCGGCCAGCTCGGTGGTCGTCTCGATCGGGCGGGACTGTCGGCGGGCGACGATCGCCCGGGCGATGCGGCCCGCGGCCGGCTCCTCGCCGAACTCCTTGATGAGCATCTCGATCTGCTCCACCGGCCATCGGTTGACGATGGCGTCGGCGGTCAGAGGGCTGTCGGGCGACAGGCGCATGTCGAGGGGGCCCGAGACCCGGAAGCTGAAGCCCCGCCGGGCCTTCTCGAAATGCATGGAGGAGACGCCGAGGTCGAAGAGGGCGGCCGACAGAGGGAAGAACTTCTCGGATTCTAAAACTTGGCCCAGGTTGCGGAAGTTGGCGCGGACAAGCCGGACTCTGCCGGCAAAGGCTCGGAGCCTCTCTGTGGCTTCGATGATCGCCTCTGGATCCATGTCCAACCCCAGCAGCTTCCCCTGGGCCGAAATCTGTTCGAGGATCGACTCGGCGTGGCCGCCGAGGCCGAGCGTGGCGTCGAGGTAAAGGCCGTCGGGATCCAGCACGAGGTGGTCCAGCACCTCTGTGAGCAGGACCGGGATATGCCTGGCCTGCACGATCAGATCGGCTGGGTCTTCGAGACCGACCGGTAGGTCGGCTCGACCTTCGATTTCGTGTATGAATTCCATTTCTTGTGATCCCAAATCTCAGCCCGGTTGCCGGCGCCGTGCACCAGCACGCGGGAGCTCAGGCCGGCGTGCTTCTTGAGGTACTCGGGGATGAGGATGCGGCCCGCCGTGTCGAGCTCCGCTTCCATGGCTTCGGCGAAGAACTTGCGGGTGTAGGCGCGCTCCTTCTCCTTGTCCTTCATCGCGAAGAACTGCAGGTTCCCCGGGAGCTTCTCCCATTCGCTGGGGAGGAACAGGTAGAGGCAGCCTTCCTGCCCGCTCGCCAGGAAGAACTCCTTGCCGTTCTCGCGGACCAGCATCTCGCGGAATTTCGGCGGGACGCTCAGCCGGTTCTTGGTGTCGAGCGTGTACTCGTAGCGGCCGATGAGGAGTGACACCCACTATCCCCACTTTTTCCCACTGATCTGAACTTTCATCACACTCAACCCCATCGGGCCTACAGTATAGGGTATGTCCTTGTTTTTGTCAAGACCCAATGACGCGCCGCGTGGAGGAAAAAAACGCCCGTCTTGGAACGCGCGGTGGGAACGCTCGGCCCGACGGGGGAAGGGCGCTATTTCCCCGAGATGAGGTCGTAGCGCCAGGCGTGCTCGAGCGCCTTGAGGCTGGTGTAGGGGGCGCCGTACGCGCGGTAGAGCGCCTCATCGACGCGCTTGCCGTCGCGCAGGTGCTGGGAGAAGAAGTAGAAGGCCGAGCGCTGGCGAGTGCGCAGCATGAAGCGCAGCAGGCTATAGCACTGCGTGTACCAGAGCCTGACCTTCGCGTCCTGGGCGCCGGAGGTCCCGCTGACGCGCATGAGGTCGGGGAGCGCGAAGCCGCCCCCGTCCTTGAGGATGGCGAGGTTCTCGCGGAGCCACACCGGGGCGGCGAGCCCGCGCTCGACCTGCACGAGGGTGGCGATGCCTTCGCTGAGCCACAGGGGATTGGGCTTGCCCTGGAGGAAGAAGCCGTCGTAGTAGATGTGGCACAACTCGTGCGCGAGGATGCCCGGGAGCTCCTCGCTCTCGTAGATGTAGATCTTCCTCTTGCGCACGGACGTGGCGCCGCCGGACCAGACGGGGCGGCCCGTGGCTTTGCGGTAGGTCTCCTGCTGCTTGAAGATCTGGATGGTGACCTTCTGGTCGCTGGCCCAGGGCGAGAAAGCCGCGAGGTCCAGCATGAGGTTGCCGTGCAGGTTCTCCAGCAGGCTGATGATCTCCGGCGAGACCGGGGCGCTCCCCTCGACGTGGATGGTGAAGTGGCGCGTGACGACCCTGGAGAACCCGGGGGGAGCGGGCAGGTCGGGGACGGGCGCGGGCTGATCGACGCCGACGGGAGGGCGCGGGGCGATCATGGGGAGCGGTTCGATCTGCGGCGGGATCGGCATCATGAACCCCGGCGTCGGCTTGACCGGGGCGGGCGTCATCAGGGCCGGCGTGTTCTGCGCGAGGGTCGGCGTGTCCTGGGGCAGGACGGGGGCCGTCTCGGTCTGGCTCGGGGATTCGGGCATGGCCGCCGGGATGGGGGCCACGATGCCCTTGTAGGGGTTGGGCACCTGGACCATCTGGCGGGCGGCGGGCTCCTCCTCGCCGAGATACTGGTAGACCATGACGCCCCAGAGCCCGATGATGGCGACCCAGATCAGGATCCGGAGCTTGAGGATCGCGTCCACGTTGATAGTTTAGCCTGCGGCCGATTCAAACACAAGCCGGGCCGGGGATCCTATTGAGTTCCCCTGGGCGAGATCAAGCGCAGGGCCGTCTGCGACAAGGAGTGGACGAAGAGCGAGATGACCACGATGAAGCCGGCATGGACCAGCGCCATGCCGAACTGCTCGCTCATCTCCGGCGTCAGGCCCCTGAGGAAGTAGATGCCCATCATGGTGGCCGCCGAGACGAGCGCCGTCGCCAGGGTCGTCCACCACTTCATGGTGAGGGCGGCCGTCACCGGCGTCATGACGAAGAGCAGCCACATGGGTCCCCAGAAGGCGCCCAGCAGATAGAACAGCGGGACCGACCACACGAAGTTCATCCAGACCTGGAGCGCGCGCATGAACCTCGCCCAGCCGACGTAGCGGTAGGTGCGGGACGAGAGCCACCAGTTCACGACGAAGGACAGGGCCAGGATGCCCAGGGAGAGCTTGATCTCGTGCGGGAGCTGCCCCGGCGTGTCGGAGCCGCGGAAGTAGACCGCGGACAGGACGAGGAAGAGCGCGAACGGCGCGAAGTAGCGGTTGAGAAGATGCATGAGTGGTGTTCCTCCTTAAGATGAAACGGCATGGGCCCCCCCGCTACTCGCCCCCCCGTGGGGGGGGCGAGTGAAAACGGCCAGGAACCGGTCCGCGCGCTGGGCGGGGAGCCGGTAGCGGTGGTTCCCTTCCCAGGACGCCCCGGCGCTCGCCATGGCCCGGCGCAAGGCCGGGGACCGCGGGTCGGGCGCCGTCGATTGATAGACGACGAGGTGTCCGCCGGGCCGGAGCATCGGCAGGGCGGCGAGCAGGCAATCCTCGACGGGCGCCAGGGCCCGCGCTACCACCAGGTCGCCGCAGCAGGCGGGCGTCCGAGGCGCGGCCTGGGCCGGCAGGCCCAGGGGCCGAGCGCCCGGCGCGCCCTCAGGAAAGGCGTGGGCGGCGTGGGGCGCCGGGTCTGCGCGCCGTCGCAGCAGGCGGATATCCTTGAGCCCGAGCGTCGCCGCGGCGGCGCTCAGGAACCCGAACCGGCGCAGCCGGGGCTCGAGGAGCGTGACGCGCGCCTGCGGCCAGGCGATCTTGACGGCGATGCCGATGAAGCCCGCGCCGGCGCCCAGGTCGATGACCTCCGGCGCGGGATGCGGCGCCAGCGCCTTGAGGACCGGGACGCAGGCCAGGCCGTCGGCCACGTGCCTCAAGACGATGGCCGCCTGGTCGCCGTCGGCCGTGATGTTGGTCTTGCGGTTGAAGGATTGGACCTCTGAGACGTAGAGCCTGAGCTGGCCCATCTCGGACGGGCCGAGATCGATGCCCCAGGCCTGAGCCGCCGCGGCCAAAGTCGAGAAGGGGCAGTCATTCGCCCCCCCGGCTACTCGCCCCCCCGCGGGGGGGGCGAGTGACATGGGGGGGCGAGTAGCCGGGGGGGCTTGTCGCCGTTTCATGAGGATATTTCCCTGCGGGTGGAGCAAGCGTCGGGCCGGTCCGCCCGCCGGCGCATCCTGTCGGCGTAGATCCAGAGGATCTGGACGTCGGCCGGGGTCACGCCGGGGATGCGCGAGGCCTGCCCCAGGGTCCTGGGGCCGACCTTGAGCAGCTTCTGGCGCGACTCGGCGGGCAAAGACGGGATCGCGGCGAAATCCAGGTCCTCGGGCAGCGGGACGTGCTCCCACTTGCGCATGCGCTCGATGGCCGCCGTCTCGCGGGCGACGTAGCCGGCGTAGTGGAGCTGGATGCGCCGCTGCTGGGCCGCCCGGGCGTCGCTCCAGGGGAACAGTTCCGGGTCGTCCCAGCGTTTCCCCCCGCCCTCCACGGCGTCGCGGTACCTCAGGAACCGCCCATAGTGGAAGTCGGAGACGAGCCCCAGCCGCCGTCCTTTGTCCATGAGCCTGAGGTCGGCGTTGTCGGAGCGGAGGATCAGGCGGTGCTCGGCCCTCGCGGTGAACATGCGGTACGGCTCGTCGACGCCCTTGGTGACCATGTCGTCGATGAGCACCCCGATGTAGCCCTCGTCGCGCCCGATGATGAGGGGCTCTTCCCCCTTGACCAGCAGGGCGGCGTTGGCGCCGGCGATGAAGCCCTGCGCCGCCGCTTCTTCGTAGCCGGTCGTGCCGTTGAGCTGGCCGGCGAAGAAGAGCCCGGCCACCGGTTTCGTCTCGAGCGTGGGCCCAAGCTGCGTCGGCGGGCAGTAGTCGTACTCTATGGCGTAGCCCGGCCGCATGATCTGGGCCTCTTCGAGCCCTTCGACCGAGCGCACGACCGCGTGCTGGACGTCCTCGGGCAGGCTCGTGGACAGGCCGTTGACGTAGATCTCGCGCGTCCCGCGCCCTTCGGGCTCGAGGAAGAGCTGGTGGCGGGTCTTCGCCGGGAACTTGACGACCTTGTCCTCGATCGAGGGGCAGTACCTCGGGCCGATGGACTTGATCCTCCCCGAGTAGAGCGGGGAGCGGTCGAGGTTGTCCCGGATGATCGCGTGCGCGCGGGGGTTGGTGTAGGCGATGTAGCACGGCAGGGTGCGCGTGTCGATGCGCTCGGTGAGGTGGGAGAACGGGGTCGGCGGCCGGTCCGAGGGCTGGGCTTCGAGGCGTGACCAGTCGATCGAGCGGGCGTGAAGCCTCATCGGGGTGCCCGTCTTCATCCTGCCCGTCTCGAAGCCCAGCTCCCGCAGGCTGCCCGTCAGGGCGGCGGCCGGAGGCTCGCCGGCCCTGCCGCTCGGGAAGCACTCCAGCCCGATGTGGACCAGGCCGTTAAGGAAGGTCCCGGTCGCGACGACGACGGTCCGGCCGCGGTAGCGGGTCCCCCGCCGGGACCCTACTCCCTGGAGACGGCTGCCGTCCATCCAGAGACAGGCCGCTTCCTCCTGCCTCAAGTCGAGATGGGCTTGGGACTCGAGCGCCAGCTTCATCGCGGCCTGGTAGAGCTTCTTGTCGCACTGGGCCCGGGGGGATCGGACCGCGGCGCCGCGGCTCTCGTTGAGGATCCTGAAATGGATGCCGGTGCGGTCGGTGGCCCGGGCCATCTCCCCCCCGAGGGCGTCGAGCTCGCGCACGAGCTGGCCCTTGGCGATCCCGCCGACCGACGGGTTGCACGACATCTGGCCGATCGTGTCCAGGTTCATGGTCAGCAGGAGCGTCCGGCAGCCCATGCGCGAAGCCGCGAGGGCCGCCTCGATGCCCGCGTGTCCCGCGCCGACGACGATCACGTCGTAGTCCTGGTGATGGACGGTCATGCGCTGAAGAGGGCCATGAGGATCTCGCGGGGCGCGAGCCCGGCGAAGTAGAGGGTGAACGAGAGGGTCACCTGGAAGACCATGGTGAGGAAGATCGCCATGAACGCCCTAGACAGCCTCATGCCCCTGAGCTCCCGCAGGCCCAGGGTGCTCGCGCCGAGGAGCCAGAGCCCGCCGATGACCTGCGCCGCCTTGTGGGCATCCTCGGCCCGGGCCAGGGCGGCGACGGTCAGGGGCGCCGCGAGCACGACGGCGATCGCGTTGATGGCCAGCATGAAGCTCGCCAACGGGAGCCACTCCGATGCGCCGACCCTGCGGGTCAGAGGGTAGAAGAGGCCGAGCCAAGCCAGGGCGCCGGCCAGCAGTCCCCCCTTGCCGAACTTGTGCAGCTCGGCGTAGAGGACGAGCAGGACGATCGAGGCCGCGGCCCAGGCCACCCCCAGGACCATGCGCACGATCAGCGTGCCGGACTCGAAGAACCTCGCCAGGCCCATCAGGAAGACGATCCAGCCCGCCTCCAGAGGGATGTTCCAGAGGGCGACCTGGAGGGAGTGGCCGAGGCCAGGGTCCTCGACCGGGAAGGACTGCCCCGCGGGGAACCCCGGGGGCTTGAGCCAGTTGTACGCGCCGAAGGCCGCCAGGCAGGCGGCGTAGATCCATAAGGAGGGCGCCAGGTTCCTCCCGCCGAGGCAGGAGCGCGCCGCCTCCGTCGGGGAGGCGAGGACCCGCCAGCCCAACCGGAGGGCGCTATCCGACGGCGCAGGCTTGCTGCGAGTCTTGGTCATAGTGTCCGGCGCCCCACAGGCACAGCCCCGCCGCCGGCGCCAGGCATGAGAGCGCCAGCACCAGGGCGGTCCTCAGGCCGAGCGCGTCGGAGGCCGCGCCGATCGCCGCCGGCGAGAGGGTGTCCCCGACCGCGTGCACGACGAAGATGTTCGCGGCGAAGGCCAGGGTCCTCTTGTCCGGGCTGGTCACCGAGGCGACCACGGCGTTGAGCGGCCCCATATAAAGGAAGACGAGGAACTCGGCCGCGAACAGCAAGGCCAGCGAGAGGCGTAGGTCGCGCACGAGGACGGCGGCCACGGCCAGGGGGAGCCCCGCCAGCATCCCCCAACCCGCGACCAGGAAGTAGGCCTTGCCGAAGTCCCTGGAACGCCGTTCCGCCAGCCAGCCCCCCAGGGCGATGCCCAGGAGCCCGGCGCCGGCCGTGACGGCGCCGAAGAGGTCGCCGGCTCGGGACACGTCCAGGCCCCTGACGCGCACGAAGAACATCGGCATCCAGACCGCCATCCCGCCCAGCGCGAAGGTCATCAGGGCCATGGCGAACGTGCCGGCGGCGAAACTGGGGATGCCGAAGAGCGCTCGATAGTCCCGGCATGCCGCGGGCGCGGTCGAGGCCGGAGGCCGAGCGTCCGCGGCGCCATCTGGAAATGCGTTGGCGGCCGCGGGCGCGGGGCCGGCTCCCCCGTCCGGGGAGCGGTTCTCTCGCCGGGAGCGCGACAGGACCAAAGCCGCGCAGGCCAGGGCGAGCCCCGGCAAGGCCAGCAGCATCAGGCATGCCCGCCATCCCACGGCGAGCCCCAGGCGACCGGCGGCCACGTAGCCCAGGGCGCTGCCCAACGGGATGGCGGTCGAGTACAGGGCCAGGGCCGTGCCCCGCCCGCGTCCGGGGAAACCGTCGGCTACGGCGGCGGGCGCGACCGCCCCGTAGCCGGCCTGGGCGCCCCCGGTCGCGCAGCGCGCGGCGACGAGGGACCATAGCCCGCCGCACCATCCCGACCCCAGGGTGGCGAGGCTCCAGGCGGCGGCGGATCCGGCGATCCAGCGCCAACGCGAGCCGCGCGAGGCGAGCCACCCCAGCGGCAGGGCCGCGACGACGTAGGCGGCCATGAACGCCGAGGCCAGCGCTCCGAGCTGGTAGTCGGCGAGACCCAGGTCGGCCTGGATCAGGGGGAGGAGGGCGTACGGGGCCTGGCGGTGGACATACTTGACGACATTGACCGCCGTCAGGAAGGCGACCGCGGCGACGACGGCCATCCGGGGACCGGCGGCGGCATCGCCTGCGACGGAGGGGCTCCGAAGGTTGGTCAAGGTGGCTCTCAGACCTTGTAGACCGCGTCCCCGGCCCGCACCTTGTCGGCCACTCTGAGCCCCACCCCTTCCCCGGTGGCGGCGTTCTGCACGTTCTCGTGGGCGACCTGCAGCGAATCCACTTTCTGGGTCAGGTCGGTCGTGTGGCCCTTGATGCGGACCATGTCGCCGACCGCCAGCGGAGCCTCGAGGCGCAGCGTGACGACCCCGAGATGCGAGAAGTAGTTCATCACCTTGCCCAGGAAGACCGCGCCCACGATCTGCTGTTCCGGGGTGATGCTGGCGAGAGCGACCTTGGCCGCGGCGGAGGCTCCGCCCGCCGATCGGGGCGATGCCGGCCGGTCCGGGCGCGCGGCGCCCCGGCGAGCGGCGGGGGCCGGTCGTTTCTTCGGGGCGGACGCCTTCCTCGCCCGGACGGGCCGCGGGGCCTTTTTCGCCGCGGGTCCGGCCCGGCGTCCGCTCCCCGTCGTTTTGCGGCCCGGCATTTTCTTGTTTGCCATGGAACTGCTCCTTATGAAACGGCATCGGCCCCACCCGCTACTCGCCCCTCCCGCGGGGAGGGCCGAGTGACTACGGCATCGGCCCCACCCGCTACTCGCCCCTCCCGCTACTCGCCCTCCCGCGGGGAGGGGCGAGTGACTACGGCATCAGCCCCCCCGCTACTCGCCCCCCCGCGGGGAGGGGCGAGTTATTTCCCGACGCAGAACTTCGAAAAGACGCCGGCCAGGACCTTCTCGTCGAGGGTCTCCCCGGTGATCTCTCCCAGGCTCTTCAAGGCGTGGCGCAGGCGGCACGCCGCCAACTCCTCCCACGCCTCGGGGTGCTCCTCGATCGAGGCCGCCGCGGCCGACAGCTCCGAGGCGCAAGCGCCGAGGGATCCCTGGTGGCGCAGCGAGGTGACCAGCGCGCCGTCGTTCTCGTCGCACCCGTCCGTCAGCTTCCGCGCGGCCTTGTCGACCAGCGTCGCGAGCCCCGCGTGGTCCCGGGCGGAGACGGCGGCGTCGCACGCGAAGCTTTCCGCCAGGCACGGGAGGTCGGATTTGTTCCGGATCGTGAGCAGCGGGACGCCCGCGCGGCGGGCCCGCTCCATCGTCCCCCGGAGGATCCTCTCGTCCTCGCCGTCGATCGGGCGCGAGCCGTCGATGACGAGCAGCGCCAGGTCGGCCCGGTCGAGAGCGCGCTCCGAGCGTTCGAGCCCGAGGGCCTCGGCCTCGTCGCCGGGCTGTTCCCGCAGCCCCGCCGTGTCCACCAGCACCGCCGGGATCCCGCCGAGGTCGCAGGGTTCCTCGATGGTGTCGCGGGTGGTGCCCGGGGAGGCGCAGACGATGGCCCGGTCGGTCCCCAGGAGGGCGTTGAGGAGGCTGGACTTGCCGGCGTTGGGACGCCCGACGATGCAGACGCGGGCGCCCTCGGTGAGGAGCCTTCCCCGCCGGAACGACTCGATGAGCCGGAGTACCGGGCGTCCGGCCTCGGCGATTGCCAGGGCGACGGCGGGCCCCTCGAGCCGGGGGATGTCCTCTTCCGGATGGTCGAGCGTCGCCTCGATGCCCACCAGGACCGAGAGGATGTCGCCGGCGATCTCCTTGACTTCCCGGGACAGCCCCCCCTCGAGCTGCTCGAGGGCGGCCCGGTGCCCGCGGCCCGTCCGGGCCCGGATGAGGTCGCAGACGGCCTCGGCTTGCGCCAGGTCGAGCTTGCCGTTGAGGAAGGCCCTCATGGTGAACTCCCCCGGCCTCGCGAGCCGGGCGCCGGCGTCGAGGGAGGCCTCGAGGAGCTTCCCGAGGATGAAGGTGGAGCCGTGGGCCGTCACCTCGAGCAGGTCCTCGCCGGTGGGGGTGCGCGGCCCGGGGAAGTACGTGGCCATGACGATGTCGACGGGCTCCCCTTGGAACGAGGCCCGCGCCGCGAAGGCCTCCCGCGGCCTGAAGCCCCCCGCCCGGAGAGGAGCGAGGAAGCTCTCGCCGGTCCGCCGGGCCATCGGGCCGGTCAGCCGGAGGATGCCCAGCGCGCCCGTGCCGGACGGGGTCGCGATGGCGGCGATCGTTTCCGAACCAGCGCTCTGATTCATCTCGTGCGGCGGTCGGAGCGCTAGCGCGGCCTGATGACCACCTTCCGCCACTGCCCTTCGCCTTCCGACGACGTCGAGACGTCGGCGTGCTCCTCGAGGCTCCGGTGCACGAGGCGGCGCATCGCCGGGTCCATGGGAGAGAGCCGGAAGGGCTTCTTGGTCTGCCTGACGATGTCGAGCCCCTTGAGGGCCTCCCGGAGCACCGCTTGCTCGCGCCTCTCGAGGTAGCCCATGGTGTCGACCCAGACGGCGACGGGCTTCTTGGCCTGCCGCGTGGTGATGACCGTGACCAGGAACTGCAGGGACTCGAGGACCTTCCCTTCCTTGCCGATGAGTTGCTCGGCCTCGGCGGTTTCCACCAGGGCCTTGATGCGTTCCTGCTCCGGGTCCCACTGGGCCTGGACTTTGGCGTCGGTGAACCGCATGAGCCTGAGGATCTCCTTGATGAGGTCGGTCGCCTGGGCGCAGGCCGCGGCGATCTCGGCCTCGTCCGCCAGGGTCGGCAGCGGTTCGCGCGGGCCCCCGGGCGTCTCGGGCCCGCCCCGGTCGGGCGCCGTCCTGGGAGCGGCCTGGGGCCTCGGCGCGTGGGCCGGCTTGGCGGGGCGAGGCTCGGGCCTGGCATGGTGCGTCTCAGGCCTGGGGTGGTGGGTCTCCGGCCGAGGGCGGTGCGACTCGGGCCGGGCAGGACGGGCGTCAGGGCGGTGCGGCCTCGCGTCGCGCGAGCGCCCCGCTTCCCCGGGCGGACGGGGGCCGGGGCCGCGGTCGTGCTCGCGGCCTCCAGGCTTCCTCGGTCCGGCGGCAGGCGTCGGAGGAGGCTCGGTGCCCCACCGCTTCTCGACGACCCTGACCTTGGCGGGCTTGCGGCCGATGCCCATGAATCCGGATGAGCCTTCCTGAATGACCTGGACTTCGACCTGGTCGCGCCGCAGGCCGAGTTTCTTGAGAGCGCTCTCGACGGCTTCGGCTACGTTGCTGCCTTCGCTTTCCATCTGTTGTTCCATGGCTCGTCTCCCCGCTTCCCCCCGTTTCAGCCGGCCCGTTCGAAATGGCCCTTGAGGGCCAACTGCTCCGAGACGCTGATCACGGAGTTCGTCAGCCAGTAGAGGACCAGCCCCGAGGGGAAGTTCAAAAACATGAACGTAAAAATGACGGGCATCCAGTTCATCATCATGGCCTGGGTCGGGTCGCTCGGCGCCGACGGGCTGAACTTGTTCTGCAGCCACATGAGCCCGCCCATGATGACGGGAAGGACGTAGTAGGGATCCTTGGCCGAGAGGTCCCTGACCCAGAAGATCCAATGCGCCCCGTGGAGCTCCCAGGCGTTTCGCAGGGTGTTGTAGAGGGCGATGAAGATGGGCATCTGCAGGAGAAGCGGGAAGCACCCCCCCAGCGGGTTGGCGCCCGAGCGCTTGTAGAGCTCCATCATCTCGCTGTTGAGCCTGGACGGGTCCTTGGCGTACTGCTGTTGGAGCCTCGCGATCTGGGGCTGGAGGCGCTTCATCGCGGCCGCGGACTTCATCGTCTTGTAGGACAAGGGGAACAGCACGGTCTGGACGACGACGGTGAGCAGGATGATGGCCCAGCCCCAGTTGCCGGTGAGGCCGTGGATCATGCCCAGGAGCCGCAGGATCAGGCGGCCGATCGAGGCGAAGGTGCCGAAGTCGATGGAGCGCTCGAGCCCGACCCCGAAGTGGACGAGGGAGTTGTTGGCTTTCGGGCCGAGATAGAACGGCGCCTCCCACAGGCGGCTCTCGCCCGGGTTGAGCTGATAGGATGAGGCGACGAACCGCAGCATCGGCGGGAGGGACGCCTCGATGCGCTCGAAGACCTGGGGCGCCGCGACGGCGGCCAGGAAGTAGCGGTTGTCCACGCCGGCCCAGCGGTAGTCGGTCGTCTGGCTGCCCGCCTTGAAGGCGTTGATCCTGCCTCGCGTCCCTTTGCCCTCGGGCGTCAGCCCGATGGCGCGCCAGACCTTGTCGTTCTCCTTGACCTCGCTGGGCACGGTGCCCAGGCCCGGACCGACGGACAGCGTCCAGGCCCCGGTGGCCAGGGGCCGCTTGGTCTCGTTCGATAGCCGGATGAGGACGCGGGGCAGCGCGCGGGCGCCCTCCCAGACGAACTCCTTGGTGACGGCGACGCCGTCCGGCCGCACCGCGGCGTAGCGCGCCGTGCCCGCGGGGGCCGGCTGCTTGGCGAACCTCAGCTCGGGCCAGGTGGCGAAGAGCCCCGGCACGGGGTTGTCGACCAACTCGACGAGCCCCAGGGGCCCTTGATACTTGCAGCTCACGATGGCGGCGCCCTGCGGGTGGATGGACAGCACGGCGTCGCCCGCCGTCAGGCGGTCCGACGCCTCCTCGAGCGTCTTGCGGTCGAGCGGTTCGGCGGACGGCGCGGCGTCCGGCGCCGTGGGCGATTGCGACGAGGGGATGGACGCCTGGGGCTGCGTCGCCGCGCCGGCGCGGGGAGGCCCTTCTCCTGGGGAGACCCTGGTTCCTGTCGTTGCTGGAGGGCGGATGGGCGGTCGAGGGTTGATCCTCTTGTCCACATACCCGTACCACCCGATATAGACGAGCATCGAGAGGGCGACGGCGAGCACGAGATTCCTGTTCATCGGGGGGGCCTATTCATCGGGGGGGCGTTGGAGAGAAGCAAAGTCGTCACGAGCGCGGCACGGGGCGCGGTCGAGGCCGGCGGCCGAGCGCCCCGGCCGACTTAGGAAGATGCGCGGGCGGCACGGGGTCCGCTCCACCCGCGTTCCATGGATGGCAGCGTGACAGCCGGCGCAGGCTCAGGAAGGAGCCTTTCGCCAGCCCGTGGACCGCGAGGGCCTCGTGGGCGTAGTCGGAGCAGCTGGGGGTGAAACGGCAGGCCGGCGGCATGAGCGGCCGGACGAAGGCGCGATAGGAATCGATGATGCCGAGCGCGACGGACTTGATCATGCCGTGAGGCCGCTGCCCGTTGTCGGCGGAGGCGGCACGCCCGCGCCAGAAACGCCGGGCGCGGTCAGGAGACGCTCGGCCCGGCAGACGGCCAGGAAATCGGCTTGGGCGCAGGCCAGGGTTTTCCACCGGCAGCCTGGCCGGATGTAGACGACCATGTCGGTGCCCGCCTTGAGCTTGGCGCGGTTGAGGCGGAAGGCCTCCCGCGCGAGCCTCTTGAAGCGGTTGCGCTTCACGGCGCAGCCCGCCTTGGCGCTGATGGAGAGTCCCAGGCGCGTCGGGGCCGCGGGAGAAGACCCGCAGTGCCAAAGGATGAGATTCCTCCCGGCGGCTTTGCGGCCCAGCGTGAAAAGACGGTCGAATTCTTTCCGGGACCGCAGGCGCATCCGTGGGCCGAGGGCGTTGATCCCCGGGCTCATGCGTTCAAGGGATCAGGACGTGGCGGCCCTTGGCGCGGCGGCGTTTGAGGACGCCCCGTCCGCCGGGGGTGCTCGCCCTGGCCAAGAAACCCATTCTTCGCTTGCGTTTTCTCTTGTGCGGATTGTAGGTCGGTAGCATGGCGACATTATACATATCTTTGATAAAAATCTATAATGGCTCGTGTCATGGGATCGGAGCGGTCGGTGATCAGGCCTTTCTTCGAGCGCTCGGACTTCATCGGGCTCAGGCGCAAGCTCGGGGCCATGGACACGGACGCCTTGGCGGCGGCGTACGCCGGCCTGGCCCCGATGGAGCGGCTGGTCATGTTCAAGCTCCTGGCCCCCGCGGCCGCTCTCGCGCTGTGCCGGCGCCTCGTCCCCGCCGAGGTCTATTTCCTGTTGTGCGGGTTCCCGCTCCAATCCATCGCCCCCGTCCTGGACGGCCTGGAAGGCTGGCAGAGGGCGTCGTTCCACGAATCCCCCCGCGGCCTGCACGACGAGATGCTGAGTTTCCTCGCGGCCTCGGCCTGATGGAGAGCGCGGGCATGCCCGCCTCGTCACGGGATGCCTCTGGGCCCGACGGTTGGGCGGTCGGGGCCAGGCGGGGCCGCATCGTCAACGCCGAAGGGATCGTCCTCTCCCGCGCGGATTGGGGAGAGTCCGACCGCCTGGCGACCGTCTATACCGAATCGCTCGGCAAGCTCGGCGTGCGGTTCGCGGGCGTCAACAAGCCCCGGGGGAAGCTCAAGTGCCTTTCGGAGCCGCTCCTCCGGGCCGAGTTCAGGCTGCACCTGGGATCCTCGTCGGGGCCCGCCAAGGCCGTCGGAGGCAGGATCATCGACTGTTTCCCGGCGGTGCGGTCCGACTACCACCGCACCATGGAGGCGCTCAGCCTGGCCGAGATGCTGCTGCGCCTCACCCCCGACCTGAGCCCCAACGCGGCCAAGTACGGGCTCATCGTGGCGGCCCTCGAGTGCCTCGGGACCGCGGCGCCGGGCGCCCGGCGGTGGGTCGTGCCCGCGTTCGGGTTGAGGCTACTGGAGCTCGTGGGGGTCGGGATGCTGGAGTCGCCGCCGGAGGGCCTCGACCCCGCGGTCTGGGAGGCCGCGCATCGCTGGCCTTTCGACAGGCTGGCGGCGCTCCCCTTGGAGGCCGGGACGGCGGGGCGGCTGCGGGGCGTCGTGCACGAACAGATCAAGGCGCAATGCGGGCGCGAGGTCAACGCGCTGGCTTTTCTGGAGACCCAGGAAAGAGTTCCCCACCCGCTACTCGACCCTCCCGTACTTGATCCTCCCCTACGGGGGAGGGTCGAGTGATTTCTGGCAGAGCTCGCCGAAGATGGCTCCCGCGCCCATGAACCTCTCCTCGATGGCGGTCTGGACGGCGTATTGGGTGTTGGCGCCCACGACCGCCATGACCGAGGCGACCCCTTCCATGGCCCAGGTCATGATCTCGGAGGGCTCCAGGTTCCCTTCGTGGGCGATCTCCGCGGTCATCTCGAGGACGGCGATCACCGTCGCCGCGATGTCCTTGTCGATGAAGAAGCTCCCGGTGACGATGCCCCGGCAGACCTGGATCGTGGTCAGCCGGGGAGCCTGGGAGGGGAAAGTCGAGCGGAGGGCGGGGAGGATGATGTCCCGGGCGGTCTTCGCCGCGGCCGCCGGATGGTCCTCGGCGTCGCGCAGCCTGCTGACCACGATCTCGCGCGAGAGCGTCTCGAAATCGTACGCGCTGGGGGGTTGGTCCTCGGGCGCCATGGACGCATTATATCGTAAAACCCGCGTCCTTGACAGGCTGCGCCGCGAGACTTAAACTAGGCACCGGAGCGCCGGCACCGATGAAACCGTCCGACTCATGAGATCCCCCCGCCTGGTTCTCGTCGCGGCGTGTTGGTCTATGCCGCTGGCCCTGGCCGGGTTCTGCGCGTGCGGGGGCATGCGTCCCCTCCGGCCCAGGATCCGCCCGCCCGAGGCCACCTCGCCGACGAACGGCGCCGTCGTGGTGAGGGTGAAGATCAAGGGCGGGAGGTTCTCGGCCTTCCAGCCATTCTCGGCGACTTTCCAGCGGCTGGGCCCCGACGGCAAGGCGGAGGAAGGCTCGATCGTGTCGAACTTCCGCTCGCAGGAGAACGTCTACCTCTTGGACCTCCCCCCCGGGCGATACGCCCCGGTCTCGATCAGATACATGCAGCAGAACATCGTGCACGATATCTCGCTGGAGCCGAAAGCCTCCAAGGACCTGGCGGTGGACGTGCATCCGGGCGAGCTGGCCTTCGCGGGGGCGCTGGCCTTCAAGGTCGGCGGGAGGTTCCTGCGCAACGCGGCGCTTCTCGACAGCTCGCGCGCCCCTGCCGCGGAGAGCTCGGCGCTCGAGGCGGCTCTCCTGGACCTCGAGGCGACCCTGTGGGAGGACATGGTGTCCCGCCGTCTGTCGGACCTGGGACCCTCCCGGGACCCCGTCCTGGAGAAAGGGAAGGAGGTGCCCAGGGTCGCTGGCGGCAACGGCAAGTTCACCTATGTCGACGTCCTGCGTTGGGGGCCTTCCGTCCGCGTCAAGGGCGGGCTGGAATGGCGCGAGCCCAAGGGGCACGCGAGGATCGCGGCCGTCTTCCAGACGCGGGGCATGGAGGGGTTCGTCCCGGCGCCGGAGCAGCTCCGGCAGCTGCGGACCGTGGGCAGCCCCGAGGATTCCCACAGGGTCGACAACGTCAAGTTCTGCTCCCGCCCCGGCTACAAGGTCCGCTACACCACCTACTACTACCCGCAGGGCACCATGGTGGGCAGCCTCGTGAAGGTCTACGTCACGCAGACCCTCATGGTGCCCGAGCCCGAGGGCGTCTTCCTGCTGCATTACCGCGCCGAGAAGGAGCATTTCGAGCGGTTCTACCCGCTCTTCGATAGGTTCCAGCGCATGCTCGTCCTGCGACCACTCGCCCCCAGTCACTCGCCCCCCCCACGGGGGGGCGAGTAGCGGGGGGGCAATGCCGTAGTCACTCGCCCCCCCCCACGGGGGGGCGAGTAGCGGGGGGGTCAATGCTGTAGCCACTCGCCCTCCCCCCCCCACCGGGGGGGCGAGTAGCGGGGGGGCCAATGCCGTAGCCACTCGACACATTTGTATAACAACCCGCCGTTATAATGATGCCCGGTGAGAGCGCTGCACCTTGCTTGGCTGTTCCTTGTGTCTCTCGCGCCCGCGACGGCGTCCTGGGCCGGCGGGCTGTCGGTCGGCGTCGAGACCAACGCGGTCCTCGCCCAGGACATGACGCTCGTTGCCGACCCGACCCTCACTCTCATCGAGACCGACAACAAGACCTCGCTGACCACCTTCCGTACGATGAGCTATTTCAGGCAGGTGAACTACAACGCCGACGGTTCGACGACCACGACCAACCGCGCGTGGGGCAACATCAACAACAGCTCGACCTACATGTTCATCAAGCTCGGCTATGCCACCGAGTACTTCGAGGGCTCGGCCAAGATCGGGGCCGCCAACAAGACCTTGACCTTGAAGGAGACGACGAACAGGTTCGAGGCCCGCAACGACCTGAGCCGGGACACGCGCTCGGTGTCCGAGGGCATCTCGATGGAGATGAACCACGGCTTCGCCTACGGGTTCGAGGTCAGGGGCCAGCCCTACGACACGGAGAGCATCAGCGTCCTCGTGTCGCTCCGGTTCGACCAGGCCGTCAACCAGGGGGACAGGGAGAGGACGACCTCCATCACCTACTCGACGATGGGCGCCGTCCTCAGCCAGTCCAGCAACGAGTCCTCGTTCGACATCAGCCACCTGCGCTACGGCCTCGGGGTCTCGGCCGCCTTCAAGTTCGAGCATTTCGTCCCCTTCATCGGGTTCGACTACATCGAAGGGAGGTTCCGGGTCACGCAGAAGGATGTCACGACCAGCTCCGTCTATTCCGTGGCGGGAGCGCTCACGACCGGGACGAGCACCATCAGCCAGGTGGACTACACGCTCAAGCCCAAGGTCCCTATCGGGGCCATGCTGGGGTTCACGGTCCCGTTCGAGAGGGGCGGCATCACCATCGAAGGGAGGCTGCGCGGCGACAGCTCCCTGCGGTTCTCCGCGTACGTCGGGTTCTAGATTTCTAGAACAGCGTGTAGACGAAGGGGGCCACGGGCGTCCCGGCCAGGAAGACCAGCCCGCCCAGCGCCAGCATCGCCAGGACCAGGGGCAGCAGCCACCACTTCTTGTTGACCATCAGGAAGCCCCAGAATTCCCGCAGCAACGGCCTTTTTTGAGCCATCAGAACAACCTCTCCAGACGTTCCTTGTCTTCCATCGGGGCCAGGTTCGTCCAATAGGACGGCCCCGGTCCTCTCTTGAGCCGCAGGGCGTCCCGGCCGAAGAGCCTGAGGATCAGCCCCGTGGGGGTGAGCAGGACGTAGTAGATGAGCGCCAGGACGGCCTGGGACACGACGGTGCCCATGACGAAGGCCACGGCCATCCACGCCTTGTGGAACGGGCGGCCGACGGCCTCGGGGAGGGCCGCGGTCAGGATCCCCGCCGCCGCGATAGCGGCGGCGACGATCTTCAGGACATATCGTTCTTTCCAGAAGGCATACGTCCCGACCAGGACGGCGAAGACGACGACGGCCGCGCCGAATCCCCGGAGGGCTTCGGCGCGAGGATTCCAGTCGATCCGGATCATGCCCGAGCCCATCGCGCCCTTCTTCTTAGTCAAGGGCGAACTCCTTGAGGTATTGCTCGCGGTCGGCTTTCACCTGCTGCTCGGACTTGAGGACCAGGCAGTTGCCGACGGCCAGGGCGTCCATCTCGGTGTTGACGAAGCAGCGCATGGCGTCCTTCGGGGTGCAGACGATTGGCTCCCCGCGCACGTTGAAGCTGGTGTTCACCAGGACCCCGCAGCCGTGGCGCTTGTCGAAGGCGGCGACGAGGTCGTGGAAGAACGGGTTGGTCTCGCGGTGGACGGTCTGGACCCTGGCGCTGAAGTCCACGTGCGTGACGGCCGGGATGTTCGACCGGTGGAGCTTCAGGAGGGCCATGCCTTGGAGCTGCCGCCAGCCGTCGGGCAGGGGGCGGCGCTGGCTCTCCTTGACCGGAGCGACCAGGAGCATGTAGGGGCTCGGGACCTCCAAGTCGAAGTAGTCGCCGAGGCGCTCCATCAGGACCGCGGGGGCGAAGGGCCTAAACCCCTCCCGGAACTTGATCTTGAGGTTCATGCGGCTCTGCATCTCGGGGTTGCGCGGGTCGCCCAGGATGGTCCTGGCGCCCAGCGCCCTCGGGCCGAACTCCATCCTCCCCCGGCACAGGCCGACGATCATCCCTATCTCAAGGCAATCGCAGATTGCCTTGATGAGGTCGGTGTCGTTCATTTCTCTGTAGGCGATGCCTGCGCCGTTGAGCAACGACATGACGTCTTCCTGGGGATAGGCCGGGCCAAGGTAGCTCCCCTTCATGGCGTCGGGCCTCTTGGGCTGCCGGGGCTTGCCCAGATAATGGTGGTAGGCGTGCAGCGCGCAGCCCAGGGCCCCTCCGGCGTCGCCCGAGGCGGGCTGGATGAAGATGTCCTTGAAGATCCCTTCCTGGAGGATGAGGCCGTTGGCCACGCAGTTCAAGGCCACCCCGCCGGCCATGCAGAGGTTCTCCGAGCCCGTCTCCTTGCGGGCGAAGCGCGCCAGCTTCAGCATGATCTCGTTGGTCGCCTTCTGGATCGAGGCCGCGATGTCCATGTGGCGCTGGGTCGTCTGCCCCTCGGGCTCCCTGGGCTCGCCGCCGAAGAGCCGGTGGAAGGCCGTGTTGGTCATGGTCAGCCCCGCGCAGTAGTCGAAGTACCGCATGTCCATGTGGAAGGAGCCGTCGTCTTTGATGTCGATGAGGTTGTCCTTGATGAGGTCGTAGAAGCGCGGGACGCCGTAGGGCGCCAGGCCCATCAGCTTGTACTCCCCGGAGTTGACCTTGAAGCCCAGGTAGTACGTGAACGCGGAGTAGAGCAGGCCCAGGGAATGAGGGAAGCGGAGCTCCTTGAGGAGTTTGACGTCCCGGCCGCGGCCGACGCCCAGCGTCGACGTGCTCCATTCCCCCACCCCGTCCACCGTGATGATGGCCGCTTCCTCGAAAGGCGAGGGGTAGAAGGCCGAGGCGGCGTGGGAGGCATGGTGCAGGTCGAAGAGGATCTTGCCTTGGTACCCGTCGCCGAGTTCGCGCTCGATCTCCCGCGGGAGGTGCAGCTTCTCGTGGAGCCAGACGGGCAGGGCCTGGCGGAAGCTCTGGAAGCCCCTCGGGGCGAAGGCGAGGTAGGTCTCCAGGAGGCGGTCGAAGGTCAGCAGGGGCTTGTCGTAGTAGGCGACCAGGTCGAGGTCCGAGGCCGCCAGGCCCGCTTCCTCGAGGCAGTACGCCACGGCGTGGGCGGGGAAGTCTCGGTCGTGCTTGACGCGGGTGAACCGCTCCTCCTGGGCCGCCGCGACGATCTCGCCGTCTCGCACCAGCGCCGCCGCGCTGTCGTGGTAATAGGCGGAGATGCCGAGCACGCAGGTCGGGCGCGTCAGAATCCCTCCCGGCAGCGTATGTCCATGGAATCGGCGAGGAAAAGCTTGGGTCCCGACCGCCGGAGGATGAAGCCCCAGCGCTCGTGGCCCCACAGCGGCTGGGAGACCGTGTAGCCGAGGATGAAGGGCTGGCCGCGGCCCGACGGGTCATAGGAGACGAACTCGAGCCTGGAGGTCTCCGCCATCAGGTCGTGAGGCATGGAGGCGCACCCTCCCACGAGCTTCTTCCCGTCGGCCAGCCGCAGGCAGCGCCTGTAGGAGTCGAGCACTTGGGAGCCCTCGACCAGGACGAAGGGGTCGGGGAGCCCGGCGACCGGGACCGTCGCGCCGAAATCGATCTTCATGGCCGCGGCGGCGGCCAGTTCCTCGGTGTTCTTCGGGGGGCCTCCCTCGCCGGCGTCGTCCGGGAGCTTGAGCCGGAACTCCCCGGAGGAGAGCTCCTCGCCCAGCCGTTTCTTGAGGCTTCCCATGAGGCTTTGGTAGGTCTCCTCTGCCACCTGGTTGCGCAGGGCGCGGTAGACCGCCTTCGACCCTTTCAGGCTGAACCGCCCGGGCACGGCGATCCCGATGACCGGGATGCCCACCTCGCGCCTCGGCCCATGCAGGACGGCGGCGCGGATCCTCTGGGGCTTGTTGCCCTTGCAGGCGCCGCCGTAGGCCAGCGTCGACCCCGCGACCGTGAACACGGACGCTCCCGCGCTCCCCACGGCCAGGAACCGCGACCCGGTTTTCAGGCGGGAGTCTTTCTTGCGGGGGTCTTTCTTGTCGAAGACGAGCCATTCCCCGCCGACGTCGTAGACCGGGAAGATGCCTTTGGCCCCGTAGCTCTCGGATGCCGGCCAGGCGGCCTGCGCCGGCGCGAGGATGGAAGCCAGGATGAGACTCAGCGGAGCCACTGGGAGGAGAAGATATCAAATTTTGGGACTGCCTGATGAAACGGCGTTTGCCCCCCGCTACTCGCCCCCCGTGGGGGGGCGAGTGACTAAGGCGGGAATGAGAGGGAGGAGGGGGCCGTGGGACCGCGGGGCTTGGGAAGCTCCTCCGGGCCCCACCGGCCGAGGACCGCCCCGGAGGTGGCGTCGAAAAGGACGGCCCCCCGGTCCTGGCTGACGACCGCGACCTTGGAGCCGTCGGCGCTGTAGACCATCCTGGTCCCGGTCGCCGGGTGGATGAAGCCTTCGAGTCTGTCCAGGTCGCTGAAATGGCGGTAGCCCCACGGCTCTCCTTCGTGGAGGAGGAACCACAGCTGTTCGGTGCTCCACCACCAGTGGTCCCCGTGGCGCAGCAGCGCCGGGACCGTCGGGCCGGCCCAGGTCCACCAGCGCCCCCCTTTCTTGGCGAACCAGGTCCAGGTGCCGCGCTCCCACCGTCCCCAGGCGGCGCCGTCGTGGTAGTGGTGGGCCTGACGGCCGGGATGCCAGTGCGGGCGGCTTCTGCAAGGGCGGGCCCCGGCGACGGCTTTCGCGTCCGGAGGGCCGGAGGACTCGATCTGGGAGAGGGAGGCTGATTGCGCCCGAAAGGGCGACAGGTCAGGCATGGACCGAGGCGTCCTGCCCTGGAGATAGCGCAGGTCCGGGGGCATGACCTTGACGCGAGGGGGGCGTATCGAGTCCTTGCCCAGGGCCTTCGAGAGCAGGAGGGGCCGTTGGCGCGGCGCCGGCGGCGCGACCGGCCTGCGCGGTCTGGGCGCGGGCCGCGGCGGCACGGGCGTCGCGGAAGGCCCCGGGCTCCTCCTCAGACCCCTGTCGCGCATGCCTCTGGCGCCCGGCCGGCCGGGCGCCTGGGCTGGGGCGGCTCGGCGAGCGCCGCCGGTCCCCCCGCCCGGCGCGGCGCCGGGTCTTGCGATGGCGGGAGGGCTCGGGACGGCCGTCTGCGTCTTCGCCCCGGCTTGCCCGGCAGGGCGCCCGGCCTGGGTCCCGGGGCCGGGATCCCTCCCGAGTCCCCGAAGGCGCCGAGCCGCGGGCGCCGCGGTCTTTGCCGGGGCGGTCTTGCCGGATGCGGACGAGGTCCAAGCCGGCGAGGAGGCCTGCCTCTCCCGGGAGATTTTGCCCGCGGCATCCCTCTTCAGCAGCCACCAGGAGGCGGGTAGCGTCTCGCCGGAGGAGGGGACGGGCGCCCCGGCCATCGCCTGGCCGGCTGAGAACGCGTCGCGCAGGCCCGGGTCGTCGTCCGGCGTCCCGTCGGGCCAGGCCGGCGGCTCGTCTTGCCAGGCGGCCTCGGGCGAGTCGGACGCGCCCAAGGATGGAGAGAGGTTCCCGGGCGCGGGCTGCCACATGTCCGCGACCCTCCAGCCGATGAAGGCCGGACGGGACGCGGGAAGATCGAGGAACGGGATCGCGGCCAGCAGGCAAGCGCCCATCGCCGCGCAGCAGGCGGCCTCCCATCGGACGAGGCGGCGGTTCCCGGGTCGTTCGGTCATGTTCGTGATAGTGTTCCTCCAGGACCCCCGGGCTCTACAGGGCCCAAGGTCCCAGGTCCGTGTTAGTCCTAAAGACCCTTACGAACAACCCCCCCGAAAAGTTCCATCCGCTGCAAAGAATCGCGTTAATGAGCGTGTAACAGCCCCCATCTATACTTCTCTCACCCATGGATCCCTTCAGAAAAGTGTGGCACGAGGAGTACCGGCGCGAGGTCGACGAGGTCATCGCCTCCTTGCGGGGCGAGAAATCCAAGTCCCCCGGCGACCCCGTCAACCTCACGGAGTCCGTCATCCCGCCGGCCCGGGTCTTCCTGGAGCTCAGGGCTTCCCGCGAGAAGCTCGCCGAGATCCTGCCCCAGATGGAGGACCTCCGCCACAAGCTCGAGATGAGCAGCCAGCGGCTCGACGAGGAGCTTCGGCGCCGCGAGCGGCTCAAGGACATCGTGGTCAAGCTGAATTTCAACGTCAGGAAGCTCGAATCCGAGGCCAACGAGAGCAAGAACCGCTGCGCGGCGGGCGTGTCCCGCCTCGACGAGGCAGGCCGCCGTTTCCGGGAGAGCGAGGCCGCGCGCCAGGAGCTCTCCGAGGCCCTCGAGCGCGAGAAGACCCACGCCGCGCAGTTGAGGGGGACGATCCAATCCCTGAGGCTCAAGAGCGACGAGCTCTCTTCCACCATCGAGGCCCGGGACATGGAGACGGAGTCCCTCAAGAAGCGCTACGACGCCGCGCTCCACCAGCACGCCCAGCAGCTGGCGCTGCGGGAGAACGAGATCGAGTCCGTCTTGCGCAAGCTCTCGGACGTCCAGTCCCAGGCCGAGCGGGCCCACGCCTCGCTCGACGACATGGCCGCCAAAGCGCAATCCGCCGGCGCCGAGTCGGCCATGAAGGCCGCCGAGGTCTCCCGGCTCACCCTCGAGCTCCAGGGCTGCAAGGAAGGGCTGAGGGCCGAGCGGGAGGCGCACGCCCAGGTCAAGGCCCGGTGGGACGAGGAGATCGAGCGCCGCCGGCAGGCCGAGTCGCAGATCCGGGAGTCCGCCCACAAGGTCGAGCTGGAGAGGGAGGCCACGGGGGCCAAGCTCCGAGCTCTCGAGGGCGAACGCGAGAGGCTCGCCATCCAGGTCCAGGAGGCTCTCCAGAAGGCCGAGGGCGAGTCGCTCCGGGCCAAAGCCGTGTTGGACGAGTCGAGGAAGTTCGAGGCCGACTGCGTCGCCAGGTTCCAACAGCAGATGGCCGGGCTCCAGGACGAGCGCCAGCGGCTCCACGAGGGCTACAAGAAGGAGCTGGCCGACGCCGAAGCCGTCAGGGACCAGGGCCTGGCCTCTCTCGAGGAGGCGCGCCGGCACGAGTCGGAGGTGGCCCGCAAGGATGAGACGCTGCGCCTGGCCATCGACAAGGAGAGGGAACGTCTCAAGACCGAGTGGAACGCGGTCCAGGACCATCTGCGCAAGGGCGATTCGGATGCGAGAGGCGCGCTGGAGGCCGAGAGGGCTCGGCTGCAGGCCGACTACGAGGCGCTCAAGGAGCGCGCCGTGGAGGCCGAGCGGCGGGCGCTGGCCGAAATGGAGGTGGAGCGGGCCAAGCTCCAGGCCGAGTATGAGTCCGCGGTAGAGCGCTGTCGGCGGGCGGAGAGCGACGCCAGGGTTTCGCTGGAGGCCGAGAAAGCCAGGCTGCAGTCCGAGCACGAGACGCTCCAGGAGCGTTGCCTGGAGTCCTACGAGGAGTCCAGGGCGGCGCTGGAAGGAGAGAAGGCCAAGCTCCAGGCCGACGCCCAGGCCCTCAGGGAGCGCGCCGTGGAGGACGAGCAGAGGTCGCTGGCCGCGCTGGACGCGGAACGGGCCAAGCTCAAGGCCGAGTACGAGTCGGCCATGGAGCGCTGCCGGCGCTCGGAGAGCGACGCCAGGGCCTCCATGGAGGCGGAGAAGGCCCGGCTGCAAGCCGAGTACGAAGCGCTCAAGGAAGCCTGCCTGCGGGCCGGCCAGGAGTCGAGGATCCGGCTGGACGCGGAGAAAGACAGGTTGCTGGCCGACGCGCTGGCGCTGCGGGAGCGCGCCGGCAGGCTGCAGTCGGAGCACGACTCGGCCATGGAGCGCGACCGCAGGGCTCTGGAGGCGGAGAAGGAAAGGCATGTCGGCGACATACGGCAGGCTTTGGAGAAGGCGCGCCAAGTGGAGGTGGATGCCACCGCCGGCGAGGAGGAGATGCGCCGGTTCCTCGAAGTAGAGAAGGAGCGCATGAAGAGCGGCCTCACGAGGGCGTTGGAGGAGGCCCAGCGGGTCAAGGCCGAGGCTGCGGCCGCGGTCGAGGAGGCCAGAGAGTCCCTTGGGGCGGAGCGCAAGAAGCTGGAGTCCGACAAGACCCAGTTCCTCAAGGACCTCGAGGAGGAGAGGCGCAGGCTCTACGCGCAGGCCGACGCCCGGGCCGCCGCCCTGGAGAACGAGGTCGCCGGGCGCGTCGAGGCCGAGCGCGCCGTCATCAAGAGGCAGTTTGAAGACGAGTTCCGCGCCGAATCGGCCAACGCGCGAAGGCACTACGAGAAAGAGGCCGAGAGGCAAGCCATCCTTCACCAGGTCAGGTCAGACCTGAACCGGGTCTCCGGGATACCGCAAGTATCCCCGCTTCCGAGCGAACCCCAGGCCGCCGGCCTGTCGATCGTGCCGGCCCCGGCCGCGCCCCCTCCCGCCAACGCCGTCCCAGACGGCGTCGGGGGCGCTCGGCCCCTGGGGCTGCCGCCCCAGGCCGCGCCCCAGGAGACGGCGTTCGAGCGGCCCGTCCGCGTCCCCCCTGCCGAGCGCGCTCCGGCCTCCCAGCTTCCCCCCTCCGTTCCTGTCGTCGTCGACGCGCCACGGGCCGCTGCCCATCCCCCTGTCGTCTCGCCCGCGGGCGCCGCGCCCGAAGCGCCGGCGAAGGAGGCGGGCCGGGCTCCGCGCGGCCGCCTGATGCGCCGGCTGCTCATGGCGTGCGGTTTGGTAGCCGCGGGCTTGGCCGCCGCCGTGGCGGTCTTCGGCGGCTTTCTCATCGCGCGCGACCACCCGGTCTCCTTCTCCCACCCCACCTCGATGGTCTGGGTGGGCGACGATCTGTGGGTGTCGGACTGGTACGACGAGTCCATCTACCGCATGAGGCTCAAGGGCGGGCGGCTGACGCTCTCCCAGCGCTACCCCATGCCCGGCTCCCACGTGATGGGCATGGCGATCGACGGGGACGCTTTGTACCTCGCGGATTCCTGGAAACGCGAGATCTATCGCTATAGGCTCGGGGAGAAGCTCGACTTGGAGCAATCCTGGCCGAGCCCGGGGCCCAACCCCTCCGCGCTCTATCACGACGGGAAATACCTGTGGTCGGCCGACGCGGGGCTCAACAGGCTCTACCGGCACGCGTCCGACGAATCGCTCACGGTCCTGGATTCCTTCCGGGTGGCGTTCTCGCCGGTCTGCCTGCAGAAGGAAGGCGGGTCCTTCTGGGCCGCCGGGTACGAGACGCACAGGATCCTGAAGCTCGACGACAAGATGGGCTTGGCCGGGGCTTACGGCCACCCCGCGCTCGACGCCGGCTGGCAGCCCATGAGCTGCATGGCGGCCCGCAACGGCAAGGTCTGGGTGGGCAGGGACGGGCTGAAGATGCTCCACGAGATCCCCCGGCGCCAGCTGCTCGACCTCCCCGCGCCCGAGCCGGTCCCGCTGAGGTAGGCGGTCTTCCCCCTGATCGGGAGGGTGACGGAGGCCCCCGCGGCCGGCGTTCTCTCTCTTCAATTCCACCTTCGATGTGTGTTACAATTGGAGCCAATGGATGCCCACAACCGGTGGCTGGCGGATTTCAAGAAGGAAGTCGACGAGGTCCTCGACATGCTCCGGGCCTCGAAGGCCCACTCGGCGAACCACGAGCGTTCGACCGCGGACGGTCTGTCGGGGCAGTTCGAAGACCTCAAGACCGCCAAGGTCGAGTTCGCCCGCCTGGAGTTCCTCGTCGAGGACCTTCAGTCCAAGCTGTCGTCGAGGACCATCCAGTTCGAGTCGGAGCAGAAGAGCCGGGACCGGCTCAAGGACAAGGTGCAGGAGCTCACGGCCCAGGTGCGCGCGCTCGAGGAGAAGGCCGCGGCGTTCCGCCGCGAGTCGCTGGTGCATTCGGAGGAGGCCAAGGAGCTCGACGAGACGCTGCGGGTGACGATGCAGGCCCGCTCCCAGCTGGTGGCCGCTCTCGACGACGAGAAGCGCCAGGCGGAGTCCTGGATGGAGGAGTCCAGGACCGCCAAGTCCAAGCTCGACTCCATGGAGAGCCTCCTGACGGACAAGGAGACCGCGCTCCAGCAGGCCCAGAAGCGCTACGAGAACGCCTGCAAGACCTTCACGGAGGAGACCGCGGAGCTCCATCGTGAGACCCATCGGCTCTCCCAGGAGGTCGAGAAGGCCAGGCTGCACGAAGCGGAGGTCGAGGGCCGCGTCGACCTGCAGCGCAGGGCGCTGGAGCTCGAGCGCGAGCGCCTCCAGGCCGAGTCCGCGCGCTCGGTGGAGAAGGCGGAGTCCTCCCGCAAGACCGCCGAGGAGGCTCTGGCCGAGGCGCATCGGCTCAGGGACAAGTTCGAGGCCGAGGCCAGGGAAGCGAGGAAGGCCCTGGAGTCGGAACGCGAGCACTTCCGCCAGGAATCGGAGAAGTACCGCGCCAACGTGGAGGAGAGCTACGCGCGCCTCGAGGACGAGCACCGGGAGCTCGAAGCCGAGCGCCACCGCATCCACACCGACGATATCAAGGTCGTGGAGGATTCCCAGTCCCTGCGCCAGCAGGGCATGGCGGCCCTCGAGGATGCCAAGGCCCTCAAGGCCCAACTCGAGGCGGAACGCGACCGCCTGCACCACGAGGTCCGCGCCGAGAAGGAGCGCTCCGAGCAGGTCAAGGCCGACGCCGAGTCGACGCTCAAGAGGGCGCTGGAGATGGAGAAGGAGCTCCTGAGGAAGGGCGAGGACGAGCTTTCCGCGGCCAAGTCTCAGATCGAGCTTGAGCGCAACGAGCTCCTGGCGGAGTTCGAGGCGGAGCGCGCGAGGATCCGCCGGCAGGCGGCCGACGAGGTCGAGGTCCAGCGGGCGGTCATCCGGGCGGAGCTGGCCGAGGAGTTCCGGCTGCACCGCCTGCACGCCGAGGAGGGCCTGCGCAGGGAGCAGATCCTCAAGGGCGTGGACCCCGAATCCCATCCGAGGCTGCCCCATCCCGCGTCCCCTGGGCTTGTTGCCCAGGCGCAGGCCGCCCCGTCCCACGAGGGCCTCGGCGGCGCCGCGGCCCATGAGACGGCCCCCTCGGGCGACGCCCGGGCCGCCGGCGAGCCGGCCGGGGGCGTCCTGGGGGTCCTGCGGCGGTGGGGCCTGGTCGCGGCCGGGTTCGCCGTCCTGGCCGTCCTGGGCGTCGGGCTCATGCTTCAGCGCGACGCCACCGCGAGCCATCCCGTGCCGTTCAGCCATCCGACGGGCATGGTCTGGAAGCAGGGCGAGCTCTGGGTGTCGGATTGGTTCGAGCAATCAGTGTTCCGCATGAAGCTGGAGAACGGGACGTTCGAGGTCTTGAACCAGTACAAGGTCCCGGGCTCGCACTTCACGGGCATGGCCGTGGCGGAAGGGGCCGTCTACGTGGCCGACTCCTGGAAGAAGGACATCACCCTGCTGCGGGTGAAGGGCGAGAAGCTCGTGCCCGAGAAGTCCTGGCCCAGCCCCGGCCCCAACCCCTCCGCCCTGGCCATCGAGGGCAAGTACCTCTACTCGGCCGACTCCTCCTCCCGCCGCATCTACAAGCACTCCATCGACGACGACCTGGCGGTCCTGGAGTCCAGCAAGGTGGGCTTCTCGCCGGTGGCCGTCCTTCCGGCCGACGACTTCCTCTGGACCGCCGACGGCGACACCGCCCAAGTCTTCAGCCTTCGGCTCAACAAGGACCTCACCCCTGAAGGGGTGTGGAGCCTGCCAGCGCTCGAGGCCGGCCGGGAGCCTCTCTCCTGCGTGACCAGGGTGGGCCGGACGTTCTGGTTCGGGCGGGACGGCTCGAAGGTCCTGCTGGAAGCGCCGCGGCGCAGCCTGCGGCGCAAGCCTCTCTAGTTAAAAAGCGACCCTGAGGTCGAGGCTGGTCCGGTTGACCCCGTAGTTGAACTGGCGGGTGAAGATGGAGTGCCGCTCCATCCTCGTGTACGACAGGCCCGTCGAGAGCCACTCCTTGACCTTGTAGCCGGCCATCAGCCCGAAGGAATAGAGGTCGTCGCGTCGGCTCGCGGTCATCCCCCCCATCGTGATCGCCTCGGGGTAGCGGTCGACTCCCCAGCTCCCGCTGGCCCCGACCGTCAGCTTCTGCCAAGCGTGCATCAGGGAGAGCGACAGCCCCGTTCCCTCCGAGAACCTGTTGTCCCCCGAGGTCGCCTCGTTGACCCGCCGATAAGCCAGGAGGCTCGCCTGCGTCCTGCGCGCGATGGCGTAAGCCAGGTCCACGCTGGTGACCCAGGTGTTCTCCTTCTGCTTGACCGAGCCGGTGGCGCCGTCGTAGCGGCGGCCGTGGAACCCCATGGAGGCGGCGCCCTTGAGCTTGGCCGTGATCTGGCCTGCCACGCCCACGTCGAGCGTGTTCCCTTTGTTGTTGGCGTCCCTGCCGGCAGAATAGTGGATGATGTTGCGGTGGTAGGAGGCGTAGACCTTGGTCTTGGGGCCGAGCATGAGCCCCGCCCCGCCGCCGAAGGCTTGCTCGTAGCGGTTGAGCAGCCTTCCCATGGAGCCGCTCAGGTACTTGCTGATCGAGTGGGAGCCGTCGGCGAAGACGTAGATCCTGCGCGACATCTCGAGGTCGGCGCGGCCCGTGGTCGTGTTCTGCCAGCGCCTCTCTCGGGCCGTCAACTCGGTGAACGCGGGATCGCCGGTGTTGGAGTAGGAGTTGGAGAGGCTCGCGCTGAAGCCTCGGCCGCCGCTGTAGGAGTAGTCCGTGGTGACCGCCGAATTCAGGGCGTTGTTGGTCTTGGAAGCCTTGGAATAATGGGAGGCGCTGAAATCGTAGCCCGCTCCCAGCTTGTGCCGCCGCGAGAGGGGCATGACGAGCTTCACGCCGAGGTTGTTCTGGGTGATCCAGGAACCCACCACGCCGCCGCCGACGACATCGGCGTTGGGCTTGTCGGGCGCAACCAGATAGATGTTGGAATCGTAGGTCTCGCGCAGGGTGTAGTAGGGGTGGAGCTCTATCTGGATGCGGACGCCGGGCGTCTTGAAGACAGACGACCATAACCCCTTCGGAGGTTCTTTCACGGGAGCCTCCGGCGCGGGAGGCGCTGGCGCCGGCGGCTGGGCCGCCGTTGGCGGCGGTGCGGCCGGCTCCGCCGGAGGGACGACCGGCTCCACGGGCGGTGCGGCAGGCTCCACGGGCTGGGCGACCGGTTGCGCGGGCGGGGCGGCCGGTTCTTCCGCGGTGAGCCCGGGGACGGGCCACGAGAGCGACCCTCCCGGCTCGAGAGGCCTCGTCACGCCTTGCGAGGTCACCGACAGGGACCCCGAGACGACCTCGATCGTCGCCTGCCCCTGGCCCCGGACGAACCTGAACCGGTCGTCGGGACGCGCCGCGATCATGTTCCCCTCCGCGAGAAGGGTCACGTCGCCGGCAAGGACGGTCACCTCGGACCCGAGCGGGATGTCGAAAGCCCGCGAGCCGGGCTTGAGCTCGACGATGTCCGAGCCGACGCGGAGCTTGAGCTCGCCGACGAACGCGACGACCTTGAGCGAGGCCGTTTCTTTCGTCGCGGGTTGAGCGGAGGCGATCGAGACCCCGCCGACGAAGAAGGCAAGGACAAGAAGGCCTATCGCTTGTCTGATGTTGGACACCGAGCCAAAGAATCGCAGAATTTTGTCACAGACATGTTGCCGCCATGTCAAATTTATGTTGCCGGGGCCGGGAAGGATGGTGTCCGGCCGGAGGCTGAGAGGACGAATGGCCGAGACATTCCTATTATCATGACCCGAAAAGCCGGCAGTCTCGGCGCGTCTTTGCTGCCGGACCATTATAATGGGTCTACTGGTTCTTGTCAAGGCTTTTGGTCAGACCCTGAGATTCGGCGTCCATCTTCCTATTGAGCGATATCAGGAAAGACCCTTCCATCTTGTTCAGATAGGGATTCACCGGGTCCGCCAGCAGGGCGCGGCGTACCATGGCCAGCCCATGCCTGAGCCACGGTTCGCGCTGTCCGCCGTTCGCCGGCCTTCCTCTGAGATGGAGGTAGCCGATCCTGAAAGCGGTCTGAGGATTCGGGTCGAGGCGGTAAGCCTGCTTGAGCAGGGCGATCTGCCGCTCGGTCGGCAGGCCTTTGGAGCGCCAGATGAAGCCATGCGCGATGACAGGGACGCAGGCCCGGAGCATGAGGGCGAGCGCGACGAGCGCCGGGAGCCATTTGACGGCCGGCGGCCTGCCTCTGGACGGATGCTGCGGCTGGCGGCTCTCCGGGTCCGCCCCCGGCTCCGCGGCGTCCGTGCCCAGCCACGCCAGCAGCGCGAGGAAGACGACGGCGTTGGCCGGGGTCTGGAAGTTGAACTCCACCATGGCGTGCGCCAGGAAGCACGCGGCGCCGGCCAGGGCGCCGGCCTCGAGCCGGAGGTCCTCTCGAGAGCCCGGCCGGGTCCGGGCCCAGAACCGCCGGGCCAGGAGCAGGAACCCAGCCGCGATCGCGGCCAGGCCCGCCAAGCCCGTCTGCATGGGGAACTCGAGCCAGTCGCTGTGCACGTGGTCCACGACGCCGTCGACGATTCGTTCCTTGTACGGAGGAAAGGCGCTGCTGACCGCTCCGAGCCCGACCCCCCAGAGGGGGTAGTCCGCGATCAGCTTGAGGCTTCCACGGTACATCGCGGCCCGGAAGGCCACGGAGTTCTCCTTGAATCCCTCCCTGAATCCCGTGGAGGCGGGATGGCGGCGGATGAAGACGGCCAGGGCCAGCGGCGCCAGCACGAGCGTCAGCCTCAGGGACGCGGCGGCCGGGCGCGAGCGCAGGAACCGGCAGCCCCAGAACGCCGTCACGCAGGCCGAGGCGGCCAGCGCCAGCATGGCCCCGCGGTTCCTGGCGCTCAGGAGGCCGTAGCCGATGGCGGCGACGAGAAGCAGGAGCGTGGCTTGCGACGCCGCGAATTCGGAAGGCCTCATCCCGCGTTCCAGGAAGGACCGCCGGCGGGCCATGCGCGACCCGAACAAGCCCAGGCCGAGCGGCAGGACGGTCGCCAGCAGGGAGGCGGCGTGCCCGGTGTTGTAATACGGGCCGAACGGACTGCGGCCATAGGTGACCTCGCGAAAGCCGAAGACGAGCTTGTTGCCCGCGTGGAGCTGGATGACCCCGATCGAGGCGAAGACCGCCGCGGCCAGGAGCAGCGCCCAGGCGTAGCGTTCCTTGGCGTCCGGCCGGGACAAGACCGCGGGCGCGCACCACAGCAGCGCGGCGTACGACCACCAGAGCACGAGGGCGTTGCCGGTCTCGTAGGAGGAGGCAGTGAAAGGGAGCGCGGACCAGAGCCGGGGAGCGTCGATGGGGACGGCATGGAGCCATTGGAGGCCGCCGATGAGGATGACGGCCAGCGCGGGCGCCAGGAGCAGCCCTCTGGCGGGCGGCGAGGCCTCCGCCGGCCTTTGCAGCCAGCCCCACAGGAACATGCCCAGCAGGGCCGTCTGCAGGGCGGCGAGCGACCATCGCTCGACGCAGCCGAAGGCGAGCGGCCCGAGGGCCGAGACCGCGATGAGCAGCGCCTCGCCTACCACGTCCGCCCGGTCTCGCCCCGGGAGCGGCTCTCCGGCGCCGGGGTCTTGCCATCCCGGCGAAGTCGCTCCATCATGCGAAGAAATCCGTGTACAGCGGCCCGATGTCGCCGTTGGCTCAATGGAGGGTCTTTTGATGCCGTTTGGAAAGGCTTGCCCAGCGGATATCCGCCTCCAGTTCCGAGCGCATCTTGTTCACTCGCTCTTGGAGCGAAAGCGCGCCGTAACGTTTCTCCAGCCCGTCCCGGATTGTTCGCATGAGCTCAACTGCCTTCACCCTGAACATCAAGGACCTCCTTTGGAGAGCGGATCTCCAAGGACGGATAACCTTCACGGATGTTGATGCCGTTATACGCCCGTATGCGCTGCAGATTCACGATGTGCTTGAAATTCCAGCTCACAAGCGCGTGAACGCGCTCGACCGTCGCGACGGCTATGTGGAGCGCGTCAGTCGAGTGGTTCCTGGAAACCGCCCCGGAGGACACATAACATTCCGCCAAATTCGTCGCCTCGGCGGTTTCGCGGACCAGTTCCATGGAGCCATCGGGAAGCCGGTCGATGAGGTCCTGCACCGGCCCGGGAGCGTCCAATAGCTCGCGCAGCGTTATATCGGATACGACGGCTGTCATCGCGCCCTTCCTGAATTCATCGAACAGAGCCGCCGAATCCTCGGCGAACTCGTCATCAAAGAAGCCTCCGATGACCGAGGTGTCAATGTAGATGCGCTGTTTCACGATGCTCTCCGAGTATAGTGTAACATGAGGCGGGGCCTGTCGCCTACCACGTCCGCCCGGTCTCGCCCCGGGAGCGGCTCTCCAGCACCAGGACCTGGTGGGGCCGCAGGTAGAAGCCTTTGCCGATAGGGGAGAGGAACTCGCGGGCGTCCCTGCGCTGGGAGAAGAGGGGGCGCCACTCGGGCAGGAGCAGCTCGTCGGGGACCCTCTGGTAGACCGTCTTCTTGCGGTTGGCGATGACGAGGTAGTCGCGGCCCCGGAAGCGCCAGGCCATGGCCCTGGGCCCGTCCCAGGTCGGCTGGAAGGGCAGGGGGGCGAGCCGCCCGTTCTCGAGGACGGGCTGGAGGAGCTTGATCTCGCGCGTGACCTTGGTGAGGGCCTGCCAGAGCTCGGGGTAGTCCAGCAGGGTCTTTCCCCCCGGCTTCTGGAGCCTGAAATAGAACAGGCCTTTGGCCCCGCTCAGGATGGACAGGTAGCTCATGAACCGGATCTCTTCATGAGTGGGGAACCGGCCCACGGCCGGCTTGGAGGCGTCCTCCCTCCAGTCGAAGGCCTGGACCACCATCCAGAGCGGCTTGCCTTTCGGCAGCGAGCGCGCCGCGAGCTCGATCTGCTCCTCCACGGTCTCCAGCGGCCGGTGAGGGACCGGGTACCAGTCGAGCATGAGGACATCGCCGATGGAGCCGTACTTGGCGGCGGCCGCGCCGCTGCCCACCACGAAGGTCCGCAGTCTCCCGGGGTCCCGGCCGCGGACGCGCTCGGAGCGCTCCGCGAGGGTCTCGGGGCTCACTTTGTTGACGTCGGGCTCGTCCTGGAGGTACCACGCCAGGATGGGCCAGCCCTTGGTCGCGCCGGCCGGGCCTTCGAGCGCGGGCCCGGGCGACAGGACCATGCGCATCCCGTGGCGTCTGGCCGCCTTGGCCAGCCGTTCCTGGCCGTCGCCGTCGGCCACCGCCATGAACGTGTCGAAGCCGTTCTCCTTGAGGGAGGGCAGCAGGCCCGGGTCCGAGACGTTGTAGATCCCGATGGGGAAGCGCCTCAGCGCGGCTTGCGGGTCGGCGTCGCGCATCGTCGCGCAGCCGGCGGCGAAGAAGCCCGCCAAGAGAGCCGTCTTCCCGAGAGGCAGGCTCCGAGTCCGGCCTGCGGCGTCGACGATCATCTTCCATCCGGTCATCGTTCATCCCCCCACATGTTGTGCGTCCCGGCTGGATGCCCGTTCGCGGGCATGCCCGCCCCGGGGGGGGCGGGTCAGAAAACGTCAGACATCTTCCACCACCAGGACGACGCGTTTGACCGGGACGTTGTGCGCCCGGCAGAAGCGCCGGACCCTGTCCTGCCGCTCCGGCGAAATCTTGTCCGACGCGATGACGACCTGCAGGAAGCCGGGCTTCCGGTAGAGCGTCTCGATCGCGTCGGAGGTCCCCAGGACCTTGACCCCGCGGATGGTCATGTCCGCCTTCTTGGGGTCGTCGTCGATGAACCCCACGGCCGTGAACGCCCGGTTGAAGCGCGGCTTGGCGAGCTCCTCGATGACGAGAGCCCCCCCCTCGCCCGCGCCGTAGATGAGCGTGGTCAGGGCCTCGGCCGGGACGGGGCGCATGGAGAGCACGGCGCTCCCGATGAGCCTGAAGGAGAACCTCGAAAGCGCCACGCAGACGAACAGGAGGGTGCCGTAGATGAGGAACACGGAGCGGGAGAAGTTCTCGAACCGGAAGACCAGGACGGCCAGGAAGACCGACGTCACGGCCGAGACGAAGGACGCCGCGAGGTAGCCGCCCAGCTCCGACACCCCGGCGTAGCGCCAGCTCCCCTTGTAGACCCCGGCCGCGAAGAACGACGACAGGCTCGCCATGATCACCAGCGGCAGCGAGCGGACCATGGTCGTGACGAACCCGGGCGGGATCTCGAAGTCGAAGCGCAGGGCGTTGGCCAGGCCGAAGCACAGGACCATGACCGCGACGTCGAGCAGGATCTCGAGCAGGCGGCGCTTGAAAGTGAGCTCGAAGAAGACGGTCGTGGCCCAGCCGCCCTTGGCGGCGGCCGGGTCGGCTTCCTGGGGCGCGATGGTGAGCTGGGCGAGGTAGACCCCGAACACGCTCATGGCCACCACGATGAGGAAGAAGAGGATGAACCTGAGGTTGTCGGGGAGCGAGTTGAGCCACAGGGCCGCGGCGCCGGTCGCGGCCGCCAGGACGTAGAGGGTCGCCACGGCCTTGCGCTCGGAGAGGCCCAGGGCCACGAGCCGGTGCGAGCTGTGGTCCGTGCCGCCCTGCGCGATGGACCTGCCTCTCAGGATCCTGGTCCCGGAGACCAGCAGCATGTCCATGACCGGCACGAGGAAGATGAGCGCGGGCACGGCCAGCGCCGCCAGGGCGCTCGAGGTCGAGCCGCTGCGCAGCGACAACGACGAGAGCGTAAAGCCGATGAACATGCTCCCCGAGTCGCCCATGAAGACCGAGGCCGGGTGGAAGTTGAAGACGAGGAAGCCCAGCAAGGCCCCCATGAGGGCCAGGGACATCTGCGCCGGCACGGCTTGGCCGGCCAGCGCGAAGGAGGCCGCCAGGAAGGCCAGCGTGATCGCGCCTATGCCCGCGGCCAGCCCGTCCATGTTGTCGATGAGGTTGAAGGCGTTGGTGACGGCCACGATCCAGAACATGGAGATGACGGGGTTGACCACCCACCAGTCGCGGATCTCGATCTGGTGGCCGAGGAAGACGGCCAGCGCCGCCCCGGTGATCTGCCCGATGAGCTTGGTGGTGGGCCGGAGGTTGACGATGTCGTCGAGGAGCCCGAGGCCGCAGAAGAAGGCCCCGACGCCGACCAGGGACCAGAAGTTGTTGGGCTTGAAGGGCACGACCACGGCCAGCGCCAGGACGAAGGCGAGGAAGACGCCGATGCCCCCCAGGAGCGCCACGGGACGGCGGCTCCAGCGTTCCTCGCACTTCTCGCACTTGGCGGTGCTGACCCAGCCCCTCCGCCGAGCTATGGCCCGGACGAGGGGGACCAGGGCCAGGCTCGAGACGAGGGCGGCCAGGAAGGCCGCGAGGTGCCCGGCGCCGGGACCCATGCGGAGAGCCCTACGCGCCTTCGCCCCTGCGGTAGTACTCGATGACGTCGGCCAGGATGCCGGCCAGGTCCGCCGAGGGCTTGAAACCGATGAGCTTGCGGGCCTTGGTGGTGTCCGGGACCCTGCGGAACATGTCCTCGAAGCCCTCCTCGTAGGCGTGGTCGTAGGGGACCCGGCGTATCTCCGAGCGGCTGCCGGAGGCGAGCTTCACCAGCTTGGCGAGCGCCAGGATGGAGACCTCCTCGGTGCTCCCCAGGTTGAAGATCTGCCCCACGGCCTTGGGCTCGCGGGTGAGGGCGATCAGGGCTTTCACGACGTCCCGGACGTGCACGAAGCAGCGGCTCTGGCGGCCCGTGCCGTAGACCGTGATGGGCTGTCCCAGGAGCGCCTGCTTGACGAAGTTGGGCACCACCATCCCGTACTGGCCGGTCTGGCGCGGCCCCACCGTGTTGAAGAGGCGCACGATCACGACCGGCAGGCCCTTCTCCTTGTGGTAGGCGAGGGCCAGGAACTCGTCGAGCGCCTTGGAGCAGGCGTAGCTCCAGCGTCCCTTGCTGGGCGGGCCGATGAGCAGGTCGGAAGTCTCCTTGAAGGGGAACTTGTCGGCTTTCCCGTAGACCTCGGAGGTTGAGGCCAGGAGCACCTTCTTCTTCTTCTTCGTGGCGCACTCGAGCACGTGGCTCGTGCCCTCGACGTTGAGCACGATGGTGCGCACCGGGCTGTCCACGATGAGCTTGACGCCCACGGCCGCGGCCAGGTGGACCACGCAGTCCGAGTCGTCGACGAGCTCGGCCAGCAGGGGCTTGTTCATGATGCTGTCGATGACGTAGCGCAAGCCCGGCCGGGCTTTGAGGTGCTCGATGTTGCGCATGGAGCCGGTGGAGAGGTCGTCGATGACGGCGACCTCCTCCCCCTTGTCGAGCAGGGCCTCGGCGAGATGCGAGCCGATGAAGCCCGCCCCTCCGGTGATCAGATAGCGCATGATATCGAGAGTCTAACAATTTTCCGCGGGGGGCATCCAGGCTGGCTGGCATCGCATCCGTCGCCTGACACCGTCCGACGCCAGACAGGAGACCCGCCGAATAGGGATCATCCGCCTTTGGCTCCACCGGCCGGACATATTGTCAAGCGGCTTCAGCCCCAGGCTTCGGCACGATGAACCAGACGGTGTATAGGCTTTCTTTCCCCCCAACCAAAGCCGAACGTACAGTCTGCGGGCCACCTGGCGATTCAAGAACCAGGCGTGATCTTGGCTCGAAAACAACGACATGGTCGCCTGCGGTGAACCAATAGGCCAAACCATTTGGGAAGCCTGGTTCGTCGCTGCGGAGGAGTCGCACGTCCTTGGGCGGCCCATCCTTGCCCAACGATTTCAGCGCGTGGCGAACTGCATCAAACGCGATGGGATCCTGCGCTGCCAACTCCTGATAGTCGTCATAAGCGCCGGGCAGAAATCCGACGTTGGACGGAAGCCCCTTGCTAGAACTCATCCAGAATCCCTTCTTCTGCTGCAATCGCCGCTGTTGGCCTGCGCCTTTGCGCCGCTCGGCTTGCAGGCGTACAGCTTGCTCGCCTTGCGGCGCGTCGGCCCGGCTGCAACATCGGCGATTTCGCCAGGAAGGATGGTTTCTGGATGAGTTCTAGGCACCGGCTGATCGCTTTCCAGGAAAGAGCACCTTGCCGGCTTTCCGCTCCTTCATCGCACGCTTCACCCGATCGCGAATCTGTGGCGCTTGGTTCAGATGAATGTCTTCCTCGCTTGCCGGGCTGACGAAGACCATAGGCCCCCCGTGCACCGTAATCAGGACGTTTTCCCCCGTGGTCTTAACCGCGCGCACGATTTGGCTTGCCTTGGCTTTGAACTCAGCGATGGAATAGAAATGCATACCCCCTCCTCTGTTGGTCATAGTATAGACCATATTGCTGACTATATCAAGGGGGGGGGTAGTCTTGTTCGCCGGCGTTGATGATGAGAAGGCTCGGGTCAGCTGACGCCATGCGATCTCAACCGCGAAAGCAGGATTTGTTTTATATTGCCGGCCAGATTGTCGACATAGCCCCTGTCCGCGATCAGCGCGTCCAGGTCGTATTTGATGCTGGCGGCGTCTATTCTTTCCACGGCGGAGAGGAGCCTGGCATAAAGCTCGCCCTTGTCAGCTACAGCCTCGATGCAGGCGATATTCGGCTCGACTCCTTTCTGCAAATACCACATGAGGTCGAAATAGTCGCGCCCTTTTACCGCGGCGAGCGTTTCCCCTTTCTTGCCGGTTTTCCGCCATCTGCGGTTGAGCACGGCGCGTATCTTGGTGGCCATGAGCGTGGGCAGGTCGAATGTCCTTACTAGCGCCGACTCGCCATGTTCGAAAAGAGGCATGACTTCGGTCTGGCACTTCTGACGGAATGAGATATCCCTGTATAGCTCCAGCTTTAGGAACAACAGGTCCGATTCCGGATGAACGGCGAGCCCGAGTTCGAAAAGCACGGGGAACTTGAGCACCACGCGGGACTTCTGCGTCTTGGTCTCGACTTTGAGACCGTGCCTGGCCGAGAAATACTCCTTCATGTCCCGGGCCAGCGCGGCCAGATCGACCGCCTGATCGGCATCCACGAAATCCAGGTCCTCGGACAGACGCGGCAAGCCGTGGCAATGCCTCAGCGCCGAGCCGCCGTAAAAGATGAGGCCGGAATATTCTTTGCGCGAATAGATGAAAGCCAAAGCCAGCGTCTGCAGATATTCCTTCACCAGATTGCGCCTGAAAACCGCGGAGAGATCGCTGCTTTCAGCCAGCAGGTCTTTAATGTTTTCCAGCATTCTTGATCCAGTCCGCGGCGGCGGTCATCCTGGCCGTTCTTGAGATCGCCGAGTAATTTCGGAACTCGGCCATGTCGGCTTTGCTCAAGCGCTCCAGGTTCAAGCGCAGCGCTCTGAAAGCGCCCTCTTCGGCGAGGAGGTTGCGCCGTAAATAGATGAAATCAAAAAGCGCCTTTGCTTTGGAGGCCTTGTTCACCGGGAACCCGCCCTCAACCACTGTCTTGAATCCGGAAAAGAGCGAATTCTTGACCTTGTGATAGCTGAAAAGCCCCAGCGCGTTTCTGAATACCGCTGTCTTATTCGCGGTGACCAGCGTGAAATTGACCGGCATCTCGGTGAGCAGCTCGTGCTGGTAAAGCACATAATCAAGGCTGAGATATGCCGGGCTGTATGATTTGGCGGCGACGAATTCCAGATACTGCGTCCATCTGCCCCTGACTTTCACGGCGTCACAATAGGCCCGGCTGGTATATAGCCCCCTTTTGAGACGTATGATATCGCCGCGCTTCTCCAGCCTCGAAAGGAACACGCGCAAATAGGGGCTTTTGAGATCAAAGACGCTGAGCCCGCCGATGGTGAAATACGGCATGCGGACAAGCCGCGAGAGTATTTCCTTGGGGCTGACTATCATTTCCGATAATATACAATAAATGATTGCTTTTGGAAACGGGGGGCACGCCCTATCGAGCGCCATGTCTCATGCGCCGCCGACAATAGTCCCAGAGCGTCGGGTGGGTCCGGATCCGTGACGGCCCCTGCGGGGACGTCGCGGTTTTGCAGGCCGCGCCATGGGGGCCGGGCCCCGGTCTCGGGGTCCGTGACCAACTCGGCAGCGGACTTGAAGAAGGCCGCAAGGGGCAGGATGCGCACTTTCCCCTCCCTCAGAGGCCGATCCCCGCCGTGGAGGAAGAACGCCTCCGCCGAGGGATGACTCTTCGTGGAGATTCCTCTGCCATCCGTAGGCGTTATCGGGTATAAATCATACAATGAGCTTGACAAATCGGCCATGTCGGGTATAATATTATAAGAATTATACCCGATGGCGCCTTAAAATGTGATGCAAGACAACCCCATCGCTGACTTCGTCCGCCAAAAGCGCCGCGAGTCCAGGCTGACCCAGGCCGAACTGGCGGCCAAGGCCGGCGTTGGTCTGCGCTTCATTCGGGATATGGAGCAGGGGAAGACCTCTTTGCGCACCGATACGGTGAACAAGGTGCTGTTCCTATTCGGCAGGCGCCTGGGCCCGGTCGACCTGCCTCGGGACTAGTGCTCCGACCGGCTCATAACCGGGGCCTGGGAGGCCCAGCTTTGAGGCGGATGCAAGGAGCGACGAGCGAGCATGCCTGGGCATGTGAGCGAGAAGCGACGCGGCAGACGCCCAAAGATGGGCCTCCGCGCTATTTGAGGAGGAACCGTTGAATATGTTGGATATTCCCTTGAGAGCGCGGACGGTCGATTTCGGGCTGCGCCTTCGTTGCGCTCGGCTCACAGACGTCCAGTCTGCTCGCCTCGCGCGTCTCGGCTCGCTCCGAAATCGACCGGCCCAAACCCCGGTTATGAGCCGGTCGGAGCACTAGGACATGGGGCATCCGCGGCGCGCCGCCGTCTTCTACGGAACCAAGAGGGCGGGAGTCCTGATCGGCGAGGGCGAGCGTTTCGAGTTCGCCTACGACAGCGCCTACCTGGCCGACCGCGACGCCCTGCCGATCAGCCTTTCCATGCCCTTGCGCGTCGAGCGTTACGAGTCGAGGTCCCTCTTCCCCTTCTTCGACGGCCTCCTGCCGGAGGGCTGGCTGCTCGACATCATCTGCGCGACCGCCAAGATCGACCGCGCCGATAAGTTCCGTCTCCTTCTTCACACGGGACAAGACCCGGTCGGCGCGGTGAGCGTCCGGCCGCTCGATGAGGCCCATGGCGGGTAGTTGCCGTTGCTGTCATGCGCCCCTGGAAGCGGGCGGGCGCTACCACCCGCGCTGCTTGAGCCGGCTTTTCGGCCGCGCGCTCCTGCCGACCATCCCTTTCGGCCGGGCGGAGATGCCGGCCCTGGTCGCCAGGGACCAAGGACGCATGTCGATCTCGGGCGTCCAGATGAAGCTCTCCGCCAGGCTCGACAATGGAACGGGGCGGCTGGAATCGGTCGCCACGGGAGGAACGTATATCCTCAAGCCGGAGCCGGAACGCTACCCCCTGATCCCGCAGAACGAGAATCTCTGCATGAGCATGGCCGAGGCGGTGGGGCTCCCCGTCCCGCCGCACGGACTCCTCGCGATGGCCGACAAGAGCCTCTGCTACGTCGTCAAACGGTTCGACCGGGCCGAGGATGGGACGAAGATCCAGCAGGAGACCGTCTTCCAGATCCTCGGGGCCGCGGAGAAATACGCCGGCTCGCTGGAGTCGGTGGGCAAGGCGATCCGTTCCCATGCCGCCAACGTCGGCTTGGACGTCATCGACTTCTTCGAGCGGGTCCTGTTCTGCTTCTTGACCGGCAACGGCGACATGCACCTGAAGAATTGGGCGCTCCTGTACCATGGGAGGGACTTGGCCCTCGCGCCCTGCTACGACTTGGTCTGCTCCAGGGTCTACATCGCCAACGAGGAGGACTCGGCCCTCGCGCTCAACGGCAAGAAGAACAAGCTGGCCCGCGTCGACTTCGAGGCGCTGGCGGAAAACCTTGGCATCGACCCAAAAGCCGCCGCGAACAGCTTCGAAAGACTCCGGCTCGCCCAGGAGAAGCTTCGGGAGATGGCCATCGGCTCGGAACTGCCGTTCGGCCTTCGGCGGAAACTCGCCGGCATCATCAAGGCGCGCTACAAACGGCTTTATGGAAGGAGCGCCGCCGACGCCAGCAGTCTTCCGTAGAGGGCATCCAGGTCGGCGACCAGGCGCTCGACGGAGAACCTCCCGGCGATGTCGGCGCGGCCGGCCTCGCCAAGACGTCCGCGGCGGGCCGAGTCGGCCAGGAGCTCGAGGACCGCGTTGGCCAGGGCGCGGGCGTCGCCGGCCGGCGTCAGGACGCCGGTCCGGCCGTCCTTGACCACGTCCTGGACGCCGCCCACGTTGAAGGCCGCCACCGCGCAGCCGGCCGCCAGGCCTTCGATGAGGCTCACGGGAGAGCCCTCGTTGTCGGACGTGAGCGTCAGGACGTCCAGGTCCGGGTAGATGGCCTCGAGGTCGTCCCTGAAGCCGAGGAACCTGACCCCGTCCTTCAACCCCAGGGAGGCCGCCGTCGCCTCGAGCGCGGGCCGCAGCTCCCCGTCGCCGACCACGACGAAGCGCGCCTCGGGACTGGCGTCTTTCACCGCCCGGGCGGCTTGAAGGAAGAGGTCGAGCCTCTTGATGGGGACCAGGCGGGCGACGATCCCCACCAGGGGCACATCGGGCCCGAGCCCGAGCTCCCGGCGCAGGGTTCCTCCTCCCCGCGCGCCGCGAAGGAACTTGCCCAGGTCCAGCCCCAGGGGCACGACTTCGATGGCGTCCTCTCGGGCGACGCCGTGCCGGACCAGATCCTCCTTCACCTTCTGGCTGACCGCGATGATGCGGTCCGTCATCTTAGCGAGGAAGCGCTCGATGAGGCGGAACACGAGGGACTTCAGCGGCCCGAAGTACCCGTGGAGCACGTGCCCGTGGAAGGTGTGGACCACGACCGGGACCCCGCAGAGCCGGGCCGCCAGCCTCCCCAGGGCGCCAGCCTTGGACTTGTGCGTGTGGACTACGTCGGGCTTCTCGCGCCGGATGAGCAGGAAGAGCTTGCAGAACGTCGCGATGTCGCGCCATAGCCCGAGCTCCCGGCCCAAAGACGGGATGACGATCGGCTGAACACCGCTGCGCTCGGCCAAGTCCAACATGCTCCCTTCGCCGGGACTTTCGCGGCCAACGACCAGGACCGACGACCAGGGCCCGGCGCTGAAGCGCCGGGCTAGAAGGATCGCGTGGATGGCCGGCCCTCCGGTGTTGAGCCGGTCCATGATGCGAACGATCTTGCGGTTCGGCCGCGTCTCATCCCGCGGGCGGCTGCCGCCGGGCCCGGGGTCCGGGCCGCCTGGCCCAGGGTCTGGGACGCCGGGACCATCCGGCAGGAGGCCGCGGTAGACGTGGTCGTAGCGCTCGACGGCGGCGTCGAGGTCGTAGTATTCCTTCGCGCGGCTCCTGATGCCCGAGCGGTCGGCTTGCAGCAGAGACGGCAGGCTCTCCAGCGCCCGGGCGTAGGCGGCCGCGTCGAGGCTGCCTAGCGCGAGCCCGCCGCCGGTCCGCTCCACGATCTCGGCGACGTCGCCGACGCCGGCGTTCGTGACGACCGGGATGCCCAGCGCCATGAACTCGCCGAGCTTGGTCGGGGAGCTGGCGGTCTTCGAGTAGCACGGCTTGATGAAGGAGACGCCCAGGTCGGCGGCCGCGAGGAGGGAAGGCACCTTCTCGCGCGGTGCGAACCGGACGATGGCCGAGTCCGGGTCGAGCCCGTGGAGGCCGAACGACCGGCGGATGAGCTCCGGCGGGTCAGGGGTGAGAAACAGAAAGCGGGCCTGCGGTTTCTGTGAGCGAAGCGCGGCGAAGAAGGCGACCATCTCGTCAAGCAGGTACCAGGTGCGCAGGGAGCCCAGGTACGCGGCGAGCACGGCGTCGTCCGGCACTCCCAGCTCCCTGCGAGCCAGTGCTCGGGCTTCAGGAGACGGCAGCCGGAAGAGCCCGAAGTCCACGGCCGTTGGGATGACCGCGACCGGGGCGCCGGCGTAGCAGGGCCACGACACGAGCTCTTGGCGGCCCTTCTCGCTCAGGACCACGATGGCGTCGGCGGAGCGGACGTAGGCCCGCTCCCTGCGCTTGTAGAGGCTGAAAGCTAGTCGGTAGAGAGGGTTGCGCAGGTTCCAAATCCCCCCCTCGACCCGCTCGTCGACCCAGAAGCCCCGCATGTCGAAGAGCGTCTTCACGCCGAAATCGCTCTTGAGACGTGCCCCGGCCTCCATCGGGACGTAGCTGCGGCAGTGGATCAAGTTGGAGTGGTGGGCGCGCTGGAGTTGCCTTGCGGTCAGGAGGAGCCTGGCCTGGTCCCAGAGCTTGGCAGCGACGGGAGGGAAGCTGTGGAAAGGGACGGGGCGCCATTCTATGCCCGCGGCCTCGAGTCGCTCCCGGACGCCCGGGCCGTCGCGGCGGAACCGCTCGGGCTTCTCGAAGCTGAGCAGGACGAAGCGCCACCCTTTCTTGCCCAGGCCTTCGAGGTACGGGATGACCTGCGACCCTCCGAGCGGGTCGGTCATGCCGTCGTAGGAGATGTAGAGGATGCGATGCCCCATGCAAGCCGCGCTCCGTTGGAGCAGCCATGATATCATTTCCCGCGCCAGTGGGACGGGCTCCGATTTATTCATATAATCAGGCAGCCCATGGCTCCCAAGCGCATCCTGGTCGTTTGTCCGCATCCGGAGGGCGTGGCTCCTGCCCAGAGGCTGCATTACGAGCAGTATTTCGGCCATCTGCGGGCCAACGGCTTCGAAATCACGGTCTCGCCCTTCATGACCCGCGCGTTCTGGCGCCTCGCCTACCAGAGAGGCCATTTCGCGGCGAAAGTGTTCTGGACCTTGGTGGGCTATCTGTTCCGGGTCCGGGACGTATTCAGACTTCCGTTCTACGACGGGGCGTATGTTTTCCTCTGGGTGACCCCGTTCGGGCCGCCCATCTTCGAGCGGGTCTTCCGATGGCTCTCCCGCAGGATGATTTACGATATCAACGACTTGGTTTTTTTGAGGCGGGCCAGCGTGGCGAATCGGTTCCTGGCGTTCCTGAAAGGCCGGAGCAAGCCGTTGTACCTCATGCGCTCGGCCGATCATGTCGTCGTCTGCACCCCCTACCTGGAATCCATCGTGCGAGAACATCATCCTTGCGTGACGGACATCCCGACCACGGTCGACACGGATGTCTACTTGCCAAGGGAGCGCCATGCCAACGACCACAAACTGGTCTTGGGTTGGAGCGGGAGCCATAGCACCGCGCCCTTCCTCCACCTCTTAGACTCGGTGCTCAAGGACCTCGCTCGCGAGCTGGACTTCGTCCTCCTGGTCATCGGCGCGCCGGACTTCCGGATGGAAGGAGTCGCGGTCGAAGCCGTGCCTTGGCGGCTGGAGACCGAGGTGGAGGACCTTCGGCGCATCGACATCGGGCTCTATCCTTTGCCGGACGAACTCTGGGTCCAAGGCAAGGGCGGCGGCAAGGCCGTGCAGTACATGGCGTTGGGCATCCCTCCCGTGGCCTCGCCGTTTGGGTGCACGGACCGCGTCGTGGTGGACGGTGTCTCCGGGTTCCTGGCCACGACTTCCGAGGAGTGGAAGAGCCGCATCCGGGCGTTGGCTGCCGACCCCGAATTGAGGCGCCTGCTCGGCGCGGCGGGGCGGCGCAGGGTCGAGGAGATGTTCTCGGTACGCTCCAAATGCCCAGTCTACCTCGACATCTTCAGGATGGCCTATGGGACGCCTGAGGATGGGAATCTCGACCCCGAGACGGTGCGCGCGTTCGGCCGGGAATGGAGCATCTTCGACCACGCCGGCCGGGTCCGAGGCGAGGCGCGGCGGACGTTCGAGGAGTACTTCTCGATGTTCCCCTGGGAGTCGCTCCCGGCCGGAGCGGAGGGATTCGACGTGGGCTGCGGCAGCGGCCGTTGGGCGCGCTTCGTGGCGGACAAGGTGCGCCGTCTGCATCTGGTGGACCCCAGCGTGGAAGCCCTGGCGGTGGCGCGGCGCAACCTCGTCGAGGCGCCCAACTGCGAGTTCCACTTGGCCGGGGTGGACAACATGCCCATGCCAGATGAGTCAATGGATTTCGGCTATTCCCTCGGCGTCCTGCACCACCTGAAGGACCCCCAGGCGGGGCTGCGGGCTTGCGCCGCCAAGCTCAAGCCCGGAGCGCCCTTCCTGGTCTACCTGTACTACGCCCTCGAGAACCGCCCAGGCTGGTATCGATGGCTTTGGTGGCTTTCCCATCCATTGCGAGTCATCATTAGCCGGCTGCCTCCAGCGGCGCGATACATCGTGACCCAACTCATCGCCGGCGCGGTCTACTGGCCCTGCGCCCGTTTGTGCCTGCGGATGGAGAGAGCCGGCTGGGACGTGTCCTCCTGGCCGCTCGCGTACTACCGCAACCGCAGTTTCTATGCGATGCGCAACGACGCCCTCGACCGCTTTGGCACGAGGGTCGAAAAGCGCTTCACGATGGATGAAATCCGCGGCATGATGGCCGCGGCAGGGTGCGAGAATATCTCTTTTCGCCAGGGACCGCCGTACTGGTGCGTGCTGGGGTTCAAAGAGGCTGCTGACAGGAAAGCCTGATTATTATAGGATAGCTCCGCCATGGACATCGGCCAGTGCCGCAAGATCGGGCTTCAGAGCATCCGCGACCAGCGGGGCCAGCTCGTGGTCGCGGAGGTGGAGCGGCAGATCAGCTTTCCCGTTCGCAGGGTCTTCTACGTCTGCGGCGTGCCGGGCGGCAAGGTGCGGGGCGAGCACGCCCACAAGCGCCTCGAACAGCTCATCCTGGCGCCCTATGGCCGTTTCGAGGTCCTCCTCGACGACGGCGTCGACAAGCGGGTCGACGTCCTCGACGACCCCGGGACCGGGCTCTACATCCCGCCGCTCATCTGGCACGAGATGAGGGGCTTTTCGGAAGGCGCCGTGTGCCTGGTGCTGGCCTCCGACCGCTACGACGAGTCCGACTACTATCGGGACTACGCGGCCTTCCTCGGCGCGGCCGGCGGAAAGCGTTGAAGGTCCCGTTCCTCGACGTCAAGGCCGGCTACCTCGAACTGCGGGCCGGGCTCGATGAGGCTTGTCGGCGGGTCCTGGAGAGCGGCTCCTACATCCTCGGCGGAGAGGTCGCGGCGTTCGAGCGCGAGTTCGCGGCGTACTGCGGCGCGAGGCACTGCGTGGGGGTGGGCAACGGGCTGGAAGCCATCGCCCTCATCCTCGAGGCCCTCGGGGTGGGACCCGGCGACGAGGTGATCGTGCCCTCGAACACCTACATCGCGACCTGGCTCGCGGCGAGCCGGGTGGGAGCCATGGTCGTCCCGGTCGAGCCCGACCCGGCCACCTTCAACATCGACCCCAAGCGCATCCCCGCGGCGTTGACCTCCCGGACCCGCGCCGTCATCGCCGTGCACCTCTACGGCCAGGCCGCCGACGTCGAGGGGATCCGGGCAGCTCTGGCCGGCCGCCCGATCCCGATCGTCGAGGACGCCTGCCAGGGGCATGGCGCCGGGTTCAAGGGGCGCCGCGCGGGCGCGCTCGGCAGGGCTGCCGCCTTCAGCTTCTACCCGACGAAGAACCTCGGGGCCTTCGGCGACGGCGGGGCGGTGACCACGGACGACGCGGTCCTGGCGGAGCGCGTGCGGCTCCTGCGCAACTATGGCTCGGCCAAGAAGTACCACAACGAGACGCGGGGCCACAACAGCCGGCTCGACGAGCTCCACGCCGCCATGCTGCGCGTCAAGCTCGGCAAGCTCGACGAGTGGAACCAGCGCCGGCGGATGCTGGCCGGCCGCTACCTGCGGGCGCTGGAGGGCGTCCCGGGCCTCGTCCTGCCGGCGGAGTCGGCCGGCTGCGAGCATGTCTGGCATCTCTTCGTGGTCCGGCATCCCCGTCGGGACGCTCTCCAGGCGCGGCTCGCCGAGGCGGGCGTCGGGACCCTGATCCACTACCCCATCCCCCCCCACCTCTCCGGCGCCTACGCCGGGTCCGGCTGGAAGCGGGAGGATTTCCCCGTCGCGGCCCAGCTCGCCGAGACGGTCCTCAGCCTTCCCTTCGGTCCCCACCTTGACGCGGCGTCCGCGGACTACGCGGCCGGCCAAATCAGGAAATCCTAGGCTCCAAGACGAAGCCGTACGCGGCGCCGAGTCTCCGGAACGGCTCCATGCCTCCCAGTCTCCTGTGAACCTCCTGGGTCTTGATGAAGAGCCACATGGGAAGCCGCGGATGGATGATGGCCAAGAGGCCATGCGGCGGGAGGTAAGGGCAGAAGCAGTGGGTCGCATCAAGGCCGGCCTCCCGGAACATGGATGCCCAGACCCGCGTCCTCGATCCCGTCAACTCCTCCCAATAGGAGGAGTAGGCGCCGTGCGGGTCCGGCAAAGGGAACGAGGGGTTCTTGGCGAGCAGTTCCTGGGCTAGGCTTGCGCGGCGTGTGGAAGGGATTCCAGTCGCACGTTGTGTGAACTCATCGTCCGGTTGAGGGGTCTTTCTCGGCCGCAAGCGGACGGCGAGCCTCGATGCCAGATAGTGCCAGTGCGCCAGGGGCGCCAGCAGACGGTCCAAGAAGCTCGGCAGGAGCAGGATGATGCGGCCGCCGGGCCTCAGGACGCGTCGCATCTCCCCCAGGGCTTTGGCCTTGTCCGGGACGTGCTCGAGGACGTACATGGCGAACACCAGGTCCACGCTGCAGTCGGTCAAGGGGATCTGCTCGGCGCTGGCCGCCATGAGCATGGTGCGGCCGATGCCCATCCGGGCGAGGTAATACCGGGCCTCCTTGATGCCGACCGAATGGGTGAGCGGCGACACGCCGGGAAGGTCGAAGCCGACGACCTCGTCGGCCATGGTGGAGAGAGCTGCCATGGAGAAGCCGTTGCCGCAGCCCACGTCGAGCGCTCGAGCGACACGAGGCTGGGCGGCGAGCTCGAGGGCGAGGGAGATCTCCATCCCCCGCCTCTCGAAATACCGGGGCCAGGGCTGCAACTCGGGAGCCAGCCGTTCCGATTCGGTCACGATGCCCGGGATTCTCGTCACGGTGCGGCTTCCAGCGCGCGGCGGTAGATCCGGACCATGGCCTGCGTCTGGCCGTCCGGGTCGAAGCTCGACGCGGTCAGGCGCGAACCCGCCGCTCCCAGGGCATTCCACATCTCGGGTCTGGCCGCCAGGAAGGACATCCGCTCGGCGAGCGACTCGGGGTCGTCGAATTCGCAAAGAAGCCCGGTTTCGCCCTCCTTGACGGTGATTTCGGCCCCTGGAAAGGGCGTGCAGATGACCGGGAGCCCGGCTGCTTGGGCCATGACCATGGTGAGGGCCGGGCCGCCCTCGTCGTCGCCATCCGAGCCGGTGGTGCTGGGCAGGACGAAGATGTCGGCGGACTCGAGCGCTTTGCCGTAGGCCGCGATGAAGTCCGGCGTCCCGGCGGTGTCGATGAGGGTGAAGCGGTCGCGCAGTCCGAGGTCGGCGGCGCGCCGGAGGATGCTCTCTTTGATGGGGCCCATGCCGAGCGCGGTCAGCCTTGCCTTGACGCCGCCGGACAAGAGACGCGCCAACGCTTCCAGCATCGTGAAGTAGCCCTTCTTCTCGATGAAGCGGGCCGCGGTCACGAAGCGGACCTCGCAGGCCGGGACGCGGGGGGCGTAGGGGAAGGAGGCCAGGTCCACGAGGCAGTTCCAGAGCTCGACTTGGCCCACTCGGGCGCCGGCCCGGATGAGCCTGTCTCGCGCGGTCTCGCAGAGCACGACCAGCTTGGCGGCGACGGAGAACATCCGGCGGTAAGGCGCCTGCCAGCGCGGCTCGCGCAAGAAGGCGGAGACGTCCACGCCGTAGAAGGTGACGACCAGGGGGAGGCCCAACTCGGAGCAGAGCGGCGCGAGTTGGGCGCCCACGTCGCCGAAGTGGGCGTGGACCAGGCCCGGCCGGAGAGCCAGGAACCTGTCTCGGTACCAGTCCAACAGCCGGCTCTTGCGCCAGCCCGCTTTGATGCCGCGTCTCACGCGATCGAGGATTCGGGCGAGCCCGGAGCCTGGGGATGCCCTTCGCCAAAAGGAGAGCGCTTCGGGCACGCCCGCCCCCAAGTCCAGGAAATCCTCGGCCAAGCGGTAAGAGCGGACCTCGCCCGACCGGACCAGTTCGTCATGGAGGTCCGGGCCCGATCTCGCTCCGGAAACGAAGTTCCGGCCGCAATGGACGACGGACGGCTTAGGGCGCACGGCCCACCAGATAGACGTCCTTGGAGTAGATGCGCGGGTTCTCCTCGTCCATGCCGCGTTCCAGGATGCAGGCCGTCTTGAGCGCGGTTTGCCAGAGCCGTTGGCAGCAGGAAAAGGCGGTTTGGCGCAAGGTCGCCCTCCTGAACGGGTCACCGAAGACCGCTACGACATTAAATCCGGCGTCAACCAAGGCCCACTCCAGGGTGCGGTCGTAGAAGCCCGTCTCGATGGCACGATCCTTGTTCGTCACGACCCAGGAGGACGGGGACGCCAAGTTGAAGACTTCGACGATGAAGACCCCGCCGGGCTTGAGCGAGCGCCGGATGGCTTCCAGGCATGCTCTACGTCCGTCGACGGGGATGTAGTAGAGGACCTGGCGGGCGATGACGGCGGCGAACATGCCGGGCCTTTCGCCGACCCATCGTTCGCAGTCGGCGACGGTCTCCAAAGAGGCCTGCGGGTTGAGGCCCTTGGCCCGGGCGATCTCGGGGCCGTTCGGGTCGATGCCATGGAGGTCTTTGAATCCGCGTTCTCCCAGGACCCGCAGCAGTCCTCCCCCGCCGCAGCCGAAGTCGAGGACGGGGCCGGCGGCCGGGTCCGGCATGAACTTGGCGTAGACCGAGTCGAAGGTCTCCTCGTACGTCATCCGAAACACCTTATAACATTTCGTCCGGGAACTTCAATGCGCCTCCTCCCGGGCGGCCGGAGGCGAATTTAAGTACAATGGCGTCGTGGAGCCGATGGAGATCAGCGTCGTCATCCCTACGAGGAACGAGGAGTCGACCATCGGAGCCATCATCGGCGCTCTTGCGGGCCAGGCATCTCGTCCGAGCGAGATCATCGTGGTGGACGCCGGTTCAACCGACCGTACCCGGGAAGTCGCCTTGGCGTCACGGACTGGGGGGTGTCCGGTCCGGGTCGTTGCCGCTGACAACGCCTATCCGGGGACGGCGCGCAATCTCGGGGCCAGGCAGTGCCAGGCTCCCTGGATAGCCTTCCTGGACGCGGGTGTCTCGATCAACGGCGGGTGGCTGGAGAGGATGGCCGCCGCGGCCTCGGAGGGGGCTGACATCGTCATGAGCCCATGGAAGCCGAGACAGGACAGCCTCTTCCGCCGCCTGTATTACTTGGCGTATTCTTTCCCCGAGGGTATGCCTGGGATGCCTGGCGTCCATTGCTTCCATGGCGCGTTCCTGCTCATCCGCAGAGCCCTTTGGGAACGGGTCGGAGGATATCCCCCTTTCAGGGCCAGCGAGGACCGGCAGTTCTTAGAGGAGGTCCGGCGGACGGAGGGCGTGCGGCTCGTCCACGCGCAAGGTGCCGTCGTCACCTGGGACCCCCCCGCGGACTTCTCCAGCGCCATGTCCAAGGCCGTCCTCTACGGCTACCATGACATCCTGGCCGGAAGGTCCTGCGACTGGCATTTCGGCGTCTTGCGCCTCTATGGATTGACGGGCCTCTTGTCAGCGATTGTTGCCGCCGTTCGCGTCTCCTGGTTTCCTTGGTGGCTTCCCTGGCCGTTGTTGATGGGGGCCCGGATGGCCAAGCGCGTTGCGCTCAGGTGGCGCGGTTCGGAATTCCGTTGGTGGGAGTTCCCCCTCGGACTGGTGGCCGGCGCGGGCCTCCTCGTGGCGACGGACCTGGCCGCGATGGCGAGCCTCGGCCTCTATGTGTGGAGACATCAGGTGCTGCGTCGGCCGAGTCCCTACGCCGCGGCGTGAGGGCTCGTTCGGGCAGGGTCTTGAAGAGCATTTTGTATAATCTCGCCGGATTGGGTATGGAGGGCCGACGTGTGCGGGATAGCCGGTATTGCGCGCTTTGACTCGCCCGGCCCCCTCGAGGGGCCGGACCGCGATGTCTTGGGGAGGATGACCGACATCCTCACCCACCGCGGACCCGACGACCGCGGGACCTGGCTGGACGGCGGCTGCGGCCTGGGGCTCGGCCACAGGCGCCTGAGCATCCTCGACCTCTCCCCGGCGGGCCGCCAGCCCATGGCGAGCGGGGACGGAGCCGCCCAGATCGTCTACAACGGCGAGATCTACAACTACCTGGAGGTTCGCCGCGAGCTCGAGGCCCTCGGGGAGAGGTTCCGCTCCGGCACTGACACCGAGGTCATCCTGGCCGCGTACCTGCGATGGGGCGAGCGGTGCGTGGAGAGGTTCAACGGGATGTGGTCCTTCGCGGTCTGGGACGGCCGGCAGAAGCGGCTTTTTCTGAGCCGCGACCGATTCGGGGTCAAGCCCCTCTATTACTTCTCGGCGCCCGGCATCTTCCTCTTCGCTTCCGAGATCAAGGCCTTGCTGCTCCATCCGGAGGTCCCGCGCCGGCCGAACCTGAGGGCGCTCTATCAGTTCCTCGCGACCGGCTGGGGCTACGTCGAGGTGGAGGAGGAGACGATGTTCGCCGGGGTGCGCCAGTTGCTGCCCGGCCACAACCTCTCGCTGCGGGGAGGGACGCTGGAGAAGTCCCGCTACTGGAGCCTGCCGCTGGAACGTAAGGCCGTTCCCGAAGCGGAGGCGATCGAGACTTTCACCCAGCTCTTCGAGGACGCGGTCCGACTTAGGCTCAGGAGCGACGTGCCGGTCGGGACGTGCTTGAGCGGAGGGTTGGACTCCTCCGCTGTGACCTGGGCCGTCAAACGTTTCCGGGATCCCGGCGGCGACCTGGAGACTTTCTCCTCCCGCTCGAGCCTGCCCGAATACGACGAGGGACGCTATATCCGGTCGTGCGCGGAATCCCTCGGCGCGGCCAATTTCCCCGCCTACCCGGCCGGCCGCGACGTGCCGGCCGTGCTGCCCAAGCTGTTGTGGCATCACGATACCCCCTACGCCGGGGCGAGCGTGTTCGCCCAGTGGGAGGTGATGAGAACCGCGAGGGAGCGCGGCTTCAAGGTCCTCATGTCGGGCCAGGGCGCCGACGAGGTCTTGGGCGGGTACCTCAAGTTCCTTCCGTTCCGGCTCGCGGGCCTGCTGGGCTCGGGCCGTGTGACCGACGCCGTGGCCGAGAGGAGCGGCATGCTGGCCGCGCACTCCTCGGACGCTTTGAGGCTGCCGTGGCTCGGCCTCCTGCGGCTCTGGGGCTCGTGGGCCGTCCGAAAACGGTGGCCGACCGCGAGCCGGCCTCCCTGTCGCTCGCTTGACTACGTGGATACGGCGGCGTTCCCGCGTCAGGAGGGCTGGATCCGGGTCGAGACCCCGCCGACTTTCTCCCCCCTGCAGGCCGAGCTCTACCGGAGCCTGACCGTCTCCCCCCTGCCCGCCATCCTGCGCAACGACGACCGCAACGGCATGGCGCACTCCATCGAGCTGCGCAGCCCGTTCTTGGACTACCGCCTGGTGAGCTTCTGCTTCGGCCTCCCGGACGACTTGAAGGTCCAAGGTCCCCGGACCAAGCATCTCCTGCGCCGCTACCTTGCCGGACGCCTGCCCGAGATCGCGGCGCGGCCCGACAAGAAGGGGTTCCTCAACGCCGCCGCGGACTGGTTCCGGGACGAGCTCTACGGATGGGCCCGCGACATCGTTTCGTCGCGCTCCTTCCGGGAGAGGGGCGTCTTCCGGGCCGACCGGGTGATGGGCATGCTGGAGCGGCACCGCAGGCGGGAAGGGGATTTCAGCCTCAACCTCTGGTGCGTGGTCAACGTCGAGCTCTGGCATCAGGCCTTCTTCGACCGAGGCGAGGCGGCCAGGCCGACATGAGCGGCAAGAAAGGGCGCTGGATGGGCCTCGCCAAGGGGGTCGGCTCGGTCCTGAGGAAGGTCCGCAGGCGCTTCAGGGACGGCCTGCGGCTGGCCAGCCGGGGACAGAAGGAGAATCTGGAGCGCTACCGGCAAGAGCGCGAGTGCCGCGGCGTCATCGCGGCCGCCAAGCCGCTCGTGATTTCCGTCGTGAGCACCGGCAGATGCAACATGGCCTGCGACATGTGCGTCACTCACTCCCGCCGCATCCCGGCGGACCGCCGGTGGGCGCAGAACCCCACCAAGGACATGGACGTGGAGACGTTCCGGGAAGTCCTGGATAGGTTCCCGGAAGCGGCCCAGGTCCACATCATCGGCGGCGGCGAGCCCCTGCTCAACCCGGACTTCTTCTCGTTAGTCGAACTCGGGGCCGGCCGCGGCATGGCGGTCAAGACCTTTTCGAACGGCGTCGCGCTCGGGCCGTCCATCGCGCGCCTCCTCGATTCCCCGCTGCACACGCTCACTGTGAGCATCAACGGCCACGCCCCGGAGGAGTTCGCCCGCATGACCGGGATGGACCCGGGCATGTACGGCGCGATCCTAATGAACGTGGGCCGTCTGACCGCCGCGAGGGACCGGAGGCTCTCGCCCCTGGTCGTCAACGCGAGCTTCATCCTGGACAAGACAAACTACGTCCATGTCCCGGCCATGCTCGAGACGGCCTTCGGCCTGGGCGTCGACGGGGTGCATCTGGTGAGCTTCCTGCCGTCTCCCTGCGACGGCTATCGCGTCGAGGAGAGGACCATCACGACGGACGACGCCGCCATCGTCGGCTTCCTCCGCCGCGCCGTGCCGGCGGGCCTGCGCAGGCGGGTCAGCCTGCCGACGGTCCTGGACCGCGGAGCCTCGGCCAAGCGATGCTCCTGCCACTGGGCGCAGGTCAGGGTCAACGGCAACGGCGAGGTGTCGAGCTGCTCCATGATGCTGCTGAACATGGCGGGGCACGGGACCATCCGGGATGGCTCGGCCATGGAGGTGTGGAACAGCGCGTGGTTCCAAGGCATGCGCGCCAAGTTCCTCTCGGAGGGCAAGGATGCCCTGGAGCTTCCTTGCACCGTGTGCGTCGACAACTTCGGCGTCAGCCCTTGGGATGATGAGAGCGACGCCCTGACCGACCGGGTGAGTTCGTGATCGCAGGCTCCACGTGATAGAGAAGAAGAACTGCCGGAACATCTTGCTGGTCGACCCGATGGGCGACAAGGAAGCCAACGGCTTCAATCTCGGCTTGGCGTACCTGTCCGCGGTGCTCAGGAAGGCGGGCAGAACGGTGAGCGTTTTGGATCTGGTCAACATCAGAGCGGGCGACGATCGGGAAAGGCTTAAGAAAGCGGTGGGTGTGTTCTCCCCCGACGCCGTAGGTCTTTCGATCCAGAATCTGTCCTATAGGAACGCCAAGAGCCTCATTTCCTATTTACGGACGGTCTACCCCGGCCCCATCCTGGTCGGAGGCAGCGAGGTGACGGCCAGGAAACAGACCGTGCTCGACGAGATCCCGGAGGCCGATGTCGCGTTCGTGGGCGAGGCCGAGGAGTCGCTGCCCGAATGCCTGGACTGCGTGGAGAAAGGCGGCGGGCTTTCGGGCGTGGCCGGGATCGTCTGGCGGGACGGAACCAAGGTGGTCCACAACAGTCCCAGGCCTCCCAAGGCGGACTTGGATGCGGTCCCCTCCCCGGATTGGGAGGTCTTCGGCTTGAAGAGCATCGACAGGTACCTGATCATGAGCTCCCGAGGGTGCCCGTTCAACTGCTCGTTCTGCTTCTCGTATCTTGGACGGACCTGGCGCAAGCGCGACCCGCGCAACGTCATTGACGAGATCAAGACGGCCATCGGGAGATATGGCGCCAAATTGATCCAGTTCGCCGACCCGGCCTTCAACATAGACCCGAAAAGGGTGGTGGCGATCTGCGACCTGATGATGAAAGAGAAGATCGACATCCCCTGGATGGCCTACGGCGTCAGGGCCGACACGCTGACCCGGGAATCCGCCGCCAAGATGAGGGAGGCCGGGTGCAGAAGGCTCTACATCGGGATCGAGAGCCTCGATCCCGATGTCCTGCGGGAGGTCGGCAAGGGTGAGACGATCGAGGACATCAAGAGGGGCCTGGCCATCGCCAAGGAGTGCGGGCTCGAGGTCTACGGGTACCTGATCATCGGCCTGCCGAAGGACACCTTCGAAAGGACGATGCGCTCTTTCGAGGAGGCCGAGAAGCTCGGCCTGGATTCCCTGGCGTGGGCCTCGGCCGTCCCGTACACCGGCACGCGCCTCCAGGAGTGGGTCAAGGCCAACGCCCGGCAATGCCTCGATTCGACGGAGGTGTCCTCGCTGGGTACGAACCTCGACACAATCGCCTACGAGACGGATGATTTCCCGTATCACCAGAGGGTTCTGGCGCGTAAGCTCATGTATCTGAAGAGCGGCTACTACTCGGATCCGGCCGCCGGCAAGCTCAGGTATTGGCTGAACAAGCTGGCCATGATGTGGCGTTACGATCGGCGGTCCATCCACCGCAGGGTCCTGAGGGCCTTGAGATACAGGTTCGGCGTCATCAGGGGCGATGTGAATACCATCCTCCGGCAAAGCTCCGCCAGGTTGGCGCGGGTGCCGGACGGGACGTGGGGGTTGGGGAAGGATGACAGCCTGCCCGAGTCCCACGAGTCGGTCCTGATCGATTTCACGCGGATGTGACGAATCCTTGCCCGCCGTCGGATTTTGTATTCTTATTCGAGGTGTCGGAGCTCCGAGGTATTCATGATCCCGCATCCTGAGGCAAGCTGTATCTCGGCTGGGCATGGGTCCCCATGAAGCAGCGCAACCTGGCGGGAACGTGGAGGCGCGTCGGGAATCGGGCGATGCTGAAGGCGTCTCTGGGTGATAAAGCCCGCCAGATCCGAGCCACGTGCGTCCAGATGGCCTATGACGGAAAAATGGGGCACTTGGGTTCGGCGCTGAGTTGCGTCGACGCTATCGTGGCGTTGTATCACGATTGGCTGAGGGTCTCTCCCGCCACGGCCGATGATCCCGACAGGGACCGCTTCATCTTGTCCAAGGGGCATGCCTGCACCGCGCACTATGCGGTGCTCGCCGACCTGGGCTTCGTGCCAAAAGATTGCCTGAGCCGCTACGCTGTCATGAATCAACCCATGGGCAGCCATCCTTGCAAGCACGCCCTGCCCCTCCTGGAATGCTCCACTGGCAGCCTCGGACATGGATTGGGAATCGCGTCGGGGATGCTTTACGGATTGAGACATAAGAGATCGCCGGCCCGCGTGGCTGTCCTCCTGGGTGATGGCGAGTGCAACGAGGGCTCCGTCTGGGAAGCCGCGATGTTCTGCGCGGCCCAGAAGCTGGACGGTCTCTTGGCGATGGTAGACTATAATCGCCTCCAGGCCGTCGGAAGGACGGACCAGGTGAACGGGCACTCCTCGTTGGAGGAGAAATTCCGCTCGTTCGGATGGGGTGCGCGCACGATCGACGGCAACGCTATGGGGGGCATCCTGGATGCGTTGGATCGCTTTCCCCTCAGGCCCGGCCGTCCGACCGCGCTCATCCTCAGGACTGTGAAGGGCGCCGGCGTGAGTTTCATGGAAGATCAAGTCCTGTGGCATTATCGCGTCCCGTCCGCTGAGGATTTGGCTCGGGCGCTCGAGGAACTGAAGGCAGCGCCTTTGCACCTAGAGGGGAGCGAGCGATGAAACTCGCTTTCGTGGAGACGCTGATCAGGCTCGCTCGGGCCAACCGCCGGATCATGCTGTTGACAGGGGACCTTGGGTTCCAGATCTTCGATCGGTTCCAGGCGCTCTATGGCCCCCGGTACGTGAATGTCGGCGTCGCCGAGGCACAGTTGGTGGGCGCTGCGGCCGGGTTGGCGATGACGGGCTATCGGCCCGTCACCTATTCGATCGCTTCCTTCGCCACCGCGCGGTGTTTCGAGCAGATCAAGTTGTCGATCGCCTACCATGGCCTACCGGTCGTGCTCGTCGGCGGCGGGGGCGGATACGCCTACGGCGAATGCGGTGTGACGCATCATTCCGGTGAGGACCTCTCGCTGCTATCCGGCCTGCCGGGCATGACCGTGGTCGCGCCGGGAGATGCCCATGAGGTGGAACGGTTGCTGCCCCAGGTATTGGAACTGCCCGGCCCTGCTTACTTCCGCATCGGCCGTGGGCAGGAGCCCCGCTATCACTCCCGGGCGCCGGTCCTCCTTGGGAAGGCCAGGCTTATCCAGGAGGGCGGCGAGATCGCGGTTCTCAGTACGGGCGAGATCGCGGGAGAACTGGTGAGAGCTCTTCGTTTGCTGAAGGAACGGCGCCTCACGCCGCTCGCTTATCAGTTTCATACGGTCAAGCCCCTTGATGTCGAGACGTTGCGCAAGGTCTCGGCCAGGGTCCGCGTCATCCTCGTCTTGGAGGAGCATCTCGCTCATGGCGGGCTTGGCAGCCAGGTAGCCGCATGGCTTGCGCAGCGGGGTTCCCGGAGCGTTGTGCGGATGTTGTGTATCCCGGACGAGTTCGTGTTGGGCAGCCCGGAGAAGCATCAGTTGCGCGAGCGCTACGGGTTGGATGCTGCGGCTCTGGCCAAGACCATTGAGGCCGAATGGCGCGCTTCGCCATCGGCGAGGCGCCGCGGATGACCGTCTGCCGCCGCATCTTGGTCACTGGATCGGAGGGCGTTCTGGGCTCGGCCTTCGAAGCCGTTCGAGGGGAGTATCCGGAGTGCGAGTTCGTCCTCAATAGGAAATCCGACTGCGATCTCCGGGATCCGGGGGCTACCTTGCGCTATGTCCGGCAGACCGGACCGGATGCCATCGTCCACCTTGCCGCCGTCAGCGGGGGCGTGGGCATGAGCAAGGGCCAGCCCGCCAGCATTCTGCGCGACAACGTCCTGTTGACCTTCTCCATGCTGGAGGCGGCCCGGGCCATCAAGGTGCGAAAGCTCGTGATGGCGCTTTCTTCGGGCATGTACCCGCCGGATGCTCCGTTGCCCTACAGGGAAGACCATGTGCATGCCGGCCCGGCCCACCAGTCCAACTACAGCTATGCCTACGCCAAGCGGCTGATCGAGCCGGCGACGCGCGCCTACAGGGATGAGTTCGGGCTGAATGTCATCGGCCTGATCCCCAACGGGATATTCGGGGAATGGGATAACTTCGCTCCGCAATCCTCCACCATGATCGCGGCGCTGATGCGCCGCTTCGTGGAGGGCCGGGACGGCTCGGGAGAACTCGTGGTCTGGGGCGACGGTTCTCCCCTGCGGGAGCACACCTATTCGCGCGACATGGCGAAGTGTTTCCTGTGGTGCCTCTTCAACTATGAGGACTCGCAGGTCCTCAACGTCGGCACGACCGAAGAGCACTCTGTGAAAGACATCGCCGTCATGATCGCCGAGGAATTGGGCATCGATAAGGGGAGGATCGTCTTCGACGCCGGCAAGCCTGCGGGCGTGCCCCGCAAGAGCTTTGACAACTCGCGGTTCCTGAAGCTCTCCAGGATGGAATTCACCCCGTTCCGCATCGGCCTGAGGAACACTCTCCGATGGCTGGAGTCGCGGCTGAGGGGAGGACAGTAGATCGGCTGGTCCAGCGCGTCAGCTGTCGCGCCGGCTCTCGGTGAACCCCACCTTGGCGTCGATGATGTAGTTGGGACGCCCTTTGACAAGGTTGTAGATCCGGCCCACATACAACCCGAGGAGCGCCAGGGCAAGAGCCTGCATCCCGACGACCACAAGGATGGCCGCCGACCAGAGCGACCCGGTCGATATCGGGATGCCCCTCGTCGCCAGCAGGACGGTGACGGCCGCGGCGACGACGGCGAGGGCGGCGAGGATGATCTCGCCGAAGAACAACAGCCGGATCGGGAGCGCGCCGTAGGCGATGACGCCGGAGGCCAGGTCACGGAAGGAATCGGGATGCAGGACGGGAAAATGCGATTGGCCGGCAAAGCGCTGGTGACGCCGGTAAGGGAGTTCGTCCTGCTTGAAGCCGACCCATGTCGCCAAGCCCCTGAAGAAAGGGTCCTGCTCCCGAAGTTGGACGACGGCGTCCATGGCCCTTCGGGTGAGCAGCTTGTAGTTCCCGGAGTCGACGGGCATCTTGACTTCCTCGGAGAAGAGCCGGATCAGGCGGTAGGCCCAGTGGGTGAGGAACAAGCGCATCGCTGATTCTCCCTCGCGATGGATCCTCCTCGTGTGGACCACGTCCGCGCCGGCTCGCCATTTTTGGATCATTGCCGGGATGATCTCCGGAGGGTCTTGGAGGTCCGTCTCGATCACGATCGCCACGGCGCCGCTCGCGTGCTCCAGCCCGGCCAGGATGCACTGGGACGAGCCGAACCTTCGGGACATGGTGATGACCTTGACCCGAGGGTCCCGTCGGGCCTCCCCCAGGAGGATCTCCGACGAGCCGTCCGTTGAGGCGTCATCGACGAAGATCAGTTCGTGCTCCATCGCCAATGTTCCGAGCACGGCGCGAAGCCGGGAGAGGAACTCGGGAAGGACCTTCTCCTCGTTCCGGAATGAGAGGACCAGCGACAAGGTTTCATGCGTGGTCATGGGCGTGTCCTGCGGGTAGATCGCGATTTGCGGCTGGGTTTGATTCCCAGGAAGAAAACGTTCCTCTCGTAGACGCGCTCGATGGCGACTCTGTCCATCTTGCGCAACGGGCCGAGCCGGCTCGCGGCGGCATTCTCGGCGAGGTGCCGGCGGGTCAGGATTCCGGGGATGACGGTCGAAACCTCTGGGTAGGAGAGACAGTACCGGAGGGCCAACTGGGCGGGTGTCTGTCCTCGGACCGGCTTGATTGCCGCGGAGAAGATCTGGGGCGCGCGGGACCATAAGGCCAATTGCTCGCGGCGCCACGAGCTGCGGTGGTCGAGCGAGTGGAACTCGCTGTCCGGGGTATATTTGCCTGTGAGGAATCCAAAACAAAGGGGCGTCCTCACGATGACTCCGACGCCCGCCTGCCGGCAGCGCGCCAGCAGCCCGGTCGTCCGTGCGCGCTGGTCGGCCATGTTGAAGTTGACTTGGATGGTTTGGGCTTCCAGGTCCCTGACGGCATCGAGCCCTTCATCCGGGGAGCGCACCGAGATCCCCCAGGCTCTGATCTTGCCCTCGCGTTGGAAACGCCTCATGGCATCGACGATCCGGGGGTCTTTTCTGAGCAGGTCCAGCGGGGGGCTGTGCAGCTGGTAGAGGTCCAGGTAATCCGTCCGGAGGCGGCGCAGGGAGCCGTCAAGCGCCTTGCGTAGATGTCTCGGGGAGAAATCCTGCCGTCCTCCCGCGTCAAGCGACCCGGCTTTGGACGCCAAGAGGATGGACCTCCGCAGCGGCTTGAGAGCTGTCCCGATCAGCGTCTCGCTGTGCCCGTACCCATAGAGGTCGGCGGTATCGAAGAAGTTGACGCCGATATCGACAGCTTGCCGCAGCGCCGACAGGGATTCGCCGTCGTCGACCGGGCCGTACGACACGGCTCCCTTGGAGTCCGCGCCGATCCCCCATGCCCCGAACCCGATCTCGGAGGGATTCAGCCCCGTCGTCCCGAGGGCTCGCCTCCGGACGAGGGAACCAAGACCGGGATCCGCGCCTCGCGCGATCGGGGCTTTCACGGGACGCCAAGCCCCGCCGGCTTCGTTCCATCGACGAATCCAGCGTAGAGATAGTCTCCCTTCTTGTTGCCGTACCAGACGACTTCGCGCAACCAGTCCTCCCGTGTCTTCCACCGTTGCGTGGTCCTGTCGATGCGATACCGGCAGGGACGCGCTTGCGGCGCCTCGGGGGTGCCGCGGAGGGCCGCATGATAGAACTCCAGGACGTCATGGCCGGTCGCCAACGTCAGGTCGAGGGTTTGGAAGGGACGTTTGATCAGAGCCTGGTTCAGCGTGACGGCATCGTGCAGCAACACCTCAGAAAGGCCCGGGGAGCGTTTTCGCAGGAAATCCCGCAAGGCCCTCTCCGCTTCGGCGTAGAACGTCTCCAGCCTGTCATCGACGATGAGGCGGATGAATAGAAACTCGTCGGCCGGCCACCAGATGTCGAGCCATTCCTTCGAGCGGCAGTATTCCGCGCCCCCGTTCTGGATGTCCTGCGCTTTCCCCCGGAAGAATTCGCGGATCTCCGACAGTGTCGGGCATCCTTCGAGACCGCCCTCGGAGAATACTTCGACCAGATCGCGGTACGGGACCCGGCAGGCCTCATGGGCCAGGATGAGCGGGATCTGGAGCAGTTTGTCGAAATGCAGCAAGGCTGTCATCCAGCAGAAGGCGCGGGTCCTGGCCCAGTCCCGTCGAGGCAGGTCGTCCGTCGCGATCACCAGTTCCTGCACCTCGCAGATCTCCTCCTCTTGGGTCGACCCGTGCATGTTGACGATCAAGGTCTGGGTCGTGGCCATCCCGTACTTCATGCGGTATCCCGGGTCGCCCATCTCCGAGTTGGGCACGATCACCAGGTTGTTGAACTGTATGCGGTTGTGCTGGCCGTTGGCGATCACGGACGAGACCCCGTCGGCAAAGGAGTCGTAGGTTTCCCGGGGAAGGCCTAGGATCAGGTCCGTATAGGTCTCGATGCCCCCAGCGGTGAAACGGCGTTGCATCTGTTGGAGCGAGGTCGTGGAGATGTTGCCGCGATTGACGATGGATAGGGTGTCGGGATTCAGAGACTGGAGGGACACCGTCACCCCCTTGTTGAGCTTGGCGTCGGCAAGGGCTCGCTGGACATGGAAAGCGAGTTCGGTCGGGTTCTTCGTGTTCTGCACCGACAGCGCACGGGGGTAGCCTGACCTTCGTTTGGCTTGCGCGACACACTGCACGATTTGGAGATCCCGGGGCAGGATGCCGAAATTGGCGTCGGCGCAGAAAACGAACTCGATCTTGTGGACGGCGAACCAACGGACCTCCCTGGCAAGCCGATCCATGTCGAAGGCGCATATTTTGCTGGAGACGGCGGACCCCCAATCGCAAAAGGCGCAGGAGAACGGGCATCCCCGGTTGGTCTCCCACAACGCGATCCACTGTTCGTCGGGGTGCTCCCGTATCAGCGGGTCGAAGACGCCTTCAAGATAGGGGGAGGGGGCGTTGGCGAGGTCGCTGATGCGGGGGGCGTCATCGTTCCTGACCAGGACGTCATGTTCGTCTAGGAAGCTGATCGACGGGATGTCGCCCCAGTTTCCGTGGAGCCCCTGCTGCAGGATCGACAGGAAGGGCCGTTCCCCCTCCCCATGGCAAGCCACATCGACGCAGGGATTCCCGCGCAGGAATGGTTCGACGGCGTTCGGAATCTGAGGTCCGCCGAACACGGTGATGATCCCAGGGCGGAGCGCCTTGAGGCGCCGTGCGATCTCCAGTGATAGCCGGATGTTCCACACGTAGGCGCTGAAGAAGACGGCATCGGAGCCCTGCAGGCGCAGCACGGCCTGTTCGACGGCGACACGGCGGTAGATCGGCAAGCCGAAGACATACCGATCGGGATGCGCCAGGTGGCGTTGTGCATAGGCCTGGAGAAGCCCTACGGAATACGGGAAGTAGCTCTGATTGGAGAAGCAGTTGTTGACTTGGACCAACCCGAGGCGCAACGGAGGGGAGCCGTCGCGTCCCGGCGGACGAACGGCGTATGCTCGCGGAAATCGCTGAGACATCGATAGAAATCATATCTCCGTCGAAAGGGAGAGTCAAATGGAAGTGCAGGCTCCGTTCCAGGGATAGGGACGCCATCGCAACCAAAATGCTCTAATTGACACGTAGTGCCGAACGCGCTGTTTTATGGGTGTTCGGCGGATGCCGATGAGAGAGACCTGGGACAAGCCGGTGGGCGCGGTGCGTATCGACTGGGCGTTCGTGCTGGCCGTCGCGTGCTTTTGGAACTACGGGTTGTTCAACGGTTGTGGGACCCGGTCCGGCGTCTTGGGAATCCTGGTCACCGCCTGTCTCGCCGGGCTGGTCCTGTTCTATCTTGCCTTCTGCAAGGGCAGGGAAGCCTTCCAGGACGCGGTGACCGTTCGGGTGAGCGACCTGTGCGTGATCGCATCTTACCTCCTGGTCATGCTCCTGCTTTGCCGGCGGGATCTGGGTCGCTGCCTGGAGGCTGACGAACTCTATCATGCCCAGTATTCCCAGGTTCATGCCGTCAAACTCATCAGGCTCCTCGGGCAGGCTTGGGGCGTGGGACTCCGGTGGACCTATTCGCGGCTTATCTTGGCTGTGGATTGGGTGGCTCTGGGGGCCGCTGTCGCCGGTTGGGCGGCTTGCAGGAAGATGGACAGGCGTCTGCAGGCCTTCGTGGTCGTCGTCGCCTTCCTGGCGGTGCGATGCGTCGCCGGAGCGCTGTGCGGGAACCCAGAGCCTCACCCGCCGCTCAGGCTCCTGCCCCTGTGGCTTTCAAGTTCCCTCCTGACCTGCACGGACGCCGCCTTCAGGCTGCCTCAACTGGTTGGGTTGGTCGGGCTGATGTGGTTCGCCCACCGGACCGCGGAGAAGACGATGGCCTCGGCATCCGCCTGGTTGTTCGGGCTCGCTCTGGGCACGATGCCCATCCTGCGGTTTGTGGGCGTCCTGGTGGAACCTTCGATCTGGACCGCTGCGGCAGGAATCATCGTGCTGCTGTCGATGCGCGATCAAGTCTCCGGCACGGATGCGCGTTGGGTCCGCCTGGCCTCCTTGGTCGCTCTTCTCGCGCTTATGAGGACGCCGGCGTTCGTGGGGGCGTTGGCGGTCTCCTCCATGCTGTTCCTGGAGCGTTGCGGGGGAATGGGGAGGACATGGCTGGCGCCTCTGAGCTCCGCGTGTCTTAAAGCCGTGGCATGGGTGCTGTCCCCCCTCGCCGCGATGGTGCCTTCCGTGATCTTCGCCCTGGCGAAGGGGACGCCCGCCACCTATACTCCGGGGGAGGTGGACTGGTTCCTTCCTACGACGACGATCATAGGCCGCGCTTGGTTCGCCGTCTCGTCCGGCATCGCGCCACTGGCCATCCGGGACGCCGTCGGGGTCGCGTGGCTGGCATTGTCGGCGTTCGCTTTCATCCCGGCAAGCCGGAAGGAGTTCCCCAGGACCATGGTCGTCGCCGTCTTCTTCCTGGCAGGGTTCTGCATGTTCTACGCGATCACGACGGGGCTGTGGGGCGGGAGGCGCTATCAGGCTGAATATGTGGCGCCATTCTGCATCCTCGGCTTATTCCGTGCCTTGCGTCTTCTGGGAGCGGCGCCGCGTTTGAGGCAGCCAGCCATCCTTGTGTTCCTCTTCTCAGTCATCGTGATGAACCTTTCCGACTACGGGAGGGTATCGCGGACCATCGCGAGGGCTGAAGCGGGCCGGTTGGTGAGAGAGAGCCGCCTGTCCTGCGACTATCGCCCGGCGCATGCCGAGATACTGAAATCTGGTTTCGCGGGGTCGACTTACACGGTCGGCGTCGTCTACGGCAATTTCGGTTCCATCATGCACGGCTATTCGGTGTCCCAGGCGCTCGATGAGTTCGACATCCTGGCTTCGCTCATGAAGGTCAATCGCGCCAAGGGATTGTCGGATGTCATCACGTTCAACACCGCGGATATCGACCAAGACCCCAGGATCCGGCTGGTGCTCATCGATTTCGCCACGTCGGCGGCCAAGCGTAGGTATCGGGCGGAGTTCGAGGGGCTCGGTTGGAGGCATTGGAGGGATTTCGCCAATCCGGATGATGGAGCGGTCATCACGGGCATGGCGCGCGACGGCCAGGGGGGCGTTCGAGCGGGAATGGCTTTGTGATGAGGACTGTCTACAACGGCCAGAAATTCATTGCCCAGATCATCGAGCGCGATCCGACGGCATGGGATGAGGAGCAACGCGTCAACAAGGTGGTCGGTTTCATCCCGTCGGACGTCGCGACGATGCTCGAAGTGGGAGTGGGGTCTGGAGCCGTCTTCCTGAGGGTGAAGAAGGAAGGGAGGGTAAGGATCTTCGGGTTGGACCTCTCGTCCGTCCTGGTCCGGCAGCTCCAGGAGCCGAAGGTCTGCGTGGCCGACGCCGGCGCGATCCCGTTCAAGGACGGCGCGGTCGACCTCGTGCTGGCGGCCGACGTCCTTGAGCATGTTGACGAGGAGGCCTTTGCCAGGACGGTGGAGGAACTCAAGCGGGTATCCAGGAAATACATCCTGATCAACAGCCCGTACAAGGATTCCATCGTCTGGCCGGTGGCTCTGTGCGACAGGTGCGGGACGGAATTCAATGTCTACGGCCATCTGCGGTCCATCGACCTGGGATTGATCAGGCGGCATTTCCCCCCGTCCCGATTCGAAACGCTGGCCGTGGAGGAGACCGGCCCGCCCAGGGACGGGGTCCCGGACGCCGTCGCTTTGTTCGCCAGGAGGCTGGGGAAGGTCTACAGCGCGGACGCGGCGATGTGCCCGCGCTGCTTCAATGACGACATCCGTCCCCCTGCCAGGACCCTGTGGCAGAGGTGGGTCGGTCGCGGCGTCTGGCTCGCGGTGCTGGCGGCGCGCCGCCTGATCCCTGATTTCGTGAAGTCGCGTTCTGAGATCTGCGTCCTGCTCCGCAAGAAGGCCGGCGGACCCGAGGCGGACGATGCAGCGACGCCGCATCCCCGGCTCGATGGTGGTGCCGTCGACGGGGCTGCCGACCCGGCCGGGGTGCGGATCGGCAGCCCGCCTGCGTCCCGGAAGCTGCTCTTCCTGACAATGGTCTGGCCGCCGTCGTCGAGCGCGGGCGCTGTGAGGGTGTCGCGTCTGGCGCGCTATCTCGGCGAGTTCGGGTGGGACGTCTCGGTGGTGGCTGGCGAGGACCCCGGCAGGGAGCCGCTGTTCGACCAGCCGCCTCCGGGGATCGACGCGATCCGCCTGGCTTGCCGAAGCGTCCCGGAACTGTTGGCCGGATTCTTCGGCCGACGGGGCCCCAGCGCCTTCCCCGCCGATCGGGAGGCGGGTCCCGCGGGGGAGTCCAGTGGGGCTTGCCTGCGGAGCAGCTTCCTGCGGGAACTGTTCACGCTGCCTGACGAGTTCTCTCCTTGGTGCCGGCTGGCCCGACGGGAAGCGGGGCGGTTGTTGTCCGCCGAGCGGTTCGACGCGATCCTGTCCTCGGGTCCGCCGGAGTCCGCGCATCTCGCGGCCCGCGCTTTGGCTTCCCGGTTCGGGCTTCCGTGGGTCGCGGACATGCGCGACCTGTGGAGCCTGGACCACTATCGGCCCTTCCCTTGGTGGAAGCGCGCCATCCTGCGCGTCCTGGAGCGGAAAGTGCTGGGCAGGGCTGACAGGATCGTGACCGTGTCGAGCGAATGGGCCGAGGCTGAGACTCTTCTGCTCCGGAGCGGGGGCGGCCGGGCCCCGAAAGTCGACGTCATCCCCAACGGCTTCGACCCTGAAGCCCCTCGGCATTGCGCGGTGTCGCCGCGGACGGCGGACGGCTCTCCTGCGGGCCCGCTGAAGCTGGCCTATGCCGGCAAACTGCATCCGGTCCACCAGGATCCTTCCCCTCTCTTCGGGGCGTTGCGCCTGCTGAAGGGAGACGTGGGGCACCCCGGCGTCTCTGTCGATTTCTACCTGACCGGCCACTATCGCCCGCCAGTCTCGGAGATCGCCCGGCGCCACGGCGTTGACCCCCGCGTCGTTCGCGTGCTGCCGCCCGTGCCGAGCCGGGAACTTGACGGGCTCCTGGGCGGCTACCATGCGGTCCTGCTGTTCCCGTGGCAGGGAGTCGGCTGGGAAGGCTGGCATTCCCTGAAGGTGTTTTCGTACATGCCTCTGCGCCGGCCGATCCTCGCGGTGGGTGAGCGCATCAGCGCTTCCTTGCGCGCCGTCCTGGAGGAGACCGGCGTTGGCGTCCATGTGGCTTCGGCCTCGACCGTCGCCGATTTCCTCGACCGGCGTTCCGAAGACCTCCTGACGGGCTCCTGGCCTTTCCAAGAGGCGGCCATCGCCCGCTATTCCTACCTGGCCCATGCCGAGCGCCTCGCCGCGGTCCTCCATGAGGCTTCTGCCGGGCATCCTCGGCGATGAGCCCCGCAGGCATGCGGCTCGAAGCGATCCATTGCCTTGTTTGCGGTTCGGCCGGGTCCACGAACGTCTTCACCTTCTATTTTGACCCTACGCGCGCCGAATTCTCGAAGAGATTCCGTGACACGACGGTGAGATGGAACATCTGCAAGGGATGCGGCTTCGTCTATCAATCTCCCAGGCTGCCCAGAGCGCTCATGGAGCGATACTACGGCGGGCGGTTCTGGAAGTCCTCCTTCGAGGAAGAGAATCGGAACATGGCGTCGATGGTCTCTGAAGAAGAGAGATTCCTCTTCATCCGGAACGCGCTGCTCAAGCGTGGGCGCGAGATCCGCCCTTGCAGGGTCCTTGATATCGGGTGCGGCACCGGCAACTGTCTCGACTTCCTGTCCGAACGCGGTTTTGAGACCTACGGCATCGAGCCTTGCGTCCCCTACCTCCCCCATCTGGCCAAGAAGCATCGAGTCACATCGGGAGTCTATGACGGAGTCTCTGGCTCCCTGGGCCGGTTCCCGTTCATCATCGCGAGCCATGTCATCGAGCATGTCCACGATCTCGACGGCTTCCTGGGGCACCTTTCGACGGATGTCTCCCCGGATGGGGTCCTGTATCTGGAGTTCCCCAACATCTATTCGTTGTTGGGAGACCTGCGGCTCACTTGCTTCCCCGGCTATCATCTCTATGCTTTCACCGTGAGCATCGCAACGCAGCTGTTGGCCCGGTACGGCTTTGCCTTGCTGGGCTATGACATCTCCGACCGATGGGGCACGAAGACGGTCTTCGCCAGGTCCTCGGGAGGTCCTGTCCCTGCCCTTGCCTTCCCGAGGCCGGACGACGATGCCCGTGGCTTGCTGCGGCGCCACTATCGCGACTGGTTCTTCAGGCGAGGCTGGCGGGACTACGTCAAGTCGGCGTTTTCCCGCGCCCGCGGAGTCTGAGCAGGCTGCTCCTGCCTTAGGGCTCGTTAAGAAACAAGTGATACGCTTGGGAGGTCCGATCTTGAGACGATTTCTAGGCGTGACGAGGGAGCATAGCGGTAGCTATGTGACTGAGGAGCAACGACGAAATCGGCCAAGAGCGGACCTCCCCGAAGGGCCGGGGCGCTTTTGGGCTGCGCCTTCGTTGCGCTCGCCTCACATACCTACCGGTATGCTCGGCTCGCGCGCCTCGGCTCGCTCCAAAATCGCCTCCGGCCAAGCGTGTCACTTGTTTCTTAACGAGCCCTTATGGGGGGTCGGCGGCGCCGGCGGGAGGATCATCAATGTGCTCGGGGATCGAGTAAAGAGCGTGGCGGGAGTCGCGGGCGAGCAGGGGAATGCGCAGTTCCCAGTCGGCGAAGGTGATCACGTCGGTCACGCCGAAGTCCCTGCGGATCCGCGCCCATTCCCGAGGGGACCGTGACGACCAGAGTTGACGTCCGGTGTCGGATAAGAGCCCTCCAGGCCGTCGTTGCCGTATATCATCGGGAGGCTCGAAGAAGGAGACCCCGTAGATTTCGCGCAGGATGCGGTCTATGCTTGGCCCCAGGAGTCCCGGATTGTAGGGCAACCAATCGAACCCGCCACCGTCCAAGAGCACGGGACGTCGGGTCCTCATCTGGATTCCGGAGAGGTTCGAACCCGTCAGCAAAGAGCCGTTTCGCCGCGATGCCTCTGCGAATACGGCGCTCGGCGCCCTGGCCGACACCCAGGAGCGCCACGCGTCGCGCAGGAGCGGTACGCATAGGATCGCGGACACGGCCAGCACGGTGCCTCTGGCGAGGGGAGAGACGGCCCAGGAGGTCGAGGAGTCCTGCGGCGGGCTCGGGGCGATCCTCGATGTCCTGTCAACTGTTGTCGCGCGCCATGCCGCCGCCAAACCCGCGGCCAGGAAGGCGACGGCGCCGGTGAGGCGCCAGACGCTGTATCGCCCCGACGATCCGGGGTGGAGGCTCCGTCCCAGGAGGGCCGCGACCCCTCCTGCCAGGCAGAAGGCCCCGGACCATGACCAGAACCGGCGATGCGTGGGCCTCTGATCCAGGAAGAAGACCGCCAGGAGGGATAGGGCGGACGGCATCAGGCATAGGAAGCGATGGGATGGCGGGAGCAGGATGAGAAGCGCGCTGGTGGCCAGGAGATTGGCCATGGCGCGACTGTCGTCCCGGCGGAGCCATAGCAATCCCAGCAGCAGCGGAGAAAGGCCCAAGACGTTTAGGTTCAGGGTGCGCGCCGGCATGGCCTTCCATACTGCGCCCGGGACCCAGTCAGGCGGAATCCGGTAGCATAGGATCAACGGCCCTGCCAGCACTGCGGACGCCAGAAAAGCGCCCAGCATGAGGGAAGGTCCGCGCCGGAAGGAGGGCCTGTAGAGTTTGAGACAGACGGCGCCGAGGACAGCGTTGAGCGCAGCCATGACGACGCCCGGGGTCGACAGGGGGACGGGACGGCGGTGATGGTCCCAATAACGGATGAAGACCGTTGCGTAGTCCGCAGGAGCGTGGAGCGCTTCCACGGGAGTCATGGGCTGGCGTGCTAGGCCATGATGGCTGACGAAGCTCAGAAGCGAAAGCCCATAGCCTGCCAGGGCCCATCGCGGGCAGGACCGGACGATTGGCCTCCAGCCGTCCCGGTCCCACAGCAGCGCGGCCCCGAGCGCGAGGTGGCACCAGAGAGCCAGCACGGGGTGGACGCAGAGCGACAGCCCCAGGATGAAGACGGCCGGGCCATAGAGTTCCGCGCCCACGCAGCCGAAGACCAGGAGCGCCAAAGAGGTGCCGTACATCCCCCCGGTCGAAGGACTGCCCAGGAGGACGGCATCGTAGTTGATGCCTGGGAAGGTAAGGAACCCCGGGGAGGGGTCCGAGGCGAAGGCAATCCAGATGGGGGCCAGGACCGAGAACAGCGGGTCCCTGCAGAGGGCCCAGACCACGAGCCCCAAGGCCTGGAAGCAGAGCGCCCCGGCCAGCCCGCTCAGCAGGACGCTGACGGTCCACTCGGATAGGCCGGCCCTCAAGAGCAGGGCGGGCACTTGGTGCAACGATGTCCAGGCCCAAGCGTAGTAGGCGACGAATGGGGAGATGGGGTCCTTGAGCAAGCCCGAGATTGCCTGGGCTCCTTCGGCCGCGTTCTGCCAGTCTGTTCGCAGGACGCCCAGGATGAAGCCGAAGGCCCCTGTGGTCGCCAGGACGAGCAAAGGTTGAGCGGACACGCCGTTCGGGACCCCTACTGCTCGTTTCATTCCGCTCTGGATGCTTCGTTACGGCCGACATGCCGCTGGCTGGAGATCCTACGGCGGCTTGACAAGAGATTATATCATGTCGTCATCTAGCCTGCGGGAAGAGCAGCGGCTGACGTGTTTCGTCAGGGATGAATCCCATGGCCAAAAGTGGTATCGTCTCTTGCGAGAGCTCGCCTGGGAGTATGGAATCAACGAGAGGCGTGAAAGATGGCTGACAGCGGCAAGCTCAGATCGTTCCTTAGGCGGAGTTCTTTGCTGTATCGCCTTGTCCAGGCTAAGCGCGCCTTGGCCATCGCCATCCCGGCGCTCTTGCGTGGCAAGAGAGGCGCCAGGGACCACGCCGCCGCGACGCTTTCGCTCCTCACGCGGTCGTCGAGGATCATCGGCCGTCCCATGAATGTTCTCATTGAGCCCACGAACGTCTGCAACCTCCGTTGCCCGGTATGCGAGACGGGAGCGGGGCTTCTGGGGCGGCCCGCTGGCATGATGACGTTGGAACAATTCAAGTGCATCATCGACAAGGTGTCGGAGCACACTAACACGCTGATGTTCTATTTCATGGGGGAGCCGTTTCTGAACAAGGACGCCTACGCCATGATCCGCTACGCCAAGGATCGGGGAATTCCTTTCGTGGCGACGAGCACCAACGGCGATGTCGTCGATCCCGAGAAACTCGTCGACAGCGGCATCGACGAGGTCAGTTTCCAGATAGGCGGCATGACCCAGGAGACTCATGGGACCTACAGGATAGGCAGCGACCTGGCGCGCGTTTTGCGCAATCTGAGGGAGACAGTGCGTCTGCGCGACGAGCGCCATCGGCCCATGGCTATTTACCCGGGCTTCATCCTCATGAAGCACAACGAGCACGAGGTGGAGATTTTCAGGAAGGCGATGGCGGAGATGGGAGCGGATGAGGCGGCAGTGATCGATCCTCTGGTGCGCACCGTCGAGCAAGGCGAGAAGATGCTGCCGTCCGATACGACCCACTGGGTCTATGCTCCGGACGCTTTCCATCAGGGTCTTCTCCGACCACGGGCGAAGCCGCCCAACGAATGCCCTTGGATATGTTATACCCTGACGGTGCATGTAAACGGCGATGTGGTCCCGTGCTGTCGCGACACCAAGGGAGAGGAAGTGGTGGGCAACATCCTGAGACAGGATCTCGAGGAGATATGGAACGGGGACCGTCTGCGGGCGTTCCGGGATCGGCTGCATAAGGATCAATCGGGGATAAGGATATGCCGGCTTTGTTCCGCTTACGGACCAAGTCCTATCAGATGAGGGCAATGTGGATGCGAATCCCAGGCATCAAGGGATCCTCGAAGCTGGGTATGGCTATGGTGAATAGATGAGCCTGGCGCGGTTTGCCAGGGTTTCCGGCACGGTCAGCGTGTCCAACGTCGTGTCGGTCGGCGCGAACATGCTCAAGAACAAGGCGCTGGCCCTCCTCGTCGGCTCGGCCGGGATCGGCCTGCTCAGCCAGGCCAGCTATCTTCAGAACCTGCTCATGACCGTGAGCAACCTGGGCTTGAACCAAGGCCTGTTGCGGGTCCTCAGCCGTCGCAAGGAGCCGTCCAGCGAGGACTTTCGGCTGGCCGCCGACCTCGGGACCAGGGTCATGGTCTGGTCGTGCGCGGGATTCGGCCTTCTGGCCTTGGCCCTGGCCCGGCCGGTTTCGAGGTTCGCCTTCGATTCGCCGGAGAGGACGGCGTGGGTCTTCGCGGCCGTCCTGGCCTTCCTGCCGTGGTCCGTGGGCATGGTCGTGGAGACCGTCCTGGTCGGCGCCGGGGAGATCCCGCGTTTCACCGCCGGTAGGATATCGACGTACCTCCTGACCGCCGGCGCCATCGTCATCGGCACTTGGTGGCGGGGCATCGGCGGTGGGATCTGGGGTGGGGCGGTCGGCTGCGTCCTCGCCACGGGTGTCGCCTGGTCGATCTCGTTCTATCGAACCAGTCTGCCGCGGCTCTGCCGGCGGTCCGTCTGGTGGGATAGGGACAGGTGGGCGGAGGAGCGGCCGGTCTTCGCCGAGCTTGCGGGCGTCAGTTCCGTGGCGAGCGTCGACGGCTTGTTGTGCATGGTCGGGCCGTTCGTGCTGCGGTCAGTCGCGCTCCATGCCGTCGGGGCGGGGGCGCTGGGGCTCTACCAGGCGGCCCAGGTCATGGCCGTCACGCTGGGCCCCATCGTGTCCAACAGCATCTGGGGGCATTATTTTCCCGCCGCGAGCGCCGAGTCCGACCCGCGAAAGCTCTCCGACTTGACCAACGCGGCGGTCCGGTTCGCGACCCTCACGCTGGTGCCGGCCTATCTCTGCATCCTCTTGCTGAAGGGATGGCTGGTCCCGGTCCTGTTCAGCAAGAGTTTTATTCCCATCCTGCCCTGGCTGTCGTGGCTCATGGCGGGCGAGTTCCTCTCCCAGGTCGCGGCTATCATGATGAGTCTCTCCCTGGCCAGGGACCACCATCGGATCTTCCTGGCCGCGTGCTTCATGCGCACGGGGGGCCTTTTGTTGATCGGCTGGCTCGCTCTCGGGAGCTATGGCATGGAGGGACTGGTGATGGCGCAGGCTTTCTCAGGGGCTCTGCTGTGCGCGTTCGGCCTCTGGGCCGCCGTCAAAAAGGTCGGAGTGGAGTTGAACTCAGGCAGCTTGGCCGCGGTCGGACTGGCCGTGGCGCTATTGCTCGCCCTCGGTTGAGGCGGGAATGCGGTAATAAGCCACTTTCGGGCCACGAGTGACCAGTGGCAGGGCCAGCTTCCAATCTTCGTAGGTGAGCACTCCCGTGACAAGGAATCGCTTGCGGATCTCCTGCCAATCCTCCAGCGTCCGGGATTCCCATATCCCTTTGGCTGTCCCGTGGACCAGGCTGCCTCGGTGTCGGAGGTTCTCGGGCGGATGCATGAAGTCGACGCCGTAGACCTCCCGGAGGATCCGGCTGACCGCCGGGCCCATCTCCGGTGCGTAGGCCAGCATGTCCAGGGAGTGGCCGTCGATGAGCACGGGCCTGCGGGTGCGGAGTTGGACGAGATGGAGGTCGGAGGCGGTGAGGAGGAGGCCTTGCCCTTCCGAGACCCTCTCGAGGACGGGATCGGACATGGACTCCCTGCCCCGAGCCACGACATCGTGAAGGCGCGTCCATCGGCCGGGCAGGATGGAGACGCAGAGGGCGATCAGGGCCAAGACGGCGATGGGTACGGCTGACGTCCTCTTGTCGCGGAAGATTGAATCCTTCGCCCGCGAGGCCCAATCCTCCGCCTTCGACCAGGTCCCGACCCATGGTCGCAGCCGGGCGTCTCCTTCCGATGGCATCGTCGCGAGCAGGAGCGCGGCCGAGAGGCCGATGGCCGATGTCAGTGGCCACTGGGGATCGAACCCCCGGAGGACGGAAAGTCCTTTCACGGCGGTCGCCGCGCCGAACAGGAAGGCGAGATTCAGCCTGGCCCATGGCTGGTCAAGACCACGGCCCCAAAGCCCGATGATGAGAGCCGTCGTTCCGATGACCGCGAAGTTCATGAGCCTTGCGGGCATCAGCGCGGTGAGGATGAGCGGCACGCGGTCAGGCAGGAGCGCACAGACGGCGCAGGTCCCCCCTCCGGCGATGACCGAGAACGCGAATCCTCGCAGCAGGAACAGAGATGGGCGGGAGAGATTGCCGCGGAACCGGCGCAGCGCCGAGAGGCTCACGACGAGGTTGATCATGGCCAAGACCATCCCCGCGGAGAAGGAAGGCAGCGCCCCTCGATGGCTATCCCAGAACTGGAAGAAGACCCGTTGATAGACCTCGATCTCGTGCGGGTCCGATGAGAACGGCTGGCGGGTCCACAGCAGGTGGAAACCCAGGCTGGCGGCGCTGGCCGCGTAGCCCATGAGGATGGGTCCCGCCGCCGCGCGGATGGCCGACGAGAAGAATCGCCTGTCGAGGGCCAGGTTGACGAGCGCCACGCCGTTGATGAAAGCCCCCAGGGCGGGATGGACGCTCGGAGCCAGCCCCACGAGGAATCCTCCGGCCCGCGGACTTCCGGCGGCGAGCAGTCCCGCGGCCAGGACGATGGAGGATAGCCCCGCGATGCCGTAGGTGTGGCTGCTGTGGAGCAGGTTGATGGGATAGGAGATTCCCCATCCCATCGTGTCCGTAAGATAGATCAAGAGCGGCGAGGCGATCGCCAGGCGAACGTTCAGGCTGATGGCCAGCACGCAGGCGGCGAGAGCCTGGAAGGACAGCATCCCCAGCAGGCCGCTCAATCCCACGCAGAGCAGCGGCTCCGGAGCCCCCAGGCGCAGGAGGATGGCGGGAATCTGGTTGAGGATCGTCCAGACCTTCGTCAGGTAGTAGTGATACGGGTTGCCCGGAGGGTAGGCGACGAGCCCCGCAACTGCCTGGGCGCCCTCCACGGCCGCGTGCCATGTGGGAGGGAGGAGCCCCACGGCCAGTCCCATGGCCCCGCTCCAGAAGAGCACGGCGGCGGTCTGATGACGGGAGGGAGCCGGAGGGATCGACTTGCCGGCTCTCATGGGCATGACGAGATGATAGCACTCCCCGCGCGGCGGTGGGAAGTTGTGAAGGTGATAATAGGGGTCGGGATTTGGTATAAATCCACATCAATGATCATCAGCAGGACTCCGTTCCGCATCTCCTTTTTCGGTGGAGGGACCGACTATCCCGTGTGGTACGAGGAGCACGGCGGGGCGGCCCTGGCCACGACCATCGACAAGTACTGCTACATCACATGCCGGTACCTGCCGCCGTTCTTCGAGCATCGCAGCCGGATCGCCTATTCCAAGATCGAGCTGGTCCGGTCGCTGTCGGAGATACGGCATCCCTCGGCGCGCGAGACGCTCCGGTTCATGGGGATCGACGGCGGGGTGGAGATCCATCATGACGCCGACCTCCCGGCCCGCACGGGCCTGGGATCGAGTTCGTCCTTCACGGTCGGGCTGCTCCATGCCCTCCATGCCCTCAAGCGCCGGATGCCGTCCAAGATGCAGCTCGCCCAGGAGTCCATCCACATCGAGCGGGACCTCATCAGGGAACACGTCGGTTCCCAGGACCAGGTCTCGGCCGCTTTCGGGGGCTTCAACCTCATCCGGTTCTCCCCGGCGCACGAGATCAGCCTGAGGGCCGTGATCCTGCCGAGGCGGCGGTTGGAGGAGCTCCAGGCGCACCTGATGCTCGTCTTCTCCGGGTTCTCCCGGAACGCCTCCGAGATCGCGGCAGAGCAGATCCGAAGGGTGAAGAACCGCCAGACCCAACTCGCCAGGATCGGGGAGATGGTCGACGAGGGGCTCGAGCTCCTCGCCGGCCGCCACGACCTGGCGATGTTCGGGCGCCTCCTGCACGAGGGCTGGAAGCTCAAGCGGAGCCTCTCGCCGTTGGTCTCGACCTCGAGGATCGACTCCATCTACGACGCGGCGCTCAAGTCCGGCGCCATCGGCGGCAAGCTCCTCGGGGCCGGCGGGGGCGGGTTTGTCTTGCTATTCGCGCGGCCCGAGGTCCAGGCCAGGATTCGGCGGAGGCTCAAAGACCTGCTCCACGTTCCGTTCCGATTCGAGACCGGGGGGAGCCAGATCATCTTCCTCGACCATCTCGCGGCCGAGGATGAGCCGCGGGGACGTCGTCGTGCGCCGGCCCGGCCCGGATCCCTCGCCCGATGATCCTGGCTGGCCTCCCGGTCGCGGTCCTTTGCGGCGGGCTCGGGACGCGCCTACGCGAGGCCGTCCGCGGCCGGCAGAAGGTGCTGGCGGATGTGGAGGGACGGCCGTTCATCGACGTGGTGGTGGGGTGGGCCAGGGGGCAGGGCCTCCGCCGCTTCGTGTTCTGCACCGGGTACAAGGGCGACGACGTGCGTGGGCACCTGCGCTCGCGCTTCCCCGGCCTCGACATGGCCTTCTCCAGGGAGCCGCGGCCCCTCGGGACCGCGGGAGCCTTGCGCCGATGCAGGCCCCTCTTGGGAGGAGGGCCCGCCCTCGTCCTCAACGGCGACAGCTTCTGCCCGATCCGGTTGGCCGACTTCGTCGCGTTCCACCGCCGCCGCGCCGGGGCGGCCTCCCTGGCCGCCGTCGGCGCGGGAGCCCGCAGGGACGGAGGGGCCATCAGGGTGGGAGATAGCTCCCGGATCGTCTCTTTCGAGGAGAAGCCCGTGTGCCCGGCTTTCCTCATCAACGCCGGGATTTATCTACTGGAACCCGCCGTGTGGGACGCCTTGCCGGACCGCCGCCCGTGCTCGTTGGAGAAAGAGGTGTTCTCGAGCCTCATCCCGGCCGGGCTCTACGCCTATGTCTCGCGTTCGCCGCTCTACGACATCGGCACGCCCGAACGCCTGGAGGAGTTCCGGCGGCGTGCGCGCCGGTGGGAGGCGCGCCGGGGAGCGGGTTCTGATAGCTTAGGGAGGGTATGAGACGATGAACATCCTTGTCACGGGCGCGGCGGGCTACATCGGATCGGTGCTCGTTCCTCTCCTGCTCGAGAGGGGCCACCGGGTGTCGGCCGTGGACAGCTTCATGTACGGCCAGACCTCGCTCCTGGATTGCTGCCGCCATGAAGGGCTCTCGATCATCCGGGGCGATGCGCGGGACAAGAACCTCATCGCCGGATTGCTGAAGAAAGCCGACGCGATCATCCCCTTGGCGTGCCTGACCGGCGCTCCTTTGACGGACAAGGACCCTTGGACCTCCCGGGCCGTAACATTGGACGCCGTGCGCATGCTACTCGACATGCGCGGGCGGGGCCAGCGCGTCATCTTCCCGACCACCAACAGCGGCTACGGCATCGGCCGCAAGGGCGTCCCTTGCGACGAGGCGTCCCCCCTCCAGCCCGTCTCCCTCTACGGGCAGCTCAAGGTGGAGGCCGAGAGGGCGGTCCTGGACGCCGGGGACAGCGTGACCTTCCGGCTGGCCACGGCCTTCGGGGTGAGCCCCCGGATGCGCCTCGACCTGTTGGTCAACGATTTCGTCTACCGCGCCCTGTACGACGGCTTCGTCGTTCTCTTCGAGGCCGATTTCAAGCGCAACTATATCCATGTCCGGGACGTGGCTCGCGCCTTCCTCCACTGCCTGGACCGATGGGACCGCATGAAGGGCGAGCCGTACAACGTGGGGTTGAGCGATTGCAACCTGAGCAAGCGCGAGCTTTGCGAGGCGATCAAGGAGTTGCTGCCTCGGTTCTGCTTCATGGAGGCGAAGGTCGGCAATGACCCCGACCAGCGCGACTACACGGTGAGCAACGCCAAGATCGAGGCCGCCGGGTTCAAGCCCGAGATGTCGCTCCGGCAGGGGATCATCGAGCTCATCAAAGGCTATCAGGTGCTCAAGCGGAGCCAGTACGCCAATGTCTGACGCCCGCCCGATACGGTATCCCCTGGCGCTCGACACGATCGACCGGGCGGACCTGCTGGCCCTGTCCCGCTGGCTCATGACGTCGCCGCGCTTGACCAAGGGCAGGCTCACCGTCGAGCTCGAGGCCCGTTGGAGCTCTCTGCTGGGCAGGAGGTACTCGGTGTTCTGCAACTCCGGGTCGTCGGCCAACCTGCTGATGTACGCGGCGTTGCTCGAGCGCGGGAGGCTCCGTAACCGCAGGGTCGTGGTCCCGAGCGTCGGCTGGGCCACGACGCTGGCCCCAGCCATGCAGCTGGGCTTCGAGCCCATCCTATGCGAGGCGGACCGGGAGACCTTCGGGCTGGACCTGGACCACCTGGAGTCGCTTCTTAAGAGGCATCGGCCGGCCGCCGTGGCGTTGGTCCAGGTCCTCGGCGTGCCCCACAGGATGCCTGCCATCCGCGCGCTGCAAGACCGCTACGGCTTCTTCTTGCTGGAGGACGCTTGCGCCGCGGTCGGGTCGTCGGCCTATGGGAGGCCTGTCGGCTCGTTCGGGGACATGAGCAGCTTCTCCTTCTACTACGGCCATCAGATCTCCACGATCGAGGGCGGCATGGTCTCCACGGATGACAAGCGGCTCAACGACCTTCTGCTCATGCTGCGCAGCCACGGTTGGAGCAAGGACCTCGACCGCCGGACCCATGCCGCCCTGGTGCGGGAACACGGCATCGACGACTTCCACGCCCCGTTCGTCTTCTACGTGCCTGGCTATAACCTGCGGTCCACGGATCTCAACGCCTTCATCGGCCTGCGCCAGATCCGGAGGTTGGGGTCCATCGCCCGGGCCAGGGGCCGTCACCACGAGCGATACCGCAGGCATCTTGGGGAGCGTTTCACCGTCCAGCGTTGCGAGGATCCCAAGGCGGTGATCGCCAGCATCTCGTTCGGCCTGCTCGCCGTTGACGCGGAGGATCGCCGCGCCGTCGTCTCGGCCCTCGCGGCGGCCGGCGTAGAGACGAGGATATTCTCGGCCGGCAATCTCGGCCTGCATCCCTTCTGGTACAAGCGGTTCGGACGAGCGCGGTTCCCCATGGCCGACCGGATCCACGCTTGCGGGTTCTTTCTGCCCAACCATCCGTCTTTCGGGCCTGGTGATGTCGACTTCATCTCGCGGGTCGTGCTGGGGGCGGCATGCGCGGCCGCACGCTGATTACCGGCGGCGACGGGATGCTGGGCCGCGCCTTGCGCCGCTTCCTGCCCGGCGCGCTTCATGTCGTCAGGAAGGACTGCGATCTGACCGACGGGGCGGCCGTCGAGCGGCTTTTCGCCCGAATCCGTCCCGGACGCGTCGTCCATCTGGCGGCGGCGGTCGGCGGCGTGAGGCGCAATGCCGCATCCAATGTCGAACTCTTCGAGGAGAACGTTCTGATCAACGCGCACGTGCTCTGCGCCGCGCGCCGTCACGGGGCCTCGCGCTTGATCGCGGTCCTGTCGAGTTGTGCTTATCCCCTCGGGGCGCGCAGGCCGCCCAGGGAGTTGGATCTCCATCTGGGCATGCCGTTCGGTGGGAACCTGGGCTACGGCTATTCCAAGCGCATGCTGGAGGTCCATGCGCGCCTGGTGCGGGAGCAGTTCGGGCTTCGGTTCACGACCGTGACGCCCGTCACTATGTACGGCCCGCATGACGATTGGGACCCAGACAGCGGTCATGTCGTGGCGGCTCTCATGGCGAAGGCCGCGCGGGCCAAGAAGGAAGGCGGACCTCTGCTGGTATGGGGCAGCGGCCGGGCCGTGAGACAGTTCGTCTTCGTGGAGGACGTGGCGCGTTTGCTGGCGATGTTCTCGAATCGCGGCGGGCCGGACAACCTCATTATCGCTCCGGATGCCGGCATCACGATCCGCGAATTGGCGCGCAAGGTGGCTGGTGCGGTGGGATTCTGCGGTCCCATCATGTTCGATCCCGACCGGCCGGAGGGGCAGGCCAGAAGGGTCCTGTGCGGTTCGGCGTTCACACGGTGCTGTCCGGGGTTCGCCTTCACTTCCCTGGATGAAGGGCTCGCCAGGACGGCGCGCTGGTACCTCGGGCGACGCGGGGCGCCGCCTGCCGGGGCGCAGACTGCCTGAGAGCGGGAGACTGCAAGGTGATCGGGGAACACGGCGAGTCGCGTCAAAAGCGATCGTACGTTCCTCGAAGTTTCGACCCGGCTATCGACTATTCCCGGAAGCAGTGGAAGCAGTGGGTCAAGAGCTTTGTCTACCCCGCGGTACTCCCGGTTGTCAGCAGGATGCTGGCTTGGTATCACAAGGTCGAGTTGCCGGAGGACATCTGGATTGGCGGCCGGGGGACTGAGTTCGACTTCCTGGTCCATGAGCTTGCCAAGCGGCACGAGCTGTCCGGCGCCCGCCTGTTGCTTCAGGGCGTGGGGAAGGCGAGCGAGTTGTGTTTTTGGACCGCCTATGGGCCGAGGATGATCGTCGGAGTCGACTACTTCCCTGAACGCGATCAGGCGGTCGAGGAACGCGGCGGCCCCTATGGGGGCTTGTCATGCCGGCTGGTGGCTTGCGATCTGGGCAAGATGCCGTTCCAAGACGAGAGCATGGATGGCATCGCTTCCCTGAATTGCTATGAGCATGTGATGGAGATTGATGTGGCGTTGAAGGAGGCGGCCAGAGTTCTCAAACCCGGGGGGTGGTTTCTGGCCAGTCTTGGACCGCTGTATTATGCTTACGGCGGTGATCATTTATGCGGGATTCGAGGCGGGATGGAGGGCGGCTACAATCATCTTCTACTGAGCGCACGTGCGTACAGAGAATTCATCGCGGCGAATCTTATCCCCGAATTGGATCGCCGGTGCGGCCGCCCGCATTTCGCGGAATGCGGTCTTTTCAACCGGTTGCGGCATGACGAGTACCGTCGGCGCTTCCAGGCGCACTTCGAGGTGGAGTTGTTCCGGGGGCATGTCGACCCGGAGGGATTGGTCTTTCGTAGGAGGTTTCCGCTGGCATGGCGGGCCTTGCTCGATAGAGGGTATTCCGAGGTCGATCTCTTGGTTTCGCATGTGGTCGTCATGGGTCGGAGGAGGGCATAGGCTCGCGGCAGGGGATTCGCTATCGAGATGTGTCTTGCGTGGAGGGTTGAGCGATGGGATGCGATAGGCCGGTTCCGGCAAAACGGCATTGGGACTGGTGGGTCCTATGGGTCTTGGTGGGGTTCTGCCTGCTGATGAGCGCGGCGCAGTGGTCGATCATGCGGTGTGAGGCCGCCTATGTGAGTTCGGTCGTGCGTGAGATCATCGAGACGGCCCGGCCGGCCGACAAGCGGGCCACGGTGCTGGCGCTTCGGGATTATCTCAGGCGGCATGTCAACTACGAGGGGTTGCCGAAGGAGGGGCGGCCTTTTCTTCGCGCGAGCGCGGCTTCGACGCTGCGTTCCGGGAAGGGCTACTGCGGCGAGGTTGCCAGAACCTTCATTGTCATGGCGGAGACGGCCGGCATCCGCAGCCAGCGCATCAATCTGACGGGGGATGTCAACCACGTGGTGGCTGAGGCGGAACTCGGGCCCGGCGACGAGGTCATCGTTGACGCTACGCACCCGCCCTATGTCAAGGACCTCGCCCCTCTGGACAAAGTCATCGGCCGGCCCGAGTTCTCCGACTACTATACCGTCAACTTGCGCCGCCTTCACCTGTACGGGATCGTTTCCAGGGTCAAGCTTCACAACGGCGTTATCACCCGGTGGCTTGAGGATCCCCACGGCATGAAGGCCACCCTATGGCTGCTGGCGGGTCTGTTGCTGGCGGCCAAGAGGGGGCTGAGGACCTGGCTCCGCTGGTTCCTGCACCGCCGTGGCTGGCGCCACGAGAGCACCCTGGACAAGCTGGGCTACGAGCGGCGTCCCAAGTAGGAGGGTTGACTGGCGGCGGGAGCGACTCTGCGGCGTGAGAGGTACATGATGAGGCCGAGGAAGATCGGCATGATCTGCATCTTGAACCTGGCCGCGGTCCCAAGGTTCTGGTAGGAGACGAACGAATAGGTCGTCGACCACGCGAGCACCAGGATCGCCGCCCATAGGACCATGGGCTCGAGCAAGTCCCTCCAGCGGGTCCTCATGGCGGCGAACAGCACGACTCCGATGAAGATGACGTTCTCTAAGCTCGCCAGCATGCCGAAGACGTTGAGGACCTCGCCCGGCAGTGGCCTAAAAAGGGCGGTCGCCATCCCCAGCGGAAGGAAGGTCACCATGTTCCCGATGTTCGAGATGGAGGCGTCCAAATGTTGGGCGGAGCCGCCGTAGGCCCACGCTTGCGATTCGTACCCGGCGACCTGGACGAGATCAGTGCTCGTTTCGATGTTGAACTTGGACTTGAACCGCTCGTGCGACCAGCCGAAGGCCGCCAGGACGCAGGCGATGAAAACGGCCTTGGCGATGGATGACCTCATGCGCGCGAGGAAGAACACCGAGAGCGGGGCGATCAATATCGACGACATCCACACCCGGATGAAGGCGGTCTCGAAGATGCCCAGCGCGAGGACGAAGAGGTAGCGGTAGCGGTTGGTCCTGTACCAGCCGGCCACGCCGTAGGTGTAGAGGCCGATGCCGAGGAGGATGATGGGGTCCTTGCCCAGGATCGACGACCAGAAGATGTGAGACGGGAACAGCATGAGGACGTAGAACACCCGGGCGTCTTCTTTCTGCACGAAGAGGGTGCCGGCACGATAGATGCTGTAGAGACCGAGAAAGCCGGCCAGGGAGAAGCTCACCTTCATCATGTGGAACGAGATCGGGAAGATCTGCGAGTGCAGGTGGGCGAGTCTGTACATGTTGTCTGTCCCGTCGCCGATTTGGAAGGGGCCGAGATCGAAGAACTCGGAGGCGGCTGACGCGAAGTACCCGAAGCCGTCGGTCGGGTAGTGGTTCTCGTAGATGAGCATAAAGCCCAGCGTCACCAGGGACTTCGCGACCCATGCCCGCATGAGCAGCGGCTTGTCCCTCCCGGGCACGGGCCAGGCCAGGATGCTCAGGCCCAGGAACATGGCCCAGGTGACGCCGTAGAGGTAGTCGGTGGCGAGGTCCTCCTGGGGGATGAAGTGGCCCATCTGGACCACGAGGTCGCCGAAGCCCCAGAGAAACAGCAGGCCGCCCGCCAAGGCGATCAGACCGACGATGCCGTAAAGGGCGGTGCGGTTCACGAGCTTGCGGACCGGGCCGGCGCGGGTTCCTTGCGGCGGTCGGCCGCCTCGGTGTAGGACCGGTAGTAGTAGTAGCGGTCGGTGTAGGCCAGGCCGCCCGGCTTGGCGGCGTTGAGCACGACGCCCAGCACCTTGGCGCCGGCCCCCGCGAGCTTGCGGGCGGAGAGGGTGACGGCGCCCGAGCGCGTCTTGCCGTGCCGGACCACCAGCACCGCCGACGGGATGTGGCGGGCCCACAGCAGGGTGTCGTGGATGGGCAGGATGGGCGCCGTGTCCACGATGACGCGGTCGAAATGGGTGGACGCCCACGCCAGGAGGGCGGGGACGCGCGGGGTGTTGAGGAGCTCCGATGGGTTGGGGGGCTTCGTGCCGCAGCAGAGGACCTTGAGCTTCTTGACGTCGCAGTCCTGCACCAGGCCGGCGACCTCGGCGGCCGCCTTGCCCGCGGCCAGGAAATCGCTGATTCCCCGCTCGCGCGAGATGCCCAGGACCTTGTGGATGGTCGGCCGGCGCAGGTCGCCGTCGATGACGAGGACGTCCTCGCCCAGGGAGGCGAAGGTGACCGCGAGGTTGCACGACACGAAGGATTTGCCCTCCGACTCGAGGGCGCTCGTCACGATCATGACCTTGGACTTGCCGTCCACGCCCGCGAATCCGACCATCGTGCGCAGGCTCCGGAAGGATTCGGCGGTGAAGCTGTGCTCGTTGGACAGCAGGGCCTGGTAGGCCCTTTCCCCGGATTTCCGCTTGCCTTGGGGCACGAGGGCCAGGAACGGCAGCCCCAGTTTATTCTCCACGTCGGTCTCGGTGCGCACGGACTGGTCCAGGGCCTCGATGGCCAGGCCCAAGGCGAGGCCGAGCAGGAGCCCCCCGATGATGGAGAGGCTGAGGGTGCCCTTGCGGTTGGGCTTGAAGGGGCTCTCGGGGACCCGGGCGGGCTCGACGACGCGCACGTTGTTGCCGCGCAGCTGGCCTGAGAGCTCGGCCTTGAGGCTGTTGACGATCTTGTCCGTTTCGACGTCGAGCTGGGCCTTGAGGGAGGCCATGTTGCTCCTGAGCGCGATCATGGCCGGGTGCTTGGGCGTGACCTTCTGCGAGAGCTCGGCGGCCTGGCTTTCGAGCTTGAAGTAGTCCGTCTTGAGCCCCTGGATCAACGCGCTGTTGACGACGTTGGGCAGGGATTCGTACAGGCGGCGGGCCCGGGGGTTGCTGGCTTCGATCTGGAGGGCGTTGAGGACGTCTTTCGAGATGAAGAGCTGGTTGCTGAGGTTCTCCGCCACGTAGGCCTCGGAGAGGGTGTTGGCGATGCTGGCCGCGGTCCGGGGGTCGTGGGAGAAGGCCTTGACGAACAGGAGGCGGCTGCGGGCGATGGGGATGATCTTGACCGCCCGTTGGAGGGCCGCCACGCCGCCGGGGCCGCCGAACTCCGGGTGGGACTCGAATTGCAGGTCCTTGTGCACCTTCTCGATGAGGGAGTACCTCGTCAGGAGCCTGTACTGCGTCTGGTAATAGTCTTCGTTCTTGCTCTCGATGAGCGCCCCGTTGTTGGTATAGATGCCGGCGTTGCCGCGCTCCTTCTCGATGTTCACCATGGCGCTGGCCTCGAACAGCGGCCTGGTCGTGGACAGGTAGAAGCAGCCGCCGAGCACCGTGGCGAGCCATGCGGAGCCGATGATCCATCGCCGGCGAAGGAGTTTCGCCGTGAGGTCGCCGAGGTTGAAGTCGTCGAGGCCCTGGTTCGTCGGGGCCGATTCAGCGTAATTGTTGTCCAGCGGCATCGCATGTCTCCCGGGCCGGGAAGGGCCGGCCCCCGCGTCAGAAATAGCTTTGGGGCACGAAGATGACGTCGTTGGGTTCGAGCGGGATGTCCTTGTGCTTCTCGCCCCTCTTGGTGATGGCCGAGACCTCGATGGTGATGCTCTGGCTCTCGCCGTCGCGCATCCTGACCACCTTGGTGCGGTCCGGGGCCGCGATGTTCGTGAACCCGCCGGCCATGGTCACGGCCTCGAGGACCGTGAGCTGGGACTCCACCGGCAGGTCGAAGGAGCCCGGGGCCTTGACCTCGCCGAGGACGTAGATCTTGCGCTGGGCGTATTCCGAGATGAAGAGCGTCACCTGGGGGCTGACCACGAACTCCTTGTACTTGTCCGCGACCAGGGCCTCGGCCTGGTCGAGGGTCATGCCGCCGATCTTGACGTTGCCGATGAGCGGCAGGGAGACCGTGCCGTTCTGGCTGACCCGGAGCTTGCGCTCGAGCTCGGGCTGTTGGAACACGGTGACGGTGACGAGGTCGGTGGGGTTGATGTGGTAGTCGGCCCTGTCGGGCTTCTTGAGCTTCTGGAGCGCCGCGCGGATGGCCTCTTCCTCGCCGGTGGGCGGGGAGGCCTTGGGAGCCCCGGGGAGCGCGGCCTCGGCCGGCGAGGGGATTCCCGGCGAGGAAGAACCGGCGGCGCCGGGCGCCTGACTGGGGCCGAGGCCGGCGCACCCGGCCAGCAGGCACGCGGCGAGGAACAGCGGGACCGGCAAGCGTCTCGATAGGGTCACGGGACCGCTATTATACCAACTTGCGGCGCTTCCCGTCTTTGGATTGTCTCTCGTCCTGGTAATGGTAGTAGTGGTAGTAGTGGTAGTAGCGGTCGTAGTAGCCGTAGCCCCGCCCCTCGAGGACCACCTTGTTGAGGATCGCGCCCACGGTCTTGATCCCCCCCTCGGCCAGCTTCTGCCTGGCCTTGACCGCGATGTTGGCGTGGACGCCCCCGTACTGCACGACGAAGATGGCGCCGTCCATGAGCCTGCCCCACAGGAGGGCGTCCGAGATGGGGAAGACCGGGGTGCCGTCGACGAAGACCTGGTCGAAGTTCTTGCCCGCCCAGTCCAGGATGGCGCTGAGCTTCGGGGTGCTCAGGAGTTCGCTCGGGTTGGGCGGGATCGTGCCGCAGACCAGGGCTTTGAGGTTGGGGAAGACCGTGTCCTGGGCGATCTGCGCCAGCTCGGCGATGTCCTTGCCGTGGGCGAGGAAGTGGCTGAGGCCCTTCTCTTTCGAAAGACCGAAGACCTTGTGGATGGTGGGCCGCCGTAGATCCCCTTCGATGAGCAGGACCCTCTGCCCGAGCTGGGCGAAGACCAGGGCCAGGTTGATCGTCAGGAAGGTCTTGCCTTCGCCCTGGACGGTGCTCGTGATCAGGAGGCGCTTGAGGTTCGTGTTGGCCGAGGCGAAGCCCACCATGGTCCTGATGTTCTTGAAGGCTTCTCCCGTGAACGACTCCGTCCCGGCCATGAGGTCGGCGAGCTGTTGGGCGTTGGCGCCCGAGAACTTGGTCGACTTGGTCACCGAACCCAGGAACGGCAGCCCCAGCCTCTTCTCGATGTCGTCTTGAGAGCGGATGGTCAGGTCCATGTGCTCGAGGACGAGGCCCAGCATGCCGCCCAGCATGAGCCCGAGGAACGCGGCCAGCGCGATGGAGCGGCGCTTGTTGGGCTTGGAGGGGCTGGTCGGGACCTCGGCGGGGTCCACCACTCTGACGTTGTTGCCCAGGAGCTGGCCGGAGAGCTCGGCCTTCATGACTTGCACCGTCCTCAGGGTCTCCTCGCGGATGCGGGCCTGGACGGCCTCCATCTCGGCCTTGAGCCTGAGGCGCTCGGGATGGAGTTCCGTGTAGCGGCTGGAGAGCTCGCCGAGCCTGGCCTGGAGCTTGGCGAAGTTCGACTTCAGCTCCTGAATGAGATTGTTGTTCACGACATTGGGCAGGGCCTGGTACTTCTCCTCCATGCCCGCGTTGCGGTCGATCTTCTGCTGGAGCGTGGCGAGGATGTCCTTGGCGATGAACAGCTTGTTCTCCAGGTTCTGGGCGACGTACGCGTCGGCCAGAACGTTGCTGATCCTGGCGGCGAGCTGGGGGTCGAAGGAGCTCGTGTTGATGTTCACCAGCCGGCTGCGCGCCACGGGCGCGATGCCGACCGCGGCGTTGAGCGAGTCCACGCCGCCGGCGAACTCCGGGGTCTTGGCGAGGTCCATGGCCTCGCAGACCCGCCTCAGCATGCTCCGGCTCTTGAGCAGCCGGTACTGGGTCTGGTAGTAGTCGTCGGCCTTGGCCTCCGAGACCGTGGTCTCGCTGCCGACCCTGCCCTTCTCTTCCTTCTCGATGAGGATGAGGGCCGTGGCCGTGTAGACCGGCCTGGCCGTGAAGACGTAGGCGGCCGTGCCGCCGACGGTCAGGGCCGTGACGAGGAGGATGGTCCACAGCCGGCGCGAGAGCGCCAGCAGGAGGATCGAGAAGTCCACGCCGGCTGATTCTTCGACGGGCTCGGGCGCGCTCAAAAGAAGCTCTCGGGGACGAAGATCACGTCGTTGGGCTCGAGCGCCATGTCCTTGCTCTTGTCGCCTGCCGTGATGGCCGTGATGCTGATCTGGAAGGCCTCGGACCTGCCTTCGACGTTGCGAATCACCCTGGTGCGGTCCTGGGCCGCGTACTGCGTGAAGCCCCCGGCCAGGACCACGGCTTCGAGCACGGTGATGGGACGGTCCCCGGGGACGGGGTAGGAGCCGGGGCTCTTCACCTCGCCGAGGATGTAGACCAGGCTGCTGCTGCGCTCGGCCACGAAGACGGAGACTTGCGGGTTGACGAGGTATTTTTTGAGCGCGTCGCCGACGGCGGCTTCCGCGGCCTGGATGTCGAGGCCGTCGAGCGCCACCTTGCCCGCCAGGGGGAGCGTGATCATGCCGTCGGCGCCGACCCTGACCTTCCGGTTCAGGTCGCCTTCCTGGAAGACGCTGATCTCGAGGAGGTCCCCCGGCCTGACCTTGTAGCCCGCATTGCCGGCGCGGACCTTCTCCAGGGCGGCCTGGATGGCGGCCTCCTCCTTGGTGGGGGCGCGTCCCGCGGGAATGACGGCCTTGCCGGGGGCCGGCGAGGCGGGCTTGGAGGGCCGCTTGTCGCGGCCGTCGGCGGCAGGGCTGTCGGCGGCCGCCGACCCGGCGGGATCCTCCCTCTCGGGCTTGGGGATGGTGAAGCGCACTCCCGCGCACCCCTGGAGCCCCAGGCATAGGGCCACGAGCAGGGTTAAGGAGGGCTTGAGTCTTGGCATCCTGGAGATTATATCAAGAAAGCTCATGGCATCACGAATGCGGTGATGGCGGCTCGAATATCCGGCGCAGTCCATCCTGCCACGGGAAGATCGACACCCCGTCGGCTTCCCGGGGCAAGCGCTCCCGGCACAAGACCATGCGCTCGCTGCCGCGGATGGCTTTCCCGAGGTCGCGCAGGTTCCGGAGCTCGGCCGGATCGACCCTGTCCGATGACTTGATCTCGATGAGGAGCGCGCTTTTCCCCGGCCGTTCGATGATGAGGTCCACTTCGGCGTCGTCCTTGGTGCGCAAGTAGGAGAAGGCGAAGCCCCGCTCGAGGGCGTCGTTGAGGCGGAGGCACTCCAGGATGACAAGATGCTCGAACGCCCTGCCATAGGCGAAGGTGCGGGGGACGAGAGGGATGTCCAGGCTGTTCTGCGCCGCCCTGCACGCCCCGAGGTCGAAGAAATAGAACTTCGGCTTGGAGAGCTGCCGTTTGCGGACGGAGGGATGGTATGCTTCGAGGAAAAAGCCCAGGAGCGTGTCCGAGAGGATTTGGAAGTAGCGTTCGACGCTCTTCGCCTCGATGCCGGCTTCCCGGCCGAGCCGCGAATAGTTGAGGATATCGCCGTTGGACTGGGCGGCGACTTCCAGGAATTTCCTGAAGGGCTCAATCTTGCGCGCGGCCTGCTCGACCTGGATTTCCTCCTTGATATAAGTCTGGATATAGGCGCGGAGGAACCGCTTGCGATCCTCCGGGCCTTGAAGAGCGACCGCCTTGGGGAGAGTTCCCCATTGCAAGGCGTCGGCCAGCGAGAAGTCGGAGCCCAATTCGAAGGCGGTCAAGGGATGAAGGTGGAAAACGAAGGCGCGGCCCGCCAGCAGATTCGCCCCTCCGCGTTTGAGCTTGCGCGCGCTGGATCCCGTCAGGGCGAATAGGATCCGATATCGCTCGATGGTTTGGTGGACGACATCCAGCAGTTTGGGAGCCTTTTGGACCTCGTCGATGACTATCCACTCGGGTCGAGGCTCGGCCGCCAGCCACCGTTCGAGCATGCGTCCGGGCTGCAGCTGGAATTCGGCTTCTTGGTCCGGGTCCAGCAGGTCGAGCCAAAGCGCTTTGGACGGAGGAAGCTCGTTCTGCAAAAGGGTCGACTTTCCGCTTCCTCTTGGGCCGAACAAGAAGAAACTGTTGTTTTTGGGGATTGCGAGATGTCTGCGGTACATGTGTCTGAATTGTCGTACATTTGGGACATATTGTCAAAAGAGTACGGACCCGACGGGCGCCGAAGTCTTCCTGGCGCAGCATGGCTTCGCGCTCGGCCAGGGGCGCGTTATGCGAACTCGCGCCGGCGCGAGTTCCGCGCGCAGCCTACGCAAGGCTCTACGGTGGGCCCATGCCCTCCTGCATGTAGTCCGCGACGATGCTGATGATCTTCCTCACCTCTTCGTTGCACGACTTGAAGGCCATGAGGTCCAACGCCGAGCCGCCGTGCTTCCTCATGACGTCGCTGATGAGCGCGTGGACGAACGACTGCGTCGCGGCGTCGACCCCCTCGAAGTCGAGCACGACCTCCGAGCCCTTGTCCAACTCGGGGAGGATGTCTTGAAGGCGGATGTCCCGGGCCACGTCCTTGTTCTCGGCGAACGCTCCGGCTTTCTCGAGGATGGAGATGCGTTTCATAGGAATCGCGGCCGCTTGTAGCGCGCTTTCACGCGTTCCCTGACCGCCGCCCTGTAGGTGTTGCCGACGGCGTCCAGGAGAGACGAGAATTCCGCCGTCTGGTCGAGCGTGATGTCGGCTCCGACCGCCGTCCCTCGCCAGAAGGGAAGGTCCCCCTCCTTGGAGTGCCTGTCCTCGAAGGGGTCCGCCTTCAGGCGGGGCTTCAGGGACGTTGACTTGAGCAGTTTGAAGAGGCCGCTCCCGCTGTAGATCGCGAAGAAATCGCGGTTGACGCTGGCGATGGATTTGATGAAGAAGAGCCCCGCTCCGGCGTTCTGCTCTGTCCCTCCCTCCCTGCGCGTGGCGCCCGTGATGCCGGGCTGGAGAGCGAGCCTGATGGCGTCAAGGTCGGTCTCAGCGGCGTGGGAGCGGCTGATGGTCGCCTTGACGCCCACGCCGGTGTCCGCGATGCCGATGCGGATGGAGTTGCTCTTCTTGTAGTATTGGGCGCACAGCAGGGCGCCATGTTCGGCCTCGGCGTGTTCGATGACGTTGCGCGCGAGTTCGCTGACGATGTAGCCGATGGTCCTGGCTTGCCCCGGCTCGAGATGCAGGAGGGGTATCATCTCGGCCATGAACCTGCTCAACTCGTCCGAGGTGCGGACCCTGGTGATGGGGATGAACCTGCCCGCGGGCTCGTGTTCCACGATGGAGATGTCGGACGGGATGCCGAGCGATTTGAAGAGGCCCATCCGAACGAGGTAATGCCTTGATTTGGCCTCCAGCTTCCGGCAGAGGATGTCTTCCGGGCGCAGCGTGGAGCCGAGCGCGGCGAGCATGGACAGGACGATGGGGTGGATGGCGATCCATTTGTCGTTCGCCGTGATCTCGAGTGTTTCGGGTGATGATGGGTCGAATCCCCGGATGAATGGGTCGATGTTGCCCAGGAACGCGCTGTTAGGAATGTGAATCTTCACGCTCTTATTATACCGGGAATCCCGGTAGAGCGCAATAGCGCCGGGAATCCCGGTTGAATTCAGTGGCGCCTGGAATCCCGGCTAATCGCCGTAGCGGCGGGTGCCGAAGCCTTCGCGGCGCAGCATGGTTTCGCGTTCGGCCAGGCGCAGGTCGGCCTGGACCATCTCGCGGACCAGGTCGGCGAACTTCACGCGCGGCTTCCAGCCAAGCTTGCGCCGCGCCTTGGCCGCGTCGCCCAGGAGGGATTCGACCTCGGTGGGCCGGAAGTACCTGGGGTCGACGGCCACGACGGTCTCGCCGGTCCTGGCGTCGACGCCCTTCTCGGCCAGGCCCTTGCCTTTCCAGCGCAAGGGGATGCCCAGCTCCCGGGCCGCGGCCTCGACGAAGGCGCGCACGGAGCGCTGGACGCCCGTCGCGATGACGAAGTCCTCGGGCTTGTCCTGCTGGAGCATGAGCCACTGCATCTCGACGAAGTCCTTGGCGTGGCCCCAGTCGCGCTTGGCGTCGAGGTTGCCGAGATAGAGCTTGTCCTGCAGGCCCAGCTTGATGCGCGAGAGCCCCATCGTGATCTTGCGGGTGACGAAGGTCTCGCCCCGGACGGGGGACTCGTGGTTGAAGAGGATGCCGTTGCAGGCGAAGATGCCGTAGGCTTCCCGGTAGTTCACCGTGATCCAGTAGGCGTAGATCTTGGCCACGCCGTAGGGCGAGCGCGGGTGGAAGGGGGTCGACTCGTTCTGCGGGCTTTCGCCGACGTTCCCGAAGAGCTCGGAGGTCGAGGCCTGGTAGAACTTGGCCTTCTTGGCCAGGCCGAGGATGCGGATGGATTCCAGGAGCCTCAGGGTCCCGAGGGCGTCGGCGTTGGCCGTGTACTCGGGCTCCTCGAAGCTGACCTGGACGTGGCTTTGCGCCGCCAGGTTGTAGATCTCGTCGGGCCGGATCTCGCCGATGAGCCGGTGGAGCCCCGGCGTGTCGGTCATGTCCCCGTAGTGCAGGAAGAAGCGCGCCCCCCGCTCGTGGGGGTCTTGGTAGAGGTGGTCGATGCGGCCCGTGTTGAAGGAGGACGAGCGGCGCTTGACGCCGTGGACCTCGTAGCCTTTGGCCAGCAGGAGTTCGGCGAGGTACGCCCCGTCCTGCCCGGTGATGCCCGTGATGAAGGCCCGCTTTGCCACGATGGCCCTTTCCTTAATAAACGACTCTGGCCCCCACCCGCTACTAGCCCCTCCCCGCGGGGGAGGGGCTAGTAATTCTAGAACGCCGCTTTGAGCCCCAGGGTGGTGATGTTGGCCTTGTAGTTGTATTCCCAGGTGAAGATGGAATGGCGCCGCATGTGCTTGTAGTCCACGGAAGCGGTGAGCCACTTCTGGATCTGGTACTGGGCGCTGACGCCGCCGGTGTAGCTGTCGTCCCGCCGGTTGGCCGAGCGTCCGATCGGGAGGAGGGTGACGGGGTCGGTGCCCGCCGGGGTCGTCTGGCTGTCGCCGTACTTGTCGATGGTCAGCCCGCCGCTGGCGCCGACGGTGAGCTTGTCGATCGAGTGGCTGACGGCCAGATTGAGGCTGTTCGATATGTTGAACCGTACCCCGGTCGCGTCGATGAGCCCGCGGGTGGCCGACAGGTCGATGGTCGTCCTGTCGAGGGGCTTGTAGTTCAGGCCCACGCCGAAGGTCCAGTTCGTGGTCTTGTTGCTGGCGGGCGACGGGACGGGCGTGACGCCGTCGTCCTCGTAGGCGCGGTGGGCGAAGCCCGTCTGGACCCGGCCCTTGAGCTTGCCGGTCAGCTCGCCTTCCACGCCGAAGTCGGTCGTCCAACCCTTGTGGTTGGCGCCCCTGCGGCCGGAGGAGTAGTGGGTCAGGGTGCGGTGCGCGGCGACGAAGGCCCTGGTCTTGGGCTGGATCTTGTAGCCGGTCTTGACGCCGTAGGACTGCTCGGAGCGGTCCAGGGTGGCGGCCAGGGCCGGGGCGACGTACTTCTGGCGCGCGTCGGAGCCGTCCACGCCGAAGAAGAACTGGTCGCCGAGCGCGTACTCGACGTTGCCGCCGACCGTGTTGTTCCACCGGTGTTCGCGTTTGACCAGCTCCCCGCCCGTCGCCGTGGCGCCCGCCGCGGTGATGGGCCTGGCGTTCGGGTTGTACGCCGGGTCCTGGGTGTTGACGTAGCTGGTGAACGCCCCGGCGCTGAGCACCGCGCCCTTGAAGGAATACGCGGCGTTGACGTTCTGCGAGATGGCGTTGTTGGATTTCGGGTCGTGCTGGTAGTTGGCCGCGCTCATGCCGTAGCCGAGGCTGAACTTGTGCATGTCGGCGACCGGCAGCACGAGGTTGAGGCCCAGGTTGTTGGTCATGAGCCAGGAGCCGATGACGCCGCCGCTGCAGGAGCCGGCGTTGCCCGGCAGGCAGCCCTGGCGGGTGCCGTCGGCCTTGTCCGGGGCGGTGCGGTAGATGTTGTCGTCGTAGGAACTCTTGAGATCGTAAGACGGATGGATCTCCAACTGCCCGACCTTGAGGTTCGGCTGCCATTCGGCTGAAGCTCGGCTGATGGCGCAGATGGACAGCAGGACGGCGGTGGCGAGGCGCGATGACATTCCCTTCTCCTTGTGACGGTGGCGTTTGATTGTGTTCATGTCTTCCAGCAAACCTCGGAGAGTATATATGAAACGGCAAGAAGATGTCAATCGAAATGCATTCTTTCTATAATGAGGCATGGCCGAGCGTGTCCTGGTCGTGGGAGCGGGCGGGCTCATCGGCAACGCGCTCTGCAGGGCCTGGGAGCGGCGAGGCGTCCAGGCGCTCGGCGCGGACCTCCATTGCCGCCCCGGCGGTCCTTTTAGGCCGCTGGACATCACCGATGCGTCCCAGGTGGAGTCGATGGTGCGGGACTATCGGCCCGGCCTCGTGGCCCTGCCCGCGGCCAATCCCCATGTCGACTTCTGCGAGACGCACCCCGAGGAGACGGCCCGGGTCAACGTGGAGGCGGCGCTCCGCGTGGAGCGGGAGTGCCGGGCCGTCGGGGCCCGCATGGCGTACTTCTCCTCGGATTACGTCTTCGACGGCGTCAAGGGGTCCTACGCCGAGGACGACCCTCCGAGCCCCCTCAACGAGTACGGCCGGCAGAAGGCCCGGGTGGAGAAGGCCCTGCTGGCCTCGGACCCGCGGCACCTGGTCGTGCGCACTTCGGGGGTCTACGGGTGGCAGTGGAGGCCGCAGAACTTCGTCCTGCAGGTGCTCTCGGCCCTGGGGGCCGGCCGCCAGCTCAGGGTTACCGACGACGTGCGCTACAACCCGACCTACGCCGAGAACCTCGCCGAGGTCGTGGCGGATCTCTGCGCGTGCGGCGCCGGCGGCGTGTTCCACGTGGTGGGGAGCGACCGCATGGCGCGCCTGGCGTTCGCGCGCCAGGTCGCGGCCGTCTTCGGGCTCGACGCCGCCCTGCTCGTGGGCGTGCCGAGCGTCCGTGCGGCGGGGCACGCGCCGCGGCCCAAGGAGTCGTCGCTCGAGACCGCCAAGGTCGCGGGCCGCGTGCGCCGGGCCCTCTGGGGCGCGCGCGAGGGGCTTTCGGACATGCTGCGCCGGCGCGCCGCCTGGGAGGAGTACGCCGAAACCGCCCTTCCGCAGCGTTAGCGAATATAGTATACTAATCGCTCGCCTCCCCCGCGGGGAGGCGAGCAGTAGAGGGGCGGATGCCGTTTCATGAGGATGCCTCGCCGCGGGGGAGGCGAGACGCCGAGGGGAATGCCGCCGTGAACCCCATTATTAAGGAGGATGCGTAACGATCTCATGGTAAACGTTTCAATGAAAGCGATGCTCGAGGCCGGGGTCCACTTCGGCCACCAGACGCGCCGGTGGAACCCGAAGATGGGACGGTACATCTTCGGCAAGAGGAACAGCATACACATCATCGACCTGCAGAAGACCGTGAAGGAGATCAAGAAGGTCTACGGCTTCGTGCGGGACGCCGCGGCGCAAGGGAAGTTGTTCCTTTTCGTCGGCACGAAGAAGCAGGCCCAGGAGATCGTCAAGACCGAGGCCGCCCGCTGCGGCGAGGCCTGCGTCACCGAGAAGTGGCTCGGCGGGACGCTGACGAATTTCGCGACGCTGCGCCAATCCGTCAAGAGGCTCGAGGAGCTCGAGCGCTGGGAGACCGACGGCATCTTCGCCGTGCTCTCCAAGAAGGAGGTCTCCAGGCTCAGCAAGGAGAAGGCCAGGCTCCTGCGGGTGCTCACCGGCATCCGGGCCCTGACCCGTCCTCCGGACGTGATGTTCGTGGTCGATCCGGTGGAGGAGGACCTGGCGGTGGCGGAGGCGCGCCGGGCGAAGATCCCGATCGCCGCGGTCTGCGACACCGACTGCGACCCCGACCTCATCGACCACCCCATCCCGGGCAACGACGACGCCGCCCGCTCGATCAAGCTCTTCTGCTCGCTCATCGCGGACGCCGTCATCGAGGGCAAGAACGCCTACGAGGCCGCCAAGAACGCGGCGACCGGCGGCGACGTGGAGGCCCAGATGGCCGAAGCCGACGGCTCGCAGGCGCCTGACGCCTCGGCCGCCGGCCTTTCCGCCGTCGAGGAGGTGGCGGTCGAGGGCGGCGTGGCGGCCGTGCCGGCCGAGGTCGAAGAGGCCTAGCCCATGACCATGGAACTCAAAGAACTCATCGCCGAGCTGCGCAGCAAGACCGGGGCGGGCATGATGGACTGCAAGCGGGCGTTGGACGAATCCAAGGGGAGCATCGAGGAGGCCGTGACCTTGCTGCGCAAGAAGGGGCTGGCGGACATGGCCAAGCGGGCGGCGCGGGTGACGAAGGAAGGCGTGGTCGCCTTCGCCTCCGACGGGAAGGCCGGCGCCGGCAGTGCCGGCGCCATCATCGAGCTCAACTGCGAGACCGATTTCGTGGCCAAGACCTCGGAGTTCACGGACCTGGCCCAGGCGCTGGCCAAGAAGGCGGCCTCGGGCGAGATCCGCGAGCCCTCGCAGGCCCAGGGCATGCTCGAGCCCGTGGTCGCCAAGCTCAAGGAGAACATGGCCTTCAGGCGCCTCGAGCGCTTCGAGCCCGCCGGGGCGGGGCTCGTCGCCGGCTACATCCACCACGGCGCCAAGAAGGGCGCCCTGCTCGAGCTCTCGGCGCCCAATGAGGCCGCGGCGTCCTCCGAGGCGCTCGCCGAGCTCGCCAAGGAGCTCAACCTCCAGATCGTCGGCGCGTCGGCCAAGTACCTCAAGCGCGACAGCGTCCCCCCCGCGGACATCCAGCGGGAGCGCGATATCTACACCGAGGTCGTCCGCAAGGAGGGCAAGCCCGAGGCCCAGGTCCCCAAGATCGTCGACGGCAAGATCAACAAGCTCTTCTACCAGGCCTTCTGCCTCCTCGAGCAGATGAGCGTGCGCGACCCCAAGGCGTCCGTGGCCGACCTCGTGAAGGCCGCCGGCGCGAAGCTCGGCGGGGAGGTCGTCGTCAGGCGGTTCGTCCGCTACCAGCTCGGCGAGTGACGCCCACAAGGTATTCGCGCGTCGTCCTGAAGCTCTCGGGTGAGTCCCTGTGCCGGGAGTCCGGCCATGGGATCGACCCGGGCTCCCTCTCGTCGATCGCCTCTGAGATCAAGGCCGCCCACGACACCGGGGCGCAGATCGGGATCGTGGTCGGCGCCGGCAACATCTGGCGCGGCGCCACGGACCGGGGGGAGGCCATCGGGCGCGTGACGGCCGACAACATGGGGATGCTGGCCACCATCATCAACGCGCTCGCCCTGCAGGACGCCCTGGAGCATCTGCGGGTGGCCACCCGCGTCCAGACCGCCATCGATATCCCGAAGGTCGCCGAGGCCTACATCCGGCGGCGCGCGATCCGGCACATGGAGAAGGGGCGCATCGTCATCTTCGCGGGCGGCACGGGCAACCCCTACTTCACGACCGACACGGCCGCGGCGCTGCGGGCCGTCGAGATCGAGGCAGGCGCCCTCCTCAAGGCGACCAAGGTCGACGGGGTCTACACCGACGACCCGCACGTCAACAAGAAGGCCAGGAAGCTCGAGCACATCCGCTTCATGGATTCGATCAAGAACCGCCTGCGCGTCATGGACGCGACGGCGCTCACCCTCTGCATGGAGAACCACCTCCCGGTGGTCGTGTTCAACCTCGCGACGAAGGGCAACATCGCCCGGGCCGTCAGCGGCCAAAAGGTCGGGACCGTCATCACGGAGTGAACCCCCCCCTATGAACAAGACAGACCCCATCCTCTCGCAGCTGGAAGCCAAGATGAAGGAGCGCATCGCCAAGCTCGCCCAGGAGTACGCGTCCATGCGCACGGGCCGCGCCTCTCCCCAGATCCTCGAGGGGGTCAAGGTGGAGTGCTACGGGCAGCAGATGGCGCTCAAGGCCGTCGCCGCCATCGCGGTGCCCGAGGCGAAGACCCTCGAGGTCCGGCCGTTCGACCCCTCCATCCTCGGCGACGTCGAGAAGGCCCTGCAGAGGGCGGACCTGGGCGCCATGCCCAAGAACGACGGCAAGGTCCTTCGGGTGAACCTCCCCCCCATGACCGAGGATCGGCGCAAGGAGCTCGTCAAGGTCATGCGCCGCATCGGCGAGGAGTTCCGGGTCTCCCTGCGCGGCGACCGCCACGAGGCCATCGAGAAGGTCAAAAAGGCCGAGAAGGGCAAGGAGATCAGCCAGGACGAGGCGAAGGCCGCCGAGGCCAGGATCCAGAAGGTCACGGACCAGTACATGGCCGGCATCGAGAAGGAGATGCAGATCAAGGAGAAGGAGCTCACCACCGTTTGACCAGAGACCACGCGGGCGTCCCTCCGGGCGTCGACAGGCCCTCGCCCAAGGGCTCGGGGCGGGCGTCCTTCTCGGGCAACGGCCAGGCGGAGATCCCCCGGCACGTGGCCATCATCATGGACGGGAACGGCCGCTGGGCCAAGGCCCGGGGCCTGCCCAGGGTCGCGGGCCACAAGGTCGGCGTCGACTCGGTCCGGGAGATCGTGCGGGCCGCGGGCGAGATCGGCATCCAGTACCTGACCCTCTACGCCTTCTCGACGGAGAACTGGCTGAGGCCCCAGGGCGAGGTGACGGCGCTCTGGAAGATCATGGCCCAGGCCCTGCGCAGCGAGACGGCCAGGCTGAACAAGAACAACGTGAGGCTCCGGGCCTTGGGAAGGCTCGACGGCCTTCCCGAGGCGGTCCGCGCCGAGCTTTTGAGGGCGGTGGACACGCTCAAGGCCAACACGGGCCTCAACCTGAACCTCGCCCTGAACTACGGCGCCCGCCAGGAGATCGTCGACGCGGTCGCCGCCATGGTCGCGGCCGGCGTGCGGGACGTCACCGAGGAGGCGATCTCGTCTCGGCTCTACACGGCCGGGATGCCTGACCCCGACCTCGTCATCCGGACCTCCGGGGAGATGCGCCTGTCGAATTTCCTGGCGTGGCAGTGCGCCTACGCCGAGCTCTACGTGACGCCCGTGTTCTGGCCGGACTTCCGCCGCAAGCAGCTCGAGGCCGCCGTGGCCGAGTACGGCCAGCGCCACCGGAGGTTCGGCGGCCTGTGAACTGCGCACCTCCCCCGCGGGGAGGGGAAGGGCAAGTTGGGAGGGGGACCAGTTACCACGCAGCGTCTATAATGCCATGTTGCTCCCGAGAATCCTGACGGCCGTCGTCGGCATCCCCCTCCTGCTGTTCCTCATCCATTGGGGCGGCCTCGCCTTCAGCGTCTTCGTGGCCGGCGTCGCGGCCCTGAGCCTCCACGAGTACGGCGTCCTCATGGGCCTCGCCGGCCATCGGACGCAGCGGCTCAATACCGTGCTCCTGGGGACGGCCCTGGCGCTGGGGCTCGCGTTCGAGGGCCCGCTGCCCCTGCTGCTGGCGGCCGCGGTCGCTCTGATGGTCGGGCGCGAGATGTTCCGGCCCGCCCGCTCCCTGGAAGGGCTCGCCCTGGGCTTCTTCGGCGTCGTGCTCCTGGGCCTCATGCCGGCGCACCTCGCGCTGCTGCGCAACCTCAGGCCCCACGGCGAGGCCTTGACCTTCACGCTCTTCGCGGCCGTCTGGGTCATGGACACCGCGGCCTTCGCCGTCGGCAAGACCCTCGGCCGGCGCAAGCTCGCCGAGAGCCTCAGCCCCAAGAAGACCTGGGAGGGCGCCATCGCCGGCTTGGCGGGGGCCCTCGCGGTGACGGCGGGCGCCCGCGCGGCGTTCTTCCCCGACGCCGTGACCGTCGGCCAGGCCCTTGGCATTGGCGTCATCATCGGGTCCTGCGGCCAGCTCTCGGACCTGGCCGAGTCCATGATCAAGCGGGCCGTGGGCGCCAAGGACTCGGGCTCGCTCCTGCCGGGCCACGGCGGCGTCATGGACAGGTTCGACTCGTTTATTTTGGGCGCGCCTGCGGTATACTATTACGTGGCATTCTTATGAAACGGCATATGCCCCCCCGCTACTCGCCCCCCCGCGGGGGGGGCGAGTGATATGACCCTCTCCTTCCTCCAGTCCGCGGGGGCGGTGGTCGTGACCCTGGGGATGGTCATCCTGGTCCACGAGTTCGGGCATTTCATCGTGTGCCGGCTGCTCGGCGTGCGCGTCGAGCGGTTCGCCTTCGGCTTCGGGGCCGAGCTCTTCGGCGTCACGGACCGCCTCAAGACGCGCTTCTCCGTGTGCGCCGTCCCGCTCGGGGGCTACGTCAAGCCCGCCGGCGAGAACCTGGAGGAATGCACCGGAGCGCGCGACGAGTACTACGGGCAGAACTGGCGGCGCCGCCTGATGATCGTCTTCGCCGGCCCGATGATGAACTACGTCCTGGCGTGGCTGCTGTTCGCCGGCGGGGTGTTCGTCAAGGGAGTCCCCGAGGCGCTCGAGGGCCCCGTCATCGGCGGGACGCTGGCGGGCTACCCCGCGGAGTCGGCCAGGCTCGCCAAGGGCGACGAGGTCCTGGCCGTGGCCGGCGCCCGGGTGGAGAGCTGGGACGAGCTGGCCCGCGCCATCCACGCCCAGCCGGGCAAGGAGGTCCAGTTGAGCGTCAAGCGGGGCGGGGACACGCTCGTCGTCAAGGTCGTCCCCCGCAAGGACGAGGCCAGCGGGAGGGGCCTCATCGGCATCACCCCGATGACGGTGTTCCGCCCGGTCGGCGTCGGGGAGGCGGCCTGGGACGGCGTCCGGCAGTGCTACGGTTTGACCGCCTTCACGGTCCGCACCATCGCCTCCAAGCTCGTCAAGCGGGAGCGGCCGGACCTGGCCGGGCCGGTCGGGATCGCGCAGATGGTCAGCCACGCGGCCCGTTCCGGCCTCGACGACCTGGTGTTCCTGATCGGCCTGATCTCCGTGGCCATCGGCTTCTTCAACCTCCTCCCCATCCCGCTGCTCGACGGCGGGCACGCCGTGCTCTATTGCTGGGAGGGGCTCTCCGGCCGCAAGCTCACCCCCTCGGTCGTCGCCAAGGCCAACAACGTCGGCGTCGTCTTCCTGCTGTTCCTCCTGGCGTTCGCCACCTACAACGACGTTGCCAGGATCGTCGGGGACCGTTCGGCGCGCAAGCGCGCCGCCGTCGGCCAGCCGAAATAGGGCGTTTGACAGGGTTTTCGGCTAAGTAGTAGAATAGCTCTGGCTGCCCTGGGAAAGTGGCTGAAGTCCAGCCGCTTTTTTTATTGTCGGCCGGGATGCTATAAGAATGGACCTAGGCAAGATCGAGACTCTGATATCGGGGATCCTGGAGCAGGAGAACGCCGAACTGGTCGATTGGGAATACCTCAACGACAAGGGCCGGTGGGTCCTGAGGATATTCATCGACAAGGAGCCGGGGGTGACCCTGGACGATTGCGAGTACTTCTCGGACCGGGTGGGCTCGGCCCTGGACGCGACGGAGCTGATGGAGCGGGCCTACGTCCTCGAGGTGTCCTCCCCGGGCATCGACAGGCTCGTGAAGAAGGACAAGGATTTCGAGCGCTTCGCCGGCAGGGGGGTCCGCGTGAGCCTCCACGGCCAGGTCGAGGGGCGCCGGCACCTGCGCGGCAGGCTCCTGGGCCTCAAGGACGGGGATGTCGCGGTGGAAGCGGAAGGCAGGACGTGGCGCCTGCCCAGGAAGGAGGTCGCCGAGGTCAGGATCGACGCCGAGGCCGAGGTCGAGGCCGATTTGAAGCGGGCCGGGGCCGGGAAACGGCAGGGGAAGTCTTCATGAAACGGCATTGGCCCCCTCGATGCTCGTCTCCCCGCGGGGGAGACTCACGACAGGGGGGAGGCGAGTGAAATCAGAGTTGATCGTCGCGCTGGAGCAGATCGAGCGCGAGAAGGGGATCAAGAAGGAAGAGGTCCTCAAGATGATCGAGGGGGCCATGGTGAGCTCCCTGCGCAAGCACGTCGGCAAGAACGTGGTCATCGAGGCCGCCATCGACCCCCAGACCGCCGATTTCACGGCGTGCCTGGTCAAAAAGGTCGCCGATCCCGTGGCCGACCCCGAGCTCGAGGTCTCGCTGTCCGAGGCCCGCCGGGTGAAGCCCGACGCCGCGGTCGGGGAAGACCTGAGGCTGCCGGCCCCGGCCGCCGACTTCGCCCGCATCGCCGCCCAGACGGCCAAGCAGGTCCTCCTCCAGAAGATCCGGGAGGTCGAGCGGGACAGCCTCTACGACGAGTTCAAGCCCAAGGAGGGCGAGCTCGTCAACGGCGCGGTCCACCGCTTCATGGACCGCAACATCATCATCGACCTCGGCAAATCCGAGGCCATCCTGCCGTTCCGCGAGCAGATCAGGAGGGAGCGCTACAGCGTGGGCCAGAACGTGAGGGCCGTCATCTTCAAGGTGGACAAGGCCCAGCGGGGCTCCCAGGTCGTGCTCTCCCGGGCGGCGCCCATCTTCCTGCGCCGGCTCTTCGAGCTCGAGGTCCCCGAGGTCACGGAGAAGATCGTGGAGATCGTCGAGATCGTCCGGGACCCGGGGTTCAGGGCGAAGGTCGCCGTGAAGTCCAACGACCCGAAGGTGGACGCCGTGGGGACCTGCGTCGGGGTTCGCGGCTCGCGCATCCGGAGCATCATGAACGAGCTGGCGGGCGAGCGCATCGACCTTATCCTGTACAGCCCGGACCCCGCCGCGTTCGTGGCCAACGCGCTCTCGCCGGCCAGGGTGATGTCCGTCACCATCACCGACCCCGAGGCGCGCAGGGCCGAGGCGGTGGTCAGCGAGGAGCAGCTTTCGGTCGCCATCGGCAAGGAGGGCCAGAACATCCGCTTGGCGTCCAAGCTGACGGGCTGGCACCTGGAGATCAAGGCCGAGGCGGCCAAGCCCGCGCCGGCCGCCGGGGCGGCGGCGAAGGGCACGGGCCTCGGCGAGATCGGCGGCATCGGGCCCAAGACCGCCGAGATACTCGCCAACGCCGGTTTCGGCGACCCCTACCGCCTCGCCCAAGCCACGCCGGAGGAGCTGACGGCTCTCGAAGGCGTCGGCGAGAAGACGGCCGCCAAGATCCTCGCGGCCGCCAACGAGTACGCCAAGGACCACCCCAAACCATCAGCATGACAGAGAAGAAGAAGACGACCGCCAAGACCAAGACCAAGGCTGGGGCCGAGCAGGAACGTCCTCAGGGATCGCCGGAGGAGTCCGCCGCCAAGAAGCCGGCGGCCAAGAAACCGGCGGTCAAGAAGGCCGCTCCCAAGGCGGCGAAGGCGGTCAAGAAGGAGGCCTCCGCCCGGCCGGACATCCGCAAGGAGATGGCCGAGAAGCGCGAGGTCCAGGAGCAGGACTCCATCGCCCCCCCTTCGAAGAGCCTGGTCTCCGCTTTCTCCATCTTCAAGAAGCCGCAGCGGCCCGCGGCCCAGGCCCCGACGATCGCGCGGATCGCTCCTGGCGGCAGCCTCCCCAAGCCGCCCGCTCCCCCGGCGGTCTCTTCGCCGGCCCAGGCATCGCCTGCGGCGCCGTTGCCTGGGCAGGCAGCGCCCGTGCCCCCGAGGCCCGGCGTCCCGGCCTCGCCCCAACCGGTGGCCGGCCCGGCCGCTCCGCCGGCGGTCCGGCCAGGCGTGGTCCCTCCCAAGGCCCCGGTCGCGCCGCCCCGCCCCGGCGTCGTGCCTCCGGCCAAGCCTCCCGTCCCCGGCGCGCCGCCCGTCGCCCGGCCTCCCGGTCCCGGCGTGCCGCCCGCGTCCCGTCCCGGCGTGCCGCCGTCCCGTCCCGGCGCGCCGCCGTTCCGCCCCGGCGCGCCGCCGTCCCGCCCCGGCATGCCGCCGGCCGCCAGGCCTTCGGCCAGGCCCGCAGCCCCTCCGGCGGCCAAGCCGGCCGCGCCCAGGCCCGGCGCGCCCGCGGCGAAGCCCGCGGGTCCTTCGGTGCCCGAGCGCCCGCCGCTCAAGAAGATCAAGGTCGCCAGCAACGTCACCCTCAGGGAATTCGCCGAGAAGATGGAGGTGAAGTCCAGCGAGGTCATCTCGAAGCTCATGAAGCTGGGCATCTTCGCCACCATCAACCAGCGGCTGGAGACCGCCGAGGCCTCCATCGTGGCGCAGGAATTCGGCTATGAGCTCGAGGTCGTGGCGATGTACAAGGAAGAGGAGCTCGCCGTGCAGGCGGGCATCAAGGACGCCCCCGAGAAGCTCAAGCCCAGGCCGCCGGTCGTGACCGTGATGGGCCATGTGGACCACGGCAAGACCAGCCTCCTCGACGCCATCCGCTCGACCAACGTGGCCGCGGGCGAGTCCGGCCAGATCACCCAGCACATCGGGGCCTACCGCGTGGCGACCGCCAAGGGCGACGTGGTCTTCCTCGACACCCCGGGCCATGCCGCGTTCACGGCCATGCGCGCGCGGGGGGCCAAGGTGACCGACATCGTCATCCTCGTGGTGTCCGCCGCCGACGGGGTCATGCCCCAGACGGTCGAGGCCATCGACCATGCCAAGGCCGCGGGCGTGCCGATCATCGTGGCCGTCAACAAGATCGACCTCCCGACCGCCAACCCCCAGAAGATCCGCCAGGAGCTCTCCCAGTACGGCCTCCTGTCCGAGGAATGGGGCGGCAAGACGATCTTCGTCGACCTGTCGGCCAAGAAGCGCGTCAACATCGAAGGCCTCTTGGAAATGGTCGGCCTCCAGGCCATGATGATGGAGCTTAAGGCCAACCCGGACCGCCCGGCCTACGGCGTGATCCTGGAGTCGAAGATGGACGCCAAGAAGGGCACGGTGGCCACCGTGCTCGTCCAGACCGGCACGTTGAAGGTGGGCAACGCCTTCGTGGGCGGGTTGGCGCACGGCAAGGTCAAGGCCCTCCTCGACGACCGGGGCAAGCGCCTCATCGCGGCGGGCCCGTCCCTCCCCGTCGAAGTGCTCGGCATCATGGGCGCGCCGCAGGCGGGCGATTCCTTCGCCGTGGTGGACGACGAGCGCCAGGCGCGCGATATCGCGGAGAAGCGGCGGATCGTGGCCCGGGAGCAGGCCCTGGCCCACCAGCAGCACGTGTCCCTCGTGGGGCTGCGCTCGGCGGTCAAGAGCCGCGCGGTCCGGGACCTCAACATCGTGCTGAAGGCGGACGTGCACGGCTCCCTGCAGGCGATCAAGGACTCCCTGGAGACCCTGTCGACCTCGGAGTGCCGCGTGCGCGCCATCCACGCGGGCCTGGGCAACGTCAACGAGTCGGACATCCTGCTGGCGTCCGCGTCCAACGCCGTGGCCCTGCTCTTCCATACCGAGATCGAGCCGCGCGCCCAGGAGCTGGCGGCCCGCGACGGCGTCGAGGTCCGGAAGTACGAGATCATCTACGAGCTGATCGAGGACGTGCGGGCGGCCCTGGAGGGCCTGCTCGAGCCTGAGATCGTGGACGTCATCGTGGGCCGGGGCGAGGTCCTGCAGGCCTTCAGCGTGAAGGACGGCGGGAAGGTCGCCGGCGTCGCGGTGCGCGACGGCAAGGTGGTCCGCAACTGCCTGGCGAAGCTCATCAGGAACAACGCCGTCGTCTGCGAGGGGAAGGTCGTGTCGCTCAAGCGCTTCAAGGACGACGCCAAGGAGGTCGAGAAGGGCCTGGAGTGCGGGCTCTCCCTCGAGGGGTCGCAGGACTACAAGAAGGGCGACCTTCTGGAGTTCATCGTGAAGGAGACAAGGACCAGAAGGCTCAGCGACTCGGCGAAAGGAAGTTCCTAAAGGATCTGCGCGCGGAGGCTCCGCCTCCGCTTGCGACTTCGCTTGCAATATGTACTCCCGCAACGATAGACTCAACACCCTCCTGCTTTCGGAGGTCGGCTTGGCCCTTCGCGGCGTGAAGGATCCGGGGCTGGCCGGCATGGTGACCCTGACCGGCGTCGATATGAGCGCCGACCGCAAGGTCGCCACGGTCTATTACTCGGTCTTCGGGGAATCGCGCGAACGGCAGTCCACCTCGCAGGCCCTCAAGCGCGCCGCCCCGTACGTGCGCCACGTGCTGTCCAAGAGGCTGTCGATGAAGGTCATCCCGCAGGTCGTCTTCAGGTACGACGAGACGCCCCAGCGCGCCTCCAGGGTCGAGGCCATCTTGAACAAACTCTCCGAGCCGCCTTCCCGTTCGGATCGAAGCGGCACGCCCGCGCCAGACACGCCGGGCGCGGGCAGGCCGCTTCCCATGGATCGCGGAGGCGGCACGCCCGCGCCAGACACGCCGGGCGCGGGCAGGGAGGACGAGTGACCGCCGGGATGATCCTCTTCGACAAGCCCCAGGGCTGGACGTCCCACGACGCGGCCGAGGCTTTCCGGCGCATGCTGCCGCCTGGGACCAAGGTGGGCCACTGCGGCTCGCTGGACCCCGTGGCGACGGGCCTGCTGGTCCTGCTGGTCGGCCCCTGCACCCGGCTCCAGGCCAGGATGCAGGGGCTGGACAAGTGCTACTCCGGGCTCATCCGGCTGGGCGTCGAGACCGACACCGGGGACATCACCGGGAAGGTCCTCTGCGAGAAGCCCGTCCCCGACGTGGGGCTGGCGGACCTGCAGAAGATGATGGACGCCTTCCACGGCAGCGTCGACGTGCCCGTGCCGGCCTACTCGGCCGTCAAGCACAAGGGCAAGGCGCTCTACCAGTACGCCCGGCGCGGGCAGCCCGTGCCCGAGAAGCGGCGGGTCTCCAAGATCTACGAATGGCGAGCCTTGTCGTACAAGGCGCCCGACCTCGAGCACGCCATCAAGTGCTCGAGCGGCACCTACATCCGGGCCCTGGCGACCGAGCTGGGAGGGCGCCTGGGATGCGGGGCGACCATGCTGACGCTGCGCCGCGACCGCGTGGCCGGCCTGCGCCTGGACGACGCCCTGACCCTCGATGAGGCCAAGAAGCTCAGTCTGGCCCAGCTGAGGGAGATGCTCGACCGCTCCCTCAAGCGGCTGCAGGACGTCGTCATCGGGTGAGGTTGATGAAACGGAGTCTGGCCCCCCTCAATGCTCGCCTCCCCCGCGGGGGGAGGCTCACGACTTGGGGGAGGCGAGTGATTGGACTCGTCATCCGCGGCGCGGGGTTGGGACGCAAGCTGGGCTTCCCGACGGCCAACCTGCACGGCGTCCCCGCGGACCTCCCCGCGGGGGTCTTCCGCGTGGAGGTGACGGGGCCGAGCGTGGACGGCCGCAGGACCGGCGTGTGCAACGTCGGGGTCAGGCCCACCTTGGGCGCCTCGGGCAGGAAGGTCGTCGAGGTTCACATCCTGGACTTCGACGGCGAGCTCTACGGCACGGAGCTCGCCGTCCGCTTCGTCGGCAAGATCCGGGACGAGGCGAGGTTCGACGGGCTGGCGTCCCTGCGGGCTCAGATCGCCCGGGACGTTTCGGCGGCGCGGGCGGCATGCGGCGCGGGAAAGCGGGGCTTTCCCGCGCGAAGATGATGGAGATCCCGGACGATCTGCGCGCGAACGCTTCGCGTTCGCTTGCGACTTCCGTCCTGGCCGTCGACCTCGGCGGCACCAAGATCGTCGCGAGCGTCGTGGCGGGCGGGAAGATCCTATCTTGCGTCAAGGTGAAGACGGACGTCGAGGCCGGGCCGGCCGGCGTCGTGCGCCAGATCGCGGCCTGCTGCGGGCAGGCCCTGGCGGCGCGGGGGCTCAAGCTCTCGGACGTGGCGGGCGCCGGCGTGGCCGTCCCGGGCCTGGTCGAGTCCGCGACGGGGACGGTGATCGACGCGCCGAACCTGGGCTGGAAATCCTTCGGGGCGCTCGCCCGGTTGAAGGCGGCCATCGGGTGCCCCGTCGTCCTGGCCAACGACGTGAACGCCGGGCTCGTGGGCGAGTGGGCGTTCGGCGCGGTGAAGGCTTTTCAGCGCGATCCGCTGGCCGGCATCTTCGTCGGGACCGGCGTGGGCGGGGCGCTGATGCTGGACGGCAGGCTGGTGACGGGCGCCTCCGGGATCGGCGGCGAGCTCGGGCACATGAAGGTCCTGGCCGGCGGTCCCCGCTGCGCCTGCGGCGGCCGAGGCTGCCTCGAGGCCCTGGCCAGCCGCTCGGCCATCGAGCGGGCCCTCGGCAAGAAGCGCGGCGGCTTGACGAGCGGGCGCATCAGGAAGGGGCTCGAGAAGAAAGGGCGCAAGAAGCTCAAGAAGGCCGTGGCCGACGCCTGCTACTACCTGGGCGTCGGGGTCGCCAACATCCTCAACATCTTCAACCCCCGGGCGCTGGTGCTGGGCGGCGGGTTCATGGAGGCCATGGGCGCGAGGCTCATGCCCGCTATCCTCGGGTCGGCCCGGGAGCACGCCTTCAAGAGGTCCTTCGAGGACTGCAGGATCGTGCTGTCGAGCCTCGGCGACTCGGCCGTGCCCCTGGGCGTGGCCTGCTTGGCCGGCGCCGCGCTCGATCAGTCCCAGTAGAACGGCATCTGCCCCCACGACTACTTCCCCCTGGCCGCTTGCAGGACTCGGCCAGGCCGCGGGGGAGGGAAGTGACTAGGGCTTGCGGGTGGGGCCCGGGCGCTTGCTCTCGAAGTGCTTGGCGTTGACCTCTTTGAAGACCCTCTCCACGACGTTGAGGGCCTGGGTCATCTCGGCCTGCGTGATGGTGAGCGGCGGCTCGATGCGGATGGTCTTGGCCGAGAACAGGGTCCCGGCCACGAGGACGCCGCTGTCGAAGAAGCCCTTGGCGACCTCGTAGCCGATGGCGTCCGAGGGGAACTCGATGCCGATCATGAGTCCCTTGCCCCGGATGTCGACGCAGAGCTTCGGGAACCTCCGGCGCAAGGCCTTGAGGCGGGCCATCATCTCGTTGCCCAGCTTCTCGGCGCGCTCGGGCAGCTTCTCCTCGAGGGTCACGTGGATGGCGGCGATGGCGGCCACGCAGGCCAGGGGACTCCCGCCGAAGGTCGTGGAGTGGAGCCACGGCTCGGGGAAGAGCTGTTCCCAGACGGTCTTGTTGGAGACGAACGCCCCGATGGGCATGACGCCCCCGCCGAAGGCCTTGCCCATGCACATGATGTCGGGGACGACGTTCCAGTGCTCGCAGCAGAACATCTTCCCCGTGCGGCCCATGCCGGTCTGGACCTCGTCCATGATGAGGAGGCTGCCGTAGCGGTCGCAGAGGTCGCGCACCCGGGGCAGGTAGTCGTCCGGAGGGACGTTGATCCCCCCCTCGCCTTGGATGGGCTCGAGGATGACGCCCGCGATGTCGTTGCCGACCTCGTCGGCGGACTTGAGGATCGACTCCACGTAGTCCGCGTCGCCGTACGGGACGTGGTAGCAGTCCGGCAGGATCGGGAGGAACGGCTGGCGGAATTTCGCCTTGGCGGTGGCCGACAGCGCGCCCAGGGTCTTGCCGTGGAAGCCCGCCGTGGCCGCCACGAAGGACTTGCGGCCCGTGTGGAGCATGGCCAGCTTCATGGCGCCCTCGATGGCTTCGGCGCCCGAGTTGCCGAAGAAGCTGAACTGCAGGTCGCCCGGCGTGATGTCGTGGACGAGCTTGGCCAGGATCGCGCGGAACGGCTCGAGGAGCTCCTGCGAGTGGAGGGCCTGCCTCTTGAGCTGGTTGGTGACTGCCTCGATCACCTTGGGGTGGCGGTGCCCGACGTTGAAGACGCCGTAGCCGCCGAGGAAATCGATGTATTTCTTGCCCTTGATGTCGTTGAAGGTGTTGGCCGAGTCGGACCACTCGATGGAGATGTACTCCGTGGACACGGACTTGCGGTACTCGAGGATGCCCGGGTTGACGTAGTTGGCGTAGGACGATGCCGTAGCCTCGGTGATGGCGGTCCGCTCTTCTTCATTGATATCGGGCTTGCCGATGATCTCGAGCGTGCGCTGGGTCTCCTTCAGGATGTCGGCGGCTGGTATCTTCATGGGGGTGGCAAACGATTTGATTAGGATATTGAAGGCAAATTTGGCAAAGAGCGAAAGCGACGTAGTATACCAGTTTGCGCGACGGGGTGTCTAGAGTCCGCCGACCACGGTCGGCTCGACCTCGAGGCGCACGCCGAAGCGCTCCAGGACCGCGGCCTGGACGCCACGGGCGAGCGAGAGGAGCTCCGCCGAGGTCCCGCCATAGTTGACCAGGGCCAGGGCGTGTCTCGGCGAGAGCCCCGTCCGCCCCCGCCGGTACCCCCGCGGGAATCCCGCGTGCTCGATGAGCCAGGCAGCCGGGACCTTGACCCTCGGACCGGCCGGGAAGCCGGGCACGGCCGCCGCGGGGGCGGCCTCGGCGTCCCGCCAGCGGGCTTGGAGCCGCGCGAACTCGTCGGGCTCCAGGATGGGGTTGGTGAAGAAGGAGCCCGCGCTGGCCGAGTGGGGGTCCGCCGGGTCGAGCACCATGGACTTGCTCCGCCGGAGGGCCAGCACGGCCCGGCGAGCCGCCTCGAGCGCCGGGCGTCCCGGCGCGAAGCCCTCCGGGGGGGCCGCGTCGCCGATGGCCGCCCGGAGCTCCGGGTAGTCGACCTTGGGGAAGGCGTCCGGGGCCAGGCGGAAGGTCACGGCGGTGATGAGGCAGCGGTCGGCGTCCACGGTCTTGAACCGGCTCGTGCGGTACCCGAAGGCGCAGTCCTTGCCGTCCAGGGTGAAGTCCCGCCGCGTCTTGACGTCCATGACCTCCACGGCGGAGATGGTCGCCGAGACCTCGGCCCCGTAGGCGCCGACGTTCTGGACCGGGGTCGCGCCGACCGTGCCCGGGATGCCGGAGAGGCACTCGAGCCCGCCCAGGCCCTTCTCGACGCAGGCCTCCACGAGCCCGTCCCAGGACTCGCCGGCCGCGGCGCGCACGAGGACGCTCCCGGCGTCCGTTTCGAAGGACACGCCCCGCAGCCCGACCTTGAGCACGGCCCCGTCGAAGCCCCCGTCCGGGAAGACGACGTTGCTCCCCCCGCCCAGCACGAAGACCCTCAGGGACTTCGCCCGCGCCCACTCGAGGAAGGCCCGGACCTGGTCGACGCCGCTCGGTTCGCAGAGCCAGCGGGCGGGGCCGCCGAGGCGCAGGCTCGTCAGGCCGGCGAGAGGGACGTCCTCGGCCAGGTCGAACGGCGGGAGGCCCGGGGGCATTCAGATCGGCGCCCGACGGAGGAACCTTCCCTCTCCCGGACGTCCCAGGAAGCGTTCGTGTCGGACCATGGGACGCCCGCGGAGGAAGACCTCCCTGATCGAGCCGTGGATGGTCTTGCCCTCGTAGGGGTTGTAGTCGACGCTCATGTGGTGCTGGGCGGCCGTGATGGTGTGGGGCTTCCTGGGGTCGATGACCACGATGTCGGCGTCCGCGCCCGGGGAGAGGTGCCCTTTGCGCGGGAACAGCCCGAAGAGGCGGGCCGGGCCGGTGGCGGTGACTTCCACGAACCGTTCCAGCGAGAGCCTGCCTTTCTGCACCGCGTCCCACATCAGGAGCATGCGGGTCTCGATGCCGGGCGCGCCGTTGGGGATCCTGGAGAAGTCCCTGCGCCCCGGCTCTTTGCAGGGCCTGCTCGGGCGGGGCTTCAGGAAGAACGAGCAGTGGTCGGTGGAGACGACTTGGAGGCTGCCCTCCCTGAGCCCCCGCCAGAGGGCTTCGTCGTCCCCCTTGGGCCTCAGCGGCGGGGACAGGACGAATTTGGCGGCCTCGGCCCCCGGGCCGTCGTAGCGGTCGGCGTGGAGGTAGAGGTATTGGGGGCAGGTCTCGGCGAGCACGGCGACGCCGCGTTCCCGGGCCCGCCGGACCTCCTCCAGGGCGCGGGCCGAGGTGAGGTGCATGATGTAGATCGGGACGCCCGCGACCTCCGCCAGCATGCAGGCGCGGGCCGTGGCCTCCGCCTCGACGGCGACGGGCCGGGTGAGGGGATGGAACGAGGGCTGCGTGTCGCCGCGGGCGAGCGCCTCCCGCACGAGGGTCTCGACGGCCCAGCCGTTCTCCGCGTGCATGCACACGAGGCCGCCGTTCTCTTTGGTGCGCAGGAGCGCGCGCAGGATGGTCCGGTCGTCGGCCATGAGGCGGTCCGGGTAGGCCATGAACAGCTTGAAGGTGGTCACGCCTTCGCGGACCAGCTGGTCCATCTCGCGGAGCGCCTTGTCGGCGGCCCCGGTCATCACCATGTGGAAGCCGTAGTCGACCGAGCACCGGCCCTCGGCCTTCCGGCGCCACGCCTCCAGCCCTTTCCGGAGGGGCTCGCCCCTGCGCGGCGTGGCGAAGTCGATGATGGTCGTGGTGCCGCCGAAGAGCGCGGCTTCGGAGCCCGTGGCGAAGTCGTCGGCCGTCGTGGAGCCCCCGAAGGGCATGTCGAGATGGGTGTGCGCGTCGATCCCGCCCGGCACGACGATCATGCCCCGGGCGTCGACGACCTTCGCCCCGGCCGGGGGGGCGCCGAGGTCGCCGAGGGCCGCGACCCGTTCCCCGCGCACGCCGACGTCGGCGACGAAGCGGCCCGCCGCCGTGGCGACGGTCCCCCCCCTGACGACGAGGTCGTAGGGAGGGGAGGTCATCGTCCTTCGGCCCGCTCGTTGAGCTGCTTGAGGCGGTCCGGCACGGAAGGGACGTCGAGGATGTCCTTCTCCGAGGGCAGGACGCTGGACTCCTCGATCGGGAGCTTCAGCCGGTAGCGGTTGGCGCCTTCGTCGTATTCGAACTGGGTGCCGTAGACCTGGGCCTGGCCGACCGCCATGAGGTAGCGGTCCAGGGTCGCGGCGAGCAGCCACCGCGCGGGCTGGTGGCCCCCGATGGCCGAGAGCACGGCCATCCGGTGGGCGGTGAGGTAATCCCTCGCCTCCGACCCGTGCTGCAGGATGACCGCGGCGTGGTAGAAGTCCGCGGGGGTCCTCACCTGCCCCTGGGTGATCATCTCGTAGACGGATTCCCGGCGCAGCTTGTCGCGGGCCATCAGGTCGTCGACCTTGGCGGGGCTGCTGTAGACGTCCTCGCGGTCCTTCTGGTCGCCGAGATACGACTCGTGGAGCCGGTGGTTGCTCTCTGGTTCTGGCATAGGCCGCCGCGTCGGCGCCCCATAGATAAGCATTTTTCCCGGCCTGCCCGCATGGCTCGGCGCGGGAGCTTGCGCTCGAATCGGCCGCCTGCTAGACTCTACATATGCTTGGGCCAGACGCCCCGGAATCCCTCATCGGGACCGTCATGGGGCCGTGCCGCATCGTGGAGTACCTCAGCCGCGGCGGGATGGGGCACGTCTACCGCGCCAAGCACCTCGCGCTCGACCGGGACGTCGCGCTGAAGATCTTCGAGCCCCCCATGGTCAACGGCGACGCCATCATCCGTTCCGTCACCCAGGAGGCCCGCGCGGCCGCCCGTCTCGAGGACGCCCGCATCGTGCAAGTCTACGAGGTCGGGCAGAGCGGCCCGTTCTGCTACATCGTCATGCAACTGGTCAAGGGCGAGACCCTGGAACGGAGGGTCAAGCGCGCGGGGCCCCTGATCCCGCTCGAGGCGGTCCAGACCATGAGGGAGGTCCTCCTGGGGCTCTCGGTGGCGCACCGGATGGGGATCGTCCACCGCGACATGAAGCCGGGCAACATCATGATCGACGAGTCCGGCCAGCCCCGCATCATGGATTTCGGGATCGCCGCCCGGGTCGGCGCCGAGGAGATGGAGGCCGCCGGCTCCGTCGATTTCATGGCGCCGGAGCAGGCCTACGGGGCCAAGCCCGACCCGCGCGCGGACCTCTACGCCTTCGGCGCCGTCTTCTACTTCACGCTGACCGGCAAGGTCCCTTTCCCGAGCGCTTCCGCGGCGGACACGATCCTCCAGCACCGCGACGCTCCGGTCCCCGACGTCAGGGACCGGAACCCGGACGTGACGCCCTTCGCCTCCAGGCTCATCGCCCGGCTCATGGAGAAGTTCCCCGACGCACGGCCGCGCGACACCGACGAGGTGCTCCGGGCGCTCGACGACCCCGAGATGCTCGGCAGCGCCGGGGTCATGGGCGCCGCGGGCTTCACCCGAGGACTCCCCCTGGGCATGCCGGCGTTCGGCTCGCCGAGGCACGATGCCGGCAAGCCGGGCGCCGCGCCGCCGCGGGAGATCCTCCTGTCGACGCTGGGCGACGCCGGCCGCGCCGACCCGCCGTCTCCGCCGGGGCTGGTCCTGCGCGAGAGCATCCTCTCGCCGTTGGACGCCTCGTCGGCGGCGTCTCCCGCCGCCGCGCCCCGGCCCGCCGACGCAATTCCGGAGAGCGGCCGGGACGCTCGGCCCCCGGGCCTGCCGGCCCAGGCCGGGCCCGCCGCCGCCCGCCCGGAGGCGGCTCGGCCCCCCGATCCTCCCCCAGCGGCGAGGCAGCCCTCCGCCCCGCCGCCGGCGGCCTCGACCGCGTCCCGCCCCCCCGGCGCTGCCCTCCCTCCCCTGCCGTCCATCGGGCCGGTGGACCTGATGCCGCCGGTCCTCTCGAAGGTCATCTTCGTGGCGCTGGTGATCGCGGGGTTCGGGCAGCACTGGGTCAAGGCCGTCCACGCCGACTGGCTGGCGGCCGCGCTCTTCTGCGCGGGCTGCCTGGCGTTCCTTTCCCTCGGGGCGCGCAAGAAGACCTGGGTCGGGAAGTCCGTCGGGCTCGCCCTGTTCGCCCTCATGGCGTTCTCCTTCTACAGCTACGCGCTGCCGGGGTCAGGCGTCCGCGCTCCCCGGGCGTGGCCCTCGTTGGAGCTGCTGATCCTCCTGGGCTTGAGCGCCGGCGCGGGGGTCGGCGCCGTGTGGGAAGGGATCTTCGACGAACACAGCCCCAGCCAGGACCTTGCCCTGTGGCTGTTGGCGGGTTCGGTGGCCGGCCTGGGGCTGGGCATCGTGTCCATGCGGGTCGCCGGGCAGGGCGCCTGGCTGGCCGGCGCCAAGGGCCTGCTGGCCGGCGAGGCGAGAGCCTTCTTTTCGTCGAGCGGCCCGCTGCGCTGGATGGGGTTCGTGGTCCTTTACCTGGGCAGCTGGGTGTTCTTCCCGAAGAGGAAGGCCCCCCCGAAGAGGTTCGAAGGCCGGGTCATCGGGTATGTGTAACCACTCACCTCCCCCGCGGGGAGGTGAGTAGCGTTCAGGGGGCTAGGCCGCAGGCGCTCGCCCTCTCCCCCCGCGGGGGAGGGGGCGAGCCGTCGGGAGGGGGGCTCAGGGAAGGAACTTCGCCGAGGCCTGCACCCAGGCGACCAGCCGGTCGGGCAGGACGCCCAAGGCGAGGACGGCGGCCAAGGCGAGCGCCGCGCTCCCGTAGAGGGAGACCCCCATCGAGAGCCTGCGAGGGGCTTCCCTCTGGCGGGCGACGAAGAACATCCGGTACGCGATGGACATGTAGTAGTACACGGACACGACGCTGTTGACCACCGCCGCCACCGCGAGCCAGTAGTGCCGCGTGCCCACCGCGGAGCCGATCAGGTAGAACTTGCCGATGAAGCCCGCCAGCGGCGGGATGCCGGCCAGGGAGAGCAGGAAGAAGGCCATGGCCAGCGCCGCCGGCAACGACCGGCCGGCGAGCCCGTCGAAGGCCGAAAGGTCGTAGGGATCCCCCGCCGCGTAGCGTCGGCGGTCCTCGGCCAGTGCGATCGCCATGGCGAAGGCCCCGATGTTCATGGCGACGTAGACGAAGGAGTAGAGGAGCACGCCTTGGGTCCCCATGGCGTCGGCGGTGACGATGCCGATCATGATGTAGCCGGCCTGGGCGATGGACGAGTAGGCCAGCAGCCTCTTCACGTTGCGCTGGAACAGGGCGACGAAGTTCCCCACGGTCATCGTCAGGACGCAGAGGATGCTCAGGAGCAGGGTGAGGTCCGCGGCCCTCGTCGGGACCAGGGCGGTCAGGAGCCGGGCCAGGGCGCCCAGGGCGGCGACCTTCGGCGCGACGGAGAGGAAGGCCGTCACCGGGGTGGGGGCGCCTTCGTAGGCGTCGGGGACCCAGAAATGCATCGGGACCATCGCCGCCTTGAACCCGAATCCGATCAGGATGAACAGCAGGCCCAGCAGGCCCAGGGGCCCCAGCGGGGAGCCGAGCGAGAGGAGCAGCGTCGTCCTGGCCTCGCCGTAGAACAGGCTGATCCCGAAGGCCATGACGGCCGCGGCAAAGGCCCCGAAGATGAAGTATTTCAGCGCGCCCTCGTTGGACTTGGGGCTGGCGCGCTCGTAGCCGGTCAGGACGAACGAGGACAGCGAGACCAGCTCGAGGGACACGAAGAGGAGCAGCAGGTCCACCGCCGAGACCAGGAACATCATCCCGACCGTGCAAAGCAGGAGCAGGCCGCTGAAGCTCCCCGCGTGCCGGACGGGGATGCCTTCGTAGTCCAGGTTCAGGAGCAGCGACAGGATGGCGCTGCCGAGGATGACGATCTTGAGGAACTGGCTGAAGGGGTCGACGGCCCAGAGCGTGCCCAGGCCCAGGTGCCCGCCCGCGCAGGCCAGCCCCGCGATGACCAGCGCCAGGGTCGCCGCGCAGGACGCCAGCGCCCCCCAGTCGAGGGCCCGGCCGCGGCCGGGAGGGGTGAGCAGGTCGGCCGCCAGGAGCGCCAGGGCCAGCGCGCTCAGGACGAACTCCGGGCGCAGCAGCGCGAGGTTGACCATCAGTCGCAAGCCTCCCCTGCGGGGACGGAACGTCCCGGCGGGACGTTCCGTCGCAGTGAGGCGGCTGGAGGTCGTGTCATTTGAATAGTCCCGCCATGTGCATCATGGTGGCGTTCATCATGCCCAGGGCCCACTTGGGCCAGATGCCCAGCGCCACCATGAGGATCGCCAGGGGCACGACCGAGACCAGCTCGCGGGCGTTCATGTCCGAAAGGTCGGCCCAGCGGTTGTTGAGCGGCCCGAGGAAGACCTTCTCGATCATGCGCAGGAAGAACGCCGCGGTCACCAGGATGCCGACCACGGCGACGGCCGTGTGGTATTTCCACCGCGTGAAGGCGCCCAGGAAGCAGAGGAACTCGCTCACGAACCCGGCCAGCCCCGGCAGGCCCAGCGAGGCGAAGCACGCCAGCGACATGAACCCAGCGTAGACCGGGACCCGCGTCGCCAGGCCCCCGAAGACGGTGATGTCGCGGGTGTGGGCGCGGTCGTAGATGACGCCGACGAGGAGGAACAGCGCCCCCGTGATGATCCCGTGGTTGACCATCTGCAGCAGCGACCCCGAGAACCCGGTCGCGGAGCACCCCGCGATCGCCAGGAGGCAGTAGCCCATGTGGTTGATGGAGGAATAGGCCACCATCTTCTTCATGTCGGTCTGGGCCATGGCGCACAGGGCCCCGTAGACGATGTTGATGACGGCGATCATGACGAGGATCGGGAGGAACCACTCGAACCCCAGCGGCAGCATGGTGTAGGACACCCTCATGATGCCGTAGACGCCCATCTTCAGGAGCACCGCGGCCAGGATGACGGAGATCGCGGTCGGGGCCTCCACGTGGGCCAAGGGCAGCCAGGTGTGGAACGGGAAGGCCGGCACCTTGACGGCGAACCCCAGGTAGAAGCCCAGGAACACGATGATCTGGAACTTCAGCGAGAGGGAGCCGTGGATCTTCATGAGCGCGACCATGTCGAAGGTGTGCGGGTCGGCCTGGAAGTAGAGGGCCAGGATGGCCAGCAGCATGAAGACCGAGCCGGTCAGCGTGTACAGGAAGAACTTGATGGCCGCGTACTCCTTCTGCGGCCCTCCCCAGACGCCGATGAGGAAGTACATCGGGACCAGGGTCAGCTCCCAGAAGACGTAGAAGAGGAAGAAGTCCAGGGACTCGAAGACCCCGAGCATGCCGACCTCGAGTACCAGGAACCAGAAGACGTACTCCTTGAACCGCTCCTTGATGCCCAGGGAGGCGATCATGGCGATCAGCGACATGAGCGCGGTCAGGATCACCAGCGGGCCCGAGAGCCCGTCCACCCCGAGGTAGTACTGGACGTTCATCGAGGGGATCCACGCGTGGCGCTCCACGAACTGCATCGTGGCTCCCGCCGCGTCGGAGCAGTCGAAGGCCGCGTAGAGCCAGCAGGAGAGGACCAGCGGGAGGGCGGTCGCCAGGAGGCCCACGACCTCGATGGGGCGCCTGCCGTCCTTGGGCAGGCACAGGACCACCAAGGCCCCGACCAGCGGGATGAAAGTGATGAGAGAGAGAAGATGTATCACTCGCCCCCCCTACGGGGGGGCGAGTAGCTGGGGGGCAGATGCCGTTTCATTAGTCTCTCCTTCATGCTCCTATCTCAAGATCGAGAACAGACTCACCCCCACCGCGAGGTAGAGGAGGTACTCCTGGACCCGTCCCCGGAGCGAGAACCACCGCAGGTTGGCTCCGACGACGTCCCGGCTGATGTAGCCGCAGCCGTCCACGGCCTGGTCCACGAACAGGGCGTCGAAGAGGTTGCTGAGCTCGGCGGCGATGCGGCAGAGCAGTCCCCAGCCGTCGACGAAGATCCTGTCGACGACCTCGGCATCGACCCATCGGCAGAGCCCGGCGAGCCGGTCGGCGGCGTCGACCAGGCCCAGGAAGAACGCGTCGAACCCGTAGCGGTCCTCGAGGACCTTGAAGGGCAGCGAGAGCCTCTCCTTCCAGGCCAGGGCGGCGCTTAGGTCGGGGGTGCAGTAGAGGCGGTACGCCAGGCCGATGGCCAGGAAGGCCGCTCCGGTGACGCCCGTCGCCATGACCATCGGGTCGATGTGGTGAGCGGCCTCGCCCGCGGCCCCGGGGAGGAGCCCCGGGCCGGAGCCCACGAGGCGCGCGAACGCGTGGGCGTGCTCCAGGGCCCAGCCCGAGCAGACGGAGAGGACCGCCAGGATGACGAGCGGCACGGTCATCACCCCGCCGGACTCCTCGGCGTGGCGGAACCGCTCGGTGTCCCGCTCCTCCCCCCGGAAGGTCAGGAAGACCATGCGGAAGGTGTAGAAGGCCGTCAGGCACGCCGTGAGGGCCAGGACCGCGAACATGAACGGGGAGCGCTCGAAGACCTTCTCGAGGATCTGGTCTTTCGAGAAGAACCCGGCCAGGGGCGGGATGCCGGCGAGCGCCAGGGACCCGACCGTCATCGTCATGAAGGTCACCGGCATCCTCTTCGAGAGCCCTCCCATCTGGCGCATGTCGTTGGTGTGGACCGCGTGGATGACCGAGCCGGCGCCCAGGAAGAGCAGCGCCTTGAAGAAGGCGTGGGTCGTGAGGTGGAAGAGGCCCGCGGCGTAGCCCCCCACCCCGAGGGCGCACATCATGAACCCCAGCTGGCTCACCGTCGAGAAGGCCAGCACCCTCTTGATGTCGTAGGGGACCAGCGCCATGGTCCCGGCGAGGAAGGCCGTGATCAGGCCGGTCCAGGCCACGGCGTCCATCGCCACCTGGCTGGCCGCGAAGATGAAGTAGCAGCGGGCCACGAGGTAGATGCCCGCCGCCACCATGGTCGCGGCGTGGATGAGGGCCGAGACCGGGGTGGGGCCCTCCATGGCGTCGGGCAGCCAGATGAAGAGCGGCCACTGCGCGGATTTCCCCATGGCCCCGGCCAGCAGGCCCAGGCCGATGAGCGTCAGGACGAGCTCGGGGAGGTAGCCCATCGCCACGGCGTCGCGCAGGCGCACGATGTTGAAGGTGCCGCCGTAGGCGAAGATCGTGAGGAGCGCCAGGAAGAACCCCAGGTCGCCGAGCTTGGTCGTGATGAAGGCCTTCTTGGCCGCGTACGGGGGCGCGGTCTTCTCGAACCAGAAGCCGATGAGGAGGTAGGAGGACACCCCGACCAGCTCCCAGCAGGCGAACGTGACGAGCAGGTTGTTGGAGACCACCAGGCCCAGCATGGACGCGGTGAAGAAGGAGAGGTAGGCGTAATAGCGCTTGAACTTGGCGTCGCCGTGCATGTAGCCCAGGGAGTAGACCTGCACGAGGAGGCTCACCAGGCAGACCACCGCGAGCATCACGGCGGTGGCCCCCTCGATGAGGACGCCGGCGCGCATGTCGAAGATGAAGGGCCGGCCCCGCAGCTCGGCCGCGAAGGAAAACCACGACCAGTCGGCCTCGTAGGGCAGGGGCAGCGCCCCGGACCAGGCGTCGAACAGGATGCGCAGGGAGATCCAGAGCGACAGGCCGATGGCGGCGATGCCGGCGTAGGGGAGAGGCGAGTCCTTGCGCTCCGGGCCGCCGAAGAGGATCAGGAACGAGGCCGCCAGCGGCAGGAGCGGGATAAGGAAAGCGTGCTCTATCACTCGACCCTCCCCGCGGGAGGGGCAGTCACTCGTCCCCCCCACGGGGGGGCGAGTAGTGGGGGGGTGTAGGTCGTTTTATTAAGTATGCTCTTCAATACTGTTCTAGCCTCGTAATATGTTGATATCCTCGGCGTAGACCGTGTCGCGGGCCCGGTAGATCATCAGCACCAGGGCCAGGCCGACGACGACCTCGGCGGCGGCCACGGTCATGATGAAGAGCGCCACCGCCTGGCCGGTCACGCCGGCCGGCGCGAGGAAGCGGTTGAAGGCGGCCAGGTTGATGTTGGCCGCGTTGAACATCAGCTCCACCGACATCAGGATGCCGATGACGTTGCGCCTGGTGAGGGCCCCGAAGATGCCGACGATGAAGAGGGCGGAGCCGAGGAAGAGGTAGTGGGCCAGGGTCATGTCGTGAGCCTCCCCCGCGGGGAGGCGAGCATTGAGGGGGCTAGACTCTGTCTCATGAGGATGGCCCCCGCGTCGCCGGAGGGGGCGGGGTCTCTTCCTTGCGCGAGAAGAAGACCGCGCCCAGCAGCGCCGCCAGCAGGACCAGCGAGACGAGCTCGAAGGGGACGGCGAAATCGCCCATCATGAGCAGGCCCAGGGGCCTGGTGGCGGGGGCCGCGGGCGAGGGCGCCGTGACGCCCGCCACGAGCTTGACGAGCCTGACGAGCCCCGCGAGCGTGATGGCCACGACCAGCAGCGCCGCCATCCAGGCCTCGTTGACCTGCCGGAGATGGAGGTCGGCGGTCCGGCCCAGGAGCATGACCGCGAAGATCATCAGCACCGCGATGCCGCCGACGTAGATGAGGAGCTGGCTGGCGAAGAGGAAGTCCGCGCCCAGCGTCGCGAAGACGCCGGCGACGCCGAGCAGGGAGAGGCCCAGCAGCAGCGCGCAGTGCACGGTGTTGCGCATGGTCACGACCAGGATGGCGGAGCCCAGGGTCAGGGCGGCCATCGAGTAGAAGGCGAGCCGCTCAATCATAGCGCGGCCCCCTCTCGTCGTGCCTCGCCGGCACCTCCTGGATCACGATCTGGCCGGCCGGGTCCACGAAGGCGTCCTTCTTCCGGTCGTAGACCCTGCCCACCAGCGGGAAGCCGGGCTTCCAGCAGCGGGTCATCTCGTCGCGCGAGAAGAAGACCAGCTCGTAGTCGATCGAGTGCCAGACGACCTTGGGCTTGAAGGGGCAGGCCTCCTCGCAGAGGCGGCAGGAGTGGCACCGCCCGAGGTCGATGGTGTACCAGGCGGCCAGGGGCACCCGCTTGCCAGCCTCGTTGACCTGGTGCTGGACCGCGATGCAGCCCGAGGGGCAGGCCTTGACGCAGAGCCCGCAGGCCGTGCATTTCTCGATGTTGTAGAGCAGGACCCCGCGGAACATCGGGGCCGGGCAGAGCTTCTCCGTGGGGTACTGGACGGTGGTCACCGGTTTGGCCATCGTGGCCAGGGTGATCCGCAGGCCCTTGCAGACGGCCCAGGCGTCCCGGGCGACGCGGGCGAAGTAGCCGATCACCGCCATAGGAGCATGGCCCCCGCCAAGGCGACGTTCGCGAAGCTCCAAGGCAGAAGGAACTTCCAGTTGAAGTCCATGAGCTGGTCCACGCGGAACCGCGGCAGGGTCCAGCGCAGCCACATGAAGACGAACATCATGGTCATGGCCTTGGCCAGCATCCAGATCCAGCTCGGGACCGCCGACAGGAAGGGCAGCGGCGCCGCCCCGCCCCCGAGGAAGAAGACCGAGATCATGAAGCACGCCAGGAGCACGTAGGCGTATTCCGCCAGGAAGAAGAGCGCCCATTTCATGCCGGAGTACTCGGTCATGAACCCCGCCACGAGCTCGGACTCCGCCTCCGGGATGTCGAAGGGGACGCGGTTGGTCTCGGCCACGGAGGCGATGAGGAAGAGCAGGAAGGCCAGGGGGCCGGCCGGGAAGTAGAAGACGAACCACCGGGGGAAGACGCCCCCCCAGTAGCCCTGCTGCGCCTGGTCGATGGCCGAGAGGTCCAGCGAGCCCACGAACATGAGGACCGGCACGACGGCGAACAGGCGCGGGATCTCGTAGCTCACGACCTGGGCGGCGGCGCGCAGGCCCCCGAGCAGAGAGTATTTGTTGCCCGAGGACCAGCCGGCCATCACGACCCCGATGACGGATATGCCCGAGACCGCCAGGATGTAGAGGACGCCGATGTCGAGCCTGGCTGCGGCCAGCTCCTTGCCGAACAGGACCGGGGCGAAGGCGAGGACCGCGGGGATGATCACGATCGCCGGGGCCAGGCGGTGGACGGCCGCGTCGGCGTCCTGGGGGGTGGTGTCCTCCTTGAGCAGCAGCTTGATGCTGTCGAGGATGGTCTGGGCCCAGCCGTGGAACCCGCCCGCGTACATCGGGCCCAGGCGCGACTGCATGTGGGCCGAGACCTTGCGCTCGAACCACACCGCCCAGAGGCCGTTGAGGTTGATGACCCCGAGGATCACGACGCCCTTGAGCACGGCCCACGCGACGTCGAGGCCCAGGCGCAGGGCCGCCTCGGTCCGTCCGGCGTCCGCGAGCAGGCCGGAGGGCAGGCCCCGGGCCATCAGGTCCTGGTGCAGCCAGGCCGTCGCGATGAGCATGAGCCGGTAGAGGCGGCCGCTCCACGTGGACAGCTCGCCCACGGCCACCCCGAACAGGACGATCCCGGCGAGGAGGGCAGCCAGCATGATGGCCGAGTTCCGGTAGTCGGGCTGGGACCACGCCCCTTCCCAGGCCTCGGTGGGCCAGAGCCTGGTCTTGAGGAGCTTGCCGGCCTTCTTGCTGAAGACGGGTCTCGGGTAGAGGTTTTTCGCGGGCGCGGCGGGCGTTCCCGGGGCCGCGGGCGACGCCGTCGCCGGGGCCGCTGGCGCGGCCGCGGGCTTGTCGTCCTGCGGCTGGGGGCCCGTCGGCCCGGCGGGGTTCTTGTCCGCGCTCACCGGTCGGCCTCCCCGAGCACGATGTCGATGGAGCCCAGGATGGCCACGACGTCGGCCACCTTGCGGCCGACGAGCATCTCCTGGAGGATGGCCAGGTTGATGAACGAGGGCGCCCTGGCGTGGAGGCGGAAGGGGGCGGCGCCCCCGTCCGAGGCGAGGTAGATGCCGAGGTCGCCCCGCGAGGCCTCGACGTGGGCGTAGGCCTCGCCGGGCGGGGGCTTGGGCGTCTTGGACACGCCCTTGGCCGCGATGTCGCCTGCCGGCAGGCCGTCGAGGGCCTGCTCGACGATGCGGACGGATTGGCGCATCTCGAGGGCGCGGCAGTAATACCGGTCCCAGCACGAGCCGCGCTTGCCCAGGGGGACGTCGAAATCGAAGCGCTCGTAGGAGCTGTAGGGGTCGGCCTTGCGCACGTCGTAGGAGACGCCCGAGCCCCGCAGGTTGGGCCCCGAGAGGCCCCAGGCGACGGCCTGCCGGGCGTCGATGAGGCCCACCTCCTCGGTCCGCGCCAGGAAGATGGGGTTGAAGGAGAGGAGGTCGTCGTACTCCCGCATCCTGGGCTTGAAGAAGCCCAGGAACTCCCTTGTCTTCGCCGCCCACTCCTGCGTGATGTCCGACATGACTCCGCCAATCCTGATGTAGTTGTAGGTCAGCCTCGCGCCGCAGAGCATCTCGTAGAGGTCCAGGATCATCTCCCGCTCCCGGAAGGCGTGCAGGAACGGCGTGAAGGCCCCGAGGTCGATGCCGTAGGTCCCCAGGAAGAGCAGGTGGCTGGCGATCCTGTTGAGCTCGCACATGACGACGCGCAGGTGCCGGGCCCGGGCGGGGATCTCGAGGCCCATGAGCCGCTCCGCCGCCAGGCAGAAGGCCAGGTTGTTGGGCATGGCCGAGACGTAGTCCCAGCGGTCCGTGAGGACGACGCACTGGTGGTAGCCCCGCGTCTCGGCGAGCTTGCAGGACCCCCGATGGAGGTAGCCGATGTCCGGCTCGGCCTTGACGATGACCTCGCCCTCGAGGGTCAACCCCACGCGCAGCACGCCGTGGGTCGAGGGGTGCTGCGGCCCGAGGTTGACGAACAGCTGGTCGAACCTGCCGCCCCGGGACCCGGCAGTATTCGTCATTCGTCGTACCTGTCTTTGACGTGGGCGTAATCCTTCCTGAAAGGATGCCCGACCAGGAAGTCCGGCGTCAGGATCTTCTTGAGGTTGGGATGCCCCTCGAAGGCGATGCCCAGGAGGTCGAAGGCCTCCCGCTCCTGCCAGTCCGCCGCCTTGAAGATGGCGCAGAGGCTCGGCACGACGGGCCGGTCGCGGGGCACCTCGAGCCTCAGGAAGACCCGAGAGCGCTCCGGGATGTTCGCGAGGCACCAGAGCAGGTCGAAGACCGGCTTGTAGGGGGCGCCGGGGTTGCGGGCCGCCGGAGGCGTCGGCGGCTCCTCGGAGGCGAACGGGTTGGGGTTGCGGCCGCCGCGGACGAAGCCCTCGGGGCTCACCGGCCCGAGCCAGTCCACCGCGGTCACCATCTCGAGGTAGTCGAAGCCCAGCTCCTCCTTCAGGAAGCCGACCACCGGCGCCAGCTCCGAGGCCGAGGTCAGGCGCAGGGTGCAATAGTCCTTGACCGGGACGGCCGCCATCACGACCTGCGGGAACCGCCCGGCGACCTTGGAGGCCAGCGCTTCGGCGGTCACGCGTTGATGTTCCTGGCGCCCGTCTCCTGCTGGGGCGTGGCGCCGGCTCCTTTGGCGAGCTTCATCTTCAGGATCTTCTCCTGGAGCTTGACGACGGCGTAGAGGAGGGATTCCGGCCGGGGCGGACAGCCCGCGATGTAGACGTCGACCGGGATGAGGCGGTCGACCCCCTTCACCACCGAATAGGAGTCGTAGTACGGCCCGCCGCAGTTCGCGCAGCTCCCCATGGAGACCACGAACCTGGGCTCCGGCATCTGGTGGTAGAGCCTGATCACGGGCTCGGCCATCTTCTTGACGACCGTGCCGGCGATGAGCATGACGTCGGCCTGCCGCGGGCTCGCCCGCGGGATGACGCCCATGCGGTCGAAGTCGAACCGGGCGGCATAGGCCGCCATCATCTCGATGGCGCAGCAGGCCAGGCCGAATTGGACGGGCCAGAGGGAGTACTTCCGCGACCAGCCGATGAAGGCGTCCGCCGTCGTCAGGGCGACGCTCCCGCCGGGCAGGGCCTTCGCGGCTTTCGGGAACTTCTCGAGGATCACTCCCATTCCAAAGCCCCCTGGCGCCAGGCGTAGATCAGGCCCAGGAAGAGGATGGCCATGAAGATGGCCATCTCGACCAGGGCTTGGGCGCCCAGCTCCCTGCAGGTGACCGCCCACGGGAAGACGTACAGGGTCTCCACGTCGAAGACGAGGAACAGCAGCGCGAACACGTAGAACCTGATGTTGAGCTTGACCTGGGTGGTCCCGACCGCCGGCATGCCGCACTCGTACGTGGTCAGCTTGCGGGCATAGGCGAGCCGCGGGCGCAGCAGCCACGCGGCGACGAGGGCCCCGGCCCCGAAGAGGACCGCGAGGACGAAGAGCGCGAAGACCGCCCCGAGCGCTGTAGTCACTCGCCCCCCCCGCGGGGGGGCGAGTAGCGGGGGGGCCGATGTCGTTTCATCAGTCTCCCTCTCTCGCAGGAGGGTCGAGTAGCGGGTGGGGCTGATGCCGTGTCATTAAGTCTTCCTTTGGACCAGCACCTTGTACGCCTCCCCCATCCCGTCGGGGTGGATCAGCGTCTTGATCTTGAGGAGGGCCTTGTCGTCGACGGGTTGGGGCGTGCCCATCCTCTCGAGCAGGAACTGGCCCAGGGTCCTGAAGGATTCGACCTCGAGCCCCAGCTTGCGCCCCTCCTCGATGAGGGTCTCGAAATCGACGTTGGCCGTCAGGTCCCGGCCGGGGGTGGTGAGCCGGTCGTCCACGGTGTGGCGATAGAAGGCCCTCGGGGGGTTGAGGGCGTTCCTGCCCAGCCTCGAGCCGTAGTCGACCGTGATGAGATACCCCTGGAGCAGCCTGCGCGAGGCGGATCCCAACCATCGCAGGGTGTCGAGGCTGACGGCGTGCCGCCGGCCCTCCTCCACGTCGCCCAGCCACGCGGCGTAGGGCGCCAGCTCCGCGGTGGAGAGCTCCCCCAGGCGGGTCGTGCCGTCGGACTCGACGTAGACCTCCTGGGTCTTCTTGCCCTTCCTCTCCAGCAGATGGAACGGCAGGGCGTCCACGAGCTCGTTGGAGAAGAAGACCCCCGAGCACGGCGTCAGCTCGTCGACGCCGCTCAGGCCCGAGATGCGCACGCCCTGGACCGTCGGCCCCAGGTCCGAGAGCCTCAGGATGCTCGAGACCAGGAGCTTGCGCTCCCGCTCGACGAGGACGAAGCGGGTGCCGGCCAGGCGCTCGGGATGGCGCTGGCGCAGGGCGGTGATGACCTGTTCGGCGAGCAGGCCGGAGCCCGACCCCATCTCCACGATGGAGTAGGGCCGGGGCGCGCCGGCCCGCTCGAGCGCGTCGAGCCGGAGGGCGACCTCGTCGGCCAAGGACTGACCGAAGACGGGGTGAAGCTCCGGCGCTGTATAGAAGTCCGCGCGCGGGATGCGCGTCCCGTAGAACCCCCCCTCCCCGTAGAGGGCGGACTCCATGTAGTCCCGGAAGGTGACCGGCGACGCTCCCTTGGCGAGGGTCGTGCTCAATGGTCCGCCGGTCGGTTTAGATGTCTTCGGCGCCGAGCGTCTTCTTGCTGTTGTCGGCCTTGACCTTGGCGATGGAAGCCTGGACGATCTCGGTCACCTTCGTGGAAAGCCCGTCGACGTAGTCGGCCCCGGTCCGGAGTCCGGCTTCCTTGACCATCTGCTTGATCTTGCTGACGACGACCAGTGTCTCTGCCATGCGGCCTCCTGTGGCGGTTCGATCCTTCGGGCGGGTCCGCTGACGACGCTGCGGGACCGCATCCTTGGATCAGCGCCAGACATTTGTATGAAATCGACGCATCCAAGTCAATGACGGCTGTCGGGGCGGCGCAGCTCCGCGGCCCTGCGCTCGTCGTTGAGGGCGCGGTCGCCCAGGCCCAGCGCGCGCAGGACGGCCGCGCGCAGGAGCCGATGCTCCGCCTCGGAAGGGCGGATCATGATGGCCGCGTCGGCGTCGGCGAGCGCCTTGGCCGGCTTGCCCAGGGCGAGGAGCGCCCTGGCCCGGCCCGCCCTGGCGAGGTCGGACTCCTTGTCCAGGCTCAAGGCCCGGTCGAAGTACTCGATGGCCGTCTCGTGCTGGCCCCCGAGGACGGCGAGGTCCCCGAGCTTGGCGTAGGCCGGGGCGTTCTTGCGGTCCAACCGCACCGAGGCGTAGAGGTCCTGGGCCGCGTCGTCGCTCCGGCCTTGGGCCGCGCGGGCGCAGGCTCGCCGGTAGTAGGCGACGCTGGCCTGCGCCGCGAGCGTGGGCTTGAGCTTGGGCAGGAGCGCGGTCGCGGTCTCGAAGTCCGCGATGGCGCCCTCGTAGTCCTCGAGCTTGTAGCGCGCCGTGCACCGGTTGGCGAGGGCGCGCGCGTTCTTCGGGTCCTTGGCGAGGGACCGGTCGAAGACCTTGAGCGCCGCGCGGTACCGGCCCTGGGTGAGGAGCTCGATGCCCTTGAGGTCGAGCGCGTCGTTGCCCGCGGCGGCGGCGACCGCCCCCCACGCCAGCCCCGCCGCCACCAGGGTCAGGCCTTGGAAGTTCGACCTTCGCGGGCGGAGCCGGCCATGCATGATGTCGTTTGAGATGACGCCGAGGAATGGGTCTTTGGCGCGGGGTGGAATTGAACCACCGGCCTGACGCTTATGAAACGCCCGCTCTAACCTCTGAGCTACCGCGCCAAGAAGCGTCGATTATACCAAAAGCGGCGTCCAATTTAGTATAGTGGACGAAACATCGGAAACGGGTGGTTGCCATGGCAAGCGTCTTGAAGAAGATCAAGGTGGTTCTGGCGGACGACCAGACCCTCTTCCGGGAGGGGATCAGGGACCTCCTCGAGAACGAGAAATGGGTCGACGTGGTGGGCGAGGCCGGCGACGGCCCCGAGGCCATCAGGCTCGTCAAGAAGCTCAAGCCGGACGTCGTGCTCATGGATATCAAGCTGCCCCACATGGACGGCATCGCGGCCACCAGGCTCATCCATAAGGAATGCCCCCAGACCAACGTCCTGATGCTCTCGTCTTACGAGGACGAGTCCCACGTGATGGAGGCCATCCAGGCCGGAGCCAACGGCTATCTCTCCAAGATGCTGCCCGCCTCGGAGCTCGTCAACGCCCTCAAGGCCTTCGCCGACAAAGGCGTCATGATCCCCCAGCCGGTCATGAACAAGCTCATCGACGGGCTGCGCCAGATGGGCAACGTCAACGCCGAGGCCTCGCTGGTCGCCCTCACGAAGACCGAGATCAAGGTGCTCGCCTGGCTCGGCCGCGGGAAGTCCAACAAGGAGATCGCGGCGCAGCTGGAGTGCAGCGTCAAGACCGTCAAAAACCATCTTAACAGCATCTTCCAGAAGCTCGGGGTCTCCAACCGCACGGAAGCGGTCGTCAAGGGCATCGACATGGGCCTCATCTCGCCGGAGGATCCACACTAACTCCGCGACCGTCGTCGCGGAGTTCTCTTGCCTGCGGCGCCCGGCCCCCCCGCTGCTCGCCCCCCCGTGGGGGGGACGAGTCGTTGACCCGCAACAATCTTGAAACCCGCTGTCCTCCCTTCCTGCTATACTTATTAACAGCAAGCGCTTGACAGGGGGCCGTCAGGCCCCCCATTCACTCATGGTGCCACGGAATCGGAGCCTCGGGCGTTTCGCAGCGGCCTTGTTGGCGGCTTGGGCGCTCGTCTGCGCCAGCGTCGCGGGCGCCGCCGCCCAGGTGGGGGCCTCTCCAGTCGCGAGGAGGCTCAAGGCTTCCAGCACCACCCATCGCATGATCATCAAGCTGCGCAACCAGTCCGAGGCCCGCGTCGGCGTCATGAGCGCGGGCCGGGTCGGGAAGATCAACGCGGCGGCGCGGGAGAAGCTCACCCAATACAGGGCCATGTCCGGCAACGCCCACGTCATGAACCTCCCCCGCCGGATGCTGGTCTCGCAGGCCCTGGAGGTGGCCAAGCGCCTCATGGCCGACCCCGACGTCGAGTACGCCGAGCCCGACGTGAGGATGCATGCCCTCGACACGACGCCCAACGACACGTTGTTCGGGAATCAATGGCACTACAAATCCCCCGGGACCGAGGCCGGCGGCGCCAACCTCCCGGCGGCCTGGGACCACACGACGGGAGACGCCGCCGTGGTGGTCGCGGTGGTGGACACGGGGATCGTGCGCTACAGCCCGAGCGACAACTACCACACGGACATCCTGGCGTCGCGCATCGTCGCGGGCTATGACTTCATCTCCGAGGCCGCCGTGGGGGGCGACGGCGACGCCCGCGACAGCGATCCGCGCGACCCCGGCGACTACCTGACCCAGGCGGAGATCGACGCGAACCTGGAGATCTTCGAGGGGTGCTACCCGGACGACAGCGGTTGGCACGGGACCCACGTCGCGGGCACGATCGGGGCCAGGACGAACAACACCACGGGGGTGGCAGGCGTCGACTGGACTTGCAAGATCCTGCCCGTGCGCGTGCTGGGAAAATGCGGCGGCTACACCTCGGACATCGCCGACGGCATCCGCTGGGCGGCCGGGATCACCGTGGGCGGCGTGGTGAACAACAATCCGGCGAAGGTCATCAACGTGAGCATCGGCGGCCCGGGGCCGTGCTCCTCCACCTACCAGAACGCCATCAACGACGCCGTGGCCGCGGGCGCGGTCGTTCTGGTCGCGGCGGGCAATGAGGCCGCCCCGGCGTCGACATCCCAGCCCGGCAACTGCTCCAGCGTGATCACCGTGGCCGCGGTCGGCCGCACCGGCAGTCTCGCCAGCTACAGCAACTCAGGCTCCGAGGTCGAGATCGCCGCGCCCGGCGGGGACGGCACGGACTACGTCGTCTCGCTCGGCAACACCGGCACCCAGGGGCCGTTGGCGGACAGCTACCCGGGCAAGCAGGGCACGAGCATGGCCACCCCTCACGTGGCCGGCGTCGCGGCGCTGATGCTGGCCTACACGCCCACCCTTACGGCGGCCGACATCCTGTGGAAGCTGCGCAACTACGCGCGGGCGTTCCCCGGCGGCTCGACCTGCACCACGTCGATCTGCGGCGCGGGCATCGTGGACGCCCATGCCGCGCTCCTCGCCATGCCGCCCGGGGGGTTCGCCGTCGCCGGCAGGGGCAGCGATTGGGTCTCGTGGAGCTGGGCCGCCAGCAAGGGCGCGACCGACTACAAGGTCTACGACGGCGGCATCGCGGGGACCTACCTCAACAACACCGGGGGCGCGACGTCGTTCACGTGGAACTCCCGCGCCTCGAACACGGAGTACTTCATCAAGGTCGTGCCGGTGAACGGCGTCGGGGACGGCCTCTCCACGATGAGCCCCAGCACCGGGACCCTGGCCGGCGCCGCCACCATCACCTCGGTCCAGCCCTGGATCACGAGCGCCACCGTCAACTTCAGCCACCTCGGGACGCCCAGCGGCTACCGCATCGACGTCGCCCTGAACACCGGCTTCACGGGGACGATGCGCCACGCCTCCTCGTCCGACCCGAACGCCGCCAGCCTCGTCGTGACGGGGTTGGACTCGCTGACCGGCTACTACTTCAGGATCGCCTCGATCAACCAATACGGCGCCGAGAACGTGTCGAACTACGGCGCCCCGACCCAGGTCGTCACCCTGACCGACATCCTGGCGCCGGGCGTGACCGGGGTGTCGGACTACGGCTCCGGCCAGCTCCGTTTCACCTGGACCCGGGGCGGCAACCCGACGGGCCTGACCTACGTCGCCCAGATCTCGAACACCTGGGATTTCAGCGGCTGGGTCGACAGCGCTTCCGGGGTCGACCTGCTCACCAACCTCTTCACGGGGCTGAGCCCCAACGTCAGCTACTGGTTCCGCGTGTGGGGCCAGGCGAGCCCGGGGCACGCCGGCCCGACGTCGGGCGCCGGCCCGGCCGTGACCTACGCGGTCTCCCCCGCGACCGCGACCCCCGCCTTCACGGCCGTGGGGACCGACAGGATGACGGTCTCTTGGACGAACAACGGCAACCCCGCGGGGACCGATTACGAGGTCCAGCTCTCCGCCGGGCCTGACTTCTTCACCGACCCCGTCACCACGATCGGGCCGACGACGAACTGGTTCGGCGTCTTCGAGCCGCCGACCGTGACGCTCTCGCCCCATACCGTGTACTACGCGAGGGTCCGGGCCAGGAACAGCGTCGGCGTCTACGCCCCGATCGCGCCGACCTACAAGAGCCTCGGGTCCCAGAGGACGAACGCGGTGCCGGTCTCCCCGGTGTTCCCGTTCTACAGCGGCCTGTCGGCCACGGCCTTGAACGCGCTGTTCAGCAACGGGTCGAACCCGGCGCAGACGGGCTACGTGGTCCAGGTGTCGAGCGACGATTTCGCCACCATCAACGAGAGCAAGTCCGGGGTGATGGTCGCGGGGACCAACGCGGTGGCCTTCAGCGGCCTTCAGCCCAACCGGGCCTACCGTTTCCAGGTCGCGGCGGTCCACCCCGACCAGACGCTGACGTCGTACACGCAGGCGGCCGGCACCGCGACCTACCCGACCGCGCCGGCGGCCTCCGCCGCCGAACCCACCATCTACCTCACCTCCATGACGGTCCATTGGACCGACGGCGTCAACAGGGCGGGAACCCAGTACCGGGTCGAGGTCGACGACGACCCGGGCTTCGGCAGCGTCAACTTCACCCAGGACCCGACCGGCGCCGACGCCGCCTCCGTCATGGCCACGGGTCTCGCGCAGAACAAGGTCCAGTACGCCAGGGTCTCGGCCCTGCCCCAGTTCCCGCTGAACCCGGCCAGCGCCCCCACCGCGGTCGGCGGGCGGGCGACGTTGGCGCCGGCTCCCACGGTGCACCCTCAAGGGTCGTTCGTCTACGTGACCTACTCGAGCATGTCGGTCCGCTGGACCCAATCGGCGGCGTGCGAGGGGTATTACGCCCAGCTCGCCAAGAACCCCGGTTTCGCCGGCGAGCTGCTGGCGCAGACGCTGGCCGGCGCGGCCAGCGCGGCGACGACCTTCACCGGGCTCAAGCATTCCACGACGTACTACCTCAGGGTGGCGGCGATCAACCCCGAGGGAGCCCTCTCCTACGCGAGCCTGGGGTCGACGAGGACGGCGCTTCCGGTCATCTCCTCGGCGGTGCTCAACGGCTCGATGTCGCTCAACGTCGTCCCGGCCTATGCCGAGCTCAGGCTCATCCGCGTCGACATCCCGGCCAACGCCTTTTCCAACGGCACGGTGGTGGAGGTCAATACCTCGGTCGAGTTGGACATGCCCGAGTTGACGGGCGGCCAGCGGTACATGACGCTCATCGGGCCCGCCGTGGGCTTCAACCTGAGCGCGGGCGGGCTGCAGCCTCAGCGGGTCGTGCCCATCACCCTCCAGTACGACCCGGCCTCGATGCCCGCCGGCCTCGACGAGAACCTCCTCTCCCTGGCCCGCTACGACGACAGCTCAAGGCGGTGGGTGGCGCTGCCTTCGAGCGTCGACCGGGTCAACAAGAACCTGACCGGCTTGACCGACCATTTCTCGTTCTTCGCGCCCGTCGTGGTGATGCCGGGCTCGACCGTCAGCGACGTGGAGATCTTCCCCAACCCGTGGGAGCCGGATTCCGGCGACCTGGTCCAGGGCGCCGCCGGCCTGACCTTCGCCAGGCTGCCGCCGAGGGCCTGGGTCCGCATCTACACCATCCTGGGCGACCTGCTCGACAAGGAGCAGGCGGGGCTCAACGGCGTCCTCTCCTGGGACGGGAGGAACTCGCACGGACGCAAGGTCAACGCCGGGACCTACCTCGCGGTCATCGAACACCAGGGCGCCCAGACCGTGCGCCGCTTCGTCGTCATCCGATGAGAACGATATCCTTGGCCGTCTTGCTCCTCTGCCTGGCCCGTCCCGGGGCGGCCTTCCTGGACAACACGGCGGGCAGCGCCGGCCAGTTCCTGCAGATCGGCGCCGGGGCGAGGGCCCTGGGGATGGGGGAGGCCTACGGGGCCGTGGCCGAGGGGCCGGAAGCCATCTACTGGAACCCGGCGGGCCTGGCGCTCGCCAGCGCCCCCGTCTTCTCCTACACCAGGACCGAGTTCGCGCGCTTCATGCACCACGATTTCGCGGCCTACGCCCATCCCGTCGCCCCGATCAAGGGGACGCTGGGCGTCTCCCTCACGTATCTCTCCCAGGAGTCCATGACCCTGCTGAGCAACGCGAATGCCGACGTGGGCAAGTTCACGCCGCACTCGGAAGTCCTGTCCGTGGGCTATGCCACGAAGTTCGAGGCCGGGGAGATCAAGTCCATGAAGGACTACTTCGGCGAGTCATGGAACGTGCCTGGCTTGCAGCGCCCCCTGCACGACGGACACGAGCCCTGGACCGGCACGGTGATGCTGGGCGCGGCGATCAAGTTCCTCCGGGAGAGCTACGGCCGCCGGCATGCCAGCGCGGTGGCCGTGGACGGGGGCGTGCTCTTCCGGCCGGTCGGCGTCAGGGGGCTCACGCTCGGCCTGGCCTTCCGGCACGCCGGGGAGAGTATGAAGTTCGTGTACGAGGGCCAGCCCCTGCCAGTCGAGATCGACCTGGGGTCGGCCTACGAATGGCGCTGGCGGCGGTCGAGGCTGCTGGCCTCGGCGGACGTGAACCTCCCCTTCTACGGGCCGCCCGACGGCAAGCTGGGCGTCGAATACTCCATGCCCCTGGCCACGAACGCGTCGATAGGGTTCCGGCTGGGCTTCAAGACCAGGACCGTCGGCGACATCGACCCGCTCTCGGCCTTCACGGCCGGCGTGGGAGTCGGGGTGCGCAGCATGACCCTGGATTTCGGCGCCCAGCCCGCGGGCGTGCTGGGGGAGACCTACAAGGTCGGGCTAGGGTACAAATTCTAGCGAAAAGCCCTGATGAAACGACATTCGCCCCCTCGGCTACTCACCTCCCCGCGGGGGAGGTGAGTCATACCGAAACAATAAATTAACATCCTTGTGATATCTATTATATCAGCGGCGACTTTCGCTATTGACGTTGCGATGCCGGGCCTTGGCCGGACGGGTCCAAGCCCGAGATCGAACGATGAGAAAAGCCGGCATTCTTCTATTGTGCGCCCTGGGGGCTTTGGCGCGCGCCCCGGGTGCCTTGGCTTCGTTCTCCCAGGATGAAGCCGGCACCACCTCGGCCCAGATCCTCAAGCTGGGCGCCGACGCCCGCGCCGCCGCGATGGGGCAGGCCGTCCGGGCGTTCGCCGACGACGCCACCGCCGTCTACTGGAACCCGGCGGGGCTCGCGGCCTTGAAGCAGCATCACGTCCATTTCTCCCACGGGGCCCATGTCCAGGGCGTCTTCCAGGATTTTCTGGCCTATGCCCAGCCCCTCGAGTCCGTCGGCCAGGGCCGCCCCAGGCAGTTGCGGGAGAGCCAGATGGGGTCCATCGGGCTGGCGTTCAGCTATCTCAACGCCGGAAGCCTGGGGGAGGTCGACAACACGGGCGCTCCGACCGGCGAGCGGTTCACGCCCCAGGAGTTCGTGGGAACCGTGGCCTGGGGCGGGTCGGTCTCGTCCTACGTCGACCTCGGCCTCGGGCTCAAGTACATCTATTCGAAGGTCTACGACAGCGCCCAGTCCGCGGCGGGCGACCTCGGCGCCCGGCTGCGCTTGAGGCCCTTCGGCATGCCGTTGACCATCGCCGTCAGCATCCAGAACTTCGGGAAATCCATGAGGTACGGCGACCGGTCCGAGGCCCTTCCCCTCACCATGGGCGCCGCGGCGAGCCTGCGCGTCCTCAAGGGCCTGGCGATCAACGTGGACATGATCGCGCCCAACGACAACAGCGTCCACGCCGCGGTCGGGGTGGAGTATCGGACCGCCATCGCGCCCTACACCGGGCTGGCCGTCAGGGCCGGGTACAACGGCATGAACTACTACCAGCAGGCCACCGGGATCTCGACGGTGACGCTGGGGGCGGGCTTGAGGCTGCGCATGTTCGACGTCGACTACGCGTGGACCCCGTTCGGGACGCTGCACAACGCCCACCGGTTCTCGTTGGGCTACCGGTTTTAGAGCGATAACGGACTCTCGGCCCCCTCAGGTACTCGCCTCCCCGTGGGGGAGACGAGTGACATGCCCCCTCAACGCAAACTCACCTCCCCGTGGGGGAGGCGAGTTATCTCTGAATCACGAACTTCATCACCCGCGAGGGTCCCGCCGCGGATTTGACGCGCGCGAAGTAGACCCCGCTGGCCACCTGTTTGCCGGCCGCGTTGCGGCCGTCCCACCGCTTGACGCCGGCATCCAGGCGGGCGAAGGGGAGCTCGACCACCTTCTGCCCGGAGAGGGTCAGGATGATGATGGAGCCCTCGAAGGGCAGCTGTTTGAAGGTGAGCAGGGGGGCGTCGAACCGGTCGCCGGAGCCGATGATCCAGGGCAGGGGATAGGCCACGACCTCGGACATGCTCTCGCCGTAGGCCGTCGCGCCGAACATGGCGAAGATCGAGAAATGCGAGACCGGGGCCGCGACCCGGCCGCTGCCGTCGAGGCGGGTCGGCAGCGGGACCCAGTTCCCGACGGAGTCGAGGGTGTAGATGGTGAGCATCGTGATCGGGATGGGGGGGCCGTTGGAGTCCACGATGCCGTCGTTGTCGACGTCCACGTAGGGGACCGACAGGGTCGCTTCCGACCCCAGGTTCCCGCCGTAGTAGACCACCCCGTCGAGCGTGGGGACGATCTCGATGATCGAGTCGGGGATGAAGTGATGCTTGGTGGGCGGCTGCGCCAGGGCCTGGGTCAGGAGGTTGATGTCGACGCGCACCGGGTGGTGGAGCGGGTCGGAGCTGACGTAGATGTTGGCCGCGGAGGGGAAGGCGTTGGCCGGCAGGAGGAGGGAGATGCCGCCGCTCGTCCCTTGGGTCAGGAGGGTGGACGGCTGGTGGCTGCGGTAGAAGGCCGCCACCTCGGCGTCGCTCAAGGCCTTCGTCAGGATGAGCACGTCGTCGATGGCGCCGCTGAATCCCCGGTCGAAGGGGTCCGTCGCGCCCGGGCCGTTCTGCCGGTTGCCGATCGCGATGGGCGCCGAGGGCGCCGGGGTCAGCGCGCCGGACGCCGCCGAGTTCTGGAACACGCCGTTGACGAAGAGCCTGATCTGGCCGCCGGTGAAGACCCCGGTCACCAGGTCCCAAAGGCCTGCCTGGATGGCCGAATTGGCGACGGCGACGACGGTGTCGTTGACGCGGAACTGGTACTTCTTGCTGCCGCCGCTCTGGGCGATTTCCAGGGAGAAGGTCTCGTTGGTGCCGGCGCCCATGGCGACGAGGCCGGCGCCGTCGGTTTGGGCGGCCGTCCCCGGCTTGACCCAGGCGCTGACCGTGAGGGCCGGGAAGGCGTACTGGGCCTGGAACGGGATCCTGACGTAGGCGTTGTTCAGGCCCGAGAAGGACATGGCCCGGCCCATGTTGGTGGGCGCGTCCGAGGTGAAGGTCGGGGTGGAGATGGTCCCGGTGGAGAAGGCCGCGTTGCCCCAACCGGAGACGTCCGCGGAAACGGTCCCGGAGGACTCGTCGAAATGCCAGAGGCCGACGGTCCCGTTCATGACGGCGTACGGGGAGGCCGGGGCCGAGGAGCGCCTCACCGAGAGATCGGCGTCCGTCTTCCTGTAGGTGCCCGGCGAACTGTAGGTCGCGTTCGGGATCCCCCCCCCGTTGATGGCCCGCACGCGGACGTAGTAGGTGGCGTCCGGGAACAGGCTCCCCACGGTCCCAGCGGTCGCGACCACGCCGGCGGTGGACGCCACCACCTTGAAGAGGGTGTCCGTGGCGACGTTGATCTCGTAGTAGGTGTAGTTGGTGTTGCCGTTGGCGTTCCAGGAAAGGGAGACCGTGGTGCTGCTCACGCCTCCCCAGGCCGCGCCGGTGGGCGCCGCCGCGAGCGTGTAGCCGTAGACGGGGTCGGAGAACTGCCCGAGGCCCGAGGCGTTGCGGGCCGCGACCTGGGCGTCGAGGTAGGTGTTGGACTGGGCGGTGCCTTGGGTGAAGGTCAGGACCGCCGCGTCGACGAGCGTGACCGTGCCGGCCGTCGAGGTGAGCTTGTAGCTGGTGGCGCTCGTCACGGGGGACCAGTCCCAGCGCAGCGAGTTCGTGCCCAAGGGGGTGGCGGTCAGGACGGGCGTCGCCGGCAGGGTGACGATGCCGGGGGAGGCGGTCTCCGAGTAGGCGGTCGGCCACCCGCCGTAGCCGTCCTCGGCGCGGCCGTTGAAGGCGCGCACGCGGAAGAAGTAGGTGGTGCCGGGGCTGAGGCCCGCGAGGGCCAAGGTGGCCGCCTTGAAGTTGTCGTTGATGGTCTTGAGGGTCGTGAGCCCGACGGTGAAGTTCTGGTCGAGCGCCATCCCCACCTCGTAGCGGGTGTAGGCTGGGTTGTCGTTGGGCGGCGCCCCCCCGGACCACTGGAGCCTCAGCGACCCCGTGGAGATGTCGACGGCGCCCGGCCCCGACGGCTGGTTGGGCATGCTGTAGGCCCGGGCGACGGTGGAGTAGTCGCTGGTGTCGAAGGGGTCGGTGGCCGTGAGCTTGATGGAGTGGTAGGTGTTGATCCCCAGGGAGCCTTGGGTCCAGGTCGCCGGGGGCGGCGAGGCGTTGGGGACGGTGTAGAGGAACGCCCCCGAATCGCCGTCGTAGATGTCGTACCTGAGCGGGTAGCAGATGTTGACGGGCGAGGTCCAGTCCCACCGGATGCTGGTCTGCGTGAGGGGAGTGCCGTAGGGGGAGGTCGGGGGGTCGACCTCCGCCGGGTCGGTCACGATCGTGGTCGGGGTGGAGGTGGGGCTCCAGACCACCCAGGCGCCGGAGTCCTTGGCGGCCGCGACGCGGGTGTAGGCGGTCCCCGGCGACAAGCCGGTCTCGGTGCACGCCGTCACGCCGGCCGCCGGCGCGCACCCGGGGGGCGGCGGGCCCCCGAGGGCCGGGGAGATGCTCTTGTCCGCGTTGAGCTGGTACACCTCGTACTCGGTGCCGGCGGTGCCGAGGTCGCTGCCCCTGACCACGGAACTCCAGCTCCAATCGATGGTGGTCTTGGGGCAGCCCGGGATCGGCGGCAGGGCGCCGGCGAGGTTCAGCGGCGCGGACGGCTGGGTGATGAACGCCGGGGCGGAGGCCGGGCTGCGGACCGGGTTGTCGACCCCGTCGTCGTTGCGGCAGCTGGTCTTGAAGAAGTATTTCGACGAATAGTAGAGGTTGATGTCGCGGACCAGCGCCGTCGAGAAGTCGCTGGCGACGTACCAGGTCGCCTGGTTGTCGGCCGAGGCCCAGACTTTGCATTGGGTGTTGGCCGGGTTCGGGGCGATGAGGAGGGTGACCCGGACCGAGGTGCCGCTCAGCGGGACGTAGGTGGGAGCGGCGACCGGGGTGGCCGCGAGGGTCCTGGCGGAGACCGTGGCCGTGGCGTCGGAGGTTCCCACCACCAGGCCCGACCGGCCCGTGTCGGTGTAGGTGGCCTGGACGGAGATGCCGCAGACGGTGTTCGGGGTCAGCCCGGATTGGACGTAGCTGCCAAACGGCCCCGCCTGGGTGACGGGGCTCGCGCCGCAGGTCCGGGTGATCTTGTAGTCGGTGTAGGAGACGTCGCAGAAGTAGGTCGGCATGGTCCAGGTGATCTGCGTGTCGCTGTTGACCGCCGCGGTCGGGTCCGGGGGCTTCGTGGTCTTCGTGAAGTCGACGGTCGCCGAGAATGAGCCGGTGCCGATCTCCTCCCCGTCGTCCTCGGAGACGAAGGCGAACGTGGCGTTGCCCGCGGTGAGGACCCGGTCCGCGCCGAAGCCCCAGGCCCAGGTCCCGGCGCCCACGCCCGGCGGCCCGGTGCAGTACTGGCCGGAGAGGACCCCGTCCATGGCCGCGTCGCCCTTCAGGGAGAAATACTGCATGTAGTAGTGGGCCTTGATCTCCTGGTCGCTGAGCGCCCGGGCGTAGATCCGCAGGGAGTTGAGGCGGGCGTTGGCCGCGGTGTTGTTCCACGGGGGGACCGACGCGGGGTCGCCGCCGATGTAGACGGGGGCCAGGGCCCCGGCGTAGGCGGCCGCGGTGCCCCCGGTCGTCCCGTCGTGCAGCTTGCCGTCGACGTAGATGTGCTTGGCCGAGCCGTCGGCGATGAAGACCAGGTGGTGCCAGGCCCCGTCGCTGACCGTCGTATCGGCGTCCAGGTCGTCGTTGTAGAAACGCAGGGTGGGCTTGCCGTCGCTCTTGACTCCGATGTGCAGGCACTGGTCGGTCGTCGCGTTCGGGCAGGAGATGACGATGGGGTGCTCGGCGGTGCCCGGCCCCGCCGTCCCCATCCACTTGAACCAGACCTCGACGGAGAAAGACGTCACGTTGAAGGGGATGTTCGCCGCCGGCGTGGCGTAGGTGGCGGGGGGCGGCGGGAGAACGATGTTGTCCACCAGGGCAGTATCCTGGCCGGTGGATACGCTGCCGTCCTTGGTGTAGCACCACTTGAAGGGATGGTTCCCCGCGGACGCGACGGCGTAGGAATAGGTGCCCCAGCCGGTGCTCCCGCTCCAGGAGGCTCGTTGGATGCCGTCGGTATAGAATCTCAGATAATCGTAGCTGGCTTCGGAATCGACCCAATAAGCGAAGGAGACGTTGCCCGCGACGGTGTTCCGGGTGACCTCGATGCAGGAGGTCTGGTTGTCGCCGATGCCGCCGGATCGGGCGGAACCGTTGGCGGCGCCTGGATACCCGATCGACCAGTAGTACCAATTGGCGTCGCCGGTGAAGGAGAAGCCCAGCTTGTTGATGTTGCCCGAGGTGAAATCGTCGGTATAGGCGCTCGAGGCCCCGATGGGGAGGTAGGAGTAGGTCAGCCCCCGTATGGAGGGAACATCCGCCTCGAAGGTCGAGGCGGAGCCGCCGCTCAGCGCGTTGAAGCTGAGGTTGTTGCTGGCCACGCTGGAGTCCGTGCCGTTGTTGTCGAGGTACCACAGCCCCTGCAGCATGGAGGAGGTCGTGGCGGGCTTGGGCCGGCTGGCGCACGTGCCGTTGAGCCCGGGGGCGTTGGCCGCGAGGTCCGCCGAGAAGGCGGGCTTGTTGGTGTGGATCGTCCCCCCCGACGCGACGATCACGCCCCCGTCCCGGCAGCCCTCGATCTTGAAATTGCTGTAGACGGGGGTGTCGGCCCGCAGCGAGGCTGGGGCGAGGCACAAAGCGAAGAACGCCGCCGGCAGGATGAATCGCCTGCGTCTCATAGGCTGTGTCGTGTTCGGCTTTACCCTAATAGCATGCCGCGCGGCTGTTGCATATATATTGCGGCTATCCCGCTTCGGTATGGGCGACAATCGGGTTGGCGGGAAGGGGCGGCATCCTGATGACACGGCATCTTCCCCCTCGGCTACTCACCTCCCCGCGGGGGAGGTGAGTTACATCTTCGCTTTCGACGCCGCCTCCTTGACCATCATCATGGCGATCTCGTTGCGCTGGATCTGGTTGGTCCCCTCGTAGATCTGGGTGATCTTGGCGTCGCGCATGTACTTCTCCACGGGGAAGTCCCGCATGTAGCCGATGCCTCCGCACATCTGCACGCAGTCCGTCGTCACCCTCATGGCCACGTCGGAGCAGAAGACCTTGCACATGGCCGACTCCTTGGTCCAGCGCCGGACGTCGAGGGCGCGCATCTCGTCGAAGATGACGGTGCCGTCCGCCACGGCCTTGTCGACGGCGGGCTTGAGGGCCTTGTCCATGGCCCGCGTGGTGGAGTAGAGGAGGGCGCGGGCCGCCTCGACGGCCGTGCCGCAGTCGGCGAGCATGTGCCCGATGGCCTGGAAGCTGGCGATGGTCTGGCCGAACTGCTTGCGGACCCGGGTGTAGGCCAGGGTCTCGTCGAGCGCACCCTGGGCGATGCCCAGGGCCTGGCCCGCCACGCCGGTGCGCGAGTTGTCGAACGTCACCTGGGCGACGTGCAGGCCGTAGCCCTCCTTGTAGAGGAGGTTGGCCTTGGGGATGCGGCAGTCCTTGAAGTGGAGCTCGTAGGTGGGGTTGGAGCGGATGCCCAGCTTGACCTCCTTCTTGCCAAACGAGAAGCCCGGCGTCCCTTTCTCGACGATGAAGGCCGTGACCCCCCGGGCGCCCCGGGCCGGGTTGACGGTCGCGAAGATGACGTAGACGTCGGCGACCTCCGCGCCCGAGCAGAAGTTCTTGACGCCGTTGAGCACGTAGGAGTCGCCGTCGAGCCTGGCCGAGCACCTGATGGAGGTCGCGTCGGACCCGGCCTCGGGCTCCGTCAGGGAGAACGCGCCCAGGCGCTTGCCTGCGGCGAGGTCGGGCATGTAGCGCTGGCGCTGCTGGGCGGTGGAGAAGAGGAGGATGGGCAGGCCGCACAGCCCGGAGGCCGCGGCGCAGAGCGCGATGCCGGCGCAGGCGTGGGAGAGCCCCTCGGCGACCAGGGCCTGCTCGAGGTTGCCCCCCCCGAGGCCGCCGTAGTGCTCCGGGATGTAGACCCCGAAGAGGTCGGCCTTGCGGATCTCGTCGACCACCGGCCAGGGGAATTCCTCGGATTCGTCGTAATGGGCCCGGACCGGCTTGATCTTCTCCTCCGCGATCCTGCGCGCCAGGTCGACGATCATCTGCTGGGTCTCGGTCAGTTCGTAATCCATGGTTCACTCCTTAATGAAACGGCATTTGCCCCCCCGCTACTCGCCCCCCCGTGGGGGGGCGAGTGATTTAAGCGCGTCCCGCGCCGCGGCCTGCTCGGCTTCCTTCTTGCTCTTGCCCGTGCCCTGGCCGAGGGTCCGCTTGTTCAGGTGCACGAGCACCGAAAAGGTCCGGTCGTGGTCCGGGCCAGAGGATTGCAGCAGCTCGTACGACGGCGTCGACTTGAACCTGCTCTGGAGGAGCTCCTGCAGGCGGCTCTTGTAGTCGGTCTCGACGAAGCCCTCCAGGCGCGTCTGGCACCAGCGGTCGATGAAGGCCGCGGCGGCGCCGTAGCCGCCGTCGAGGAAGATGGCCCCGAGCAGGGCCTCCAGGGCGTTGGCCAGCACGCTCTGGCGGTTGCGGCCGCCGGAGCTCTCCTCGCCCACCCCGAGGAGCAGGTGCGCCCCCAGGCCGATCTCGCGGGCCCATTCGGCGAGGCTGGCCCTCGAGACGAACTGGGAGCGGATCTTCGAGAGGGTGCCTTCCCTCTCCTGCGGGAGGTTGACGTAGCAGTAGTGCGCGATGGCCGCGGAGAGGATGCTGTCGCCCAGGAACTCCAGGCGCTCGTTGTAGAGGTCGGTCTTGGACTCCGAGGCGTAGGACCGGTGGGACAGGGCCTCCTTGAGCAAGGCCGCATCCTTGAAGCGGTACCCGATCGCGTCTTCGAACGGACTGGTCATGGCGGCCGGCGGCCGGACCTCCTGCGCCTCCCTGGACCGACGACCCGGAAGACCCTGCGAGGGCCTTCCGGGTGGAGCGGACGGCGGACCTTGCGGGCTACTTCTTCGCGTGGGCGGCGATGTACTCGACGGCCTGGCCGACCGTCTGGATCTTCTCGGCCTGCTCGTCGGGGATCTCCATGTCGAACTCCTCCTCGAGGGCCATCACGAGCTCGACGGTGTCCAGCGAGTCCGCGCCGAGGTCGTTGACGAAGTGGGCCTGCGGCGTCACTTCCGAGGCGTCAACGCCGAGCTGCTCGACGATGATTTGCTTCACGCGGTCTGCGACGTTGGTATCGCTCATTCATTCCTCTTTCCGGCGCGCCCTTCGGGGCCGCCGTTGTTTTAGGTGTAGCCTCCGCCGTTCACCGGCACGACGGCGCCGGTGACGTAGGAGGCGTCCTCGCTCGCCAGGAACAGGATCACGCGGGCGACGTCGATCGGCTCCGCGATGCGGCCCAGGGCGATCTTGTCCATGAAGTACTTCTTGGCTTCCTCGGGGAGATGGTCCGTCATGCGCGTGCGGACGAACCCGGGGGTGACGGCGTTGGCCAGGATGTTGCGCGAGCCGAGCTCCCGGGCCGTGGACTTCGTGAAAGCGATGAGCCCCCCCTTCGAGGCCGCGTAGTTGGATTGCCCGGCGTTGCCCTCCTGGCCGATGACGGAGGAGACGTTGATGATGCGGCCCCAGCGGGCCTTCATCATGGGGCGGATGGCCGCCTTGGTGAAATGGAAGGCGCCCTTGAGGTTGACCTCGAGGACCTTGTCCCAGTCGGCCTCCGAGAGGCGCATGATGAGCCCGTCCTTGGTGATGCCGGCGTTGTTGACGAGGATGTCGAGCCGGCCGAACTTCTCGAGGCAGACCTTGACGGCGTTCTCGCACGCCTCGAACTTGGTGATGTCGGCCGCGCAGGCGACGGCGGGCAGGCCGCGGGCGGCGAGCGCCCCGGCCGCGGCGGTCAGGGCCGCCTCGTCGATGTCGACGAGGACCGCCTTGGCGCCCTCCCGGCAGAACAGCTCCGCCGTCGTCAGGCCGATGCCCTGCGCCGCGCCGGTGATGATGGCCGCCCTGTCGGCGAGCCGCGTTCCTGTGATCTCGGATTCCATAAGGGTTAGCCTCTGGCCTGCTCGGTCTCCATGCTGCGCTTCATCTCGTCGAGGGACCGGGCGATCTGGGAGGAGGCGCCGGACTCGACGAGGGTCTTGGCGACGCGGATGGCGTTGCTGACGGCCTTGGCGTTGGACCGCCCGTGGCAGATGACGACGGTGCCGTTGACCCCGAGGAGCGGGGCCCCGCCGTACTCGTCGTAGTTCATCTTCCTCTTGAGGGCCGCGAAGGACCCCCTGAGCAGCGCCGCCCCGAGTTTGGCGACGGTCCCGGTGATCGAGGACTTGAGCAGCGACATGACGCTGGCGGCCGTCCCTTCGATGACCTTGATGGCGATGTTGCCGACGAACCCGTCGCAGACCACGACGTCCACCGTGCCGGCGGTGAGGTCCCGGCCTTCGACGGGGCCGTAGTACCGGAGCCCGCTGGACTTGAGCAGCGGGATGGCCTCACGGACGAGGTCGTTGCCCTTGGAGTCCTCCTCGCCGATGGAGAGTATCCCGACGGAAGGTTCCGGGATGCCCAGGAGGTGGCGGCAGTAGACCGAGCCCATCATGCCGAACTGGAGGAGGTGCCAGGGCTTGCACTCGGTGTTGGCCCCGCCGTCGATGAGCACGGACGTGCCCTTGACGGTCGGGATCGGGACGGCGATGGCGGGCCGCAGCACGTCCGGCAGCCGCTTGAGGTGCCAGAGCGCCGCCACCATCGTGGCGCCCGAGTTCCCGGTGGAGACGACGGCCGACGCCTTGCCCGAGGCGGCCAGCTCGGCGGCCACCAGGATGGAGGCGTGCGGCTTGTTGCGGCACGCGGCGGCGGGGTCCTCCCCCATGCCGACGATCTCCCGGGCGTCGACGATCTCGAAGCGGGTGTCGCTCGGGGCGATGCCTCGGGCGCGCAGGGCCGTCTCCACGTCGCTGGCGGGGCCGACCAGGATGACGTCCACCCCCCAGGCGTTGGCGGCCATGATGGCGCCGTCGATGTTGGGGGCGAGGCCGACGTCCCCTGCCGCCGCGTCCAGCGCGATTTTCATATCCTGAGCCTCCCCCAGGGGGAGGCGAGGATGGTGGGGGCGGAGCGCCGTTTCACCAGGGTTTTCTTCGTTATTTCTTCTCTTCGCCCTGAGGCCCCTCGCCCGGCTTGGCCTTCTTCTGCTTGGGCGGCACGACGAGCCGGCCGTTGTACCAGCCGCACTCCGGGCAGACGGTGTGGGGCCTGTGCAGCTTGCCGCATTGCGGGTTGCTGCAGACGCTCATGGCGAGGGGTTCCAGCTTCCAGTTGGAGGCTCTGCGGCTGTCGCGGCGGGAACGAGTATGTTTTCTTTTAGGGTTGGGCATATCTATCCAATTAAGATGGTGGAAAATTCTATTTTCTTAGCCTTCTTAAGTCAATGGGTCTTTGGGGCCGGGGTCCGGCCGATGACGTCCTTGACGAAGTAGCCGGGCTTGTCCTTGATGTCGAAATAGACGCGGACCAGGATCTCGGCCAGCAGGCCCAGGACGATCATCTGGAACCCGATCAGGGCGAGGAAGATGGAGACTTGGAAGAGCGGCTGGTCCTTGACGAAGATCCCCAGGAAGAACTTCTTGTAGAGCGTGACGCACGACAGCAGCCCGCCCAGCAGGAAGATCCCGAGCCCCCAGCCGCCGATGAGGTAGATGGGCTTGGCCAGATAGACGTCCATGAACTTCACGGTCAGCAGGTCGAGCACGACCTTGAAGGTCCGGGACAGGCCGTAGTTGGACCGGCCCTCCGTGCGCGGCCTGTGCCGGACCGGCGCCTCGGCGATGCGGGCCCCGAGGAAGCCCGCCAGGGCGGGGATGAAGCGGTGCATCTCGCCGTAGAGCCGCAGGGGCTTGAGGTAGGCGCTCCGGTAGACCTTCAGGGTGCAGCCGTAGTCGTGGAGATGGACCCCGGTGATCCGCGAGATGAGCCCGTTGGCCAAAGTCGACGGCAGGATGCGCGTGAGCCACGGGTCCTGCCGGTCCTTGCGCCAGCCGCTGACCACGTCGTAGCCCTCGCCCATCTTGTCGAGCAGGACCTTGATGTCGCGCGGGTCGTTCTGCCGGTCGGCGTCGAGGCAGGCGATGACGTCGCCGCGAGCCTCACGGATGCCGGCGGCCAGGGCGGCCGTCTGACCCGTGTTGCGGCCCAGGCGGATGCCGACGAACCCGGGGTGCCGGGCGGCCAGCGCCGAGATGGCGGCGAACGACCCGTCGGAGGAGCCGTCGTCGACGAAGATGACCTCGTGGGCGACGCCCACGTCCGCGAGGGACGCCGCGAGCTCGTCGGCTAGGAGCGGGAGGCTCTCCTCCTCGTTGAAGACGGGGATGATGACGCTGAGCCGGCACGGCGAGGGAGGGGCGTGGTCATCGGCGCTCATCGGCCCCTCCCTCGCCGCGCCATCGTCATCATCGCGGGCGGTCTCCGGATCTCTTGCCCCGGGTCGGTCAGGCGTGGACGGCCGCGGGCTTGCCCATGTTCTTGGCGATCTCGGCTCCGAACTCCGAGGTCTTGACCTTGCGGGCGCCTTCCATCTGCCGTTCGAGGTCGTAGGTGACGGTCTTGTTCTGGATGGTCTTCTCCAGGGCCGCCACGACCATGTCCGCGGCCTCCTGCCAGCCCATGTACTCGAGCATCATGACGCCCGAGAGGATCAGCGAGGAGGGGTTCACGCAGTCCTTGCCCGTGTACTTCGGGGCGCTGCCGTGGGTGGCCTCGAAGACGGCCACGCCGTCGCCGATGTTGGCGCCAGGGCCCACGCCGAGGCCGCCCACCTGGGCCACGGCCGCGTCCGAGATGTAGTCGCCGTTGAGGTTCGGGGTGGCGATGACGGAGTACTCGTCGGGCCTGAGCAGGAGCTGCTGGAAGGTCTGGTCCGCGATGCGGTCCTTGATCAGGAGCTTGCCCGCGGGCATCGAGCCCTTGTGGTCGTCCCACAACTCGGCCTCGGTGACGATCCGGTCCCGGAACTCCTTCTTGGCGAGCTCGTAGCCCCAGTCCCGGAACGCGCCCTCGGTGAACTTCTGGATGTTCCCCTTGTGCATCAGGGTGACCGACTCGCGCTTGTGCTCCAGGGCGTACTTGATGGCCATGCGCACGAGCCGGGACGTGCCGGTGACCGAGATGGGCTTGATGCCGATGCCGGAGTCCGGCCGGAACTTCTTGCCCATCTCCTTGGTCAGGAAGTCGTAGACCTTCTTCTGCTCGGGCGTCCCGTGCTCGAACTCGATGCCGGAGTAGACGTCCTCGGTGTTCTCGCGGAAGATGACGATGTCGAGCTTCTCGGGGTGCTTGACCACGGAAGGCACGCCCTTGAGCCAGCGGACCGGCCGCACGCAGGCGTAGAGGTCGAGCATCTGGCGGATGCCCACGTTGATGGAGCGGAAGCGCGGGGTGACCCACTCGGAGCCGCACTTGACGCACTTCTCGGGCCGCTTGCCGTTCGCGTCGTTCTGCTCCGCGGCGCACACCAGGCAGACGTACTTGAACCCGCCGACCGGGGTGGTCAGGGGGCCCTTGATGGAGACCCGGAACTCCTTGAAGGCCGAAAGCGTCTCTTCGGGGAGCGGGGTGTCCTTGCCGTAGCGCTTGATGGCCTCGAGGCCCGCGTAGACCTCGCACCACGCGACCTTGCGCTTGCCGCCGAAGGCTTTCTCGACGGCCGCGTCGAGGACCACCTGCGTCGCTCTCCAGATGTCCGGGCCCGTGCCGTCGCCCACGAAGTAGGGGATGATGGGGTTGTCGGGCGTCTCGACCTTGCCGTTCTTGTAGCCGATCTTGTCCCCGTTGGGGACCTTCACGTTCTTGTAGTTCATAGTCACCATTCCTTAAAGATTATCGATGGATCGCATGCGGACTCGACGCGGGCCCGGAGGGCCGTCATGGACGGATTGTATCAATTTTCTAGAGGGGTGCAAATCCCCATCCGCGAACGGCCGGATGGGGAGGTTGTGGTTCGAGCAGGCTGAGGTAGAGCTCCTCTTGGCTGCGCACCATGCCGTCGATGTCGAACTCGGCGGTGACGCTCCGCCGGGCGTTCCCCCCGAGCCGGGCGCGGAGGGCCGGGTCGGCGAGGAGCTCCCCGACGCGCCGGCCCAGGAGGGCCAGGTCGCCGGCCGGGACCAGGAAGCCGTTCTCGCCGTCGCGCAGGATGTCCTTCACGCCGTCCGTAGCGTAGCAGGCGCAGGCCTTGCCGGACGCCATGGCCTCGAGCAGGGCGCGCGGCAGGCCCTCCCAAAGGGAGGTCAGGACGAAGACGTCGGTCGCGGCGAGGAGCTCCCCGACGTCCCTGCGCCAGCCGGCCAGGACGAGCCGGCCGCCGAGCCCTTGGGCGTCGATGTCGCGCTGGAGGGCGCCCCGGAGGGGGCCGTCCCCGACGAAGAGGAAGCCCGCCTCCGGGGCGCGGCCCGCCAGGGACTTGGCCAGCGAGAGGAAATCCGCGGGGTTCTTCTGGGGCTTGAGGTTCCCGACCGAGGTGACCAGCAGGCCGGACCCGCCCAAGCCCACGGCCGCCAGCGCGGACCGCCTGTCGGCGAGCGGGGCCGGGAACGCCGAGAGCTTGATGCCGGACCGGATGACGACGTGCCGGCCCCCGGGCCCGAGGCCCCTGGGCCCGCGGCCCGGGCCGACGAGCCCCAGCGCGAGGGCCTCGTCGCGGTTGGCGCGGGAGACGAAGATGACCCGGTGGGTCAGCCGGCAGCAGGCCCGCTCGATGGACACGTAGAACCACTTCAGCAGGCGCGGCATGCGGTCATGGAAGCCGAAGCCGTGGTAGGTGTGGACGATGGCCGGCACGCCCGCGAGCCTGGCCGCCAGGCGGCCCAGCACGCCGGCCTTGGAGCTGTGGGTATGGACGACGTCGGGCCGTTCGGCCCGGAAGAGCCGCGTCAGGCGCGCCAGCGCCAGTAGGTCGCGCCACGGGTTGACCTCCCGGACCAGGTCCGGCAGGAAGGCCACCCGCGGCGGGACGGCGGACGCGGCGTCCTCGTCGAGGGTCCCGCCGGCGCCGGCGACGAGGAGGCAGTCGAACTTCCCGGCGTCGAGATGCCTGGCGGTATAGAGGGTGTTGCCTTGGGCCCCCCCAAGGTCCAGCCGGGTGATGACGTGGACGACCTTGAATCTCACCGGCGCGTCCGTGGGTTCAGGCGCTTGGCGGGCCGGGGTTTCCTGTTGGCCGGCGCGGGCCGGCCATCCGGGGATTTGGCGGCGGGCGACCAGATCCGCAGCCCCGGGAAGTAATGCATGAGGATCTCGTGCCACGGCCGCCCGACGCTGGCCTGGCCCACGGCTCCCGCGCGGCACATCCCCACGCCGTGGCCGGTCCCGGCGCCCCACAGGATGAAATGCGAGGGGGTCGAGCCCTTGTAGAGGGGCTGGATGGTGAAGAGGGTCGAACGCAGGGAGCCCGGCGAGAGAAAGCCCGCGATGAGGTCCGGGCTCCGCAGGACCATGCTGTCCTGCGTGCCGACGACCTCCAAGGCCAAGACCCGCCCGCTGGGCGAGCGCCTGAGGGCGCGCAGGTGCCGTATGGCGCCGATGTGGCGCACGCGAGCCATGCGCTCGTTGAGGTCCTTGACGTCGAGCACCCTGATCCAGCGCGCCGAGACCTGGGGGAAGAGGGCCGCCTGCTCGCAGTAGCGGCCGCGGTCCGGCGGAGTGTGGATCCAGCGCTCCAGGGCCTCGGGGCTGTCGATTCGGGGGGCGGCGCCGGGTCCGTCGGAGACGCTGCGCAGATGCTCGAACCCCGGGCCCCAGGCGTGGTCCCCGCTCTCCGTGATCCCGCCGCAGTGCGGATGCTCGATGACGTCGACCATCCTGCCGTCGGCGAACCTCAGCACCATGCCCTCCGTCTCGGCGACGGCCATGGTGCCCTTGGCCGTCTCCGAGTTCAGGCCGATGAAGCGCTGGCAGTGCGCCGAGTCGCAAAGGTCGTTGTCGAAGAGCGTGGGCTCCCGGTGGTGCCGGCGCCAGAGCGCCCGGGTCCGCGAGACCACGGCCTGCGCCTTGTAGGCTTCGTGCGGGGTCCCCTGGGGGAGCGCCGCGGACACCGCGCCGTAGAGGTAGTCCTCCATCACCGCCTCGTTGACCAGGATGAAGCCGTAGGGCGTGGGGATGACCTCGACGACGCCCCTGACCTCGCGGTCGCCGGGGTCGATGGCCGAGGTGTCGCGGAACTGCGCGCTCTTGAGCAGCACCGAACCGAAGCGCGACGCCGGCTCGATCCTGAAGGGCTGCTTGGAGGTGTGCTGCAGGATGCGGGTCGTGTCGCGGACCTCGACGATGTTCGTCTCCTCCCTGAAGAGGATCTCCCACTGCAGCATGCCCGTCGGGCTCTCCTTGACGACCTCGCCGGCCTTCGTCGTGATGCGGAACGGCGCGTTGGTCATGAAGTAGAGGCGCTGGGCCGGCGCGGGCTTGCCGTCGTCCGAGGCGAAGAGCGCCACGCGCACCGTCATCGACGAATGGGAGGGCTCCGGGTACCCCTTGCCGGAAGGGTCCAGGAGGGGGCGCGAGAGCCTGCGGACCTGGAGCATCTGCATGGGGTCGCCGATGATGTGCTCGGCGACCTTCCCGGCCCGGGCCCTCGCGTCGGTGTCGTCCGGGTCGAGCCTCAGCAGGTCCTGAAAGTAGTGCCAAGCCTTGAGGTTGGACCCGACGCGCTGGCTGAGCTTGGCCAGTTCCCGAAGGTTCTCGAGGTTCAGGGGATCGAGGTTGGCGCCGGACCCGAAGTTCTCCAGGGCGGCCTGCTCGTCGCCGCTGCGCAGCTTGGCCAGGCCCGTCAGGTAGGCCGACGTCGGGACGAGGTAGGGGCCTTGGGTCCAAGCGTCGCGCAAGGGCTGGAGGGCGGCCTTGGGGTGGCTGTCCCGGATCGCCGCCATGGCGATCCCGAGGTTGGCCTCCGCCTGCGAGGCCGAGGTGGTGGAGACGTCGAGGGCCTTGCGGAAGGCCGTCTGGGCTTCGTCGTAGTCGCCCAGGGCGACGTAGGCCCAGCCCCGCTGGTTCCAGATGAACCCGTCGGCGCCTTCCAGGAGCGACGCCTTGGTCCAGGCAGGGAGCGCGACGTCCGGCTCGCCCATGTCGCGGCGGATGAGGGCGAGGTTCGGGTCGGGGTTCGGGCGGCTGACGCCCAGCGTCGAGAGGTAGCGGTAGCCCTTCTCGGCCTCGTCGAGCCTGCCTTCCATGAAGGCTTTGTCCGCCTGCACCAGGGTGTCGGCGATGTCGGCCAGGGGGAGCTCCGCGGCCCGAACGGCCGGCCAGAGGCCCAGGGCCAGCGCCGCGACCAGTGCTGCGACCGGCTCATAGCTGCGGTTCTGGCCGGTCGATTTTGGAGCGAAACGAGGAGCGAGGAGCGCGCATACTCGACGTATGCAAGCGACGAGCGACGAAGTTGCAGCCCGAAAGCGACCGGCCGCGCTCTCAGGG
>JACRDT010000036.1 GCA_016212795.1 Elusimicrobiota bacterium | reverse complement strand
TTGCGGGGTGCCTTCTCGGCGGGGCCCCCGCTCCTTTGCGGGGCGCCTTCTCGGCGGGGCCCCCGCTCCTTTGCGGGGCCTGCGCCTTCGATGGCGCAGGGGGACCCCGCTCCTTTGCGGGGCGCCTTCTCGGCGGGGCCCCCGCTCCTTTGCGGGGCGCCTTCTCGGCGGGGCCCCCGCTCCTTTGCGGGGTGCCTTCTCGGCGGGGCCCCCGCTCCTTTGCGGGGCGCCTTCTCGGCGGGGCCCCCGCTCCTTTGCGGGGCGCCTTCTCGGCGGGGCCCCCGCTCCTTTGCGGGGTGCCTTCTCGGCGGGGCCCCCGCTCCTTTGCGGGGTGCCTTCTCGGCGGGGCCCCCGCTCCTTTTCGGCGCCTCCCGATGCGGGGCGCCAGCATGGTGAGAACGAAAGCTCGCAGACGCACTCGCCTCATGGTGGCGGCCGCCGCGTCCGGGACGTTCCTGGTCTGGCAGCAGGTCCAGGCGACGCGCTACGGCTACGAGGTGGAGAAGGCGCGCCTCGAGGTGCGCCGCCTGCGGGAAACCATCCTCTACGACGACCTCCGGTGGCAGAAGGCCGTGGCCCCGGCCCAACTCGCCCACCACGCTCGGACCAGTCTCGGGATGCAGCCCGTCAGCCTCGACTCGATCCGCATCCTGGAGAACGTGTCGCCGTCGGACTCGGGACCCGCCCTCGGCCCATGGCCGAGACGGGTCCTGCACGCCGTCCAGGGCACCCTCTCTAGGGTGGACGCTCTCGCCTCAGCGCTTCGGCGACCGACCTGACCGACGTGACCGGCTGACCATGGACATCCGCTCACGCCTGGCCTGCGCCGCGATGCTGTCGTTGGCGCCCATCGTCCCCCTGACGGCGCGGCTCGTGTTCCTCCAGGTGCTGCAGCACCAGGATCTCCAGACCAGGGCCTCCGACGAGTACGACCGGATCGCCCACGACGCGCCCGCGAGGGCGGACATCGTGGACCGCAAGGGCCGGCTCCTGGCGCAATCCATGCCCTCCTGGTCCTGCTTCGCGGACAGGTCCGCCGTGCGCAGCGCCCACTTCCTGGCCCGCCGGCTCGCCCCGCTCCTCGGCCTTGCCGCCGACGGCATCCTCAAGGACCTCGAGGCGCGGCGGCGCTTCATCATGCTCAAGAGCGGCATGACCTACGACGAGGCCGAGAAGGTGTCCCAGGCCCGTCTGCCGGGCGTGGGGATCACCGCGGGGCACCGGCGCGTCTACCCCAACGACGTCCTGGCGCGCAACGTCATCGGGACCATCTCGACGGACGCGCGCGGCCTCTCGGGCGTGGAGCTGGCCTACGAGCGGGAGCTCACCCAGGAGCCCGACAAGCGCCGGATCATGCGCGACGGCGACGGCCACGCGATCTATCGCAGCGGCAAGGCCACCTCCTCCAAGCCCGAGCCGCTCAAGCTCACCCTCGACCGCAACTACCAGTACTTCGCCGAGGAAGCCCTGGCCGAGGCGGTCGCGCGGCACGGGCTCGACGGGGGCATCATCGCCATGCAGGACCCCATGACGGGTGAGGTCCTGGCCCTGGCCTCCCATCCGACCGACCCGCTGAGGAACGCCGCGGTGCAGGACTCCTATGAGCCGGGCTCCACCTTCAAGATCATCACCGCGGCCGCCGCCGTCGGGGAGCGCGTGGTCGGGGAGGAGGAGACGTTCTTCTGCGAGAACGGCGCCTGGGAGGTCGCGCCGGGCGTGACGATCAAGGACCATGAGCCGGCGAGCCTGCTCAACCTGGCGGGCATCATCGCCCATTCCTCGAACATCGGCACGGCCAAGGTCGCCGAGCGCGTGGGCGCGATGCGCTTCTACCGCTACAGCCAGGCCTTCGGCTTCCTCAACAAGACCGGCATCGGCCTGCCGGGCGAGGCGGCGGGGTCCTTGAAGCCGCTTTCCGACATGACGCGCGTATCGCTCATCACCGCGTCCTACGGCTACGGCGTGGCGGTCACCCCGCTCCAGGTCCTGGGGGCCTACAGCGCCATCGCCAACGGTGGCATCCTCTACGAGCCGTCCCTCGTCATGAAGGGCCGGGAGCCCGTCCGCGTCAGGAGGGTCGCCTCCGAGGAGACGATCGCCAAGCTCGTCGGGATGCTGGAGGGCGTCGTCCTCCGTGGGACGGGGCAGACGGCCCAGATCCCCGGCTATCGCGTCGCCGGCAAGACCGGGACCGCCCGGAAGCTCGACCCCGCCACCAAGCAGTACTCCTCGACCAGCTTCGTCGCCTCCTTCGTCGGGTTCGCGCCGGTCGGCCGGCCAAGGTTCACGATCCTCGTCGTCCTGGACAATCCCAAGGGGGGCGTCTACTACGGCTCGCAGGTGGCCGCTCCCGTCTTCGCGAAACTGGCCAGGCAGGTGCTGACCCTGGAGGGCGTGCCGCCCGACCCAAAAGCGCCGGAGCCGGCGTCCTCCGCCGCTCCCAGCCTGGCGAAGGCTTTTTGACCGTGGTGCTCTCCGAACTCCTGGCCGCCTCCGCGCCCCTCGGGATCGCCGGCCCCACCGACACCCGGGTCCGGGGGCTGGCGCACGATTCGCGCCTGGTCGGCCCGGGGGATGTCTTCTTCGCGCTCCCGGGCTCCAAGACCGACGCCAACCGCTTCGTCAAGGAAGCGGCCCAGCGTGGCGCGGTCGCCATCGTCAGCGAGCTGCGGACACCCCCGGCCCCGGTGAGCATCCCGGCCACCTGGGTCCAGGTCCAAGACGTCCACCAAGCCATGGGGCGGATGGCGGATCTCTTCTTCGGAAGGCCCTCCGAAGGCCTGGCCGTGGTCGGGGTGACCGGCACGAACGGCAAGACCACGACGACCTACTTCCTCGAGGCCGTGATCGCGGCCTGCGGGGGGCGCCCCGCCGTCATCGGAACGGTCAACTACCGCTTCCGGGGCCTCGCCCAGAAGGCCGTCAACACCACGCCCATCTCCCTCGAGCTCCTCAGGCTCGTCAAGAAGTTCAAGGACGAGGGGGCGACGCACGTGGCGATGGAGGTCTCGTCCCACGCCCTCTCGCTCAGGAGGGCCGACGAGATCGCCTTCGACGCCGCCGTCTTCACCAACCTGAAGCGCGACCATCTGGACTTCCACAAGACCCAGGAGGATTACTTCCAGGCCAAGGCCCATCTCTTCGAGCTCCTCTCCAAGCCGTCCTCCCCCAAGAAGAGGCGGGTGGCGGTCCTCAACCACGACGACCCCTGTTGCGACGCCCTGGTTCGGACGGCCACGGACGTCGAGATCCTGACCTACGGGTTCAAGCCCGGGGCGCGCCTGCGCGCCCTGCGTCCCCGGCTGGACCGCGACGGGACCAGCTTCACGGCGGTCATCGACGGCCGCAAGAGGAAGGCGGCCCTCCGGCTCGTCGGGATACACAACGTCGCCAACGCCCTGGCGGCCGCGGCGGCGGCCATCGGCCTCGGGCTCGACGAGGAGAAGGTGATCGGCGCGCTCGGCAGCCTGGAGTCGGTCCCGGGAAGGCTTTCGCCCGTCGAGGCCGGGCAGGATTTCCGCGTCTTCGTGGACTACGCCCACACGGATTCGGCCATCGAGACGGTCCTGGGCTTCCTCAAGGAGCTGCCCCACGCCCGGCTCATCACGGTCTTCGGCTGCGGCGGGGACCGGGACCGTACCAAGCGCGGGCCCATGGGCGTCGCGGCCTGCCGGCACAGCGACCTGGCGATCGTCACCAGCGACAACCCCCGCAGCGAAGACCCCCGGGCCATCATCGCCGAGATCGAGGAGGGCCTCAAGGCCGCGGGGCTGGGGAACTACCGGGTCCAGCCCGACCGCAAGGAGGCCATCGCCGAGGCCGTCGCCCAAGCGCGGCACGACGACATCGTCCTGATCGCCGGGAAAGGCCATGAGGACTACCAGATCCTGCGGGACCGCACCATCCATTTCGACGACGCCGAGACCGCTCGCCAGGCGATCCTGGCGTGCGCGGCGCCCGGGAGGGGACCATCGACCTCAACATGACGTGGGAGGAGCTGTCCCGGTGCGTGGGGGGGAAGCTCGCCTCCGGCGCCCCCTCGGACCGGATCGCGGCGATCTCGACGGATTCCCGGGCGATCGCGCCGGGCCAGGTCTTCTGGGCGCTCAAAGGCCAGCGCTACGACGCTCATGAATTCCTCACGTCCGAGCTCGCCGGGAAGTCCCCGGGGTGGGTCGTGGCCGCGGGCGCCCTGCGGCCGGGCCCCAAGCCGCGCCACGTGCTGGAGGTGCCCGACACACTCAAGGCCCTGCAGACGCTGGCGGGCAGCCACCGCCGCCGCTTCGAGATCCCCATCGTGGGCATCACCGGCTCGAACGGCAAGACCACGACCAAGGAGATGGTGCGCAGCATCTGCCTCAAGGTCGGCCCGACCTGCGCCAACGAAGGAAACCTCAACAACCAGATCGGCCTGCCCCTGTCGGTCCTGGAGTTGACGCCCCGGCACCGGTACGGCGTCTTCGAGATGGGCGCCTCCCGCCCCGGCGACATCGCGGAGCTCGGCGCCGTCGCCCAGCCCACCGTCGGCGTCCTGCTCAACATCGGGTCCGCGCACCTGGAGTACTTCGGCAGCCTCGAGGGCACGCTCAAGGCGAAGTCGGAGCTCATCGCCTGCGTCCCCCGAGACGGGAAGATCGTGCTCAACGCCGACGACCCGCGGCTCGCCCCCCTCGCGGAGGGGCTGGGCAGCCGCGCCGTGCGGTTCGGGAAAGGGCCGCGCGTCCAAGTCCGCACCCTCGGGGCCGACACCCTCGTCATCGACCGGCGCAAGGTCCGCGTCCGCCTGAAAGCCTTCGGGAGCATCAACCTCGCCAACGCCGCGGCCGCCGCGGCCACCGCCTGGGCCATGGGCATCGACATCAAGACCATCGCGGAGGGGCTCGAGGACCACCGTCCCCCGGCCATGAGGCTCGAGCTCCTCAGCCATCCCTCGGGCTGCGAGATCGTGCTCGACGCCTATAACGCCAACCCCTCCTCCATGAAGGCCGCCGTCGCGGCCTTCTGTTCCCGGTTCCCGGACCGCGGGAAGGTGCTGGTCCTGGGTGACATGAAGGAGTTGGGGCCCGAGTCCGGGCGCCTGCACGAGGACCTCGGCGTATGGCTCTCCAGCCTGCCCCTCAGGGCCGTCTTCCTGGCCGGCCCGGAGATGCAGCGCGCCTTCCAGGCCCTGGCGGCGTCGAACGTGGGGTTCCGCGCCCGCCACGCGGCCACCCCGCAGGGCTGGGTCGCGGAACTGCGCCGGGAGCTCACAAGCGACGCCGCGGTGTTCCTGAAGGCGTCGCGGTCCATGAAGTTCGAAGATATCATGGTACAATTGAGGGCCTGATGCTCTACCACCTCAGCGGCCTGAGCGGCTTCTGGAGCCCCTTCAATCTCTTCCAGTACATCACCTTCCGGGCGGGCGGGGCCGCCCTCACGGCCATGGGGCTCTCGCTGCTGGTGGGTCCCGCCCTCATCGCCGTCCTGCGCCGGCGCAAGATCGGGCAGATCCAGAGGACCGACGGCCCGGCGAGCCACATGGGCAAGCACGGCACGCCGACCATGGGGGGCGCGCTCATCTTCCTGGCCGTGGCGGCGAGCTGCCTGCTGTGGATGAGGCCGGACAACCGCTTCACGTGGCTGCTGCTGGTCGTCGGCGCGATCCTGGCTGGCCTCGGCGTCTGGGACGACTACTCCAAGCTCGTGCGCCGCGACGCGGGCGGCATCAGCTCTAGGGCCAAGCTCGCGACGCAGGTGACGCTCGCCCTCCTCGTGGTGTCGTACCTGTCGGCCTTCCCGCCCAACGGGGCGCACACCACGATGGTCAATATCCCCTACGCCAAGGAGCTCTTCATCGAACTGGGGCCCGCCTACTTCGTGCTCGCGGCGCTGATGATCGTCGGCTCGTCCAACGCCGTCAACCTCACGGACGGGCTCGACGGCCTGGCGGCGGGCGCCATCATCTTCTGCGCCATCGCCTACGGGGTCTTCTCGTACGCCGCCGGCCACGTCAAGATCTCCGCCTACCTGCGCATCATCGCCGTCCCCGGGGCGGGGGAGATCGCGGTGTACATGGCCTCGCTGGTGGGCGCGTGCCTGGGCTTCCTCTGGTTCAACTCCTACCCCGCCGAGGTCTTCATGGGCGACACGGGCTCGCTCTTCCTCGGGGGCGTGATCGCGACGGCCGCCCTGTGCGTCAAGCAGGAGCTGATCCTCCCGATCGTGGGCGGCGTGTTCGTGCTGGAGACCCTGTCGGTCATCCTGCAGATGGCGTCCTACAAGCTGCGCGGCGGCCGGCGCATCTTCCGGATGGCGCCCCTCCACCACCACTTCGAGCTGGGCGGCGTCGCCGAGCCCAAGGTCACGGTCAGATTCTGGATCGTCAGCATCGTCATGATGCTCGCGGCCCTGGCCTCCCTCAAGATCAGATGAGCCACGGATTCGAGCCGGCCGCGTTCAAGAAATCCAGGGCCTGCGTGCTGGGCCTTGGGAAGTCCGGGCTGGCCGCGGCCTCCCTGCTGCTGCGCGAGGGCTTCTCGGTCTTCGGGAGCGACACGCGACCGGCCGCCCAGATCAAGAGCGGGCCGGCCCTGCCGGCCGGGCTCAAGTGGGAAGGCTCCGGCCACGGCGACCGGGTCCTCAAGTGCGGCTTCGTGGTCAAGAGCCCCGGCATCCCCCACTCGGCCCAGGTCATCAGGAGACTCGAGGCGGCGGGGATCCCGGTCTTCAGCGAGGTGGAAGTGGCCCTGGCCTTCTGCCGCGCCAAGACCCTCGTGGCCATCACCGGCACCAACGGCAAGACGACGACCGCCGCCCTGACCGCGGCCATCTTCGCCCGAGGGCTCCCCGGGGCCCGCGGGGGGAAGACGCACCTGTGCGGCAACGTCGGCATCCCCGTCTCCCAGGTCGCCGGCCGGGCGCGCGCCAAGGACGCCCTGGTGATGGAGGTCTCGAGCTACCAGCTCGAGGACAGCCGCCGTTTCGCGCCCCGCGCCGCGGCGATCCTCAACATCACGGCCGACCACCTCGACCACCACGGCGCCATGGCCGGCTACATCGAGGCCAAGGCGAGGGTCTTCCGCGAGCAGGGGCCGCAGGACTGGTGCGTCTTCAACGCCTTCGACCCCCTGACGCTCAAGCTGTCCCGGCGCTGCCCCTCGCGCAGGCTCTATTTCGGCCCCAAGGGCCTCAACACCCACGCGTGGGTCGACGGCTCGGCCATCGAGGCCAAGCTCCCGGACCGGCCGGCGGCCTCCTTCCCGCTCCCGCCGCTGCCCGGCGAACACAACCAGCACAACGCCATGGCGGCCGTCCTCCTGGGGCTCTCGCTGGGCGTCAGGCCGGCGGCCATCCGTTCGGCCCTGAGGTCCTTCAAGGGGGTCGAGCATCGCCTGGAGGAGTGCGGGACCATGGGCGGCATGCGCTGCATCAACGACTCCAAGGCCACCAACGTGGACTCGACCCTGGTGGCGCTGCGCTCCATGCCCGAGGGGGGCGCGGGAGGCGCCGGCAAGGTCCTGCTCATCCTGGGAGGTCTCCACAAGGGGAGCCCCTACACGCCCCTCAAATCCCTCATCGCCCGCCGCGTCAAATGCATCCTGACCATCGGCAGCGCGGCCGCCAAGGTCGAAGAGGACCTGGCCGGGACGGTCCACATCTTCCCGTGCGGGGACCTGGCCGTCGCCGTGGACACCGCGCTCAAGGTGGGGGAGCGCGGCGACATCCTGCTCCTGTCGCCGGCGTGCGCTTCGTTCGACCAGTTCAAGGACTTCGAGGACCGGGGCGACCAGTTCAAGGAACTTATTAAGAAACGACATCAGCCCCCCACTACTCGCCCCCCGTGGGGGGGCGAGTGATATGATGAACGAGCGCCGCCGGCCGCGCCTCGACTACGCCCTGCTCATCGTCATCACGGCGCTCCTGTTCCTGGGCCTCGTCATGGTCTATTCGTCCAGCGCCATCTACGCCGACCGCAAGTTCGGGAACTCCTTCTTCTTCATCAAGAAGCAGCTGCTGTGGGGCGCGCTCGGCGTGTGGGTGATGGCCTACTTCAGCCAGCTCGACTACAACCGCCTCAAGGAGTGGATCTGGCCCATCTTCTGGGTCACGGTCGCGGGGCTGGTCCTGGCCCTCTACAGCCCGGCCAAAGAGAACGTGCACCGCTGGATCCACCTCGGCCCGGTCGGGCTCCAGCCGTCCGAATTCGCCAAGTTCGCGTCGGTCATCTTCCTCGCCTACTACCTCGACCGCAAGGCCAGCAAGCTCGACAACCCGTGGAAGGGCCTCGTCATCCCCACGGCGTTCGTCGCCGTGCTGCTCCTGCTCATCGGCAAGGAGCCCGACCTCGGGACGCCCGTGCTCATGTTCACGGTCATGGTCGCCATCCTCTTCGTGGCCGGCAGCAACCTTCGGCACATCGGCGTGGCCATGGCCCTGGCCCTCCCGATCGTCGTCGCGGAGATCCTGCGCAAGCCGTACCGCGTCCAGCGGCTGCTCACGTTCCTGTCGGGCAACGCCGACGGCCACGCCCAGGGCTACCAGCTCACCCAGTCGCTGCTGGCGGTCGGGTCCGGGGGATGGTTCGGCAAGGGCTTCGGCGCCTCCCAGCTCAAGCTCATGTACCTGCCGACCCCCCACACGGACTTCATCTTCCCGATCCTCTGCGAGGAGCTGGGCCTCCTGGGAGCGCTCCTCTGCGCGGGGATGTTCGCCACGCTGCTCCTGCGGGGACTGCGCGTCGCCAAGCTCGCCCCCAACATGTTCGGCACGCTCCTGGCGACCGGCATCACGCTGTCCATCTGCCTCCAGGCCTTCATCAACATGTGCATGTCCGTGGGCCTCCTGCCCACCAAGGGCATGACCCTGCCCTTCATCTCGAGCGGCGGCTCGTCGCTGATCGCGACCATGATGGCCGCGGGCATCCTCCTGAACATCTCCCGGCACGCCCAGACGAACCCGCCGATCAGGCAGAGGGCGGATTGAGGGTCGTCGTCGCCGCCGGCGGCACGGGCGGCCACTTCTACCCCGGGCTGGTGCTCTGCCAGACGCTCGCGGCCCGGGGCTGGCAGCCCCTGGTCCTGGCCCGCCGCGCCGATCCGGCCCTCAGCGTCCTCGAAGCCGAGGGCATCGCGTCGGCCGAGATCGACCTCTCGGGCCTGCCCCGCAGGCCCTCCCTGGAATGGCTGCGTTTCGCCCGCCAGGCGGCCTCATCGGTCCTCTTGTGCACCCGGATCCTGCGGGACTTCGCGCCGCGAGTCGTCGTCGGCATGGGGGGCTACCTCACCTTCCCCGCCATCGCGGCGGCGGCCAGGCTCTCGCTGCCCCGGGCGGTCCACGACTCCAACGTCGTCCTCGGCCTGGCCAACCGGGCCGCCGTCGCCATGGGCGCGGAGCTCTTCTGGGGCCTGCCGCCGATCCCGGGCGCCCCCGGCGCCGTGACGGGCACGCCCATCAGGCCGCAGTTCTGGCGTCCGGCCGACCCGTCGTCCGCCCGGGCCCGGCTCGACCTGAGCCCGTCGGCGGCCACCCTCCTCGTCTTCGGCGGCAGCCAGGGCGCCAGCGCCCTCAACCGCCTGGTCCCGGCCGCCGTCGCCGAAGCCCTCAGGCGCGCCGGGGGCAACCTCCAAGTCGCGCACCTGACGGGCCGCCGCGACGGGGCCGAGGTCCGGCACGCGTACGCCGAGGCCGGGATCCGCGCGTTCGTCGCGGAGTACTTCGAGGACATGCAGACGGCCTACGCCGCGGCCGACCTCGTGGTCTCGCGGTCCGGCGCCAGCACCCTGGCGGAACTGGCCGCCCTCAAGAAGCCCTCCATCCTCGTCCCTTACCCCCACGCGACCGGCCGGCACCAGACCCACAACGCCCTGGCCCTCTCGCGCGTCGGCGCGGCTGTCACGGCGCCCGAGGAGAAGCTGGCGGGGAGGCTGCCGAGGCTCCTCGAGGACCTCCTCCTCTCCCAGGCCAGCGCGGCCATCCTCTCCAGGATGGGGGGGGCCTTCGCGCGCCTGAGGCTCCCAGCCCCCGAGGAGACCGCCCACCGGCTGGCGGACGCGGTCGAAGCGCTGGCTGACCGGCATCATTGAACCGTCTCCCGCCATTTAGGTAGGATGCTGCCATGTCCATCCACATCCTGCGCAAGATCCCATTCCTGAGCGCGCTATCCACCAGGCACCTCCGGGAAATGCTCAAGATCTCCCAGATCCGGGATTACGCCGTGCGCCAGCAGATCTTCTCGAAGGACGAGTTCGGCAATCAGATGTTCATCGTGATCTCGGGCCGGGCCAAGATCTTCATCCGGTCAGCCGCCAAGAAGAGCAAGACCATCGCCTACTTCCACCCCGGCGACTTCTTCGGGGAGATGGCGCTCCTCGGCGGCAAGACGCGCTGCGCCTCGGCCCAAGCGGTCGAGGACACCAGGCTCCTGGTCATCCGCCGGGCGGACTTCAGGCGCATCCTGCTCGCCGACCCCCACCTCACCTATTTCCTCCTCTGCACGGTCGCCGAGCGCCTCCGCCGGGCCAACGAGGAGATCGAGAGCCTGCTCTTCCGCAACATCCTCGGCCGCGTCTCCAAGACGCTCTATGACCTCGTGGTCGGCGCGGGCAGGAAGGGGCGCGGCGGCTGCATGCTCCAGGACCGCTACACGCACCAGGAGTTGGCGGACATGGTCGGGACGACCCGCGAGCCCCTCACCCGGGCCCTCTCCACCCTGCGGCGCGCCAACATCCTCGACGTGCGCCACGGCCGCTACTTCATCAAGGACACCCACAAGCTCGCCTCCCTCTGCCCGGAGCCGAATTAGCCATGAGGGTCTTGTAGTGTACCGGGACCACTCCTGCGGCGGCCTCACCGCGGACCTCGCCGGACGTTCGGTGATCCTGGCCGGCTGGGTGCACGCCAAGCGCGACCACGGCGGCGTCTACTTCTTCAACCTGCGCGACCGGACGGGCGTCGTCCAGGTCGTAGCCCACCCGGAGCAGGCCGAGGCCTTCCAGGCCGCGCAGGGATTGGGCCTCGAGTTCGTCGTCGCGGTCTCGGGGACGGTCGAGCGCCGCCCGGAGGGCACCGAGAACCCCAAGCTCGCGACCGGCGCCGTCGAGGTCCGCGCGTCCCGCATCACCCTGCTCAACGCCTGCAAGGCCCTCCCGTTCATGGTCGAGGACGACGTCAACGCCAACGAGGAGACCCGGCTCAAGTACCGCTACCTGGACCTGCGCCGGCCCCGCATGCTCGGCAACCTCTCCCTGCGCCACGCCGTCTCCATGGCGGCGCGCCGCGTCCTGGACGCCGAGGGCTTCCTCGAGATCGAGACCCCGATCCTCACCAAGGCCACCCCCGAAGGCGCCCGCGACTACCTGGTCCCGTCGAGGCTGACCCCCGGGACCTTCTACGCCCTCCCGCAGTCGCCGCAGATCTTCAAGCAGATCCTCATGGTCTCGGGCCTGGAGCGCTACTTCCAACTGGCCCGGGCCTTCCGCGACGAGGACCTCCGCGCCGACCGCCAGCCCGAGCACACCCAGATCGACATCGAGATGTCCTTCGTCGAGGAGAGCGACGTGCACGCCGTCGTGGAGAAGATGCTCAAGACGGTCTTCCGGGAGACCCTGGGCGTCGACCTCGCGACCCCGTTCCCGCGCATGGACTACGCCGAGGTCATGCGGCGCTACGGCTCCGACAAGCCCGACCTGCGCTACGACCTCGCCCTTTCGGACTGCTCGGAGGTCTTCCGGCAGAGCAAGTTCAAGGTCTTCGGGGAGACGGTCCGCTCCGGCGGCCGCGTCACGGCCCTGACCGTCGAAGGCACCGGGGTCACCCGCAGCGAGATCGACCGCCTGACGGATTTCATCAAGGCCCAAGGGGCCAAGGGCCTGCCGTGGGTCCGGTGGAACGACCCGCCCGAATCGCCCATCCTCAAGTTCTTCTCGCCCGAGGAGGTCGACGGCCTCAGGCGGTCCCTGGGCATCGCGAAGGGGAACATCACCTTCTTCGGCGTGGGCGAGGGCTATGCCCCGTCCGTGCACCTGGGGACCCTGCGCAAGGAGTTCCTGACGAACCCGGACTTCTCGGAGAAGCTCGGGCTGCGCCCGGCCAAACCCTGGGCCTTCCTGTGGGTCACGCATTTCCCTCTCCTCGAATGGTCGCCGGAGGAGAACCGCTGGACGTTCGCCCACAACCCCTTCACGGCCCCCATCGAAGGCGAGCTCCCCAAGCTCGACACCGACCCGGGCCAGGTCCGCTCCCACCAGTACGACCTGGTCCTCAACGGCGTCGAGCTCGCCTCGGGCTCCATCCGCAACCACCGGGGGGACATCCAGCGCAAGATCCTCTCGCTCATGGGCTACGACCCCCGGGAGATGGACCGCCAGTTCGGCCTGCTCCTCAACGCCCTCGACTTCGGCGCCCCGCCGCACGGCGGCATCGCCCTCGGGCTCGACCGCCTCGTCGCCATCCTCCGGGGCGAGGACTCCATCCGCGACGTCATCGCCTTCCCCAAGACGGCCAAGGGGACCTGCCCCTTGAGCGAAGCCCCCTCCACGGTCAATCCCAAGCAGCTCAAGGAGCTGCACATCAAGCTCGACGTCGCCGGCTGAGAGCGCGTCAGCGACGCGGTCGGCCGGGAGGCCCGGCCCGCGTCTCCCTCAGGGAATGCCAGCCCGTCCACAGCTGGATGGCCGTGATCAGCCCGAACCCCACCGCGTTGCGGCCGGCGTTGGGATCCTTGCCCAGCGAGTCCAGGCTCTGGGCCAGGCCCACGGCCCCCATGGCGGCGTACCCGGCGTGCGAGAAGGCGACGATGCCCGGGGATTCCCCGCGCAAGGCCAAAGGGCTGCCGGGCTGCCACAGCTCGCGCGGCATCTGCATGGGCGACCGTCCGGGCGACGGCGGCGGGCGCAGGCTGGCGTACACATCGAGGTCGAGGGGACCAGCCTGGCTGGCGGACGCCAGGGACAGGAGGACCCCGAGGAAGAAGGGCTTCATCATCCCTAAGTATAGCCCCGCCGCCCGCCGGGGTCAATGGGAGCGAAAAGCCCTCCTTGCGGAGGGCTCGAATGGTGGACGTGACAGGGATCGAACCTGCGACCTCCTCGTTGCGAACGAGGCGCTCTCCCAACTGAGCTACACGCCCTTCAAGACTTGGCGCAAGTCACGGAACCTGAGCGGGGGGTATTTTAGCATCTTTCAGCGCCCGGACGGAATAGCGCTGCAGTTTCAAGAGGAGTGCGCCTTGACAAATACGGCCCCGGGAGTCATAATATTAATAGGCATATGCGTATGATGAGGACAAGCATCCTGGCAGACGACGGGCTCATTCTGGAGCTGCGCTCAATGGCCCAACGGGCTGGCGTTTCCGTTTCCGAGGTCATCCGGCACGCCCTGGAGGAATTCGTCCGCAGGCACAAGAAGGACGCCGCCTACCCGTCCTTCATCGGGGCGGGAAGCGGCGGCGCGGGCCTGCGCATCTCCGAGCGGGCCGAGGAACTCCTGTTCCAGGACAAGCCCCGCCGGAGCCGCTGATGGCCGTCCTGACGGACACGGGCTTCCTCTTCGCCCTGCTAGACAAGGACGACCTCCATCACAAGGAGTCCGCGGATCTGCTCAAGAGCGCGGGCGAGTCCTTCGTCGTCCCCTTCGTCGTCCTGCCCGAGGTTTGCTACCTGGCGCAGAAGTACCTCGGCCCTGAGGCCGAGGCCTCCTTCCTGGCAGGCCTGCTCCGCGGCGAGCTCGCCCTCGACTGGCCCGTCCCCGCGGACCTCAAGCGCGCGGCCGAGATCATGCGCTCGCGGCCCGACTTCGGCCTGGTGGACGCCGCGGTCATGGCCGCGGCCGAACGCCTGCGCATCACCCGCATCGCCACCTTCGACCACCGCCACTTCGGCAGCTTCGTCCCCGCCCGCGGCAAGCCGTTCGAGCTCCTGCCCTAACGCCGGACGGGCGCCCCCTTGTCCTGCCGCCCTGTTCGACAGCCCTGTCCGACGGCCTTGACACCCCTCGGCGGCAGTGTTACTATAGCGGCAAGCGTCACGCGTCCCCATCGAAAGGAGGCCCCATCTATGCGAAGGATGATGTCGTTGGCCGTCGCCGCAGTTGTCTGCGCCGCCATGGCGGCGGGCGGGAGGGTCTGCGCCCACGAACCCCCCGGCAAGCCCGCTCCAGGCCCCCAGGCCGGCCCCGAGGCCGGCGACCACGACAAGGGCGCTCGGCCCGCGGCGGTGGAGAAGGATTTCGCCGGCATCCTCGTGGCGGCCCTCGAACTCTCCCCCGAGCAGAAGAACAAGGTCGCCAAGACCATCGAAAAGTCCAAGCCGAAGCTCGACGCCATGGAGAGCGAGCTCCATGCCCTCCAGGACAAGATGCGCCGCGAGATGTTCGAGATGAAGGAAGAGATCCGCCAGAGCCTCTCCACCATGGAACAGAAGGAGCGCTTCGACGACATGATGTCGACGATGATGGGCGGCATCGGGACGCCGGGCGGCGGAGCCATGGCCTCATGCCCGATGGGCCGCCGGGGCCCGGGCCGCGGCGAGCGGATCCGCAAGATCATTCGCGTCAAGGCGGACCGGCACGGGACGGAAGAGGAGATCGAGATCGAGGACGACGGCCCCGGGATGCCGCCCGGCGGGCCGCAGGGACGGCGGGAACCACGGCGACCATAGGCCCGTCGCCGAAGGTCCGTCTCGCCAGCCGGGGGTTCGCCGGGCTGCTCCTGACCCAGGCGCTCAGCGCGTTCAACGACAACGCCTTCAAGGCCCTCGTCGCGCTGCTCGCGCTGACGACCCTGCCGCCCGGGCGGGCCCAGGCCCTCGTCGCGGCGGCGGGGGCGCTCTTCATCGTCCCCTTCATCCTCTTCTCTCCCCTGGCCGGCGACCTGGCGGACCGGGTCAAGAAGAGGACGCTCCTCGTCTTCCTCAAGGCCGCCGAGCTGGTCCTGATGGGCCTGGCCGTCCTGCTGCTGGCGACGCGCAGCATCCCCCTCATGATGGGGCTGCTCTTCCTGCTCGGCGTCCACAGCGCCTTCCTCGGCCCGGTCAAGCTCTCCATCGTCCCGGAGATGCTCGACGAGAAGGACCTCTCGCGGGGCAACGGGCTCCTCCAGATGCTCTCCTTCGTCGGCATCCTCCTGGGCACCGTGGCCGCGGGGCTCATCCTCGAGCGCTTCGCGGACCGGCTGGCGCTCGCCTCCGGGCTGTTCGTGGTCGTGGCCGCGGCCGGGCTGGCGACCAGCCTGTGGGTCCCCGAGGCCCCCGCCGCGGGGGGGGAGCCCCTGCGCTTCAACCCCGTCGCCCAGACCCTCGCCAACGTCGCCGAGGTCCAGCAACTGCGGGGGGTCTGGCTGAGCACGGTCGGCGCCGCCTTCTTCTGGTTCCTCGGCGCGATCTTCCAGATGAACGTGCTGGTCTACGGCCGCGAGCTCATGGCGGCCTCGCCCGAAACCCTGAGCCTCTTCCAGGTGGTCGTGGCCCTGGGCATCGGGCTGGGCAGCTACGCCGCGGGCCGCCTCTCCCGGGACGTCGTGGAGCTGGGCCTGGTGCCCCTGGGCGCGGCCGGGCTGTTCGCCTTCTCGCTCGTGCTGGCCTTCTCCTTCCGCTCCACCCCCGCGACGTTGTGGGCGCTCTTCCTCTTGGGCGCGAGCGGCGGCTGCTTCGTCCTGCCCTTGCAGGCCTTCGTCCAGGCGCGGAGCCCCAAGGACCGGATGGGCCGCTTCATCGCGACGGGCAACTCGCTCTCCTTCTCGGCCATCCTGCTGGCCTCCGCGATGCTCTGGCTCTTCCAGGCCGTGTTCCGCCTGCACGCCGGCCAAGTCTTCCTCGTGGTCGCGCTCATGACCCTGGCGGTGGCCGCCTACATCGTGGCCCTGCTGCCCGATTTCCTCCTGCGGCTCCTGCTCTACCCCGTCGCCAACCTCATCTACCGCATCCAGGTCGGCGGGAGGGAGAACGTCCCGCTCAAGGAGCCGGCGCTCATGGTGGCCAACCATGTCTCGTTCGTGGACGCCGCGCTCATCAGCGCGGCCTCGCCCCGGCTGGTGCGCTTCCTGATGCTGCGCAGCTACTACGACCTGCCCGTGGCGGGCCTCCTCTTCCGGGCGATGGGCTGCATCCCGATCTCGGACCGGGACGGTCCGAAAGCGCTCTTGCGCTCCTTCGAGGTCGCCAGGAAGGCCCTTAGGGACGGAGAGCTTTTGTGCATCTTCGGGGAGGGGGAGCTGACCCGCCACGGCCAGATGCAGGGGTTCAAGAAGGGCTTCGAGCGCATCACCCGGGACCTGCCCGTGCCGGTCATCCCCGTCCACCTCGACCGCATCTGGGGCAGCATCTTCAGCTTCGAGGGCGGCCGGGTCCTGTTCAAGTGGCCGCGCAGGCTCCCGTACCCCGTGACCGTGAGCTTCGGCCGCCCCATGCCGTCGGGCTCCACCGCCCACCAGGTCCGCCAGGCCGTCATGGAGCTGGGCGCGGAGGCGTTCCGGCTCCGCCTGGCCGAGCGCCAGGCCCTGCCGCTCGAGTTCCTGCGCGAGGTCCGGCGCCACCCCCTGCGCCTGGCCATGGCCGACTCGACCGGCCGGCGCCTCAACGGCCTGCAGGCCTTCGCCGGGGCGTGGCTCCTGGGCCGCACCCTCGACCGGGAGCTGCCGCCTGGCGAGGCCGTCGGCCTGCTGCTGCCGCCGACCGTCGCGGCCGCGTTGGCCAACATCGGCCTCTCCATGACGGGCCGCCTCCCCATCAACCTGAACTACACCGCCTCGCCGGAGGTGGTGGCGCAGTGCGCGGCGAAAGCCGGGGCCAGGACCATCGTCACCTCGAAGATCTTCCTCCACAAGCTCGGGTGGAGCGGCGCCTCCTTCGGGGACGCCGGAACCGTCTTCCTGGAGGACGTGGCCCCCAAGGCGCCCAAGGCGTTGGCGGTCCCCGCGGCGCTGGCGTTCCTGCTCCTGCCGAGGTTCCTGCTGGAAAAGACCCTCCTGGCAGGGTGCGCCGGGCCCCTGGACCGGACCGCGACGGTCATCTTCACCAGCGGCTCGGAGGGCGTGCCCAAGGGGGTCATGCTCACCCACGCCGGCATCCTCGCGAACATGGAGTCCCTCGGCCAGGTCTACCAGTTCACGGCCCAGGACAGGCTCATGGGCGTGCTGCCCTTCTTCCACTCCTTCGGCTACACCGTCACGCTCTGGTTCCCCGCGATCGCCGGCTTCGCGGCCGTCTACCACCCCAACCCGCTCGACGCCAAGCGCATCGGGGACCTCGTCCGCGAGCACCGCGCGACCTTCCTGCTCGGCACGCCGACCTTCCTGCAGACCTACCTGCGCCGCGTGGAGCCGGAGGATTTCAAGTCGCTGCGCTACGCGGTCGTCGGCGCCGAGAAGCTCCGGCCCGCCGTCGCCCAAGCCTTCCGCGAGAAGTTCGGCATCGAGCCCCTCGAGGGCTACGGCTGCACGGAGCTCTCCCCGGTCGCCGCGGTCAACGTCCCCGACGTCGCCCTGCTCGGGGTCCGGCAGAAGGGCGGCAAGCAGGGGACCATCGGCCGCCCCCTGCCGGGGGTCCTCGTCGAGATCGTCTCGCCCGAGACGGGACTGCCCCTGCCCGCCGGCGAGCCAGGCATGATCCTCGTCAAGGGGCCCAACGTCATGAAAGGCTACCTCGACGACCCCCTGCGCACGGCGGAGTCCCTGCGGGACGGCTACTACGTCACCGGCGACATCGGCTCCGTGGACGACGACGGGTTCATCACGATCACGGACCGCCTCAGCCGCTTCAGCAAGATCGGGGGCGAGATGGTGCCGCACATCCGCGTCGAGGAGGCCCTGCACGAGGCGGCCGGCCGCGTGGAGCAGACCTTCGTGGTCGCGGCCGTCCCGGACGACAAGCGCGGGGAACGCCTGGTGGTGCTCTACAAGGACTTCGACGGCGTCGAGGGCCTCTGCAAGAGCCTCAACGCCTCGGACCTGCCCAAGCTCTGGCTCCCCGGCAAGGAGAGCTTCTACCGGGTGGCGGAGTTCCCCCTGCTGGGGTCGGGCAAGCTCGACCTGACCCGGCTCAAGGCCGCGGCCCTGGAGCTCGCGACGAAGTCCTGATCAGTGGCCGCCGCGGCGGGCGGCCTCGCGCTGGAGGCGGAGCTCCCTCTTGAGCTTGGCCTTGTTGACCAGGTGCTCCTCGAGGGTCGTGCTGAAGACGTGCCCTCCCTTCCCGTCGGCGACGAAGAAGATGGCCTCCGTCCGCGCGGGGCGCAGCGCCGCTTCCACGGAGTCGAGGCCCGGGTTGCAGATGGGTCCCGGGGGCAGGCCGAAATGGTTGTAGGTGTTGTACGGGGAGGAGACCTTCAGGTCGTCGAGGGTCAACCCCTTCTTCCAATAGCCCAGGCCGTACTGCACCGTGGGATCGGCCTCCAGCATCATCCTCTTGCGCAGGCGGTTGAGGTAGACCGACGCGATCGCGGGCCGCTCGGACTTGACGACGGCTTCCCGCTCGACGATGCTCGCGAGGGTCACGATCTGGTGGAGGTTCAGCGCGGGCTTGTCCTTGGCGGCCTCGAAGAGCGGGGGGACGCGGCGCTGGAACTCGTCGACCATCCGCTGGGCGATCTGGCCGGCGCTCCAGTGCTTGTCGACGCTGTAGGTAGTCGGGAAGAGGTAGCCCTCCAGCCGCTTGGAGGCCGCCAGGGCCATGAAGTCGTCCGCCTTGCACAGCCCGTTGGCCGAAAGCCTCTCGGCGATCTGGCGCGCCGAGAAGCCCTCCGGGATGACGAGCTTGAGGTCGTTCGTCGTGCCCGTCTTGAGGATGCTCAGGACGTCCAAGACCGACAGCCCCCGCTTGAACCGGTAATCCCCCGGCTTGATCTCCCTCTCGGCGCCGGTGACCTTCGCCGCTGCCCGGAACAGGAAGCTGGAGCTCACGACCCCGCGCTCCTTGAGCAGGCGGCTCGTGGCCCTGGCCGAGAGCCCCGGGGGAACGGTGACCTCGATGGCCTCCTCCTCGGCGCAAGCCCACCCGCCGAGGCAGAGGCACAGCAGGAGCGCCCTCACCTCAACGCTGCCCCTGCCGGATATTGTTGCGCCGTTTCTCCATCTTCTCGCGGTCCAGCCTGGGCCCCGCCGGGCCGCGCTTGCCCTTCTGGCGGATGGCCTTCTCCCGCATCTTCTTCATGCGCTCCCGGGCCCGTTCCATCCACTTCGTCCGGAACTCCAGGCGCTTCTCGGGAGGCAGGGCCGCCCACTGCTTCTTGAGGAGTTGCGCCCTCTTCCCGAACCCCCTCACGAGCTTCCGGTGCTTCATCAGCCTTTTCAGCACGTAGGGGGGCAGCGGCCGCTGGCCCCGGCGGACCACGGTCTCCTGGTTGGTCATGAGGGTCTCGGCTTCGCCGGCCGCCGTGCCGCTCACCTCGACCTTCCCCTCGTCGAAGACCCCGACGTGCGTCTCCCCGGACTCGCCCTCGCCGGCCACCTCGACGGCGAACTCGGTCCCGCGCACCGACGCCACCGCGGTCGGCGTGCGCACGCCGAAGCCCCCCAGCCCCAAGGAAGAGTGGATCTTGGCCAGGAGGCTCCCCAGCGACAGGCCCAGCTCGACCCCGTTCTTGCGCGTGGACGTGACCGTCATCTGGGTGTTGGCCTTGAGCACGACCACGGAATCGCCCTCGAAGGCGACCTCGGCGCTCGAATCCTCCCCGGTGCGGATGCGGTCGCCGGGCTCCAGCGGCATGTCCTTGTCGCCGGGCATCCCCTCCGCGTCGGCGCCGGCGGTGAAGACGGTGACCGTCCCCTTCACGTCGGTCAGCCTGGCATCCCACCGGTCCTGGCCGCCGGCTCCCTGCCCGAAGGCCTGGCCGGCCACCCATGCCGTCAACACCGCCGTCACAACGGTCATCATCGCACCCTCCCGTGTTGCAACCCAGCCCGCCGCCTGCGCGCCTATGGGAAACGCGCGTGCGACGGGCGCGGACGTTCTCCCTTCGCCCGCCGCCATTCTATCATTTACGCCAGATCGTAAGGATCGACCACGACCCCAGCCTTGACCCCGGCGGGGACGCGCACCGCGCGGATCGCGTCGAGCGCCGACTCGGTCCCGGCCGGATCGAGGACCTTCACGAGGATATGCCGCCGGTGCCTCCCGCGGTAGACGGGGGGGATGGACGGGGCCGGACCCAGGACCTGGTGGCCGGCCGCGTCGAGGATGCCGCCGAGCCGGTCCGCCATCTCCTGGGACGCCCCCTCGACGATCTTCTCGGCGCGTCCCGCCAGCTCGACGCGGATCAGCTCGGCGAACGGGGGGTACGAGAGCTCCTTGCGCACCGCCAGCTCGGCGGCCGCAAAGAGCTCGTACCTGCCGAGCTGGCTGGAGCTCATCGCGGCCAAGCCAGGGTGCATGGTCTGGACCACCACCTCCCCGGGCTTCTCGCCGCGGCCGGAGCGGCCGGCCACCTGGGAGAGGAGCTGCATGGTCCGCTCGGAAGCGCGGAAATCCGGCATGTGGATCATGGTGTCGGCGTCCACGACCCCGACCAGGGTCACCTCCGGGAAATGGAAGCTCTTGGCCACCAGCTTGGTCCCGACGAGGACGTCGGCCCTCCCGGCCTTGAAATCCTCGATGATCCGGCGGTCCGCCGCCGACTCCTTCAAGATGTCCCGGTCCATGCGCAGGACCCGGACACCGGGGATGGCGCGCTTGAGCTCCGAGACCACCTTCTGGGTCCCCGTCCCGGTGATCCACAGGGTCGGCTCCTTGCACACGCCGCACGCCGCCGCGACCGGCGTCCTTCGCCCGCAGCGGTGGCATCGCATGAGGAACGCCCCGTCGGGCTCCTGGTGCCTGATCCTGGCGACGCCGCAGGCGGGGCACCGGTCCACCCATCCGCATTTCCTGCACAGGACCAGCGTCGAGAAGCCCCTGCGGTTGACGAGCAGGATCGACTGCTCGCCGCGCCCGAGGCGGTCCTTGAGTTTGGCCAGGAGGTGGGCGGAGACGCAGTCATGGCCCTGGGGCGTGGGCACGACCGAGACCGCGGGCATCTCCTTGCAGCAGACCCTCTCCGGCATCACGAACAGCGTGGCCCTCCCCTCCTGCGCGGCCCGCCAGGTCTCGAGCGACGGCGTGGCCGAGCCGAGGACCACGAGGCTGCCGTGGGCGCGCGCCCTGTGCAACGCCACCTCGCGGGCATGGTAGCCGGGGGAGGGGGATTCCTGCTTGAAGGACTCGTCCTGCTCCTCGTCGAGCACCGCGAGCCTCAGGCTCCGGAAGGGCAGCAGGACGGCCGACCGCGCCCCCACCACGATCCTGACCTCGCCGCGGGCCAGCCCGCTCCAGGTCTCGCGCCTCTGGCTCATGGTCCGCCTAGAATGCCACAGCGCCACGGGCTCCCTGAGCCGCCCGGAGAACTCCTCGAAGAACGGCCCGGTCAACGAGATCTCGGGCAGCATGAACAGGGCCTGGCCGCCGTCTTTCACCGCCTCCTCGATGAGCCGGAGGTAGACCTCGGTCTTCCCGGACGCGGGGACCCCGAAGAGCACCGCCACGCCGTGGCGGCGGGACCTGATGCTCTCCAGCAGCCCCTCGAGGGCCTGCCGCTGGCCGTCGGTGAGAGCGTACGTCGGGGGCGGGCGGAGCGCCCCGGCCCGGCCTTCCTTGGCGGGGACGGACCGCACGAAGGAGGGGAGGACGGCCTTGACGCATTCGCCGACGGCGGCGCCGTAGCGCCGGGACATCCACCGGGCGCACTCCAGCAGCTCCGCCGAGAGGACCGGCCCCGGGTCCAGCACGGCGTGGAGGGGCTTGAGCTGGCGCTGCGGCGACCCTTCGAACACGGCGAGCACCGTGCCGACGGCCAGGCGCGGGCCGAAGGAGGCCCTCACCCTGGTCCCCGGCTCGAGAGGCGCGAACCCCTCCGGGACCAGGTAGTGGTAGGTGTTGTGGACCGGGACCGGGAAGGCGACCTCGGCGATGAGCATGGGCGGACTACTTGGAGGCCTTGAACACGAAGAGCGGCGGGATGTTGCGCAGCTCGAACTCCGTCTCCACCCGCCGGAAATAGTCCGCCAGGAGCGGGATGAGGTGCGTCGTCACCTGATACGCCACGAAGACGCCCCCGTCCCGGAGCAGCTCCGTCGTCTGCGTCAGCACCTCGTGCCTCGCCCTGGGCCGGAACAGGGAGAACGGCACGCCGGAGACGATCGCGTCGACGGTCCCGATGCCCAGCCCCCGCACGATCCTGCCGATGCGGCGGACGTCCCCGTTCACCGGGATGAGGCGGGGGTCGTCGATCATCCTGAGGCGGACGTAGAGCTTGGGGTTGCGCTCGACGGCGACGAGCTTGGCGCCCGGCGGGAGCGACTGCAGGACCGGGCGCGTGATGACGCCGTCGGCCGCCCCGTACTCGACCACGACGCCCGCGCCGCCGGCGCAGGCCCCCTTGCCGCAGGTCCGCTCCAGGTCCATGGCGTCGAGCACGCGCCGGACCAGGTACTTGCTGCTGCGCTGGATCGAGGCGACCGAGAGGTCGTCCATCATCGCCTTGATGTACGTGAAGGCGTCCTTGTCGGAGCCCGAACCGCTGCGGCGGAAGGCCTCCGTGATGATGTCCCCGAGATGGTCGAGGACGTCCTTGCCCCGGCCCCCCAAAGCCCTTCCTGATGGAGGCCGGGACGCTCGGCCTCCGGCCTCGACCGCGTCCTCCCTCTTGCCGCCCTTCGGGTGGCTCATGACGGCCTCTCCATGCCCAACGCCGCGAGCACGGCCTTCATGTCGGACCACACCGCGGGCTTGAGGGTCTCGTCGCGCAGGACCGCCGCCGGGTGATAGGTCGGCATGACCCTGATGGGCGCGCCGCCCGGCGGCGCGTAGGAGGCCCATCGCCCCCGCAGCCTGCCGAGGGGCGCCGTCGTGCTCAGGAGCGCCTGCGTGCTGACCCGGCCCAGGCACACGATGACCTCGGGGGCGACCAGCCGGATCTGCTCGTCGAGATAGCGGCGGCACGCCGCCAGCTCCTCCGGCGAAGGGGGCCGGTCGTTGCCCCGGGCGTCCGGCCTCGAGGGATCGTCGAGGGGATGGCACTTGACCACGTTGGCGATGAAGACGGAGGACCTGGAGAGGCCCATCGCCTTCAGGATCCGGTCGAGCAGCCCCCCGGCGGCGCCCACGAAGGGCTCCCCCTTGCGGTCCTCCTCGTAGCCCGGCCCCTCGCCGACGAACATCACCCGGGCCTTGGGCGAGCCGACGCCGGGGACCGGCTTGATCCTGGTCCGCCCGAGCCCGCACCCCTGGCAGGAGGAGACGGCCGTCGCCAGAGCGGCGAGGGCCGCCGCGACGTCGGCAAGAGGCCGGGCCCAGTCCTCCTCCCTCGACCGCTCCGCCCTCAGGCGCAGGCCGAGCACGAGGTCGAGCAGCTCCGAGCGCGTCGTGGACCGGCTCGGCTCGGCCATCAGGCCGTCCCCTCCCTTCGGTCCGGCGCCGCCATCATCGCCCCGAGCGCCGAGAAGATGCGCCGGGCGGCCTCCTCCTTCGAGAGGACGCCCAGCCGGAGCGCCCCGCCGGCCGTGACGATGGAGAACCTCGCCCGGTCCGAACCCAGCGCCCGAGGGCCGTTGGCCACGACCAGGTCGAGGCCCTTGGCCGCGAGCTTGCGCCGGGCCGCCTCGATCACGGCGCCTCCCGCGCCGCGGCCGGATTCGAGCGCGAACCCGGCCACGATCTGGCGCCGGCCGCCCCGGCGCGGCCCGCGCGACCTTCTCCTTTCAGCCACTTCCTTGATGATATCGGGATTCGGCAGGAGTGTCAACCTCAAAGCCGCCGCCGTCCTCTTGATCTTCCGGCGGGACGGGGAGCCGAAGCGCCAGTCCGCCACGGCCGCGGCGCCGATGACGACGTCCGCCCCGGGGGAGAGCCTCAGGACCGCCGCCCGCATCTGCGCCGCGGTCACCACGGGCACGACCCTGACGCCGGGGGGCGGGGGGACCTCCGCCGGGCCGCTCACGACCGTCACCCAGGCCCCCAGACGGCCGGCCTCGGCCGCCAGCGCGCGGCCCATCTTGCCGCTCGACGCATTGGAGAGGTAGCGGACCGGGTCGAGATACTCCCGCGTCGGGCCCGAGGTGATCAGGACGGAGCGCCCGGCCCAGGGCGAGCCGCGAGCCTTCGCCAAGGGACGCGCCCCGGCCCTCAAGAGCCGCGGGGAAGCCGCAGGCAGCGCTCCACGATCTCCGACGGCTCCAGGAGCCTCCCGACGCCCGTCTTGCCGCTGGCGAGCTCCCCGGCGCCCGGCCCCCAGACCTCGTAGCCCCATCCGCGGATGACCCCGACGTTGCGCTGCGTGGCGCGGTGCTTCCACATGTTCTCGTCCATGGCCGGGCAGACGGCGACGCGGCAGGTCGATGCGAGGATCACGCCGTCGAGCAGACCCTCGGCGCGGCCCGCCGCCAGGCGCGCGACGATGTCGGCGGTCGCGGGGGCCACGAGGATGAGGTCCGCCCAGGAGGACAGCGAGAGGTGGGCCATGTCCCAATCCTTGACGTCGAAAGGGTCCTGGCAGACGCGGTTGCGCGAGAGCGTCGCCAGGGTCAAGGCCGTCACGAAGCGGCTGCCGTTGGGGGTGAGGACGCACCGCACCTCGGCCCCGGCCTTCACCAGCCCCCGGACGATCTCGGGAGCCTTGCAGGCGCCGATGGAACCCGTGATGCCCAGCACGATCCGGCGGCCCTGCCCGGGCCCCGGGCCGCTCGGCCCCTGGGGCTGCCGCCCCAGGCCGCGCCCCGACCTGGCCACCTATTTCTCCTTCTTGCTCCTGGGCTCGCCCAGGGCGAGCGGCCCCTTGCTCTCGGCGGCCGCGTCGTTGGCCAGCGCCTTCTTCAGCTCTCCCCAGCCGACCGAGCCTTCCAGGACCTCTTTCATGGCCAACTCGAGGATCTCGTTGGGCGTCAGGTGCCGATGCTCCTCGCGCTTGCGCAGCTCCTTGGCCCAAAGCGAGATGAGCGGGATGACGGAGTACTTCCCGATCTTGTAGTTCAACACCAGCTCGTCGAGGGTCTTGGCTGGGGCCGGGTTATTTTTCGAGGACTCGTTCCGAGTCGCCTCAGAGCCTTCCGGCTCTTCGTCAGCCTTCTTCTTCGGCATGCATCCTCCTCAATGTACGCGCGGCAGGAGATCCCCTGCCGTCGCGGGTCCGTGGCGGCCTTACCGTATCAGATGGTCCAGGTCCAGATGACGCCGGCGCGAGAGACGCAGCCGCTCGGCGGTCATGATGGATTCGATCTGGGAGACGGCCTTGTCCAGATCGTCGTTGACGACGAGATAGTCGTAGGCCTTGGCGGCGACGAGCTCGCCGCGCGAGTTGGCCAGACGCTTGGCCAGGGACCCATCGCCCTCGCGGCGGCCCTGGAGCCGTTCCTTGAGCGTCCCGATCGACGGGGGGAGAACGAAGACGAGGACGGCGTCGGGGAGCTTGCGCTTGACGGTGCGGGCGCCCTGAACGTCGATGGCCAGGACGACGTCGTCGCCCTTCTCGACGCAGCGCTCCACCATCCCGGCCGGCACGCCGTAGTACTGGTCGTGCACCATGGCCCACTCGAGGAACTCGTGGCGCTGGATGCGCTTCTTGAACTCCTCTCGGCTGATGAAGTTGTAGTGCTTGCCGTCCGTCTCCCCCTCGCGCGGAGCGCGCGTCGTGCACGTGACGCCGTACTTGATGTTCTTGCGCAGTCTCAGGAGTCTGCGGCAAATCGTCGATTTACCCGCCCCGGATGGGGCGGATAGGATGACCACGAGCCCTTTCGGCATTCTCAGGGATGATAGCAAAATTGCGCGAAAATATCAAATAAATTATGGTAGTATCTCGCCATGGAAGAAAAAAACCCGCCCCTGCAGGTCGAAATCGACGACGCCACGGCGCGCGGCATCTACACCAATCTGGCGCTCATCACGCACAGCGAGACGGAATTCCTGCTGGATTTCCTCTTCATGCAGCCGCAGTCGCCCAAGACGAAAGTGCTCACCCGCATCGTCAGCTCGCCCATCCACGCCAAGCGCCTGCTCTGGGCGCTGAAAGACAACATCGAAAAGTACGAGACGCGCTTCGGCGCCATCCCGGCGGGAGAGAATCCCGAGGCGACCCCTCCGGCCACCAGCGTCTATCAGTGACCGCGCCCCGGCCTCCGGCCCCCGCCGCGCCCCGGGTCGAGCTCCTCTGCGTCGGCAGCGAACTTTTGGCCGGGCAGGTCAACACCCACGTCGGGGCCATCGGCCGCCGGCTGCTGGCCGCGGGCCTGCGGCTGAGCCGCGAGAGCACGCTGCCCGACGACGAAGCGGCGCTCGGCCTGGCGATCAAGGGGGCGCTCGCCCGCTGCGACGCGCTCATCGTATGCGGGGGGCTGGGCCCCACCTTCGACGACGTGACCCGGGAGGCCGCGGCGTCCGCCCTCGGGCTCCGGCTGGTCTACCGCCCCCGCATCTTCGACCGCATCCGCGCGAGGTTCGCCAGGTTGCGCCTGCGCACGGCGGCCGAGAACAAGCGGCAGGCCTTCGTGCTGGCGGGCGCCCGCGTCCTGGCCAACAAGACCGGGACGGCGCCGGGCCAGCTCCTGAGCATCCCGCCCCAGCCTCCGGGCTCCCCGAGCGCCCTTCGGCGCACGCTCGTGCTCCTGCCCGGCCCGTACCACGAGCTCTCCCCGATGTTCGAGGGCCAGGTCCTCCCCTTCCTTAAGAAGACCTACGCCCGGTCCACCCGCACCGAGGAGCTCCTCCTGCACTTGACGGGCATCCCGGAATCGCTCGCGGACGAGAAACTCCGGCGCCTCGTCGGCCAGGCCAGGCCCGGGCTGAGCTTCACGATCCTGTCGTCGCCGGGGCAGGTGGATTTCCACGCCTACGTGAGCGCGCCCACCGCGGCCCGGGCAGCCGCCTCCCTGCGCAAGGTCCGGGCCGCCGCGCTGGCCGCGGTCGGCGCGCACGTGCTCTGGGAAGGCGAGCGCCCCGTCGAGAAGGTCCTGGCCGACGAGCTCGGCCGGCGCCGCCTCACCCTGGCCGTCGCGGAATCATGCACCGGCGGGATGGTCGGCGCGGCCCTCACGAACGTGCCGGGCAGTTCCGCTTTCTTCCGGGGCAGCGTCACGCCCTACGCCAACGACCTCAAGGCCTCCCTGCTCGGGGTGAGCCCCGCGACCATCGCCAGGCACGGCTCGGTCTCGGTCCCTTGCTGTCGCGAGATGGCCGAGGGAGTCCGGCGCCTCGCCGGCGCCTCCGTGGGCCTGGCCGTCACCGGCATCGCGGGCCCCGCGGGCGGGACGCCGGCCAAGCCCGTCGGCACGGTGTTCGTCGGCATCGCCGGCCCGGGCTCGCGCTTCAAGGCCCATAAGCTGCGCCTTGGCGGCGGCAGGAGCGGCGTCCGCGGCCGCGCGACCGTCCGCGCTCTGCAGCTCGTCCTACAGGCTCTTTAGGGGCACGACCCGCCGGATCTCCTCGCGCAGGTCCTCCACGGAAACGGGCTTCGACAGGCAGCCTCCCGCCCCGGACCGCAGGACCTCGGCCCGGTCGCGGGGGTCGCTGTACCGGACGGAGGCCGTGATGAAGACCACGGGCACGTCTTTGAGCCGTTCGGACTTCCTGAGGAGCCGGCACAGCTCGAGCCCGTCCATATCGGGGAGCTGCATGTCGATGATGATCGCGCCGGGCACCCGCCGGGACAAGGCCTCCAGGGCCTCCCGCCCGGTCCCGGCGCCCGCCATGTCGGCGCCGTCGAGCGACATGGCGTCCATGAGGGTCTCGCGGAAATGGTCGTCGTCCTCGACGATGAAGAGGGAAAGCCCCGAGAGCGTCCCGGCATCGGCCGCGCATCCAGTCCCCATGTCATCCTCCCGAATCTTCCCCGGTAAAAAAATCGCCAGAGGAAGCGGTCCGCCTCGCGGACTCTTCCCCTGGTTACCCCGGATTGGGCCCGGGGGTGGATGCTCCTCGACCGATCTCAAGGATTACAGGGCACCTCCATGATACCACCAACGCCCCTCGCGCTCAAGGGTCCTGGGGCCCCCGCCGCCCCGGGTCTTTGGACCCATAGGCGCCCCGGCACGCTTCGACCGGAGCAGACCGGAGCGGACCGCTTGACAATCCCCCTTGGCCGTGGGATAATGCTGACGGCGTCCGCAACCGAGGCACCGCGCGATAGCGTTGCGGAGAGGAGGCGCGGATGTTGGGAACACCGAGACCCAACACGAAGTATTGCCGCATGGCCTGCCGTCAGTCAGACGACCCATCCCCTACAACCCGCGCCCACAGATTCCCTCAGCCCGTAGCCACCTCCTCGACCCAATCCTCTCTCCGTCATCCATCACATCGGAAGGAGTCCCCTATGAAGACCTGTTTCCTTTCCATTCTGGCCGTTGCATGCCTCTGCCTGGCCGGCTGTATGCCCAAGGCAGCCACCAAGCGACAGCCGCCACCCCAGGCAAACAGCCAGCCTGACTTGCCCCGAACGCCGCTGTTTCTCACGGCAAAGGTGATCGACGAGGAAACCGGCCAGCCCATCCCTGACGCCTGGGTCCTGATCACGGCCTTGGTCACCACGGACAGGCCCAACGGCTACGAGGCCGTGGCCGCCAACCGAGCCAAGACTGATGCCGGCGGCGTTGCCGCAATTCAGGAAGTCAAAGGCATCTACTTTCCCAAAGCTCCCAGGAATAACGTGTGGAGGACCGTGGAGGAGACCCGGACGAGACGATTGGGAGAACGCAAGGTCACGGGAATCGTGGGAGGGAGCATCATGGTCGCGGCCCCCAAGTATGGGATCGTTCACCAGCCCTTCGCGGTCGAGGCTGACTCGTCCTTCCAGGAATGGCTCGAGAGCAACCCCGGACAGGAGCGGTCCTACGGCGGCTGGCTTGGGAGAACCTTCCTCAAGGACAACCGGATGGCCGTGCTCGCCAAGACCGAGGACCTCCGCAAGGGCATCGAAGTCACCGTCAGGTTCAAGAAACGGGGCGACGTTTCTGCTTTGGCCTCGTCGTTCGACCCTGTGACGCTCTGGCTGACCAGCTTGACGCCTACAAGCAGCAAGACCGGGACCAGTGTCGAGGAGAAGGTCGCGATCTACGAATTCTTCTCACAGCAGATGCGGGAGATCGCCGAGGAGACGAAAGACCCGAGGCATGCGGAGATGTCTGAGACCTATCGTGTGCCCGGGGTCATGAAGGACTTCCTGACGCACATCGCGAGGCCTGACAGCCAGGATTCGACCATCCAGATATGGCTCGTTCAAAAGGCGCTGGAAATCCTGCCTCCGGGATACGAGGAGGCCAAACTGCACGTCTGGGACATCATGAGGGGCGTGGCGGAGGAAGGTGACGAGCAGAGGTGGCTGAACCACTACTACGATCCGGCATCGCCGGAGAAGGCCCTGCTCGACCAGGAGCCGCTCTTGAGATGGGGCGCGATTGACGAGACGGACAACCCAAAGAACGAATGGGACTGGCAGGATGCGCGAAGATACTATCAGGCAGGCGACAAGCAGAAGGCATACGAAGCCCTGGGGCATGTGCTCAGGCTCCTGACCAACCTGAGCATCCCGAAGTACACGAAGATGGCCCTGACCAAAGAGTCCGAATTCGAGAAGGCCATCACGAGCCTGCTGAAGACCAACGGCAATAACCTGCCCCCGGAGTACTATCTAGGCGCAAGGGAGCCCCTCGCCGATAAGACGCTCAGGGAGCGGTTCGAAGCTGTGGCGCAGCAGACCATAGTAAGGACCAGCGCGAACCCCACGGCACCGCTGGCCAATGGAGAGCTTCGCAACGGCTACAGCTGGACGTTCCAGGAGAGCATCTCGAAGCAGGCGTTCCCGGTGGTCATCGCGCAGACTGCGGGAGTGCTACAGGACTTCCACGGGGGGATGCATCTCCCGGCGACGGCTGCGGTTCCGGGGGATGGAGGCAACGGCAAGGACAAGCCCAAGTTCGATGTGAAGGAGTCGACTGTCGCGGTCGGCTCGACCGGGGCGGCGCAGACGCCGCGGAAGGGCCGACTGAGAGATGCCGCGAGAGTCACTTCATCGCCGGCGAACCCGGATGCCCGAGACCAACGAATCATCGACGAATTTAAGAAGGGAGACGCTGTGGCACGCAGGTTGTATCTCAGGGACATTTGTCGCATGAGCTTGAAGCGGTTAGATTTATTCCTGGAAGAAGTGATTCGCACAGATGCAAGCTCGGGAGTTCGGTCAGGAACTGCGGAAATCCTAGCTTACTGCGGGTCGCGAGAATCGTCGATCCATGCACTTGTGATCGCCACAGGTGATCCCAGTGAAGAGGTTCGGCTGACCGCTGCAAAATCACTGCATTTGCGCGGGGCTGATGATTTGGCAATGACCACCAACATTGCGCTTATTTCAAGCGGAACTTGGGCGATCGCACACGCAGCTGCCGGCCATTTCTGGATCGCCAACGCCACTTCACTTGGCGGGGCGACGACGTGGCAGGCACGGCTTGAGCAACTCCGGGACAATGGCGATTTGCCGGCAGATCGTCGAGCCTGTGCGGCGGTCGCATTGATTGGGCTGAACCCTCGGACTTTCGAGAAAGGGGCACCAGTATTTCAGGCTTTCTTTCAACGGCACTCCGATGATGATTCGGTTGATGCTCGGAAACGCCTATTGAGAATCCTCGACAATCTTGAAGCCTTTCGACAGGGCCTCCATGCGACGCCATCGGAACAACGCGCGCTCATGCGGCTATATGGGACTGCCGCTTCGGTGAAGGCTGTTGTTGTTCGAGAACGCGCAAGACGACATCAAGAAGCCATCACCAAGGAACTCAATAAAGGTGGGGAATAGACCATGCACTCAAAGCACTCAAGGGCGGCTGTGCTTTTGACGCTGGTTACGTTCGGTGGTATTGGTCCAGCCTTCGCGGGGAGCTATGACTCAGGCGCAGCAGCGAGCTACGCGGACGATTGGTGTGGGCTGCCCGGCCATTGTGGACATGATGACAGATTCAACACGTGGGACAACATCTTGGACCCACCGAGGAGCTTCTACTACAACAGTTATGGCAGCTTCTATTTTCAACTCGGTGGCGATTGCGCCAATTATGTGTCGCAGTGTCTAGTTGCTGGTGGCCTTGGCACCGACCTGGAGCAGTTCATCGCAAACTCGTCGTATCAGGCTTTGGCGGGGAGAAGATTCTCCAATGGCAACGAGGTCATATGCGATGACCCCATGTTGTTGGTAAAAGGTATTAAGTGTGGAGGAGTTAATGGGACGTGGGCGAGCGCAGGAACGGATGTCCCAGTAGTCCCGCTGAAGGAATTCTTAATCAAATCGTTCCATGCGCAATATTTCCTTGGCAAAAAGGACGACAGTGGCGTCATCCCGACCGCAACAATCCCAGCTGTTCTTGCGCTTGGAGATGTGGTGCTCCTGGAGGGTGTTAGGCCCGACCACTCCAATCATTCGCTCATTGTGACGGCCGACTCGGGACCACAGTCCAAGGTGGATACCCACACGCTCCCGGCCTACCACGCGCCGCTGACAGACTATCTCGCTCGAACGGGCAGTTACGCTAAGGCACATTATTTTCACATGATTCGAACGGTGCCTTTCAAGAAGAAGGCGACTGGCCGCCAGGGCACAAGAGTCATTCATCAGTCTCAATTTGAGGACACTGGGTCGGGGACTAGGAGTCTTTCGATCCTTGCAGATAATCCGGCCAGTGGTGACGAGGACATTGGCTTCACTTTGGAATTCAATGAGTCTATGGATTCGGTAGACGCAAAGGCAGTTGGACCAAGCGGCGCTGAAGTGCCACTCGCTGGCAGTTTCCTGGACGACACGAATACCGTGTGGGTCGGGACCCTGACAGCGACCCAAATAGCTTCTGCCTCGCTCGAAGGCAGCATTGCGCTATCTGTCGGAGGGCTCAATTATTCGGATTCCAGCAATCAACTCGATGGCAAACCGCAGACTATCGCGACATGGAACGATGCGACAGCTGGCTTCAGTCAATATGAGGATTCCTCTGGAACGGATGGAGCAGGCGGGCGGGACGCGTCTGTTACTGTCTCCGTCGTCCACCCCCTCAATCTGACGATTCAGCGAGGCCGCTGTGGGGAGTATGCCGATACGGGCCAGCGGACGACGATTCGAGGGGCCAACACCCCCAGCCCCGTCATCGTGCTCAGCACGCACAGCTGTTTCACGGTCCAGTCGCACGCGCCCTTGGCGTCGCTGGCGGTCTACGATGATGACAGCTTCGCGGCCGGGGCCGGTCCGGTCAGTCTTGCCGGGGACACGGGCTTCGCGCAGGTTCCCTTTTTCGCGGGCAAAGAGGGGCTTCGCGTAGCAGTGGCCAAGGACGTCTTGGGCCGTGCCACGACGGCCTATTTCCAGGTGGACTTGGTCTCGCCTGCCGCGCGTCTGTCCGATGTGGTATTAGATCCTGTCCCCACCAATTGGCATTCCGTGCCCTGTGTAAGTCTTGGCCTTGATAGCCCGTTGTGCCGATGCAAACTGGGCCAGAGCGCGATTCCTTTTTCCCAGATGCTCTATACCATCAGCGGGACGGCCGAGGACACGGCATCGGGGTCAGGCATCCACAGCGTGGACAATTGGCTGGCTGGCGATTTTGGATCATATATGCAACCCAACAACTTTGTCGCTCCGCTCGGGCCGGTCACGACGGGCTTCTCTCTTGGGCCGATGGCTGTTGCCGTGAACTCCTTGGGGATGGAGGTCCGGGACTTCGTGTTCGACCAGCACTCCGACCCAAGTGTGTGGTTGAACACGTGGGAGTCAACCACTACGCCCGGCAAGTATGAGGTCAAGCTATATCACTGCGACACTCCGCCGCTTGCCGCCCCGCCCGCCGGGGAGAACCTCCTGGGCGAGCCATTGTACGTATCGGCGAGCATTCCCGTGTATGTTGACTGGGCGCCGATGGGCGCTCCGCCAGGCTACAAGACCCATCTGCCTGCTTCGGCATGGGATATCACGGCCAAGGAGACCTATGCTGGGCCGGTGACCATCACCGCGAACTACAATCCAGACGCGCTGGGCGGACGCAACCCGACCGAGCTGCGGCTGCTCCATTTCCCGGAGGGCGGCGGGGTGGAGGACGTGACCGTGTCCGTGGATGAAGCGCAGCATACGGTGACTGGAGCGGTGAGCCATTTGTCCAGGTTCATGCTGGCGTTTCCGGCCAATGTGGACGATTTCCCGCCGCGGACCGAGGTCGTCTACACAGGAATTCAGTATGCCGACCCTCAGTCGGGCGTGGTGGCGATAGGGACCGGCACTACGATCTCTCTCAACGGCGTTGATTCGCCTATCGTGCCGGGCGCGCCCGCCTCGGGCGTGGCCACGACCTATTTCCTGATAGACCAGGTGTTCGTGGACATGAACGCCACCCCTCCGCAGGTCTTCACGGTTCCTTTCACGCTGCCCTTCGGTTCCCACACGATTGTCTATTTCAGCGAGGACAATGCCGGCAACCGCGAACTGGAGAAGACAGCCGCTGTCGCCGTCTTGAATCCTGACGTGACCCCGCCGCGGACGAACATCGTGTTCGAGGGCTATTCCAACGTCCTGCCCGACGAGAGCGTCGTGTTGTCTACGTCCACCAGGATAGCTTTGTCGGCATTCGATCCAGGCGCCCCGGACGCGATGACTTCCCCGGTCGACAAGACCTACTTCCTGGTCGACCGCGCATTCGTCGATTTCTCCGAGACGCCTCCGCAGGTATATACAGCCTCGTTCACCTTGGCCCTGGGAACGCACTCGCTCGCTTATTTCAGCCAGGATAAGGCCGGCAACCTCGAAGCGCCGAGAATTTCCTCGATGACTGTCTTCAACCCTGACACGACCGCGCCCCAGACGCAGCTTGTCTTTGAGGGCTTCTCCAGCGCCCAGCCTGACGGATATGTTCATATTGCCACGGGTACGAGGGCGTACTTTGTCGCGGTCGATTCTGCGGTGCCCGATGCCCTGACCGCTGGTCTGGCCACGACTTATTTCCTGCTGGACCAGCCATTTACGAACATGGCCGACACTCCTCCGGAGGTGTTCACGTCGTCTTTCCCCCTGGCCTTCGGCGGCCATTCAATCACCTATTTCAGCCAAGACCAGGCCGGCAATCTTGAAGCTTCCCATGTCGCCTCCATCACCGTCTTGAACGCGGACACGACACCGCCCCAGACGCAGATTGTCTTCGAGGGTTATTCCAGCACCCAGCCCGCCGGGGCCGTGAGGATCACGACGTATACCCAGATTTCCTTCGCGGCCGCCGATCCTGAAGTCCCCGACGCCCTGACCTCCGGGTTGGACAAAACCGTCTATGCCGTAGGCGAGGACCCGCCGCAGGACTTCACCGGCGCCTTCACCCTTCCTTTCGGCACTCACACGGTCACATATTTCAGCCAGGATAAGGCGCTCAATCTTGAGACCCCCAAAGCGGCCTTGCTGGAAGTCGTGGATTTGAACATCTCGACCCAGCCGCCGTCTGAGCCAGGCTCCGGTTACGCGCTTTCCGCCGACGCAGCCGGCAACCTCTGGGCCGTGGTCAGGTTCGACTCTGGCTACAAACTGGCCAAGTTCGGTCCCGGAGGCGCTGGCTTGGCGTCCGTGGAACTGCCCGGGGTAGGCGGCTGGGGAGATTGGAGCGTAAGCTTTGACGCCTCAGGCAACGCCTACGCCATAGGCTCGGGCATCAATACGGCCACGGGCGGCAATACGGTGGCCATCTACAAGACCGCGGCAAGCGGGGACGTGCTGTTGTCAAGCGCGGGGTTCATGAGCGCCTACGGCAAGAACGATTACGCCATGGACTCGGCAGGCGACATCTGGATCACGGGAGCGGTGCAGACCTCCGGTCCTCCTGACTTCTCAGGCCCCGTGGAGTTCTCCCTGGCGTTGTGGAAGTTCAGCCCGGCAGACGGGTTGTTGACGCTGACCACGACATATACGCGCGGCGCGGGCCTTGACATGGGCTACGGCATCAGGCTGGACGGGCAGGGCAACATCTGGCTGGCCGGGTATTCGATCAATCCCGGCGCGGCCGGCCCCAATATCATCGACCTGGGGGCATGGAAATACGACTGGACCGGGACAGGCCTGGCGCGCCAGCCTGTGTTTCTGCCGGGCTATGCCAGCGACCCCATGGGGCAGTTCACGGCGAAGGTGGCCGTGTCGTCGGACGCGGCCTACGTGGCGGGCAATCATGCAACCGCCGGCGGCGGCTACGACCTGAGCTTTGCCAAGCTCGATTTGCAAGGCAACGTGGTCCTGGAGAAGACGTGGGCAGTGGATGGCGGAGGCAACAGTTTCCCCTGGGGCATGGCTCGCGATGCGTCCGGCAGCATCCTGGTTGCCGGCAGCACGAAGGACAAGCTCGCGGTGTGGAGATATGGGGCGAATGGCGCGCTCATATCGGCTCAGACGATAGAGGGCGTTGACGGGGCCAAGGACATCGCGGTCAAGGGCTCTGAAATCTGGCTTTCGGTGAGCAACAGCTCGGCTCCCCTCCGTTTTACAGGAGGAACGGCCCTGGCCGGCAGCGAGGTATTGCTGTCCAGCCAGGCGACAGCGCCCAGCGTGGCATTGAATCCCACGGCAGGCCCGATCGGCGTTCCCTTCACGATCACGGGGACTGGGTTCGGCGCGTACAACGGGAGCAATACGCGGGTCAAGTTCGGGACAGTGTCGGCCGCGTTGAGCGTGTGGAACAACACGACCATCTCCGGCACGGTGCCCGGTCTGTCCACGGGGAGCTATGCGGTGGCGGTGGAGCGCCAGCATCCATCGTCTGCGACCGCGGTGGCTGCGGGTCTTTTTGCCGTGACCGCTCTTGAGCTGTGGAGCATGGCCCCGTCATCGGGGCCGATAGGCGCGCCGTTCACGATCAGGGGGCCGAGCTTTGGGCCTTACAACGGGGCCAACACGCGAGTGCTGATAGGCGCAACGACCGCGCCCCTGAGCTTATGGAACGAGACGACGATATCCGGGACAGTGCCCGGCCTTGCGGCCGGGCAGAATGCCGTGAGGATCGAGCGCCAGTCAGGCTCGATGGTGAGCGCGAGCAACTCCGTGGAGTTCCTTGTGACCGTGCCCCAGGTCGGGAGCCTGACGCCTTCTTCCGGGCCCATAGGAGCGCCGTTCACCATCACGGGAACGAGCTTCGGGCCTTATAGCGGGGCGAACACCCGCGTGCTCATCGGTGGAACGACGGCTCCTCTAAGCCTCTGGAACGATACGACCATTTCCGGGACAATCCCTGGCCTGAGTCCAGGGATTGTCCCGGTATTGGTAGAGCGGGCCGCTGCCGGCGGGCTTGTGTCCTCAAATACCTCCTATTTCGAGGTCACTCTTCCAAGCGTGGCTTCCATTTCGCCGTCCTCGGGCCCCATAGGGGTGGTGTTCACTTTGATTGGCACGAGCTTCGGCCCCTACAACGGCGCCAATACGCAGGTCCTGATTGGGACCTCCACGGCAGCCTTGAGCCTTTGGAACGACACGACCATCAAGGGGGCTGTGCCCGGGACTCTTGGGCCCGGACCTTATCCTGTCGTGGTGCGCCGAAAGAGCGCGGACGGCGGGGTGGTCGAGACAGCGCCTGTTTTCTTCCATGTGGCTGGGCTCTACCTTGCTTCGATTTCGCCTTCCTCCGGCCCCATCGGAGCGCCTTTCACAATCACAGGCATGGACTTCGACAGCTACGGCGGAGCCAATACCCGCGTGCTGTTCAACGGGACCACGTCCGCCTTGAGCCTTTGGACTGACACCCAGATCAAGGGAACCGTTCCTGCTTTGGATGCCGGGGTCTACGACGTTCTCGTCGAGCGTCAAAGCGGGACAGGGGTAGCCAGGAGCAACAGCGCGCTCTTCACGGTCGGCGCGCCGCAAGCTGAGGGCATCAGCCCCACGGCAGGGCCCATAGGCGTCCCATTTACCATCGCGGGGACGGGCTTCGGGCCGTACAACGGGGCCAATACCAGGGTGCTGATTGGCGGGACCACAGCGCCATTGAGCCTTTGGAGCGATACGACAATCTCCGGGACAATCCCCGGCCTGAGTCCGGGGATTGTCCCGGTAATGGTGGAACGTCTGACTTCAGACGGCGGTTCCGTCCAGGCCAATGGCTTCAGCTTCGAGGTGCTGGCGCTTGAGGCCCTTGCGCTAAGCCCGTCTTCCGGGCCTATAGGCGTGCCGTTCACGATCACGGGCAGGAACTTCGGGCCGTACAATGGCTCCTACACCAGGGTGCTGATTGGCGCAACGACGGCGGCGCTAAGCTTGTGGAACGACACGACAATCACCGGGGCAATCCCCGGCCTGAGTCCGGGGATTGCCCCGGTAATAGTCGAGCGCGCGGCTTCAGACGGCGGACTGGCGCAGGTCCAGTTGGGTAATTTCCAGGTGACCGTGCCTGAGATAGCTTCACTGACCCCGTCCTCGGGCCCCATAGGCGCGCCGTTTACGATCACGGGGACGAGCTTCGGGTCCTATAACGGGGCGAACACGAGAGTCTTGATAGGCGGCACTACCGCGGCATTGAGCCTCTGGAATGACTCGAAGATAACGGGCAGGGCGCCCAATCTTGCGGCAGGGACGCACTCGCTGGTGCTGCAACGCGAGAGCGGAGGGACAATCATCGCCAGCACCGCCCTTGATTTCACTGTTGTCAGTCCAGAGGCCCTTGGCGTCGAGCCATCCTCGGGCCCCATAGGGATGCCTTTTACGATCACGGGTTCGGGATTCGGCCCCTACGACGGCGCCAATACAAGGGTCAAGATCGGCGGTTTGAACGCCCCGCTGTCGCTTTGGAACGACACGGCCATCAAGGGCGCGGTGCCGGGAGGGCTGGCTACAGGCAGCCACAGCGTGAGAGTCGAACGCGCAAGCTCTGACGGCGGCCTTGCGACATCCGATGCAGGCACTTTCCAGGTACTGCGGCCTGAAATCTACTCTGTCACGCCCGCGAGCGCGCCCATAGGCGATGGGTTCACCATTGCGGGAGCAGGATTCGGACCATACAACGGCGTGAATACCAGGGTGCTAATAGGCGGAACGACGGCTCCTCTAAGCCTCTGGAACGACGCGACGATCAAGGGCAAGCTGCCATACATGAGCGCTGGGACATACGCCGTGGTAGTCGAGCGCGCGGGGTCGGACGGCGGGCTGGTAAGGTCGAATGAAGGTTCTATCCAGGTGGTCAGGCCTGTGATCTCGACGATCACGCCCGCGGTCGCTCTCCAGGGCACGCCATTCGAGCTGACCGGGACAGGGTTCGGGCAGTATGCGGGGACTGCCACCAGGGTCCTGATAGGCGGGGCGACCACGTCCCTGAGCCTATGGAACGACACAAGGATCAGGGGGCTGGTGCCCGATACGCTGCCCGACGCGCTCTATGCCGTGGTGGTGCAGCGCGACGCCTTGGGCGGCACGGTGACGAGCGAACCGGTCTACTTCATCGTCGATCCTCCCGGCAGCATCGCGGCGCCGGCTGCGCCCGCGTGGTTTGGCGAGGCCGCCCTTGTCGTTTCCACCGAAACGGGCGGCAAGGTCGCGGCTCCAAGCCGGGCGAGCGTGGATGTGCCGCCCGCGGCGTTGGACGAGGAGGTCGTGATCTCGGTCTCCAGGCCCAAGGACGCTGATGACGAGTCCAAGCGGGAGAAAGCGGCCAAGGCCCAGCCCATCGCCAAGGCGGGCGAGCCTGTAGAGTTTGGCCCGGAGGGCACGAGGTTCAACTATCTCGTGACCGTGGAGCTTCCATTCGATCAGAGGATGATCCCTCCGGGCAAGGGCCCTGATGACGTGGTGCTGCATTACTGGAACAAGGGCAGGGGAGAGTGGGAGCCTCTTGAAACAGACGTTGATCCAGTCAAAGGCCGGGTCAGGGCGCTAACGAACCATTTCTCGGTGTACCAGGCCATGGTGACGGGCGTGCTGCCCGAGGCCGTGGCGCTCTCTGACTTCGAGATGAGGGAGGTCTACGCCTTCCCCAACCCGGCTCGCAAGGGCGAGAGCCCGACCATCAGGGTGCAGGTTGGCTGGGCCAATTCGGTGGAGGTGAAGATATTCGACTCATCGGGCCGGAAGGTGCATGCGGCCGGGTTCGGCTATCCGAGCGTCATGGACGACGGCAACGGCAAGGACGACCAATACACCTATGACTACCGCTGGGACGCGGGAGGGGTGGGTTCTGGCGTCTACACTTACGTCGTCACGGCCAAGAGGGTAGGGCAGTCGGACATAACAATCATCAAGAAGCTTGCTATCATAAAGTGAGCGTCATGAAGAAACCAGAAACCTGGCCGAGCCGCAGGACCGCTGGAATGTTTATCCTGTCCGGATTGCTCGCATCCGGGATGCTCGCAGAAAGGGCCTTTGGGACAGAGACAGCGGCGTTCCTTAAATTGGGAGCTGGAGCGCGCGCCTCCGGCCTGGGAGAAGCGTACACGGCCATGGCCGAGGGCGCCGACGCCCTGTACTGGAATCAGGCAGGTTTGAGCCGGGCGGAGAAGAAAGAGGCCGGGATGACTCACACCGAGCTGCCAAGCCAGACAAGGCATGATTTCGCGGGGTTTGCCTATCCAGCCAAGTTCGGGGTCATGGGCATGGCAGCGACCTACATGAGCCAGGGGAGTCTCGAAGGGAGAGACCCTCTGGGCAGGCCTGCGGGCAAGTTCGGTGCGTCCGACTTCAGCATGCAGGTCTCCATGGCGCGCAAGGTGCAGTTCGGGGCAAGACTGGGAATGGGCGTCAAGTACGTGCACAGCTCCATCGCCGAGGCATCCGCGAACACCTTCGCCGTCGACCTGGGCGGGCAATACGACTTGAGCATGGGCAGGCTTGGGACTCCATACTTTGGCTTGGCGGTGCAGAACCTGGGGCCGGGGCTGAAGTACTCCGGAGTGACCGAGGACCTGCCTTTGACCGTGGCAGCGGGGCTGGGCTTGAGGCTGCCCATGGGCCTGGGCTTGGCGTTGGACTTGAAGCGCAGGCCGTACTCCGGGGAGACCATGGCGAGCTTCGGCAGCGAGTTCGCCCTGGCAAGAGGGTTGGCGCTCAGGGCGGGCTACGGCGGAGGCTCCTCTTCCAGGCTCTCGGGGGCGGCTGGGTTCGCGACAGGGCTGGGGCTGAGGGCCTACGGCTACGGCCTGGACTACTCGATTGCGCCTTTCGCGGAGTTGGGGCAGGTGCACAAGATATCGCTCGGGGCCAGATTTTAGTCCCGTCAAACAAGTTTCGACAGTTCCGGCAAGTTCCGACAGGTCCTTGAAACGGCGCGCGGGATTTACTATCATGGTGTCAGCGATGATAACAAAGGAAAACAAGAACGAAATCATAAAGAAATTCGGCAAGCATCCCGCTGACACGGGCGGAGCCCAGTCTCAGATCGCGTTGATCACGGAACGCATCAAGCAGATCTCCGCTCACCTCAAAGACCACAAGAAGGACCACCTCAGCCAGGTGGGCCTCCTGAAGCTGGTGGGCCAGCGGCGCATGCTTCTGAACTACCTTAAGAACCGCGACAAGGAATCCTACAGCCAAGTCATCAAATCGTTGGATCTCCGGAAGTAGGCCGGCGTCGATGGCCGCTTCCTCGTCCGTCTTGAGGCCTTTCTCATCACTAGGAGCCACTCATGTCTGATTCCATTCAGAAAATCTGCCAATCCGAAACCATCGGGACCAAGACGCTTTCCTTCCAGACCGGCACGCTGGCCAAGCAGGCCGGCGGCTCGGTCACGGTCCATCTCGGCGACACCGTCATCCTTTCCGCGGCCACCGCGGCCAGGACGCTCCGGGCCGTCGACTTCGTCCCCCTCACGTCCGAATACCGGGAACGCACCTACGCGGCCGGGAGGATCCCCGGGGGATTCTTCAAGCGGGAGAGCCGCCCCCGCGAGAAAGAGACCCTCACGGCGCGCCTCATCGACCGCCCCATCCGGCCGCTCTTCCCCGAGGGCTGGAGGTTCGAGACCATGGTGCATACCCTCGTGGTCTCCATCGACGCGGTCAACGATCCCGACGTCCTCGCCATCAACGGCGCCTCGGCGGCGCTGCTGCTCTCCGACATCCCCTGGAACGGCCCCATCGCGGCGACGCGCGTGGCCCTCATCGACGGCGCCTACGTCCTGTTCCCGACCTTCGAGGAGCGGGAGAACGCCGAGCTCGAGATCGTCGTGGCGGGCAAGAAGGGCGCGCTCCTCATGGTCGAAGGCACCGGCCGCGAGGTGCCCGAGGAAGTCTTCATTTCGGCGCTCGAGAAGGCGGCCCAGGTGATCGACAAGCTCTGCGACCTCCAGCTCAAGCTCGTCCAGGAGTCCGTGGCCGCGGGGCGCAAAATCGTCAAGCGCGTCATCGAGCCCAGGACCATCCCCAAGCCCGTCGAGGACTACGTGACCGGCAAGGCCCTCGAGCCCGTCAAGGCCGCCCTGCGCCTGAAGCTCGACAAGTACGGGCTCGACGCCGCCATCAGCGACGTCAAGGAGAGGATCATCAAGGAGATCGAGGCCTCCGCGGTCGACCACCCCGACATGAAGGAGTGGCTCTACTTCGTCCCGACCGTGATGGAGAACATCGTCTACCAGGAGAGCCGGTCCATGGCGCTCATCGACAAGATCCGGCCGGACGGCCGGGCCTTCGACGAGATCAGGCCCATCTCCATCATGCTGCCGGTCCTGCCCAAGCTCCACGGCTCGGTCATCTTCACGAGAGGCCAGACGCAGGCCCTGTGCTCGGTCACCCTGGGCAGCCCCGCGGACATGCAGGTCATGGACGTCCTGGAGGGGGAATACAAGGAACGCTTCCTGCTCCACTACAACTTCCCCGGCTTCTCGGTCGGCGAGTGCAAGCCCGAGCGGGGCCCGGGACGCCGGGAGATCGGGCACGGCGCCCTGGCCGCCCGGTCGCTCGCGCCGCTGCTGCCGCCGGACGACGAGTTCGCCTACACCATCCGGGTCGTCTCCGAGATCCTCGAGTCGAACGGTTCGTCCTCGATGGCCACGGTCTGCGGCGGCTCGCTGGCCCTCTTCGACGCGGGCGTGCCCATGAAGGCCGCCTGCGCGGGCGTGGCCATGGGCCTCGTCTACGAGAACGGCCGCTACGCCATCCTCAGCGACATCGCCGGCATCGAGGACCACAACGGCGACATGGACTTCAAGGTCGCGGGCACGGAGCGGGGCATCACGGGCTTCCAGATGGACATGAAGGTGGAGGGGCTCTCCATCGCCATCCTCAAGGAAGCGCTCGAGCAGGCCCGCTGCGGCCGGCTCCACATCCTCGGCAGGATGAACGAGGTCATCTCCAAGCCCAGGCCCGACATCTCCCTGAGCGCCCCCCGCCTCTACCGCCTCCAGATCCCGCTCGCCAAGATCGGCGCCCTCATCGGCCCCGGCGGGAAGAACATCCGCAGGCTCATCGAGACCTACGGCGTCGAAGTCGACGTCGAGGACGACGGCTCCGTCTTCATCACGGGCGTCGACGCCGAAGGCTGCAACCAGGCCAAGGCCGAGGTCGAGGCCCTGACCGTCGAAGCCGAAGTGGGCAAGATCTACAAAGGCCGCGTCGTCTCCATCAAGGAGTTCGGGGCCTTCGTGGAGATCTTCCCCGGCAAGGAAGGGCTGCTCCACATCTCGCAGATCGACGTCAAGAGGGTCAACCGGGTGGAGGACGTTCTTAAGGAAGGCGACGAGGTGGAGGTGAAGGTCCTCGAAGTCGACAACGACGGGAAGATCCGGCTCTCCAGGAGGGCCGTCATCAGCCCCGGCTCCGAACTCGAGGTCAAAGGGCCGGCCCCCCGGGACAGGGACAGCCGAGGCCGTCGCCCCGGCGGCCATCGGATGGGCTCGCGCAGGTAGGACCGGCGCCATGGAGAAGAAAGAGAAAGCATCGGACATCAACCCGAGAGTCCTCGCCAGGCTCAAGCCACTCTACGACTTCATGACCCAGCACGGGCTCGAAACCCTTGAGATCAACGACGACGAAGGCTCGGTGCGCCTCGTGCGCGCCGCGCCCAACCCACCGGTCCAGATCGTGACCGCGGCCAACGTCGGGGCCCTCGCCCCCCAGGCCGTCGCGGGGCATGCCGGGGCCGCGGCAGCGGCCCCGGCCCTGCCGCCGGGCGCGACCACGGTCAAGGCGCCCATGATGGGGATCTTCTACCGGGCGCCCTCCCCGTCGAGCCCGCCCTACGCCAAGGAAGGCGACAAGATCCAGGCCGGCCACGTGCTGTGCATGGTCGAGGCGATGAAGGTGTTCAACGAGATCAAGGCGGACTTCCCCTGCACCGTCCTCACCGTGTTGGTGGAGAACGGCAAGGCGGTCAAGTCCGGCCAGGATCTCTTCGTGGTGCAACGATGAAACTTGCCTCCCCCGCGGGGAGGCAAGTAGCGAGGGGGCTGAGCGCCGCAGGCGCGCTCCTCCTCCCCGGCGGGGAGGGGGACAGCAGTCGAGAAGGGGATATCTGAGCGGTTAAGCGCATCATGTCCAGCCTCATTTACCGTTACAAGACATCGCGCAAGACGCGCCGCGAGCCCCGGGGGGCGCTGCTCCCCGCCCTGAGGCTGGCCGCGGCGGGACTCCTGGCCGCTTATCTGGCCTGGCTGCTGGTCTTCCCGGGCATGGCGGGCAGCTTCGGCCGCTGGCTTGAGCGCGGGCTCAAGGACTGCCTCGGGGCGGCCTCCTACCTCCTGCCCCTCTGCATCCTCAACGCCATGGCGTACTACCTCAGGGCGCAGCGCACGTCTGGCTGGATCACCCTGACCGCCGGCTCCGTCATCGTGCTCCTGAGCGCCGATACGCTGCTGGCCCAGGTGAGCGCCTGGCTCTCGCGGACGCCGCCCCTCGGGGGGGCGGCCGGCGCGGCCATCTACGCGGCGCTCTCGCGCTGGATCGGCGGGTTCGGGGCCTTCATGACGGCCGCGGTGGGGGGCTTCGCCGCCAGCCAGGTCATCGTGGGGATACGCTGGGCCAAGCTGGCCGCCGGGGTGGCGGCCATCGTGGCCGAGGACTACCGCGAATGGGTGCGCTCCCGCAGGGAGCTCGAACAGTGGAAGGAGCGCAGCGCCCCCGTCGGACCCGCGGCTTCGTCGCAGGTCCCGCCGTCGGCCGTCACGGTCGCCGACGATCCTCCGGCGCCGCCGGACCCCGCCGGCCCCTCCAAGAAGGGCCCGGCGGGCCATACCCCGGGCCCGGCCCGCGCCGACGCCAAGCCCGCCGCCCGCCCGTCCAAGGCCTCCGGCATCCTGCCGGACCTGTCGCTCCTGAACGCCCCGGTCCGCGACAGGAACTCGGGCCTGCCGACCCAGGAAGAGCTCGCCTCGGCGACGGCGAGGCTCGAGCAGACCCTCCGAGACTTCGGCGTCGAAGCCGCCGTGACCGGGACCTCGCCGGGCCCCGTCATCACTCGCTTCGAGGTGAGCCCGGCCCCGGGCGTGAAGGTGAGTTCCATCGTGGCCCTCGAGAACGACATCGCCCTGGCCATGCGGGCCCGCGGCATCAGGATGATCGCCCCCATCCCGGGCAAGGCCGCCGTCGGCATCGAGATCCCCAACTCCCGCCCGGTGCTCGTCACGCTCCGTGAGATCCTCGCCAGCGCCGCCCTCAGGCCCGACTCGCCGCCGCTCTCCTTCGCGGTGGGGCTGACCGCCGACGGCGACCCCCTGGCCGCCGACCTGGCCGCCATGCCCCACCTGCTGGTGGCCGGCGCCACCGGCAGCGGCAAGTCCGTCCTCATCCACTCGCTGATCCTGTCGGTCCTGTTCCGGGCCGGCCCGGACGACGTCAAGTTCCTGCTCATCGACCCCAAGAGGCTGGAGCTCACGTTCTACGAGGGCATCCCGCACCTCTTCGACCCGATCACCCCGGCGGAGGACGTCAAGGTGGTCACGGACGCCAAGAGCGCCGCGCGGTCCCTGGCCGCCATGGTGAAGATCATGGAGCAGCGCTACGAGAAGTTCCAGGCCCACGGCGCGCGGCACATCGACGGCTACAACCAGTCCGCCCGGAAGCTCGGCCTGCCCAAGGAACCCTACATCGTCGTGGTCATCGACGAGCTGGCCGACCTGATGCTCGTGGCGCGCGACGGGGTGGAGGAATCCATCCAGCGGCTCGCCCAGATGGCGCGGGCCGTGGGCATCCACCTGGTCCTCGCGACGCAGCGCCCCTCGGTGGACGTCATCACCGGGGTCATCAAGGCGAACCTCCCCAGCCGCGTCGCGCTCCAGGTCACCTCCAAGGTGGACTCCCGCGTCATCATCGACGCCGTCGGCGCGGACGCCCTGCAGGGGAAGGGCGACCTCCTGTACCTCGCGGCCGGGGCGCAGAAGCCGGCGCGCTGCCAGGGGGCCTTCGTCGGCGAGGACGAGATCCGCAAGGTCGCGGCGTTCCTCCGCTCGACGGGGAAGCCCGACTACCCCTCGCTCGACACCATCCCGAAGCCCGCCGAGGCCGACCTCAAGAACTACGGGGTGGAGCCCGGCGAGTTCCGGGACGCCCTCAAGCTCGTGCTGGAGCGCCGCCGGGTGTCGCAGGACCTCCTCAAGTCCCAGTTCGGGTCCTCCGCCCGGGCGACCAACATCCTGAGCCTCCTCGAGGTCAAGGGCATGATCCACAAGCCCGAGGGCACGAACCGCTGGGACATCAACTTCGACGCCATCAGCGCCTACCTCAGCGCCAACTTCAAGGGTTCCCCTGCGCCTTCAGCGCAGGCGCCCTCGGACAAGGCAGGCGGACCGTCATGAGCCTCCCCTGCCGCGCCCTCATCCTGGCCGTCGCGGCGACGCTCGCCCTGCCGGGCGCGGCTTGGGCCAAGAAGGCGGCGAAGCCCGCCGAGAAGCCGGCAGCCGCGAGCCCGGCCGCGACCGGCACGGACCTGCCGCTCTTCGAGCCCACGACCGCGCCCATCACGGTGGCGGGGGTCTTCGAGCGGCTCAAGGAGGTGGACGACCGGATGGGGAGCCTGACGCTGACCTACCGGCAGACCATCCGCCTCGAGGAGTCGGGCTCGGCCCAGTCCAAGGAGTGCGCGCTGACCTTCCTCAAGCCCAAGAAATTGCGCATCGAGTACCTCGAGCCCGAGCCTCAGACGGTCGTGTCGGACGGGGCGAAGTTCTGGGTCTGGAGGAAGTGGTCCAACCAGGTCATCGAATCCAGCGCCGCGGATTGGCGCAAGGCGGAGCCCGCCCTGGAGGGCCTGCTCAATTTCGGGGCCTACGCGGAGCTCCGCAAGAACTACGACGTCTCGGTCGCCACGGTGGCCCCCGCCGGGCCGGACAAGCACCGCGCCTTCGCCCTGGAACTCCGGCCCAAGGCCAAGGACGCCGGCTTCGTGCTGGTCTTGAAGATGTCGACCAAGAACTACTTCCCGATCGCGGCGCAGCTCACCGCGGCGGGAGCCTTCATCGTCACCGAGTTCGACAAGACGCGCTTCAACCCCGATGTCCCGAAGTCCCTCTTCGACTTCACGCCGCCGAAAGGCGCCGATGTCTTCCACTATCCCTCCAACCCCTGATATGCCCGACAACAACCCTTTGCGACACATCCCGGCCAAGACGGTCCCGCCTTCCTTGGACGTGGACATCGGCTCGGTGCTGAAGGAGGCGCGGCTCAAGAAGGGGCACGCCGTCGACGTCGTCTGCCAGCACACCCGCATCCCCAAGAAGCTCGTGGAGGCGCTGGAGGCCAACCGGCTCGAGGATTTCCCCGCGATGGTCTACCTGCGGGGCTTCCTCAAGATCTACTGCGACTACCTCGAGGTCGACTTCGAATCGGTCTGGAAGAAGATCGTTCCCGACCAGCCGCCCCTCCCCGCCGCGACGCCCGCCGCCGGGAAGGACGCCGCCCGCCCCTCGGCGGCGACCCGCCCCGCCGCGACGACGCCTCCCGCCGGGAAGGACGGCGCCCGTCCCTCGGCTTCGGCCCGCCCCGGCGCGGCGGCTTCGCCCAAGACGCCGCGGCCTCCGAGCGCGGCCCCGGGCGGCTCCGCCGGGAAGGGGGAACGCCTGGTCTCCGAGGACGACGGCCGCTACGACGCGAAGCAGAGCGCCAGCAGGGCCGACGCGCGGCCGGCCCCCGAGAAGCCTGCGCCCGACGCCCCATCTTCGGGCCTGCGCCCGCTCGCCGCGATCCTGGCGGCGATGCTCATCGTGTGGACCCTGGTGGCCCTGATGGGCAAGGCCGGCCCGCCCCAAGCCGACCCGTCCGCCGAAGCGCCCGCCCCGCCTCCCGTCCTCGAGCCGATCTCCAAGCCGGTGGAGCCGGTCGTGGGCCTCGCGTTCAAGCGCGACGCCTGGATCCACCTCTCCGTCGACGACAAGGTCCGGTTCGAAGGCATCGTCCCCCACGGCGCCCGGCAGGAATACCGGCCGAAGGTCCGGCTCGTCCTGAAGACCCCCAACCCCTCGGACATCACCCTCACCCTCAACGGCGCGCCGACGGACTTCCCGAAGGCCGACGCCGCGGGCGACTACGTCGTGCCGGCCCGATGACCATCGCCAACCAGCTGACGCTGCTGCGCATGGGGTTGGCGATCCTCGTCTTCGCGTTCCTCATGACCGACTCCAGCGCCATGCACCTGGCCGCCATGGCCCTCTTCGTCGCCGCCGTCATCACGGACTGGGTCGACGGCTACGTGGCGCGCGCCACCAACAGCGTCAGCCCCTTCGGCAAGGTCGCCGACCCCATCGCGGACAAGATCCTGGTCCTGGGCGCCCTGATCGCCCTGTCGAGGATCCCGGAGCTCGACATCCCCCTCTGGGGGGTCTTCCTCATCATCGCGCGGGACCTCGTGATCGGCGGGATACGGGTCCTGTTGGGCAGCCAGGGCAAGATCATGGCCGCGGACCGCTGGGGCAAGCTCAAGACGGGCTTCCAGTGCGGGGCCGTGCTCGCCATGATCCTCATCCTCGTCGTCGCGGAGCGGGTCCGCGCCCCGGCGTGGCCGCTGCGGGTCCCCTACTACCTGACGGTCCTCTGCGTCGTCGTGACGTGGGTGAGCGCCGCCTCGTACCTCAAGCAGTCGAGACCGACGCTGGAGAAGACGTGGGGGTAGCGGAGCGCTGGTGCCTGCTCTTTGCGACCGGTTTCTTTATCAGCTATATTCCGGTCAAGTTCCTGGGGACACGAAAATGGAGCGGAGCGGGACTCTTCGGCACCTGCGTGGGCCTGTTGTCCGTGCCGCTCCTGCCGCGCGACCCCTGGTCCCTGGGGGGGATCCTGATCGTGTCGATCGCGGGGGCCTGCTGGCTGTGCGGCCGCGCCGAGAGGATCTTCGGGAAGCGCGACGACCCCCGCATCGTCCTCGACGAGATCGTCGGCATGTGGACGACGGCCGCCTTCCTGCCCAGGACGCTGGCCGTCTTGGGGCTGGGCTTCGTGCTCTTCCGGCTGCTCGACTCCGTCAAGCTGCCGCCCTACTCCTGGCTCGACCGTCTCCCGGGAGGGCTGGGGGTGGTGGGAGACGATGTCGGCGCCGCGGTGGTCGCCAACGTCCTGCTGCGGGTGCTGCTCGCTCACTGGCCGGGGCTCGGCCTATGATGAGGAGGAACCTGGGCTTCCTCGCGCCGCTCCTGTGCGCCCCTTGGCTGGCCCTGTCGTCCTGGGCCCAACCCCCGGCCTCCGGCCTCGACCATGCCCCGGCCGCCTCCACGGCGACGACCGCCTCGCCCTTCTCGAACATGGGGGCCGCTCTCTCCGTCGACGAGGGCCCCTGGGTGCTGGGCGAGGTGCTCCTCTTCGTGGGCCCGAGCGTCGCGACCGACCCGGCCCTTCGCGACAAGGTGCGCGGGCAGCGGAACATGCTCTACACGAAAGCCGACGTCGCCTCCGACCTGGAGAACCTCCGGGCTCTGGGCAGGTTCGAGAAGATCGAGCCGCTGGTCTTCTCGATGGCCGGGGCGCCGGTGCCCGCCGAGTTCGAGCCGATCGCCGTCTCCTCGAACCAGGTCCGGCTGGTCTTCGCCCTCACGGAGAGACCCGCCCCGCCCCCGGCCCCGGAAGCCGCGGCGGCCAAGCCCTTGACCCCGCCCGCCGCCGTCTCGGGCGTCATCCTGACCCCCACGGCCTACCGCGGGGCCGGGAAATACACGACCCCCGGCATGGGCCTCGACTTCAACGCCTGCTACTTCATCGGCCGCCTCTACGGCCGCAACTCATTCGAGAACTCGGTCCGCAAGGTCAACTACATCGACCGCCTGGGCGAATGGCTGCTGAGCGCCGAGGGCAAGATGCAGATCCAATCGGAGACCCGCTGGCGGCCGGCCCTGGCCGTCGGCGGCCACGGGAGCCTGCTCTTCCGCGACGCTCCCCAGCCCTCGGTCAACACCCCCACCGTCTCGGTCACGGTGAGCCAGAAGACCACGAAAACCCTCTCCGACGCCTACGTCGTCGCCAGCAAGAACATCCACGGGGCGCGCGTGAGCGCCGGCTACATGCAGGGCAGCACCGGCGACATCGTCGGGCACCTGACGGAGTTCCTCGCGCCGCAGGCCCTCGAGTTCTACGCCGGCCGCAAGGGAGACCGCGCTTGGAGCCGGAGCATGCCCTTCGCGAGCGTCTTCTTCCTGCCCAAGCCGCAGTATCCCCTGGGGGTCGAGTTCATCAAGTTCAACGGCGCCTCCCTCAACCCGTGGATGCTGAACTTCAAGCTGGGCTACTTCCTCAAGCTCAATTTCGACGTCTCCTACATCAAGTTCAACGGCGGCTACGAGTTCCTCGGGCTCTTCCAGTTCCGCTACAACCAGTTCCCCAAGAGATGACCCCATGACCACCGCCGCCAAGACCGACGTGAAGGGATCCTATGACCGCCTCATGGCGCTCAGCAAGGAGGCGGCGCTCCTGGGGACCTGCAGTTCGCTCCTGCATTGGGACAAGGAGACCTACATGCCGCCCGGGGGCGCGGAGCATCGCGCCGACCAGCTCGCCTACCTCTCGGGCCTGATCCACGACAAGATGGTCGACCCGTCCGTCGCCGGCCTGCTCGCGCGATGCGAGGGTTCCCGGCTCGCCCAGGACCCGCTGAGCGTGGAAGCCGTCAACATCCGCGAGACCCGGCGGGCCTACGACAAGGAGGTCAAGCTGCCCAAGAGGCTCGTGGAGGAGCTCGCCCGCACCTGCAGCCTGTCCCAGCAGGCCTGGGTGGAAGCGCGGCGGGACTCTGACTTCAAGAAGTTCCGGCCCTGGCTCGAGAAGGTCATGAAGCTCAACCGCGAGAAGGCCGAGTGCTACGGGTACGCGCGCTCCCCGTACGACGCGCTCATCGACGACTACGAGCCCTACGAGACCAGCGGGAACATCGCCAAGGTCCTCGACGGGCTCCAGCGGGAGCTCGTGCCCCTGATCCAGCGTCTCGCGGCCGCGCCCAAGAGGCCCGACGTCTCCATCCTGACCCGGCGCTACCCGGTGGAAGCCCAGCGGGAGCTCGGACGGCGCGCCGCCGAGGCCATCGGGTTCGACCTCGACCGCGGGCGCATCGACACGGTCGTCCACCCCTTCTGCTCCGGGATGGGCCCGGGCGACACCCGGATCACCACCCGCTACAACGAGCGGTTCATCAACGAGTCGTTCTTCGGCATCATGCACGAGACGGGCCACGCCCTCTACGACCAGGGGCTCCCCAAGGAGCGCTTCGGCACCCCCATGGGCTCCGCCGTGTCGCTCGGCATCCACGAATCCCAGTCCCGGCTGTGGGAGAACTTCGTGGGCCGCGGCCGGCCGTTCTGGACCCACTTCTATCCCGTCGCGGCCAAGTCCTTCCCCGAGGCGCTCGGCGACGTCGAGCTGGACGCCTTCCTCCACGCGATCAACGCCGTCGAGCCGTCCCACATCCGCGTGGAGGCCGACGAGGCGACCTACAACCTCCACATCGTGCTCCGCTTCGAGATCGAAGCGGCGCTCCTGTCGGGCAAGCTCGCGGTCAAGGACGTCCCCGAGGCGTGGAACAAGCGCTTCAAGGAGCTCCTGGGCATCAAGGTCCCCGACGACCGGCGCGGGTGCCTCCAGGACGTGCACTGGTCCTTCGGCCACATCGGCTACTTCGCCACCTACACCCTGGGCAACCTCTACGCCGCCCAGTTCTACGCCCGGGCCAAGAAAGACGTCCCGGGCCTGGAGGCCTCGTTCGCCCGGGGCGACTTCCGTCCCCTGCTGGGCTGGCTCAGGAAGAACATCCACGGCCACGGGGCGCGCTACCGCGCCGGCGAGCTGGTCGAGAAGGTCACGGGCAAGCCCCTGGGGCACCACGACCTCATCGCCCACCTGAAGGCCAAGTTCGAGCCCCTCTACGGGCTCTGACCCGCGGTCAATCCTTCCGCTTAGAGGTCGTCTTGGAGGTCGTCGGCCTCTGGATCGTCTGCTTCTCGATCTTCGAGGTCGCCGGCATCGCTCCGGAGCCCCGGAACCCGGTCCTGCTCGAGGATTGCGATATCCCTGAGCAGGACACGCATGATCCGCCCGTCTCCAGGCCCGGGATCCCGACGATGCTCTTGCGCGATATCATCGAGACCACGACCTTGTCGTCCTGCGCCTTCTCGACGCGGAGCTCCAGCGTGGGCGTGATCGCCAGATAGCGGCGGTCGTCTTTCTTGTCGGGCGCATCAACGCCCAACTGGCGGACGTAGAAATCGACGACCTCGTCGAAGCCGGCTTGGGCCGAGAAGACCCACGCCTTCTTGGCGCCGGCCGTCTTCGCGCGTCCTTCGCTCTCCCCAGGAAGGTACTCCGCCGTCGGATAGGCCTCGAGCGGCGGATCGTCCTCCCCGGCGGACGAAGTCTCGCGCGCAGAGCGCTTGCGAGGGGCGCTTCGCGGCCTCTCCGGACTGGGTTCGATCGGCGGCTCCGGAGCGGCAACGGCCCCGCCGCCGGCCGCGGCAGGGCCGCCTGGGCGAACCTTCGAGGCCGCCTCACAACTCTGCCTGCCGAGGAAGAACGAATCGGTCCCCAGCGTCGCTTCGAACAACGTGGTGCTTTCTCCGACGGCGAAAAGCTTGCCCAGGAGGTCCAGCCTCCCCGAGTCCACGCGCCCCGGGTTCACCGCGACGCAGACGCCCTTCGGGGAAAGGGAGTGCCACGCGAACCGCTCGGGCCGGGCCTGTTCGGGCGAGGCGACATCAGCCGGCGCGCCCAGGCCGGCCGCAGGGAAGATCATCATCGGCAGGCCCGCGAGGAGCGCAACACGGGCGCAGGCGGCGAGACCGCCGAGGGGCCTCGGCCCGGGCCCCGTTGATGGAGGAAAGCGCATCGTCTATAGTATACAACAGAATAGGTTCATCCGGTCCGGCACGGGCCGAGGGCCTCCTTGAACGCCTTGCGCAGGTCGGCCGCGGTCTGATACCGGTCGTCCGGCTTGGTGGAGAGGGATTTGTCGATGACCCGGGCCATCTCCCGGGGGATGCCGGCGTCGCGCTCTCGGACGGGGATGATGCGCCCGCCGAGGACGACCTCCATGGCGGCCTGGCCCCGGTCGAACTCCCGCGGAAACGCGCCGGTGAGCATGTTGTAGAAAGTCGCGCCCATGCTCCAGACGTCGCTCACCGGCCTGACGTTGTTGAAGTCCGTGACCTGTTCTCGCGGCATGAAGAGGGGCGTCCCGCGGGCGACGCCCATCATCGTCATCCCGCTGTAGCCCGCCTTCTGGAAGCTCCTCGACAGCCCCAGGTCGGCTATCTTCACCCTGTCTGAGCCATCCGAGCCGGTCAGCAGGATGTTCGCGGGCTTCAAGTCGCGATGCACGACTCCTTTGCCGTGGATGTAAGAGAGCCCCTCCAAAGCCTGGAGCATGATCGGCGCCGCGACGGAGAGCGGGAGTTTCCCTCCCGTGCGCTTCGCCAAGCCTTCGATGCTCCCGCCTTCGCAGAACTTCGTGATCAAATAGAAGGCGCTGCCGACCGAGCCGTGGCCGAAACACGACACGATATTGCCGTGGCGCAACTCCTTCATCGCCGAGATCTCCCGGAGGAAGATCCGCCGGGAATGCTCGTCCACCGCGACCTGGGAGAGCAACACCTTGATCGCGACCTGGACGTCGTCCTTCCTGCGCCTGCCGAGATAGACGGCCCCGAAGCTCCCGACACCCAGAGGGTCCTTCTCGATCTCATAGCCCCCGATCCCGGGAGTCCCGTCTTCATCCCCCGCGACGCCCAGCAGGCCCACGAGGATGTCTCGGGGGCCGATTCCGGCCTCCTCCCTGCAACAACGGCAGACGTAGTCGCCGAGGCGCGCCACGCCCGCCTCATCGGCCGCGTCCTTGCCGCATCTTGCGCAACGCACCGCCTCCTTCGTCTTCGTACCCGTCAAGATCCGGGCCCCGCAGTTGAAGCAGAAGAAGGTCCCGTCAGGCCGGGTGCATTTCACCCGGTCGCCGTCGGCGATCGGGCACCCGCACTCCGAGCATGCGCCGGCCCCCTCCAGGCTCACGGCGATCACGGTGTCGCCCACGCGGATCCGGTCGCCGTTCTTGAGGTCGATCTCGGGATTGAGCGGCGCGGCGGTCTCCTCCGCGGCTTCGTCTTGCCCCCGGCCGCCGTATTTCACATCGTTGACGAAGGTCCCGTTTCGGCTGCCGAGGTCGAGGATGCGCGCGTCAGGCGGGTTGACTTCCAGCAAGAAATGGTGGCGAGACACCCTGCCGTCGTCGGGGAGGCAGGCATGGCAAGCGGGATCTCGGCCGAAAAGGTAGGTATCGTGCTCGTCAAAGAAGAGCCGCCTGCCGCTCATCGCACCGCCGACGATCTCGAGAATCACCCTCCCCGACATGGCGCACCTCCCGCGGCCACGGACCGCCATCACATGTTAGCATAGCCCGGCGGGCCCGAGTCCGCTCCCTGAAGCCCCAGCGCCTTGCGTGTGCGGTTCGGTCCGGCAAAGTTATGGTAGAATAGCTTTAGTCAGACGGACGCTGCGACGCAACGATCCATGACGCAACCGGACCCCCTCATAGGCAAGGCCTTCGGCAACTACGAGATACTGGGCGAGCTCGGGCGCGGGGGCATGGGCGTCGTCTACATGGCGCACGAGAAGTCGCTCGAGCGCAGCGTCGCGTTGAAGGTCCTTCCGCCGGAATTCGGCCAGGATCCCGAGTCCGTCAAGCGCTTCCAGAGGGAGGCTCGCGCGGTCGCCCAGCTGAACCACCCCAACATCGTCCAGATCCATGCCGTCGGCGAGCAGGACGGCCGCCACTATCTCGCCATGGAGTACGTGAAGGGCAAATCCGTCAAGGACTTCATCCGGGAGAATGACAGGGTCCAACCGCGTCCTGCCCTGGAGCTCGTGCGCCAGGCCGCCCTGGGCCTGGCGGAGGCTCACGGGAAAGGCATCGTCCATCGGGACATCAAGCCGCGGAACATCCTCATCAACGAATCCGGGCTGGTGAAGGTCCTGGATTTCGGACTTGCCAAGGTCGCGCAGGCTTCCACCGGCATCACCGCCACCGGCGCCACGCTCGGCACCCCCATGTACATGTCGCCGGAGCAGATCAAGGGCGAGCAGGTCGACGGACGTTCCGACATCTTCTCCCTCGGGATCATGCTCTACGAGTTGCTCTCCGGCAAGGCGCCTTTCGCGGGCGACACGCCCATGGCTCTGATGTATCAGATCGTGGAGCGTCCGCTGCCCGACTTCGACGAGGGAGCGCTGTTCATCCCCTACGGCGTCAAGTTCATCCTGAACAAGATGACGGCCAAGAAACCCGAGGACCGCTACGCCAGCGCCGCGGCGCTGGTCGCCGCCATCGACGCGCAGCTGCCGAGCCTCCCCGTGGCTCGGGCCGAGACCGCGAAGCTCGGCCCGGCGGCGAACTTGGCCCCAACCCTTCCCGCCTTCGAGCCGCTGGGGCGCACACCGGCCCGCTTCCCCGTGCCGACCCAACCGCATGAAGCCTCCTGGCAGAGCGCAGTCCGGCCGCAAGCCCCGCCCGCCGACGAGATATGGCCGATCATGTTGGAGGAGACGACGTCTCCCTCGGCGCCGGCCCGCCGTCCGGCGTCGCCTGCCAACGGGATGCGGCCCCTCCTGCTGCAGGCATGGTCGAGGCTGCCGGTGTGGGCCAGCCTGGGGGTCTTGGCCGGGGTCGTCGCGTGGGTGCCGTACCACCACATCAAAGGGGTCCGCGCCAAGCAGAAGGCCAGTGTGCCGGTCACGGTTGCGCCCCCGCCCATCGTCACGATAGCGCCGGTCGAGGCGCCGGTCGAGTTGAAGGAATTGCACGGCGCCTGGTACGGTCGGTGCGCCAGCACCGCCGGATGCCTCCTCCGGTTCCGAGGAGACGGGACCGCTGTGACCGATGACGAGCGTCCGAAAACGCCCTTGATGACGGGCAATTTCAAGATACTGCGCGCGCCGGATGGGACCATCGCCGTGGAAATCGCCGCGGCGGCCGACGTCATGGGGATTGAGACCCCCAACGCATGCGATGTCTATGGGTCGACGAGGCAATCGTCGATGCGCACGTTGCGAAACGTCAGGATCTCAGATCGCACGTTGACCGTGAACGATGAGGGGACGGAGTCAGTGCTCCAAGCGCTGCCCGACGGGCTCGGCTCCGTCCCGGAGAGCATCCTCTCGGAGGCCGATCTGGGGATTCCGGAATCCCAGTTCGCCCTTGCCGAGGCTTACGCCCGTGGCCAAGGCATGCCGGGGTCTCAGACCCTGGCGGAGAAATGGTATCGCCTCGCGGCGGAGCAGGAACACGCCAAGGCCCAGCTCAGACTGGGATCCTTGCTGGCCGCCAAGCAGGGCTCAGGCACGAACAAGGATGAAGCCTACAACTGGCTGTACCTTGCCGCGGGACAGGGTGAGACCGAGGCGCGCGCCGTGATGGCCACGATCGAGGAGTCGATGGACGCCGGGGAGTTCGAGTTCGCCGTCAGGCGCGCCCCCGGGTTCGCCGATGACCTGTGGGGGGACGTCCAGGCCAGATTGCCGGGCAAATGGTGCAACCGCACGACGCAATGGTCCTATGATTTCGGAGCGGATGGGACCGTGACCTTGGAGAATCCCAGACTGTCACGCCGCCCCGTCGTCGGCGTCTATGCCGTGGTCGGCCGCGACTTGAGGATCTCGGGGACCCTTCTTGTGGACGACCCGCAAGGCAAGGCGCCTTCCCAGGTGGGTGTGACCTACTGGCTCAACAGGATGCGGTTCACGCCGCGAGATTTCAGGCACGTCGGGATGGACAACAGGATCTATGCCTATCGCAGGGACTGCCAGTCCGACGGACCGCCCTGCGCTGCGAAGTGACCCCGCGGATCATCGACGGCCATAGCCTCAGAACCTCGGCACTCCAGCAAACGAGCGCGCGTCAGGCGACTCGGCGCGGCGAATATTGTATCCTAGCCTTGACATGGCGGCATCCGACGTCTTCCTCACCTATCGCTTCACGATGGACGACGGCGTGGTCCGGGAATTCCCGGTCCGGCTCGACTGCGTGACGCTCGACGCCCTCCCCCGGGAACGGACGGTCTACCCCTCGTGGACGCGGCTCTCGGTGTGCCAGTGCCCCAACTGCCCGTTCCAAGAAGAGACGCGGCCCCGCTGCCCGGTCGCGGAGAACGTCATCGACATCGTGGACGCCTTCCAGGACTCCCTCTCGACCGAGACCGCGCTCGTCGAGGTCGTCCGCGAGACCCGCACGCTCTCCCGGCGCACGTCCCTCGCCGAGGGCGCCTCCGCGCTGCTGGGCGTCCTCATGCCCACGAGCGGCTGCCCCATCCTGGGCAAGCTCAAGCCCAACGTCCTCACCCACCTGCCGTTCGCCACCATCCAGGAGACCATCTTCCGCACTCTCTCGATGTACCTGCTGGCCCAGTTCTTCATCCAGCGGCGCGGCGGCCGGCCCGACTGGGGGATCGAGAACATCGGCCCGTGGATCGAGGACGTCCACCTGGTGAACAGGCACTTCTGCAAGCGGTTCTTCCGGGCCTGCCTCAAGGACGTCAACGTCAACGCCCTCGTCCACCTCGACAGCCTCGCGGAACTGACCGCCCTGGCCGCCAAGAAGGCCGCTCCCCGGCTCGACCAGCTCGAGAAGCTCTTCGACTCCTATTAGGACCGGCCCATCGAGGGGCCGGCCGTGGGCGAACCTTAGATCGGTCCCAGGTCCCGCCGCCGGCCTTCCCAATCGATGAAGAAGATGCGCCGCCCAGTGTGCCAGAACAGCCCGTCCCCGACGACTTTGAACGCCGCTTCGTAGCGCTCTTCGGTCATCCTGGTCCTGGGCAGCAGCCAACCCCGTTCCACCGCTCCGTCCGGCGACCGAGCCTTGATGAGAAGACCCCGCTCGACCAGGAGCCAGACAGACCGGCCGTCCGTGTGCAAGTACCTCGGCAGGGCCACTCCCTTTACGGGATGGCGAGAGGGGCTCAGGTCGAAGGGCGGCAACGGCGTGCCGTCGGGAGCGATGATGTGCAGATAGGCGTCGTTGCGCCGGCACCAAGCTGAGGTTGGTCTTGCAGCCTGGGCCAGCCCACAGGATATCGACGTGGTCCTCGCAAGCCAAGGCCAGAGCCCAGGGATTCCTCTCGTCGCGCAAGGACACGACGGGCGCGGGAAAAAGGAATTTTCCTTTGAACCTGAAACCCGGGATGAGATCTTGGGTCCAGCCCTAGAATTCCCTGACACGGTAGGGGAAATCGCTCCAGTAAGAGCAGCTGGTGTATCCGCTGTCATAAGTCCCATACATCGGGGACATGCCCTTGGGAAGCCTCAGCTTCTTGGTCCCAATGAGCAGGGAGGCTGTGTCGATTCCGGCCGCAAGACCTTTGGCCCTTAGGCCGCGGAAAAGCTCTTCTACGGTGAAGTCTTGAAATCTGCCCTGGGGCATGGCCTGGAGGAACAAGACCAGAGCGGCCGCCTCTCCGAGCTCAACGGAATCGCTGCGATGGCTCAGCCATGGGAAAAGCCGGTTCTCCATCTCCTTGCTTGAAACGAGGGAGAGAGGGGCCTGGCTGCCAGTCCAGACCTCGACGGTCCACTTGTCGGCTCCCTGGCGCTTCCACGAGCGCACCACCCAGACGCTCCCGTCCGGAGCCCATGCGAGCGACATGGTGCCGGGCCATTCATTCCACCGCCAGCTTTCCTTGACCTGACTGATCCAATGGATGTCGAGGGGTGGCACGAGCCGCTCTCGGACACCGTCCTTCCCCAGCCAGGTGACCTCGCCGCGCAACGAGGTGAGCGCGAGCCCGGAGGAGGCCTTGGCCCGGACTTCGGGCGAGAAGGCCAAGACGACCCAGGGCCAGAATCGGCCCGCTGAACGCGGCCAGGACCACCAAGGCCGTCTCAATGCCGAAGAGGCCGCGATGACCGAAGTTGTCAGCGAGCCACCAACCTCGAATGAGCGCGGCCGAGACGGCCGAGGCCGTGATCAAGCCGGCAATCCCGCCGGCGATGCCGTTGCCCAGCGCATAGGAACAGCCGAACCCCGATGCCTGCGCCATTCCAGCCGGCTGAATGTCAACAACGCCATCGATCCGCGCAAGTGACTCAGCATGACATCGTGGGGGATTCTAGCAAGTTCGACGTCAGCGGATGAGCACGGGAGAACATCAAGTCTGCGGCGGCCAGGCCTGGGAGGCACCTGCGATCCCTGTTGAAGTGAGATAGTTGAACATATCACCTCAACACAGGTTCCAACTCCCAAAGAAAGACATCCTGAAAGGAACTTCTAAATCCATCAGTTCGCAGCACTGAACGGGTTGGGGAGGCGCCCTTCAAACAAACCGGAAGCCCTTCTCCCTGAACTCGGCCACCTCGTCGGGCGTGGGCCACCCGCGCCTCGGCCCGAGGGCGCCCGAGGCCGGGGCGGGCCCGCCCGCGTCGACGGCCAGGCGGACGGCGCGAGGCAGCAGGCGGGCCGCGACCGCGCAGGCCTTCAGGATGGCCTCGTCAAGCGTGCGGCAGCCCTCCAGGCCGACCGGCTCCTGGGCGACGACCGCGCCCTCGTCCACTCCTTCGGTCATCCAGTGCGCCGAGACCCCGGCGCCCCTGCCGGCAAGCATGGCCCTCATGAGCGGCTCGCGGCCGCGGTGGAGCGGCAGGAGCGAGAAGTGGACGTTGAGGCATCCAGCCAAGGGAACGGACAGGAACCTCGCGCCCGCCTTCTGTGAGAAAGCGCACACGATGAGGTCCGGACGATGCGACGCCAGCCGGCCGCAGAAGGACGCGTCGTTGATGTCGCCGCCGGGCGGCCGGAGGACCGGAACCCCCTTGGCCCTCGCCGCCGACGCCACCCGCCGGGGCTCGCCGCCGAGCCCCGCTTGCCAGCGGGCGTCCACGGCCGCCGAGGCCGCCGCCCGGGCCGCGAACACCGCCGTGTCCCGCCAGCCGTAGTAGGCCAGCCTCGAGAGCGCCGCGGCCGCGGCCCCGCCGCCGCGGGGATTGAACCCCCTGGCCCGCCAGGGGCTCAGGCAGACGGCGAACGGGACCCGCAAGCCGGCGTCCTGCAGCAGCGCGGCCGCCCAGCGGTGCGTGTAGAGCCCGTCGTCCACCACGGCCAGGCCGACGCGCACGGGCACGCTCATCGCGAGTGGAGCCTGCGCCACGCGGCCCACATGACCTCCGGATCCCAGGCCAGGACCCTGGCCGCCTCCGCCCAAAGCCCGTAGCCGCAGCCGCGGCAGACTTCCTCCATGCCGCGGGCGCGGCAGCAATTGTAGGTCTCGCGGCAATCAGTGACCACGGAGAGCCCGATGGGCCTGCGCCAGTCGTTGGCCGCCAGGGCCCGCAACCCGCCGAAGGAGTTCATGATGGGAAGACCGCCGCGCTTGAGCTCCATGGCCCGCAGGCTGACTCGGCGGCGGTCTTCCTGGGACAGGGAGAGCCCCTCCACCCCCGGGTAGGGGATGTGGAAGTTCACGAGGAGCCCCCGCAGATAGGGGCGCTGCGCCGCGAGCCGGGCCAGGTACTCCAGGTCGCCAACGTTCTCCCGGTTGAACGTGGCGTTGAGGAAGACGTGCCGGCCGCGGCCGGCCGCGAGGTTGGCCATCACGCGCTCGAACGAGCCGCAGCGTATCCTGTCGTGCGTCTCCCGGCGACCCTCGAGGCTCACGGAGAAGGAGTCGGCCTCGGCCTCCAGGGGGAACGTGCCGTTGGTGCAGACCGCCACGTGGAAGAAGCCCTGCCGGCGGGCCTGGAGCACGACGTCCGCGAGCCGCAGGGGCCCGTCCTCCCACAGGAAGGCCTCCCCGCCCTGGATGTACAGGTAGCGCGCGCCCATGGCGTGGAGGCGTTCCAGAGCCCGGCGCACCATGGGGAAGGGCGCGTGCCCACGCCCGCCGTTCTTGCGCCAGCAGTGCCGGCAATCCAGGTTGCAGACATCCGTGATCGAGATGCCTCCGATGGCCGGCAGAGGGCGGCCGAGCGCGATGCTGGCCGCCAGGGAAGCGAAGTACGGCGCCCGGCGGATCCCGGCCAGCATCAGAGCCGCACCTCGTCGGGCCAAGGGTCCTGCCGGCAGGCGCCCCAGAGGCGGTCGATGTAGTTGAGGGAGTACTCGTTCTGGAGCCTGTGGATCCAATAGGCCCCGGCCTCGGTGATGCGATGGCCGCCGTCCTCCCGCCGGGCCATCCCCAGGCAGCGCATGCCGGCCAAGAACGAGCCGAACACCTCTCCGAGGTCCCGGCCGAAGAGCCGGTGGAACTCGCCGTCGGGGATGCTCATCTCGTAGACCCGCCAGTAGAGCCAGTAGGCCATCTCGAGCCCCCGGTCGAACGGCATGGCGAGGGCGACGGGCAGCCGCCCGGGCAGGGTTCTGGCGTACTCGGCGACGGAAAAGGTGTTGACCCGGAACTGCCGCCCGGTCATGGACGCGGCGCTCGGTCCGAAGCCCAGGTAGTGATGGCGGGTGACCGAGCTGAACTTCTTGCCGCCCGGCCGGAGGAACGACCAGACGGCGCAGCGCTCGAGCCCAGCCTCCCGGCAGCGAACCGCGATGATGTCCAGCATCTCCCGGATGCGGGTCCCGGGGGGACGCCGGATGCCGCGCAAGCCCAGTTCCCTGCCGAGCTCGGTGTAGGGGAAGCCGAACATGGGGTAGGTCGAGACCTGGTCGACTTCGAGGGCCGCGAGCCGGCGCAGGTCCGAGTCGAGCTCGGCCGCGCTCTGTCCCGGCAGGGAGAACATGAGGTCCACGTTCACCGAGGCGAAGCCCGCGGCCACGGCCCGGCGCACGGCGGCCTCGGCCGTCACGCCGTCGTGGGAGCGGCCGATGGCCTTGAGCAGCCTGTCCGAGAAGGTCTCCACGCCGACCGACAGCATGGTGACGCCCGCGCCCCGGAGGGCCTCCAGGCAGGCGTCGTCCATGGCGGAAGGGTGGAGCTCCACGCAGATCTCCCGGGCCGGGCCGAACGCTTCGGCCAGCCGGCGCAAGGCGCGCCTGAGCGTCGCGGGATCCACCGTCGGCGTGCCGCCCCCGACGTAGAGGGTCGTGACGACCGGCATCGACCGGCCGGCGCAGGCGCGCCTGAGCGCCGCTGCCTGCAGGTCGATCTCGGCCAGGAGGGCGGCCTCGAAAGCCCGGGAGAGAGCCTCGTCGTATTCGACGCGGTTGTAGGGGCAGTAAGGGCAGAGGTCGCGGCAGAACGGGACGTGCAGGTAGAGGCCCAGGCGGTCGAGCCCGCCGGGGAAATGGGGCGGGCCCGGCCGCATCGACAGCGGAGACCACCCCCCGGTCAGATAGCGCTTGAGCGGCGGCTTCCAGAGCCTCTTGGCCGCTTGCCAGCCGAAGAGCGCGTCCTCAAGGCACCATGCCATCGCGCCGCCCCTCAGCGAGGACCTTCCGGCCGCCCCGGGGGAAGGCGGGAGCGCAGGATGGCGAGGTACCTCGCGGCCTCCGCGTGCGAAGGGTCGAGCCGAAGGGCCTCCGAGAGCTCGCGCTCGGCGCGTCCCCTGTCCCGGTTCCAGTACAGGACGGCCATATTGAAGCGGGTCTGCGCGAGGGGGCGCAGTTCCAGGGAATCGAGGTAGTGCCGCTCCGCCGCGGCCCGGTCGCCGGTCCGCTCGGCGATGACGCCCAGGTGCATGGTCGACTCCGCGGCGCCCGAGGCGATCTCCGCCAGGAGTCCCGGCAAAGCGCGGTACTCCCTCGCCAGCTCCAGCATGACGCCGTAGAGGGAAACCGAGAGGCCGTAATACTCCTTGGCGAGGCCGTAGTCGTTGCGCGCGAACTCCAGGTAGCCCAGCAGGGTGGAGGCCTCGGGGAACAGCCAATGCATGCCCCAGGCGCGCAGCAGCATGGCCGAAGCGGCGTCGGCCGCCCCTTCCTTCGAGGCGTCCCCGCCCGCGAAGAACAGCGCCCGCGAGCAGTCGCCGATGATGTCCGAGGTGAAGAAATCGGGCTGGGTCTCGTAGCGGTAATCGCCCCTGAGGGCGAAGAGCTTCCAGGACTCGCCGCGCTCAGGCGCGACCCCGGCGCTGGCGCCGCCCAGGGCCGTGACGAGCCCGTTCTGCCTCCTCGGCGTGACCTCCGGTGGGACTTCGGCGTCCGGGGTGGCGAACGCCGCGGGGTTGGCGCCCACGAACATCCTCCACTGGGAGGAATCCCTCAAAGGCCCGAGCCAAAGGCCGGCGTCCCGCCGGCGCCAGTCGCTCTGGTACCACGGCGCGCCGGCCAGGCCCTGGGCGACCAGCCTCACGTCGGGGCGCCAGCCCTGCACGGTCTGGTAGTGCCACAGGGTATAGAGCTGGACGTCCTTCTTGGAGACCAGGACCGCGCCCGGCGGCACGGACTTCAGGACGTTCTTGGCGTAGTCGTAGGAGAAGAAGTGCGCCCGCCGGTCCATCGCGGCGAACCTGCCCTTGAAGAACGGGACCAGCAGCAGCGCGGCGACGGCAGCGCACGCCAGGGCCTGGCGCAGGCGCCGCAACTCCCCTATGCCGCAGGCCAGCCACAAGGCCAGCACCAGGTCCGACAGGAGGTAGTGGGGTTCGACGATGGCCAAGGCGTGCGGGTTGGGGGGCATGTTCGCCAGGAACAGGAAGAACGGGCCGCACCACCAATAGGCCGCCGCCAGGCCCAGGAAAGCGCCCCTGTCCGAGAAGGCCAGCCGCAAGCCCCCGAAGACCGCCAGCAGCAGGCCCGCCAGGCCGAAGCTCTCCCAGAGATGGCGCCCGTACACGACCATGTTGGGGAGAAGGAGTTCTCCCTTGGCGTAGGACTTCGAGAGCAGGTCCAAGGTCCCTCCATACCTGCTGCGCAGGAGGGTATCCGCGAGGTTGGAGAGCTTCGCGGGGTGGTTCCAGTCGAGCCATGGGTGCCCGGCGGAGCGGACCGGCAGGTACGCGTTCAACCCGAGCCCGAGGAGAGCGAAGGCCAGGCTCGCGGCGACCCATCTTCCTCTGCCCGCCTTGGGGGCGCGCCAGAGCGCGGTCCCCACGATGAGCAGGGCCACCGGCGCCTTCGAGTCCGTGGCCGCGATCACGGCCGGAAAGCACGCCAGGGCCAGCATGGCCCACAACCCGTCTTCCCTCGGCCGGTCATCGCCGGAGGAGCCCAAGGCCAGCCACAGGAGCCCGGGCGCCAGGAGCACGAGGTCCATCCGGTTGGTCAGGGCCAAGCCGTAGAGCCAGCAGAACCCGAGCCAGAGCCTCCGGTCATGCCGGTCCCTCAGCCGCCAGGCCAGCGCGACGAGCGCCACGGCGCCCAGCACCCACAGGCTGTACATCTCCGTGACGAGGCAGACCGACCAGAAGACCGGGCTGAACCCCAGCGCGGCCGCGCCGCCCAACCCCGCGAGAGCGCCCCAGCGCCCCGCGGCCAGCCCATAGAGCAGGCCCAGCGCCCCCGCTCCGGCGATGACGGAGAGCAGGTTCGTGCGGTAGGCCTTGTTGCCGGCGGGCAGCGCCTGGCTGGCCCGCCCGAGCAGGATATAGAGGGGATATCCAGTCGGATGGGAGATCCCCAGGGTCGCGGCGCTCGTCGTCATCTCCCCGGCGTCGCGGTAGGGGGGCAACGCCGGGGGCATGGTCCAAAGATAGAGCCCGAAGAACGCGGCGAAGACCAGGAACCCGCCCCGGCCGGCCGACTCCTCTCCCAAGGGGCGCGGAGCCCCCCAAGCGGGCTCCGCGCGGGACGCTCGGCCTCCGGCCTCGACCGCGCCCCTCATAGGTCCGCCCTTCCCGGGCGCCTCCGGGCGACCCTTGCGCCCTGCGGCGCCGGGCGGGAAGAGGACGCCCGCGCCCGTGACCGGGCCTCGAAGCCCATGAGCTCCGGGTCGCCGGGCTTGAGCTCCAACGCCTTCCCGAAGGCCTCGGCCGACTCCTTCCACCTCGACGCCGTCCAATAGACCGTCCCCAGGTTGCGCCAAGCCTGGACCGAGCGAGGGGCCTTGTCGACGCAGCGCAACAAGGCGTCCTCGGCCTCCCGGGACTTGCCCTGCTTCTCATACACGGCGCCGAGATTCAACAGGAGGTCCGGCTGTCCCGGGTCGAGTCGGGCCGCCAGGGCGTAGACTTCCTCGGCGAGGTCCCAGTCGCGGCTCCCGAAGGCGGAGAAGCCCTGCCACTCCAGGGCCCGGGTCACGGCGGGCTTGAGCCAGAGCACGTCCGGCCCCAAGTCCAGAGCCCTCCTCAGCTCCAGCAAGGCTTCACGCGTCCTGCCGGCCTTCCCGAGGAAGGCGGCCCTCATGACCGGGTAAAACGCGACCAGCGCCCGGTGCCGGTAATGGCGCGCCAGGAGAGGGGCCGCGTACCTCACGCAGTAGAACTCCCAGGCGTCCGTCCCCATCTGCTCCGACGAGCCTTCCCTCACCGGCCGGCGCAGCACGCCGACCGGCGCCAGGGAGAACCCGGGCAGCAGCCAGTCGTTGACCGTGCTGTAGAAGAGGGCCCCGGCGGACGCGAGCGCCGATTCGGCCTGCAGACGGCGCTGCTCCTTGAGCTCGCGAGGCAACCCCCGGAAGTCCGGCCCGTAAGCGCTCTTGAAGACGACCCCCCCGCGGTCATGCAGGTCCAGGTCGGGCCTGAGCCCTTGGCCGTAGGTGAGGAAAGCCAGCGAGTAGAAAGTGTCATCCCCGCCGTCCATGAAGAGGCTCGCGCCGCGCGGAAGGGTCCTGAGCATGTTCCGGCCGTAGTCGTAGGAAGCGAGGTCCCACCGGACGAACCACTCGGACCAACAACACGCCGCCGAGATCAGCGGGACGAGCACGAGCGCCCGGCCCGCCCAGGCCCAAGACGACCGGAGGTACTCCAGCCCCGCCGCGACCGGGAGCGCCAGCCCCATCCAGGAGGCGAGGTAGAACCGCTCCAAGGCGTAGTCCGTCTGAGGGTCGAAAGGGGGATTGCCCAGCGCGAGGAAGAACGGCCCCGTGGTCAGCGCGAGCAGCGCGGCGAACCCCCAATGGAGCCTCAACTGCAGCCTCGACCACGCCGCGAACCCCAGGACCGCGAGCGCCGAGGCGGCGGGCCCGAATCCCGTAAACGTGAACTTCAGATAACGCCAGGCCTGCGACCAGCGGGCCACCTCGCCCTGCCCCTCGACGGTCAGGGAAAAGGAGCCGTAGTCTTTCCTTAGTAACACCCTCATGAAACGCCCGAGGTTCGTGGGATGTCCCCAGTCGAGCGGCGGGCCCGCGGTCGACCGGACCGGGAGATAGGCGTAGCAGGCGAGCCCCAGGCCCACGAACGCCGCCGCGACGCCGACGCCCAGCCAGGCCTTCCTCGCCGTGACCCGCTCGGCCAGGGCCTGCCACAGGACGGCCGGCGCGGCCAGGACCAGGGTATGGTGGTTGGCGAGGCCCAGCCCCATGCCGAGCCCGAGCGCCGCCATGGGCCTCGGCCGCCAGAGCGCGCCGGCGAACGACGCCACGGTCCACACGACGCACGCCAACGACAGGAGGTGGAGCCCGAACACCTCGGTCACGGCCGACTCATGCCGCCAAAGGCCGGAGCAGCCCACGAACGCCACCGCGCCGAGCCTGGCCAGGCCCGAGAACCCGGCCCGCCCCAGGCCGCTCGACAGCACGGCCAGAGCCGCCGCTGCCAGGACCGCGGTGAGGAGGTTCGTCCTATAGGCCCAGTTCCCGAGAGCGAAGACGGTGCCGAAGGCCTTGCCCAGGAGCGCCTGCAGGGGGTAGCCCGGCGCATGGGCGACCGAGAGGGTCGCGGCGGCCGCGGCCAGCTCTCCCGAATCCCCGAACGTGACGCTCGGGGCCATGCCGACGACGTCGAGGACCAGGAACGCCAGGAAGACCAGCCAAGGCTCGGCCGCGCGCATCGGAACGTAGCATATCACTTCCTGGCGCCGAGCGTCGATGGCGGGTCAACGGCCGCCCGTCGCGCCGCACGCGCCGGCCGCTTCCTCGATGAGATCGAGCCGCCGGATCACCCTGGAGAGGTGGTAGAGCAGGACGAACTGCTGCTGACTGCCCATCGGGAACGACATGCCCACCCTGCGCTTGGAATCCTGCCCGCCATCGGGGGGCCGGTTCCAATAGTTCTCGACCAAGACCAGCATCGACAAGGCCTCCCCGGCGTCGGCATCGAGCTTGATGCGTTCACGCACCGGCAGGTCCAGGGCCCGAACCTCGGTGAGCGACTTCCTGAGCTTGGGGCAAAGCGGCCGGAGACCCGCGTCGATCGCCGAGGCGACGAGCTTGTCCTGCCCGAACACCGCTTGGCAGGGGCAGACGCCGTAGAGCTCAGCCACTCCCTTGTTCTGCCTGGTCATCCGGCCGAGGGTCTCCTGGGTATAGCTCATCCGCGAGGCCGGCACATCCGGCTGTCTCAGGGTCTCCAGCATCTCGGGGATCTCTTCCTGCATCCTTTGGTCATGGCGGCTCTTGATCGAATGGGCCGAAAGGTAGAAGTCGTAGTCGTGGAGGATCGCCCTGGAGGCGATGTCATGGCACTCGTCGATCGCGGCCAGGTCCTCCGGCTGAGGCAGCGCCTCGTAGCTCGACTTCATGGTCTTCAAGCACTCGGACGCGGCCGTCGCCTCGTCCACCGCGCTTTCCAAGAGCACCTGGTCGTCGTAGAGCGTCCAGAGGAACCAATAGTGGTCCCAGTAGACGCGGTCCTTCGTCTCGGTCCTGTGGCCCCCGAAATAGTCGAAGTTCGAATACACCGTCTCGTAGAGGCTCGACAGCTTCTTCCTGGGAGCGGTCATGCGCTCCTTGCCGAGGTCGACCTGCTTGATGTTCCTCTCGTGCGCCACGAGCACCGCTTTGGGAACGTAGTCCGACTCGACCAGGTCGCGCAGCGAAGCCCTGATGGCCTTGGCCTTCCCGGTCAAGGCGGCCAGCTTCGCCGCTTCGAGGCGGCAGTATCCCTTCTGGGCGGCGGCGGCCTCTTCGGCCGAGCGGCGAGCCGTCTCGGTCGACGAGACCGTGGCGGCCGGGGAGCCGCGCCAGCCGACGCCGGCGAGCGCGCGGTTCTTGCCCCGGCCGGAGGCGCCGGAGCGCGGCGGCAAGCCGCCGGCGCCCCGCCCGCCGGGGTCTGCGCCCCCGGGAGGCGGGGCGAAACCGCCCGCGAACCCCGCCGTCCCAAGCGCCTCAGGCAAGACCGTGCCCCCCGCCGACCCAAGCGCTCCGTCGGCCTCCGGGCTCGGCGGCGCGCCTTCCTCCGCCTTGGCCGGCGCCACGCCCTGGCCGGCGGCCGAATCGGAAGCCCTCCCGGGCTCCGGCCTCCGGCCCGCCGAGGCATCCAGCCCGGCCTTGTCCTCCGGGCCGGCTCGGGCGAAGCTCGTCGAATCGGCGCGGCCAGCCGGTCCCCCGTCCTGCGGCCCGCCGTCGTCGGCGCCGGCCGGCTTCGCCGTCGACCCGGCCCCCGCGGCAGCCGGCGAGCCCGAGCGGAACGCCTTGCCCCTGTGGCGGACGGCCCCGCGTTCGCAGCTGAAGCCGACCATCCACAGGATGACCACGATGACGCTGAGGCCCAAGAAGAGGCCGGCGCTCGCGCGCAGGTCCCGGGGCGCCCTCTTGAGCCAATCCAGCAGCCGGGCCGAGTAGAACCGGAAAGGAGTGGTCATCCTGGCCGCTACCGCGGCCGCCGCAAGCTCTCGAAGTCCGTCGTGAGCCTCACGCCGACGGCGGCCAGGACCTCGAACTGGCGGTCGAACCGGGTCGCGGCGGTCAGGGCCCGGACGTAGCCCTTCGCGGCGAGCGCCCCGAGGCACGGGTAGGCGAAGACGTGGAGGGGATAGTCCGTCCCGAACAGCAGGCGCTCGAAGACCTCGGGATGCCGGGCCAGGCGGAACAAGGCGCCCACGCGGTTGGGCAGGGTGAGGGCCGAGGTGTCCACGAAGAAGTCCTCGAACCGCCGGACCAGGTCGAGCATCAGGGGGAGATGCCGCTCGACGACGACGAGGCCGCTGCTGCAGCCGTGCGCCGCGATGACCGTCACGCCCTCCTCCAGGGCCGCGACGAGCCTGCCGAGGTCGCCGACCGACTGGTCGCGGCCCACCAGGCTGAACTCGTGACCCACGTGGCCCAGGAGGGGGATTCCCAGCCTGGCCAGCGCCTTGTAGAACGGCCGGAAGCGCGGCTCCGCCGGGTCGAAGCCCTGCGCGTTGGGAAGCACCTTGACCAGGACGGCCCCCTTGGCCGCGCAACGCTCCAACTCGTCGACCGCGTCCCTGCGCGCCGGGTTGATCGACGGCCCGGGCAGCAGGCGCTCCCGGCCCGCGCAGGCGTCGAAGACGCAGTCGTTCGAGATCAGGAACTCGGTGGCGCCTTCGTCGAGCCTGCCGTCCGCGCCGTAAACGCCGTCCATCCCGAGGAGCACCGCCTTGTCGACGTGCCTGGACGCGGCCAACTCGGCCAAGAGGTTCTCCACGTAGCGGCGGTTGGAGCCCTCGGGGTCCGAGGGCGAGAGGCCCTGCATCCGGCAGATGAGCCTGCCCAGCGGCCCTTCGCGCATCTTTCGGGACACCAGGCAGCCGTTGCCGGGGGTGGGCAGGGCCGCCAGATGGACGTGGACGTCGGTCATCGCCCTGGTATCATACCATGCCGGACCGCCCTCATTGACACTTCCGGCGGCGGGGGCTATACTTAAAAGTGGGCCGGGCCGCCGCCGTCGTCGCAGGACATTGGTCCCAGGGGGTCTGATATGAGCCAGGCGAACTCGCCGCGCGTCCTCGTCATCGACGACGACAAGAACCAGCGCTACATGCTGCAGTTCTCTCTCCAAAGCAACGGCTACGAGGTCGTGGCCGTCGCCAGCGGACAGGAAGCCCTCGACCAGGCCGGGGCCTCCAAGTTCGACGCCGCCGTCTGCGACATCATGATGCCAGGCATGAACGGGGTCGAGACCCTGGAGAAGCTCAAGGCCCTGCAGCCCGAGCTCAAGGTGGTCATGGCCACCGGGTACGCCACCCCCCAGACCGCGCTCAAGTCCATGAAGCTCGGCGCCCTCAACTACATCACCAAGCCGTACAAGATCGAGGACCTCCTGGACATCCTGGTGAAGTCCCTGCGCAAAGACGCGGGGCCATGAAGCTCTACGCCAGGATCGTCCTGCCGTTCGTCGTGCTCATGGCCTTCCTGGCCTGGGCCATCGGGGTCTCGACCCGCCGCGTCGTCCACACCGTCCTGCGCTCGAACCTGGAGAACCCGGCCCGCGACAAGGTCGCCAGCGTCTCCCACTCCCTCAGGGTCGGACTCCTATCGGGCAACGACCGCGTGCTGAGGACCTACCTGCAGGGGTGCCTGACCGGCTTCAACGCGCTCCAGGCCGCGGCGCTGGACCGGCAAGGCAGGATCATCGCCCATACCGACCAGGCCATGGAGGGGAAGTCTCTCCGCGCCCCCCACGTGCTGGCCTCCCTGAGCTCGGGCCAGGCCTCCTCCCTGGAGACGACGATGGACGGCCGCCCCGTGCTGGAGCTCGTCATCCCGGTCTCGCCCAAGACGGGGGGGACCGAGCCGGCCGGCGCGCTCCTCCTGCGGTTTTCCCTGGAGAAGACCGTGGAAACGGAGCGGAGGATCGCGGCCAGGGTGTCGGGGTCGGCCGCGCTCGCCGGGGGCGCCTGCCTGGTCGCCCTCCTGCTGCTGATGCGTTCCGTCCTGGCTCCCATCCGCGAGTTGTCCCTGGGCGTGGAGAAGCTGGGGCGCGGGGAGTACGGGACCACGGTGCCGGTCGGCGCGTTCGACGAGGTGGGCGACCTCGCCGGCAGCTTCAACGAGATGAGCCGCGAGCTCGCCCAGACGACCGTATCCAAGGACCACCTCAGGGACATCCTGGACGCCATGGCCGACGCCGTGTTCGTCACGGACGCGCAGGCCCGCATCCAAACGGCCAACCCCGCGGCCCTCGCCATGCTGGGCTTCAACGAGGACGAACTGGCCGGCAAGCCCGCCTCCGACCTCCTCGGCCCGAGCAACGACCCCCGGCTCGCCGGCAAGCTCGAGAGGGTCAAGGAAGGCGCCGCGGTCGGCGGCTCGGAGATCTACCTCCTCGACAAGAGAGGGCGGGAGGTCCCCGCCCTCATGTCCGCGGCGCCCATCCGCTCGAGGGACGACCGGATCAAGGGCGTCGTCCTGGCGGTCAAAGACATCAGGTGGATCAAGCGCAACGCCGACGCCCTCCGGCACAGCGAAGCCAAGCTGCGCCAATCCGAAAAGCTCTCGGCGGTCGGCCAGCTCGCGGCCGGCGTCGCCCATGAGATCAACAACCCCCTGGGCACCATCCTGGGCCTGGCCCAGACCATCGCCCGCGGCGCTCCCTCGGGAGCCGTCGCCGCGCCGATGAAGGTCATCGAGGAGGAGGCGCTGCGCTGCCGGACCCTGGTGCAGAGCCTGCTGGCCTTCTCCCGCCAGGACCGTCCCGCGATGGAGGAGTTCGACCTCAACGAGGCCATGGAGGGGGCGCTGGGGATGGTCGAGGCCCAGGCGCGCGTGCGGGGGGTGGCGCTGGCGCGGGACCTGGGCCCGGCGGAGAAGGTCTGGGGCGACAGGACCAACATCCAGCAGGTCGTCATCAACCTGTGCTCCAACGCGATGGACGCCATGCCCGACGGCGGCACACTCACGGTGAGCACCGGCCGGGCGGTCCTCAACGGGCAGATGGTCGTCAACCTCGCGGTCCAGGACACGGGCGTCGGCATCCCCGAGGAGATCCGCAGCCGGGTCTTCGAGCCTTTCTTCACCACCAAGAAGGTCGGGGCCGGCACGGGCCTGGGCCTGGCGCTCGTCCACGAGATCGTGAGCAACCACCAAGGATCGATCGACCTGACCAGCGAGCCGGGCAAGGGGACCGTGTTCACCGTGAGCCTGCCGCTCTACGACCCCCGGGCGGGAGAAACCTAGGCTTCGAAGTCCGGCTCGATGAACTGCCAGCGCACCTTGGGGAACCTGGCCTTCACGGCGGCCTCGACGCGGTTGCACGCCTCGATCAAGACGGCCACGTCCTTGAGCTGGCCGGGATGGACCTTGTAGGCGATCATCACCTCGTCGACCCCCGTGATGATCGCGGCCAGCCGCAGGACCCGTCCCCCCGGGATCTCGGCGGCCACCAGGGCGTCGATCTCGGAGCGGTAGTCCTCCGACGGCGCCTGCCCGATGAGGAGGGACTTGATCTTCAAGGCCAGCAGCACGGCCACGACGACGAGCACGGCGCCCACGGCGATGGAGCCCGCCGCGTCGAACGACGGGTTCCCCGTCATCCAGGCGGCCGACAGCGCGACGACAGCGACACCAAGCCCCGCCAGAGCCGCGGTGTCCTCCATGAACACCACCGCCAATTCGACCGAGGAAGATCTCCTGAACCATGTCCACAACCCCACGCCCGGACGGCGCCGCCGGATCTCCTTGATGCAGGCGCGATAAGAAACGCACTCCAGGGCGATGCTCACGACCAGGATCGCCAGGCCCACCCAGGGGGTGGAGAGGGGCTCGGGGGAACGCAGCTTGTGGACGCCCTCGTAGATCGCGGCCATGCCCCCCAGGGAGAACAGCAGCATGGCCACCAGGAACGACCAGAAGAAGGATTCGCGGCCGTGCCCGAGGGGATGGCGCTCGCCCGGCGGCTGGCGCGCGGCGCGGTGGCCGATCAGCAGCAGTACCTGGTTGGCCGTGTCGACCAGGCTGTGGATGGCCTCGGCCAGGAGCGCGGCGCTCCCGGAGAAGAACGCGCCGACGAACTTGGCGAACGCGATGCCTAGGTTGGCCCCGAAGGCCACCAGGACGACCCGGGCAGATTCCGCGGAGCTCATGGCCCGGTCTTGCGCATCGGCTTCCAGAGGCCGCCCTCGTTGATGCACGTCCAGCCCCAGCGCAGCCACGACAGCAGCGAGGAGGCGATCCACATGGCCCAGACCAGCATGGCCAGCCGGTAGAGCATGCGGGGCAGCGAGAACAGCCACGGCCGCGGCAGGGTCTCGGCGGCCCGGTCCTGGTACCACTGCAGGAGGTTCGGCCCGGAGCCGTTGCCCGAGATCTGCATGTCGGGCTGGCCGAGCAGGCCCTGCCGGATGGCCGAGAACAGGCAGACCAGCGCGGCCACGGACCACGCCGCGAGGACCAGCTGGACCAGGTCGAAGCGCCAGGGAGTCTCGAGGCTCGTCTTCTTGCGCACGCCCAGGGCCAGGAGCCAGCCCGCGACGAGGGCCGCGACCGGCATGGGGACCTGGGAGAGGCCGACGGCGAGCAGGAACCACTCCCGCCACCCCAGCGGCGTCATGGTCAGGCGCCCGAGCCCGAGGCTCACCAGCAGCAGCACCGCGAGGGCGCTCCAGAACCTGACCGCGGGCCCCAGCCGCGGGCCCCAGACCGAGAGGACCCAGCGGTCCGCCGGCACCGACACGACGATGTCCGAGTTCACGCCCGCCAACCCCACCTTGACCTCGGGGACGCGGTAGAACATCCGGATGCCCCCGGGCTGCCGCCAGGACAAGGATACCCTGTGGCTCCCCGGCAGGACCGGGACCGTGACCGCGCGCTTCTCCTGACGGGCCGGCTGGGAGGAGCCGTCGAGGGACAGCGACTGCAGCTCGGCGCCCTCGGGCAGGGTCAGGACGTGCTGCCCGCCGCGGCTCGAGCGGAGCCCCACCTCCAGCGTGACGTCGGTGGCCCGCAGGCCGGGGCTCACCGAGAGGACCGTGTTGTCGATGGTCGAGGTCTGGCCTGGGACGCCCTCGGGCCTCGAGACGGCCAGGGCCACGGTCTCCCCGGGCCAGGGGCGCCACTCGCGCAAGCGAGCGCCCGAGGCGTTCTCCGCGTGGACCACCGGGATGCCCTCGGCGACGACGTGCCAGATGGGGCTGGCGTCGAGCCGCCACACCTCGGTCCACGGTACCGAAACCGGGGCCTGGAACTTGAGAGACTTCGTCTCGCCCACGAGCGACGAGGTCCAGCCCGTCTCGGTGACCTGGGGCCCCATGCTGAGCTTGACCTTGCCCTTCTCGACGCGCACGTCCGCGCTCGTGACCGACTCGCCCGGCAGGAGCGGCACCTCGAGCACGACCGCGGCGCCCGGCGGCGTCATGCGCCAGACCCGCGTCTCGACCTTCCAGGACAGCCCCAGGCGCACCTCGCGCTCGACGCGGACGAACGGCGGGAGCGTCCCGGGCTGGAGGAGGTCGGAGCCCTTGCTCTGAGCCCCGCGCAGCCTCGTGAGCTGGATGTTGTCGTCGCAGAGCCCGTCCTCGCGCACGCCGTCCACGGTCCAGCCCGAGACCTGGGTCTCGACCCGCCGCGGCTTGAGCGGCAGGGGGATCTGCACGTTGTCGCGGTCCGGCAGCGGGCCCATGAGCACGACCTGGTGCGTCCCGGGGCCGACCGGCAGGTACAACGCGCCCTCGGCCGAGCGCAGCAGCCCCCGCGCCGGCGAGCCGTCGAGGAGGACGTCGGCGGGGCTCCACTGCTGGCTGCCGCCGGGCAAGGGCAGGGCCGCGGGAGCGCCGGCCGCCACCTCGAGCCTGAGGGCCAGGGCGCCCGCGCCCGCCTCGAGCCTGAGCCGGCTGACGGAGGCGCACAGGGGCTCGCACTCCGCGGGCCTGAGCAGCCTGGACTGGAGGTCCTTGAGCATGTCCTGCGAAGGCATGTCCGCCGCGGCCGCCGGGCCTCCCGCGAGGAGCGCCAAGGCCAGGAGCCCCGCGGCCAGACCCGGCCGGCCGGGGCCGGCCCGGAGCTTGTCGAGCCAATCGTCGACGCCCACGCCCAGCAGGCACAGCGAGACGAGGACCATCAGCCCGGCGCGCAGCAGCATGAGGACGAAGTTGCCCAACGGGCCGACGAGGAGGAGCGTCATCTTCTGTCCCTGCTTGACCGGACCGCGCCAGGTCAGCGAGACCGTGTTCCATTGCCACTTGGGCAGGCCGGGCCCGGTCGACACCCTCGCCTTGGGGTCAGGCGCGTAGACGTTCATCATCTGCTGGACAGGCGGGCTGGCGGGACGATACCTGGAAGAGCTCGACAGCTTGCCGTACAGGCCCCTCCCGGGGGCGTGCGCCTTGGCCGCGTACGGCATGCCCATCCCTCCGCCCCTGGCGACGCGGGCCTGCTTCATCTCGGCCTGCATCGCGTTCTGGGCGGCGTCGATGGCGGCGTTGGCGACCTCGTCTCTCTCCGCCTTGGAGGCTTCCTCCAAGGCCTCGGGCTCCGCCGCCGGGTAGTCCGACCGGGCGTAGCCCTGGTTCTCCTCGGGGGCGCGCTGCAGGTCCAAGGCGGCCTCCGCGGCGTTCATGGTGCGCGCCGAGAGGTAAGGTTTTTCGAGCTGGGGATAGACGCCGACGCGGACCTGGGACACCAGGAACGGCACGACGATGACGACGAGGACGACCCGGCACGCGAGGCGGCACGACTGCGAGGTCTTCTTGAGCTTGCCCTCGGGCAGGACTCGGGCCAGGGCCTCGCAGATCAATAGGAAGATGAACACCCACCGCGGGGCGCCCTCCTCGTGGTAGCAGAGGGCCAGGGCCGCCAGGGCCAGCGCGCCCCAGCGGCGGTCCCAGAGCCTGCCGACGGCCAGGCCCACCATCATGACGATGAAGAGGTCGAGCAGGGTCCAGCGCGAGACCCAGGTCGGCGACGCGTCGTCGACCCCGAAGGTGTGGACGATCCTCCAGCCCGGGGGCATATTGAGACGCGCGCGGACCTGCTGGAAATCGTGGCTCCAGCCCACGGCCGGCAGGCGCCAGCGGCCGCCCTCGACGCGCGAGTCCGCGTCGAGGCGCACCGCGCCCTGGCGGATCTCGATGCCGACCGCCTTGGCGCCGCCGTCCTTGCCCTTGAGAACCGTGATGAACTGGTCGGCCCCGTCCACCGCGACCCGCCCCAGCTTGGTCGGCTCCTCCATCTCCATGCGCCAGCTGCGCCGCAACGTCCCGCTGACCTGGTCGCGCACCGAGCAGCCGCCTCCGTCGAAATCGAGCCACCAGGTCCTGGCGAGGTTGAGCTGGTCGGGCGCGGGGTCCGCGTCGCCCCGGCGGCGCTCCACGAAGCGCATCGCGTCGCCCGGCCGCATGAGGTAGGCGGGCAGGTGCCGCCAGCCCTGGGGGAGCTCCGTCTGCTGGGGGTCCACCGAGACGGCCCCTTCGACGGAGATCTGCCTCAGGTCGGGCTGGGCCTCGAAGACCCAGACCTCCTCGTTGTCCCACGGCCCCGCGTCGGGGCCGGCCTTGGCGGGCAGGTCCAGCTCCGCGACCGGCCCCTCGTGGCGGCCGGTCAGGGCCAGGCGCCAATTCCCCGGCCTGACCTGCACCCGCAGGCGGCCGTCGCGCTCCAGCCGGGCCGGCAGCGGCCCCGACAGGACGGTGGGCACGAACCCCGGCGGCAGCGCCTTGCCCAGCAGGACCTCGCGGTTCTTCCCCGAGACCTTGAGCTCGATGTCCGTGGCGAGGAGCAGGGGGATGTCGTCGACGACGCGCCGGTGCACCACGACCTCCAGGCGGCTCTCTCCCTCCGTCTTGTCGGCCGCCTTCTGGAGCCAGAGCCGTCCCTCCTCGTCGCGGTTGGGGAAATCGACCCTCTTGCCGCGGATGGAGAGGCCCACCAGGCCGGTGCCCCGCGGGATCTGGATGAGCTCCGGCATCGAGTCCCACTGGAACGAACCCGACACGGCGTGGGCCCCCGCGGCCAGGCGCACCTGGGGCATGCCGTCGTGGAGGATGGCCGCGGCCGGCCGGCCGTCGACCTGGACGGACTGCGGCCAGCGCTTGAGGTCGCCGGGCAGCGGCGCCCACCCGTCCTTGTACAGCTGCCAGTCCTGGCGGAACGAGCCCTGCCGGTCCTCGACCGAAAGCGTCAGGCGCGCGGGCCACAGGCAGGGGCGCTGGGTCCCGTCGATGACGGCGCCGCCCGACACGAAGGGGCAGCGAGACTCCTCGCGCCCTTCGAGCACCCACGACACCCAGGGCTTGAGCGGCTCGGGGACCTTGTCCACGGCAAGCGGCTCGGCGGCGGCCGAGGCCGCCAGCGCCAGGAAGATAACGCCCAGACCGGCAAAAGGTTTGCGCATGTTGACCTCCAGACCCCCTCGACGCATGCTCACCCCTGGCCGACTGTAGGACTCGGCCAAGCCGCGGGGGAGGCGAGCAGTCACCTCATGATGGCAAAATCCTGCGGCGCCCGTCCACACGCCGATTTGCTATGCTGGGGCCCATGGCGCCGGAAGGAAGACTCTCGGCCGCGGCCGCGTCCGGACGGGCCGATTGGTCCGGCATGCAAGGAGAGCTCGACCGCATCCTGGCGGGCGGGGAGGACAGGGCCGTCGAAGCGGTCGACTACATCCTGGCCGTGGGCAGCCGCCTTCAGGCCAGCGACATCCACCTCGAGCCGGCCCAGGAGCGCCTGCGCGTGCGTCTGCGCGTGGAGGGGGAACTCAAGGAAGCCGCCTCCCTGCCCGGCCCCGCCGCCGAGGCCCTGCTCAACCGGCTCAAGGTGCTCGGCCGCCTGGTCACCTACCGCAAGCGCCTGCCGCAGGACGGCCGCATCCGAATACGCCTGGCCGGCTCGGACATGGACCTGCGACTCTCCTTCTTCCCGACCATCCACGGCGAGAAGGTCGTCATCCGCTTCTTGAGCTCGGCCCAGCCCCTGCGGCGCCTCGACGAGTTGGGCATGAGCGGCGCCACGCTCGCCTCCCTGCAAGAGCGGCTCGACAAGCTCCAGGGCGCGGTCCTCCTGACCGGCCCGGCCGGCAGCGGCAAGACCACCACCATGTACGCGTCTTTGCGCCACATCGACGAGCGCAGGGCCGGCGCCTGCAACATCATGACGGTCGAGGACCCGGTCGAGCACGCCCTCGACGGCGTCAACCAGTGCCAGGTCCAACCGGCCGCCGGCATGGGCTTCGCGCAGGCGCTGCGCTCGCTCCTGCGCCAGGACCCGGACGTCATCATGGTCGGGGAGATCCGCGACCGCGAGACCGCCGAGATCGCGGTGCAGGCCGGCCTGACGGGCCACCTCGTCATCAGCACCCTCCATACCCCGGCCGCCGCCGGGGTCTTCACCCGGCTCGTCAACCTCGAGATCGAGCCCACCATGGTCGCCTCCTCCGTGGCCGCGGTCCTGGCCCAGCGCCTGGTCCGGCGCGTGTGCCCGGCCTGCGCCGAGGAGTACCGCCCCGAGCGCAGGCTCCTGGAGCGGCTCGCCGGTTTCGGCCTGGCCAAGGACGCCGCCTTCAGGAAAGGCCGCGGCTGCGGCCGATGCCGCTCGACGGGCTTCCTCGGCCGCACCGGCATCTTCGAGCTGCTGCTGGTCGACGACGACCTGCGGGACCTCGTCCTCGAGCGGGCGCCCTCCCGCAAACTCGCGGCCGAGCTCAAGGCCAAGGGCCACCGGGACCTCATCCAGGACGGCCTCGACAAGGTCGGCGCCGGACTGACGACCGTCGAGGAGATCTGGAGGCTGCTCTGAAGTCCCTGCTGACGCGCCTGTCTTTGTCCGGCTGGGCGGCCGTCGTCTTCGTGCTCGACCGGACCGCGGGCTGGGCAGGGTTTCTCATCCGAAGGAGATGGCGGCGGGCCGTCTCGGCCGAGGAGCTCACGCACCTGGGCCGCTACCTCGTCGCCGCGCTCAGGCAGGGGCTGCCCCTGGTGGAGAGCGTCAAGGCGTACGCGGCCGGCATCCGCTCCGCCTGGCTCAAGCGCGTCTACGAGGAGGCCGCCGGCAAGCTCGAGGCCGGTTCCTCGCTCTCCCAAGCCCTGGCCTCCACCCCTGGCTATTTCCCGGAGGCTTTCATCGCCGTCGCCCGGGCCGGCGAGGAGCAAGACGACCTGCCCCGCGGCCTGGAGACGGCAGTCGACCTCATGGGCCAGGACACCGAGTTCATCAGGCGCTGCGGGTGGTCGCTGCTCTACGCGGCGATCGTGGCCGGCGTCACCCTCTCGGTCTTCGGCTTCATGATGGCGTTCGTCATCCCGAGCTTCCAGAAGATCATCTTCTCCTTCGCCACGCCCAAGGCGGCGGCGAGCATCCTGCCCTGGCCGACCCTGCTCCTGTTCTGGCTCACCGACAGGTCGGGCCTGGCGCTCTCGTGCCTGGCCCTCGGCGTCCTGGCGGCCGGGTCCTACCGCTGGTACTCGGGCGTGCCGCTGGCCGAGCTGGCCGTCCTCTGGCTGCCCCCGGTCCGCAAGATCCGGGCCAAGAGCCGGGAGACCCTCTTCTGCCGGACGCTCGGCCGCCTGCTCCAGGCGGGCTGCTCCATGGACAAGGCCCTGGAGCTGACCGGGAGCGTCGACGCCGACAAGGCCTTCAGGGCCGCGGTCGACCAGGCGCGGGCCGGCGTCAACAAAGGCCGCAAGCTCTCCGAGACGCTCGGCGAGGCGCCGGCGTTCTCCAGGAGCCTGGCCTGGGCCTGCTCCCTCGGCGAGGAGCGCGGCAACCTGCCCGAGACCCTGCTGTGGCTGGGCGACTACAACGCTCTCTGGATCCAATGGCGCCACGAGCGTCTCCTGCCGTGGCTGGAGCGCTCGGCCAACATCGCCCTGGGACTGCTGGTCGGATTCTACCTGGTGGCCGTCATGACCCCGCTGCTGGGCATGGGGGGACTCGCGCCGAACTGAGGGACCATGAAGACGATCTCGCGGGAATCGTTCATCCTCTTCAACGAACAGCTCTCCTCCATGCTGGGGCTCGACCTGCCCCTGCCCGAGAGCCTCAGGCAAGTGAGCTTCGAGCTGCAGGACAAGCGCCTGGCCACGACCCTCGCCGAGGTCATCCGGGACGTGGAGAGGGGCAAGTCCTACGCCGAGGCCGTGGACAAGCGCGCCTCCGAGCTCCCCGAGCTCTACGGCGCCATGGTCAAGGCCGGCGAGGAGAGCGGCAACCTGGCCGAGATCCTCAGGCAGACCGCCTCCTACCACCACGACATGATGATGCTCGAGAACAAGGTGAAGGCCAACCTGATCTACCCCGGCATCCTGACCGCGGCGCTGGTCCTGCTCCTGCTCCTCTACGGGCTGCACGTCGTCCCCCGCATGGCCACGATCTTCGCCTCGGTCGCGCCGCGGGACTTGCTCGGCCCTTATCGGAGCGTCTCCCTGCCGTGGCCGACGCGGCTGCTGGTCTGGTTCGGAGGGTCCTATCTGTTCCCGGCCCTGTGCGTCTGCGCCGCGGCCGCAGGCTGGCGGTACCGGCAAAGGATCGCGCACTGGTGGGAAGCCAACCAGTTCATGGCCCCGGTCTGGGGAGACCTCATGCTCTCGGCCTACATCGCCCGCATCTGCCGGACCCTGGGCGTGCTCCTCAAGAGCGGGGTGGCGTTGAACGAGGCCCTGCTCCTGACCGAGAAGACCCTGCCCAACCGGGTCGTGGCCGAAAGCTTCCAGGCCGCCCGCCGTTCCGTCACCGCGGGCAAGAAGCTGGGGGCCTCGCTCTCGGCGGCCGGGTTCTTCCCGCCCGCCTTCACCTGGATGGTGGGCATGGCCGAGGAGCGCGAGGGCGTGGAACGCTGCCTGCTCGAGGCCGGGGAGTACTACCAGCATCGGGTGGAACGCAGGAGCCAGCTCCTGGCCAGGCTCGTCGAGCCGGCCCTGCTCGTCATGTTCGGCGTCATCTTCGGCTTCCTGGTCATCGCTTACTTCGGGCCTCTCATCATGCCGGTGTTCGGCGGGGGAGAGTATTGATCCCAACAGCATGAAGCCGCTGACCCGTCTCGGCCGCCGCGGCGTCAACCTCATCGAGGTCATGGCCCTCGTCGCCGTCCTGGGCGTGCTGGCCGGGTGCATGCAGGCTCTGATGCGGCGCAACGCCATGGGCCAGGACCTCATCGCCTACACCCAGGCCGCGAGTTTCGCGGAGCGGCTGCTGGAGCTGCGGCGCGCCAACGGCAGAGGCGCGGACATCCGCGGCCTGCCGGAGGTCGTCCGGCAGAGGTATCCCTTCCCGTTCCGCTTGAAGGAAGAGCCGTTTGGCGGCACAGGGCTGGCCAAGGTGACCGTCACCGTGGCGTGGCACGCGTCGTGGTCGCGGCCCAAGGAGGTCAGGCTGGTCGGCCTGATGCCATGAGCGGCAAGCCCCGGGGAGTCACCCTCATCGAGTTCATGATCGTGGTCGCCATCGTGGGCATCCTATCGGGGCCGCTCTTCATCAGGCTGCCCTCGCTCCTGCGCCAGGTCCAGCTCATGAACCAGGCCCAGGGCGAGTTGGCGCGCTCGGCGCAGACGTCCCTGCACCTGCTGGCCGACGACATCCGCGACGCCGCCTCCGTCGAGGACCAGTGGCAGGAGCACAAAAGCTCCGAGCGCTGCCTCATCCTCAAGGTGCCCGCCGCGGTCCGGCGGGGCGGAGCCTCCGAGCCCGCGTTCGACCGCATCGTCTACGCCGCCGACAACCGCGACCCCAGGCTCCTGGTCAAGCGGGTCTACCCGGCCCCCGGGAGCCTGCGAAGGCCCACGCGCCAGGTCCTGAGCAAGGGTTTGAGCGGGCTGCGCTTCGCGCTGTCCCAGTCCCCTCGCGGCGTGCGGCTGGTCTCCTTCGAGCTGTCCCTCGCCGCGGGCTACTATCGGCGCGTCTTGCGCGAGACCTTCGGGGGCGTCGCGGGGTTGCGCAACGGAGGTTCCCCATGAAGCTCCCGCGAGGCGAGAGGGGCAGCGTCTGGATCGCGCTCACCGTGCTCATCACGTTCTGCTGGACCATGATGGCGGCCACGCTCGTCATGCTGGCCCGCCAGCACCGGTCCATGACCCGCCTGCGCCTGACCACCGCGGCCCTGCACCTGGCCGAGGGCGGCGTCGAGAAGGCGCTCTGGGAGCTCTCCCGCGGCAACGCCTCCTACGCCGGGGAGGCCGACACGGGCCTCGACATCGGGACCTTCAGCGTGGAGGTCGCGCGCGAGGGGGACCAGGCCGCCATCACGGCCACCGGCCACATCCCCGGCCGCCGCCGACCCGCGGCCAGCCAGACCGTCCGGGTCGTGGTCCGCAAAGCCGGGGGGGGCTACCGCGTCGTGTCGTGGACCAGGTCGTAGTCCGAAAGGCGGGCAGGCGACAGGGCTCTCCTGCGGAACTACCGAAACTAAACCCCTGACGCCGAGAAGGGAAGCCTTGACAGCCTGACGTCCGGCTTCTTCTCCATGAAGTACTTGCACTCCCAATCCTTCCCGAAGAACGCCACCAGCCCGCCGTCGACGTCCTCCGCCAGGCGGCAGCCGATGGGGAGAGCCTCCTCGACGGCCGCCGCCGGCACCGACCCGCCCACCCAGCGGATGACCTGCCAGGGAGCGGGCTCCAGGCGGGAATCGGCGCCGTACTCGGCGCTCAGGCGATGCTGGAGGACCTCGAACTGCAGCGGGCCGACGGCGCCGAGCAGCGGGGCCCTGGACGCGGCCCCGCGCAGGGTGAAGGTCTGCACCACGCCCTCCTGCAGAAGGTGGTCCAGGCCGGTGCGGAAGCGCTTGGATTGGGCGGTGTTGGCGCAGTGCAGGTAGGCCAGATGCTCCGGGGGGAAGCGCGGCATCTCCTTGAACACGATCGCCTCGTCCTCGGTCAGGGTGTCGCCGATGCGGAACTGGGAATGCCCGACGATGCCGATGACGTCCCCGGCGTAGGCCTCGTCGGCGGTCTCCCGCTCGCGCCCCAGCAGCTTGTGGGAGCTGGAGAGACGCACCAACTCCCCCGTGCGGACGTGGAGGACCTGCATGTCCCGCTCGAACCGCCCGGAGCACACCCGCACGAAGGCGAGCTGGTCCCGGTGCCTGGGGTCCATGTTCGACTGGATCTTGAAGACGAAGCCCGAGAAGCGCGGGTCCTCCGGCGCGATCAGGCCCGACACCGTGGGCTGGGCCCGCGGCGGCGACGACAGCTCCAGGAAGCCGTCGAGCAGGAGCTGGACGCCGAAGTTGTTCATGGCGCTGCCGAAGAAGACGGGGGTCATGTCGCCGGACTTCACCGCCTCCGGGTCGAAGGCCTCGCCGGCCGCGTCGAGCACCGAGAGGTCCTCGAGGACCCCGTTCAAGGCCTCGGCCCCGAGCCGGCGCCCGGCCTCCTCGTCGATGCTGTCGAGCACGGTCACGGGCGCGCGGAAGGCCCCGCCGGGGACCCGCTCGAAGAAGTGCAGCGCCCGGCCGCGGCGGTCGAAGACGCCCTTGAAGTCGGGCCCCATCCCGAGCGGCCAGTTCATGGGGTAGGGATGGAGCTGGAGATGGCGGTCGATGTCGTCGAGCGTCGCCAGCGGGTGCATCGCGTACCGGTCGAGCTTGTTGACGAACGTGTAGATCGGGATCTGGCGGTTGCGGCAGATCTCGAAGAGCTTCAAGGTCTGGCTCTCGATGCCCTTGGCGGCGTCGAGCACCATGAAGACCGAGTCGACCGCCGTCAGCACCCGATAGGTGTCCTCCGAGAAATCCTTGTGGCCTGGCGTGTCCAGGAGGTTGATGTGGAAGCCCCGGTACTCGAACTGCAGGACGGTGGAGTTGACCGAGATGCCCCTCTTGCGCTCGAGCTCCATCCAGTCCGACGTGGTGTTCTGCTCCCGGCGGCGCGCCGTCACTGAGCCCGCGAGCTGGACCGCGCCTCCATAGAGGAGGAGCTTCTCGGTGAGCGTCGTCTTGCCCGCGTCCGGGTGCGAGATGATCGCGAAGGTGCGCCGCTTGTCGATCTCTTCCTGGTTCATCGGGCCCCGCCGGCCCGGCCGACGCCGCCGCGGGCCGGGCGGGGGTGAGCATTGTATCATGTTGCGCCCGGCCTGTCTCTCCGACGGACGCGGGACGCGTTGAACGCAGAACGGTTTCCTGATATAATCCTGTCCAGGGGCACGCCGCAGCCCGCCCCGGACCGACCCTTGGACCTCACGCGCCGACCATGAACGTCCTGCTGACCCAGAGGTGCGTGCGTTCCTGCCCCTACTGCTTCGCCCACCGGCACATGGCGGAGTCGAAAGCCGAGGAGATCCTGCCCTGGGAAGACCTGGTCTACCTGGCCGACTTCCTCCGGGCGTCCGGAGAGCGGCACATCTCGCTGCTGGGAGGGGAGCCGTCCCTGCACCCGGCGTTCCCCGACTTCCTCGCGTACCTGCGGGAACGGGGATTCTCCGTCACGGTCTTCACGAGCGGCATCATGCCGGCCGAGACCCTGAGGCGCACGCGCGCGGCCCTGGCCGGGGACGCGGAGGAAGGCGTCTGGTTCTCGTGCAACCTCAACGACCCGCGCCGCTCCCCCGGGGGCGAGGCCGAGCCCCTCGGCCGCTTCCTGGGCGAGTTCGGGCCCAGGGTGCGGCCGGGGTTCAATATCTACCGCGAGGATTTCGAGCTGGGCTTCCTGTTCGAGCTGATGGAGCGCCACGATCTGCGCAGGAGCCTGCGCCTTGGCCTGGCCCACCCGATACAAGGCGTGGACACGGCGGTGGTGGCCGACGAGGGGCTCGGGCGGCTGGCCCTCCGGCTCCTCGAGCAACTCCCCCTGCTCGAGGAGAGCAAAGTCACGGCCAACTTCGACTGCGGGTTCCCCCTCTGCGCGTTCAGCGACGAGCAGCTAGGCAGGCTCGTGAAGTCGTTCGGCGGCCGCCTGACCTTCAGCTGCGGGCCGGCCTTCGACGTCGGCCCCGACATGAGGGTCTGGTCCTGCTTCCCGCTCTCCGCGATGGGGCCGAGGTCCATCTACGAGTTCGATTCCCTCCGGGACGTCACCGCGTATTTCGAGGAGGAGCACAAGAAGGCGCGCGCCGAGTCATGCGGGATCTACGACCGCTGCGGCTCCTGCTCCCACCGGGGCGGCTTGTGCGCGGGGGGCTGCCTGGCCCGCGCGATGGGCCGGCGCGCGCTGACCGCGGCGCCGGCATGAGACCCATCCTGGTGTGCCCGGACGACCGGGGGCTCTTCGCTTCCCTGGTGGGGCGCGACCTCGTCGTGCGGACCGGGGACATCGCGGCCGTGCCCCGGCTCGCTCGCGTCGCGGCCGCGCACAACCGCCTCTGCTGCGCCTGGTGCGAGACGGGGGTCCCGCTCTCGGCGCTGGAGCTCCCCGCGGGCATCGAGGCCGTCCCGACGGCGCTGCAGGTCAGCGAGATCGGGCCGCTGGCGGAGGCCCTGCCGCGCATCCGGCGCCTCAAGGGCTCCCCGGTCCGTGTCTTCCTTCCGTCGGAACGCGCCGAGAGCTACGCCCAGGCGCGGGTGCTGGCCTCCCTCGGGGTCCACGCGGGGATCTGGCTCACGCCGGGCCGGATCGACTGGGACCGGCTCGACGACCTCCTCCACTACGCGGCCTACGGCAAGCTGGAGCGCGCCTCCATCGAGCCCTTCGAGAAAGCGCTCGCGACCTACGAGCCCGAGGAGCGCTGCGACCCGATGGCCGTCTTCTTCGACGACCCCTGCCGCTACCTGCACCTCGCGGCGGACGGCCGGGTGGCGCTGAGCCGCCAGGAGCTCGAGGCGGGGGAATTCCTCGGCCGGGTGGACGCCGTCGAGGAGCTCCTGGCCGACCCCCGGTACCGGCGGCGGGCCAACCCGTACGGCGAGTCCTTCCTGCGCTTCGAGGGCTGCTCCCTGTGCGCCGCCTGGAGGGTCTGCCAGGGGCGCCACCAGGCGGACCTCCCGGCCTGCCGCGGGTTCTTCGAGAACCTCCTCGAGGCCGCGGACATGTTCAAACGGAAAAGAGCGGCCAAGGTCGCCCTGTGGCGCGCCTGAGCCATGCCTGAACTGCTCTTCAAGCCCTCGATGCGGTGCAACGCGGCCTGCCGCTACTGCCACGCCTCCGCCGAGCGCTACGCGGTCGACGTCATGCCCGAGGAGACCGTCGAGATCCTGTTCTCCAGGATCGACGAGTACCTGCGCGAGTCGCCCGGCCAGCGGATCAACTTCGTGTGGCACGGCGGGGAGCCGGCCCTCCTGCCGCCGAGCTTCTTCGCGCGCGTCCTGGAGATCCAGCAGCGCCTCTGCGCCGGGACCCACTGGCGCATCAACCACTCGATCCAGAGCAACATGACCGCCCTCACCGAGGCGCACCTGGAAGTCCTCCTCAAGCTCGGGATCAGCCACATCAGCACCAGCTACGACCCGATCCCGGGCATCCGCGGCAGGAGCGCCGAGGGAGGGGTGGCCTGGGAGGAGTACGACCGCGCCTTCCTGGACAACCTGCACCTCCTTGAGCGCAAGGGCTTCTCCCGGGCGGTCATCTACGTCGTGCACCGCCGCTCCCTCGAGCGCCCCCTGGACCTCTACCGGTTCCTCTTGAACATCGGCGGCGGCAGGGTCCTGTTCAACCCCGTCGACATCTTCGGGGAGGACCCCCACGGCCTGCGGATCACGCCGGAGGAGTACGCGGACTTCCTCGGCGCCATCCTGCCCGCCTGGTGGGCGGAGCGGACCCGCTACCCGGAAGTCAAGCCTTTCATGTATCATCTCGAGACCATCGTGAACCGCAACCCCAGGCTGCAGTGCACGGACGGGGGACGCTGCCCCGAGACCCACCTCTACGTCGGCCCAGACGGCGCCACGTCCTTGTGCTGCGTCGCGGCCGACTTCGGCCTGGTCTCGTTCGGCAGCGTCCGGGACCGTCCCCTGGCGGACCTCTACCGGGACTCGGCCCGCGACGCCATCCTCGCCAGGAACCAGACCCTGCCCGAGGGCGACTGCCGGGGATGCCGCTTCTGGGGCCTCTGCCACGGCGGCTGCCCGATGCGCGCCTTCGTCCAGCACGGGGAGTTCGGGCGCAAGAGCGACCGGTGCGCCTGCGAGCGCAGGTTCCTCGAGAGATATTTCGAGCCGTTGGCCGGCGTCCGCTACGAGGGATGCCGGGAGACGAACGCCGCATAGCTCCCACGGAGGGACCATGGACGACAAGAAGAAGGAAGACGGCGCGCAGGCGCCCGAGAAGAAGATCGACCGGCGGGCGGCGCTCAAGAGGATGACGCTGGTGGCCGGCGCGGCGGCGGCCGCCGCCCTGGGCCAGGCCGCGCGTCCCGACGAGGCCGCGGCCGAGTACACGGTCGGCTACACGAAGGTCGACAGCTACAGCAAGACCTCCGACCATGACAAATACACGAAGATCGACGAGTACAAAGACAACTATCCGGCTTACAACAAGAAGGCCTGACGGCTCCAGCGATCCAGGAGGACGACCATGAGAGACACGACCATCGCGTTCCTTGCCCTGTGCCTGCTCGCCGGCGGCGCGCCGCGGGCTGCCCTCGGCGGGGAGACTCCGCCCAAGGCGGCCGTCACGCCCGCGGCGGAGACTCCGGACAAGCGCTCAGAAGCCGGCTTCAATGAGGACGCCGCCGAGAAGTACGACAAGGCGAAGAAGTCGCTCAAGGACTTCAAGATGTCCGCCGAGGTCTACCGCGAGAAGATGGCCTCCGGGAACTACCAAGAGAAGAAGCCCTCGGCCAAGGACCCCGGGTCGGCCTCCCGGAAGGAGGAGGCCCGCCGCGACGTCGACCAGGGCTGGGAGCTCATCGCCCTCAAAGGGGACCTTCCCGGCGGGCTCCAGCTCTTCCGGGACGCGGAGAAGCTCGACCCCTGGGGCATCCACGTCGTCATGTCGCTGAGCATCGCCCTGGACCTCAACGGGGACGCGAAAGGGGCGCTGGCCAAGCTCACCGAGGCCATCAAGCAGGACCCCAAGAACCGGATCAACTACCTCTCGGACCGGGTCGCGCTCTACACGAAGCTGGGGAGGTACGACGAGGCGCTCGCGGACTCCGAGGAGTGCCTGGCGGCGAACAAGACCACCCCCAGCTACTGGCGCAACCATGCCCGGCTCCTGGCCAAGATGAAGCGGTTCGCGGAGGCGTCGTCCACCTACCAGCAAGGGGCCGACCTCGACAAGAAGAGCAAGCCGTTCTCCGGCGACAGGGACTTCTGCCTCGAGCTGAAGTCGCATGACGTGACCTCCGAGGCCTGCCGCGAGATCCTGGCCCGGACCGAGAGGAAGCCTGGCTAGCGCGAACAGCGCCATGAAGAAGCTCGTCCACAAGCCCACGGGGACCTGCTCCTCCCTCATCACCATCGAGGTCGACGGAGGCCGCGTGAAGCGGATCGAGTTCAAGGACGGCTGCAGCGGCAACACCCAGGGTATCGCCGCCCTGGCCGAGGGCATGCCGGTCTGGGAAGTCGTCCGCCGCCTCCGGGGCATCCGATGCGGGGACAAGAAGACCTCCTGCCCGGACCAGCTGGCCCAAGCCCTCGAGAGCCTGGCCTAGGGCCGCATCCCCGGCCCGAAGAGGAGCTTGAACAGGACGCTCCTCGCCTCGCGCGGGGGAGGGGTCACGCCATTGGCCGTCCCGAGCTTGCGGGTGGCGTGGTCGTAGACGCGCAGGCCCGCCGTCGGGTAGCGGTTGGCGACCACGCCGTCGTAGCTCTGGACGAGCTCGTCGCCCCGGAACTCCATGTTGGAAGCGAGGGCGCTGGCCGACAGGTCCTCGCGGCCCGTGAGCATCCGGAGGGCGTAGCCGAGGTCGTAGTTGCTGTCGAAGACGTGCGCGCCGTGGATGGTCGTGGGCGCCCCGGTGAGGATGACGGTCGCCGGGCCGGGGGGGAGGCTCCGGACCTGGGGGACCAAGGCCGCGAGGATATCCTTCTGCAGGTCCCAGGCCCGCGACCAGGCCCTGGACTCGACCCAATTCGTCCAGGTGAAGGCCGCGAGCAGCAGCCCCAGAGCGGGGATCCGCCAGCGCCCCGGCAAGACGGCCAGCAGCGCCGCCGTCCACAGCCCGCCCACCCAGACGCCCGCGGCGTTGACGCGGCTCAGGATGCCGTTCACGTACGGCATGTGGTGGGCGGAGACCATGAAGGGCGCGTAGGTCCCGAGGAAGCCGCCCGCCATGGCTCCGGCGAGGGCGCCCCAGCCGCCCCGGTCGGGCGCCGGCTCGTCCCGGCGGGCGCCGAGCTCGAGCGCCGCCCATCCCGCGAACACCGGGAGGAACACCCAGAGCCGGCCCAGTTCGAGGACGGCGTCGCGCAGCCTCGCCGCGCTCAACGCCAGAGGCCACAGCGTGGTGCAGCCCAAACCCGCGAGGAGGACCTTGGCGGAGTTAGCCAGAGAGAATGCCAGCTTGCCCGACTTCTGGTTCATGCCTTCGGGCATCATCCCGACCCCCTCCACTTTCCAGAACATCACGGCCGCGAGCACCACGGCGTAGGGGGCGAAGCAGCGCGCCCATTCGACCGCGGCCCGGCGCGGGTCCCGTGTCTCGGCCCATACCCGCCCGGCGAGAGCACCCGCCAACAGCAGGGGAGTGAGCATGGGCGTGTCGAAGACCAGGAGCCCCAGGCCGTAGAGGGCTTGCGCCGCGGCCAACGCGCCCCGACGGCCGGACTCGCGCCACCGGAGGTGAGCCAGCATGCTGGCCAGCATCATGACCTGCGCCACATGCTGGCCGAGCAGGCAGGGACGGTAGTGGAACCCGCCCCGGCTCGGGAAGAGGAGGGAGAGAGCGGCCGCGGCCAAGGCCAGCCCCGGCCGGCGCAACAGGCGCTCGAGCAGCAGGAAGAGCAGCCACGCCTCGGCGGCCTCGAGGAGCGCCGACAGGAGCTGGGGCACCCAGGGGCGACGAGGGATGGGATCTCCCCTCGAGACCCCGCTGAGGCGGTGGACCAACGGCAGCAGGAGCATGTTCCCGGGACGGTCCCAATAGATGCCGGAGGCCGCGAACCCCCGGACGCCGTCCCAGTAGCTCGGGCCGCGCAGGGTCAACGACGCCTCGTACCAGTCGTCGAGATGGAACCCCGTCCGCGCCAGGTGCGGGCGCAAGCCGACGAACTCGACGAGGAGCAGGAGCAGGAGCGCCCGGTGCCAGGGGATCGGCTTCATCGGGGTCACAGGTCCACGGCCGCGCGCACCTCGCCGATCCGGGGCCAGGCCCCGCTCGCGGAGCGCTCGAAGACCTCGAAGCGCGCCTCCCCCGGGCCGTGGGGCAGCGGGCTCTCCAGGCGCAGCTGGTAGACCTCCGAGACCCCGTCGCCTTTCTTCCAGGTGGACCCCGGGACGAGGTCGTTGAACAGCGGCCACAGCAGCTGGGCCGAGCTGGGATCCCGCGGCCGCTCCCGGTACACGGGCCTGAACAGGAGCCTGCCGGCGCGGTCGTAGAGCCGGGCGATGAAGGCGAAGTCGCCGCCGGGAGTCCCGCTCCAGAGCAATCTCAGGCGCAGCATGCCGAGCCCGGACTCCACGGCCGCCGAATGCAGGGCGGGGCCGCCGGGGATCGCCGACAGGGGATGCCCAACCCGGCGCGTCCGGCGGCTCGACTCCAGCCAGACCGGGACCCATAGGCGCGGCACGGCGGAGCAGCCGGGCCGGGAAGCGAGAGCCAAGCGCAGGGACCGCGAGTCGGGCAGGTCGAGGTCCAGGGCCCGGCCGCAGTCCAGCGCCCCTTGCGGGCCGTACACGAGGACGCTCGCCGAGGCGAGGGGCAGCCAGTCGAAGTAGGAATCGCCGAAGAGCTCGGGGTAGTTCAGCGAGAACAACCCGGTGCGCGTCGGCGCGAGGGTCACCGCCCCGGCTCCGGGCTGGCGGCCCGTCCGGTAGCCGAAGGCGACCAGGTGCTCGCTGGTCAACGGGAAGGCCGGGGCGTAGCCGACGCGCAGGGGGGCGCCGTGCACGAAGAGGCTCGCCGGCGAGGGTCCCGCCAGCGGCGGAGCCTGGTCGGCGAACCGCTCCATGAGGCTCCACGAGGTCTTCCAGGACCAGCCCTGCCCCAGGGCCAGGGCCGAGGAGAGGCTGAAGAAGATGAAGCCGGCGGCGGCCAGCGCCCCGGCGGCCCGCGGCCGGCGCTCAAGGAGCCGGGCGACGCCGGCGTAGAGCAGCAAGAGCAGCCCGAAACTGGGCAGATAGTGATGCCGGGAGCTGATGAACCAGAACAGGTTGGGGAAGTAGGCCGCCAGCCACCACGCGGCCCCGAAGCGGACCAGCGGCCTGGACGCGCCCGGCGTTCCTGGAGCGGACATGCCGCCTCCGCTTGACGCGGGGAGCAGCCGCGACGGACGCTCCCCGCCGTCTGGCCAGAGGCGTCCCACCGCCCAGACCCACAAGGCGCCCAGCGCGGCCGCCAGGGCCGCCGTGGCCGCCGGGCCCCCGGCGGCGCTGTGAAGCGTCTCCCAGCGCGGGAGCTTCACCATGGGCAGCAGCGAGCCGGCCGCGGCCTGCGCGGCGCGCAGCGCGATGGAGCCCAGCCGCACCGTGGGGTTGCTCCCGGCGGGCGAGCCGTGGCGCAGCGCGACATGGATGACGCAGAGGGCGACGGCGGCCGCGACGAAGACCGCCCCGCGCCGGCCGCCAACGCCTCCGCCAAGGGCGCCCGGCACGGCGGGCCATCCGGCCTGGACGCCGCGCCGGCGCCGCTCAGGCGCGTCCGCCGGGTGGAAGTCGAGGCACAGCAGGAGCGGGACCCACATCAGGAAGACCTGGTCGTAGTCGAACAGCGCGAGGCCGAAGAGCGCCAAGGCGGCGACGGCCCGCCCGGAGCACGCCGCCAGGGCCGCCCCCAGGACCAGCGTCGTGGAGAGCAGGTTCATGACGATGGCGGAGGTCCAGAAATGGGTCTCGCCGTGGTTGGGGAAGACCAGGAAGAGACCCGAGACCATGAGCGCCCCGCCGAGCCCCGCGCCGAACCGCCGCGCGAGGGACCAGGCCAGGCAGGCGTTCAGGGTGTCCAGCGCCAACCCGAAGAGGTGCATGGCGACGGGCGAAGGCCCGAGGAGCTTGTAGAGCAGCCAGGTGTAGAGGATGTGGAGGTTGCGGCCGGGGACGTACTGCCGGAACTGGGCCCACATCGCGCCGGCGTCGCAGCGCGAGAGGCCCCAATGGAAGGGATGGTCGTCGAGATGCAGCCCGGCCCACGGGACATGGGGGCCCAGCACGATGGCGGCGGCGACGGCCAGGAAGGCCGGGCCCGCCCAGAGCCGCAGGCGCGTGCCGCTCATGGCCCCGGTATTATTCTCAATAACGCGCCGCGCCGTCAACAGCGGGAAGCGCTATCATCGCGGCCGGGAATATATATAATCTCCGCATCGATGCCGAGCCCATGAAGCCCTCCAACAAGACGCGCCAGCGCCGTTGCCGGGAGATCAGCGTCGGCGACTTCCGGTTCGGCCCCCGGGAGAAGCGCTACCTGAAGGAGGTCATCGCCTCCAACAGGATCTCCTACGGACGCTTCAGCCAGGGGTTCGAACAGGCTTTCGCGGCCGCCCACGACTGCCGGCACGCGGTCTTCTGCAACTCCGGCACGAGCGCCCTCCACATCGCCCTGGCCGCCCTCAAGGAGGAGCACGGCTGGGCCGACGGCGACGAAGTCCTGGTCCCCTCCGTCACCTTCGTCGCCACCGCCAACATCGTCTTCCACAACCGGATGGTCCCCGTCTTCGTGGACGTCGACCGCGCGACCTACACGATGGACCCCGCCCTCATCGAGGCCGCGCTGACCCCCAGGACGCGGGCCATCATCCCGGTGCACCTCATGGGCCTGCCGGCCGACATGGGCCCCATCCGCGAGCTCGCCGCCGAGCACAACCTCAAGATCATCGAGGACTCCTGCGAGACCCTGTTCGCGTCCTGCCACGGCCGGAAGGTCGGCTCGCTGGGCGACATCGGCTGCTTCTCGACGTACGTGGCCCACTACATCGTGACCGGGGTCGGGGGCCTGGCCACCACCAACGACCCGGCCCTCGCCGTGCGCCTGCGCAGCCTCATGAACCACGGACGGGACTCGATCTACCTCCACATCGACGACGACGCCGTGACCGGCCGGAAGCTCCACGAGGTCGTGGCCAAGCGCTTCCACTTCACCTCCATGGGCCACAGCTTCCGGTGCACCGAGTTCGAGGCGGCCCTCGGCCTGGCCCAGCTCGAGGAATCGGGCGCCATCATCAAGGCGCGCAAGCGCAACGCCCGGCTCCTGACGGAGGGCCTCAAGGGCCTCGACGACGTCCTGCAATTGGCCTCCGAGCCCGAGGGGAGGGAGCACATGTTCATGCTCTACCCCATCGTCCTGAGGTCCCAGGGCAAGAGGGCGCTGGTCAACCACCTCGAAGACCGGGGCATCGAGACCCGCGACATCATGCCGCTGATCAACCAGCCCATCTACCGGAGGATCTTCGGCGACCTCGAGCCCAAGTACCCGGTGGCGCGGTGGATCAACCGCTCCGGCTTCTACGTGGGGTGCCACCAATACATGACGAAGCCAGACATCGGCCGCCTGGCCGACGTCGTCCACTCCTTCTTCGGCCGCTAGGACGAGATGAAGAGAGCGCTCGTCATCCTGACCTACAACGAGATCGAGGCCCTGCCGAGGATCTTCGGCCGCATCCCCCGCGACAGCGCCCACGAGGTCTTCGCCGTCGACGGCGGCTCCCACGACGGCACGAAGGAGTTCCTGGCGGCCCGGGGGGTGCGCGTCTTCGGCCAGGAGCGCCGCGGCAGGGGCGAGGCCTTCCGCGTCGCCATGCGCAGCACGGCCGCGGACGCCGTCGTCTTCTTCAGCCCGGACGGCAACGAGGACCCCGCGGACATCCCCGGGCTGTTCGAGGCGCTGGAAGGCGGCGCGGACATGGCCATCGCCTCCCGCATGATGGAGGGGGCGTTCAACGAGGAGGACGTCTCCTGGTTCAGGCCGAGGAAGTGGGTCAACCTCGCCTTCGGCCTGGCCGCCAACACGGCCTTCAACAGGGGCCCCTACGTCACGGACACCATCAACGGGTTCCGCGGCGTCCGGCGCGACGCCTTCGAAAGGATGGCGCCGGAGGCGGCGGGCTTCGTCATCGAGTACCAGATGTCCATGCGGGCGATGAGGCTGGGCCTCAAGGTCGTCGAGCTGCCCACCCGCGAAGGCGAGCGGCTCGGCGGGCAGAGCACGGCCTCCTCCATCCCCACCGGGATCGTCTTCCTCAAGACCCTGGGCCGGGAACTGCTGAGAAGGCCGTAGCCCGCCGATCCGCCTAATCCCGGTGCCTTTCCTCCACCGGGATGTAGGTCACCGGGGGGGTGTGCTTCTTGAACAGCGTCCTCGTCCCGGGGGCGAGCTTCCTGAAGGCTTGGGGGGTGATGGCGACGCCGTTCGACTTCGTGACGGCCGCGGTGTTGACGGTCTGGCCGAAGACGTCGAACCTCTTGTCCCTCCGGGTCCCGACATGGCCGCAGACGACGGGCCCGACGTGGGCTTTCATCTCGTGCCGGCAGGGGATGCCGCGCTCCTCCATCCACGCGTCGCCCCTGCCCTTGAGCTCGAGCAGGGCCCTCACCCCGGCGTCCGCGAGGTCCTCCGGGTAGACGATGAGCGCCGCGTCGCCGATGAACTTGACCACCCGTCCGCCGGAGCCCTCCACGATGTCCCCGACCAGCTCGAAGTACTCGGCCATGGTGTCCAGCAGCGACCGGTCAGACACGCTCCGTGAATACCTGCCGAAGCCGGACAGGTCGCAGAACGCGACCAGCATGGCGCTCTCTTCGATGGGGGGTGCGTCGGTTCGATGGGTCATGACATGCTCCTTGAGTCTTGTCGTGTTTCCGGCGGCCCATAGGTCCGCCTGTCCGTCGAAGCTATCGCCGGCCCTTGCGTCCGGCTGTCTTCCATCATTGTACCAGCCCCCGGAAGAGAAATCAAGCCGCCGCGCTCCTGGACCCTCCGCCGCTCCCTTCTGTATCATAGGACATCGCCATGCCCATCGAAGACGGACCCAAGGCCCTGCTCGCGGCGGGAACGGCGCTCTACAACCAGGGGCGCTTCGCCAAGGCGGCCGAGGCCTTCGAGGAGGCCATCCGCCGCGGCGCCGCCGGCGACCTGCCGTACTGCTTCCTGGCCCACGCCTACGCCTCCGCCGGCTACGGCGCCAAGGCCGCCCGGCTCCTGAAGGAGCGCGCGCGGCGGTCCCGGCGGCCCGGGCCGCTGCTGGACGCGCTGGCCAAGATCGCCTCGGCCAAGGGAGCGGACGCCCCGGCGTCGATGCTCCTCGCCGCCGAGAAATTCCTCCAGCGCGGCGAACCCCTGAAAGCGGAACGCGCCCTGAGGGAAGTCCTGCGCCTGCGCCCGGGCCTGGCCAGGGCCCACCTGATGCTGGGCTTGGCGCTGGAAGCGAGGAACGAGCCCGCCACGGCGCGCCACGCTTATGAGGAAGCCTTGAGGCTCGACCCCGCCTCCGTGGACGCCTGCCTGGGGCTGGGCGGGCTCCTGCGGCGCGCCGGCGACCCGGAAGGCGCGCAGGCCCGCTTGAGGGAAGCGGTCCGGCTCGATCCCCGGCACGCCCGGGCGCGCATCGCCCTGGGGGGCGCCCTGCAGGCGAGCGGCCGCGGCGGCGAGGCGTTGGCCGAGTTCGAGGCGGCTCTCAGGCTCGCCCCTGGTTCAGCGCAGGCCCACCTGCGGATCGGCGAGCTGCTGCTGGACTCGGGAGACTACGGCCGGGCCGAGGCCCATCTGTCCAACGCCGCCAAGAGCGGCCAGGCGCCGGGCGCGGTCGTCCTCCGCTCGCCCGATGCCAGCGCGCGCAAGGAGAGCGCGCAGGCGCCGGACGCCTTCTTCCTGCTGGGAAGAGCCCGGGAGGGGAGGGGCCGGCCGGCCGCGGCGCGTCGCGCCTACGAAGCCGCGCTCCGGCTCGACGGCGGCCATGTCAAAGCCCGGCTGCGGCTGGCCGAGCTGCTGTCGGACGCCGGGAGCCACGCCAAGGCCGAGGCGCACCTGCGGGAGGCGGTCCGGCGAGACCCCGGGAACGCGGCCGCGACGATCTCCCTGGGCGCCACGCTCCAGAAGCGGGGCCGGACGGCGGAAGCGGCCCGGGAATTCGAGCATGCCCTCCGGGTCGCGCCGGACTCGGCCCTGGCCCATCTGCGCCTCGGCGAGCTGCTGCTGGCGTCGCGGGAGTTCGCCCGCGCCGCGGCGCATCTCCAGGAGGCGGCCCGTCTCGACGGGAACGACCCCCGCCTCCGGCTGCTGTTGGGGATCGCCTGGGAGTCGGACGGGCGGCTTCAGGAAGCCGGAGAGGCGTATCTCGCGGCTGCCCGCCTCGAGCCGGGAGCGCCGGAGGCGCTCCTGCGGCTCGGGGGGCTGGACCTGCGCCGCGGCATGCTCGACGAGGCCGAGGAGCGCGTGCGCTCGGCGCTGCGTCTCGACCCGCGGTCGGTCGAGGGAAGCCTCGCTCTCGGCAAGACGCTGGAGGCCGCGGGCAAGCCGGCGCTCGCCGAACGCGCCTACGCCCGGGCTCTGCGCCTCTCTCCCCGCTGCGTCGACGCGCGCCTCGGGCTCGGGCGGTTGTGCCTCGGACGGGCCCGGCTGGCCGAGGCCCAGGGGCACCTGCGGCGGGCCGTGGCGCGCGACCGCGCCTGCGTGGAGGCCCATTTTCTGCTGGGGAAGACCCTGGAGAACCTCCGGCGGTTCGAGCCGGCCGCGGCCTCCTACGGTCGGGCCCTCGCGCTCTCGCCTGGATCCACCGAGATCCGCGTCCGGCTCGGGGAGGCCCGGCTGCTCGCGGGAGACCTGGCCGGCAGCCTGGCCGTCCTGAGGCAGGCCCTAAAGTCGGATGACGCCTCGGCCGAAGCGCACTGGATGCTGGGCCGGGTCCTGGAGGCGAAGGGGCTCTTCCTGGAGGCCGAGGCGGCGTACGGGAAGGCGGCCGGCCGCGCCGTCGACAGCCCCGGCGCCGGCTCGAGGTTGGCGGACTTCTTCGAGCGGCGCGGATGGCGGGCGCAAGCCGAGTCGCTCATGCGGCAGGCCGCCCGTCTCGAGGGCCGTTCTCCCGAAGGGCGCGTGAAGCTGGCGGAGTTCCTGAAGTCCCAGGCGAGGTTCGCCGAGGCGGCCGAGGTCCTGCGGGCGGGCCTGAGGGATCATCCCGGGACGGGCGCGTTCCACTTCCATCTGGGCTGGCTCTACGAGCAGGCCGGCGAACGGGCGCTGATGGCCGAGGGTTTCGAGCGCTTCCTGGCGTCGCCGGACGCCGAGACGGGCTCGGACGCCAGGCTCAGGAGGTTCCTCGCCTCGGCCGGCCTGGACCGTCACGAGGCCATGATCAAGGAGGCCGAGGGCATCCTGGAGGAAGGCGACGGGAGGCTCTTCGAGCGCCTCTTCCGCCCCTGGACCGACAACTGGCTGCGGCCTCAGCCTACGGCGTTCTATGCCGAACGGCTAGCCAGACTCGAGGGCGCCAAACCCTCCGTCGCGGACTCCCCTTGGGGCAGGTTCTACCGGGGCATCCTGCTGGCCCGCCTCAGCCGGACCGAGGAAAGCCTCTCGGTCCTCGACCCCCTGGCCGGCCTGCGGGGGAAGCGCTACGGCTGGATGCGCCACGTCGCCGGCGTCCTGAGGCTCAGGGAGGGCCGCTACGAAGCCGCGGCGCTGGACTTCCAGGCGGCCCTCGAGTCGCGGCCGCGGGCCATGGCCGCTCGAGGGTTCCTGGCCGAGACGCTCCTCTGCATGGGCAAGACCGCCGCCGCGCTGGGGGAGTTCGGCAAAGCCGAGCGGTCCGAGCGAGAGGGAGGCTCTCCGGCGGATGTCTGGGCCTGGAGGGGCGAGGCCCTGCTCTGGCTCGGCCGCTACGAGGACGCCCTGGAGGACCTCAACCGCGCGGTGAGCGCTGGGACCTGGCTCGCCCTGGCCTGGCGGGGGGGAGCCCATCTGCTCCTGGGGCGGCTCGACGCGGCGGCGGCCGACCTGGACCGGGCCATCGGCCCGGGCTCGAGGGACGCCGAAGCCCTGGTCTGGCGCGGCGAACTGCGGCGGCTCCTCGGCCGCCTGAGGGAGTCCCTGGAGGACCTCGACCGCGCCGTCGAGCTGGACGGCGGGCCGTGGGCCTTCGTCAACCGCGCCCTTACCAGGGCCGCCCTCAAGGACGACGCCGGCGCCCGGCTCGACTTCGAGGCCGTCCCGGCCGGCATCGTGACAGCCGCCCTCAGGCGGCTGGGCGGCGCCGGGAAAGACGGCGCCGGCGAGCCCGACGTCCTCGCCGTGCTCGGCGCGGCCCTCGAGATGGCCCGCGGGGTGCGCCGGCACGAGGCCTACCTCCGCCCTCTCTGGTCGAAGTTCGCTATGATTGCTCATGCCGCAAAGGAGATTCGATGATTGACGCGAACAGGACGGACCTCTCGACGGATCAGCGGTGCATCGCCGCCCTGCGCACGCTGTCGATGGACGCGGTCCAGCAGGCCCGCTCCGGGCACCCCGGCGCCCCGATGGGCATGGCCCCGGTGGCCTACTGCTTGTGGCAGGACGTCCTCCGCTACGACCCGGCCGACCCGGCCTGGCCGGACCGCGACCGCTTCGTCCTCTCCGCTGGGCACGCCTCCGCCCTCCTTTATTCCCTCCTGCACCTGGCCGGGGTCCGGGCCGTGGACGACCGGGGCAAACCCCTCGACCGCCCCGCGGTCTCCCTCGACGACCTCAAGCGCTTCCGCCAGCTCGGCAGCGTCACGCCCGGCCACCCCGAGTTCCGCCTGACCGCCGGCGTCGAGACCACGACCGGCCCCCTGGGCCAGGGGCTCGGCGTCAGCGTGGGCATGGCGATGGCCTCGCGCTGGCTGGCCGCCCACTTCAACAGGCCCGGCTTCGAGCTGTTCTCACACGGCGTCTACGCCCTGTGCGGCGACGGCTGCATGATGGAGGGGCTCTCCTCCGAGGCCGCCTCCCTGGCCGGCCACCTCAAGCTCTCCAACCTGTGCTGGATCTACGACAGCAACCGGATCACCATCGAGGGGAGCACGGACCTGGCGTTCTCGGAGAGCGTCCCGGAGCGGTTCAGCGGCCTCGGGTGGCGCGTGTTCCGAACGAGCGACGCCAACGACCTCGAGCAGGTACGCGCCGCGCTCAGATCCGCCGCGACGGCCGCCGACAAGCCCACGCTCATCGTGGCCGAGAGCCGCATCGGGTTCGGCGCCCCCAATAAGCAGGGCACGGCCTCGGCCCACGGGGAGCCCCTCGGCGAGGAGGAGGTGCGCCTCGCCAAGCGCGCCTACGGCTGGCCCGAGGACTCGAGGTTCCTCGTGCCCGAGGAGGTGACCGCCCGCTTCAGCCAGGGGATCGGCCGCCGAGGCCGCGGGCTGAGCGAGGCCTGGGCGCGGCGGCTCCAAGGCTACGCCGCCGCGCACCCCGACCTCGCCGAGCGCCTGGGCGTTTTGCTCGCCCGCGGCCTGCCGCCGGGCTGGGACCGCGACATCCCGGTCTTCCCGGCGGACGCCAAGGGCGTCGCCTCCCGGGAGGCCTCCGGCAAGGTCCTCAACGCCGTGGCCAAGAACGTGCCCTGGCTCGTGGGCGGGTCCGCGGACCTGGCCCCGTCCACCAAGACCCTCATCGCCGGCGGGGGGGATTTCCAGGCCGGCTCGCCGTCCGGCCGGAACCTGCGCTTCGGCATCCGGGAGCACGCCATGGCGGCCGCGCTCAATGGCCTTTCGCACTCGGGCCTGAGGCCCTACGGCTCGACCTTCCTCAACTTCCTGGACTACTGCCGCCCGTCGGTGCGCCTGGCGGCGCTCATGGAGCTCCCCACGGTCTACGTCTTCACCCATGACTCCATCAGCGTCGGGGAGGACGGGCCCACCCATCAGCCCGTCGAGCAGCTCGCCGGCATGAGGGCGACGCCAGGCCTCCTGGTCCTGCGGCCCGCCGACGCCAACGAGACGGCCGAGGCCTGGCGCGTCATCATGCCGCTGCGCCGCCGGCCGGCCGTCCTGGTGCTGTCGCGCCAGGCCCTGCCCACCGTGGACCGGACCAGGTACGCGCCGGCCTCCGGGCTGGCCAAGGGCGCCTACGTCCTCGCCGAGGCCGAGGGCGGCAAACCCGAGGTCCTGATCCTGGCCACGGGCAGCGAGGTCGCCCCCTCGCTGGCCGCGCATGAGCTCCTGAGGAAGGAGGGAGTCCGCAGCCGGGTCGTCAGCATGCCGAGTTGGGAGCTGTTCGAGGAGCAGGACGACGCCTACAAGAAGGCTGTCCTGCCTCCGGAGGTGACGGCCCGCGTCTCGGTGGAAGCGGGCTCGCCGATGGGCTGGGACCGGTACGTCGGACCGTCGGGCCGCTGCATCGCCATGCGGAGCTTCGGGGCCTCGGCACCCGCCAAGGAGGTGGAGGCGAAGTTCGGCTTCACGGCCGAGGGCATCGCCGCCGCCGCCCGCTCGGCGGCGCGCGGCAAGAGCGCCTAATCCACGAGGGAGATCGACGTCAGGTCGACGGGCTTGGGCGGCAGGCGGACCACGACGGGGTCGCCCCGGATGACGGAGACGCCTCCCAGGAGAGGATTTCGGTCGAACTCGATGAGGAGCCGGCCGGCGGCCCCGGGGCGCCGCGCCAGCTCGCCCTTGGCGCGCAGGATGAAGCCGAAGAGCTTGTCGTCCCCGTACACCGCCAGGAGCGGCGCCCAGTGCTCGGGCCGCACCGTGATCTCGACGTTCGCCGGCCAGGAGGGCTGGGCCTGCAGCCACGCCAGGCGCTGGCCGCCGTAGTCGCTCAGGCGGCCTTTCATGGCCTTGTCCTGGGCCGCGACGGCCGCCTGCAGGTCCTCCCGCCCCAACCGCAGGACCCGCCCCACGTCGGCGCGCGAGCGCCGGTCGAGGCGTGAGAAGGACGCGGTCAGGGCCCGAGCGTTGAGGTCGCCGATGCGCTCCCCGTGGTCCACCGTCAGCTCGTTGAGCCGCTCCGCGGCCAGAAAGACCTGCAGGAGCAGGGCGTTGACCTCGCGCCGGACCACGTCGCTCGCCCATGAGACCGCCTCCTTGAGCAGCGGCTCGAGGTCGTCCCCGTAGGTCCGGCGCAGGCGCTCGCGGGTCGCGGCGTCGGGGGCCTTGCCCAGCAGGCATTCCGAAACCGCCTTGGCGTCGCCGGTGGGGTCGCCGCAACCCAGCTGCTCTCCGATCTTCTTGTGCATGAAGGGGTCGAGCCCCTGCCTCGCGTCGCGCTCCGTCATGGGCGGGACCGGGGTCAGGCTCAAGCCGTAGGCGTGCGCGGCCGCGATCACCACGGGAGCGGTCAGCCGAAGCTCCTTGCCCAGGATGGGGATGCTGGTGTTGGCCATCTCCTCGAGGGCCTTGTGGCGCAGGAATCGGACCAGGATGCGCTCGAGGACGGCGGGGTCGGCAAGGACCGTCAGCGCCTTGGAAAATCCCTCGGCGGCGGAGGGGTCGGCCGACAGCATGGTCGAGAGACTCGGGGCCGAGGGCACCACCGAGGTCCAGGCGCTGTCGAGCATGGCCCGCGTTCCCGGGTCCAGCCCGTTCCACTCGCGCTGGACTTCGCGCCACCCGTTCCCGTACCCGCCGGGGATGCGGCCCTCGGCAGCGTCCTTGAGGGCGCGCAACCGCCCCAGGGCGGCCTGCAGGTCCGAGATGAAACGCGTGGCCTGCAGATCGGGCAGGATGAGCTGGTCCCGCCCCCCGAAGAGCGAATCCATCGTGACCTTCCCTTGGCGGGAAGACCCGCGCTCCGACACGGACAAGCCGAAGAGGACGGACTGGTTGGAGACGCCCGCGTTCCCGTAGGCCGCCGAGTCGCGGCCGTAGCGGACGGACAGGTCCACGCCCTGGACGGGGCTGTAGGAGACGCCGCCGCCGGCGCGCCGGCGCTCGAACTCGATGTCCTTGCCCGACTCGCGGCTCCAGAAGCCCTGGACCCCGAGCGTGCCCTCGCGTCCCGCCGGCACGCTGAGCGACCCGGCCGCGCTCGTGACAGTGGTCCACGGGTTCCACTGGCGGCCCGCCTCGGCGGAGTAGCGCACCTGGGAGAGGTACGGCAGCTTGCCCCAGGCGGCAATGCCGGCGTGGGGAGCCGTCTGGAGGGAGGGGGAGAGCTCGAACTTCTCGTCGCGCAGGCTCTCGCGCCAGACCGAGCGGGAGAAGAGCCCCGCGGCCTCGGTGAGCCCGCCATAGAGGCCGATGGAATTCTCGCCAGGCAGGCGGACCCTCGCCCCCGCGGTCTGGTCCAGGGTGGAGTTGGGGAACAGGTGCGTCATCCTCATGAGGGACATGGCGCTCCAGCCCACGTCCACGGGCCCCACCAGACGGTACGCGCGGCCCATCTGGGCCATGACGCTGCCCACGAACATGGTCTGCCCCTCGAACTCGGTCGGGACGTCCAGGCTGCGTCCCAGCACGCCTCCGCCGAGACCGAACTTCCCGGCGGACGAGTCGAGGTCGTCGATGGCGCCGTCGACGCGCCGGTCGATGCCGGGGGCGTCCGGCGCGAAGAGGCGCGCGTTGAGGCGCAGGACGCCGGTCTGGGCTTTCCAGGACCAATCCACCTTGGAGCCCGAGCCCTGCCCCCCGAGGGTCAGGTTGGCGTACGGGCTCGGGGCGACGAGCGGGCTGCCGCCGTCGACGCCGATGGTGCCGGCGTCGAGCCGCAGGTCGCGGTCCACGCGGCTCAGGCTGAAGCGGCGCAGCCGGCCTCCGAGCAAGTCGACCGAGGGGTACCACGACGACTCCGTCGATCCGCCGGCGCCGCGCTGATTGTCGAAGAGAGTCTCGGCCTTGATGCGGGCGATGGCGTCGAGCTCCGAAGCGTTCCACGAGGCCCGCGGCTCGCCGGGCCCGTTCGGGGCGGGACGGGCCTCGGACCTCTCGCGCTCCAGGATGCGTATCCAATCCGTGACGCGCTGGCGCTCCGACAGGCCCAGGCCCTGGTACTCGGCCATGTCGAAGCCGTAGCGCCCGAGCACCTCGGCGTTGAGCGTGAGGCCGCCGGCCGCCAGCTTGAGCCTGTCCTCGGGCGCCGGCCCGGCAGGGATGAGGTCCTCGGCGCCCGCGCCGAGGCAGAGCGCGAGCAGCAGCGTCCCTACGGCCGCCTGGATTCCCACCAGATTAATATAGCCCCGGAACGGCGTTTCCGCCAGGGCTTTTGCGGGCCGGAAGGCGGTTGCCTCAGGAGTGCGTCCGAGTCACAGGAGGGCGCCCCAGGCCGCGTCGAGCCTGGCCCGCTCGCCGTCCACCCAGCCCAGCGCCGCCGCCCGGTCCGCCGCCAGCGCGTCGAAGTCCGGGTTCCCGGGCGCGCCGGCGTAGCCCGGCAGGGCGTAGTCCCCGGCCGGCGCCGAGGCCTCTTGGGCGCCGCGCGCCTCGTCGGCCACCGCCCGGTAGGCCGACCGGAACGGCATGCCGCCCGCGACCAGCGCCAGCGCCGAATGCGTGGCCAGCATGTCCTTGGTGATGGCGGCGCGGCAGCGCTCGCGGTCCACGCTCAGCGCCCCGGGCAGCCTCGCCGAGATCTCCAGCATCTGCGCCGCCGTGTCCAGCGCGGCGAAGAGCACGCCCTTGGTCAGCTGGTAGTCCCGGTGGTAGCCCGACGGCAGCTGGCCCAGCGCCAGGACTTGGGCGGCCCAGCCGGGGAACATCGCCGCGCGGGCCCGCGTGAGCTCCACCACGTCCGGGTTCTTCTTCTGCGGCATGAGGCTGCTGCCCGTCGTGAAGGCGGGGGCCAGCGAGAAGAAGCCGAACTCGGCCGTCGTGTAGAGCGACAAGTCCCAGGCCAGGGCGCCCAGGTCGCGGCCGAGCAGGGCGCAGGCCGACACGGCGGCGGCCTCCACCCGGGGCCGGCTCGTCTGGACGCGCAGCGTGTTGCGCTGGACGCGCGAGAAGCCCAGCAGCCCGGCGACATGGGCGCGGTCGAGAGGCAGCGTGGCGCCGTAGCCCGCGGCCGAGCCCAGGGGGCTCGCGTCGGCCTCGTCGTAGGCGGCGCGAAGCGCCCGGACGTTCTCGAGCAGCGCCTCCGCGTGCGAGGCGGCCCAGTGCCCCACGGTGGTCGGCATGGCGCGCTGCAGGTGCGTGTAGCCGGGCAGCGGCACGGCGGCGTTCTCGCGGCCGAACCCGGCCCAGGCCTCGGCCGCCCCGCAGGCCGCGGCCGACAGCCCGAGCAGGCGGTCCTTCATGAACAGGCGCAGGTCCACCTGGACCTGGTCGTTGCGGCTGCGCCCCGCGTGGACCTTGGCCCCGACGTCCCCGAGCCTCGCCGTCAGCGCCTGCTCGACGGCCGTGTGGATGTCCTCCTGCTCCCGGGCGACGACGAACGGCTCGGGGGCCTCGAGCATCCTCTTGAGCTCGGCGCGAAGACCCGAGACCTCCGCCGGCGTCAGCACCCCGATCTTGGCCAGCCCGGCGGCATGGGCCAGGGTGCCCAAGGCCTCGTAGCGCAGCAGGCGCGCGTCCAGGGCCGGGTCCTCGCCGACGGTGTAGGCCTCGACGAGCGCGTCCAGTCCCCGCCCGGTCTCCCAGAGCTTTCTCATGCGCCCACCCGTTCGAAGTAGGACCGGATCAAGCGCTCGTAGAAGCGCACGCCTTCCTCGAGCTCGCCGAGCCCGAGGTACTCGTCGGGCGTGTGCGACCGCCGGGAATCGCCGGGGCCGGCCTTCACCGTGGGGATCCCCCTGAGGAAGATCCAGTCCGAGAGCGTGGGCGAGCCGTAGGGCCGCGCCCCTGGGTTGGCCGCCAGCGCCGCCTGGACGATCGCCGAGGCGGGGTCGGTGTCGACGGAGCGCAGCCGCTGGGAGCGCACGACGACCTCTCCCTTCACCAGCCTGCCCACCTCGGCGACGATCTGCTCGGGCTCGTAGTCCGGCGTGGTGCGGACGTCCACGACCAGCCGGCAGCGGTCCGGGATCACGTTGTGGCGCGTGCCGCCCTCGATCTGCGTCACGGCCAAGGAGGGGAGGCCGAGCGCGGGGTGGGAGCGGTCGAACGAGAGGCGCCCGAGAGCCAGCACGTCGTGCGCCGCGGCCTCGATGGCGTTGACGCCGCCGCCGTGGGCCGCGTGCGCGGCGCGGCCCTTGGCGGTGATCTCCAGGACGAGCAGGCCCTTCTGGGCGACCGCGGGCGCCAGGCCCGTGGGCTCGCCGACGACGGCGGCGTCGGGGCGGGGCAGCTCGGCGACCAGGGACTCCAGCCCTTGGCCGAGGATCTCCTCCTCGCAGGTGAAGCCCAGGCAGACGCGCCCTTTCGGCGCGTCCGACGCGAACGCCCCCGCCGCGCCCAGCAGCATGGCCACCACGCAGCCCTTGGCGTCGTTGGCCCCGCGGCCGTAGACCTTCCCGTCCTCCACGACCGCCCCCAGCGGGGGCTTCGTCCACCCTTCTCCCGCCGGCACCGTGTCCGTGTGGGAGTTGAGCAGCAGCAGCGGGCCCCCGCTCCCGAGGAAGGCGTAGACGTTGCGCCCGCTGCGCCTCGGGGACCACCCCAGCGCCGCCATCGCCTCCTCGACGCGGGAGGCGGCGGCGTCCTCCTGGCCGCTCTCGGAGGGGATGCGCACGAGGTCGCGCAGCAGCTCGCCCGCGTTCAAGCGGCGGCCCCCTGCGCGCAGTCCTGGCGCTCGCGGCGCGCGACGATCATCGTCCCGCAGCCGGCATTGGTGAAGATCTCGCGCTGGAGCGCGCCCGGCTTGAGGCCGTTGATGATGTGGGTGCGCCGGACGCCGCCCTCCAGGGCGCGCAGGCAGGCCTCCACCTTCGGCAGCATGCCGCCTGAGAGCCGCCCGTCCGCCTTGAACTTCAGGACTTCCTCGACGTCCGTGTAGGAGACGAGGCTGGCCGGATCCGCGGCGTCCTTGAGCAGCCCCTCGGTATCGGTGATGACGACCAGCTTCTCGGCGCGCAGCGCCCGCGCCACCGCCTCGGCCACGGAGTCGGCGTTGATGTTGAGGATCGTCCCCTCGGGGTCGCTGCCGAGGCAGGCGATCACCGGCGTGTAGCCGCCGGCCAGCAGGGTCTCGAGCGGCCTGGGGTCCACGCCCTCGATGTCGCCCACGAGGCCGTAGTCGACCTCCACGGGCTCCCGGCCAGGCTCGGCGACCAGCTTCTTGGGCCGCCGGCGGGCCGTGACGAGCCCGCCGTCCACGCCGGAGACGCCCACCGCCGGCGCCTGGTGGGCCCGGAAGGAGGCCAGGATGTCGATGTTCACCTTGCCCGCGTAGACCATCTTCGCCACCTCGAGGGCGCGCTCGTCGGTGACGCGCCGCCCGGCCACGAACCGGGGCTCGAAGCCCATCGCGCGGGAGAGCTCCGTGGCCTGAGGCCCTCCGCCGTGCACGAGCACGACCTTGATGCCGACCTCCTGGAGCAGGCAGACGTCCTCGACGACGGCGTCGAGGGTCTTGGGCCGGGCGACGACGCGTCCGCCGACCTTGACGACGAAGACCTTGCCGCGGTAGAGGCGGATGTACGGGAGGGCGTGCTTGAGCATGATGGGCGCGTCGGTCATCGGGGCAGGTCTCCTGTCATGAGTTTGAGCAGCACGGCCTTGGCCGTGTGGAGGCGGTTCTCCGCCTGGTCGATCACCACCGACCACGGCCCGTCGAGCACCTCGTCGCGCACGATGAGGTTGCGCCGGACCGGCAGGCAGTGCATGAAGACGGCGTCTTTCGTCCGGCGCATCTTGTCGGCGGTCACGATCCAGGCCTGGCGGAACTCCGGGGCGGCCGGCAGGGGCTCGTTGTAGTCCACGATCGAGCCCCAGGATTTGGCGTAGACGACGTGCTGGCCCTCGAAGGCGCCCTGGACGTCGTCCGTGACGCGCAGCGTCGCGCCGCTCGCCTGGCAGGACGCCCGGACCCGCGCCATGACCTCGTCGTCGAGGTCGAACCCGGCCGGCCGCGCGATCGTCACGTTCATCCCGCCCGCGGCCGCGATCTCGGCGGCGGAGGAGGGGACGGCCATGGGAAGGCTCTTGACGTGGGGCGCCCAGGTCAGCAGGAAGTTCTTGCCCCGGGGGTCCATGCGCTCCTTGATCGTCATCAGGTCGGCCAGCGCCTGGCACGGGTGGCCGGTGGCCGACTCCATGTTGATCACGGGCGCCGTGGAGTACTTCTTGAAGGCGGTGAGGTACGGCTCCTTCCTGTCCTCCTCCCAGGTCTTGCCGCTCGGGAAAGAGCGCAGGGCCACCGCCTGGCAGTACCGCGTGAGCACCGGCACCGCCTCCTTGAGGTGCTCGGCGGCGGCGCCGTCCATCACCGCGCCCTCCTCGGACTCCATCTTCCAGGTGTCGGCGCCAAGGTTGAGCACCACGGCGTGGCCGCCCAGCTGCACGGTGCCCACCTCGAAGGAGACCTGCGTGCGCAGCGACGGGTTCATGAAGCAGAACGCCACGGACTTGCCGGCCAGCGGCTTGCAGGAGGGGGGGGCCTTCTTGAGGGCGATGGCCGCGTCGACCAGCCCCATGAGCTCCGAGCTCGTGAAATCCTTCAGGTGCGTGAACTGCGGCGGCATAGGGGCGTCCTCGAGCCTCATCGCGTCCGTCATGCCGGCGCTCACGGGTAGTGCCCCGCGAAATCGAGCCCGGCGCGTTCGTCGAACCCCATCATCACGTTGAGGTTCTGGACGGCCTGGCCGGCCGCGCCCTTGATCAGGTTGTCGATGGCCGAGATGACGACGATGCGCCCCTCCCGGACCGTCGCGAAGAGGTCGCAGTGGTTGCTGCCGACGACCGCGTTGAGGCTGGGCGGCTCTTCGACGAGCCGCACGAAAGCGCAGCCATCGTACGCCCGGCGAAAGGCCTCCCGGACCGTGCCGGCCTTCCAGCCCGCGGGCAGCGCCGCCTGGCAGACCGCGTAGATGCCGCGCGTGAACGGGCCCGAGACGGGCACCAGCGACAGGCGCAGGCTCTTCTTGCCGGCCAGGGCCTCCAGCAGCTGCTCCACCTCCGGGACGTGCTGGTGGCAGAACGGCTTGTAGGCGCGCATGTTGGCGTGGCGCGTCGGATGGTGCGTGACCGGCGAGGGCTTGGCGCCCGAGCCGGAGGAGCCGGTCACCGCCGTGACCGCCACGATGCCGGCGGCTCCGGCGCGGGCCAGCGGCCCCAGCGCCAGCGCCGCGGCCGTGGCGAAGCAGCCCGGGTTGGCCACCAGCCTGGCCTTCCTGAGGCGGACGCGGTTGAGCTCGGTCAGGCCGTAGACGAACTCCTTGAGCAGACCCGGCGCCCGGTGCGCTCGCGCGTACCACAAAGGGTAGAGCGCGGGGTCCTGCAGGCGGAAGTCCCCGGAGAGGTCGATGATGCGCAGCCCGCCGGCCCGCCGCAGGATGGCCGGCACGGCGGCCATGGCGTCGCCGTGGTCGCCCGCCATGAACAGGGCGTCGAGCCTCCCGTAGTCCAGCTTGCGAGAGAACGAGAGGTCCGTGCGCCCCCGCAGGTTGGGGTGGGCCAGGGACACGGGCCGGCCCGGGAACGTGGCGGAGGTCGCGCCCGCGAGCCTGACCCTCGGGTGGCGGAGGAGCAGGCGGATGAGCTCGCCGCCCGTGAAGCCCGCGCCTCCCTGGATGCCGACCTCGAGCTTCCTCACCCGGCCCGCCCGAAGACCTTGCGCTCGATGAACTCGCCGAGCTTGTCGAACTCGATGCGCGCGTTGATCGCGGGCACGCCGATCTGCCCCTCGATGAACTCCTTGCCCACGGCGTTGTCGGTGGCCGGGCCGGCGATCAGCGTCACCTCGCGCTTGAACCGGGTCTTGAACAGCTCCACCGCGCCCCAGGCCGCCACGGGGTCGTTGGCGCAGAGGATGTGGGCGACGCCGGCCCCCATGAGCTCGTCGTCATGGAGGATCTCCTGCACGCCGTACTCGCCCAGGATGCCGTCGCCGAGCTCGATGACGAGGCAGTCCGGCTCCTCCCTGTTGAGCGCGTTGACGATGCCCTTGGCCACGGGCACCGAGACCGCCCCGCTCGTGGAGACGACGCCGGCGTCGGTGAACGACAGGCTCTTGGCCGCGCCGCGGTCCACCATGCTGAGCGTGTCGCGCAGGAGCGAGACCCCGGTCAGCTTGGCGCCGCAGACCCGGTGGCCCCGCTTGGCCATGGTCCGGATGACCTCCCCGCAGGCGAAGGTCTTGCCGGCGTTCATGCAGGTGCCGGCGACGTACACGATGGGCGCGGAAGCCTCGAGGGTCCCGGCCCACGCGACCGCGCCGGTCTTGATCGAGGCCGGCACCCCGTGCCGCTCGCCCAGGTGCGGGAAGGACAGCACCTGGCCCAGCACCTCGGCCTGCAGCGGCTTGCCCAGCTCGATGTTCACGGAGGTGCACCTGCCGATGACGCCGCCCAGGTTGAGGATGTCGAGCATGTCGCCGACCGCCACGGACCCGGGGACCACGCCCGCGTAGCCGCGCAGCGCGCGCCGGGCCCCCAGCACGCCGGCGATGACGTCGCCGTCGTTGAGCCCGATCATGCGGCCGTGGCAATCCTCGAGGGTGTTGTAGACGCTCTTGGTCCCGCGCACGCGCACGGCCAGCACCATGCCCTCCGCCGCCGAGATATCCTCGGTCAGGAGGACCTCCCGGGAGAGCTTGGCGTTGCGCGTCCCCGAGGCGATCTTGTCCAGGACGACCTTCATGCCGCGGCCTTCCCGCCGCGCCCCGGCCCGCCAACGCCGTTGCTGAGGGGCGCGGCGCCCCCCAAGCGGGCTCCGCGCGGGACGCTCGGCCTCCGGCCTCGACCGCGAGCCCGCCGCGCCAGGGTCATGGGCAGGGCGTGGAGCTTGCTGAAGCCCGCGGCCTCGGCGCCGGTCCAGAGCCGGGTCGTCTCCCCGTAGGCGGCGGCGCCGGAGACCATGCTGAACGGGCTCTTCACCCCGGTGACGTCGAAGCGGCCCGTCCTCAGGCGCACGCGCGCCGAACCCGTCACGGTCTCCTGGCTGCTCCTCATGAGGGCCTCGATGTCGCGCATCACCGGGTCGAAGTAGAGGCCCTCGTGCAGCATCTGCCCGTAGAACTCGGCGATCTGGTTCTTCCAGAAGGACTGCCAGCGCGTGAGCACCAGCTTCTCGAGCTCCTGGTGCGCGGCGATCAGGATGAGCGGGGCGGGCGCCTCGAACCCGACGCGGCCCTTGATGCCGAGGATGGTGTCGCCCAGGTGGACGCCGCGCCCCACCCCGAAGGACTGGCCCAGCCGGTGCAAGGCCCGCACGAGCGCCACGCCCTCCATCTGCTCGCCGTCGAGGGAGGCCGGCACTCCCTTCGCGAAGCCGATCACGACGTTCTTGCCCGCCTTGGAGGCCCTCCCGGCGGCGGACGGGTAGGCCGCGTCGGGGACCTCGGTCCACGGGTCGTGGGTCTCGCCCCCGCCCACCGTCGTGCCCCAGAGGCCGGCGTTGACGGAGTAGGCCGTCTTCTTGGCCGGCACGGCCACGCCGCGCTCGGTCAGGTAGCGCGTCTCCTGCCGGCGCGACCAGCCGAGGTCCCGCACGGGGGCGTACACCTTCATCGAGGGGAGCAGGGTCTGGGAGACCCCGTCGAAGCGGACCTGGTCGTTGCCCGCGCCCGTGGACCCGTGGCAGACCCCGTCGGCCCCGACCTCGACGGCCAGGCGCGCCACCAGCTCGGCCTGCAGCACGCGCTCGGCCGAGACCGAGAGGGGGTAGACGCGGCCCCGCAACACGTTGCCCTGGATGAGGGGCACGACGAAGCGCTCGAACACCTCGGCCCGGCCGTCGAGGGCGTGGTGGGCGGCCGCGCCCAGCGCCCTGGCGCGCTCGCCGACCTCCGAGAGCTCCCGGGCGTCGAAGCCGCCCGTGTCCACGACGGCCGTGACGACCTCGGCCTCGAGCTCGTTCCTGAGCCACAGCAGGCAGAAGGTGGTGTCCAGCCCGCCGCTGAAGGCCAGCACGATCTTGGGGCGTTTCAATTGATCCTCGACTGAAGGAAGGCCACGACGCGCTTGTTGGCGGCCGCGTCGGCCACGGCGATGAAGACGGTGTCGTCCCCGGCGATGGTGCCGGCGATTCCTTCCAGGGCCAGCCCGTCGATGACGATGCCGACCCTCTGCGCGGTGCCGACGTCGCACCGGATCACCGCCAGGTGCGGGCCCGCGGGCCGGACGGCGCGCACCCAGGTCCGCAACGGCGCCTCGGGGTCGGCGGCGGCCTCCCCGGCCGGCGCCGGCCGGTAGCGGCCCGCTACCTTTATTAGGCCAAGCTCGGCGATGTCGCGAGACAGCGTCACCTGGGTGGCCGGGATCCTCCTCTTCTTGAGGGCCTCCGCCAGCTCGGCCTGCGTGGCCACCGTCTCCCGGGCGACGATCTCCAGGACGGCCGACTGGCGCTCCGCCTTGAACGATGGATGACTATTCATATAGGCTGTATATTTATGCATATTGCGGGGAGCCTGTCAACCCGGATTTCCGATGCCGGGACCGCGGCGCCTAATGGCCGCCGGGAGCTCGCGGAGCGTTCTTGAGGCGGGATTGCGCGAGCTCGCCGCGGACTCCCCTGATCCAATCGTTGTCGAGGGAGTTCAGCCGCGCCACGAGCTCGGCGGTGTTCTTGGGGAGCTTGAGGCCCAGGATGCCCATCATGATATCCTTGACGTATTGATCCTCCTTCCAATGGATCAAGCCGCCCTGGAAACTGGCGCTGGAATCGATGCCGGTGGTGTTGAAATCCACGTTGGCGTTCTTCGCGAGCCCGTTGAGCCCCACGTCCCCGCCCGAGGTCGGGACCAGGAGCTTGCCGCCCAGACGCCGCGCCTCCTCCTCGCTGGAGACGCCGGCGACGTTGTTCCACGCGATGATCGAGGGGATCGTCGAAAAGATGCGGCCCACGACCCTGCCCAAGAAGTACGCGGCGACTTCGTCCGCTTTCATGTGCCCATAGGAGCCTGTTGCATAAATCCTCCTGATTTCAGATAATCCTCGTACGCGCGCGTGCGCGCGCGTACGGAGAACTGAGGAATGGCCTACAACTTCAAGTGCGCGGACCGCGAGACGCCCTACCTGATGCCGCCGAGCCTGAG
>JACRDT010000035.1 GCA_016212795.1 Elusimicrobiota bacterium | reverse complement strand
CCGCGCCCCGGCCGGCCCACGCCGTTCCCAAGGGCCGCCGGGACGCTCGGCCTCCGGCCTCGACCGCGCCCCGGCCGGCCCACGCCGTTCCCAAGGGCCGCCGGGACGCTCGGCCTCCGGCCTCGACCGCGCCCCGCGGCCTGCAAAGAAGCGCTGAACTCAGCCGGACCGGCGGCGGGATTCCTTGGCCGCCAATTCGCGGACGCGCGAGAAATCCAGAGTGACCGCGTAGTCGTCGGCGCCGTCGCCGTACCCCGGCGTGTCGTAGTCGATCCTGAAGCTGAACCGCCGGTCCTCCAGGGCCGCCAGCGCCCTCAGGTCCTCGGGCGAGAGGTCGGCGGCCGCGCGCTTGACGAGCTCCTCGAGCGGCGCGACCCACCCTTCGGCCCGGCTGAACTCGCCGGCGGCGGCGGTCGGGTCGTTGCGGTGTCCGCCCACCGGCCTGTAGCGCAGGCAGTAGGCCATGAGCGGCTTGACGGCGCGGGCGCCGCCGGCCTTGCCGATGACGGCGGCGGCCCCGCCCGCGACGGCCTCGTCCTCGTCGTCGAGCGCCAGGGTCAGGAGGTCGAGGGCGGCCGGGTCGCCGACCAGGCCGAGCGCCGAGACCGCCTGCCTCCTCATCTCGCCTTCGCCGGAGCGCAGCGCCCCCTCGAGCGGGCCGCGGACGCGCTCCCAGCCGAGCCGCGCGACATCGTCGAAGCGCTCGCTCGCCAGGAGATAGCGGGCGGCCAAGGCGTCGTCGGCCGGCCGCCACCCCAGGGCGTCGAGCGCCTGGCAGAGCTTCTTGCGGGCCCACGCGCCGCCCTCGCCGAGCAGCGCGGCCAGGGCCTCCCCGGCGCGCCCGTCGCCGATGCGGCCGAGGGCCTCGACGACGGCCTCCCGGAAGATCCCCGGCTCGGCCCGCTTCAGGACGGCGAGGAGGGGCTCGACGGCGCGGGCGTCGCGCAGCGCGCCGAGGGCGTCGACGGCCGAGAACACGACGTTGCTGTCGCGGTCGCGCAGGGCCGCGACGGCGTCCGGCACGCAGCGGGCATCCCCGAGGGCTCCGAGCGTCTGCAGGGCGATGGCGCGCGTGAAATCATCCGGGTCCCTGAGGGCCTCGATGAGGGGAGGCACGGCCCCGGGGTCGGCGAGCGCGACGAGAGCCTTGACCGCCGCGTTGCGCGCCTGCCTGTGTTTGCCGGCGTCGCGCAGCATAGCCACCAGCGGGCGGACGGCGCGGCGGTCGGCGATCTTGGCGAGCGCCTCGGCGGCGTACTCCTGGTTGTTGAAGTTGGAGTCGTCGAGCCTCTTGATCAGGGCCGGCACGGCCCCGGCGTCGCCGACCTCGCCCAGAGCCTTGATGGCCTCGTCGCGGACGTATTGGTCAGGGTCCTCGACCACGAGCAGCAGCGCCTTGAGGTTGCGGTCGCGCACCGCCTTGGCGAAGGCCTGGTGGCGCGTGTCCAGATCGTCCGACTTGAGCCTGCGAAGGGAGAGCCAAAGGAACGGCTGCCAGCGCTCGTCGGCGGGAGACTCGGCCCTCGGCAGGGGAGCGGAGGGCGGGGGAGCGACAGGCGGGGAGGCCGTCGAGCCTGCGGGAGAGGATACGCCGGCCTCTCGCGCCGCGGGCCGCGGAGCCGCCGCCCTGACCAGCTCTTCCTTCCCGCAATGGCCGCAGAACTTGGCCTCCGGCCGGTTCTCCCGGCGGCACCTCAGGCAGGTCCCCGGCGCCAAGGTCTGGGAGCAATGCTTGCAGCGGATGGCCGCCGCCATCACGGTCTCGCCGCACCACGGGCACTCCCTCGTCGCAGGACTCATCTCGCCGCCATTATGCCATTTCACCTCAGCGTGTAGAGCAGCAGCCCTCCGGTCTCCACCGGCGGTTCGGCGAACCTCAGCAGCGCCTCTTTCATGAGGCGGTCCACGCGCCAGAACTCCTCCACGCGGGAGCTGAACGTGACCCGCCGGGGATTCACGAGCACGTGCGAGACCCCCAGGGCCCGAAGGCGCCGGTCCAACTCCTCCGCGCTGTGGACCGTCTCGTAACCCAGGAGGAGCTCGCTCTGCGGGTCGCCGATCACGTAGGCCCGTTCCAGGTAGTACCCGCGGATCTCCCGGTAGAGCAGCACCCTGGCCTGCTTCGGGAGGTTGGCGTTCACGTACTCCATAGCCTCGTAGCAATCCAGGCGGCGCCGGAGATAGGCGGTCTCGGGCGAGACCCCCGGCTCGCTGGGCCGCAAGCCCAGGACCGGGAAGACCTCGTTGTTGGCCGCGAGCCGCATCGCCGGGAGCAGGGCGAGCGCCAGGGCCGCGGCGCGCCAGCGTCCCCTGTCCCCCGCGCACCAGAGCGTCCAGGCCCAGCGGCTCGCCAGCAGGGCGAGCCATGGGATGACGGGGATGAGATACCTCCAAAGCTGCTGGACCTTGAACCAGCACACGCCGTACAGGAGGGCGTAGCACATGACCCAGACCGCGAACCCGTCCTTCCCGATCCTCCTCGCCTGGAACGCCGCCAGCAGGGCCAGCGCGACGAGGAGGGCGCGGGGCTCCCCCTGGAAGGCATCCGGATGGAGCATGAGGCGGACGGGCAGCAGGAGCAGGTCCGTCCACCCCGCTCCCATCCCGGCGGCCACCCCGGCGTGAGCCCTGGCGGCGAGCCAGAGGGTCCGGCTGTCCGGCGCGAAGAAGCCGCCGAAGTGCGGCCAGACAGGGTTGCCGGTCAGGATGGCGGCCCTCAGGTACCACGGGGCGCAGAAGGCGAGCGTCCCCGCCCCCCACGCCAGGATGACGCGCCACGGCTTGCCGTGGCGGCACCCCGCGGCAAACACCAGGGGAGCCAGCGCCGCGGCCAGCATCAGGCCGCTCAGCTTGGACGCGCAGGCGAGCCCCGCCATAGCGCCCGAGACCCAGAGCCAGCTCCGCTCGCCGTTCCCGTGGAAACGCCAGGCCGACCAGAAGGACAGCATGCCGAAGAGTCCGACAGCGAAATCGGTCCCGGTCGTGCCGGCCATGTCCGAGACGGCGGGGTCGGCGAGGAAGACCGCCGCGGCCGCGAGCGCCCAGGCCGCCGCCGGCTTTGCCCCTTCGCCACAGAGGCTCCTGCCCGCCGTCCAGACGGCCCCCGCCATGAGCGCCTGGAAAAGGACCATGACCATCTGCGCGAGGCGGGCGTCGCCCCACACCAGGGCCGGGACATAGAGGAGCTCCGCGGCCATCGCGTTGGTGCCGTGGAGCATCCACGTGACAGGCACCATGGCCCCCGCCCGGGCATAGATCCGCGGGACCTCGAGGTGGACGGCCAGGGAATCCCAGTCCGCCGGCGGCGCGTTGGCGATGAACAGAGCCTGCAGCGCGGCGAGCGCGATGGGCAGGGCCAGCAAGGCCCCCAGCCAGCCTCCCGGCCCCGGGATCGAGACGGCGCGGACGAGGCTCCTCAGCCCCGCTCTCGCGGGCCAGAGGCACAGAGCCGCGGCGATGGCCAGCGGCCAGGAGGTCCAAAGCCCTGCCAGCCCCATGGCGAAGAGGCCGTAGCTCAAGGCCCCGAGCCCGACGGCGGACTCGACGACCACCCTCTCCCCCTCGGAAGCGCCGCGCAGCTCCAGCCTGCCCAGCAGCAGCCCGCCGATGCCCTTGGCCGCGCACCACAGCGCCGCGGCCGCCAGCAAGCGCCAGGCGACCATGGCCGCGCCCCACAAGACGCCGGCCGTCAGCGCCGAAGGCCGATGATAAAGGTAGGCGAGAGCCCCCGGATGCAGGAGCGCCCAGGCGAGGGCCAGCGCGGCCCAGAAGAGGCGCCAGGGAGTCATGGTGTCCGCCCCCTCCTCCGGCGGCGAGCGGTCACCGCCGGCGGCGTATCAGCGTCAACGATCTCTTGAGCCGCAGGTTCTCCGACTTGAGGCTCTCGTTCTCCTTCCTGAGCGGGCCCTGGTCCTCGGGGTCGAGCCCCTCGCGGATGCGATGCAGGGCGCCTTCGGCGATCATCCGGACCCACTGCTGCGGGCACTCCTGGGCGAGCTTCCTGAGGACCGGCGCGACCCTCTCGTCGTTGAGAGCCTCGAGGGCCTTGACCACGGCGAAGGTCAGGATGCGGTTGGGCTCCCTGAGGAGCTTCTCGAGGTGCTCGAAGACGCCCTTCTCCCCGACGCCCAGCGCCCCGAGCCATTCCACGGCCTCCATGCGGACGGGGATGGGCTGGCCGTAGGCGGAAAGCTCCTTGAGCCTGCCGATGCACCTCGTGCCCTCCAACGAAGCCAGCGCCGCGACCGCCCCCCTCCTGACGACGTCGAACCAGGAATCCTGCCGCAAAGCGGCCTTGATGACGGGCATCGCGGCTTCCGCCCGCATCCGGCCCAAGCTGCGCAGGGCGGCGGAGCGTACCCGGTAAGCGGGGTCTCTCTTGGCCAAGCCGACCAGTATCCTGACGGCCTCCTTGGAAGGGAACTCGGCGAGGGCCTCGGCCACGCCCCGGCGGGACCGGTGGTCGGCGGCTTTCAGGCACCTCTTGAGGGCCTCGAAGGCGGCGTCGGTCTGGGCGCCGCCGATGGCCTTGACGAGCTCGTAGCGGCCGGCCCAATACTTCTCCCGATGGAACGCCTTCTCGATCAGGGCGACGCCCTCCGCCGTGCGCCAGCGGGCGAGCTCGCGCGCCGCGTCCATGCGGCCCAGGAGGTTCTTGTCGCGCACGAGCTGGCGCTTCCAGGCGCTCCGGGGCTTGAAGAACTCGAGCTTCTTGAGCACCCAGTGGTCCGGGTCGATCCAGACCGCGGTCGGCTCCGCCGGCAGCTTGAAGCGCAGGGCGTGCTCCTTCCTGTCGACGGTCTCCTTGAAGGTCTTGAGGCTCCCGCCGGTCTCGAAGCGGAACTCCAGCGGCACGCGGAACAGCGGGGTCCTGTCCGAGACGCGCTGGCGCTGCGTGATCCAGACGCACGCCTCCCTGGCCGACGCGTCCCAGCGGTAGGACGCCTTGTACTCCGGATGGCCCGCGCCGTAGACCCACTGGTCGATCAAGGGCCGGATGTTGCGGCCCGTCGCGTCCTCCACCGCCTGGACGAAGTCCGGCGTCTCCGCGCACTTGAACGAGAACCTCTCGACGTAGTGCTTGATGGCGCTCCACCAGAGGTCGTCGCCCAGGTGGTACCTGACGAGGTGCAGGACCCAGGCGGCCTTCTGGTAGAGATGCCGGTCGAACAGGCTCCAGGAGTGCTTGTAGACGTTGGTCACGATCGGCCGCCGGTAGCGCTTGGCGTCCTCCTCGAAATAGTCCTGCGCGAAGAGGCGCATGTCGTGGAAGAAGGCGTCGGGGCCCTTGTCGTGCTCCTGGAAGAGGGGATCGAGATAGGTGGCGAACCCCTCGTTGAGCCATCCCTGCGACCAGGACCGGCAGGTCACGAGATCCCCGAACCACTGGTGGGCCAGCTCGTGGGCCACCAGCCCGTCGAAGTCCGTGTCCAGGCCGGCCCGCGAGTCGAGCAGGACCATGTCGGTCTGGGTGGTGGCGCTCGTGTTCTCCATGCCTCCGCCGAACTCGTGCGCCGCGACCTGGGCGTACTTCTCCCACGGGTAGCGGACGCCGATCCTCTCCGAGAAGAACCGCACCATCGCCGGGGTCTTGCCGAAGCCCCGCCTGGCATCCGCCTCCCGGCCCTTCTCGCAGTAATAGGAGATCGGGATGCCGTCCCACTCGTCGCGGACCTCGGCGAACCTGCCGACCGCCAGGGTGACCAGGTAGAGCGGATGCGGCTTGGACATCCTCCAATGGAAAGTCTTGAGGCGCTTGGCCCGGTCGTGCGCCACGCCGACGAGCGCGCCGTTGGAGACGGCGGTGAAGGACTCCGGGACCGTCGCGACCATCTCCGTGGTCGCCTTCTCGGACGGCACGTCGCGGCAGGGGAACCAATACCGGGAATCGTCGGTCTGACCCTGGCTCCAGACCTGGAACGGCTTCTTCGGGTAGGCCTTGTCCGGCACGATGAAGGTCAGCCCCGCCTTGGGATCCTTGAGCGCGTAGGAGACCCTCACCACCACGCGCTCGCCGCGGTCGACCGGCCGGGCCAGGTCGACCCGGAGGGTCTTCCCGTCATAGGCGTGAGACGCCTTCCCCTTGGCAGATACACCGCGGATCGTCATGTCCACGGCGTGGAACGAGACCTTGGCGGCCCCGTCGCAAAGGGCCTCGAGGGTGGTCTCGCAGACCCCCCGGACGGCCTTCTTGGGGATGTCGATGTCGAGGCTCAGCTTCACGTGGGCCGTGGCGAACGCCGTGTCCTCGTGGTATTGAGGAACCCCCCCGGGAGAGAACCCCCCTCCCGACGCCGTCCGGCCGTCGTGAAGCGTCCCGATGGATCTCATCATATGGGATTTCCCTGGAGATGATATCATACCTATCAACCAGGCGCAGCAAAACGCTATTGACACAGGCCGTTCCCAGGGCTAAACTCAATAATGAGGATGGTGCCCCCCCATGTTCTGGAAGAAGAAGAAACCCGCTGATCCCCCGCAGGCCGAGGCCGCCTTGCCGGACGGCGCCATGGAGATCCCGGACATCAAGAAAGAGAAGGACAAAGAAGAGAAAAAGAAAGCCGGGGTGCCCGGCGCGCCCGGGTCGACGGCTTCCAGGACATTCTCCGGCGCCCGGGGCGGGATGGGAACGGGTTCCCAGGCGGCCGCGGCCTCCCGGGCGGGCACGGCCGTCCCCAACCTCGTGCAAGTCGGCGCCCCGAAGGCCGGCTTCCTCGCCCGGCTCCTCTCGACCACCGCGGGGAAGCTGCTGGCCGCCGCCGTGGCGGCCGGGGTCTTCGGCGTGACGGCCATGGTGGCCGCCAACATGATGGCCCCTCCCGCGCCGGGCGTCAGCCCCAAGGGCGGCATCGTCGGCGCCGTAGGGAACACGGCGAGGAACGTGGCCAAAGCGGTCGCGAACGGCTCGATCTGGGACTTCTCGAAGGACCGCGGCATGTTCGGCTGGGGAGACTCCGCCGGCAACGCCTCGAAATCGGGAGAGGCCGGCGGAGCGGGCGAGGCCGGCGCGGCCGGCGACGGCGGCCAGGCCGGCGAAGCCGGCGCGGCCGGCGAGAGCGGCTTGGCGGGAGTGGCCGGGCCGGCCGGCGAAGCAGGAGCGGCCGGTTCCGCGCCGTCGGCCGGGCTGGGCAGGAAGAACAACTTCGGGATGAGCGCCGGCGGCGGCGCGGGCAGCCAAGCCAACTTCCAACTGCCCGGCCCCAAGTTCGGCGCCACCCTGGGCTACAAACTCAGCAAATTCGACAAGCCGGCCGCGGTGGGCACCCGCGGCGGCGGCGGGATCGCGCGCAAGAAGCAGGTCGTCTCGATCCCTGGCATGGGCAAGGTCAGGGGCCTGAACCGCGGCTCCAAGGCCATGGCGCAGCTGCGCGGCATGAGGCCGTATACCTCGGCCATGGCGTCCGGCGGGCCGATCAACGAGTCGCACGCGGGCGCGGCGGCGCAGCAGTTCGAGGGGGGCGAGGTGACGGGCGGGGTCAACCCCACCGGCGGCGACGACCCCATGCCGACGGTCGGCACCCCCCCCACGCCGACTTCGGGCGGGCCCACCTCCCTGCCCGACATCTGCGAGGCCAGCGCCTGCGCCTGCGACTGGGCGACGCAGACCTGCGACTACAAGCGTTGCACCTGCGTGGCCATCAAGAACAAGACCCCTTGGGAAGACAAGGTGCAGGAAGCCAACAACCTGATAGGGTGGATGGACGGCCTGCTCATCGTGGCCGCGATCTTCTTCATGCTGACCTACCTCCTGAAGAACGGGCCCATCTTCGGGCAGGCGGCGTCCGCGATCTGCTACATCCTCGGCGTGCTGGTCTGCGTGGCGGTCATCGGCCTCGCGATCAAGGTGATCACCTTGGGCAACGAGATCAACAAGATGGGCGGCAACGTCCAGGGAGACCAGCTCCAGGGGGTCGGCGGCGCCTACATCGCGGGCGCGGCCCTGATGGCGATCGTGGCCTACTTCCTGGACTCGGTCACGTCGTCGGCGATGGCCGTGGCGTTGGTCATGGCCGCGATCTACATCATCCTAGGCCTCGTCAAGAGCCAGCTGCAGAAGGGCTGACCGGGCTCGGGCGGGGGGGCAGGCGGGCGCGGAAGCGCCCGCCTGTTCATCGGGCGGCGGGGGAGGGTGCGTCTTCCCGGAACGGGAACAGCCTCGGCACGCAGTCCTTGACGCCCCGCGCCTCCAGGAAGTCGGCGACGACCTTCTCCTCGGCCTGGAGCCAGTCGTTCTCGGGAGCCTCCGCCCCCACCTCGACCGCGCCGCCGGCGACCATCTGGTGGCCGCCGCCCCGGCCGCGGCCGAGCAGCCGGCCCAGGGTGACGCCGGCCTCGCCGGAAGGGTCGTTGGTCCGCACCGAGACGTGCAGCCGGTTCAGGTAGCGCCCCGTCACGATGGACCAGCGCATCTTCTCGTGCGTCAGGAGGGTGTCGGCGATCTGGGCGACGCGGTCGGGAGCGGACACCCACCCCAGGTGGACGCCGATGACGTTCTTGGCCACGAAGGCGTTGCGGATGCCCTTGGCCAGCGTCGCGAAGAAATCGGCGGGACGCGAGGGGTAGGCGATGCGCCAGAGCGCCCTCATGTTGGCCTTGAGCCAGAAGGCCTGGTAGACCTTGATGTCCCGGCCGCAGGCCTCCCTCCCGAGGTTCTGGGTCTCCGAGCCGATCCCGTAGATGATGGCGGTCGCGATCCTCTTGGGCACGGCGAGCCCGCAACTGAGCAGCGCCTCGGCCAGGATCGTCGTCGTCGCCCCCACCTCCTCGTCGACGATGGCGCACTCGGCCTGGGTCTTCGAGTGCCGGGGGTGGTGGTCGATGATGAGCTCGGGCCTCCTGCGGCGCGACGGGAAGCGGTTGTTCTTGAACGGCGGCTGGGTGTCGACCAGGGCGATCTTCGGCCAGTCGGCGAGCTCGCCCTGTCGCAGAGGGTAGGCCGGGATGCCCAGGCCCTCGGCCATCATGCGGTTCTCCTTCCTGCCGATGAGGCCGCCGTACACGATGCGCGTCCTGGCGCGGCAAAGGACCTTGGCCAGATGGGCCAGCGCCCAGGCGCTGGCCAGCGAGTCCGGGTCGGGGTGGTCGTGCGTCATGATCAGCAGCGACTTGAGGCCGCTGCCCCGCCGCTTGAGCTCCCGGACGAGCCTGCGGGCCTGGAAGGAAGCCTTCACCTCAGCCGAGCCCCACGAAGATGATCCACAGCAGCACCGCGACCAGCCCCGCGACGGCCTTCTCCCGGGTGTTGCGCTTGAGGAAGTTCCGGATGTTCTCGTGGGCGGGCCGAGGGGTCTTCTGGCGGAAAAAACCCTCGAGGACGCCCTCGAGCGCCTCCTGGTCGGCCACGCGCCTGATCTCCCCCCCGCGCGCGATGGAGATGGTGCCCTTCTCCTCGCTGACCACGACGCAGAGCGCGTCGGTCAGCTCCGCGAGCCCGAGCGCCGCCGTGTGCCGGGTGCCCATGTGGGCGATCTTCCCGAACTCCTTCGAGAGCGGCAGGTGCACCCCGAACTTGGTGACCTTCCCGTCCTCGACCAGCACGGCCCCGTCGTGGCCGAGGGAATGGGAGTCGAAGATGCTCTCGAGCAGGGCCTCCGACAGGTCGCCGTTGAGCTCCCAGCCCCCCTCCACGTGCCGGTCGAGGGGGTCGCGCCCCTTGAGCACGATCAGCGCCCCGATGCGGTCCCGTGAGAAGTCCCCGACGGAGCGCACCACCATCTCGATGATCCTCGGCTGGGCCTCCTCGTGATGGCGGCCGGTCAGGCTCCAGACCGCGATGCGCTCGAACATGGCCCGGATCTCCTCCTGGAAGATGACCAGGATGGCGATGATGACGACCGCGAAGAAGCCCTGCAGGATCCAGGTCGTGAGGTAGAGCCCGAGGAGGCGGGCGAAGACGTAGACGGCCGCGAGCACCAGGATCCCCATGGCGACGAACGCCGTCTTGGCGCGCTTGAACCAGATCAGGGTGGCGTAGACGAAGACCCCGACCAGCACCATGTCGATGAGGTCGGTCGGGCCGACCTTCCTGATGGGCGGGAGGATCAACTATCCTCCATCAGCGCCTTCATATCCCAGATCATCTCCCGGCGGTGAAGGGCGGGGAGCTCCATGTCGCCGGTGTCCATCCGGATGGCGTCGACGGGACAGGCCTCGACGCAATGCCCGCAGAAGACGCACAGCCCCATGTCGATCTCGAAGGTCCGGGCCCGCTTCTCGATGCCCGGGTCCGGGCTGTCCTCGGCCGTGATGCGGATGCATCGGGCCGGGCACACCGTCTCGCAGAGCAGGCAGGACGTGCAGCGCGGCGCGCCGTCCGGACGCTTGAGGAGGCGGTGTCGCGTGCGGGCCCGGCGGCCCAGCACCGCGGGCTCCTCGGGATACTGCACCGTGACCGCGCCCCGCGCCGCCAACGCCCTTCCCGAAGGCGGCCGGGACGCTCGGCCCCTGGGGCTGCCGCCCCAGGCCGCGGCCGGCGGGGACCCGGCCGGCCGCCCCCCCGCCAGGCCCAGGAGGTGCCGCCAGAGGTTGACGAAGAAGTGCCGGTAGGTCACGCCGAGGCCTTTGACGACCTCCAGGAGGAAGACCTGGACGGCCAGGTCCCTCGGTGGACGCTCCACGGTCCGGACGGTGATCATGGGCCGAGCATCGGGGGTGATCATCTCCACAAGTATATCCCCCACGCCGTGAGGAAGAAGTTGAGCAGGCCCGCCGGCAGCACGCCCTTCCAGCCCAGGTCGAGGAGTTGGTCGAAGCGGAACCGCGGCAGGGTCCACCTGACCTGCATGAGCAGGAACATCACCAAGGCGACCTTGGCGGTGAAGGCCCCGACCATCACGGCCGCGCCGACGAGGCCGTCGAGGGGAAGGAACGGCGCGTGCCAGCCGCCGAGGAAGAGCGTCGCGGCCAGGCAGCACACCACCACGGATTCGATGAGGTCCGTCATCATGAACATGCCGAACTTCATGCCGGAGTACTCCACGTGGAAACCGACGATCTCCGACTCCCCCTCGGGAAGGTCGAAGGGCGTGCGCTTGGTGAGCGCCGCCCCCGCGACCAGGAAGAGCACGAAGCCCAAGGGCTGGAAGACGATCCCCCAGGCGGGCAGCCAGCCGCCGAGCATGCGCGCCTGCCACCGCACGGCCTCGGCCAGGTCCAGCGTCCCGTAGAGGAAGACCGCCCCGGCCATGGTCGTGGCCAGGCAGACCTCGTAGGCCAGCATCTGGCTCGCCCCCCTCAAGCCCCCCATCAGGCCGTAGCAGGAGTTGGAGGCGTAGCCCGCCATGACGACGCCGTGGATGCCCACGGCCAGCATGGCCAGGACATAGAGCAGCCCGACCTTGCTCCCGAGGGGCTGCAGGCTCAAGGTCCATCCTCCCACGGTGAACGTCCCGCCGAAGGGGAAGGCTGCCAGGGCCAGGAGCGGGAAGCCCAGGGCGAGGGCCGGCGCGGCCGCGTGGAAGGTCTTGTTGACGTTGGCCGGGACGAAATCCTCCTTGGTCAGCAGCTTGATGGGGTCCGCGATGGTATGGAAGAGCCCGATGAGCTTGAACCCCAGGATGTCCGCGCGGTTGGCGCCGATGCGGTCCTGCATCACCGCGCTCTGCTTGCGCTCGACCCAGCCGAGGAAGGCCGCCCAGCTCATGCCGAAGCCCAGCGCCGCGCCGAGCTTGACCAGGACCCAGAGGATGCTCACAGCGCCTCCCCCTTCCCCGCCCGGTGGCGCGCCAGGATGCCCTCGAAGATCTCCCAGTCCGGCAGGGCGGCCCCCAGGGGCGCGAGGGCCTTGGCGTAGCGCTGGAGCCGGCCTTCGAAGTTCGTGAAGCTCCCCTCCTCCTCGACGTAGGCCGTGGAAGGGAGGCGGTAGTGGGCGAGGTCTCCCGTCCCTCCCTTGAAGGGCCCCTGGAAGACGACGAAGTCGAGCCTCCCGAGGAGGCCGGCCGCGGCGGGCCCCCAGACCCCGGCCACGTCGCGGTCCACGACGTAGAGGCCCCAGATCCGGCCGGCCTCGATCGAGCGGGCGAGGGCGTCCCAGGACATGGACCTGAACTCGGTCCCGAACCCGAGGGCCTCGCCGCCCTTCAGGTTGGGCACCTTCTCCTTGCGGCGCAGCAAGGAGTCCTCCGGCCCCACTTGGTCGGGCTCAGGCGCGAACAGGAACTGGACCACCTTCCAGGAGTCCACGAAGAGCTTCTTGAACGAACGCCAGTCCTCGTTGGAGAGGGCGCCCGAGGCGATGACCGCCAGGCCGCCCGCGCCCTTGTCCGCCATGAGCTCCCCCGCCCGCCCCGCGATCTCCTTCCACGCGGCGTCCCAGGAGAGTTCAGTCCCGACGGCGCTCAGGCCCGCCGGAGCGGGACGCAGCCTCAGGACCTTGCCCAGCCGGTCCTGGTCGAGGGTCTTGTAGGAGTAGCGCCCCTCGTCGCAGATCCAATGCCCGTTCACCTCGGGGTTGTAGCGGGGCTTCAAGCGCGCGACCCTGCGGCCCTCGTTGTGCCAAGGCCGCTTCGTCGAGGTGTGGACCTGGACCCCGCACCCGCGGGAGCACCCGGGGCAGACCGAGTCGACGGACTCCAGGTACCACGCGCGGACCTTGTAGCGGAAATCGCGGTCCGTCAGCGCCCCCACCGGGCAGATGTCCACCACGTTGCCCGAGTAGGGGTTGTCCAGGACCTTGCCCGGGGCCAGGTCCACGACCTGCCCGTGCCCGCGGCCGAAGATGCCGAGCTCCGCCGTCTTGACGACGTTGGCGAGGAACCGCGTGCACCGCGTGCACCAGAGGCAGCGCTCCTGGTCGAGCATGACGTGCGGCCCGATGGGCTTGCGCTTGGCCATGTGGCGCTTGTCCTCGGCCACGCCGCTCTTGTAGCGGCCGATCGTCATGTAGTAGTCCTGCAGCCCGCACTCGCCCGACTGGTCGCACACCGGGCAGTCGAGCGGATGGTTGACGAGGTGCAGTTCCAGGGCGCCCGCCTGCGCGGCCTGGACGGCGGGGCTGTCGGTGCGGACCACCATGCCGTCGACCGCCTTGAGCCTGCAGGCGGGCTGGAGCTTGGGCGCACCCTGGACCTCGACCAGGCACATCCTGCAGTTGCCGGGGTTCCCGAGGGCCGGGTGGTAGCAGTAGTGCGGGATGTGGATGCCCGCCTCCTTGGCCACGTCGATCATCAGCGCCCCATCGGCCGTTTCGATGGGGCGCCCGTTGAGCGTTATTCTAGCCATTCGCTGTCGCTTCCTGCCGCATGACCGATTCGTTCCGCCCGGCCAACGCCGCGAATTCCTCCGGAAACTTCTTCAAGTATGCTTTCAGCACGATTCCAACGGTATCGCCCAGCGCGCAGATGGTCCTGCCGGTCACGTTGCCGGCCACGCGCTCCAGGTTCGCCGGGTCGCCGGGACGGCCGGCGCCTTCCAGCATCCGCTCGAGGATGCGCTCCGTCCAGACGCTTCCCTCGCGGCACGGGGTGCACTGGCCGCAGGATTCGTGGGACAGGAACTCGATGATGAGGCGGACCACTTCGACCATGTCGGCCGTTTCGTCGAGGACGATGATCCCGCCGGCGCCCAGGAAGGACCCCTTGCCCCTGACGGAGTCGAAGTCCATGGGAAGGTCGAGGTCGTCGGCCGAGAGCGGCGGCGTCGAGGTGCCGCCCGGGATGACCGCCTTCAAGCCGCGGCCCCCTGCGACGCCCCCGGCCGCCTCGATGATCGCCCGCAAGGGCGTGCCCATGGGGAACTCATAGACCCCGGGCTTCTCGACGTGGCCGCTCACGCTGTAGATCATCGTGCCCCCGCTCTTGGGGGTGCCGATCTTGGCGAACCACTCCCCGCCGCGGGCCGCGATGTGGGGGAGCATGGCCAGCGTCGCCACGTTGTGCACGAGGGTCGGGAAGCCCATGAGGCCGTAGTTGGTCGGGAACGGCGGGGGCTGCCTCGGCCAGGACTTCTTGCCCTCCATGGACTCGAGGAGGGCCGTGTCCAGCCCCGAGATGTAGGTGCCGCCCCCGCGCATCAGCATGACGTCGCAGGAGAACCCCCTGCCCAGGATGTCGTCGCCGATGAGGCGCGCCGCCCGCGCCTCCTTGACGGCCGTCTGGAGGGCGCGGTGAGGGCGGCCGTATTCCCCCCTGATGAAGATGAAAGCGTCCTTGGCCCCGATCGCGTAGGCCGCGATGAGGAGGCCCTCGAGCACCTGGTGGGGAGCCCGCTCGACATGGACCCTGTCGCGGAAGCACCCGGGCTCGGACTCGTCGCAGTTTCCCACGACGTAGCGCGGCCCCGGCACCTTGTCGGCCGGCGGCACGGTGCCCCACTTGGCCGCGGCGGGGAACCCAGCCCCGCCCAGCCCACGGAGGTTGGACTTCCTGACCTCCTCGGTGATCTCGGCGGGCTTCATCGCCAGGGCTTTGGAGAGGCCCTCGTAGCCGCCCAGTTTCCTATAAGTCTCCAGCTCGTGGAGCTTCGGTTCGTCGAAATGCCTTGTGATTATCATTTCAGCTCCGCCGCCAGCTTGTCCAGCAGCGCCTCGGTAGCCGCGCCCTGGAGCTCGTCGTCCACCGTCAGCGCGGGGGCGCAGTCGCAGGCCCCCAGGCACTCCATCGTCTCGAAGCTCAACCGACCGTCCGCGCTGGTCTGCCCGTCCCGGACCCCGAGCTTCTTCTCGGCGTACGCCGCCATCCTGGGCGCGCCCTTGAGCTGGCAGGAGAGGCCGCGGCACAGGCCCACGCGGTGGCGGCCGACGGGCTTGGCCGTGAAGGCCGGGTAGAAGGTCGCGACCTCGTGCACGTGGGCCGCGGTCGTCTTGAAGAGCCCGGCCAGGAAGGCCTCGTCCTCGAGGGTGACGCAGCGGTGCCATTCCTGGACCTGGCGCATGGCCTCCAGGAGGCCCATCATGGGATACGGATAATGAGTGAGCCACGAACGCAGGATTTGCTCCTGTCCGGGAGTAAAAGGAGATCTCATAGGAACCGGGAATTCGCCCGGCGAATTCCCGGTTGTCATCGATCTAGCTCCCCCGCGATCATGTTGACCGAGCCGAAGGTCGCCACGACGTCGGCGACGTAGCCGCCGTTAAGCATCTTGGGCAGCGCCGCCATGATGAAGAGGCACGGCGGCCTGCACCGCACCCGGTAGGGCTTGTTTTTCCCGTCGGAGACGATGTGGAACCCCAGTTCGCCGTTGCCCCCTTCCACCGGGACGTACGCCTCCCCGGCGGGGACCTTGAGGCCCCAGGTCCACATGACCTGCTCGAAATGGTTCATGAGCCCCTCGATCGAGCCGTAGACCTCCTCTTTTGGGGGGAGCACCGCGCCGGGCCCCCCGGCGCGGATATGGTCGTGGGTGTTCCTATCAGCGCCTTCCAGCGTCTTGCAAGTCCCGGCCGTTCTGTCCACGAGCTCGGCGGTCTTGCCCTGCTTGCCCAAGTCCGCCATCTCGGAGGCGTCCATCGGCGGCAACGAGTGGCTCCCCTTGGGCATCAGGCGCAAGCATTGCTCCACGATCCTCATGCTTTGCTCGATCTCCGCCAGGCGCACCAGGTACCGGTCGAAGTTGTCGCCGGCCGAGCCCACCGGGACCTCGAACTCGAGCCGGTCGTAGACGAGATACGGATGGCTGCGCCGAACGTCGTAGGGCACCCCGGTCGAGCGCAAAAATGGCCCCGTGATGCCGTAGGCGACGGCGTCCTCCCGCGACAAGACGCCCGTCCCTTCGACGCGGTCCATGAAGATGCGGTTCCTCGTGAGCAGCCTGTCCGCGTCGCGGACCGCCTCCCGGACCCCGGCGAAGGCGGCGAGGCATTTTCGCTGGAAGTCATCCGGCAGGTCCGCCTTGACCCCGCCGACGCGGCAGTAGGAGGTCGTCACGCGGGCGCCCGTCAGATCGTCGACGAGCTGGTAGAGGTACTCCCTGGCCTTGATGAGGTACAGGAACACCGTGAAGGCTCCCAGCTCCATGGCGCTGGCCGCGACGCACGTGAGGTGGTCCGTGACGCGCGAGAGCTCGCAGGCGACGACCCGCAGGTACTGCCCCCGCTCGGGGATCGTGACCCCCAGGAGCTTCTCCACGGCCAGGCAGTAGCCCGTGCCGTTGATGAGGGGCGAGACGTAGTTGAGCCTGTCGGTGTACGGCACGACGTTGTTCCAGGGCTCGGCTTCCGCGTGCTTCTCGAAGGCGCGATGGAGGTAGCCGATCTCGACCTCGGAGGACTTGACCCGCTCGCCGTCGAGCCCGAGGATGAGCCTGATCACCCCGTGCATGGCCGGGTGCTGGGGGCCCATGTTTAATACGAGCCCCTCCCCGCGGGGGGGCGAGCAGCCGGGGGGGCAAGATCCGTTATTACTCATAGTCCACCTTCTGCCGCACTCTGTTCAGATTGACCCCGTCCTCCGGCTCCTCCCTGGGACCCATCAGGGGCTGGCGCTTGGCGATGGGGTAGTCCTTGCGCAGGGGGTGCCCGACGAACTCCTCGTAGAGCAGCAGCCTCTTGATGTCGGGCCGGTCGGCGAACGGGATGCCGAACATGTCCCAGACCTCGCGCTCGAGCCAGTCGGCGATGGGCCACAAGGACCTCGCGGAGCGCAGGACCGGGTCCGACCCGACCTCGCAGCGGACCTCCACGCGGGGCTTGGTCTCCAGGCCCGTGCCCAGGTCGAGGCTCGCGACCCGGTAGACCACCTCGAATCTCGGCGCGCGTCCGCGCGCCGAATTGTCGACCGCGGTAAGATCCACCAGCATGTTATATCCCTGGTCTTTGAGACCCTTCAAGGTCTCAAAGACCAGGGCCGTCTCTATTTTTCTGATGTCCATCACGCTTCCGTCCGTCCGACGAATCGGCCCCAGCCGTCCTTGGTCATATGCCACGGTCCCCGGGTCTCTTTCTGGATCTTCTCCTGCAGCTTCATGAGGCCCTGGATGACGATCTCGGGCCGCGGCGGGCAGCCCGGGATGTAGAGGTCCACGGGGACGATCGTGTCGATGCCCTGGACCGTGGAGTAGTTGTCGTAGAAGCCGCCCGTGCAGGTGCAGACGCCGAACGCCACCACCCACCTGGGCGAGGCCATCTGGTCGTAGATGCGGCGCAGCACCGGGGCCATCTTGTGGCTGATGGTGCCCACCACCATGAGGAGGTCGGCCTGCCTCGGGGAGAACCTCGGGAAGCCCGCCCCGAAGCGGTCCAGGTCGTAGTGCGACGACATGGCCGACATGTACTCCATCCCGCAGCAGGCCGTGACGAACGGGTATTGGAAGATGGAGTACTTCCTGCCCCACCCGAGGACCGCGTCGAGCGTCGTGGTGACGAAGCCTAGTTGCACTCCAGGACCCCCTTGCGCCAGAAATACGCCAGCATGAAGGCCACGAGCCCCATGAACACCGTCATGGAGACCATCAGGCCCAAGTCGAGCAGCGGCCGGTTGAACGCCCAGGGCATGAGCAGGGCCAGGTCCACGTCGAAGACCACGAAGAGCACGGCAAAGCGCCAGTACAGGGCCGCCAGCCGGGAGCGGTCGGCCGACAGCGGCCTCATGCCGGTCTCGTAGGGGACCTCGGCGTCCCCCTCGTGCTTGGGCCGGGGCCCGAAGACCCAGCCCGTCAGCGAGAACGCGGCGACGACGATGGCGATCAGCCCGACATTGAGGACGAGGGCGAGCGTGTTCACGACAGCAGCCTCTCGAGGAAGCGGGAGAAGAGCCAGGGGACGACGCCCAACGTCGCGGCCGCGACGGCGCAGGCCCACAGCGTGACCATCGCCGCGCCCGTATGGGGCTCGGCCTTCGACCACTTCGGCTCATCGAAATACATGTTCCTGATCAGGGCCAGGTAGTAGCCCAGCCCGAGGAGGGCCGCCAGCGCCGCGCCGGCCACGGGGAAGAACAGCCCCGCCTTGACCGCCTCCCAGAAGACGAAGAGCTTCGCCAGGAACCCTCCCGTGGGAGGGATGCCGGCCAACGACAGCAGGAGCGCGGCGAAGAGAGCGGCCGGCACGGGACAGAGCTTGGCGTAGCCGTCGAGGTCGGGCCTCTTGCCCGCGCCGCTGACCTCGAGGAACAGGAACGCCCCGTTGCTCATGAAGAGATAGACCAGGCCGTAGAAGAAGATCGGGGCGGCGGAGGCGCCGTCGCAGCCTTGCGCCGCCCACGCTCCGACGGCGACCACGAGGATGCCGGCGTGGGACAGCGAGGAATAGGCCAGCAGCCGCTGGAGGCCCTGCTGGCGCAGGGCGAGGAGGGCCCCGTAGAGCGCCGTGGCCGCCCCGGCCCAAGGAAGGCACCGGCTGAGGCCCGAGTCGGGGGCCATGGCGGCCAGCCTCATCAGGAAGAAGACGGCGGCCGCCTTGATCGAGGTCGACATGAAGCCGGCCAGGGCGGGCGAGGAGGACTCGTAGACGTCCGGCAGCCACCAATGGAACGGCACCGCCGCGATCTTGAAGAGCGCGGCGGCCCCCATCAGGGCGAGCCCCGCCTGGCCGACGGGGCCCGGCGCGGCGGCAAACCCGAAGGAGCCCGAAGCCGCGTAGTGGAACGCCAGGCCCAGCAGGAACAGGCTGCTCGCCACGGCGCCCGCGAAGAAGTACTTGACCGCGGCCTCGTAGGGCGGGGCGCCTTGGCTCCTCAAGCGAGCCACCAGGAGGTAGGCCGGCAGGGACATGCACTCGAGCCCGATGAACAGCATCAAGAGGTCCCCGGCGGCAGCCAGCAGCCCCATCCCGAGGCACGAGCCCAGGACCAGGGCCATGGGGACCTCGTCGTCCTCGTCGAGCATCGCCGCCAGCGGCAGCGCGCCGACGTAGAAGAGGACCTGCCAGGCCCGCCCCAGGCTGTCGAGGCGCACCGGGCCCAGGCCCGGCCCGCCGCCCGCGCCGGGGACGCTGGCCGTGAACATCAGCATCCAGACCGCCACGATCAGGGCGCACACGCCCACCACCCGCACGGCCGCGGCCGAGATGTCCCGCGCCATGCCGGCCGCGAGGCACGCCAGCAGCCCGGCGGCGAGGGTCAACTGGGGCCACAAGGAGGCCGCCGGGAAAGAGACCGCGAATTCTGCCGCCGGGATGGGGCCGATCATGGCATGCACCCCGGAGGGACGAGGGTGGCGACCGTCGGCTCGAGCAGGCCCAGGAGCGCCCCCGGGGCCAGCCCGATGTAGAGCATGGCGAGGCACAGCACCCAGAGGAGGGCCTTCTCCCTGAGGTCGAGGTCGGAGACCTTGGCGCTGGCCGAGCCCTCCGCGCTGGCGGCCCAGAAGACGGCCTGGTAGGCCGGCAGGGAGTAGGCCACCGACAGGACGATGCCCACGGCGCCGATGCACGCCATCACGGGCAGCGCCTCGGCCATGCCGGCCAGGGACATGAACTCGCCCACGAACCCGTTGAGGCCCGGCAGCCCCACGGAGGCCATGACGGCCCACCCGAAGAAGAAGGTCAGCCAGGGCGCGCGGCCCACGAGGTCGCCGAAATCCGCCAGCCCGCGGCGGTGGGACCGCTCATACAGGAAGCCGACCATCATGAAGAGCGCCCCGGTGGTAAGGCCGTGGTTGAGGAGCTGGAGGCAGCCGCCGGCCACGCCCGCCGGCGTGCCGCTGAAGATGCCCAGGACGCAGAAGCCCAGGTGCGCGACGCTGGAGTAGGCGATGAGGCGCTTGAGGTCGGACTGCCACATGGCGCACAGCGAGCCGTAGATGATGTTGACGCAGGCCAGCCCCGCGATCCACGGGAGCAGCTTCCAGGTGAGCTCCGGGAACATCGGGAGCAGCACGCGCACGAACCCGAAGACCCCCATCTTGAGCATGACGCCCGCGAGCATCACGGACCCCGCCGCCGGGGCCTCCGTGTGGGCGTCCGGCAGCCAGGTGTGCAGGGGGAAGAGCGGGATCTTGACCCCGAAGCCGACGAAGATGCCGGCGAAGACGAGCAGCCCCGCCAGCCCTCCCGGCGCGGCCAGCGCGCCCATGTCCCAGGTCCAGACTCCCCGGGTCGCGTGGTTCCAGCTCACGAGGGCCAGCAGCCCGACCAGCAGGAACAGGCTCCCGAAGAAGGTGAACAGGAAGAACTTCATCGCGGCGTGGCGCCGGCCGTCGGACCCCCAGATGCCGATGATGAAGAACATGGGGATCAATACCGCCTCCCAGAAGACGTAGAAGACGAAGAGGTCGCGCGACAGGAACACCCCCATGAGCGCCGCCTCGAGGAACAGGAAGCTGGACCAGTAGCCCCGGGAGAACTCAGAGCGCCAGGAGGCGATGACGCAGACGACGGTCAGGAAGGCCGTCAGCCAGACGAGGCTCAGGGCCAACCCGTCCAAGGCCAGGTTGTAGCTGATGCCGAAGATCCAGGCCGAGCCGGCCTCCGAAAGCCCCCACGGCCCCTGGCCGGTCTCGTAGGGCCCGGCCAGCCAGACGGAGTAGCCGAAGACGACGACCGAGAAGGCCAGCGCGAGCCAGCGGCTGGCTCGACCGCGCCCCGCGAGGCACGCGAACCCCCCGATCGCCGGCAGGAGCCACAACGCCGTCAAGATCATATCAGCGCCGCCAGCAGCATCAGGGCCGCGCCCGAGACGATCCACCAGAGGTGGTCGCTGAGCCTCCCGCTCGTCAAGGAGACGGCGCCGCCCAGCGGCAGGGTGGCGCGCGGGAGAGACTCGATCAACCCGTCCCAGCACCGGTGGTCCAGGAGGTCGCCCACGAGATCCGACAGGCGCCGGACCACGAACGCGGCCGCCGCCACGACCTTGCGCCAGCCGAGATCAGTCTCGATGAGAGACGCCGCCCGCGGGTACTCGCGCCGCCAGGTCCATTCGAAGTCCGGGCGCCCGACGGTCAGGACATAGGCCGCGACCGCCCCCAGGGCCGCCGCCGCGGTGCCCAGGGCGAAGACGGTCCAGGAAAAATGCGGCAGGGCCAAGGCCTCCTCCGACGGCATCCTCCCGCACGCGAGCAGCCTGCCGATGCCCGGCGCCAGCCAGCCGGCGGACAAGGCGCCCAGGGCGAGGAACAGCACCGGCGCCCCCATCTGGGGCGGCGCCTCGTGCGCGTGCCCTGGCTTCTGCCCCGAGCCGGGCCCGTAGAACGCCAGCAGGAGCATCCGGACGATGTAGAACGCCCCGAGCGCCGCCGCCGTCAGCGCCATCGCCGCCCAGACCGGGCCGGCCTCCAGGCCGGCCTCGATGACGGCGTCCTTGCTGAAGAAGCCCGCCGTCGGCCAGATGCCGGCCAGCGACAAGGCGGCGGCCACGAAGCAGGCCATGGTCATGGGCATGGAGCGGCGCAAGCCGCCCACCTCGGCGACGTGAGCCGTGGATTTGCCGATGCCGTGGGCGATGTTCCCGGCGCACAGGAACAGCACGGCCTTGAAGAAGCCGTGCATGAGGAGGTGGAGGACCGCCACGCCGACCCGGCCGAGCCCGAGCGCCAGGGCCATCAGCCCGAGGTGGCTCACCGTGGAGTACGCCAGGATGCGCTTCAGGTCGGTCTGGCAGCACGCCAGGAGCCCCGCGAAGATCGCGGTCCCCCCGCCCACCGCGGCGATCAAGGTCGGCAGCTGCGGCACGGCGGCGATGAGCGGCCACGAGCGCGCGAGCAGGAAGATGCCGGCCGTGACCATGGTCGCGGCGTGCATCAGGGCCGACACCGGGGTCGGGCCCTCCATGGCGTCCGGCAGCCAGAAATAGAGCGGGAACTGGGCCGACTTGGTCGCGGCCGCGACGAAGAGCATCAGCCCGATCAGGGGGAGCAGCGGCGCGGGCTGGGAGCCCATCGCGTCGAACAGGAGTCCAAAACGCGTGTCGCCGTAGAACCCGAGGAGCATCAGGATCGCGATCAGGAACCCCAGGTCGCCCACGCGGTTGGTGATGAACGCCTGGAGCGCGGCGCTGCGCGCGGCCGGCTTGTGCGTCCAGAACCCGATGAGCAGGTACGAGCTCAGCCCGACGCCCTCCCAGAACAGGTAGAACTGGACGTAGTTGTTCGAGACGAGCATCCCGATCATCATAAGGAAGAAGAGATGGAAGGACAGGAAGAACCGCGAGAAGCACGGGTCCGAGCGCATGTACCCGGCGGCGTACACGTGGATGAGCGAGCCCACCACGCAGACCATGGTCAGCACCGCGACCCCGATGCCGTCGAGCCGGACGCCGAAGGAGACCATCCAGTTCCCGGCGGCCATCCAGGCGCAGACCGGCACGTCGAAGACGCTCCCGGCGTAGACCTTGGCCGCCAGATCCACGCTGGCCGCGGTCACCACGGCGCAGGAGGCGAGGATGGGCCAGTGAGTCCACCCCGGCTTGAACGGCCGGACAAGGAAGAACGCCGCCAGGAGCGCCGCGACGGGCGCCGCGAAGAGCAGGATCGCCGAGAGAGGAAGGCCCATCAGTCCCTCAACTCCGCGAGGCTCTCGGTCTCGGCCGGGATACCCCCGTGGTGCAGCTTGAGGATGAGGCACAGCCCGAGGACGGCCTCGGCGGCGGCGACGCAGATGATGAGCACGACCGCCGCCAGCGCCTTCGGGTCGCCGAAGAGGTTGGCGTGGTAGGTCAGGATGACGTTCACGGCCCCGACCATGAGCTCGATGCCCAACAGCATGGCGAGGAGCTGTCCGCGCAGGACCACCATGCCGAGCCCCAGGGTGAAGAGGAGGACGCCGACCTGCAGGACCGTGGCGTTCAAATCACTTTCCTCCCCCGCGGCCTGGCCGAGTCCCGCAAGCGGCCAGGGGAAAGCAGCCGTGGGGGCTTACTCCTCTCCGTTTCATGAAATCGTTCTCCTCCTGCCCCACCACCGCCAACGCGGCCAGGAACAGGACCAACGCGGCGGCCTCGGTGGCGACGGCGTAGGAGCCGAACAGGACCGCGCCCACCTTGGCGTCGAGCGCGCCCGCCGGGGGCACCCCGCCCGAGAGGCCCGGGAGCGTGATGAGGGCCAGCAGCTCCGCGGCCAGCACCAGCACCCCGGCCGCCGCCAGAGGCTTGGGGACCGCGAACCGCGCCCACATCGCCTTGGCCTGCGACGGAGCGGCCATGATGGCGACCACCACCAGCACCATGACGCCCCCGGCGCTGACGATGAGCTGGATGCACCCCACCAGCGGCGAGCCGGCCAGCGACAGCATGACGGCCGTCTGGAGGAGCGCCATGAGCAGGCACACCGCCGCCGCGTAGAGGCTGCGCTGGACGAGCATGCCCAGGGAGAAGACGATCGCGCCGGCGCCGACGAAGTAGAAAGCCAGCTCCCTCACGCCCCGGCCCCCCTCGCCCGGCGCTTGAGATAGCGCTTCTCGAGCTCCTCGGCCTTGAGCTTGAGCTCCTCGGGCAGGATGTCCTCGACGGTCTCCTCCACGAGGGACGGCTCCGAGACCTTGAGCCCCCACAGCAGGAAGAAGCTGAAGATGCCCGGCAGGACGTAGTACGAGGTCCGGAAGATCAGCGACGCCACCACCGCGGAGTCCCAGTCGACGCCCAGGCCCTCGTAGACCGCCGCCATGGTCGCCTCCATGGCCCCCAGCCCGCCGGGCAGGACGGGGATGAGGGTCGTCGCCTGGCCGACCGCGAACCCCGTGCTCAAGTGCCCGACGACCAGGCTCAGGCCCACCGCCCTGAAGCCGTAGTACAGGGTCAGCATGCACAGGCCCCAGTCCAGGCAGGTGTAGGCGATGGCCTTGGTCAGGCGGCCCTTCTCCTCGCGGATGAAGGACAGCCCCTTGTCGAGCTGCTCCATGAACCGGTCGAAATCCTCCTGCGGGATCTCCTTGGAGGAGAACATGTAGACGCCGCGGTTGATGAGGAGGAACGCCGACCGGGAGAGCCGGTCGCGGATCACCCGGTCGAAGAAGAGCTTGAGCACGACCAGGGCCGTGGCCAGCAGGACCGCCAGCCCCACGGCGCTCTCCATGATCTGGATGTGCGCGCCGCGCACGCGGAGCATCAGGTAGATCAGCCCCTGGAAGATGATCGCGGCCAGCACGAAGTAGAGGATCGCGGAGGTCACGACCGACGCGGTCACGGTCGTGCCGTAAGGCACGCCCCGCTTGTGGAGGAGGTGCGCCTTGAGCGCGAACCCGCTGATGCCGGCCGACGAGACGAAGTAGTTGGCCGTGTTCGACACGAAGCCGATGCCGAAGACCTCCGCGAAGGCCAGGCGGTGCCCCAGGAGCGTGAGGACCTCCCACAGGGCCATCCCCACCATCATGTAGCTCGCCATGGAGGTCGCCAGCGAGAGGCCGACGTAGCCCCAGGAGATGCGCGCCGCCACCGGGAGCAGGCCCCCCACGTGGCTGAAGACCATGGAGGAGAGGATGCCCAGGGAGATGACGACCCCGACCGCCAGCACCAGGTTCTGGTGCGAAACGCCCCTGCCGGCCAGCATCCTGCGCAGCGCATGCCAATCGATCGCCATGGCCTGACCATTCTATCAGAATTTGTAGTCCCCTTGACGCTTTCGTATAATCTTGTTAAATAGATGGGTATGAAGAAGATCGTCGTGGTCGACGACGACCCAGGGATGATCGAGTTCATGTCGTTCATCCTGGGCACGCAGTACACGGTGGTCACGGCTTTCGACGGGGCGGCGGGGCTCGAGACCGTCCACCGGGAGAACCCCGACCTCGTGATCCTGGACCTCCTCATGCCTCGCATGCACGGCTTCGAGGTCTGCAAGAAGCTGCGCGACGACCCGCGCTACAAAGGGCTCAAGATCCTCATCAGCTCCTCCAAGTCCTACAGCCACGACATCAACACCGCCAAGGAAGCAGGGGCCGACAACTACATCGTGAAGCCCTTCCCGGCGGCGGACCTCCTCTGGCGGGTCGAGGAGCTCATCGGCGACCTGAAGACCCCGCTGACCCTCAAGTTCTGGGGGACGCGCGGCTCCATCCCGGCGCCGGGCCCCCTCACCCAGCGCTACGGCGGCAACACCCCCTGCACGGAGCTGCGGGTGGGCCAGACCGTGCTCGTCGTCGACGCCGGCTCCGGCATCAGGGACCTGGGAGCCTCCCTGATGAAGGAGTTCGGCGCCAAGCCCATCGAGGGGCACCTCTTCATCGGGCACACCCATTGGGACCACATCCAGGGCTTCCCCTTCTTCACCCCCCTCTACCTGCCCCACAACAAGTTCACGATCTACGGCACCCACGGCACCCAGAGCTCCTTCGAGGACGTGCTCAAGATGCAGATGTCCCCGGCCTACTTCCCGGTGCGGCTCAAGGAGATGGCCTCCAACCTGAACATCGTCGAAATGAAGGAGCCCGTCGACCTCGGGGCCGTGCGCGTCTCCTACCATTACCTCAACCACCCGGGCATCACGATAGGCTTTCGCTTCGAGTCCAAGACCTGGTCGGTGTGCTACCTGAGCGACCACGAGCCCTACGGCAAGCTCAACGCCAAAGGGGAGTTCTCCGAGCGGGAGGACGAAGCCGTGGCGAAGTTCGTCTCGGGCTGCGACCTCCTCATCAGCGAGGCCCAGTACAGCGACGAGGAATACCTCATGAGGAAGTCCTGGGGGCACAGCACCTTCACGGACGTCCTGGAGCTGGCGGCCAAGGCGCAGGTCAAGAAGCTGGCGCTCTACCACCACGACCCGGCCCACACCGACGACATCATGGACGGCCACGTGGCGAAGTGCCAGGAGCACATCGCGAGCCGCGGCTTGACCCTCGAGTGCTTCGCCGCGAAAGAAGGCATGACGTTGACCTTCTGACCACCCCCGGATGGTCTGGAAGCCGGACTCCTATCTGAGGACGCCGCGCTGGCGGCAAGGGACCGCCGTCCCCGAAGGCGCCGGACATGCTCCTCTCGCCGGAGGGGGCTGGCCGACGCTCCTGCCCTGGGCCTCGGCGATGGCCGTGCTGGCCGCCGTCTACCTGCCGGTCCTGGGCGCGCCCTTCGTCTGGGACGACCTGGGCGCGATCTTCTTCAACTCCTCTTTGGAGCGCCCCATCCCCCTCACGGCCTACTTCGGCCCGGAGTACTTCAGCCTCTCCGGGGAGACCACCTGGCGGCCGCTGGCCACGCTCAGCTACAACGCCCTGGCCGTCATCGCGGGCAAGAGCCCCCTGGCGTTTCGGGCCTCGGGGCTCGCCCTCCACCTCGCGGCCGCGGCGCTCCTGGCCAGGCTCCTGCTCGGCTCGGGCTTGAGCGCGGGCGCCGCCGCGACGGCGGCGGCCCTCTTCCTCGTCCATCCGGCCCATGTCGAGACCCTCATGTGCGCCGCCTTCAACGAGGAGCTCCTGGCCGCCTGCGGCGTGCTGGCCATGCTCCTGGCCCACCGCGCCGGCATGACCCTGATCGCCGCCGCCGCCTTCCTGGCGGCGCTCGCGTCCAAGGAGACGGCTCTGGCGGCCCTCCCCCTGGTCGTCCTCGACGACTGGTCCCACCATGGACCGGACCGGGCGCGCCGCAACCTGCCGCGCTACGCCGCCTACGCCGCCGCCGCCGCCGCCTTCGAGTGGTGGTCGATCGCGGGCCTGGCCGCGCCCGGGTTCCTGGCCCGCGCCGCAATCCCGCCTTGGCACCGCCTCTACTTCGCGGTGGAGAGCCTTTGGCACGGCTTTCGGGTCCAACTCATCCCGACGGGCTTGCGCATCGAGTACTTCGCCCTGCCGCCCTCCTCCGGCCTCCAGGTCCTGGCCGCCGCGGCGTTCGCCGCCGTGTTCACGGGCTCGGCCGCCGCGGCCTTGAAAAGGTTCTGGAAGGAGCCGTCCTCGGCCCGGCCCTCCAACTCCCTTCCTGAGGGGGGCCGGGACGCTCGGCCTCCGACCTGGACCGCGCGGCCTCTGGCGTTCTACCTGGCCTGGCCGCTGCTGTTCTGGTTCGCCTTCTCCGGCCTCGTGCCCGCCGGGAGCCTGACCACCCGTCTCATGGCCGAACGGTGGCTGTACCTGCCCCTGCTGGGCTCGGCCGCGCTCGCGGCGGCGCTCCTCGAAGGCCGTCCCCGCGTCGCGCTG
>JACRDT010000003.1 GCA_016212795.1 Elusimicrobiota bacterium | reverse complement strand
TGGCGCTCTCGTTCGACGGCCGGTGCATCCGCGGGAAGTTCGAGAGGGACCCGGGGCTGGGCTACGAGTTCTACCGCAGGTTCTCCCTGATGATGTCCCGCCGGCTCGAGAACACCTTCCTCCAGATGGTCGGGCTCTGCGAATAGGTCTTTGGCGGCCAACCGCGCTTCGAGGGCCTGGGCAGCGGCACGCAAGTCCCGGACCACGAGGGAATTTGATAGGATGGGGCCGATGATCTCGTTCGAGGAGGCTCTTGGCCTGGTCCTGGCCGAGGCCCGGCCCATGCCTCCGGAGGAGTCGGATCCCCTGGCCGCCCTGGGCCGGGTTTGCGCGTCCACGGTCCATGCCTGCGCCGACCTGCCGCCTTGGGACCGCTCCTTGATGGACGGCTTCGCCGTCCGAGCCCGGGAGGCCGCGACAGCCTCGCGAGCCTCTCCGGTCAGGCTGAGGGTGGTCGCGGACCTGCCCGCGGGCCGGCCGCACGAGGGGACGGTCGGCAAGGGGGAATGCCTCCGGATCATGACCGGCGCCCCCATCCCTCGGGGCTGCGACGCGGTGGTCATGAGGGAGGACGCCGCGGAGGTCGGGGGCAGCGTCCTCATCAGGGGTCCTGTCGCCGCCGGGAGGAACGTCCAGGCCAAGGGAGGGGACCTCAGGAACGGGGAGGCCGTGGTGCCCGCCGGCAGGCTGATCGGCGCCGACGACGTCGGCGCCCTTGCCGCGGCCGGGATCCCGGCCGTGAGCGTGTTCGGCCGGCCCGTCGTGGCGGCGCTTTCCATCGGAGACGAGCTGGTGGACGCGGGCGCGGTCCCCGGTCCAGGGAAGATCGCGGCGGGCAACAACGCCGCGCTCGAGGCCCGGGCGCTGGAGGCGGGCGCGGTCCCCCTCCGGCTCGGCGTCGTGAAGGACCGGGTGGAAGACATCTGTTCCGCTCTCGGGAATGCCGCCGGGGCCCAGGTGGTGTTGACGGCCGGCGGGACCGGGGACGGCAGCCATGACTTGATGAGGGACGCCCTGGGCCGCCTGGGCTTCGAGCCGCGGTTCCGGGGGGTCGCCATGAAGCCGGGCAAGTCCCTGGTCTTCGGCAGGCTCGGGAAGGCCCTGGTGTTCGGCCTCCCAGGGACTCCGGCTGCCGCCATGCTTTGCTTCGATGTCCTCGTCCGGCCGGTCCTGATGAGGATGATGGGGCGCGCGTCGGTCCTCAGGAGGACCGTGAGGGCCGAGAGCCTATCAGAGTCCGCCAAGGAGCCCGGCGTCAGGCGGTTCCTGAGGGGCGCGGTCAGGCTGGAAGACGGAAGGTATTGTTTCGCCGCCGGGGGCGGAGAGGAGGGGGTCCTGGCGGCCTTGTCGAGGGCCAACGCCATCGCGGTCTTGCGCGAGGCCGCGGGCCCGCTGAAGAAGGGCGACGCCGTGGAGGTGATCCTGCTCGATGAAACGGTCTAGAACGACGGGCTCGAGGAAAGCGCCTGGCCGGCCGGCGGCTCGGCCGCCTGCCTCGACCGCGCCCGCGGCCGCCGACGCCGTCCCAAAAGGCGCCGCGGACGCTCGGTCTCCCGCCTCGACCGCGCCCCCGGTGGTGTCCCTGGTGGGGAAATCGAATTCCGGCAAGACGACGCTCATGGAGAAGCTCCTCCCGGAGTTCGTCCGCAGGGGCTACAAGGTCGGGACGATCAAGCACCATTCCCACGCGGGGTTCGATATCGACGTGGAAGGCAAGGACAGCTGGCGGCACAAGAAGGCGGGAGCCCGGCAGGTCATCATCGCCGCCCCCGACAAGATCGCGCTGGTGAGGGATGCGGACCGGGAAGCGAGCGTCGGGGAACTCGCGGCCGAGTTCGGCCGCGGCCTGGACCTCATCCTGACCGAGGGCTACAAGAGGGAGGTGTTCCCGAAGATCGAGGTGTTCAGGAAGGGGGTCCACGAATCCCTCCTCTGCGGCCCGGGGGACGGCCTGATCGCCTTGGCGACGGATGCCGACGTCGACGCGGGGGTCCCCAGGTTCGGTCTCGATGACGCCCGGGGGATCGTGGACCTCGTCGAGTCGACGCTCCTCAAGGGCAAGACGCCCTGATAATCATGCTACAATGGGCCATGATGAAACCCAAGGCGTTGGCATGCTCGATGCTGGCCGCGGCGCTCTGCTCCTCCTGCGCCTCGGTCCCCGATTCCCTTCGCGGCCAGCGCTATGCGGAGCCTTCCGGCGGGCCCAGGCTGATGGTCCGCTGCCTGCGGGTGAAGAAGGCGCTCCTGAGCAAGGACCAGTACTGCCTCACCGGGATGACCATCGACGGCCGCTCGGTCTTCAGGGGATCCGAGTGCAAGGTCAAGCACGGCGTCGACCACCCGGTCATCGTGTCTCCGGGGAAGCACAGCGTCGGGCTTCAGCTCGATCCTGAATGGGGCAGGGAGCCCGGGGTCGAGCCAGAGAGGGTCTCGGCCGAGGTCGAGGCGGAGGGACAAGACCTGCTCCTGACGGTCGGGCCCGCGGGCAAGGTCGCCGTCTCGTCGTGGACCGCGGCCGGCGCGGTGGAGGCAAAGGACGCGCAAGGCCAGCCCGGCGTCTCTCCCTGAGGCCTCGTCGTCCGGCGGCCCCGGGCGGGGTCACTCCGCCGGGACGATCCGGTCGCCAGGACGCACGCGCCCTCCGCGCACGACCTTGGCGAACACTCCTTCCCGCGGCATCACGCAATCTCCCACCTGTCGGAAGATGGCGCACCGGGCGTGGCATTCCTTGCCGATCCTGGTGATCTCGAGCACGGCGTCCCGCCCGAGCCTCAGCCTGGCGCCGATCGCCAGGGCGGCCAGGGCGATGCCTTCCGTGGACAGGTTCTCGGCGAAATCCCCGGGCTCGGTGACGAGGCCTTTGGCTTCCAGGGTGAGGGCGCTCTCCCTGGCCAGGAGGCTGACCTGCCTGAGGCCGCCCTCGGCGTGGGCGTCGCCCTCGAGTCCCCGGTCCCTGACCAGGAGGGCCGCCTCGACGGGTCTCTTCTTGTCCCCCTTCCGGCCGCTCAGGCAGACCGCGACGACGCCGCCTGAGACGGGTCCGCGGCCGTCCGTCCGCCGGTGCGCCATGGCCCTCAGGCCTTCGGGCCGCTGACCTGGGGGTCTTTCGCCGCGGACGTCGCTTCGTCGGACGTTTCCCGAAGGCCTTTCTTGAACGCGTTGAAGGAGCTGCCCAGGCTCCGGGCCGCCTCCGGCAGCCGTTTGGCGCCGAAGATCACCAGCACGATCGCCGCCAGCAACAGGATCTCGCCGAAACCGAGGTTGGGAAGCATGGTCGTCCTCCTGCGATGGGCGGCGGCCCGAGCGGCCGACGCCGATGAGATGATACCTGTCCGGAGCGGCTTCTGCCAATGACCGGGGTCATCCCGCGGGATGAGCGGATGCCGGATCGATATCATCCGTGCCGCTGACCCGAGGCATGGCGCGCCGGGGCGTCACAGTGTTAGCATGTCTCCGTGGAAAGGATTCCGGGCTCGAGGAAGATGATTTCCGGCCAGCGGTCTGGCGTAGCCGTCGTCGTGAGGGTGCCACCAGGAGCGGCATCCGCGGCGACTTGGGCGGACCGCTGGCCGCCGCTTTCCACTATATAAAGGAGGGGCATCCATCATGACGATGAAGGCGCTGCTGTTGGCGGGCGTAGTGGCCGTCGGGACGGCGGGAAGGGCTCAAGCCGCGGAGACGAAGTTCGGAGGCCTGATCTTCGGCGAGCACAAGTATACCTTGAGCAAGCGCGACAACACCGGCGTCAACTCGACCGTCGCGCCCGAGGCCGGCAGCTACTCCCAGGGGCGTTCGCAGTTCAGCATCACCCGCGTCTACGTGAACGCCGAGGCCAAGTTCACCAACAGGGTGAAAGGCAAGGTCGTCCTCGAAGGCAACAGCACCTCCCCGAACACCGTGTTCGTCAAGAACGCTTTCGGAGAATACGCGTTCGCCGAGTACGCGAAGTTCCAGGCCGGCATGGTCGGCATGCCTTGGATCTCGTTCGAGGAAGGCATCTGGGGCCGCCGCTTCGTTCAGAAGGTCCAGGCGGACCAGGAGGGCATCCTGAACTCCGCGGACCTGGGCATCGGGCTCAACGGCGACATCCCCAAGGGCTTCGGCAGCTACGCCATGACCTACACCAACGGGGAGGGCTATAAGACCGACGAGAAGACCCAGGGAGACGGCCGGTCCAAGAACTTCGCCGCCCGGCTCTCGCTCATCCCTCTCCCCATGCCCCTCGGCGGGCTCGAAGACCTCCTCGCGGGCTTCAAGGTGCACGGCTTCGTCTCGGTGGACAACCAGCTCCTGTCCAGGCCCTACAACGACGGCGTCGGATACTCCCAGGCTTGGCGCAGGGACCGCTATCTCCTGGCGGCAAGCTACCAGCACAAGCTGTTCCATCTCATGTATTCCTACCTGTGGGTCACGCAGGGCGACGGCTGGCTCAACCGGAAGGCGAACGGCTGGTCCTTGCACGGCTCGGCCAAGCTCCCCTACGACTTCTCGGTCTTCGCCAGGTACGACCGGTTCAGCAAGCCCAACGACTGGCTGAGCCTCGCCGCGCTCCCCACGACCTCGCCGCCGGCCAATGCCGCGGCGGGTCAGAACGAGGTCGGCGCCTACCGGTACGATTCGAGCACCTACTACCGGGGCGTCGTGGGCGTGGACTACAAGCTCACGGAAGGAGTCAGGCTTTCCATCAACGATCAGTGGCTCCAGCCCGTCAAGCCCATGACCTTCGGAAGGGCGAACCTGGCGGCCGGAGCCGCCGGGCTGGCGGCCAACACCAACGGCGCCACGACGACCAACGTCTCCAACGAGAACATCCTGTACACGCAGTTCGAGATGAAATTCTAGGGCGACAAGAAGAGGAGACCTCGACCATGACCACGAAGAAAGAAGACGAAGGCGGCGCGTCTCCGGCTTCGGCCTCCCCCGGGCCGGCGGCGGAGATGTCGCGCGGGGATATCCTCAAGAGCATGTCGGCCGGGGTCCTGGCCCTGGCCGGGTTGGCGGCGCTCGCGCCCGGCAGGGCCTTCGCTGCCGACGCCGGCGCCCAGGGGCTCGTGGACCGTATGCGCCAGGATCTGGCGCGCGCCCTGAAGAAGCCGGCCGGGTCCAGGCGCTGGGCCATGGCCATCGACCTCAAGAAATGCATCGGCTGCAGGGCCTGCACCGTGGCCTGCGTGTCCGAGAACAAGACCCCCCCGGGCATGCATTACCGCCCGGTCTACGAGGAAGCGGGGGGCAGCTACCCCGCTCCCAAGCGCAAGTACACGCCCAGGCCCTGCATGCACTGCGAAAAGCCCGCCTGCCTGGAGGCGTGCCCGGAGAAGGCCATCAAACGCCGCGACGACGGCATCGTCTACGTCGACTACGACCTCTGCAAGGGGGCGCAGGCCTGCGTCTCGGCCTGCCCCTACGACGTGCCGCTCTACGACGAGGGGAAGCTCCACACGGACAACACGCCGGCGGTCCAGCCCTACGAGAAGGCCGCGACCTTCGAGATGGGGGTCAAGCGGAGCCGCTCCGCCGGGGCGGCGCCCGTGAACAGGGCGCGCAAGTGCACCTACTGCTTCCACCGGCTCGACGCCGGGATGCTGCCGGCCTGCACCACGACCTGCGTGGGCCACGCCACGTTCTTCGGCGACTTGAACGACTCCGAGAGCCTCATCGTGGAGCTCTCCAAGTCCGGCCGCGTCCAGCGTCTCAAGGAGTCGGCCGGGACCAAGCCGACCACGTTCTATCTCGTCTAGGGGGAATCCATGGCGAACGACAAACCGATCCTCGATCCGAAGCTCAAGCTCACCCGCCGCTGCCTGCTCAAGTCCTCGGCGTTCCTGGGGGGCAGCGCGTTGTTGTCCTCCATGCTGGGCCGCAGCCAGGCCTTGGCCGAGGCGGGCTCGCTCTCCGCCCAGGACCGCTACGAGCTGGCCGACATCCGCAACCAGATCCAGACCGTGTGCATGCAGTGCAACACGGGCTGCGGCATCAAGGCGAAGATCATCGACGGCGTCCTGGCCAAGATCGAGGGCAATCCCTACAGCCCCTGGACCAAGAGCCCGCATCTGCCTTACGCCACCCCCCTGGCCGATATCGCGACCATCGACGGCGCCATCTGCCCCAAGGGCCAGGCCGGTCTTCAGCACGCCTACGACCCCTACAGGATCGTCAAGGTCCTCAAGCGCGCGGGCCGGCGCGGAGAGGGCAAATGGGTCTCCATCGACTTCCATAAGGCCATCAAGGAGATCGTCAAGGGCGGCAAGCTTTTCAAGAACGTGCCGGGCGAGGAGAGCCGCGAGGTGACGGGCCTCAAGGACCTCTACGCGGTCAAGGACCCAGGCGTGGCCAAGGACCTGGCCGCCGCGGCCAAGAAGGTGGTCAAGAAGGAGATGACCCCGGCTGAGTTCCGGCACAAGTTCTCGGATCACCTGGACTCGCTCATCGATCCCGACAAGCCGGACCTCGGTCCCAAGAACAACCAGTTCGCCTTCGTGTGGGGCAGGCTCAAGGCGGGCCGCGGAGAGCTCATCAGGCGCTTCACCTCCGACGCTTTCGGCTCGGTCAACGCCCACGGCCACACCACGGTCTGCCAGGGTTCGCTCTACTTCACGGGCAAGGCCATGAGCGAGCAGTACCAGTACGACGAGAAGGACAAGAAGGTCAAGTGGACGGGCGGCCAGAAGTTCTTCTGGGAGGTCGACGACCTCAACGCCGAGTTCGTGCTCTACGCCGGGGTCTCTCCCATGGAGGGAAACTACCTCTCCTACAGGGCCCCGCGCATCATGGACGGCGTGGCGTCCGGAAGGCTCAAGTTCGCGGTGGTCGACCCGCGCTTCTCCTCCCTGGCCTCCAAGGCCTGGAAGTGGCTGCCGAACAAGCCCGGGACCGAGGGAGCTTTCGCCCTGGGCATCACACGCTGGATCATGGACAACAAGCGCTACGACGCCAAGGCTCTGGCCAACGCCAACAAGGCGGCGGCGGCGGCGGACAAAGAGTCGACCTGGACCAACGCCTGCTGGCTGATCAAGCTCGACAAGGAAGGCCATCCGGGCGAGTTCCTGAGGGCCTCCGAGATCGGGACCGCCAAGGAGACGCGCAAGGCCAAGGACGGGACCGAGTACGAGTTCGACAGGCTGGTCGTGATGCAGGGCGGCAAGCCCGCGGCCTTCGACCCTTACGACGAGAAGAACGCGGTCGAGGGAGACCTCATCGTGGATGGCGAGGTCAACGGGATCAAGGTGAAGAGCTCGTTGAAGCTCCTGCAGGAGAGCGCCGGGGAGAAGACCGTGGCCGAGTGGGCCGAGGTCGCCGGGGTCAGCGCCGCGGACCTGGAGGAAGTGGCCCGCGAGTTCACCAGCCACGGCAAGAAGGCGGTCGCGGACATCCATCGGGGCGTGTCCCAGCACACCAACGGCTACTACAACTGCCACGCCATGTTCACCCTGAACCTCCTGGTCGGCAACTTCGACTGGAAGGGAGGCCTCATCAAGGCCAGCACCTACGACATCATGGGCGAGAAGGCCAAGGGCCCGTTCGACTTGAAGAAGTTTCATCCTCTGAAGGCCAACCCCTTCGGAGTGGACATCATCAGGGCGAACTCCAAGTATGAAGACTCCTCGCTCTTCACCGGGTACCCGGCCAAGAGGCCGTGGTTCCCCCTGGCCTCGGACATCTACCAGGAGATCGTTCCCTCGCTCGGGGACGCCTATCCCTACCCGGTCAAGGCCATGATCCTCTACATGGGGACTCCCGTCTACTCCCTGCCCGCGGGACACACCAACGCCAAGATCATGGCTGATGTCGAGAAGCTGCCGCTCCTCGTCACCTCGGACATCACGATCGGCGAGACCTCGGTCTACGCGGACTACATCTTCCCGGACCTGACCTACCTCGAGCGCTGGGAGTTCCACGGGTCGCACCCGACCATCGCGCAGAAGGTCCAGCCCGTGCGCCAGCCCGCCATCGCGCCCCTGGTCGAGACCATCAAGCTCAAGGGCCAGGAGATGCCCATCTGCCTCGAGTCCATGATCCTGGCGTTGGCCTTGGAGCTCGATCTCGCGGGCTTCGGCATGGACGGGTTCAAGGACGGGATGAGCTTCTACCATCCGGACGAATACTACCTCAGGATGGTGGCCAACCTCGCCTTCGGCGAGAAAGAAGACGGCTCCGCGGCCGTGCCGGACGCGAGCGGAGAAGAGATGAGGATCTTCCTCGACGCCAGGAGGCACCTGCCCAAGAGCGTGTTCGACGCCAGGCGCTGGGAGAAGATCGTGGGCGAGAAGCTCTGGCCCAAGGTGGTCTATGTCCTCAACCGCGGCGGCAGGTTCCAGGACATGGAGAAGTCCTACGACGGGGACATGGTCGCCAATAAATACGCATCCCTGGCCAACATGTACTGCGAGAAGACCGGCGCCACGAAGAACTCCATGACGGGCAAGAAGTTCCACGGCATCGCGTCTTATGTGCCGCCCGCTCTGGACTGCCTCGGCAAGCCTCTTCCGGACGACGGGTTCCCGCTCCAGCTCATCACCTACAGGTCCGCCTACCACACCAAGAGCCGCACCGTGTCGAACTACTGGCTCCTGGACCTGCAGGACGAGAACGGGTTCCTCCTGAACCCCGACGACGCATCCAGGTTCGGGTTCAAGGACGGCGACCGCGCGAAGGTGGTCTCCGCATCCAACCCCGAGGGCGTCTGGGACCTGGGCCTGGCCGGCAAGAAGCCCATGATCGGCCGCGTGATCGTGACCGAGGGCATCAGGCCCGGGGTCACTGGATTCAGCCTGGGCTGGGGGCATTGGGCCTACGGGGCCAACGACGTCGAGGTGGACGGCCGGACCATCAAGGGCGACCCCAGGCGCGGCAAAGGCGTGCACGCCAACGCCGCCATCCGGGTGGACCCGCACTTGGGCAATGTCTGCCTTTCCGATCTTATCGGAGCCAGCGCCGTTTTTTACGACACCAGAGTGCGTCTAGAGAAGGTATAGTAGACTCGTCTCCGAGCCCGAAGGCCTAAATCCGGACCACCGGACACGGCCGAGGGCCGAACTTGGCTCGCGCCGCGCCGCACGGCGGCAAGGCGCGGGCCGGGTGACGGGGTCGGCGTCGAAAGGTCCCGACCTCCCGGACTTGGAAAGGAGAGATATGATCGCGGACGTGACGGCCGTCATCCTGGCCGGCGGCCGGTCGAGCCGGTTCGGCAGCGACAAGAGCTTCGCCCTTTGGGAGGGGCGGCCGGTGATCGCCCATCTGCTGGACCGGCTGTCGCCCCTGTTTAGGGAGGTGCTGGTCGTGGCCAAGGAGCCGTCCCGGTTCCGCGGCCTGCTCCGGCCCCGGGAGAGGGCGGTCCAGGACCTGTCGGACCGCCACCATCCCCTCGTGGGGCTTGCGACGGGGCTTCGGCACGCCGGGACGCGCTACAGCTTCTTCTGCGCCTGCGACATGCCTTTGGTGCGCGTCGAGCTCATCACGGCCTTGTGCGCGGCTGCCCCGGGCTGGGACGCCGTCGTCCCGGTATGGAGAGGGGAGCCCCAGCCCATGGCGGCCGTCTACTCCGAGGGCTGCCTCGACGTCCTCGCTCCGGCGTCGGGCTCGTTCCCCGAGGGTCTCGCGGTGAAGGGGTTCATCGACCGCATCCGTCCGCGCTTCCTGGACCACGACGAGGTCTCCCGCTGCGACCCTGACGGGGCCTCTTTCGAGGACATCGACACCCTGGAGGACTACCGCAGGGTGCGGGAGTTGAGCCTTGCCGGCGCTCATTGACCCGTTCGGAAGGCGCATCGATTACCTGCGCCTCTCGGTCACGGATCGGTGCAATCTCCGGTGCGGCTATTGCAGGCCCGCCGGGCCGGCGCCCGGCGGGGAATCGGGTCCGCCGGCCCTGAGCGACGACGAGGTGCTGGCCGCGGTCCGCGCCGCCGTCTCGGCGGGCATCTCCAAGGTCAGGATCACGGGCGGAGAGCCCCTGCTGAGGCCGGACCTCCCGCGCCTGGTGCGCAGGCTCGCGTCCCTTCCAGGATTGGCCGACCTCTCGCTGACGACCAACGGCCTGCTCCTCGCCGGGATGGCGCGCGCCCTGCGGGCCGCGGGGTTGGGGCGGGTCAACGTGAGCCTCGACACGCTCGTCCCCGAGCGCTTGCGCGAGATCGCCGGCGCCGGCCATCCCGGAACGGTCATGACGGGGATCAGGGCGGCCCTGGCCGAGGGGCTTTCCCCGGTCAAGGTGAACGTGGTGGTCATGGCCGGGATCAACGACTCCGAGGTGCCTGATTTCGTGAGGCTCACGCGGGAGATGCCCGTGCATGTGCGTTTCATCGAGCTGATGCCGGTCGGCGAGGCCGGAGCCTCGGCCATGGGCCGGAGGGTCCCGCTCGACGATATCAGGAGGCGGTGCGGGCCGCTCGAGCCCCTTGCCCCGGGAGGGGAGCCGTCTGGATTCGGGCCCGCCGAGTACGTCCGGTCCCCGGGCTGCCTGGGAACGATAGGCTTCATCTCCGCCTTGAGCCGCGGATTCTGCGGCCGCTGCAACAGGCTGCGCCTGACGAGCCAGGGGCGCCTGGTGTCCTGCCTGGCCGGGGAGGAGGGCCTGGATCTGGCGCCTCTTCTCGGGGCCGGGGACAAGGGCGGCTTGGCGGAGGCCTTCCGCCGGGCCGCGGAGATGAAGCCCCTGAGGCATAGGATGGCCGAGGGGGCCTGCCGGCCGCGCGAAGCCGTCATGTGCTCCATGGGAGGTTGACGGGGGGCGGGGAGCCCTGCCTCCCGATCGCGGGCGGGGCGATTTTCCCGGCGGTCGGGAAAAATTCCACAGGGTCTGGCCTGGCTTCCGCCGTCCTCGGCCCCTGGGCGACCTAGTCGCTCGTCGAGGAAACATCCCCTCGGGGCGATCCGTATCGATGTCATCTCGTTGGCAGATATGATGCCACCATCCAGGATGATATCCGGCAGGAGGGAATCCACCGCCTATGGGCTACCGAAGAACCTTGGCCGCTCAATTCGTCTGCCCCCAGCCCCGTTCCGGAGGTTGCGGCGCCTGCTCGTGTGAGAAGCGATGCTTCCTCGGCGTCCTGGATGCCGGCCTGCGGGCCCGGGTCGATGCCGCGCGCGTCGTCCGGCTATTCAAGTGCAACCACATCCTCTTCAGCCCGGGGGATGCACCTCAGGGCCTGACGATCGTGTGCAAGGGCTCGGTGAGGATGGTGTTCACCACCGAGCAAGGCAAACAGGTGACCGCGGGGTATGCCTCCTGCGGGGAGTTCATCGGCGAGGCCGCCTATCTCACGGGGGCGCCTCATGCCTTCACCGCCGAGGTGCTCGGTGACACGGTCGCGACCTTCCTCCCGAAGGCGCTGGTCGACGAGCTCCTCTCCCGGTCCCCGCGCCTTCTGAGGCGCCTTGCGGAGGATTCCGCGGGGAGGTTCTGCTCCATGGCCAGGCTCGCGTCCAACTGGCTCCTCAAATCCGCGGATGCGAAGCTGGCTGAGTTCCTCCTTGCCGGCCACGCTGCCGGCGGCGACGGCCTTCCGTGCATGCCCGGCCTGCGCTTGACGCGGCAGGACGTGGCCCAGTACGTCGGCCTCGCCCCGGAGACCGTGATCCGGCGCTTGAGCGCGTTCAAGCGGCGCGGCCTAGTGCGGCTCGACGGCAGGTTCGTGAGGATCGTCGACCGTCCCGCCCTGCAGAGCGTGGCCGGCGACGGCGTGCCGACCGCGTATCGTCTCTTTTCCCGGTGAGGCATGGCCCGCGCGGGCGGACCCGCTTGCCGCCGTCTCGGCGGCGGGACGGCGACATGAACGAATCAGGAGGTGCGTCGTGCAGAAGAAGAGCTTGCTGACGGTGTTGGCCGGGCATGAGTTCCTCAAGGAGTTCCACAACGGCCACCTCGAGCTGCTGACGGGCTGCGCCGCCAACGTGAGGTTCGACGCGGACAAGATGCTCTTCGAGGCCGGCGGGGGAGCGGACCGGTTCTACCTCATCCGCAAGGGCCGGGTGGCCATCGAGCTCCCCGTGTGCAAGCGCAAGATCATGACGATCCAGACCGTGGGCGCGGGCGAGCTCCTGGGCTGGTCCTGGCTCATCCCGCCCTACCGGTGGCACCTCAGCGCGCGGGCCCTGGAGCCGGTCCTGGCGCTCTCCTTCGACGGGAAATGCATCCGCGGCAAGTTCGACCGGGACCCGGCGCTGGGCTACGAGTTCCACCGGCGGTTCTCCCGCGTGATCGCCGCGCGGATGGAGAACACCTTCCTGCAGATGGTCGGGCTCAGCGACTAGCCGTTCCCGGCGCCCCGGACCCTTCGCGTATCGCCTCTCCTTTTTCAACCCTTTCGGGGAAGGCCGATCTTGGGCGCTTGCGGCTGCGGTATCTTCGGGCTATACTACTTGGAAGGGAGGATTCCCCAAGGAAATGCGCGAATTGCCGATGAGGATCGTGGGCCGCCGCGGGGAATGTCCCATCGTCTTCTCCGCCTCGGCCGAGTTGTTGGCGGAGGGCGCGCGTTTCAATGAGGGATTCCAAGAGCTCCCGATGGGGAGGATGACGGCGATCCCGAGGGGTGTATACCGCTTCCACGGGCACGAGGATGCCGACCTCCATTCGCGGGATTGCCTCGCGGCGCGCATGGTGAATGTCGCCAAGGCGCGCTCGTGACGGAGAGGTTCAGCCGTCCGGCCACGATCGAGGACCTCAAGACCTTGATCCGGTCGTTCAACCAAGAGAACGTCGATTACCTGCTCATCGGGGGCTACGCCCTGTACGCTCACGGATACAACCGCGCGACCATCGACATCGATGTGCTCATCCCGGCCGGAGTCGACATGGGCAAGCGCGTTCGGAAGGCGCTGATGGCGTTGCCGGACCGGGCGGCTCGAGCTATCGAGCCGGCATGGTTCGAGGAGGGCGCCGTGATCCGCGTCGCGGATGAATTCGTTGTCGACCTGATGTTCGACGCCTGCGGCAAGAGCTATGAGGACTTGAAGGGCTATGCCGAGACGGTCGAATTGGACGGGATCCCCATCCGCACGATCAATCTGGAAGGCCTGCTCCTGACGAAGCAGACGGTGCGGGACAAGGACAAGGCCGACCGGCTCGTCATCGAGAAAGCGCTGGAGAAGAGGCGTCTCGAGGGGTCATGATCCGGGGTCTGCCGAGGACCTGATTCTCCGGCGTTGTGCCGGGACCTCGGTCAGCCTTGCTCCGACTCGATGTCGCGGACCTTGAGGTAGAGGCCCAGCGCCAGCAGGGTCAGGAACAGGGTCGCGATCCCGAGCTCCACCCGGCGCCGCCCGAAATCCTTGACGGCGTCGTCGGCGGCCTTGCGGGCTTTCCCCGTCGCTTCCAGGCCGGGGGCGGCGGCCTCGGCGACCTTCTCGGGCCGGAAGGTGTGGACCGAGGTCTTGGCCTGGAACAGCGACATGCGGGCGCCGTCCCAGAGGTCCCTGGCTTCGGCCATGTCGAGCCCCTTCTCCTCGGCCGCCAGGATGGCGGCCTGCGTGGCCTTGTAGGAGCCTTCGATCTCGTCGAGCCTGGCCTTCATGGCCCCCGCGGCCTTGACCTGCGGGGAGTCCGCGAGATGGCACTTGCGGCAGACGCCGCTGCCGCTCGAGAGGAGGTCCGAGGTCGGGTGCGTGATATCGTGGTGGTTGTGGCAGGTGGCGCAGATGTGGAACTTGCGCTTCTGCCAGGCCTTGGCCATGGGGCCCGCCTGGAAGAACTCCTCGTTGTGGGCGTGGCACATGCCGCACACGTGGCCGATGTTCTCCACGCCCGGGGGGACGGCGCCGTGGTTGCCGTGGCAGGTGTTGCAGACCGGGGCCGCGGTGTCTCCTTTCTCGAGCAAGGCCTTGCCGTGGACGCTGCCCGCGTACTTGGCCACCTGGTCGGCCGGGAGCTTGTAGGACGCCATGAGCTTCGCGTCGGAGTGGCACTGGCCGCAGGTGCGCGGGATGTTCTTCGAGTAGACGGAGGAGGACGGGTCCTTGGCGGGCCGGATCGCGTGGGCGGTGTGGCAGTTGGTGCAGACCGCCACCTTGGAGTCGCCCGCCTGGAGCCTTCGGCCGTGGACGCTGGTGTAGTACTTGACCACCTGGTCCACCGGCAGCGACGGGTTGTACTTCTTCATGGCCGCCGGGTCCGAATGGCACTTCCCGCAGAACTTGGGGGTTTCGGCCTTGGAGGGGGCGCCGACGAAGCCGGCCTCCGCGCTCATGGCCTTCCCAAAGTCGTCCGACGAGCTGTCGCCTCCGTGGCAGGAGGAGCAGGAGAGCCCGACCTCGCGGTGGATGTCGTTGCTGAAGGACTTGAGGATGGCCTGGTGCGAGTCGCCCTGGGTCGCGTGGCAGATGACGCACTGGTCCTTGGCCGGCGCGGCGTTCGCGCGGGGGGCCAGGAGGAGAAGCACGGCGGAGAGGATGGTCATGACAGGTGCCCCCAGAGGGTCATGGCCGCCAGGCCCGCGAGGCCTCCCCAGCCGACCAGCCTGACCGCGGGTTCCTTCCAGGAGTCCGGCAGCGCCGCCTCCCAGAAAGGGGCGAGCAGCCAGAGGACGCCGGCCCCGTTGAGCGCGACGATGCCCCACAGCTCGCCGGGGATGAGGAGGATGCGGGCGGGCAGGACCTTGAGGAACTGGTACTGGGCCAGGAAGTACCACTCGGGCTTGATGCCGGCCGGCGCCGAGGCCAGGGCGTTGGCCTTCTTGCCCAGCTCCCAGGGGAAGAACACCGCGAGGACGGCGATGGCGTTGAGGACCAGGAGCCAGAGCGCCGCGTCCCTGAGCATGAAGTTCGGGAAGAAGGGCATGGTCTTGGGGGCGTCTTTCTCGTGGGCCATGCCCTGGATCTGGACGAACCCCAGGTGGACTCCGATGAGCCCGGAGAGGAGCGCGGGCAGGATCGCGGCGTGCAGGCCGAAGAACCTCGACAAGGTCGCGCCCGTGACTTCCGAACCCCCGCGCACGAGCTTGAGGAGCCAGTGCCCGACGACCGGCACCTGGCCGATGATGTCGGTGCCGACCTTGGTGGCGAAGAAGGCCAGCTCGTTCCAGGGCAGGAGGTAGCCGCTGAACCCGAAGGCCATGGTCAGGCCCAGCAGGCCGCAGCCGGTCATCCAGGTCAGCTCGCGGGGCTTGCGGAAGGCCTTCATGAGGAAGACGCTGAACATGTGGATGAAGAGGAACAGGACCATGATGTTGGCGGCCCAGCTGTGGACCGAACGGATGAGCCAGCCGTAGGACACCTTGGAGGAGATGTACCGGACGCTCTCGTAGGAGGAGTCCGCGCCCACGCGGTAGTACATGAGGAGCAGGATGCCGGTGAAGACCTGCAGGCCGAAGATGAAGAGGCAGACCCCTCCGGCGTAGTAGAAGAAGCTGCCCTGGTGGACCGGCACGTGCTTGTGGCTCGCCCACTCCATGGCCTTGCGGACCTGCAGGCGCTCGTCGAGCCAGTCCAACCCGGCGTCGTAGAGGGCTTTCATGCGGTCTTGACCACCGTGACGTCGTCTCCGGCGACCTTCACCTCGAGGCGGTCGAGCGGCCGGGGCGGCGGGCCGGAGACATTCTTGCCGCTCAGGTCGTATTTGCCGTTGTGGCAGGCGCACCAGACGATGTCGTTGTCCTTCTGGTACTGCACGATGCAGTCGAGGTGCGTGCAGGTCGCGGCGAGGGCGTGGAAGCCGCCTTTGAGGTCCCGGATGACGATCACGGGCTTTCGCCCGAACTTGACGATCTTGCTCGAGCCGGCGGGGAAGTCCTTGATGGCGCCCACCTTGAGGGAGTCGGGCTCGGCCTCGACCTGCTCCGGGGGCAGCATGTAGCGCAGGACGGGGTAGACCGCGGAGGCGAGGCACCCGAGCGCCCCCCCGCCGATGATGAGATCGATGAATTGTCTTCTATTCATTGCCTCTAGGGGAACCTCCTTGCGCGATGTGGCGGACTGAATGACGGAATCAGGCCTTGGCGGGCTTCTTTTCCCAAGGAGGCAGCAGCCAAAGCAGGACTCCGAGGACGACCAGAGGAAGGATGCTGATGACAAAGGCGCTGAAGAGCCCTTCGCGGCCGGCCAGTTCCAGCTTGTAAGTGGTGAAGCCCATGAGGCTCTTGGAGAAGAACTGGCCGCCTACCACCACGTTCCAGCGCATGGCGAAGATGCCGACGAGGCTCAGGCTGCCGGACACCGCGTAGAATACCTTGCGGACCTTGTCGGGGAGCTCGAAGAGCTGGGTGAGGCCCACGAGCAGGATGGGCATGAGGGAGCCCAGCCAGACCTGCACCACGATGAGGCTGAGGTAGAGCTTGCCCTCGATGAGGAGCTGGAGGATGTCGAAGTGCTCCTCGGCCTCGTAGGCCTTCTGGACGGTCTCGAGCATCTCGAGGGAGAAGGCGATGATGACCGCGGTCAGGAAGTACTTGGCCACGGTGTCCAGGCAGGGCATCTCGATCTCGACGTCGCGCGCCCAGCACAGGAACATGTAGAGGAGCAAGACGCCCGCGATCCCCGAGGCCATGGCGGAGAAGAGGAAGATGATGGGCATCAAGGGCGTGGACCACCAGGGGTTGGCCTTGATGGAGCCGAAGATGAAGCCCACGTAGCCGTGGAGGAGGATGGCGGAGGGCAGGCCGATGACGGTGAGGGCCCGGCCGACCTTGTCGTCGATCTCGAAGGACTTCGCCGTGGGCTTGAACACGCCCAGGGTCATGACCTTGTAGATGAGCCTCTTGAGCCAGGAGGGGTCGCTGTCCGCCCAGCCCACGATGTCCTTGCGGTAGTCGAGCCAGATCTCCAGCAGGAGCACGGCCATGAGGTACCACAGGTAGACGAAGCCGAACATGGCCATGGCCGAGGTCGGGTTCGGGGTGAAGAGGATGTTGAAGGACCGCTCCGGATGTCCGAGGTGCACCTGGAGCGGGAGCGGGGCGATCACCAGGAAGGCCAGCGCGGTCAGCAGGGAGAGCCGGTAGGTGGGCTTGAGCACCTTGACGTTGAAGACGCGCTCGAGCGAGGCCAGGATGAAGGCGCCCGCCACCAGCCCGGTGAGGTAGGGGTAGAGGACGATGAGGATGCTCCACTGGAGCTCCAGCTCGTTGGGGTAGATGAACCCGGTGACCTTGCCCAGGGTCTCGCGCAGGGCGACGACGACCGCGTCGTGCACTACCGGACCTCCTTGTCGAGGCCTTTATAGACCAGCTTGGGCTCCGTGCCCATGTTCGCCTTGAGGGCCTGGACCCTGTTGTTCTCGCGGAATTTGGTGACGTTGCTCTCCGGGTCGCTGAGGTCGCCGACCATCCTGGCGCCCGTCGGGCAGACCTCGACGCAGGCCGTGACCAGGCCCCGCTTGAGGCGGTGGTAGCATACCGAGCACTTGTCGGCGACCTGGAGGACGGGGTGGAAGTAGCGGGTGCCGTAGGGGCAGGCCTGGATGCAGTAGCGGCAGCCGATGCAGTATTTCTTGTCGATGAGGACGACGCCGTCCTCGGTCTTGAAGGTGGCGCCCACGGGGCACACCTGGACGCAGGGCGAGTTCTCGCAGAGGTTGCAGAGCTTGGGGACGAAGAAGCTCTTGGCCACGGTCGCCGCGTCCTCGACGCGGGGGTAGCCGTCCAGCCCGCCGTTGGGCGCCTCGATCTGGACCTCCCCGTCCTTGCGGATGACGTAGCGCTCGACCCAGGTGCGGAAATAGAAAGGCTCGCGGGGGACGTCGTTCTCCGTCTTGCACGCGTCCACGCACCGGGCGCAGCCTATGCACTTGTCGACGTCCACGCCGAAGCCCCAGTAGGGCTTCTTGCGCCGCCAGGGCGGCTCCCGGTAGAACTTCTCCGCCCAAGCCGCCGGCGCGCGCAGCGCGCCGGCCAGCAGCGACGCGGCCGCTCCGGCCGTTATCCTGAGGAAATCCCTTCTTCGCAAGGCTTGCATGGTCAAAGTTTAGGAGCGTGTGGCTTGTGGCACATGCTGCAGGCCACGTCGGGGTTGTGCTTGGAATCGTCGACCGTCGGGAATTTCGCGGGCCGGGAGACGCTGGCCTCGTGGCAGCGCAGGCAGAACCGCCTCATCTCGGCTTCCGAGGGCTTGGAGGGCTTGGGGCCCTTGGGGGCCGCGGCGTGGGCCGCGAGCGCGCCGTGGCACGATTCGCAGGCCATGCCGCGGTGGCTCGAGCCCGCCTTCTCCTTGGCTTGGGCCTTATGGCAGCCGGCGCACGAGGCCTGCCCCGCGTACTTGACAGGCAGGGCCTTGATGTCGTCCAGGGCGCCGGCGCGGTAGCGGCCGAGCTTGCCGTAGTCGGGAGGCTTGATCATCGCCCGGGCGACGAGGAAGAAGGCGATCGCCGTCAGAAAGATGACCGCGACTCTGACGAGGTGCTCGATGTCCTTCATGGTCGGCAAGGATAGTTTAGCAATCCGGGCGGCCGGACGCTATGACCGCGGTCATCCCCCGGGGGGAGGGTGGTCCTACGGATGGCACTCGGCGCACTTGGACTTCACGCCCTTGCGCAGGGGGACCTTCTTGTGGCCGCCGATGTCGTGGCAGTTGACGCAGCCCAGCATGTCGGCGTGGTTCTTGTGAGGCATGGCCTTGCCGAAGGCGCGCACGGTGTCCGGGGGCACCTTCACGCCGACCTTCTGGTGGCAGAGCGTGGCGCAGTAGCTCCCCGAGATGAGCGGGAAAGACGACAGGTCGGCCGCCTCGGCGCCGGCCTTGGCCCCGGCTTCCGACAGGGCCTTGTCGGCGCGCCGCAGGGCCTCCGATGCCAGGTAGATGTTGTGGTCCCCGTGGCCGGCCAGGACGAAGGAGACCAGCCGGTCGGCGTGGGCCGCGGCAGAAGACAGCGCCTTGCGCTCGCCGTCCTTGAGGGCGGACTTGGCCAAGCCGGCCCGGACCGCCGCGGACTTGGCCGCCAGCTGCTCGAGGGTCTTGCGCAGCTCGTCCCGGGTCTCCTGCAGGATGCCCTTGAACCGGGCGCCGTGGCACTTGACGCAGGCCTGCTCCGAGGCCTTCTCGGTCTTGCCGGTGAACTCGGCGGCCTTGCCGCCGGTCTCGGCGTAGTGGCAGCCCACGCAGTCCACGTTGGCGAGGAACATGGGGCTGGGCATGTCGGGCAGGCCCAGGGGAGACGCCTTCCCGGAGTACATCTCGAGCTGGCCCGAGTGCTTGCCCTGGTGGCAGTAGGAGCAGTCGAAGGTCAGGGTGGGCATGGCGCTGTGCGCCGCCGGGGCGGGCGGCGCGGCCGGCGCGGCCGCGGAGGGCTGCGCGCCGCCTGCGATGGGGGGCACTTTCTCCGGGGCTTCCGCGGCGCCGTGGCTCATCTCCTGGTGGCAGTGGAAGCAGGCGATGTTGTGCTTGGTGACGTGGTTCTCGTGGATGAAGGGGATGTCGCCGTAGCGGGCGAGCTTCTCCGGCTGGTTGTGGCAGATGAGGCAGCGCTCCTGGGGCGCCTCGCCCTTGCCCCGCACGACCTCGAGGTGGCAGTTCCCGCACGGGACGCCCTGCTTGGTGACGAAGTCCTTGTGGCGGTAGGTCATGTTCCCGATGCGGATGTCCCTGGCCGGCAGCGTGTGGCAGCCGAGGCAGCCGCCGAGCGGCTGGAGGGACCGGCCTTCCCCGCGGCCCTTGAAATGGCAGAGGTAGCAGGTGTCGTAGGTCACCTCGATGTGCTTGCCGACCACCACTTGGGAATGGCAGGAGACGCAGCGCAGCTGGCGGCCGCGCCGCGCCTGGGTGACGTGCGGCCGGTGGTCGAAGCGGATGCCGGCCTTCGTCACGACCTTGCCCTCCAGGAGGCGTTGGGAATGGCAGCCCGAGCGCAGGCAGGACGTGTCCTCGACCTCGGCGAAGGGCTTGGAGGAGTAGGTCCTGGTGACGTATTTGACCACCTGGGACAGGGCCTGGAACTTCTTCCACAGGAGCGTCCGGGGCGCGCTCGGGGGGTAATGGCAGTCCACGCAGGCCACATGGCTGTGCTTGGAGTTCTTCCAGGCGCTGTAGTACGGCGCCATGATGTGGCAGGAGTTGCAGAAGGTGGGGCTCGTCGAGTACTTGACCGCTCCCGCCAGGAAGACCAGCCCGCCCAACGCGCAGGCTCCCAGGAAGACGAGGAAGCGCGGCTGGAACACCTGGTGCCACCGCGTGTGGGGCGCGAGGCGGATGCCGATGGCTTCGAGCCAGCGGCGCCAGGCCGGGGTCTTCTCGGTTTCCGGGTTCATTCGGGGAGCGGCTAAATTACCTTATTAATGAGGCGGGCGACAAGTCGACCTATCAGCCTGGAACCATGAGGTTCGTCATGTCCCGGTTTTCGTCCGCTTTGGTACAATGCTCGCTGGCTTCAACATGACCAGGGCGCGTTCCTTCATCATCCGGGTCGCGGCGGGCCTTCTGCTGGCTTGCCCTGCCGCCATGGCCCAGGAGTCCGCGGACTGCCTGAACTGCCACGGCGAGAAGTCCTTCTCCACGGAACGCGGGGGCAAGGCCGTCTTGCTGTTCGTGGACGGCGAGAGGTTCAAGGCCTCCTCCCACGGCTCCGTGGGCTGCGTGGGCTGCCACTCGGACCTGGCCAAGGCCGAGTTCCCTCACGCCCAGCCGGCCAAGGTCCGGTGCGGGCCGTGCCACCAGGACCAGGAGAAGCTCTACGCCGACAGCCTCCACGGCAAGTCCCTGGCGCGCGGCGACAAGCTCGCCCCGTCCTGCGGCGACTGCCACGGCGGCCACGACATCCGGCCCGCCAAGGATCCCCAGTCCTCGATCTCGCCGATCAAGGTGCCGTTCGTGTGCGGCTCCTGCCACCAGGAGGGCGCGCGCGTGGCCAGGCAGCGCGACATCCCCCAGCACAACATCCTGGAGAACTACTACGTCAGCATCCACGGCGAAGGGCTGATGAGCAAGGGCCTGAGCGTGTCGGCGACCTGCACCTCCTGCCACACCGCCCACCATGTCCTGCCCCACACGGACCCGCGCTCCACCATCGCCCGGGCCAACATCGCCAAGACCTGCGGCCAGTGCCACGCGCTGATCGAGACCGTGCACCGCAAGGTCATCCGCGGGGAGCTCTGGCAGTCCAAGCCCCACGACATCCCCCCATGCGTGGAGTGCCACCAGCCCCACCGGGTGAGGAAGGTCTTCTACGACCAGGGCATGGCCGACCGGGACTGCCTGAGCTGCCACGCCCGCGAAGGCGTCCGCTCGGCCGACGGCAGGTCCCTGCGCGTGGACGCCGGCCAGCTCAAGGGGTCGACCCACGCCAAGACGGCCTGCGCCCAGTGCCACACGGGCGCGACCCCGTCCAGGCGGCGGCCGTGCGAGACCGTGGCCAGGAAGGTGGACTGCTCCATCTGCCATACCGCGCAGGTGGACCAGTACGCCAAGAGCCGCCACGGCGCGCTCCTCGCCCAGGGGGACCACAACGCCCCGGCGTGCGCGGAGTGCCACGGCACGCACGGCATCCTCGCCAAGGCCGACCGGCGCTCGCCGACCTTCCCGATGAACGTCCCGGCCCTATGCGCCCGCTGCCACCGCGAGGGCCAGAAGGCGGCCGCGCGCTACAAGGGCGCCGAGCACGAGATCACGACGCACTATGTGGAGAGCATCCACGGCAAGGGCCTGCTCAAGAGCGGGCTCGTGGTCACGGCCATGTGCACGAGCTGCCACACGGCCCACGGCGTGCTGCCGGCCGCGGACCCCGCCTCCAGCGTGAACAGGGAGAACGTCGCCGCGACGTGCTCCAAGTGCCACCACGGCGTCTACGACCAGTTCGTCGAGAGCGTGCACGCGACGAGCCGCAAGGACAAGGACAAGCTCCCCGTGTGCAGCACCTGCCACAGCGCGCACACGATCAACCGCACGGACCAGGACTCCTTCAAGCTCTCCATCATGGACCGCTGCGGCAAGTGCCACGGCGAGATCGCCAAGACCTACTTCGAGACCTACCACGGCAAGGTCTCCCAGCTCGGGTACGGCAAGACCGCCAAGTGCCACGACTGCCACGGCTCCCACGGCATCATGGCGGTGGACGACCCGCGGTCCCTGCTCAGCCGCCGGAACATCGTGGCGACCTGCCAGCGGTGCCACCCCGGCGCCACCAGGCGCTTCGCCGGGTACCTGACCCACAGCACCCACCACGACCCCAAGAAGTACCCGCTCATCTTCTGGACCTTCTGGCTGATGACGGGCCTCCTCGTCGGCACGTTCGCGGTGTTCGGCATCCACACCCTGCTGTGGCTGCCGCGCTCCCTGCAGATGCGGCGCGAGCATCCGCCCAAGGACTACGACCCGTCGGAGAGGCAGTTCGTGCGGTTCGGGGTCAAGGAGCGCGTGATGCACGTCACGATGATCCTGAGCTTCATGACCCTGGCCGTCACCGGCATGTCGCTGAAGTTCGCCTACACGCGGTGGGCCGTGCTCCTCTCGCACCTGCTCGGCGGCTTCGAGAGCGCGGGCTTCCTCCACCGCGCGGCGGCCGTGGTCATGGTGGGGCTGTTCGTCACGCATCTCTGGGATCTGCTCACGCGCAAGCTCAAGCTCTGCGGCGGCTGGCTGGGCCTGCTGACGGGGCCGAACACCATGCTGCCCACCTTGAGGGACGCCTGGGAGGTCGTGGGCACCCTGCGCTGGTACCTCGGCATGGGGCCGCGGCCCGCCTACGGGCGCTGGACCTACTGGGAGAAGTTCGACTACTTCGCGGTCTTCTGGGGCGTCAACATCATCGGCGCGACCGGGCTCGCCCTGTGGTTCCCCGAGGCCGTGACCCGCGTCCTGCCCGGGTGGGTCCTGAACGTGGCCACCATCATCCACAGCGACGAGGCGCTCCTGGCCGTCGGGTTCATCTTCACCATCCACTTCTTCAACACGCACTTCCGGCCGGAGAAGTTCCCCATGGACACCGTCATCTTCACCGGGCGCATCCCGCTCGACGAGTTCCGCCACGAGCGGCCGGCCGAGTACGAGGCCCTGGCCGCGAGCGGGGAGCTCGAGCGGCGCCTGCAGCCCCCCATGGACCCGGCCGTGGTACGCGGCTTCAAGGTGTTCGGGACCCTCGCCCTCGTCCTGGGGCTGTCGCTGGTCGTGGGCATCATCTACGCGATGCTGTTCGCCTACAAATAGGCGGGCGGCCCCTCCGTCAGCCCGGCAGGGACCGCGCCAGGCGCCCGGCGGTAAGGCGGGACTGCAGCACGCAGTCGTTGAGGCCGATGCCGCGGTAGGCGTTGCTGTTGAGGTGCAGGCCCGGGAGCGCGTCCAGCCGCCGGGCGAGGCCTTCCAGGATGGCCTGGTGGCCGACGGGGTACTGCGGGATGCCGCGCTCGTGGATGAACACGCGCTCCAGGGCCGGCGCGGCCCTGACTCCCATCGTCGCCGCGAGCTCCTCTTTCACGAGCGAGAGCACCTTGTCCGGGCCCAGGCGGGCGAGCTCCGGCTGGCGCGCCCCCCCGACCATGACCCGGACCAGGGCCCGGCCCAGCGGCGCGCGGCCCGGGAAGACGCTCGAGTCCCAGAGCGCGCCCAGGATGCGGCGGCCTTCCTTGCGCGGCACGAGGAAACCGAAGCCGTCGAGAGGCCGACCCAGGTCGGCGGGGCCGTAGCCCAGGGCCGCGACCGCGACGGGGACGTAGGGGATGCGTCCGAGCTCGGCCGCCAGCCCCGCGTCCAAGCCTTCGAGGCTGTGGGCCGCGGCGTAGGCCGGGCAGGCCAGGACCACGGCGTCGGCCTCGAGCTCGGCGAGGCTCCCTTGTTCGCGTACCGAGAGGACCCACCCTGCGCCGCGCCGGCTTACCCTCTCGACCTCGGCCGCCAGGCGCAGGTCGCCGGCGTGCCGGCCGGCCAGGGTCTCGATGAGCGCGGCGACCCCGGTGTCGAAGGAGGTCAGGACCCCGCCCGGCCCGGCGGACATCCCGCTCTTGGCCGTCCCCCGGCGCTCCCACTGCAGGCAGAGCATGGCCTTGATGAGCCCGCCGTAGCGCGCCTCCAGCTCCCTGATGCGGGGGAAGCACGAGGCCAAGGACAGCCGGTCCGGGTTGCCGGCGTAGACGCCGGCCGTCATGGGCTCGATGAGCTTCTCCATGGCCTCGGCGCCCAGCCGCCGGGCGGCGAACTCGGCCACGGATTCCTCCCGCGCCGGGGCGGACCGGGCGAACGGCTCGGCCAGGACGCGCAGCCGGCCCGGCAGGCTGAGCAGGTCGGAGGACAGGAAGGCCAGCGGCGTCTCGGGCAGGCGGCGCAGCCGGCCGCCGCTGAACACGTAGCGCCGCCGGGCCGAGTCCGACGAGCCCAGCAGGCGCGCCTCCATGCCGAGCTCGCGCACCAGGTCCAGGGTGTGGGGCTTGTTGGTGAGGAACCCGTTGGGCCCCCACTCCATAAGGTAGCCCTCCTCCGCGATGGTGCGCATGGAGCCGCCCGCGACCCTCCTGGACTCGAGGATGACGAGCTGGGCGTCCCGGCCGGCGGCCGCGAGCTCCCGCCGGATGAAATGGGCCGTGGCCAGCCCCGAGATGCCTGCGCCGACGATCGCGACGCGGCTCACGGCGTCTTCCCCGATGCGGGCGGCGGCCGCAGCACCAGGTCCCGGAGGGCCAGGATGAAGCCCCGGGAATCGTTGAAGGCCGGGACGCGCCGGTAATCCTCGATGCCGGCCGCGAGCGCGGCCCTCTTAAGCTCGATGTCGAGCTCCCAGAGCGTCTCGGAGTGGTCGCTCACGAAGCTCAGCGCCGCGACCGCCAGGGTCTTCACGCCGGCGCGGCCGAGGCGCTCGACCTCGCGGGACGTGGCCGGCTCGACCCAACGCCCCCGGCTCGTCTGGCCTTGCCACGCCAGCGAGCAGGGCAGGCCGGGGAAGGCCTGCCGGGCGGCCGCGAGGGTCCGGCCGACCTCGTCGAGATACGCCCGCCCCGAGGCGGTGAGAGGCTCCCTGAGCCCGTGGCCGCAAAGCAGCAGGTGGACGCGGCCGCGGTCCTCGGGGAGGGTGGACGCGACCGCCTGGAAGAGGGCCGACAAGTAGCCCGGGTGGTCCGACCAGGACCCGATCTCGGCCGGCGCAGGGAGGCCCTCCCGGCGCAGGGCTTCCCTAAGGTCCTTGAGGCTGGACCCGGAGGTGGCGTCGTAGTATTGCGGGTAGAGGGGCAGGGCGACGACCCTGGAGACCCCGTCGGCCCGCATCCTGCCGGCGGCGTCGGCCGCGGAGGGCCGGCAGTAGCGCATGACCGCGTACACCCGGTAGTCGCCGTCGGCGGCCAGGGCGGCCTGCAGGGCCTCGGCTTGCCGGCCCGTCAGGCGGACGAGCGGCGAGCCGCCGCCCATGAGCGAGAGGGAATCGCGCAGCCGGCCCGCGCCGAGAGCCGAGACGGCCCAGGCGAAGACGGGCTGCAAGGCGGGCCAGGGCAGCCTCACCAGGTCGCGGTCGGCGAGGAGCTTTCTGAGGAACGGCCGGACGTCGTCGAGTTTCTCGGGCTCCCCCATGGTGAGGAGCGCGACGCCCACCCGCTTAGAAGCCATTTCAAAACCCCCTTGCGCCTGCAAACGCGGCTTTCGGGCCGTCTGCTGCGTTGCTCGGACCGCCGCGTACTTCCAGTACGCTGCGGTCCTCGCGCCTTGCATCCGGTCCAACATCCGCGTTTTCGCGTACCAAGTGGGTTTTGAAATGGCTTCTAGGCATCGCGGCGGCCCAGCCGATGCACGGCGGCGATCAGGGCCTTGGCCGCGTCGGGGCTGGTGGAGGGCAGGATGCCGTGGCCCAGGTTGAAGATGTGGGCCGCGGCGGAACGGCCGCGGCGCACCACGTCGGCGACCGCGGCCTCGAGCTCCGCCGCGGGGCGCAGCAGCGACTCCGGGTCGAGGTTGCCCTGCAGGGCGAAGCCCGGGCCGACGGCCGCGGCCGCCTCGTCGAGCGGGGTCCTGTGGTCGATGGAGAGCACGTCCACGGGGAGCTTCTTGAGGACGGGCAGGAGCCGGCGGCAGTCCCCGCCGTAGTGGATGACGGGGGCCCTGTCCCGGGGGAAGCCTTCGAGGACCTTGAGGGTGTGCGGCAGGACCGAGCGCTCGTAGTCCTCGGGCGGGAGGATGCCGGCCCAGGTGTCGAAGAGCTGGATCGCCTGGGCCCCGGCCTCCACCTGGGCCCGGATGTAGGCGGACGTCACGGTCGCGAGCCTGTCCAGGAGCGCCGAGAAGGCGGCCGGGTCGTCGGCCATCATGCCCTTGAGGCGCGCGAAGTCGCCCGACTTGCCGCCCTCCACGATGTAGGAGGCCAGGGTGAACGGCAGGCCGGCGAACCCGATGAGCGGGACCCGGCCGCCGAGTTCCTTGCGCAGGATGCGGATGGCCTCCAGCACGAAGCCCAGGTCCTTGGCCGGGTCCGGGACGCTCAGCTTGCCCACGTCGGAGCGGTCGCGCACCACGCGCCCCAGGACCGGGCCCCGGCCTTCCTCGAACCGCAAAGGCACGCCCATGGCCGCGACCGGGACGAGGATGTCGGAGAACAGGATGGCCGCGTCCACGCCCAGGCGCTCGATGGGCTGCAGGGTCACGCGGGCCGCCAGCTCCGGGGTGCGGCACATGTCGAGGAACGAGTGCCGGGACCGGATCTCGCGGTACTCGGGGAGGTAGCGTCCGGCCTGCCGCATCATCCAGACGGGGAGCCGGTCCACCTTCTGCCGGCGGCAGGCCTTGAGGAATCGATCACTCGTCTCCCCCACGGGGAGGCGAGTAGCTGAGGGGGATTGAGTCCGTTTCATAAGGGTTTCTCCTTCTCATGCGCGTCCCGCATCCGAAGGGGTACGTAGCCGCACAGCGGCTCCTCGGCCAAGGGGTCGCCGGCCATGAGGTCGGCGCGGGCCCGGCACCCGCCGCAGACCTTCAGGAACTCGCAGGCTCCGCAGCGGCCCTTGTAGCCCTTGAAGTCCCGCAGCGAGAGGAACAGCTTCGAATCCTCCCAGATGCGCCTGAAGGGGGTCGTGCGGACGTTGCCCGCGGACCCCGGGAAATAGGAGCACGGGTGGACGTCGCCGTGGGCGTCGATGAAGGCGATGCTCTGGGCCGCCACGCAGCCCTTGCCCCCTCCGGTGGAGAACGACAGCGAGCGCTGGTTGAGCCTCACGCCCTCTTGCCGCGCCATCTGCCGGACGATGCGGTAGTAGTGGGGCGCGCACGTGGGGCGCATGAGGAGGTCGCCCTCTTGCCGCTCCGCCTTGTAGTGCCACTCGAGGATGCGCTCGTAGTCCTCGGGGCTGACGAGCTCGTCGAGGAGGTCTTTGCCCCGGCCCGTGGGGACGACCATGAAGAGGTACCACGCCTTGGCGCCGATGGACTTGGCGAGGTCGCAGACGGCCTGGATGTGGGGCTGGTTGCGCTTGGTGAAGGAGGAGTTGACGATGAACTCGATGCCGTGCCGGCGGAAGGCCTCGGCGGCCTTCAGGGTCCCCGCGAAGGCGCCGGGCTGGCGCCGGAAGTCGTCGTGGACCGAAGCCGTGGGCCCGTCGAGGGAGAGCGAGACGATGCGGATGCCCGCCGCTTTCATGTCCCGGCACGCTGCGTCCGTGACCAGGGTGCCGTTGGTCGCCAGGGCCATGCGCAGGCCCCGGTCCGCGCCGTGGCGGGCGAGCTCGAAGATGTCGGGGCGCAGGAGCGGCTCGCCGCCGGAGAGCACCAGGACGGGGCTGCAGAACCCGGCGATGTCGTCGATGAGCGCCTTGGCCTCGGCTGTCGTGGACTCGGCCCGGCAGGTCTTGCCCTCCTGGCCGGCGCTCGCGGCCCGGCAGTGGATGCAGCGCAGGTTGCAGCGGCTGGTGACTTCCCAGGCGATCCACTTGGGGACGAAGGGCTCGGGGGTCATGGGGAACTACTTACCTCCCCCGCGGGGAGGTGAGTGCGTTTCGAGGGGGATAAGCGCCGCAGGCGCTCGCCTCCCTCCCCCCGCGGGGGAGGGGGCGAGCAGCGGGGAGGGGGACCAGTCTTGATAATCCCGATGCTCTTCAGGAAAGCCTTCTCGTTGGGCGGCCGGCCGAGGAACCGCTCGAGCTGGGCGGCCTCGTCCTCCCCGCCCCCCGGCTCCAGGATGAGCCTGCGGTACTCCCTCCCCACCCGGCCGTCGAACAATCCGCCGGCCTGGAACCTCGTGAACATGTCGGCCGAGAAGACCTCGGCCCACAGGTAGCCGTAGTACGACGACTCGTACCCGCCCATGAGGTGCCCGAACCCGGCCTGGGGCAGGGCGCCCGGCGGGAGCTTGAAGAGGGTGATGCTGTCGTGGAGCCGGCGCCAGACCGCGGTGGAGTCCCCGAACGCCGGGGCGCGGTCGAGGCCGGAGGCCGAGCGTCCCGGCCGCCTTGGGGAATTGCCTTGGCAGGCCGGGGCGTGGTAGGCGAGGTCCACCGTGCCGTAGAGTATCTGGCGCAGGGTGCGCAGGCCCGAGCCGAGCCTTCGGGCGCCGATCATGGCCTCGAGCGTTTCGGCGGGGAGCTTGCGCGACGGGTACTGGTGGTGCCCGGAGAGGCGCTCCATGACCGGCGCCTCCCAGACCCAGTTCTCCAGGAGCTGGGAGGGGGCCTCGACGAAATCCCTCAGCACGTTGGTCCCCGAGAAGCGCGGGTGGCGGGCCTTGGTGAGGAGCTGGTGGAGCACGTGGCCGAACTCGTGGAAGAGGGTCGCGACCTCCGAGTGCTTGAGGAGGGCGGGCTGGGTCTTGGAGGGGGGGCTGAAGTTGCCCACCATGGCGCAGACGGGGGCGCGGTACCCGCCTGGCTCGGCCCTCCCTCCGACGAGCCCGAAGACGGCCATGTGCTTGTACTTGCCCTCGCGGGGATGCAGGTCGAGGTAGAACCGGCCGAGGGCCTTGCCGCTTTGGGCGTCGGCGGCCTCGTGGAGGGTGGCGTCCGGGTGCCAGGCGCGGGCTGGCCGCACTTGGGAGAACCGGACCCCCAGGACGTCCCCGAACAGCGAGAACATCCCGGCGAGCACGCCGTCCATGGGGAAGAACGCCTTCGTCTCCTCCTCGTCGACCCGGTAGCGGGTCTTCTTGAGCAGGTTGAAGTAATAGAAGAGGTCGGAGGACTCGAGGGTCTTCGCGGCGGGCAGATCCCGCCGCTTGAGCCCGAGGAGCTCGCGCCGCTCGGCCTTGGCCATCCTCCCGAGCCTGGAGCGGAGCCGCGAGAGGAACGCCCGGACGGCCTCCGGGCGCTTGGCCATGCGCTCCTCGAGGACGTAGTGGGCGTAGCTCTCGTACCCGAGGGTGCGCGCGATGCGGCGGCGCACGAGCAGCGCCTCCTCGAGGAGGGCCACGTTCTCCGGCCCGCCGCGGCGCAGGTACAGCTCCTCGAGCCGGCGCCGGGCCGCGGGGTCCTTGGCGTTCTGCATGAAGCCGTAGTAGTCGGGCGCGTCCATCGTCACGAGGAACGAGGGCCCGTCCCGCTTGAGCCTGGCGACGAAGTCCGGGGGAAGCCCGTCGAGCTCCTTGGCCGTCACCGCGAGGGTGTCCTTGACCTCGCCGAGCCGGGCGCGGTAGGCGAGCTCGAGCTCGACGAGCTGGGACTTCAGGAGCTTCAGCCGCGCCCGTTCGACGGGCCCGAGCGCCAGGCCGGCGCGCCTGAAGGCGTCGAGCGTCTTGCGCAGCAGCTTGGCGTCCTGGCCCTCGAGGGCTTCGCGCTTGGCCGCGTAGTCCTGGACCGCCCGGTAGAGGTCCTCACGGCTCCACAGGTCGACGAAGAACTTGTCGACGGAGGCGTCGCACCCGCGGCTGGCCTTTCGCACGTCCTCGTCGGGGCTGACATGCTGGAGGAAGGCGCGGGCGGCGAGCTCCGTCGAGAGGTCGTCCTGGAGGCGGTCGAGCTCCATGACGGTGTTCTCGAAGGTGCGCCGGCCGGCGGGCAGGTCCGCCAGGGCCCGGCACCGGGCCTTGGCCCGGGCGATGGCGGCCGAGGCGCCCGACTCGATGTCCTTGGGGGCGAGGGTGAAATCCAGGCTGGGGCGGCTCTTCGTCAGGGTCGCGCCGGCGGGCATGGCCACATTCTAGCAAGTCGACGCGGCGCTTGTCCGGTGGCGCCGCTATTCACTATACTGCTCGACAATGGCGCTGAAGTGCCCCATCTGCGGTTCCGACAACCCAGACGACGCGGCCTGCTGCGGACTCTGCCAGGTGGTCTTGCGGCGTGAGGCGCCGGCCGCCCCCGCCGAGCCCGCGCCCCCGGCCGCCCCCGCGGAGCCCGCTCCCCGGGCGCCGCCGGCCGAGACGCCTGCCGTGCCCCCGTCGGGCGGGGCGCCGTCCCGCGAGGGGGCCGCCGAGGCGCAGCCGGAAGCGGCGCCGGCCCCCGAGGCCCCGGCCAAGAGAGTGGAGCCCGTCGATTTCGCGGCGCGGGCCGAGGACCTCGCCGGCCACCTCGGGGAGGCCGGCAGGGGGATCCTGCTGGACTATTCGGCGGCGAGCCTCATCCTCCTCGACGATTGGCTCGACGGCCAATGGGAGAAGGCCGACGCCCGCGACCCCGCCAGCAAGGGACGGCTCGACTACCACGTGTGGCACGTGGGCTGCTACGCCGGCGAGATCGCCTGCCGGGCCTTCGAGGGGGCGTGGCAGCAGAACCCCGAGGACTGCGGGCAGAGCATCGTGGCGTTCGCGGGAGCCGGCGGCGCGACGGTCCCTCCGTTCCTGTGGGTCAGGAACCGGCTCACCGCAGGGGGCTCGCGTCTATGGGACAGGTGGCAGGAGCTCCGCCATACCATGCTGGTCACCATCCCGCCCGTGCCCGAGCATGGCGCCCGGGACGGCGAGGCGCTGGGCCGGCAGGGCGCCAGCATGCTCTCGGCGGGCAAGGTCGAGGCGGCCCTGAAGGTCTACCGGCTCGGCACGGAGCTCGACGCCAGGTTCGCCGGCTGCTGGGCGGGCCTCGGGGAGTGCCAGTCGCGCCTGGGACGGCCCTCCGAGGCCCTCGCGGCGCTCGACAAGGCCGTGGCGGCTGATCCGAGGTCCGCCCCGTACTGGTCGAGCCGGGCCGGCCTCCTGCTCGCGGCGGGCCGCAAGGACGAGGCCCGGGAGTCCCTGGCGCGGGCCGCGGACCTCGATCCCAAGGATGCCTCCTTGTGCTGGCGTCAAGCCGACATCCTGCGAGAGAGGCGCGCGTGGGACGAGTCCCTCAAGCTCTACGGCCGCGCGCTCGAGCTGGACGCGGGCTGCGGCCAGGCCTTCCGGGGCAGGGGCGACTGCCTGGCCGGGATGGGGCGGCACGAGGACGCGATCAAGGATTACGCCGACTACCGGACCCGGACCGGGGACCAGACGGCGCTCTTGAGCGTGGCCTTCTGCGAGGAGCGCCTGGACCGCCCGGCGGCCGCGGCCGAGGCCTTGGCGCAGTTCCTGAAGGACCCGGGCAAGGCCGACCCGGCCAAGGTCGCGGAGGCCGGCAGGAAACTGCCGGTGTTCGAGGCCCTGGCCGCGGCCGAGGCCGCGGCGGCGGCAGGCAAGCCCTCCGAGGTCGTGGAGGCTTACCGGAAGGTTCTGGCCCTGGACCCCTCGCGCAAGGAGACCAAGCGGCGCCTGGGCGAGAGCCTGGGCGCGGCGAAGCTCTTCGACGAGGCCATCCAGGTGCTCGACGAGCTCCTGGCCGCCGACCCGCTGGACAGCCAGACGGAGTGCAGCAAGGGCGTCGTCTACGCCCAGGCGGGGAGGCTCGACGACGCCCGCGCCTGCTTCGACCGCTCCCTGTCCCTCGCGCCGAAGGACCTTCGCACGCAGAAGCGCAAGGCCATCTGCCTCGACCAGCTCAAGGACGACGGGGCGCTCGGCCGGCTCTGCGGCGAGCTCCTGGCCGGCGACCCCGCCTGCGCGGAGGCGTGGTACTTGAAAGGGATGGCGGAGAAGCGCGCGGGGCGCGCCGCGGAGTCCCTCGCCTGCTTCAAGAAATTCCTGGAGCACTACAGGCCCGACATCCCGGAGGCGTGGCGCCACGCGGCCGGCCAGGAGATCTGGGCCATCGAGCGCCCGGACCTGAAGCCCAACCCCGAGGCGGCCAAGGAGTGGGTCGTCAAGGCCCTGGCGTTCGCCAAGCGCCAAGCGTTCGCCGAGGCCGCCGCCTGCTACGCCAAGGCCATCGAGCGCGATCCCCTCGATGCCGACCACCGGGTGGGCCAGAGCGCCTGCCTCGCGTCGCTGGGCCGCCACGAGGAGGCCCTGGCCGGCCTGGCCAAGGCGCTCGAGCTCAACCCCGCCTCCGTGCCGGCGCTGAGCGCCCAGGTCTCGATGCTGATGAGCCTCAAGCGCTGGACCCAGGCCGTGACCGCGCTGGAGCGCCTGCTGGCCCGGGTCCCGAAGGAGGAGAAGCTCTGGCGGGACAAGGCCGGGTGCCTCTACGTGCTCGGCCGATACGACGAGGCGGCCAAGGCGTGGGAGGAGGTGGCCCGCCTCCTGCCCGGCAACAGGATGCTCGTCATGGTGAGGGCGCTGTGCCTCGACCGGGCGGGCCGCACGGACGAGGCGGTGGCGCTGATGAGCGAGGCGTTCCTGGACAGGGCTTTCCGGGAGCAGTTCAAGAAGACGGCCAAGGTCGAGATCGGTCCCTACCTGGAGAAGGCCTCGCCCGCCATCAACGAGCTCATGCGGTATCTTTGAGGAGTCCCTCGGTCATCGCTGGCGCCTCTTCCTTCTCTTGTACTTGCGCGCCGGGGCTTCCTGCCCGATGTCCTCGAGGGCGGCGGCCGCGTACTCGCTCAGCGGCATGCCGGAAGCTCCCCATCGCTGGACCTTGTTCTCGCTCATGCGCTGCATCACGGCCAGCGCGTTGGGGCTGCGGTTGATCTTGTAGATGGCCCGGGCGCCGTCGACTTGGATGAAGGGGTCCTCCGCGAATCTCGCCATGACGCTCCAGATCGCGTCGGGCGCCTGGGGCGCCCGGATGCAGCCCAGCACGAACACGACGGCGTAGGCGTCGGAGCCGAGTTCGGGATCGTCCCGTCGGAGGCGGCTCAACAGGAAATCGGCCACCTTTGGGTCCTTGCGGGACTTCCAAAGGACGGCCCCGGCGAGAAAATCCCCTTTGCGTAAAGCCCGCCATAACGCCTCCGAGCTTCCGGGCGAACGCGCTTCCTTGGAAGCCGCGATGTCGTCGAGCTCCACGGCCAGCAAGCTATCATAGAGCAGCGGAGTCTGGTCGCCCAGCCCCTTCCTCTCTTGGTCGAGGAGCAGAAGGACCGGATGGCGCGCGGGTTTCCGGCGCTTGGCGTCGGCGCGACGAGCGTGCCCCAGGAGCGCGACGGCCGCCAGCGCCAGGCCCGCGGCCGCGAGGACGCGCCTGCGACGGCTCATGGACCAGTCTACCCCTGGGTCTTGGCGATCTTGGCCCAGGTGTCGCGCAGCGTGGCCGTGCGGTTGAAGACCGGCGCGCCCGGTTTGGAGTCGGCCGCGTCGAGGCAGAAGTAGCCCTGGCGCTCGAACTGCCAGCGGCCGCCCGGCCCGGCCTGGGCCAGCGACGGCTCGACGAGGCAGCCCGTCAGGGTCTCGAGGGAGCCAGGGTTGAGGTGCCGGCGGAAATCGTCGCCCTCCGGGATCGAGCCCGGGTCGGCCACGCCGAGCAGGTGGTCGTAGAGCCGCACCGTGGCGGCGGCCGCGTGCCGGGCCGAGACCCAGTGGATGGTGGCCTTCACTTTGCGGCCGTCGGGAGAGCCGCCCCCGCGCGTGGCCGGGTCGTAGGAGCAGCGCAGCTCCACGACCGCGCCGGTCGTGGGGTCCTTGACCACGCCCGTGCACTTCACGTAGTAGGCGTAGCGCAGGCGCACCTCGCGCCCCGGGGCCAGGCGGAAGAACTTGGGGGGAGGGTCCTCCCGGAAGTCGTCGGCCTCGACGTAGAGCTCCCGGCAGAAGGGCACCTTGCGCGTGCCCAGGGACGGGTCCTCGGGATGGTTGAGGGCGCCTAGCTCCTCGACCCGGCCTTCCGGGTAGTTCTCGATGACGACCTTGAGGGGCTTGAGCACCGCCAGGGCGCGCGGGGCTCGGCGGTTGAGGTCGTCGCGGATGCAGTCCTCCAGGAGCGCCTTCTCGCTCAGGGAGGGGAACTTGGTGACCCCGACGCGGCCGCAGAACTCCCGGATGGCTTCGGGCGTGTAGCCGCGGCGGCGCATGCCGCTGATGGTGGGCATGCGCGGGTCGTCCCAGCCCGAGACCAGCCCCCGCTCCACGAGCTCGAGGAGCTTGCGCTTGCTCATCAGCGTGTAGGTGAGGCTCAGGCGCGCGAACTCGATCTGCCGGGGCCGGGCGGGGGCCGGGCCCGACCGGATGGCCCAGTCGTAGAGCGGGCGGTGGTCCTCGAACTCCGTCGTGCAGATGGAGTGGGTGATGCCCTCGAAGGCGTCCGAGAGGGGGTGGGCGTAGTCGTACATGGGGTAGATGCACCAGGCGTCGCCGGTGCGGTGGTGGGAGGCCTTCTTGATGCGGTAGAGCACCGGGTCGCGCATGTTCATGTTCGGCGAGGACATGTCGATCTTGGCCCGCAGGGTCCGGGAGCCGTCGGCGAACTCGCCGGCCCGCATCCGGCCGAAGAGGTCGAGGTTCTCCTGCGCGGAGCGGTTCCGGAAGGGGCTCTCCTTGCCCGGGCGGTTGAAGTCGCCCCGGTCGCGGCGCATCTCCTCGGGGGACAGGTCGCAGACGTAGGCCGAGCCTTGCTTGACGAGCTCGACGGCGTAGCCGTAGAGCCTCTCGAAGTAGTCCGAGGCGTAGAAGAGCTTGTCCTTCCAGTCGAACCCCAGCCAGCGGACGTCCCGCTGGATGGACTCGACGTACTCCGCCTCCTCGGTCACGGGGTTGGTGTCGTCGAACCGGAGGTGGCACGCGCCGCCGCGCTCCAGGGCGATGCCGAAGTTGAGGCAGATGGATTTGGCGTGCCCGATGTGCAGGTAGCCGTTGGGCTCCGGCGGGAAGCGCGTCACGACCCTGGCGTGCTTGCCGCTCTTGAGGTCCTCCTCGACGATGTCGCGGATGAAATCGCTGGGGGCGTCGGGGGCGGCCTTCGGGGGCTGGGTCGTCATGGGTCTCGGCTCCAAGGTGCGGGTTGCGCCCTGAGATTCTAGCAATTCCGCGGCGCGGGTTCCCCGGTATGGTATGATGGCCCGGAGGCTGCCATGGGGGCGAGGGTATGATGGACGACCGGGGCGCTGATCCCGCCGGGACTCGGCCCGAGCCGGCGGCCCTCCGGCCGCCGCCCGAGGAGGGCGCGTCCGGCCCCAGACCGGCCTTCCGGTCCGAGCCTGGCGGAGGGCTGAAAGGACTGGTCGGACTCGCCTTGGCGACGTCCGTCGCGGCCTGCCTCACCGTCGCCCTGCTGTCCCCCGACGCTCGCAGGGTGCTGGTCCGACAGGCGGCCGCGCCGCCGTCCGCGAGCGATCCCCGGACGCCGGGCGCGGACGTCCTCCGCTCGCCGGGTGCCGCAGGGCGCTCGGGAAGCCCGGAGGCGCCGGGCCTCCGGCCGCAGCCCGTCCGGCAGGCGAACGTCGAGGTCCTTGCCGGGCGGGGAGCCGCGGGGCCCGGGGCGGCGCCCCAGCTGCCCGACGATCCAAGCTACCTCATGCCCGTGATGACGCCGGGCGCGCCCCTCGGCGTCCCCGTCCGAGCCCCCGGGAAGGCTTCGGATGGGGAGAGCCCCCTGCCGTTCTGGGGCCAGGGGGACGAAGTCGTCGCGATCGGCCCCCGCGATCCGGCGGAGCTCGTCGTCCCGGAGGACCAGGCCGTCGCCGTCCGGGATGCCGGGGGCCCGGAGCCGGACGGCCTCGTCCCTTACAAGCTCGCGCCGGAGCCCGAGGCGCGTCTTGCCGCGCCGTCGTGCGACCATTGCCCGAGGGCGGCGGCTCCCAAGCCTGGGCGCTGGATGGGCGACCCCGGGGGCGGCACCATGGCCCAGGTGAAGCTCGTCGGGAGGTGCAACGACCGATACATCTACGAGCTGAGGAACATCGGCTATCCCGTCCTCAGGCGGCTCGTCAGCACGCACGGCGAGGCCTGGGACGTGCGCATCCCGCGCGGCGGCACGACCAAGATCAGCAGCTCCCGGCCCCTGTCGGACCAGTCCTACGTGAGCGCCCGATAGGGCGCCGTCGCGGCTGGGACGTCACTTGTAGCTCTTCTCGATCCTCGAGGTCGACGGGAGCGACGTGGAGCTGCTCCCGGACGTCCTGCTCGAGGACCGCGAGATCCCCGAACAGGAGGCGCAGGCCCCCCCGGTCTCCAGGCCCGGCACCCCGATGATGCTCTTGCGGCGTATCATCGAGATGACGACCTTGTCGCCCTGCTCCTTCTCGACGCGCAGCTCCAGCGCGGGCGTGACCGCCACGTAGCGGCGGTCGCTCTTCCTCTCGGGCGCCGCGTCCCCGAGCTGGCGCGTGTAGAAGGCGACGATCTCGTCGAAGCCGGAAGGGGCCGAGTACACCCAGGCCTTCTGGGCGCCGGACGTCTTGGCGCGGTTCTCGCTCTCCTCGGCGAGGAAGTCCGCCGACGGGTAGGCTTGGAGCGGCGGCCCGTCATCCTGGGCGGCCGCGGACTCCCGCGGCGCGCGCTGGGGCGCGACGCGGGGACCGGCGGCATCCGGCCGGGGCATCGGCTCGGCGGAAGGCGGCGCCTCGGGGGCCGGCGGTCCGTCGGGCGCCGCGGCGGCGCTCGGGCGCCCGGCAGCCGCGGACCCGGCCGGGCGCGTCCGCCGGGCGGCTTCGCAGCTGTGCCTGCCGAGGAAGAGCGAGTCTCGGCCGAGGGACACTTCCAGCTCGGCGCTGGCTTCCCCGAGGGGCCTGAGCTTGCTCAACAGGTCCGCCGCGCCCAAGGCCGCCGGGTCCTTCGGGACGCAGACGCCTTGCGGGGAGAGGGCGTGCCACTGGAGCTGCCCGGGCCGGGACTCCCGCCGGGGAGCGCCCTCCGCCGTCGCGGCCGACCCCGGCGCGGGGACCGTCAACAGGGCCAGGACGGCGAGGATGAGGAAGGCGACGCCGGCGGCTCGCCACTCGCCTCCCCCGCGGGGAGGCGAGTAGCGTGGGGGCATAGGCCGTTTCATCTAGGATGCGCCTTCCCCGCGGGGGAGGCGAGTGGTTACAGTATACATCGGAAAGCGCGCTCCGGGAAAGACTCCGTGCCCCGGGCCCCGCGGCTGTGCTAGAATTGAGGCCTCATGAGCCAGTCGGATTCGCTGGTCGGCAAAGTCCTCGGCGGCTATGAGATCCGCAAGGAGCTCGGCCGCGGGGGCATGGGCGTCGTCTACGAGGCCGACGAGCGGTCGCTCAGGCGCACCGTCGCCCTGAAGGTCCTGCCGCGGCGATTCGGCGACGACCCCGACTTCGTCAAGCGTTTCCTGCGCGAGGCGCGCGCGATCGCGCAGTTGAGCCATCCGAACATCGTCCAGGTCTACAGCGTGGGCGAGCAGGACGGCGTGCACTTCCTGGCGATGGAATTCGTGAAGGGGATGGCCGTGAGGGATTGCATCCGGGAGCACGGCAGGCTCGACGCGCGCTTCGCGATGGACATCACCCGGCAGGTCGCCTTGGCGCTCGCCGAGGCGCACCGCAAGGGCATCGTCCACCGGGACATCAAGCCCCAGAACATCCTCGTCAACGAGTCGGGGCTCGTGAAGGTGGTGGACTTCGGCCTGGCCAAGGGCGGGCAGGTCTCGACGGGCATCACGGCCACCGGGGGGATGCTCGGCACCCCGCTCTACATGTCGCCCGAGCAGGTCAGGGGCGAGGCCCTGGACGGCCGCAGCGACATCTTCTCCCTCGGCATCTCGCTCTATGAGATGCTCGCGGGCAAGGTCCCCTACGACGCCGACACGCCCATGGCCCTGATGTACCAGATCGTGGAGCGCCCCTTGCCGGCCTTCAACCCGGACGAAGCGGTCGTCCCTTACGGGGCGTCGTGGGTCATGCTGAAGATGACGGCCAAGAAAGCCGAGGAGCGCTTCCCCGACGCGGAGGCCCTCGTGGCCGCGATCGACAAGCAGCTGCCGAGCCTGGGCGTGTCCCCTCCCGCGTCCCCCGTGGCCGCCCCTGTCCGGCCGATCCCTGACCCGCCGGACTCCGGCCGGCTGGTCCCTCCCCCTCACGAGATGGACGGGGCGACGCCGTGCCCGAACTGCGCCCGGGGCGTCAGGAGGTCGGACGGGGCCTGTCCGTTCTGCGGGTGCCAATTCGGGCCGCCTGGGCCGGCCGCGTCCAAGGAGCCAGGCCGGCCCGCCGGGGCGGCGCCCGGGCCGCGACCGGCCGCCGTCGAGCCCGCGGCCGCCGGGGCGCCCGCGCCGAAGAAGGCGTCCCGCCTCGCCCCGTACGGCGTCGCGGTCCTGGCCGGCCTCGCGTCCCTGGCGGCGGTCGACCGCCGGATGACGCCGGGCGCGGACGTTCTCCGCTCGCCCGGCGCCGCAGGGCGCTCGGGAAGCCCGGAGGCGCCGGGTGCGGACGTTCTCCGCTCGCCCGGCGCCGCAGGGCGTTCGGGAAGCCCGGAGGCGCCGGGCGCGAGGCAGGAGAGCGCCTCCGTCGCGCCGGCGGGGCAGGAGCCCGCCGCGGCTCGGACCCCCGAGCCGCGGGCGGGCGCGGACGTTCTCCGCTCGCCCGTCCCTGGAGGAGCTTGGAAGCCGGGGGGGGGGCGGACGCTCCCGGCGCCCTCGTCGGCAGATGGCGCTGCCGCGAGATGCCGTGGTCCTACGATTTCCGCGAAGGCGGGGTCGTGGTCGTCGGAGACGCGCGGCTGTCGGCCAAGCCTTTCGAGGGCGTCTACGCGTTCGTCAAGGATGGGGTGAGGATCTCGGGCTCCCCGGCCGTGGAGGACCCCTCGACCGGGCGCGCGACGGCGATGACCGTGACCTTCGTGCTGGGCGGCCTGAGGGTCTCGAGCGAGGGGTTCACCCACGTCGGGATGGACGGCAAGACCTACTCCTACGGAAGAGAGCCGTGAGCTCGCCCGGCCCATTGACAATCGCGGCCATATTGTAGACAATCTAGTCCACATTATGCTGGCCGGCCGGACCCAGAACGCCATCAGGGCCATCGTGGCTCTCGCCCGGGGAGGCGCCTCGAAGCGTGGCGCCGGCAGCCTGGCCAAGTCCTCGACGGTCCCCCGCCCCTACCTGTTCAAGCTGATGGCGGCCATGGCGCGCCGCGGCCTGATCGACACCAAGCGGGGGCGCGGAGGGGGCTACCGCCTCCTGCGCGACCCGGCGAGCATCCGGCTGGCGGACATCGCGGCGATCTTCGACGACGGACAAGACCTCCCGGCGTGCATGCTGGTCAGCAGGCCCTGCAGGAGTTCCCGGGGCTGCGCGGCCCATGCCGCCATGAAGCCCGTCATCGCCGCCTATGGCAGGTTCCTTGAGCGCACGACCGTGGCTGACCTCATCGCCGAGCCGTGCCGCGGCCGCCGCTCGCCAGGTCCTCGGCTCGCCATCAAGGGCAAGCCCGCCTGAGGACGCCGATGAGCCTCCTCAAGGCCGCGGTTCCTGGACCGGAGCATCACCAGGAATTGATCTCGTGCCAGGCCGCGTGCCCAGTGCGCACGGACGCGCGCGGCTATGTCCGGGCCATCGCCGAGGGCCGCTTCGAGGAGGCCTATCTCATCGCTCGCGGCCCCAACCCCTTCGCCTCCATCTGCGGCAGGGTCTGCGGCGCGCCGTGCGAAACGGCCTGCCGCCGCGGCCGCATCCCTCGGACCGACCCGGACGGCCACTATGTCGCCGACCACCTGCCCATCGCCATCCGGGCCCTCAAGAGGTTCGCGGCCGAGACCTCGGGCTGGGAGAAGGCAGGCGCGGCGGAACTCCTCGAACGCTACCGCCGAGGAGCCCCGTCGGTCTGCGGGGAGGCTGACGAGATGGCCGCGCTCCTGCGGGGAGGCCTCGACGGCAGCATCGAGAAGGCCCGCGGAGAGAGGGTCGCCATCATCGGGTCCGGGCCCGCGGGCCTCTCGGCCGCGCACGATCTGGCGTTGCTGGGCCTCTCTCCGATAGTCTTTGAGATGGAGGCCGTCCCGGCAGGGATGTTGGCGTTCGGGGTCCCCCGCTACCGGCTCCCCATGGAGGTCATCGAGCGCGAGGTCGCGGTGATCCGCGCCCTCGGCGTGGAGATCCGCTGCGGCGTGGCCGTGGGTCGGGACGTCTCGCTGGCCGAACTCCGCCGGACCCACCGGGCGGTGCTCATCGCCGTGGGCGCCAAGAGGCCGCGCCTCCTCGGGCTTCCCGGCGAGCAGGGCCCAAGGGTGCTGGGAGGCGTCGATTTCCTCAGGGGGGCGCTCCTGGGCGAGACCGTGGACCTCGGCGCCCAGGTCATCGTGATCGGCGGAGGGAACGTGGCCTACGACGTGGCCCGCACGGTCTTGCGCCAGGCCTCCTACGACGCGGCCCGCATGGCCAAGCGCATGCCTGGCGGCCGGAGCGTCCAGCTCGTCTCTCTTGAGACCCTCGCGGAGATGCCGGCGGACACGGCGGAGATCCGCGAGGGCGACGAAGAGGGCGTGGAGCGCCTCGGCGGCTGGGGACCCCTGGCCGTCAAGCGCGGCGCGGACGGGCGCGTCGAAGGACTCGAGGTACAGCGCTGTCTGCGCGTCTACGATGAGAACCGGCGCTTCGCCCCCCGTTTCGACACGGCTGACAGCAAGACCCTTCCCTGCGACACCCTCATCATCGCGGCAGGCCAGACCCCTGACCTCTCTTTCCTTAATGATGGCGGCGAGGATGTGGAGCTCATGAGGCCCGGTTGGCCCAAGGTGGACCCCGAGACCTTGAAGACGACCGCGGGGGGAGTGTTCGTGGCAGGCGACCTCGCCCACGGCACGCGCCTCATCATCGACGCCGTGGCCTCGGGCAAGCGCGCCGCGCGCGCCATCTACACCTTCGTCACCGGCCGGTCCTTGAGGGAGGACGCCGCCACCGCTTTCATGGACCTGACCCCCTACCGGAGGGAGTTGGGTTACGAGTCCATCCGGAGGGTCGCGATCCCGCAGACCGACCCTTCCGAGCGCATCAAGGACCCCGGCATCGAGGTCGAGCGCCGCTTCGGCCGCGACGAGGCCCGCCGGGAGGCTTCGCGCTGCCTCGACTGCGGGGTCACCCCGGTCTTCGACGGCACCCGCTGCGTCCTCTGCGGGGGCTGCGTGGACGTGTGCCCCACGCTCTGCCTCAAGCTCGTCTTGCTCGGAGGGCTCGAACAGAGCGAGGACCTGAGGAAGGCCGCGGCAGGCTGCCTCGGGCCGGACGCGGACCAGGCTGGAGACTCGGTCATCCTGAAGGACGAGGACCGGTGCATCCGTTGCGCCCTCTGCGAGGCGCGCTGCCCGGTGGATGCGATCTCGATGGAACGAGTGACTTTCAGGACACGATGGAGGGGGGGATGATGGACGCCGACGCTTTGGACCGTGAAGAGGACTCCCGTCTCGCGCCCGAACCCATGGATCGCAGGGACTTCCTCGGCTTGAGCGCGTGCGCGGCCGCGGCCTCCGCCCTCGGCTTCGGGTCCCTGGGCATCCTGCGGCTGCCCAAGCCGGGCGTCCTCTCTTCCCCGAGCAAGAAGTTCCGCGTCACCCTTCCCGAGTCGCTTCTCCCGGGCCAGGCCTTCGTTCCCCAAGGCCGGCCGGTGGCCGTGTACCGCGACGACGGCGGAGTGTTCGCCATCTCCCTCGTCTGCACCCATCTCGGATGCGTCGTCAAACCCACGGCGGAGGGGTTCGAATGCCCCTGCCACGGCTCTAGGTTCGGTCCCGGGGGACTGGTCAAGCGCGGCCCCGCGCCCAAGGCGCTTCCATGGCTTTCGGTCAAGCCCGTGGCGGGGCGTTCGGTGATCGTGGACGAGGGGACGGCGGTCCCGAACGGGACCAAGGCGGCCGCATGACCACGACCACCGGTCAACGGCCAGCCGCCTCGGGACTGACTCGCTTCATGGACAACCTGGTCCGGACCCCCATGACCTTCTGGTCCTCCCTGAACCGCTCAGGGATGCCGGTCTCGGATCGGGGGCGCTCCGGGTTCATCTTCTCCAACGTGTTCCTCCACCTGCACCCTGCCCGGGTCCACCGCTGGAGCCTGCGCTGGCCTACGACCTGGGGCTTGGGCATCGCGGCCCTCTCGGCCTTCCTCTTGACCCTGATCACCGGCGTGCTCCTCATGTTCTACTACAAGCCCCACCCGGCCGCCGCCTACCTGTCCATCAAGGACATCCACTTCGTGGTCCCGACTGGCCGGTTCATCCGAAACATCCATCGTTGGGCCGCGAACATCATGGTCGTTGGCGTCCTGCTCCACATGGCCAGGGTCTTCTTCACCGCCTCCTACCGGAGGCCGCGGGAGTTCAACTGGCTCGTGGGGATGGCCCTCCTCGTGGTCACCCTGGCCCTGTCCTTCACGGGCTACCTGCTGCCCTGGGACCAGCTCGCCTTTTGGGCGGTCACCATCGGGGCCAACATCGCGCAATCGCTCCGGGAGCTGACCGACGCGGTCGGCATGACCGCGTTCTTCGATCCGGGAGGGCTTCAGAAGCTGCTCCTGCTGGGCTCGGACCAGGTCGGCGCGGAGGCCCTCATCCGGTTCTACCTCATGCACGTGATGGTCCTGCCCCTGGCCCTCGCCGCGCTCCTGGCCGTGCACTTCTGGCGCATCCGCAAGGACGGGGGCTTGGCCAGGCCCGCGGACGTCGGCTCGCGCCTTCCCCCTCCCGAGGGACGCGTCTACCCGGTCTTCACCGAGGCTCCTCAGAAGACCTACAGCCTGGCCGCCATCGTCCGCGGCAAGACCCCCGCGGTCGGCAACGGACCGGAGAACACAGTGCCGGCCATGCCGCACCTCATGCTCGCCGAGGCCGCGGTGTTCATGCTCACCTTCGCCGCGTGCCTGGCGCTCTCCCTGTTCCTCGACGCCCCGCTCAAGGAGATGGCCAATCCCGCCGTGCCCGAGAACCCGGCCAAGGCGCCGTGGTACTTCCTCGGCCTGCAGGAGCTGGTGTCCCACTCGGCCTTCATGGGCGGCATCGGCATCCCCACGGTCTGCCTCGTGGGCCTGGCCCTCATCCCCTTCCTCGACCGGGAAGAGGAGGGCACGGGCCTCTGGTTCGGCGGTCCAGGGGGCTGGCGGCTCGCTCTCGCCTCGTTCATGTTCGGCTCCGCCGCGGTCCTGGCCGTCGAGACCGTGGCCATCAACTTCGGCTGGATTCGGGAGTGGTTCCCGGGCACGCCGCAGATCGTCATCACCTTCGTCAACCCGGGGACCTTGCTGACCGCGGCGTACGCGCTCTACTCCGTGTGGACCGTGCGCAGGTACGACTCGACGCGGGCCGGGGCCATCGGCCTGTTCTCCTGCTTCATCGCAGGCTTCCTCATCCTCACCGTCATCGGCGTGCACTTCCGGGGACCCAACTGGGGCTTCTTCTGGTCGCCGAGCATGTGGGGAGGTCACTGATGCGTCAGAACAAGCATCTCCTGCTCTGGACCAGCCTGGTCCTGCTGGGAACCCTGATCTGGGCCGCGGTGGATGAGAATTTCCTTCGCGACTGGCGCCGGGCGCAGCGAGAGGCCCGGGGCAAGCTTGCCGCGAGCGAGCGGGCGGACCTGCCCAGCCAGGTCCGCCAGATCGTGCTCGCCGAGACCGGGGCGGTCGAGCGCTGCGTCAGCTGCCACGTGGGCATGGCCCTCGACGGCAAGGAAGTCCCGGGAGACAAGGTCTTCGGCCGCCATCCCAATGTGATCCACGACCCGGCGCGGTTCGGCTGCACGGTCTGCCACGGAGGCCAGGGGACCGCGACCCTGCTGGAGGAGGCCCACGGCACGGCCCCCCATTGCCCTGAGGCGCTGCTTCCGAAGCGCTACGCCTACGCCTCGTGCGGCTCCTGCCACGCCTACCAGGACGTGCCTGCCCGCGCCGGACTCGAAACCGCCCGCGCCGTCTTCGAGCGCTCCGACTGCCTGGCCTGCCACCGCATGGACGGACGCGGCGGAACCATGCGGCCTGGTGGAGCCGGCGGCCTCGAGGGGCCGGCCCTTTCGCGGGTCGGCATGCTGGGCTACGCGCCGGACTGGTACGCGGGACACCAGCGGAAGAAAGCCGCGGCCTCATCCGGCCCCTGGCGCAGCTCCATGCCGGAGCTGACGGACGAGGAACGAAGGTCCCTCTCCGCCTACCTGCGCACCGCGGTGGGCGCTCCGGGGCTCGTGCTGGCCAAGTCCCTCTTCCTTTCGCGAGGGTGCCTGGGCTGCCACAAGGTGGGCGGCGCCGGGGGAGACGACGGCCCGGACCTCACGGCCGTGGGCCGCAAGGACCCCGTCCTGACGCCGTACGCCAGGGTACGCGGGCCGCGCTCCCTGGAGAACTGGTTCAAGGACCACTTCCGTTCCCCGGGCCGCGTGGTCCAGGGCTCCAAAATGCCCCTGCTCTCCCTGGATGAGCGCGAGGCCGACGAACTGACCTTCTTCCTCTTCTCCCTGCGCAGGGCGGACCTGCCCATGAGCCTCTGGCCCAAGGACCGCCTCTGCGTCGAGAGGCTAGGGGGCAGGGAGTTCGCGAGCGACGGGGAGACCCTTTTCGGCGCCTTCTGCTCCGGCTGCCACGGCTCCGCCGGACAGGGACGCTCCTACCCCGGCTTGGAGACCTTCCCGGCCGTGGCCAATCCCTCGTTCCTGAAGCTGGCGTCGGACCGGTTCCTCGCGGACACGATCCGCCGCGGCCGCCCGGGCAGGCGCATGCCATCCTGGGGCGCGGCCCTGTCGGATGCGGACATCGCCGAGCTCGTGAAGACCCTGCGCCGGTTCGGGGATTCGCCGTTCGCCGGGGACTCGAGGCCGGCCCGCTGGGCCCGGGGCGATGCGAGACGCGGGGCCTCGGTGTTCCAGGCCGACTGCGCCGGCTGTCACGGACCGCATGGCGCGGGCGGGACCGCTCCGGCTCTCGACAACCAGGTCTTCCTGGAGGGCGCGACCGATTCCTATCTGTTCAGGACCGTCAAGAACGGCCGGCAAGGCACGGTCATGAAGGGCTTCGGAGCCGGCTCCCCAGGCCGACGCACCTTATCGGACGCCGAGATCGAAGACATCATCAGCCATCTGCGGAGTTGGAGGAAAGGAAAATGAAAGAACTGTCCCGAAGAGATTTCCTCAAGACGATCTCGGCCCTGGGGCTGGGCGCGTTCGCGGCATCGGCGAGCCAGGCATGGGGGCTCGAGGCCGTGGAGAACCCTCTCGCCCGGTACCCGGACCGCGACTGGGAGAAGGCCTACCGCGATCTGTGGAAATCCGACTCGACCTTCACCTTCCTCTGCGCGCCCAACGACACGCACAACTGCCTCCTCAGCGCCCACGTCCGCTCCGGCGTGATCACGCGCATCGGACCGACCATGCGCTACGGCGAGGCGACCGACCTCTACGGCAACAAGAGCTCCCATCGCTGGGACCCGAGGGTGTGCCAGAAGGGACTGGCCCTGACCCGCAGGTTCTACGGGGACCGCAGGGTCCGCTCCCCCATGGTGCGCAAGGGCTTCAAGGATTGGGTCGCGGCGGGATTCCCCCGGGGCAAGGACGGCCGCCCGCCTGAGAGATACTTCCAGCGCGGCCGCGATGCGTGGGTGAGGGTCACGCACGAGGAGGCCGCGGACATCGTGGCCGCCTCCCTCGTCAACATCGCGACCACCTACACGGGGGAGAAGGGAGCGGCGCTCCTGCACGCCCAGGGCTACGAAGAGGAGACGATCAAGGCCGCCCAAGGCGCGGGGACGCAGGTGCTCAAGTTCCGCGGAGGCATGCCTCTCCTGGGCGTCACGCGGGTCTTCGGGCACTATCGGTTCGCCAACTCCATGGCCCTTCTGGACGCCAAGCTGCGCGGCGTAGGCCCGGACCAGGCCCTGGGCGCCAGGGGCTTCGACAACTACTCATGGCACACGGACCTCCCCCCCGGCCACCCCATGGTGACGGGCCAGCAGACGGTGGAGTTCGACCTGAACGCGGTGGAGCACGCCAAGATGGTGGTGGTCTGGGGCATGAACTGGATCACGACCAAGATGCCCGACGCGCATTGGCTGACCGAAGCCCGGCTCAAGGGCGTCAAGATCGTGGTCATCGCGGCCGAGTATTCCGCGACCGCGAGCAAGGCCGACGAGGCCATCGTGGTCCGGCCCGGGACCACGCCTGCCCTGGCCCTGGGCCTGGCCCACGTGATCCTCCGCGACAAGCTCTACGACGCCGCCTACGTCAAGGAGTGGACGGACCTCCCCCTCCTCCTGCGCACGGACACCCTCGAGCTCCTCAAGGCCCAGGACGTCTTCGGGACCCCGCCGGAGCCCCTGAGCAACCAGACCCGGGTGCTGGCCAAGGGTGAGAAGCCCCCGGCTCCAGGGATGCAGCGCGACCAGCTCATCACCCCCGAGCTGCGCGACGAGTGGGGAGACTTCGTGTGGTGGGACCGGGGCCTGCGCAAGCCCGTGCTCCTGACCCGCGACCAGGTGGGCGGCCGCAGCCGGGTGGGCGACTGCCTCCTCGAGGGAGAGGTCTCGGTGAAGCTCAAGGACGGCAAGACCGTGTCCTGCAGGCCCGTGTTCGACGTGGTCAAGGAGTACGCGGCCCACTTCGACCCCAAGACCACGGAGGAGATCACCTGGGCCCCGGCCGCGGCGGTCGAGTCCCTGGCCCGCGAGATCGCGGCCAACCCGGGAACAACGCTCTTCGCCGTGGGCATGGGGCCCAACCAGTTCTTCAACAGCGACAACAAGGACCGGACCCAGTTCCTGCTGGCCGCGCTGACAGGCAACGTGGGCCGCATCGGGGGCAACATCGGGTCCTACGCGGGCAACTACCGGGTGGCGCTGTTCAACGGCATCCCCCAGTACATCAACGAGAACCCGTTCGACATCGAGCTCGACCCCGAGAAGCCCTCAAGGCCCAAGATGTACTGGAAGGCCGAGTCCGCCCACTACTACAACCACGAGGGCCATCCCCTCAAGGTCGGCAAGAGGATGCTCACGGGCAAGACCCACATGCCGACCCCGACCAAGTCCATGTGGTTCTCGAACGCCAACTCCATCCTGGGCAACGTGAAGTGGCACTACAACACCGTGGTCAACGCCCTGCCCAAGATCGAGATGATCGCGGTGCAGGACTGGTGGTGGTCCACCTCGTGCGAGTGGGCGGACGTGGTGTTCGCTGTGGACGCGTGGTCCGAGCTCAAGCACCCGGACATGTGCGCCTCGGTCACGAACCCGTTCCTGACCGTGTTCCCTCGCACCGAGAACCCCAGGCCCTTCGAGACCAGGGGCGACATCGAGTGCCTTTCCCTGGTCGGGCGCCGGCTGGCGGAGCGCACCGGCGACGACCGGTTCGCCAAGATGTGGAAGTTCGTGAACGCGGGCCGGACGGACGTCTACCTCCAGCGCATCCTCGACCACTCCTCGCTGACCAAAGGATACCGGTTCGAGGACCTCGAGGCCAAGGCCAGGAAGGGCGTCCCGACCATCATGATGCACCGCACCTACCCCAAGGCCGTGGGCTACGAACAGGTGCACGAGTCGCGGCCGTGGTACACCAAGTCCGGCCGCCTCGAGTTCTACCGCGGGGAGCCCGAGTTCATCGAGGCTGGGGAGAACCTCCCGGTCTACCGCGAGCCCATCGACTCCACCTTCTACGAGCCCAACCTGATCGTGGCTCCCAAGGGCTCGCTCCTGCGGCCGAGCGGGCCCGAGGACTACGGAGTCGCCGTGGACGACCTCTCGGGAGATACCCGCCAGGGCCGCAACGTGGTCAAGACCTGGGCCGAGACCGCGCAGTCCCGGCACCCCCTCTGGGGCAGCGGATACCGGTACGTGTTCCACACCCCGAAATACAGGCACGGGTCGCACACCCTGCCCGTGGACACGGACATGGTGGCTATCCTCTTCGGCCCCTTCGGGGACGTGTACCGCCACGACAAGCGCAAGCCCTACGTGAGCGAGGGCTACATGGACATCAACCCCGAGGACGGCCGCAGCCTCGGCGTGGCCGACGGGGACTACGTGTGGGTCGACTCGGATCCCGCGGACCGGCCCTTCCGGGGCTGGCAGAAGAACAAGCGCGACTACGAGTTCTCGCGCCTGCTATGCCGCGCGCGCTACTACCCGGGCACCCCGCGAGGCATCACCCGCATGTGGTTCAACATGTACGGCGCGACCCCGGGGTCCGTGGAGGGCCACAAGACCCGGCCCGACGGCCTGGCCAAGAGCCCGTCAACCGGCTACCAGGCGATGTTCCGGAGCGGCTCGCATCAGTCCGCGACGCGCAGTTGGCTCAAGCCGACCTGGATGACCGATTCGCTTGTGCGCAAGGAGGTCTTCGGGCATGTGATCGGCAAGGGCTTCCTGCCCGACGTGCACTGCCCGACCGGCGCTCCGCGCGAGGCCATCGTCAAGATCACGCGGGCCGAGCCGGGGGGCCTGGAGGGCAAGGGGGTCTGGCGGCCCGCGGCCGAGGGCCTCAGGCCAGGCTACGAGAGCCCGGCCCTGCTCCGGTATCAGTCCGGCGGCTTCACGAAGACGGATAAGAAGGCATAGAAAGGGGAACCCAATGGCTCGAGTCTACAACTGGCAGATCGGCCGCGAGACGTCCTACTGGTATCCGGGCTCGCGGCCCAAGAAGCAGTTCGCCGCGGTGTTCGACATCAACAAGTGCATCGCGTGCCAGACCTGCACTCTGGCCTGCAAGACCACCTGGACCAGCGGCAAGGGGCAGGAGTACATGCTCTGGAACAACGTGGAGAGCAAGCCCTTCGGCTACTATCCCCTCGGCTGGGACGTGCGCCTGCTCGACAAGCTCGGAGCCCAGCGGTGGGAGGGCGGCCGCTACGCGGGCTCGACCGTTTTCGAGGCCGCCCCGGCCGGGGAGCGGGTGCTTGGGTGGGGGCCCGAGGACCAGGACTACGCCTACCCCAACGTGGGCGAGGACGACTGCGCGGGCGGGGTGACCAAGGGCGCCGCCACCCGCATCCCCCACGACATGATGTGGTTCTTCTACCTCGCCAGGATCTGCAACCACTGCACCTATCCCGCCTGCCTGGCCTCCTGCCCGCGCGGGTCCATCTACAAGAGGCCCGAGGACGGGATCGTGCTCGTGGACCAGACCCGCTGCCGCGGCTACCGCGAGTGCGTGCGCGCCTGCCCCTACAAGAAGGTCTTCTACAACGCGCTGACCGGGACGTCGGAGAAGTGCATCGCGTGCTACCCGAAATTCGAGAAGGGGTTGAGCCAGCAGTGCTTCCTCAACTGCATCGGCAAGATCCGCGTCGCCGGGTTCCTCTCCACGCCAAAGGAGGCCAGGGAGGACAACCCCGTGGACTACATGGTCCACGTGCGCAAGATCGCCCTGCCGCTCTTCCCCCAGTTCGGCCTGGAGCCCAACGTCTACTACATCCCTCCCATCCACGTGCCGGAGCCTTTCCTGGTCCAGATGTTCGGCCCCGGAGCCCCGGCCGCGGTGGCTGCCTATCGCGCGCTCCCGAAGGACAAGGACCTCTCGGCCTTGCTCACCCTCATGGGCTCGACCGAGCGTGTCCTCTCCAGGTTCCGCAGGGCCGGGGGCTCGGTGGAGGGGTACGACGAGTCCGGGACCGAGGTCATCCGGGTCCCGGTCACGGAGCCGGCGCACGTCCGGGCCGCCATCGACGTCGCCCAGGGCGTGGTGCGGAGCAACATCACGTGAGGAACATGAACATGCGCGACTCGATGCGTCGATCGTTCTGGGCAGCCTGCGCCGCTGCCGCGTTGGCCGGGTGCGGCCGACACGCGGAGGTGGAGTCCCCCGGCGAGGTCCGGGCGGCGTTCCGGCCGGTCCTGCCGGACTCGCCGGCCGACGAGGCTTGGGCCGGGCTGCCGGTCCATGACGCCGCCCTTCTCATGCAGGACATGGTGGATCCCCGCCTCATGGAGCCGTCCACCGGCAAGGTCCGGGTGCAGGCGGCCACGGACGGGACCAGAATCGCGTTCCGCCTGAGGTGGGACGACCAGGACAAGGACGACCTGCCCGGGTCGGCGCGATTCGCGGACGCGTGCGCGGTCCAACTGCCGGCCGCTCCCGGGGCGGACTCCCCGGCGCCGCAGATGGGCGAAGAGGGGAGGCCCGTGGAGATCACCTATTGGTCCGCCTTCTGGCAGGCCTCGGTTGACGGCAGGCCGGACACCATCAACGCGATCTACCCCGGAGCGAGGGTGGACCACTATCCTTTCCAGGCCGCGCCGCTGAAGGACCGTTCCGAGGACCAGAAGGCCATGGCCCTGCGCTACGCGCCGGCGCGCAACCTCGGCAATCCCATGTCAGGGCCGAGGACCCAGCCCGTCCAGGACCTGACGGTCGAGGGACCGGGGACCCTGCGGCCGGCCCCCGTCACCCGCTCCGAAGGCAGGGGCGTCCATCAGAACAAGTCCTGGGCCGTGCTCCTCAAGAGGCCCCTGCCGGCCAAGGTGGGACCTGGAGGCGGGACCGTGATGGCTGTGGCGGTCTGGCGCGGAGACCGCAAAGAAGCCGGGGCGAGGAAGATGCGGTCGGGCTGGGTCTCCCTGAGCCTGGAGGCACGCCCATGACCCGCCGAGGGCTGGATCGGGGGCGGTCCCCGGCGGACAAGCCTGCCGAGTTGGCTCGGCAGGCCGCGTCCTGGCATCTCCTGAGCCTGCTCTTCGAGAGACCCCGGAAGGGCTGGCACGCCAGGCTCGAGAAGCTGGCGTCCGAACTGGGTGACAAGGACCTCATGGCCGCGGCGGAAGCGGCCCGGGAGGCTCGGGAGGAGGACTACCACCAGGTGTTCGCCCCTGGTCGGGCCTCTTCGCCGCGAGAGGCTTCCTGCGCGGGCATGACGGACCCCGGCAGGAACATGGCGGAACTCGCCGGGCTCTACAAGGCCTTCGCCTTCAAGCCGTCCGCTGAGGAACCGTCGGACCACGTGGCGGTGGAAGCCGCTTTCGCGGGGTTTCTCTGCCTCAAGGAGTCCTACGCCCTGGCCGGCGATGCCGCGGAGGACGCGCGTTCCTGCCGGCGGGCGCGGGAGCTGTTCATCGACGGGCACCTTGCCCGCCTAGGCAAGGGTATGGCCCGGAAGATGCCTGGTTCGGCGCCGGCGTGGCTGAGGCTCGCGGCCCGGGCTCTTGGCAGCCGCCTCCCTATTGTCTAGACTTGGGGTGACCACGACGCCTGATCCGGAGGGATCGCCATGAAAGGATGGACTGGGAATATCCTGCGCATCAATCTCACCCGCCAGACCTTCAAGAAGGAGCATTTCGACGAGGCGTTCGCCCGGAAGTGGATCGGGGGCCGGGGGTTCGCCTTGAAGATCCTGTGGGACGAACTCAAGCCCGGCGTCGACGCCTTGGGCCCGGACAACAAGCTCCTCGTGGTCCTGGGGCCCGTCGCGGGGGTCCCGATGCCCAACAGCGGCAAGACCATCGTGGCGGCGAAATCCCCGCTCACCGGGACCTACGCCGACGGGAACATCGGCTCCCACGTCACCATCCAGCTGCGCAAGGCCGGCTACGACATCGTCATCTTCGAGGGCAAGGCCGCGGCGCCCGAGTACGTCTTCATCCAGGACGACAAGGTCTCCTTCCTGCCCGCCACGGACCTCTGGGGGAAGGGCACCTTCGAGACCCACAAGGTCTTGGAGGGGAAATACGGCAAGACCGCCGGCATCCTCAGCATCGGCCAGGCCGGCGAGAACAAGGTCCTCTACGCGGTCGTGCGGAGCATGGAGGGCCGGGCCGGCGGCCGGCCGGGGATCGGCGCGGTCATGGGCTCCAAGAACCTCAAGGCCATCGTGGTCAAGGGGACCAAGGAGATCCCCATGGCCGACCCCAAGGCCATGAAGGAGCGCGGCCTGGCGGACCTCAAGACCGTCGGCGCCATGGACAAGAAGTCGCAGTGGTCGGTCCAGGGCACCAACGCGGTCCTGGCCTGGTGCAACGAGATGGCGGCCCTGCCGGTGCGCAACCACCGGCACAGCCAGCACCCGGAGGCGTGGAAGCTCGACGGCCAGCGCACCAGCGAGGCGCGCGTGGCCACCTACGGCTGCCCCCACTGCACCATGCGCTGCGGCATCGCCATCCTCGACAAGGAAGGCCGCGAGTCCGAGATCGACTACGAGAACGTCGGCATGCTCGGGCCGAACCTCGAGATCTTCGACCTCAAGCAGATGGCCTCCCTGAACTACATGTGCGACGACTACGGGATGGACACCATCTCCGCCGGAGCGACGCTGTCGTGGTACGCGGACGCCATCGACCAGGGCGCGACGAGGGGGGACTTCAAGTTCGGGGACGCCGAGCGCGCCAAGCAGCTCGCGCGCATGATCGCCCTGCGCGAGGGGATCGGCGACCTGCTGGCCCAGGGGAGCCTCAAGGCGGCCCGGAAGGTCGGCAACCACTCCGAGGCCTACGCCATGCAGTGCAAGGGTCTCGAGCTCTCCGCCTACAACTGCAAGTTCGTGCCCGGCCAGGCCCTGGCCTTCGGCACGAGCGCCATCGGGGCGCACCACAAGGAGGCCTGGATCATCACCTACGAGCTCAAGTTCTCCGAGCGGGGCGCCTACGGCCGGGACAAGGCCCAGAAGGTCGTGGACCTGCAGAGGATCCGCAGCAGCATCTTCGAGTCCCTGCCCATCTGCCGCTTCCCGTGGATCGAGCTCGGGTGGGACCTCAAGAACTACCCGGAGTACTTCAACGTCGCCACCGGCTCGGACTGGACGCTCGACGACTTCACCAAGACGGGCGACCGCCTCTACGCCCTGCTCAAGGCCTTCTGGACCCGGGAGCACCCGGACACGGACAGGACCGCGGACTACCCGCCGAGGATCTACTTCGACCCGGTCATCGCGGACAAGGACGGCATCATCGCGGGCAAGCACCTCGAGCTCGACAAGTACGACCAGCTGCTCGACCACTACTACGACATCAGGGGCTGGGACAAGCGCGGCGTCCCCACCCGCAAGACCATGAATTCCCTCGGCCTCCGGCAGGAGGCCGAGGAACTCTCCAAGGCGGCCAAGGTGGAGCAGGACGTCGTCCCCATGGGGATTCCCGGGGTATAATGCTCGCTTTCTTGCGGGGGGGCATCCCAATGAAACGGCATTCGCCCCCTCAGCTACTTTCCTCCCCGTGGGGGAGGAAAGTGACATGAAGGTCCGGGTCAGGCTGATCGGGCAGTTCATGGAGCGCTTCGGGTTCGGCGAGAAGGAGCTGGAGGTCCCGCCGCCGTGCACGGCCGGGCAGCTGGCCGAGCGGCTCAAGATGGGGCGTCTCGACAAGGTCGTCACCCGCCGGGGCCTGGCCCTCGGTCCGGACGACGCGCTCGAAGACGGCGACCGGCTGGTGATCGCCCCGATCTTTTCGGGTGGTTAGCCACTCGCCCCCCCGTCGGGGGGGCGAGTAGCGGGGGGGCAGATGCCGTTTGATTAGGAAGTTCCTTATGAAACGGCATAAGCCCCCACAACTACTTGCCTCCCCGTGGGGGAGGCAAGTGACTTGACATCATTCCGTAACACCCCGCTTCTATAATCCCTGTCGCCCCCTTCTTTCTGGTAGGCCGGGGACAGGAAGACATGGAACAATCGCCATTCGACGCCTCCACCGTCAACGACCTCGATACGGCCAAGCTGGCCCTGCGCTGGGCGCTGGAGAAGGTGCGCTCTCTTTCCGAGGAGCTCGCGGCGAGCAAGGACGATGGTGAGAAGGCCGCCTACCAGGTCCAGCAGCTCTCCGACGAGACCGCGCAGAAGGAGCAGGCCATCCAGCGCTGGAAGTCCACTATCCAGCTCTGGGAGGCCACGCTGCGCGAGACCAAGAAGCGCGAGGACGAGCTCAAGGAGGAGCTGCGCAAGGAGATCGTGCGCGAGGAGGATGCGCAGGCCAAGGAGGCCAGGCGCCAGCTCGAGCTGCAGGTCGACGCCATGAAGCGCGAGCTCGCGGAGAAGGAGGGGGCCATCGGGGCGCTGCGCCACGAGCTCATCGACGCCGTCAAGACGGCCCGTCTGGCCGCGGAGAAGGAGATGCGCGACGCCCTGACCCACCAGGAGCGCGCCCTTTCGGAGACCAAGCAGTCGCTGCTGGAGCGCCTCAGTATCCAGGCGGACGTGGTGCGCTCGAAGGAGAAGGACCTCGAGAGCCAGCAGAGGCTCCTGGACGACCAGGTCAAGGCCAAGGAGATGGAGTTCCGCCGGAAGTACGAGCGGATGGAGGACGACCTTCTCAGGCACAACCGGGACATCCTCGACCGCGAGGAGCGCGAGCTGGTCGAGCGCTACGAGATCAAGCAGATCCAGGTGGAGGACAGGGTCCACGCCCTCGAAGAGAAGCTCGATGCCCGGCGCAAGAAGCTGGAGGAGGAGCACGCCGAGCGCCTCGCCCAGGTCGAGCGGGCCTACCAGCACAAGAACGAGGCCGAGTGGGGCAGGCTGCAGGAGCGGCTCGAGGTGGAGCGCCGGTTCCTGGAGGACCACTACCGCGAGAAGGAGGCGAAGCTCGAGGAAGGCGTCCTGGAGCGGCACCGCGAGATCATGTCGCACTACGAGAAGCGCGAGGCCGAGATCATCGTGAAGTACCAGACCCTCGAGGACGAGCTCATCCAGAAGGAGAAGGAGCTCGGCCGCCTCAACCAGAGGAAGCTCGAGGAAAGCATGGGCAAGAGCCGCGCCGAGCTCGCCGCCCAGCGGGACGCCATGGAGCGGGAGTTCGTCCAGAAGGAACGCGCCCTCCAGGAGAGGGTCAAGGGGCGGGAGGAGGCCCTCGAGAAGCGCGAGGACGAGGTCTTCCGGAAGGACCAGGAGCTGCACGAGCAGTACCGCGTCCGCGAGGAGGAGCTGTCCCGCAAGTTCCGAGAGATGGAGGCCCAGTTGGCGGCCAAGGAGAAGGCCGAGTGGGGCACTCTCCAGGAGAGGTTCGACGCCCTGATGCTCGAGGGCCGCCAGCAGTTGGAGAAGGAGCGCGCCGACATCGAGGGGCGCCTGCGCCGCCGGGAGGAGGAGTTCGAGGCCGGCAAGAGGGCCTCCGAGGAGAGCCGCCTCAAGACCGTCCAGGACATGGAGTCGCACTACCAGGCCCGGCTCCGGGAGCTCGAGGATTCCCATCGCGCCAAGTCGGAGGACCTCCAGCGGACCAACGCCGCCAAGGGCAAGGCCCTCGAGGAGCGGGCCCGACTCATGGAGGAGACCCTGGTGCGGGAGTGGGAGGAGCGGGAAAAGCACCTCATGGCCGAGCACCAGGCGACGCTCGACATGGCCCGGGACCAGCACCGCCTCGACCTCGCCAGGGAGCGCAAGTCTCTCGAGGACCTCTATCGCAAGAAGGAGGAGGATTTCACGTCCGCCCTGCTCCAGCGGGAGGCCGCCCTGAGGCGGGACCTCGCGGCCGAGCAGGAGCGGTGGCTCAAGGCCCACGAGGACGCGGACCAGAAGCTCCGCGCGGAGTTCGGCCAGCGGGCGCTGGCCGAGTCCGCCCAGTTGCGGTCGCAGTACGACCAGCGCCTGGCCCAGCTAGACGAGGAATATAGGAAGAAGGCCTCGCAGGCCGCCGCCGACCAGGACGCCGCCCTCCAGGCCAAGGAGCGGGCCCTCGAGGAGCGCTTCCGGCTCAAGGACCTGGAGTGGGAGAACGAACGCGAGAGGTCCCAGCGCGCCTGGAGCGAGTCCAAGGAAGCCGAGCTCAGGACCCAGCGGACGCAGGTGCAATCCGAGCGGGCCGACATCCAGTCCAAGTACAAGGGCCTGGAATCCCAGCTCGAGGCCGCCTACCTCGAGAAGGAGAAGGTCCTGCGCAACGAGTTCTTCATGAAGGAAGCCCAGCTCAGGGCGGAGATCGCCTCCAAGGAGGAGGCCTTCCGGAAGCAGTGCGAGGCCGGCCTGGCGCGGGACAAGTCCCTCATGGAGGAGCGCTACGCCGCCATGGAGAGCGCCTTCCGCGAGAAGTTCGCCCAGGACCAATCCTCGCTGCAGAACTCCTGGGCCCAGCGGGAGAAGGACTGGGTCTCCCAGCGCGAGACCATCCTCAACGCCGACCGCGAGCGCATCGAGACCGGCTACCGCCAAAAAGAGGCCCTGCTCAACGCGATGCGTCTGGAGCTCGAGGAGAAGTTCGCCTCGCGGGTCAAGGAGATCGAGACGGAATCCTCCCGCAAGGCGGCCGCGCTCGAGGAGTCCTGGCAGACCCGGCACCAGGAGCTCGAGGCGCTGCGGGTCCAGCTCATGGTCGAGGCGCGCAACCGGGAGGCCCAGGCCCAGGAGCAGTTCCGGCAGAAGGAGATGGAGCTCAAGAAGGCCATCGACGCCCGCATGGCGGAGCTCGCCGGGCTCGAGGCCAGATACCAGGAGGCGTGGGTCAAGAAGGAGGCCGAGCTTCAGGCGGCCCTCTCGGCGCGCGAGGCGCAATGGATGAAGAGCCAGCGCGACGCCTTCGCCCGCGAGCGCGGCGACTGGGAGGCCCAGCGGGAGCGCGAGCTGGAGAACCGGCGGCGCGAGCTCGAGGCGGCCTTCGAGGGCCGGCAGAGGATGCTGGAGGAGACGATGCGCGCCCGGCAGAAGGAGGCCGAGGCCGCGCTCGTGGCCAAGGAGAAGGAGCTCATCATCAACTACGACGACCAGCTCTACAAGTCCCGCACCGAGCTCGACACGGCGTCCCGGGCCCGCGAGGAGGCCCTCGAGCTCAAGTACATCGAGCTCGAGAAGAGGTCGACGAGCGAGTGGGTCGCGAAGGAGAACGCCTGGAACCTGCAGAAGAAGGACCTCGTCGAGCGCGAGGTGGCGGCCCTGCGCGCCCAGTTCGCCGCGTCGCAGCGCGAGATCGAGGCCCGGCTGGCCGAGGCCGAGAAATCCCAGGCCGACCGGAAGGCCCAGTTCGAGGCCGAATTCGAGCGCAAGAACAAGGCGCTCCAGGCGGGGGCCGACGCCGAGCGCGACGGGCTGCGCGCCCAGCACGAGAAGCGCGTCAAGGAGATGGAGGATTCCCACCGCGAGAAGTTCGCCCAGCTCGAAGGCGAGAAGGCGCGCACGGGCACCTACCTCATGCAGAAGGAGGAGGAGCTCCTGGAGCGCTACCAGAAGCTCGAGAAAGACCTGCGCGGCGAGATCAACCAGGTCAAGATCGACCTAGCCCAGTCCTACGAGGACAAGCTCCACAAGCTCAACGAGGAGCGCACGGCCCTGCACAAGGACTACGAGCGGCGGCTGCGGGACCTGGAGCGGCGCGAGCGGGACAAGGACGGCAACAAGGGCTAATTGCTACGATAGGGGCGGATGGAGCATCCCCCCGACAAGGTCGCGGCACTAGAGGTACTCGAGCCCACGGAGGTCATCGGCCCCGCCGGGACCGAGTCGCTTCGGCCGTGTGACGGGAGCCGCGGGCCGTCCGGGTTCCTGCGCGGGCTGGCCGCGAGGGCGGCGTCCGCCCTGGTCCTGGGCTGCGCGGGCCTGGCCTCGGCCTGCCTCGGGGCGCTGCTGACGGTCTCGATCGTGGCCGCCCCGCTGGGCATCCCCCTGCTCCTGCTCGGGCTCGGCCTCATGGCAGCCGCGCTCTTCGTCGGCCTGGGCGGCGGCCGCGTGCGCGTCGGGCGGACGATGATGTAGAATATCGTCCCTTGAACATACCCGTCACGCCGCCGTCAGGATTCAGGGATTTCCTCCCGCCGGTCCAGGCCTTGCGCACCCGGGCTGTGGAGGCGATCTCCCGCGTCTACCGGTCGTTCGGGTTCTCCCAGATCGCCACGCCTTGCGTGGAGGAGCTGAGCGTCCTCATGGGCAAGGCCGGGGGCGAGAACGAGAAGCTGGTCTTCAAGATCCTCAAGCGCGGCGAGAAGCTCGAGCTTTCCCAGGGGACATCGGAGCTCGCCGACCTGGGGCTGCGCTTCGACCTCACCCTGCCCCTGGCGCGCTACTACGTCCGGCACCAGAGCAGCCTGCCCCACCCCTTCAAGGCCTTCAACATCGGGCCGGTCTTCAGAGCGGAGCGGGCGCAGAAGGGCCGGTACCGCGAGTTCTACCAGTGCGATGTGGACATCATCGGCTCGGACCACCTTGGGTGCGAGGTGGACGTCATCTCGGCCATGTTCTCGGCGCTGCTGGAGCTGGGCGTCGAAGGCGCGACGGTCGCCCTCAACGACCGGACCCTGGTGGCCGCCCTGCTCGACGCCGCGGGCATCCCGCAGGACAAGCGTGGCGAGGCCATGATCCTGCTCGACAAGATCGACAAGGTCCCCGAGGACCGGCTCATGGGCGAGATGACGACGCTCGTCGGGCCCGAGGCGGCCAGAGTGGTCAGGGAGAAGGTGCTGGCTCCCGAGGGCGACCTCGAGCGCCTCAGGAGCCTGGCGCCCGAGGCCGTCAACCGGCTCTCGCGCATCATCAAGACCCTGGGCGGGGTCTTCGGCAAGCCGGAGCGGTTCAGGCTGGTGCCGAGCCTGGTGCGGGGCTTCGACTACTACACCGGCCCGGTCTTCGAGTTCAAGCACCCCGGGCTGGCCGGCTCGCTGGGCGGCGGCGGCCGCTACGACGGCCTGACGGGCAAGTTCTCCGGCCGGTCGGTCCCCGCGGCCGGGGGCTCCCTCGGGTTCGAGCGCCTCATGCTCATCCTGGAGGAACGGCAGGGCGTCGCGGCCGGCGGGCCGGACGCGTGCGTGACGGTCTTCGCCGAGGAGCTGCGCGAGCGGTCGCTGGGCCTGGCCGCGGCGCTCAGGGGCGAAGGGTTGTCCGCGGACGTCTACCCGGGCCTCAAGCCCCTCCGGGACCAGTTCAAGTTCGCCGACCTTCGCGGGTGCTCGCTGGTCCTCGTCATCGGGCCGGACGAGGCCGCCAGGGGCAAGGTGAAGGTCAAGGACCTCAAGAGCGGCCAGGAATGGCTCGAGGACGAGGCTGGCGCCGCGAAGAGCCTGCGGGCCAAGCTCCCGCCGAAGTAGCCCGCCGCGCTACGGCCCGCACGTCTTGTCGTACCGCTTGCCCCCGCAGACCACGTGGTCCCACAGGCCGAAGGTGCACCGCTGGTTCGACCCGTTGACGCAGGACTGCTTGCTGGCGTAGCACAAGCCGGTGAAGCTGTTCTTCACCCAGCCTGAGGCGCACCTCCCGTCGCGCTCGGGCTTGCGGGGCGGGGAGGAGGGGTCCGGGGGCTTGCCCGTCGTCTCGGCGGCGGGCTGGCGGTCGTTGGGGCGGCCGGTGTCGGAGGCGGGAGGCGCCGGCGTGACGCCGCTCTTGGGCCGAGGCAGCGCCGGCGCCGGCTTCGGGACTGGCGGGGGAGCCGGTGCGGGCGGAGGCGCCGGCGGCGGCCCCGCTGGAGGCTCTTCCTCCCGGGGCCGCTGCTCCTCGTCGGCGGGCCCCGGGTCTTGGTCTGGCGGGGCCGCGGTCTTCGAGCGCCCCGCCTCGGGCTTGCTCTGGCCGGGGTCGGGCGTGAGGTACATGACGCGTTTGGGCCCCGGGGCGCGCGGCATGGAATCCTTGACGGCGGTCGGGCCGGTGAAAGGCTTGGGCTGGAGCTTCGGGCGCGTCTTGTCCGCGACTCCCGGGACGTCGAACTCCTTGTATTGGCGGCGGTAGAAATCCCGTTCCTGGGGGGGCTCCTCGGTGTCGGGCGGGGGCGCGGCCTGCGCCGCGGGAGGCGCGGGCGCCGTGGCTGCCGGGAGGGCCGGCGTCGGGGCGGAGGCCGGGGGCGGCGCGGCCGCCGGCCCTCCGAGGATGGGGGTGAGCGACCCGGCGGGCTTGGCGGGAAGGGCCGCAAGCTTCGCCTGAGCCGCCGGGGCGGCCCCCGGGGTCTTGAAGTCGATCTTGGCCGCTGCGCCCCGGGGGGGCCCCGAGTCCTGCCACCGCCTGTAGCCGTAGTCGAGGACGAAGCCCGCGATGGGCAGGAGCATCAGGATGGCGACGCCTCGCCGGAGCCAGAGCCTGCGCCGCTCCCCGTCCCATCGGCCGGCCTTGACGATCTCGGCGCGGGGGGGATCCTTCGGGGGATCCTGATCCATCAGTCCTCTGGAGCCTCCGCGGGGAGCTTGTTCCACGGCATGAGCGCGAGGACCTTCGCCAGGCCGCAGAAGCCCGTGGCGCCCGAGACGAGCAGGCCGGCCCCGACGAGGACGGCCAGCCAGGCGGCCCGCCGGTCCGCGTAGAGGCTCAGGAGCGCCGCCGACAGGACCACCCCTCCGGCCACGAGATGGACCTGCCGCATGATGGGCAGCCGCGCCGCCGCCCTGGTCACGACGGGCTTGCCCTGCCGCGCCCATTCGAGGATCCCGCCGGGGAAGACCTGCGCGTCGACCCGGCCGCCGAACCCTAGCCCTTCGAGCGCGAGCCGGGCCAGTTCGGCCCGATGGCCGCTGCGGCACAGGAGCAGGATCTTCCTGCCGGCCGCGAGCCGGAGCACGCCCGGCGCGGAGCGGTCGAACCGGGACAAGGGGACCAGGACCGACCCCGTGACGTGCTGGGCGTCGAACTCGTCAGGCTCTCGGACGTCGATGATGACCGGGTCCATGGCATCCTCCTCGTTCATGATGGGCAGAAGACCTCGTGCAGGGACACGATGAGCTTGAGGATCCTGGGGTCCTCGATGTGGTAGGCCACGAACTGTCCCCTGCGACGGCAGGCCACCAGCCCCTCGCTCCTCATCCGGGCGAGGGACTGGGAGACCAGCGACTGGGAGGCCCCGCAGAGCGCCTCTAGGTCGCGCACCGTCTTCTCGCCGTCCGCGAGGTGGCAGAGGATGCGCAGGCGCTGGGGGTGGGCGAGGAGCTTGAGCGACCGGGCCGCGCTCTCGCACCTCCCGAGCATGGCGCCGGAGGCCTTGCGTAACATATTAGAATATTATAATATTCTAATCATTAGGTCAAGGAGGGCGACCATGGAGATGACGATCAGCTTCAAAGGCGGCAGGAAGGTGGCGGCCGGATTCGACGGGCACACGCTCATGACCGACCAGCCCAAGGAGTCCGGCGGGGACGGGAGCGCCCCCTCCCCCTTCGAGCTCTTCCTAGCGTCCCTGGGCACCTGCGCGGGGTTCTTCGTCCTGGCGTTCTGCCAGAAGCGCCAGATCCCGACGGAGGGCATCGAGCTCCGCCAGTCCATGGACTGGGACCCCGTCAAGCACCTGGTCACCAAGGTCGCCATCGAGATCCGGGTCCCCAAGACGTTCCCCGAGAAGTACCTGCAGAGCCTGGTCCTGGCCGCCGAGACCTGCGCGGTCAAGCGGCACCTCCAGGACCCGCCCAAGATCGAGATCGCGGCGAAGGCCGTCTGAGCTCCCCGCCCCGCCCTGGGGCCGCGGGCGACCTCGTCGTCCGGGATGGCATCGGCGGCCGCGATTTGGCAGAATGGTCCTGTCGGACCGAGTCGCCGGCTGACGGAGGCCTTGAACGATGATCGTTTCCTTGCTCTCTGCCGCATGGGTGCTGCTTTCGGTCGAGCTCGCCGCGGGGCCGCTTCATGACGCCGCCGAGAGCGGCGACCTGAACAAGGTCGCCGAGCTCCTGAGGAACGGCGCGGACGTGAACGCCAAGGACGGGAACGGCGAGATCCCCTTGCACCGCGCCGCGTCCCGCGGCCGCATCGAGATCGCCCAGCGCCTCATCGATCAAGGCTCGGACGTGAACGCCAAGAGCCAGTACGGCTACACCCCGCTCTACGAAGCCGCGTTCAGCGGCCAGACCGACATGGCCAGGCTCCTCATCAAGAAAGGCGCGGATGTGAACGCCGCGGACCAGTACGGCGCCAATGCCCTGCACATCGCCGTCCGAACCAACCATGTCGATACCGCGGACCTCCTGATCGGCAAGGGCAGCGACGTGAATTTCCGGAACAACGACGACTACACCCCCCTGCACCATGCGGCGATCGAGAGCACCGGGACGATCCGGTTCCTTCTCGGGAAAGGCGCCCAAGTCAACGCCAGGGACAAGAAAGGCAGGACCCCGCTGCACGTCGCCGTATCCTACCGCATGCTGGACAACGCCAGGCTCCTCATCGACAAAGGAGCTGACGTGAATGCCCGCGATGAGGAGGGCGACCCTCCGCTGGCCGTGGCCATCGTCCACGAGAGCACGGACGTCGCCAAACTCCTCATCGGGAAGGGCGCTGACATCAACGCCCGGAACAAGGAGGGAGAGAGCCTGTTGACCCAAGCCTTGGACCACGACAAGACGGAGATCGCGAAACTCCTGATCGACCAAGGAGTCGATTTCAACGCCAAAGACAAGGATGGCAAGACCCTGCTCCATTGGGTCGCGTCCAAGGGCAAGACCGACATCGCCAGGCTCCTGGTCGAGAAGGGCGTCAACGTGAACGTCAAGGACGCCAACGGCCGGACGCCTCTGCACGCGGCCGCCTACGAAGGCCGGACCGAGACGGCCAAGCTCCTCTTCAAAGACGCCGATGTGGGAGCCGAGGACAACGACGGCAACACGCCGCTGCACGCGGCCGCGTCCGCGGGCAAGACCGACATGGTCGGACTTCTGATCGCCCACAGGGCCTCGGTGAATGCCCGGAACGCGGAAGGCCTCCGGCCGCTCCACCGGGCCGCGGCCTACAACCACGCCGACACCGTGAAGGTCCTTGTGGAAGCCGGCGCGGATGTGAATGCCAGTTCCAAGGGCGGCTGGACCCCGCTGTCCGGAGCCGAGAAGGTCGACATCGCCAGATTCCTCATCGAACATGGCGCGGATGTGAATTCCAAGGATGCCCGCCAGGACACGCCTCTCCACCGCGCCGCGACTTGGGGCCGCGCGGACATGGCCGGACTTCTCGTGGACAAGGGCGCTGACGCGACGCTCCTGAACGAATTGGGCTGGACTCCGCTCTACGCGGCTCTGACCCATGACAAGGACGGTCTCGCCGTCAGATTGTTCATCGAGAGATCCGTCGGCATCAACGCCAAGAACAAGGACGGCACCACCCCGCTGCACAATGCCGCGGAGAAGGGCAAGCTCGAGTTCGTGAAGCTCCTCGTGGACAAAGGCGCCGACGTGAATGCCGGCAATGAGCGCGGCTGGACGCCCTTGCAGAGCGCCGCCTACCACGGCAAAACCGACGTCGCCAAATTCCTCCTTGGAAAAGGTGCGGATATCGATGTCGCGGCGGTGGAGCTGGGCAAATCATCCGCCCAGGAAGCCCAGGAGGGGGTCAAGATGCTCGAGAAGCTGAGGCCGTTCGTGGGCCAGGCCTCCCAGCCCGCCGTCAAGAAGGAGGACCTGCAAGCCATCGTCCAGGCCGCCGTTGATGGCGCCAAGCCGCGTCAGGGGGGGGCCAAACCCGCCGTCAAGTCGGATATCGACAACCCATCCTTCAGCCCAGCTCAGACCCTCATGGGCGACAACGACATCGCGGTCATCATCGGCATCGAAGGCTATCAGAACGTCCCGAAGTCGGACTACTCCTACGACGACGCGAGGCTGGCCAGGGATTACGCCAGATCCCTGGGCTTCAAGGAGAGGAACATCGAGCTGCTGACGGACGAGAAGGCGACGAAATCCGCCATCGAGAAGATCATCAGGACCTGGCTCCCGAACATGGCGAAGCCGAACAGCAGGGTCCTCGTCTATTATTCCGGCCACGGCTCGCCCGACCCGGCGACCGGCAACGCGTACATCGTGCCCTACGACGGCGACCCGAACTACCTCTCGGACACGGGCATCCCCCTCAGGGGCCTCTATGAGAGCCTCGGGAAGCTGCGCGTCGCCGAAGTCGTCGTCGTCCTCGACGCGTGCTTCTCGGGCGCGGGAGGAAGAAGCGTCCTGGCGAGAGGGGCGAGGCCGCTGGTCATGACGCCGTCGAGCGCGGCCCTTCCCCCGAACATGGCGGTGCTGTCCGCGACCCAGGGCGGCCAGATCAGCACGTCGTCGCCCGAGAAAGGCCATGGCGTCTTCACCTACTACTTCCTCAAGTCGTTGAAAGACGGGAAGAAGGACTTGTCCGAGATCTACGAGTACATGAGGCCTCTGGTCGAAGACGAGGCGAAACAGCTGAACGTCCGGCAGAGCCCGAGCATCAGCCCCGAGGCGAAGAGGCTGGCGGGAAGATTCGGGCTGAGGAGATGAGGCGGATCCCGGCATGGATAACTCACGGCTGGCCGGGCTCCTCGCGGAGATGGCCGCGCTGCTGGAGGTCGACGGGGCCAACCCCTTCCGGGTGAGGGCCTACGAGCGCGCCGCCCAGGCCGTCGCGGGGCTCTCCGCGCCCGTCGAGTCCCTCGCGCCCGACCAGCTCCTGGAGATCCCCGGCGTCGGCAAGGGGATCGCCGGGCACCTCGCCGAGATGCTCTCCAGTGGGACCTTCCGGGACCTCGAGGCCATCCGCCTGAAGGTCCCCCGGGGGCTCCTGCTGCTCCTCAAGGTCGAGGGCCTGGGGCCCAAGAGGGCCAAGGTCCTGTTCGATTCCCTGGGGATCGACACGCTCGACAAGCTCAGGGCCGCGGCGGCTTCGGGCGAGCTGCGAGGCCTGCCGGGCTTCGGGCCCAAGCTCGAGGCGAGCATCCTCGCAGGCGTCGAGTTCGCCAGGCACGCGGGCGAGAGGATGCTCTACTGGGACGCCCGGACGGCCGTCCTGGACGTGGTCCGGGCGCTGAAGGAGAGCGGCCTCGTCTCGCAGATCAGCCCGGCCGGGTCCCTCCGGCGCGGCAAGGAGACGGTCGGCGACCTCGACATCCTCTGCGCCGCCGCCGACGGCGCCAAGGCCGTGGAGGCGTTCACCAGGCTCGGCCAGGTCGAGCGGGTCCTGGCCGCGGGACCCGTCAAGGCGAGCGTCCGCCTCAAGGCCGGCGTCCAATGCGACCTCAGGGTCGTGGCGCCCGGGTCCTTCGGGGCGGCCCTCCAGTACTTCACCGGCTCGAAGGACCACAACGTGGCGCTGCGCGAGCGCGCCCTCCAGCGGGGCTTGACGCTCAACGAGTACGGGGTGTTCCGGGTCTCGGACAAGGGGCACAAGAAGCCCCTGGCCGGCAGGACCGAGGAGGAGGTCTACGCGAAGCTCGGGCTCGACTGGATCCCGCCGGAGCTGAGGGAGAACCGCGGCGAGCTGGAGGCCGCGGCGGCAGGCCGGCTGCCCAGGCTCGTCGAGCTTCCGGACGTCCGCGGGGACCTGCACAACCATTCGTCCCTTTCCGACGGCGAGAAGTCCCTGGAGGAGATGGCCCGGGCCGCGCTGAAGATGGGCTGGGGCTGGGCCGCGCTGGCCGACCATTCCCGGTCGGTCAAGATCGCCGGAGGGCTGTCCATCGAGCGCTTCCGGGAGAGCCTCGGGGCGCTGAGGGCCGTCCAGGAGAAGGTCAAGGGCATCAAGCTCCTGCGCGGCATGGAGGTCGACATCCTCAAGGACGGCGGGCTCGACTACCCGGACGAGGTCCTCGCGCAGATCGACGTGGTGACGGCGGCGGTCCACTCGGGCTTCCACATGGGCGAGCCCGAGATGACCGAGCGCATCGTCAAGGCCGTCCGCCATCCCCGCGTCCACAGCCTCGCGCACCTCTCGGGGAGGCTGCTGAATTCCCGGGAGGGCTACAAGGTCGACGCCGAGGCGGTCCTCGCGGCGGCGGCCGGCGCGGGGACGGCCCTGGAGATCAACGGCCAGCCCGACCGCCAGGACATCACCGACGTCCAGGCCAGGCGGGCCAAGGAGCTGGGCGTGCCCGTCGTCCTGTCCACGGACGCCCATGGCGACGGCCAGTTCGCCTTCATGGAGATGGCGGTGACCGTCGCCCGCCGGGGCTGGCTCACCAAGGACGACGTCGTCAACTGCAAGTCGTTCTCCGAACTCAAGGAGTGGCTACGATGACCCGTGTCCTTCTTCTGCTCATCGCTCTTCAGCCCGCCGGAACCTGGGGGGCGGACTCCTCGGCCCCGCCGGACCAGAAGGCGGCCGCCGTCAGCGCGGAGGTCGCCGCCAGGATCAAGCGCGCCACGGAGTACCTCGAGCGCGGCAACAAGCCCGCCGCGTGCGACGAGGCCCTGGCCATCCTCAACGCCAACCCCGACGAGGCGACGGCCGTCGGCATCGTGCGGCTCACGTGCGCGGACACGAAGCTTCCGGGGCAGATGAAGATCAGGAAGAAGCTCAAGGGCGCCCCCTCCCCCGAGCCTCCTCCCGGCCCGCCCCCGCCGGAGCCGTCGCCCGCCCCGCAGCCCGCTCCCCAGCCCGCGGCCGACCACCCCGGCTCCTCGCCCGACAAGCCCTACGTCGTTCCGCTCAAGGGCGTGGTCGCCCTCCAGGACCAGCCGGCGGTCGTCGTGGACCAGCAGGTCCAGGCCTCCATCCGCGCGACCGGCGACGCCGAGGGCCAGCTAAAGGTGGGGAACTACCGCGAGACCATCAGGCTGGCCACCGAGGCCATCGCGGCCAACCCGGGCAACCCGCGCGCGTTCCTGATCCGCGGCTACGCCCACAAGGGCAAGAAGAACTGGCGCGCGGTCCTCGAGGACGCGGAAGGCGGGCTGGCCCTGCGGCCCAACGACCTCATGCTGCTCAAGCTCAAGGCGGACGCGCAGAACCGCGGGAAGGACTGCAAGGGGGCGCTGGAGACGGCCGACAAGATCATCACCATCAACGCCACGGACGCGACGGCGCTGGCGCTCAAGGCGTGGGCGCTGGGGTGCCTGGGGGACCGGGAGGGGATGTTCGCGACCCTCAAGACCGCGGCCGCCCTGGACCCCGCCTACGAGGGCAGCCTCAAGTCGGCCGACGCGCTCAAGGGCGACCCCGAGCGCCTCTTCCTCTTCCCAGGCGAGGAGATGCCCCCCGGGAAGAAGGGGCCCTCCGGCATGGGGAACCGGGGCCGGTTGATCATGGCCGCCGTGTTCGGGCTCATCACCTTCGTGGGGTTGGTGGCCGGCCTCGGGCAGCTCGCGCGGTCGCGCGCCGCCGCCCAGTTCGACGCCGGCGTCCAGCCGGGCCCGGGCGGAGGGGGGGCGGCGTCCGCCGATGGCCGCGTCTTGCCGTCCCTGGCCGCGGCGCGTGCGCCGGTCGTGGCTTCCCGCTACGAGCTGCGAGAGAAGATCGGCGAGGGCGCCATGGGGCAGGTGTTCGCCGGTTTCGACACCAAGATGCAGCGCCTGGTGGCGCTCAGGAAGATGAGGGGCGAGTTCGCGGCCGATCCTGCCCTGCTCAAGAGCCTTTCCGACCAGGCCGGCGCTCTCGCGGCGCTGACCCATCCCTGCATCGCGGCGGTCCGCGAAGTCGTGCTTCATGACGGGGACGTGTTCGTCGTCAGCGAGTTCGCCGACGGCCAGCCCCTTGCCCGGCTGCTCAAGGAGGTCAAACGTCTGCCCTTCGACCGATGCCGGGGGCTGCTCGAGCAGGCCTGCCAGGCCTTGGACGGCGCCCACCGCCGCGGCTTCACGCACCGGGACGTCAAGCCCTCGAACATCATGGTGGACGGCCAGGGCCGCGTCAAGATGACGGATTTCGTCCTCGCGCGTTTCGCCAAGGAGGCCCTGTCCAAGGCCGCCGGGACGGACGCCTCGGCCGCCCTGGCCTACATGGCCCCGGAACAGCATCGGGGGGGCGCGGTCCCCGCCTCGGACGTCTATGCCCTGGGCATATGCCTCTACGAGATGTTGGCGGGCATCCTTCCTTTCCGGGGGCCGGATTTCCTGGCGCAGAAGGAGTCCGCGGCCTTCGTCGCGCCGGACGCCTTGGCGTCGACCGTGCCCAAGGCCGTCGAGCCCCTGCTCGCGGAGGTGTTCCGCCCGGACCCCGCGCAGCGGCTCGCCGACCCGCTCGAGCTGCTGCGGCGGCTCAAGGAGATCTGAAGGTCTTCAGCAGGAAGTCCGTCAGCCGCATGGCCAGCCGGCCGACGCGGCCGATGGGCGAGCTGTCCAGGCTCTTGAGCATCGCGAGCATGAGGTCGTACGTGTTCCGGTAGTGCTTGATCGAGAAGGCCGCGATGGTGTCGTTGGGGCCGTGGATGGTGTCCCAGATCACGTCCTCCGAGGCGCCGAAGACGGTGATGGCCTGGATGCCCGCGTTGCGAAAAGAGCTCGAGTCCGCGTCCCCGCCCCAGAACACGACCTCCTTGAGGGCGAGGGCGGCCTGCGAGGCCACGGCCTTGATGCGCTCGAGCAGCGGCTTGTCCGAGTTGTTCTTCCAGGAGTAGGTGCCGTCGACGGCCAGCGTGTCGAGGTTGAGCATGGCGTCGATCCTGGCGCGTTCCTGGGGCGAGAGCTGGCGGACGAACTTGCCCGAGCCGATGAGCCCCTCCTCCTCGCGGGAGAACACGGCGAAGACGAGGGTGTCCTCGGTCTCGACGCCGCGCAGGGCCTGGTAGAGGTTGGGGACCATGGCCGAGCCGGTCCAGTTGTCGATGGTGCCGTGGCCGACGTCGACCTTGTCGTGGTGGGCGCCGATCACGACGGTCCGGTCCGTGCGGCCCTTCTTGACCACGAAGATGTTGTGCGTCCCTTCGCCGGTGTCCTGAAGGCGGATCTCCTCCGGCCGGGCGCCCGCCTGGCGGAAGAGCTCGACGACCACCTTCTCGCGCTCCGGGTTCGTCAGCGGCGAGCGCGCCACCTCGTCGTAGAGCTCCTTGTCGTCCGGGACGGACTGGGGGTAGGCGACGGCCGCGCGCCCGCCCGGGAGCAGGCGGCCGGCCATGAAGCGCCGCGCGGCGTAGGCGGCGAACTCCTCGGGGGTGCTCAGGGAGGGGGCCGGGGCGTTCCCGTCGAACAGGGCGCCCTGCCCGAGGGGCCCGGCGGCGAGGTCGCCGGCGAGCTGGCGCAGGTAGGGGTCGCCTTCGGCGGCGGCCGACAGGGCCTCGAGCCGGTCGGCGAGCGCCCGGCCCCGGGCGTCCGCCAGGTCCCGCAGGGCCGCGGCGAGGGTCTCGCGTGCCTCGGGGTCGGCCAAGGCGCGGGCGAGCGCGGCCGCGGCCTGGGCCTCGAGGGCGGGAGCGGCGGCGCCCGCCGGCGCGGCGAGCGCCGCCCTGGCCAGGTACTCGGCGGCGTCGGCGCCGGGCGCGGGCGTTCTCCGCTCGCCCGGTGCCGTAGGGCGCTCGGGAAGTCCGGGGGCGCCGAGCGAGGAAGCCGGGAGGACCGCGGCCGCCGTCGGCTCCAGGGCCGATCGCTCCGAGATGGAAGGCGCGCCCCCGCCGGGGAGGGCGGCCTGCAGGCGCGCGGCGGTCTGGTCGAGGTGGATGCCCAGCGAGTCGATGAAGCCCGCGGGGATGGCGCCGACCGCCGGGGCCCCTGCCGCGGGAGCGTTCATCCGGCCTGAGACGGGGGCCGAGAGCGTCTGGGCCAGGGACGCGGCCGGCACGCCGATGGCCAGCAGCACCAGGAGGACGGAGCGGGATCTTCGCATGAGGGACATCATAGCCCGGCGCGGCCTCCCGGGAGCAGAGAAGAAGGGCCTAGAGAGGGACCGGCGTTGTACCCAGGGCCTGGTGGGCCCGGGGTCTCATCCCGGGACGCCGGGTCAGGAACGGGCGAGCGACTGGCGGCGGCTTTCGGCGAGCTTGCGCAGGGTGTCGGTCATGTCCGGGCTCTTGTCCACGAGGCGCTGGAAGTCCTCGGCGGCGAGGCAGAAGACCTCGGTCTCGTCCTCGGTCGTCACGGTGGCGGATCTGGGCTCGCCGAAGAGCAGGGCCATCTCCCCGAAGAAATCCCCTTCCTTGAGGCGGGCGACGGGGTCCTTCCAGCCTTCCTTGGTGATGACGACCCCTCCTTTGTAGATCAGGTACATGGCGTCGCCGGGCTCGCCTTCCGCGCAGATGGCCGACTCGCGGGCGTAGCGGATCATCAGCATGTAGGGCAGGACCTCGGCCAGCTGGGCGCGGCCGAGCTTGGAGAAGAATCCCACGTTGCGCATGCCCTTGGAGAGCCATTCGATCTCCTGGGGCTCCACCGGCCGGGCGTCGAGGATGTCGGCTTCGGAGGCCATGCGGTCACCTCAGCGACGCGACCAGGCGGTTGGTGAAGAGGCCGGTGAACCAGAGGGTCGCGCACCGGACGCCCACGTCGCCCCAATGGGTGAGCGAGCCGACGCCTCGCGCGTAGGAGACGATGAACAGCATCGCGGTCAGGAGGGCGGCGTGCTGGATGACGGTCCTCTTCTCCTCGTAGGCCCCGATCGCGATGATCGTGAGGAGGAACAGCAGCCAGATGGACGGCCAGTACGGCATGAAGAGCCAGATGAGGCCGAGGTCGATGATGTAGTTGGCCACCACCCTGCCGTCGCGGATGGCCGTCATCTTCTCCGGGTAGCGGGCGACCAGGCGGTGGGTCGCGTTGTTCATGACCCAGGTCAGGACGAGGATCGCGCAGGCCGCCGCCGATGCCTTCATGGGCACGGGGCTGAGCGCCGCGCCGGAGAGGACGAGGATGGCCGCGAACGGCGTCATGTAGCGGTTGACCAGGCCCACCATCAGCATGGACTTCTCGTGCTCCGTCGTGTCGAGTTCGCTCTTCATGGTTCCTCTATCATACCATTCCCGGGCCGGGCTTCAACCCGGCTCGGGCAGGAGCTCCAGGTCCTCGGGCTTGTCGATGTCGAGCTGCGTTTCGGAGTCCTCCAACGCCACCCTCCGGGCCTCGGACCAGTGCCGGCGGACGGCCTCCGCGGCCGAGTCGTCGGCGGTCAGGGCCTTGATCTCCCCGAAGAGGCTGCGGGGGAAGGCCGTGGGGTAGCCACGCTGGGGGCCGTCGGGGCCCGGGAAGACCGGGAAGACGAGCTTCCCCGAGAGCTCGAACTCCGAGACCACCCGGTCGATGAGCCACGGCTTGACCATCGGCATGTCGCCGAGGAGCGCGAGCACGCCCGCCGCGCCGGCCGGGGCCTCGCGCAGGCCCACCTCGATGGAAGACGCCTTGCCCGACGCCCAGCAGGGGTTGAAGACCACGCGCAGCCGGCTGTCGTCGATGCCGGCGATGACCTTGAGGGCCGCGGCGGCCTCGCAGCCGAGGACCACGATCACCGGGTCGAGCGTGGAGGCCAGGGCGTTCTCCACGACGTGCTTGAGCACGGGCCGCCCCTGCACCATGGCCGAGAGCTTGTGGCCGGCGCCGAACCGGCGCCCCCTGCCGGCGGCGAGGATGAGGCCCGGGAGGCCGGGCGCGGCGTGGTCCGCGTGCGGGCGCGCGCGGGCGGAGAGCCGGCCGCCCTTGCGCCCGGAGCGGGCCGCCAGGATCTCCGAGGCGATGCCCAGCGCCGTCTCCTCGGGCGTCTCGGCCCCGATGTCGAGCCCCGCGGGCGCGAAGAGCGCGCCCGGCCGCGGGCGGATGCCTTCCAGCTCCAGGGCTCCGAGCAGGTCGCGCGCCCGCTTGAGGGAGCCCGCGACCCCGACGTAGCCGGCGGGGCTCAGGAGGGCGCCTTTGAGCACGGCCCGGTCTTCGTCGATGTGGTGGGTCATGACGACCACCGAGGTGTCTTCGTCGGGGCTGACCGCGGCGGCCGCGACCTCCCAGCCGCCCTCGACGAGGGCCGCGCGGCTCCGGTCCCAGTTGATGTTCCGCAGGCGTCCCGGGCGCGGGTCGGCCACATGGACCGGGAAGCCCAGGTCCGAGAGGTACGAGGCCAGGAACGCGGCGTCGGGCCCCGAGCCGAAGATGAGGACCTTCCCCATCGGGCGGATCGGGCAGAGGAAGGTGCGGCGCAGCTTCCCGTCGACGGTCTCCTCGACGAGCTCCGGCGTGTCCTCCTTGTAGCAGTCCTTGGCGGGCGCCTGGTCGGCCCGGTAGAGCGTCCTCTTGCCGACCTCGGGCCCCTCGACCTCGACCGCGCAGACGATCCCCTCGGCGCCGCGCACGGCGTCGCGGACCTTCCGGAGGTGGGCGCGCAGGGCGTCGTCGACGGGTTCGAAGAGCACCTCGATGAGGCCGGCGGCCAGGAACCCGTGGCCCAGGATGGGGTCGTCCTCCGCGATCTTGAGGCGGGCCAGCCTCGGCGTGCCTTCCGCCGCCGTCGCCTCGATGCCGCTGTAGAGACCTCCCGCGAGGCTCTTGGCGTTGATCGTGCCGGGGACCGCCTCCTCCGGCACGAAGACCCCCATGGCGCCGGCCCTGGCGTAGACGGAGCCGTTCAGGGAGACCGCGGTCGCCAGGACGAGCTGAGCCGCGCCCGACGGCCCCCGGACGTCGTTCTCGATGGCGTGCAGGAGGTCGAGGATCTCCTTGGGGCGGATGCCGTTCATGTCGCGAGCCTCCCCTGCGGGGAGGCGAGCATTGAGGGGGCAAGCCGCTCTTGTCGTTTCATTAGGTTCCCGGCATTTAATTATACATTTCCAGGCGTTGTGGCATCCCGCTAAAACGACATCGGCCCCACCCGCTACTCGACCCTCCCGTGGGGAGGGTCGAGTGACACCTTGAAAATTCCGGTTTGAAGGGTTAAACTACTGCTGCGACCGCCCCGTCACGCGGTCGAGGGAGGCCCCAGGTGAAGACCCTCACCGAGACCGAGATGCGCAGCCTCGTCACCCTGCTCGACGACGAGGATCAGGACAGCGTCAACATCGTCAGGAGCGAGATCCTCAAGATCGGCGAGCCCATGCTCCCCTATCTCGACGAGTTCAGGGCGAGCTGCGCCGCCGGCGTGGCCAGCCTCGTCGAGGCCATCAAGCTCGATGTGCGGTTCCAGGGGCTCCGGGAGTCCTTCGAGCGGTTCGCGCTCGAGCCCGACTTCGACCTGGAGGAGGGGGCTTTCCTGCTGTGCCGCTTCGGCTACCCCCAGGTGGAGAGGACGCCGTACGTCGAGTGGCTCGAGAAGGCGGCCGAGGACGTGCGCTCGGGCCAGCCCCTCGGGACGGACGCCTACACGACGATGCAGAGGCTCAACGTCCGGTTGTTCCGGGAGCTGGGGTTCACCGGCAACGAGGAGAACTACTACGACCCCGACAACAGCTTCCTCAACCGCGTCATCGAGACCCGGCGCGGCATCCCCGTGACCCTTTCCGTGCTGTACCTGCTGATCGCCAGGAGGCTGGGCCTGCCCGTGCACGGCGTCGGGACCCCGGGGCACTTCCTGGTCGGTTTCACGGAGCCTCAGGGGGGCGTCTTCTTCATCGACCCTTTCCATGGCGGCAAGCTCATGACGACCCAGGAAGTCCAGCGGATGCTCATCAGGAGCGGCTACGACTACCGGGCGGACATGCTCAACCGCGTCTCGAACAGGGAGATCGTGGTGCGCATGATGCGCAACCTCATCGCGGTCTACCACAAGGCCGGGTCGGTCGTCCGCGCCGAGAAGCTCGGGGCCCTGGTCGACGTCATGCTCAAGGGGCCGCGGGCCAAGGCATGACGGCGTCCCTCCGTCCGTGATGGCTGCCTCGCGCCGTCGGGCGGCGGTCGCAGCGCTAGGCCTGCTGCTCTGGGGGGGGGACCGGGCGGCGGCCCAGCGTTCCCTGACCCCCGCGGCCCCCGAGTTCCCTCCCAGCCACGTCTGGATCAACTCCAAGCCGTTGACCATGCGGCTGCTGCGCCGCAGGAAGGCGGTCGTGGTGGCCTTCATCAACATGGCCAACGTGAACTCCGTGAGGTCCCTGGCCGTGCTGGGGGAGTGGTTCGAGCGCTACGGACTCGACGGCCTGATGGTGGTCGGCGTCCACACGCCCGACTACGATTTCCAGAAGGAGCCCCAGGCGCTGATGAAGACCGCCAGGCGCCTGGCGGTCCAGTTCCCGATCGTGCTCGACAACGACCGCTCCCTGTGGAAGGCCTACAACGTCGAGGCCTGGCCGACCTTCAACCTCGTCGACGCCTCGGGCAAGATCGTCTTCGACCTCCTGGGCGAGGGCCGCTACGCGGAGTTCGAGGGGGAGATCCGCAGCGCCCTCGAGTCGGTCGGCGGCGTGACCGTGCCCAAGGTCGCGTCCCTCGTGGAGGACCCCCCGAAGGCCGACTGCGGGGTCATGACCTCGCCCGTCCCCGCCGGCACGGCCCGGGGCGCCCCCGTGGGGTTCGAGGACCTCATGAAGCACCGGGCGACCTCGGTCTTCGCGACCCGCGAGGGGGAGCTTTCCTACCAGGGGACCTGGAACGCGGGGCCCGAGGCCTTGACCATGGCCCGGGAGAACAGGGGCCGGTTCTTCCAGGCCAGCGTCGTCTACCGGGGAGCGGCGGCGTCCGCCGTCCTCGGCCCGGGCGTCAAGCCCCAGCCCATCTACATCCTGCAGGACGAGCGCTGGATCCGGCCGGAGGAGGCGGGCAAGGACATCCGCTACGACAAGGAGGAGGCGAGCTTCGTCTGGGCCGACGAGGTCCGCCTGTTCGACCTGGTCCGCAACGCCGCCGACGACCTGCACGAGATCATCGTCGTCCCGAGGGACGCGGGGGCCCGGCTCTACGAGTTCTCCTTCTCCGACCGGTGCCTGGCGGCGGGGCTGTGAGGTCCGCGGGCCCGTCCAAGCGCGGCGGGCCGGCGGCGCGGTCGAGGCCGGGGGCCATCGCCGCGGTCTCGGCCTGGCCGCTCGACGCGGCCATGAACGCGCCCTTCGAGATCGCCTCGGGCGCCGAGACCGAGGTCAGGAACGTCCTGGTCCGCGTGAGCCTCGCGGACGGCACGGTGGGCTGGGGCGAGGGGGCCCCCATCTCGTACAAGGGGGAGACCCAGGCCTCCACCCTCCGCGAGGTCGGGAGCGCCGGGGCCTCCCTGGTGGGCGAAGACGCCGCCGGTTTCCGGCCCCTGCTCGAGAGGCTCGACGAGCGCCTCGAGGGGCGGGGGGCGGCCCGCGCCGCGCTCTCCATGGCCCTGCTGGACGCCTGGACCCGGCGGCACGGGATGCCGCTGAGGATGCTCTTCGGCGGGGCCGAGGACCGGGTGCGCTCGGATGTCACGGTCACCATCGAGCCGCCGGAGCGCGCGAAGGCCTCCGCCCGCCGGATCCTGGCCTTGGGCGTGCGCACGATCAAGATCAAGGTGGGCAAGGATCCGGACGAGGACCTCGAGAGGGTGCGCGCCGTGGCCTCGGTCTCCAAGGGGCTGCGCCTCATGCTGGACGCCAACTGCGGCTTCGGCCCTTCCGAGTCGGTGCGGTTCCTCGCGCGCTTGAAGCGTCTCGGGATCGTCCCGGTCCTGTTCGAGCAGCCGGCGCGGCAGGGCGACTGGAAGGGCCTCGCCGAGGTGCGCCGGCGCGGCGGGGTCCCCGTGGCGGCCGACGAGTCGGTCCAGAGCCGGGCCGACGCCTGGAGGCTGGCGCGCGAGCGCGTCGCCGACGTCGTGAACATCAAGCTCATGAAGTACGGGCTCCTCGAGGCGTGGGAGATCGCCCTCCTGTGCAAGGCCGCCGGGCTGGGGTTGATGATCGGCGGCATGGTCGAGTCGTCGCTGGCCATGGCCTGCGCCGCCCACTTCGCGGCCGGGCTCGGGGGCTTCGGCTTCGTCGACCTCGACACCCCCCTGTGGTTCGCCGCCGACCCCATGCGGGGGGTCGCCATCGGCCGCGGCGGGGTCTACGACCTGGCCTCGGTGAAGGCCGGCATCGGGGTAGTCCCCCGCCGCGCATATGCGCTATAATCGGGTATCATGAGAATCATTGCCGCCATCGTCGGTTGCCTGTTCGCCGTCTGCGCCGCTCGGGACGCTGGCGCGGCCCTGTCGCGCGAGGAGCTCAAGAAGGCTCTTGACGCGAACCCGGACCTCATCATCGAGGCGCTCCAGCCCAAGCGCAAGGAGCTTTTCGACCTCGTCAGGCAGGCCGCCGGCGAGGAAGAGGCGCGCGCCGCCAAGGAGCGGGAGGCGGCCATGGAGAAGGAGATCGACGACGCGATCCTCAAGCCCCTCCAGCCGGCCCTCGACGACAAGACCCGCTTCCGCGGCAACAAGAAGGCCAAGTACACGGTGGTCGAATACTCGGATTTCCAGTGCCCCTACTGCAGCCGGGGATTCCATACCGTGGAGGCGTTGAGGAAGAAGCTGGGCGACGACGTGCGGTTCGTCTTCAAGCACAAGCCCCTCGACTTCCACCCCATGGCCATGCCGGCCGCGTTGTACATGGAGGCGCTCTCGCTCCAGTCCGAGGAGAAGGCCTGGCAGTTCCATGACAAGCTGTTCCAGAACCAGGACAAGCTCTCGGTCGCGTTCTTCGACGAGGTCGCCAAGGAGGTCGGGGCGGACGCCGTCCGGCTCAAGAAGGACCTCGACAACCAGGCCGTCAAGGACAAGATCAAGGCCGACATGGACGAGGCGGCCAAGCTGGGCTTCACCGGCACGCCCGGGTTCGTGTTCAACGGGGTCCCCTTGCGCGGGGCGTACCCCATCGAGTTCTTCGAGAAGATCGTCGCGAAGCTCGAGGGCAAGGGCGCCGGCAAGGGCGCCAAGGACAAGGGCGCCAAAGACAAGGGCGACGCGCCGAAGCACTGAGCCGCGCTGACCCGCTGGACTGAACGGGAGATGATGGGGCCCCGGGCCCGCCTCGTCGCCAAGGCCGCGGCCTTCTCCTTTTTCGGGCTGCTCCTGCTGGCGCTGCTGCTCTTGCTGGGGGAGACCCTGGCGGTCCGCAGGCTCCAGGGCGGCCTCGGGGCGATCTTCGTCGACAGGGGCGACCGGCTCGCCTCGGCCGGCCCGGGCATGGTCCGGTTCGAGTTCGAGAAGCTCAAGCCCCCCGGGGAGTTCCGCGTCTTCGTCTTCGGCGGCTCCCAGGCTATGGGCTCGCCCTATGTGCACCAGGGGTACGACGACATCGTCTCCTTCTTCGGCCTCCTGCGGATGCCCAACCGCGGCGGCATCTCGACCTGGCTGGAGCAAGACCTCCAGGCCGTCCTGCCAGGCCGGAGGGTCCGGGTCTTCAACGCCGCCATGGGGGCGCGCGACCTGGCCGACGCCAAGGCGGCCGTCGCCGAGGCGCTCGGCGTCGGCGGCCCCGACCTGGTCGTCCTGCTCTCCGGGAACAACGAGAGGCGGGACCGCCGCATCAAGACCGGGCTCGACCTGGCCGCGGACGGGGCGCTCCTCGACGACATCGTCCGCTCGCTCACCGTCGGCTACAAGGCCGGGCTGGCCGGGATCGTCGGCCTGCTGGAGGCGCGGCGGACCCCGGCCTATTTCCTGACGGTCGCCACGAATATCCGGGACTGGCTGCCTTCGGACGCCCAGGAGTTCGACCTCGCGGGCATGGAGCGCCTCATCGGGCAAGGGCGGACCCGGCAGGCGCTCGACGCCCTCAAGGGGGGCGTCTCGCGCGGCAACGCGCTGGCGCTGTTCTTCACGGCCAGGGCCCACGAGGCCGCCGGGGACTACGGCCTCGCGCGCCGGTACTATCTCGCTGCGAAGGACCGCGACCGCTCGTTCCTGCGCTGCCGCACGCCCTGGCAGGACGCCATCCGGGCCGTGCGCAGCCCCTCCGTCCGGGTCATCGATATCGAAAGAATCGTCTCGGAGAAATACGCCCGCCACGGCCTGCCCGGGAACGACCTCTTCCACGACTACTGCCACTTCCGGCTCGAGGCCAACAGGCGGGTCGCCTACGAGGTGGCCCGGGCCTTCGCCCAGGACAGCGGCTTGCCCCTGGAACCGCTGGAGAAGGCGGCGGCCTCCCCCGCGGCGCTATGGTCGCCCGGCGAACTGAGGGCGTTGTACCTGCTCGAGAGCATCAAGTGGTTCCGATGGAAATACTACTCGCTCAACAAGAAGGTCAGGGACGCCAACACCCGCGCGGTGATGGACGGCTATGAGCGGGCCTACGAGGAGTGGAGGCAGGTGCGGGTCTTGAGGGGGGTCGCCGGGCGGCCGCCGGGCGCCCTGCCGGAGGCTGCCGGGCCGGGAGGACGGCGATGACCCGGGGAGCGCTGCCGCCGGGAGCGTCGCGGGCTTCGCTGCGCGCCGCGGCGGCCCTCCTGCTGGGCTTGCTCGCGGCCGAGGCCGCGGCCCGCTTCGCCCTCGCCCTGCGCAACGGCGCCTGGGCGCCGGGGGCGGGGCGGGATGCCTTCGAGCTCTACGCCATCGGGGAGTCGACCATGGCCGGCGAGCCCTACGCCCCGCGCCTGTCCGTGCCGGCGGTCGTCGCCGACCGGCTCGGCGGCGAGGCGGCCGGCCGGCGCATCGTCGTGCGCAACCTGGCCAGGGCGGGCGAGTCCATCTACCCGCAGGCGACCCGGCTCGAGCTTGCCCTCCGGGGGAGGGACCCCCGCCGTCCCGGCGCCCTCCTCATCTACGCCGGCCACAACGACAGCTACTTCGGCCAGCCGCCCTCCCTGAGCCGCTACGAGGCCCTCAAGGAGCGGGTCCTGTGCCGGTCGGTCCTCCTCAGCCTGCTCGCGTTCCAGGGCGAGAGGCTCGGCCTCCTGCCGAAGGTCAGGGACATCGCGAGCTACGAGCACTACATGAGGCGGGCCATCGAGCTCGGCCGGGCCGCGGGCCTCCAGCCCGTCCTGTCGACCGTGATCGGCAACGTCGCCGACATCGATCCGGGCCTGTTCCTCGACCCCGCCTCGCCGCCGACCCGCGAGGCCGCGCTCGCCTTCCTCCGGAAGGGCGCGGACCTGGAGGCCGGGCGCCGCTACGACGAGGCCATCCGGCACTACGAGCGGCTCTCGCTGGAGTTCCCGCCGGCCGCGCCGTACTTGACGTACCGCGCGGGGGCCTGCCACCGGAAGCTGGGGCGGTTCAAGGAGGCCGGCCGGCTCTTTTGGGAGGCGATCGACGCCGTGCGCAAGGACGGATTCGGCCGCGCGACGACCAGGCACAACGCGCTCATCCGGCGGCTGGCCGCGGAGTACGGCATCCCCTTGGCGGACGCGGTCCGGACCTTCGAGGCCCGCTCCCCGCACGGCCTGGCCGGCTCGGACCTGTTCATCGACGGCCATCATCCCAACCTGCGAGGCTACGGCCTGCTGACGGACGCCTTCGCCCGGGCCCTGGCCGGCGCGCTGGGCGGCCGGGTCCTCTCCGACGCCCCGACGCCCGAGGACGTCGCTCGCCGGTTCTCGCTGGGAGTCGAGCAGCGGGCTTTCGCCCTGGTCATGAGCGGGGGCTGGTTCTATGTCGTCTCGGCGCGCCATGCCGCGCCGGCGCTCAGGCTGGCGCTGGCGGAGGAGCGCTTCCGGGAGGCGGCGGCGCTGCGGCCGGACGACCCGGCGGCTTGGATCGGCCTGGGGCTGGCCCTCGCGGCCCGGCGCAACCCGGCCTGGGTCCAGGACGAGGGGCTCATCGACTGGCAGGAGCGCAACCGCCTCTTCGGGCGAGGGTCGTATCCCATCGCGCCGGAGCGCGTGCCGGAGCTCCTCCGGCGGTTGAAAGACGACGGCGTGCCCGGGGACGTCCTGGACAGGATCGCCGCCACAAATTCTGTATACGTCCGTGCGCAAAGCGCACGGACGCATCAATAACGCCGTTCAAGGTGTCGCGACGGCGAGGAATCCGTAGCGGATTCCTCGCCGCGCGTACTAGTGCTGCGACCGGCTCATAGCTGCGGTCCTGGAGGCCAGGATTTGAGCCGGCTGCAAGGCGCGAGGAAGGAGAAGGCTGGCCGCCTGCGACTGACGAGCAACACCGCAGCCGGCCGAAGACGGGCCTCCGCGCTTTTGAGAGGAATCGATGGTCTCGCCCTGTGATTTCCCTGAGAGCGCGGCCGGTCGCTTTCGGGCTGCAACTTCGTCGCTCGTCGCTTGCATACGTCGAGTATGCGCGCTCCTCGCTCCTCGTTTCGCTCCAAAATCGACCGGCC